>NZ_JAEEMU010000033.1 GCF_016283395.1 Ruminococcus sp.
TTTAACGTTATCAACGATAGCAACTACGACGGTTTTATCCATCTTATCGCTTACAACCTTACCTACTCTTGTTTTTCTAAGGTTTCTCTCAGTAGACATTAGCTAAATCCTCCCTTTCTTACTGCTGCGCAGCAAGCTCTGCCTCACGCAGAGATGTCTTGATGCGTGCAATATCCTTTTTTACAGCCTTGAGTCTTGCTGTATTATCCAGCTGATTGATAGCGTGCTGGAAACGAAGAGCAAAAAGCTCTTCCTTAAGGCTTGTGAGCTTTTCGTTGAGCTCATCAACTGACATTTCTCTGATTTCTGATGCCTTCATTACTGCTCAACCTCCTGCTCTGCTTTAGTTACGAACTTACACTTGATAGGAAGCTTGTGCATAGCAAGACGCATAGCTTCTCTTGCAGTTTCCTCAGCAACGCCCTTGATCTCAAAAAGAACACGGCCTGGCTTAACTACTGCTACCCAGTACTCCGGTGAACCCTTACCTGAACCCATTCGTGTTTCAGCTGGCTTTTCTGTGATTGGCTTGTCAGGGAATATCTTGATCCAAACCTGACCGCCTCTCTTGATGTAACGAGTCATAGCGATACGGGCAGACTCGATCTGGTTGGATGTGATCCAAGCAGGCTCAAGTGCCTGAAGACCGAAATCACCGTAAGTTACCTTATTTCCTCTGTATGCCTTACCCTTAAGACGTCCTCTGTGGACTCTGCGGTACTTAACTCTCTTTGGAAGAAGCATTACTGATTACCTCCTTCTCTTTTAGCGTCACGATTGAAATTTCTGTTTCCGCCGCGTCTGTTGTTGTTGTTTCCGTCACGCTTATCGTCACGGCGACGGCGGTCATTATTTCTTGTATCGTTCTTTCTCTCAAGCTTTTCTCTCTGAGCAGCAGCCTTAGCAGCATCGCCCTTGAGAACTTCGCCCTTATAGATCCAAACCTTAACGCCAAGCTTACCGTATGTTGTATCAGCCTCAGCGAAACCGTAGTCGATATCAGCACGGATAGTCTGGAGCGGGATTGTACCCTCGTGGTAGCTCTCGCTTCTTGCGATTTCAGCACCGGCAAGTCTGCCTGATACCTTAACCTTGATACCCTTTGCGCCAAGACGCATTGTTCTGCCGATTGACTGCTTCATAGCTCTTCTGAAAGATACTCTATTCTCAAGGTCAAGAGCGATCTTTTCAGCAACGAGCTGGCTGTCCATATCTGGCTGCTTAACTTCAATGATGTTGATGAAAACCTGCTTGTTCATCATCTTCTCGAGCTGTGCTCTGAGCTTCTCGATCTCTGCGCCGCCTCTGCCGATTACGATACCTGGCTTAGCGCAGTGGATGTGGATTCTGACCTTATCAGCAAAACGCTCGATCTCGATTCTTGGAACACCTGCTGCATACAGGCTCTTCTTGATGTAGTTACGAACGTTGTAATCCTCTACGAGGGCATTGCCGAAATCAGACTTGTTTGCATACCAACGAGAATCCCAATCCTTTATAACGCCGACACGAAGACCGTGTGGATTAACTTTCTGGCCCATTATTCAAACCTCCTTGGGATTATTCTTTTTCCTTAAGAACTACTGTGATGTGTGAAGTTCTCTTTAAAATTCTATATGCTCTGCCCTGTGCTCTCGGCATGATTCTCTTCATGATAGGTCCTGGAGTAACGAAGCACTCTGAAACCACGAGATTATCCTTGTCCATGCTGAAGTTGTTTTCAGCGTTTGCCTGAGCGGACTTAACAAGCTTTGCAACGATAGGACTTGCAGCCTTAGGAGTAAGATCTAAAGTAGCTAAAGCGAGATCAACAGGCTTGTTTCTGATAAGATCCAGTACGATCTGCACCTTTCTGGGTGATATACGAGCATTTCTTAAATAAGCTCTTGCTTCCATCTCTGAGCTCCTCCTTCCGCTTATTTCTTACCGTTGTTAGATGTCTTTGAGCCTGCGTGGCCCTTGTAAGTTCTTGTAGGAGCAAACTCACCGAGCTTGTGACCTACCATATCCTCTGTAACGTATACCGGAACGTGCTTACGACCATCGTGTACAGCGAATGTGTGACCTACGAAATCAGGGAATATTGTTGAAGAACGGCTCCATGTCTTGAGAACCTTCTTTTCACCTGCTTCGTTCATTGCAACGACCCTCTTCAGGAGAACTTCCTGGACATAAGGACCCTTCTTGATACTTCTGCTCATTTAATAGTTCCTCCTTTCAGATTATTTGCCGTTGCGGCGTTTTACGATGAACTTATCAGTTCTGTGATGCTTCTTACGTGTCTTATAGCCGAGTGCTGGCTTACCCCATGGGGTTACAGGGCCCGGACGTCCGACAGGTGATTTACCTTCACCACCACCGTGTGGGTGATCGCATGGGTTCATGACAGAACCACGTACAGTAGGTCTCCAGCCCATGTTGCGGACTCTACCAGCCTTACCGTAGTTAACGTTCTCGTGATCAATGTTTGAAACCTGACCGATAGCAGCCTTGCAGTCGATCGGAACTTTTCTCATTTCGCCTGAAGGAAGTCTAACAAGTGCATACTTGTCTTCTTTACCCATGAGCTGTGCCTGGTTACCAGCACTTCTTACGAGCTGTGCGCCTTTACCTGGGTAAAGCTCGATAGCGTGGATAAATGTACCAACAGGGATATCAGCAAGCTTGAGTGCGTTGCCTGGCTTGATATCAGCCTCAGCACCTGACTCGATCTTATCGCCTACCTTGAGTCCGTTAGGAGCAAGAATGTATCTCTTCTCGCCGTCCTCATACTCAACGAGTGCGATGAATGCGCTTCTGTTTGGATCATACTCAAGAGTCTTAACAACTGCGATTACATCGTCCTTGTCTCTCTTGAAATCTATTACACGGTACTTTCTTCTGTTACCGCCGCCTCTGTGGCGAACTGTTATACGGCCGTAGCTGTTTCTTCCCGACTTCTTCTTCATTGGTTCGAGAAGGCTCTTCTCCGGCTCAACCTTTGACAGAACCGAGTAGTCAGTTACAGTCATCTGACGTCTCGAAGGTGTCGTAGGCTTATAAGTCTTTATAGCCATTTTAACTTTTCTCCTTTAATGCATTTTTTGCGGGAGCATTACTCCCATAACTCTCTTACTTATTTATAATAAGATCAAACCATGCCCTCGAAGAACTCGATTGCCTTTGATTCTGCTGTAAGAGTGATGATAGCCTTCTTCCAATCAGGAGTCTTGCCAAAGAATCTTCCGACTCTCTTAGCGCGACCGTTGCAGTTCATTGTGTTTACCTTAGCAACCTTAACGTCGAAGAGCTCTTCAACAGCCTTCTTGATCTCGGACTTGTTAGCGTCCTTAGCTACCTTAAAGGTGTACTTTCCTGTCTGAAGATCGTCCATTGACTTCTCAGTGATTACAGGCTTAAGAATGATATCCTGAGCTGTTTTCATTATGCGTACACCTCCTCGATCTTTCCTACTGCATTCTTAACAACGATGAACTTGTCATAGTTGAGAATGTCATAAACATTAAGTGTATTTACAGCAGCAGTCTTAACACCTGGGATGTTAGCTGCGCTCTTGATAACCTTTGCATCAGCCTCTGCTGTTACGATAAGAGCCTTGCCCTCAACGCCGAGAGCCTTGAGCATTTCAACAACTGTCTTTGTCTTGTAGCTGTCAAGTGTGAGAGCATCAAGAACGATCATGTTGTTATCGATAACCTTAGTAGAAAGCGCAGACTTCATAGCGAGTCTCTTTACCTTCTTGTTAAGCTCGTATCTGTAATCTCTTGGCTTAGGTCCAAGTGCGATTCCACCGTGTACCCACTGAGGAGCACGAGTTGAACCCTGTCTTGCGTGACCTGTACCCTTCTGTCTCCAAGGCTTTCTGCCGCCACCGCTTACTTCTGTTCTTGTAAGTGTTGACTGTGTGCCCTGTCTCTGGTTTGCGAGGTAATTAACAACTGCAGCGTGCATAACACCTTCGTTGGGAGTGATTCCGAATACTGAATCATTAAGCTCTGTCTCGGAAACCTGCTTACCTGTCATATCAAAAACTGAAATTGTAGACATTTACGCTTCCTCCTTCCTTAAGCCTTTACGCTGTCAACGATATAAACGATACCGCCCTTAGGTCCTGGAACAGCACCCTTGATAGCGATAAGATTGTTTTCAACGTCTATTTTAACGATTTCGAGATTCTGAACAGTTACCTGCTCTGCACCCATGTGACCTGCCATGCCCTTGCCCTTATAAATTCTTGAAGGAGATGAACAAGCACCCATTGATCCAGCCTGTCTGTGTACAGGACCTGTACCGTGAGTTTCCTTGAGTCTGTGCTGGTTGTGTCTCTTGATTGCACCAGCGAATCCCTTACCTTTGCTTGTACCAACAACGTCGATTGCGTCGCCTACAGCAAATGTATCAGCCTTGATGATGTCGCCTACGTTAAGTGAATCACAGTCTGCAAGTCTGAACTCCTTGAGTGTCTTCTTGCAAGCAACGTCTGCCTTATCGAAGTGACCCTTCATTGGCTTGTTTACTCTCTGTACCTTTACGTCGCCATAGCCCAGCTGAAGAGCTGCATAACCGTCGTTCTCTACAGTTTTCTTCTGTACAACGACACATGGGCCGGCTTCAATTACTGTTACAGGAACAACTTTTCCTGCTTCGTCGAAGATCTGAGTCATACCGATCTTCTTGCCGATAATGCCTTTCTGCATTTTCTTTTCCTCCTGTTAGGTTATTGGTTGATGATTTACGCATCAACTTGACCGACGGATCACCGTCATTCCGCTTCCCGAGCGGTAGTTTCAAGCGAGATATCGGTTAATTACTTAACCTCCATTACTACGTCTACGCCTGCGGGGATCTCAAGCTTGTCAAGAGCAGCTGTTGTCTTCTCTGTAGGACGGATAACGTCTACGAGTCTCTTGTGAGTTCTCATCTCGAACTGCTCACGGCTGTCCTTGTACTTGTGTACAGCACGAAGGATAGTAACAACTTCCTTATCTGTAGGGAGCGGGATTGGTCCTGAAACTCTTGCACCGCTTCTCTTAGCTGCCTCTACGATCTTAGCTGCTGCAATATCAACTGTAGCGTGATCGTAACCCTTGATCTTGAATCTGATCTTTTCGTTGACTGCCATTATTTTCGCCTCCTTGAAATTGATTACGGGGACGCAGATATGAGATATTCACACGTTTCCGTGTGTTTCATGCTTTATCTGACAAAAAAACTCGAAAAACTGGTGTTTTCCGAGCGGTCTTAGCAATATTTGAGCACAAAAAGAGCATAGTTCACGCATACGCAAGCTGCGTGAAGAATAACCACAAACTGTGTTCGATATCCCAATCGCCCGGTTTAAAATCGGACATACTCCACGGAAATTACCTGCCATACCGGCAGCAACCTTCCGCTTCAACGCATATCTTCTGCAGTCAGTGCGCATACCAGCGCACTCAACGTAATCAATTATATCACATATATAGGGAGAAATCAAGGTTTTACAGAAATTGTATTTGTAAATTTTTAATGAACGATAATTTTGTTTTAACTATTATTATCTCCCTGAAAAATTGCAAAAGTTCCCGAAGGTTTTATAGCCCACGGGAACTGATAAATTATTCTTCTCTTGCAGCCTTTTCTGCCTTTATAGCTTCAATTCCCTGCTTTACGAGGTATGCTGCACCGTCATAAAGCTTATGGATAATGATAGCGCATATGAGCGAGCAGAAGAATACTTTAGGTATTATCTCATACCAGTGAGCAAGTCTGTCGCCGACCTCTAAATACTTCTCACAGAAGCCCTGATGACGGACGCTTGTTTCGTTCATCTGCCAGCCGCCGTAGAACATATTATCAAAGATATAGGAGATCATGTAAAGCGAAAGAGTTACGCCTGAGAGCTGTCTCAGAACGAACTTGACACCCTTGTTTGTGGTGGTTATGTCAAAGAGGAGCATAAACACGCAAGTTGCCATTATGTATACGGGATATGTGCCGTAGTCGTTGAAGTGCCATGAAAGGAAGTGCTGATCGTTTATTTCATCAGCGACTGACTGCTTATAGGTGCTGTATGTGATGAACCATGTAGCAAGGCAAAGTACAGCGAAGATTATAAGCTTGTTGCGTACACATCTCTTTGGAGGGCAGTCACGTAAGAATGCACCTGTGAAGTAATATGCAAGCGGCCATGCACCGCTGAGGTAATCAGGAAGTGCTCTTATCTGGTCATCTCTCTCAAATCCGAGGAAGAAGCTTCTTGCAACTATGGTCAGCATAGTTACCGTTAAAACGAGTGCGAATTTCTGCTTATTGTTCTTACAGCCGTTGAAAGCAAGATTAAGGAAAGGAACAGCAAGGAAGATAGCAATATAATAATTTATGTACCATCCGTACTGTGCATTGTTATAAAGGTCGATATATCCTTTGAGAGTCTTCCATGCAGTGAATTCCTCATGGAAGTGGTGTTCCTTGAACTTGATACATATTATGCTTATAAAAATATAAATAACGATTATTTTTATGAGTCCCGTATAGAACTTTGCGCTGAAGGTCTTGTTCTTCATCAGGTACCCCGTTGCTATCATAAACAGCGGAACGCATATATAAGCCAGCCAGCGGAAGGCTATCGGTCCTAAAGCCGAGGAATTGGTAAGAGGTTCATAATAGAAACCGTTATAAAGGAAGAAGTGTACACTTACTACAAGAAATACAGCAAGTATCTTTACAATGTCTATTCCTGCAAAATACGGTTTCACAGGTGCCGCAGCAGCTACTGCTGTATCCGCTGCCTTATCAGGCTTTTTAGCCTTTTCTTTACTGCTGCTCTTTTCATCAGCAGACTTGGTTGCCTTTACCGCCGTTTTTTCTTTTTCGGTGGTTTCGGGACTCTTTTTACTGCCCATTTCGTCGGACCTCCTTGTTTTTTCTGAATAATGCAATAATACATTCACTGTTACATTATATCCTATATTGCTTATTATGTCAATGAAAAATCGACATTTCTATTTATTAGACGAACCAGCTTTCCAAAACTCTCAGCTTCCGAAAATGTATTTCAGCACTGTGAGCACAGTGTCGCCGACTTTCTTTGAATCAACCACTTCAAGAACCTTATCTGGACGGTTGGTAATTATATTGTCTACGCCGAGAGCCATCATACGCTGCACTTCGCTCTGTCTGTCAACTGTCCAGACGAATATACGCTTTCCGTTGTGGTGAGCGGAATTGACCACGCTCTGATTTACAAAGAGGTAATTCATGCTTACTGCGTCTATATACGGCAGACGCGAGTAAGATGTAGCCGTAGACAGGTTTGCTATATACCCTGTCTTTATTTTGGGATCGAGCTGTTTTACCTTTTTGAGTGCGTCATAGGAAAAAGAAGTGATATAGCAGGAATTGGCTATGCCGTACTCCTTTACGAGCTCAACGACACGTTCAGCGGTCTTTTTGGGCTCTCCCGAACGCTTTATCTCTATATTCAGCATGATATCATTGCCTACAAGATCAAGCACCTCTGTGAACAGCGGTATCTTCACATCATCAAACTCTCCGTCCTTGCCGAACCATGAACCGGCAGAGAGCTGCTGAATCTGCTCATAGGTAAAGTTTTTCAGCATTCCGTGTCCGTTTGTAGTACGGTCTAAAAGTTCATCATGGAATACCACAAGCTGATCGTCTGCTGTGAGCTGCACATCAAGCTCGATATAGTCGGCACCGCTGTCAATAGCCGCCTGAAAAGCAGGCAGTGTATTTTCGGGTGCAACGTGAGAAAATCCTCTGTGTGCAGTTACCTGTGTACGTGTAAGAACGCCCACATTAATGTCCACGTTGCCCTGATAAAGTGCTTTGAGGTAAGAAAGGTTCATAACAAGTGCAGAAGCAATAAGTATAACAACTATAACAGCACTGTGTCTGAGACGCATTTTATGTTCTCTCTTGTTTGGTAGTTCAAATGTCTCGCCCTCGTTATCCTTCATGAATTTATGGGTGAGCCAGCTCATTACCACAGGTGCGGAAACAAATGCTGATATTGCTGTAAATACGTTCCAAGCATAGCGCAGTATCCTAAGCGACATACCAAAAGCTGCATTTGCTTTCAAACCTTTGATAACATAAACGATAATGAAGCTTATACCAAATGTAGCGATAGCAATAAATACCATTACCATAAGGCTGAAGCCAAGGAGCTTGAATATCATGCTGAAACGCTGACCTTCCATCTTCTCCTTGCTCTTTTTCAAGCACTCACTGAACGAAGAACGTGTAAGTATAAGGTAATGGATACTGTAACAGCCGCTTATGATAAGCATTATAAAAAGAAGCTGTATCAATATGTATGCAACTACACCCAGAGCACCGTTCATGGAAGAGAATATCCTTTTCAGAACAGGCATGAGCGGTGCCATGAACATACCTGACGACAATGAGAACTGTGCCAGCGGCATGACAGCCATATATCCGAGGAAAGCAAATATCCCCGAGCCCTTGAACGCTTTTACAAATGAACGTATGCCCGTGCGGAACATTCCGCCTGTAAAGATACGCTGTTTTTTCTCGAAACATGAGAAGCAGGCCGCAAGAGCAGACAGCTCCACAAAAGAGAAAAAGGCATAGAAGAAAAGCATGACGATTATAACGATAATCGTCGCAGGATGCTTTAAATAGATAAGTAGATTTTCATCATTAAGGTAGTGTATTCCCGAAAGCTTCATCGTAAGCTTGAGAAGAAGAGCAAGCACAGGCGTTCCTATGGCAAGGAGCATGAGCTTGAATATCAGTTCAAATACAAGAAAATGAGGAACAGCTCTCAGAAAAACACCCGCAGGTCTGATTATTTTTTTCATAGGTTTGCTCCGAACAAATAATATATTTCAATTATACGCTGTTTTTCGCCCGATGTCAATAAAAAAATCCGTCTTTCATGACCTTATTTTCACATTAAAGGCCACGAAAGACGGAGCTTGTTCAGCCAACTATGCCCGAACGCTCTATGCCCTCGGTAAAATGCTTTTGCAGGAACACATACATAAGCAGAACAGGTGCTATTGAAAGCAGGCAGCCTGCTTCCTTCCATACTATCTGCTCACGCAGACTTATCTGCACCGACGGATCGTTGAACAGCTTGATCTTTAGCTGGCTGTCAAGATTTGTAAGCATAAGCGCAACGGTCTTTGGAGCTGTAAAGAATGTGTTGCTGACATAATAATCGTTCCAGTACCATACAACGGAGAACAGGAACACTGTCAGGAAAGCTGGTGCCGCATTGGGAGCCATGACTCTCACGAAAGTCATAAAAGGTCCGCAGCCGTCTATATAAGCCGCGTCCTCAAGCTCACGGGGAAGCCCCTTGAAGAACTGTCTGAAAATAAGTATCATAAGTCCTGCACGTATGCCGTTTGCAGTCATGGCAGGCAGATACATGGTAAGTCTGCTGTCAATGAGATTTACCGAAAACAGTCCTTTGATACCGAAGTATCTGAACTGAGTATACAGCGGCAGAGCTATTACCTGCGTCGGCACAAGTATCATAAGGATAACTATGCCGAAAAGCAGCTTCTTGCCCTTGAACTTAAACCTTGCAAAGCCGTATCCCGTGATGGCGCAGGAAATCACCTGCACCAGCGAACAGCCAACATTCAGCAGCACTGTATTTTTCAGCGTTTCCCAAAAGTCCATTGCATCTATGGTCTCTCTGATGATATCGAGAGTATAATGCCGAGGAATCCACATTACAGTAGGATCGCTCATGTCTCCCCTTTCTCTGAAAGCACAGCTTATCATATAAATAAGGGGATACAGTATAACAAAGCTGAGTCCAACCAGTATCACGAACCTGAAAAACGGCCATACCTTATCCTTTACGGACTTTCGGCGAAGATAGGCTCTTTCCTCCGCTGACATATTCTCAATGTGCTTTTTGCGCATTTCCTTTCGGCTCATTCCTTTGGAGCCTGCTGCCTTTGGAGCAGTTACATCGTCCATTTATCCCCCTCCTCAGTCGTTCTCATAATAGATAAACCGTCCGACTACAGCTGCGATAACAGATATCACCGCAAGAACTATGACGAAATATATCCACGCCATTGCCGAAGCCGCACCGAATTCCCACTGATTTTTCATTGATACGATACGGTTCATAACGCTGTTCATAGGATTAGTGAACGAATCTATTACGGTAAAGATAAGATTTGCGAGTATGAACGGGCTCACATAAGGAAAGGTTATCTTCCAGAAATACTCCCATGCAGTAGCTCCCTCAAGCTGCGCTGCTTCTCTTGCAGATGAAGGTATATTCTGCAAAGCCGCAAGGAACAGCAGTATCTGTATTCCCGCGCTCCAGACGATACCGAAGATATTATCAGCTACAGCCGAAATGATATTGCTCATTCTGTCGCTGATGCCGTATATGCCGAGAAACTGCATAAGCTCTCCCACAAGATCGGTGGAAAACATAGTCGAGAACTGCTGTGCGCCCGAATTGCCCGTAGAGCTCATATCACCGCTGATTATTTTGTAAACAGGACCTGTAGCGATTATTACGGGCAGGAAGAAAACAGCTCTTGCAAGAGTCCTGCCCCTGAACTTCTGATTGAGTATCACCGCGATAAACAGCGAGAAAATAAGTATCAGCGGCGTTTTCCATAATGCCTCAAGGAGAGTATCACCGAGGTATTCTGTATAATATGGATCTTCCGAAATTACGGAAAAGTAGTTCCCGAGACCTGTGAATTTTGTTTTCAGTGAACCCGGATCTACCGTAACATCGCAGAATGAGTACCATAGGGACTTGCCCAGAGGGATAAGGAAGAAAATAACAGTTCCTACCAGCCACAGACCGATAAATCCATAGCCGTACAGCGACTTTTTACGCTCATATGACATTCTGCGGCGTTTTTTCTCCGCAGAAGCTTCTGTTTTTCCGCTCATCAGTTACCGTCTCCCCCTTCCTCCGAAAGCTCTATATGCACGGTTCCGCAGTCGATAGTGCGATTTTTCATATCCACCTTTATGACCGTACCGTTTTCGTATTCGCTTGTTATTATATCTCCGTCAACGCTGTAATCCTCGATGAAGCTGTCCGACACCTTTCTCAGCACAGGCTCGATAAGGGTATGATACTTTGCGGCAGTATCCGTCCAGTATCTGTGATCGGCATAATAAAGCCAGTCAAACTCAGTATCTTTAAGGCTGCTGGTCTCCTCGTATATCATATCAAAGCTGAGACTGCTTCCCGTAGCCGCAGCCATGAGCATGAGCTTTTCGGGATCAGGATCGCCGTTCACAGCTTTTGTAGAATATGGTATGAGTCCGTGGAGCACAAGCTGATAGAACGGTATATCCTCATCGAACATATCAAATCTGCTCGAACTGTCGGGAACATCGGTTATACAGCTCACATAGGGCAGTGCATAGGCATTTGCTCCCTCTGCAAGTATGCCGCCGCTGAGTTTATCATCTATCTTGCTGTAGCTGTCTGCCAGTATTTTCTCGGCTTTGGCGCGGGAGATGTTCTTCTTGCCGTAGTCTCCGTAAAGCGAAGTCGTAAGACTTGCAAGTGATACGCCGTCAAGTCCTGATTTTGAATAGCTGTCTGCCATATCTCCGAAAACCTTGCCGTAATAGCCGGGTGAAAGCAGGGACATATTCTTTCGGAAGCCGTCAGGTATGCCGTAAGCCTTGTCATAGCTGACTATCTGTGAATACGCTCCAGAAACTCTCACAGCCGTATCGGTAAATGAATAATAGCCGTTGCCCGAAAGGAAATCCCTGTTGTCCGAAACAGGATAAAGAGCATATCCGTTTTTGTCTATAAGGTCGGTTAGCTTCTTGAAATCGCTTTTGCCGCCCAGCTTTCCCGACGGGTCTGCATCGGTGTCCACCTTGTTCTTCATGCCGTCATTGGTCCAGTTGCTGTAGGATATGACCATATCATCAACGCCCTTGTTACTGAGCTCGCCGATGATATCAGCTGCCTGAGAATAATCGGTGACGGAAGTTTTCATATTCACGGGTATGCCGAGGATATTCTTCTTTTTCATAGTACCGCCGTAAAGTCCAAGATACAGGGTGGAGCTGTCAGCAGTACATTTTTTTGTGACTCCCTGCTCCTCCATAAGGTACTGTCTGTAACGGGCAGCTACATCTGTAAAATCCGCACCTTTTTTTGAGATAGGATAGTAAAGCATCTCTATATCGTCCGACTTTATATCGCCCTTTTCAAATACGGTATATCGCTCATTGCTGTTGCCCGACATATAGAAGCTGTCCATTGCACGGAGAATAAAGGTAAATCTGCATATGTTATAGCTGCTGTTGGACTGCTTTGACACATTCGCGGTGATATAAGCGTTGGAGTCGCCTTTAGCCGCAACCGCAAGCAGAGCGTTATCCTCCTTGACTACGCCGTAAACAGGCAGATATATCTGCTCCGTAACAGCTCCCTTAGTCTGAGGGACAGCCGTAACATCGTTTCCGTAGACTCTCTGCTGATAGGTGTTCGTCTGGAATGAGCGGTTGTTGTTGAACCTTACCAGCGCACCGCTTCCGTCAGGAATAACGAAATAGCCCTCCTCCTTATCGGAAGCTGCTCCGAAACAGCCGAGCACCGTCATTTCCGTAGCGATATTGGCGTTTTTGCTCTCCTCTATCTCAGACACCTTGACGCTTGCCTTTAAATGGTCGTCCTCAAGGGTATACTCCACAGGGTACTTAAAGCCTGCCTTTTCGTAGTTATAGACCACACGTATGCCGTCTTTGATATCGCTTACCTCAAATTTGCAGTCGCCCTCGCTGCCCGACCTGAGCATATTATTTCCCGAGCGGCTAAGCGGTACACCGTATCTCAGCATATTCGATGACCTGAGTTCGTCCGCAAGAAGCGATGTGGCAGTCTTGTCCTGCGCTGCTTCAAGAGGCGACGACCACCAAATATAGCCTGTTTCCTTATTTTCAATGCCGAATACGGCACTTCTATCGTCAACTATCATGCGGAACTTGTCATTTTCCGCACCGTATCTGAAAACGCCGAGGAAGTGGCTGCCGTCAGCATTGAGCCACGCAAATTCGCCGCTTTCAGCCTTATACACCTTTTTGCCGTCCTCTTTTCCGCTGTATGAAAGAGAGATATCGGGCTTTTTCAGGTCTTTTTGCAGAAGCTCCAGCGTTTTTCCGTCAGCAGAAAGAAATGCGTATTTGCTGTCAAGGGAAGATATTATCTGTCTCACTCTTATAACCTTTTCTGCCTCTTCATCGGTGATAACGAAAAATCTGCCTGCATCGCTTAACCAGAGCTTTCCGTCATCGCACTTGCTGCCGCTTTTGAATGAAGCTGCCGCTTTGCCCGTTTTTGTGTCAATGGCAACAAGCTCCCCGAGCTTTTTCAGCTCGTCTATCTTATCAGCGACCAGCTGCTGCTCATCGGTATAGTCCTTTTTGCTTTTGGGCTTTCCGCCGACTGACTCCCACAGCTTATCATCGAAGTCCTTATCCTTGCGGTAGATGTCATAGCCGTCGGAAGAACCTATCTTTTTCAGATACTTCTCAGCGTCCTCTGCGGAAAGCTCTGCTTTCTCCACTGTTTCCGAGCGTTTAGCCTTTTCGGCTTCTTCACCGTCAGCTTCGGAAGTCTCGGCAGATAACTCAATATCATCTTCCGCAGCTAAAGTCCTGCCTGAGATAGTCACAGAGGACACAGCAAGAAGGCACAGCAAAAGCTTTTTTATTTTCACCATTGCACCGCCTCCTCAGACTCTTGTCCTGTAGGACAGCTCTGTGTAGATAGTGGATATGAATATGTATACCTGCTGTATCAGCGACATAAAGAGAACCAGCAGGAATAACATTATGAGCATTGCGGCAATGGTAAGAACTACCGCAAATACGGTCTTGCCGAGAGAATACTGATGCACCGACTTCACAGCCGAAAACAGCAGCAGCACCGTCCAGCCCGTCCCTATTATCTCTATTACCTGCATGAAGATATATTCATCGCGTATGAGTATGTGCGAAAGTCCCACATTTATATAAAGCTGCACCACATAGGGTATAAGCGCGTAGGCACTGTATATACAGATGTTTTTCAGAGTGCCCTCACCGTCAAGGAGAGTACACACCGCCCAGTTCCCTATCACCCATGCGCCGAAAAGCACGAAGCTCCGCACAATATACGGGATAATATTGAAGGTCTTGTCATTGCTTATGAAAAACTGTGCGCCGTAAAGTCTGCCGTAGGCTATCTGTCCGAAAAAGAGCAGGACTATGATGCACATGGCTATTTTCAGCGAGCCTGACTTTTTCCAGCGCATATCCTCAAAGCCTTCAAAAGGGTGAGTTACTGCATACTTTACCCACTGCTTCTGAGTAAGGTCCATCATATCTGCTCCTCCTTCCGCTTTTTATTTCCGCGTTTTTTTCTGAGCTTACTGTAAGTTACAGCTCCTGCTATAAGTATAACAAGTCCTGCGGCTATAGCCGTGAAATGCTCTCTCAGGAACTCCCTGCGGTAGCCCTCGAAAGCCTTATTGTATATGTCTCCTGCATCGGAGAGCTTTGCGTACTTCATCGCGCCCTTGTAATCGCCCTTTCGGAGAAGTGCGGAGGCTATACCGACATAGGCTCTGTGATAATTACCGTCGCGTTTGAGAACGTCCTGCCACGGTTCAAGAGCTTCCTCGTAATATCCTGCATTATATAGTGCAGCCGCCTTGTGGACTGCCTTTCCGAAAGAAGTCTCTCTGAAAATAGTAACTGTATCCTTTGAGGAGTCAAGAACATAGAGGTCGTTGTCAAGTGACTCGATAGCTGATACATGGTCAAAGCCGCCTGTCTGCTTTGCGATAGCACCTGTAATAAAAAGCAGGTTGCAGTCCTCATCATACTGAAAAACTCTGCCCGTAGTGAGATCAAGGCAGTTTATACAGCCGTCCTCAGCCACATCTATATCCACAATAGCAGGCGAAAGCACCTTGTTCTGCGAAGTATCGTATACAGGCTTGTAGTCGCCGAATGAAAGCTCAAGATCCGCAAAAATGTTCTTTCCTGCGGCATTTAGCTTCTTGACCGTATCCGTAGTCTGTGTAGATGACGAAGTACAGGTAAAAATGAAGTCTCCGTCAATATCAAAGCTGGTAATACCAGTGGGAACAGTCCTTGTCCTGCGAGCTTTTTTCTCATCTGACATGAATATGCTTCTTATGTAGTTGCTGACTATTTCGGCAGTAGGCTCAACACGGTTAGCTCCGTAAAAGCCCATAAAGCTGCCGTCAGGAGCGAACATTGCCGCACCTGTGGTTATATTGCCGAGGACTACATAGACATTACCTGCCTTGTCCGCAATGACTCTCTGAGGCAGAAATGTCCTTTTCTGGTCGTACACCTCGGAAGTCGGCTTCGTTATGGTTCCCTGCACATTTCCGTCCTTATCGGAGATGAGTACACGGGCATTGTCGCTGTCAGCAATGTATATAAGGTCATTTTCAGCGGAAACATACACTCCCATAGGCTTATTGAGAGTAGTCTCCGAGCCGTCGGGCATAGTGAAGCTGTCGTACACCTTTACAGTGTCGGCAAAATCCGTATCAACAGCCACTATGCGGTTGTTTCCCGTATCTGCGATATAAAAGATGTGTTCATGGTCGCAGAATATATCGCTTGGACTGTCAAAAGCTCCAACGCCCAAGTCGTAGCCCGACACCGAGCGTTCAGCCGAAAAGCCTGCCTGCGAGGGCACAGCCTCGCCCCAGCGGTCATAGTTATAGGAGTCATAGGGCTCGCCTGCGGCTGCTGAGAAAGCTCCGAAAGAAGCAAGTGCAGCAAATGCAGCCATTGCTGTGATACATCTTTTCAGTTTTGACTTCATTTGCTTCACTTCCTTTCTCCACCCTATATAGGGTGAGTTTAGAGTTTAGAGTTGAGAATCGAGAGTTAATGTGTTCGCTGCGCTCGCTCTGTTTAAATAATGTTGCCATAGGCGACTCCATAACTCACAACTCTCCACTTTCAACTCTCAACTTTGTAGGCGCACACTGTGCGCCCCTACATACTGCTGTTTGTTATTTGCGGGCGAGCGGAACTCGCCCCTACAGCGCAGCATCTGCAAATCTTATAATCATTACGGACTGCCAAATAAACAGTGCCCCAAATCTGTGATTTGGCTGGCAATGCTATATGCAGAGCTGGCAGCCCCTACAAGCTAAGGGCTTACTCCTTAATGCCCGAATGAGCCATAGTTTCAATGACCTGTCTCTGTGCAAGCATAAATATGACGATAGGCGGTATCAGCAGGAACACGGCTGCTGCCATAGCAACTCCTGCCCTTGCAAGTCCCGAAGCCGCAGCCTGACTTACAACCGTAGGCAAGGTCTTGTACTCTTCCCTGAACACAACCGAGCCTGTCTGGATATTCCATGCGCCCTGAAATGCGAATATGATAAGGGTCATGAGCGCAGGCTTCTGGTTTGGCATTACCACCTGCCAGCATATGCGGAAAAGTCCTGCTCCATCCACCTTTGCCGCTTCTATCATGGAATCGGGCACCTGACTTATAGACTGGCGCATGAGGAACAGTCCCATAGGCGAGGCTATAGCAGGGAAAATAAGTGCCATATAGGTATCTATCATGTGCATTTTCGCCATAACTATATACTGCATGATGTAGATAACGTTGCTCTGATAGAGAAGTGCAACTACGATTATGCCGTTTATTATCTTTCCGCCGGGGAACTTGCACTTTGCCAGTACAAATGCAGCCATAGAAGAGAAAAAACATTGCAATACCGTAACTGTTGCCGTTACAAAAACGCTGTTGAACACATAACGTGAAAAAGGTACACGGTTCTGATGCAGTACTCTGAACATATCCCTGAAATTGTCAAGGGTAGGACGAGCCGCATAAAGCTTCGGAGGGAACACGAAAAGCTCCTCTACGGGCTTTATGGACATAACGATAGTAAGATATATAGGCAGAGCCATAAAAAGTCCGAGTATAGCCAGAAGCAGGAATATAGCCACACTTCCGCCTATCTTTCTGCCTGCCTGTCTGTTGGAAGCGTGAAGCTTCGCAGTATTTACCTGTGCCACAGCTTCGCCTCCTCAGTCCATATACTTGCCCAGCACTTTGTTTATGAGCTTGTTGCAGGCGAACATGGCAACAAAAAGCACCATGCATATTGCCGAGGCATAGCCCATTTCAAAACGCTGCCAGCCGTAATCAAATGCGTGTGTCATAATTGTATGAGCCTTATAGTCCGTACTCGGGAAGCCAACAAGGTTCTGTGCAACTGTACCTGCGGTAAACGAGCTTACTATCTGCATTACAGCCGCAAACATGAGCTGAGGTCCCATTGAGGGTATGACTATGTATATGAGCTCCTGCCAGCGTGTGCGTATACCCTCGATAGCACCTGCCTCGTACATAGAGCGGTCTATATTCTGAAAGCCTGCACGGAGCGCAAGGAAGCCTGCTCCGAGAGATATCCACAGCTGTACAACTATGGTAACTCCGAGAACGTATCTTCCGTCCGTGAGCCACTGCACAGGCGAATTGATAATGCCGAGATTTATGAGGAAAGAGTTCACATATCCGTTCATATCGCCGCTGAATATGAGCTGCCACACAGTATAGACATTAGCCATAGACGGAGCATAGAATATGAGCGTGAAAACTGTTTTCAGCTTCGGGTGCATCTCGTTTATGAGCCATGCCAGCAAAAAGCACAGTACATAGCTTATCGGACCTGTAAACAGTGCGAAAACCAGCGTAACTCTTATGGACTTCATGAAAATCTTGTCTGAAAGGAAGAGTGTGGTGAAATTTGAAAGTCCTACAAATTTTGGCGGCTGCACCATATTGAAATCGGTAAAGCCCATAGGCAGCGACATAACTACGGGGATTATAGTAAATATGATAAAGAATATCATAAACGGAGCTATCATGCCATAGCAGGCTTTGTTTTTCTTAACATCGCGCCAGAGCATACTGCGCTTTTCTTTTTTGGTACGTTTTCCGATATTTTCTGCTGAAACAGCCATTTTTCACACTCCTTTCTGTTTAGCCTTTAGCTTATTTTGTAGGGGCGGCGTTTCGTCGCCCATTAAGGGAACGCCTTCACTTGCAAGGCGTTCCCTCTTCAAAAACAGTCCACCGGACTGTTTTTGAATTCACCCTTTGCGAAGCGCCTGTCGTATTCAGGGCTCTGCCCCGAACCCTGCAAGGGCTGTCAGCCCTTGACCTGACCAAAGGAACAAAGTCCCTTTGGAATCCCATTCATGTATTCAGCAAACGTTTAATCCAAACCGAGATTTTTGCGTTTTCGGGTTATTTCCTCGTTGATATCCCTGTTGTACCATATAAGCGTATCACGGGGATTCGCCTTTTCATTGATAGTTTCTCTGAAAGCGTTCATTATATTTCTCGTAACAGCATAGGACGCAGGTATTATCGGTATCTCCTCAAGCTCCTGCTGCTGTGCGCGAAGCCTTGCAAGCTCGTCCTCAGACCATGAGAGCTGTCCTAATGCTTCAACGTTTGCAGTATCGAAACGTCCCATAGTACCGAGAAGTCCCTCTATCTGCGATGCATACTGCACCTGTGTATCCGTATCTGTGAACCACTTGATGAACTTCCATGCATTTTCCTTATTCTTTACCTTTTTAAATATAACAGCTCCTGCACCGTTGGAATTAGCCGCATGAGAGACCGTTCCGTCCGCTCTTACAGTTGCAGGTACGGGACAGAAGTCCCACAGACCGCTTATTTCGGGAGATGCTGCCGTAAGCTGATTGAAAAAGGTGTAATTGGCAATAACTAAGGGATACTCACCTGTTCTGAACCTGCTGAAAGCATCATAGGTCTGCTCGAAGCTGTATTTCGTATAGAAGTCTGTCCACTCCTCAAAGGACTGGACTGCTTCGGTGAAATTGAAGGTAGAAGCTGTCTGCTCCTCATTATAATAGTTAATGCCCTTTTGCAGCATCAGCATTGCAAAGGTATGTCCCGTTTCCGTTGCAGGGGAAATATTATTCGGCGGCAGGACAAGTCCCACCGACATATAATTCCTTTGCAGCGCAGGCAGCATATCTATTAACTTGTCCCATGTCTCAGGCGGAGAGGTATATCCAAGCTCCGTGAGCACATCTTTTCGGTAAAACATCATAGGGAAGCTCTGACTTATGGGCAGTCCGTAGCAGCCGCCGTTGAAGCTGTACTGCGTCATGGCATTTTTCTGGAAACGCTGCTTTACATCCTCATAGTCGTCAAACTGCGTTATATCCACCAGCATATCACGCGCGGCAAGGTTTACGGGGAACTCTCCCCCGAGGAAAAGTGCCACATCAGGACCTTTTCCTGCAAGCGAAGCCTCGACCACGCCGCCTGTCACAAGATTTACCGAGACAGGTATGCCTGTTTCCTGCGTGAACTGATTTTCTGTCATTTCCTTGACTACCTGAGCCTGATCTCGTCCAAGTGATACCCACACCTCTATTGTGTCCTCTCCCGTAACATCGGAAAGAGTGGTGTAGTCCTCAAAGAAAGAGCCGATAAAGGCATCAAAGCCGAATTTCAGTGACTTGCCAAGCTTTTCTTCACAGCTTGTAAAACTGCGGTCAGCGGTTGCGAATTCGATATAGTCCACTTCAAGGGGCTGGTCGCGGTTATCCCTCATCCACGCCGACAGTGAAGTTACGCTGTCCTTTATCTGTGAAAGATATGACGGTATCTTCAGCGGCTTATCAACGCATTTATCCAGTATTACCGCCATATTTTCCAGTGCAGCCGCCTCAGAGCCGCTTGACTCAGAAAGCTTTTCTATACCTTTCTGCACGTCTTTGAGTTCCGCGGAAATGCTCCTGAATTTATCCACTAATTCGGGTATCTTCTCGTGTACGTAATAGTCCGTGTACTTATCGGGAGTCGGACCTGTTATCATCAATACCTTTCTGTAATAGGTATTGAGCTCGTTCACATCGGCTTCAAGCCTGCGCAGATACTCGCTGATATCGCTGGGCACAGCTTCAAGGGTGATAGTATGGTCTTTACCGCCCTCAAGCCATACAAAGATATTGTCTCCCTCACTTTTTGGGCTTACCACCGACCAGTCCGTATCGTAGCGGAACTTCACGCTGTCAAGCTCGCTGCAAGGTACTTCGCCGTCAATGTAAATTCGTCTTGCCGAGCAGAAGCCGCGAATCTGATCCTGCCGAGCCTTTATGCCTATCTTATACCAGCCGCCGCTGCAGACCTTGTCGGCAGGTATATCCCATGCAGCCGACTGCAATGCCTTTCGCCAGCTGCCGCTGCCTATGGTATTGTATACTACCTTGCACGGGTCTGAAGGCGAAGCAAGATAGCTTGTATTGTCATATGTGGGATAGAGAGTCGGGTCTGACTTGTATACAGCCTTTTCTCCCTCTATCTTAAAGCTTGTGGACGGAGTACTCTCGGGAGTTACGTTCGCTCCCACAGAGGCTTTATACTCACTGTAGGACGGCAGCTTTTCGGGATTTCTGAAACAAAGGCTCTCGATAGCAAGCTTTGCGCGTTCCGAACTCAGTTTAAGAGTATGCTCACCTTTTTCAAGTGCGAAGAACAGCGGTTCGCTGAAAAGTCCGTTCCTGTCGCCGAAAAAGCACTTCTGCCACATCTCTGTCTGCACCTGTGTCGGTCTTACCTGATTTCCGCGGCTGTCGGTGTAAATATCCTTTTCGTTTACCCAGACCTGACTGAGATAAAGGCTTGAAGCCGTATCGTAGGGTATCTCGCCGTCTATCTCCACTTTCAGCTCTATCGAGGAGCTGCTTGATATCATGGGGCAGTAGCTTGCTTCAAGGCAGTACACTCCGCTTTCAGCCACCTCGAAATCATAGGTCACCTCGCCCGACAGGCTGTTCCATAATAATGTATCTTTACGGGTATCGCCACTGCTGTCGGTGAAGCTGCCTGCGGAGATATCTCCGTTCTCAGCGGAAACAAAGCTGCTTCCTTTTATAAATATCTCATCATCGGGACGGACATCAGCGGAGTGAAGATCGTAGTATTCGCTGAATGTGGTCATATTCATGTCCTTATCATCTATGTGATAATAGTCCTCAGCCATTGCCGCAGCCGTAGCCGCTGACGGCTCATTTGCCTCCGCAGCCGCTTTCAGTACACCCACAGAGCTTCCCGCAGCAAAAATACAAGTCAGAAAAGCCGCTGCCGCAGCTCTGAAAGCTCTCTTCATCCGCTATTCACCGCCTTTCACTCAAAAACTGACAAATAAAAAAGCGCAAGCTCCCCGCGTCGGGAATTATGCGCACGGACAACACTTACCAAGTCTGACAAAATTGCATATATCTATCAAAATCAGTATAACAAATTTATCGTATAATGTCAAGAAACCCCTTCCGCCCGTATAAATAATAATATTTTTTACCATGAGTATTTTAGCTAAATTATCGAAATCTATAATGATATTGCATAAACGGCACGTATAGAAACTGTAAGCTGTTACAATAAACTTTGCCTCATTGTTTTAATTTAATGCCTAAATTTTACTATTATTAAAAAACTGTAAAATCTTATCGACATTCTACTTTTTGTATTGACATTTGAGGCTATTTATGGTATGATACAAGTGTAGAAGAAGTAACAGTTTCACTACTTGACTCCATTTAATAAGGAGAGATATTCTTGGCAAATGTTCTTGAAGTAAAAGGACTGTCAAAGCAGTACACCAAAGTCCTTGCTGTTGACAAGATATCCTTTGAAATAGGCGAAGGTGAGATATTTGCTCTCATCGGACCTAACGGCGCAGGCAAGACTACTACTATAAGAATGATTTCAACACTGCTGAAGCCTACCGACGGTGACGCTGTCGTAGCAGGACACAGCATTATAAAAGCTCCTGAAAAGGTCAGGGAATGTATCACTTACCTCCCCGACGAAGCAGGTGCATATAAACAGATGACAGGTATTAAGTACCTGATATTTATGGCAGGTCTTTTCACGAGCGATATCGACGGGATAAATTCCTGTGTTGAACGTGCAAAGAATATCTGCGGACTCGGCGACAGGCTCAACGATAAGATCGGAAGCTACAGCCGAGGAATGATACGCAAGCTTCTACTGGCAAGGGCTGTAATGACAAAGCCCAAGCTTGCCATACTTGACGAGCCTACAAGCGGTCTTGACGTACTAAACGCTATCGAGATACGCAAGATGATAAAAAAGCTCGCCGAGGAAGAAGGAATGTCCTTCCTTCTCTCATCACACAATATGCTCGAGATCGAATTTGTTTCCGACCGCGTGGGTATAGTCTCAAAGGGACATCTCATGGTAACAGGCCGTACAGACGAACTCAAGGAACGCTATAACGCTCCTAACCTCGAGGAAGTATTTGAAAGGGTGGTGAATGAGAATGAAGTTCATTAACCTCCTGAAAAAAGAGCTTTCAGAGCTCATAAACGCTCAGATGATATTCTCTTTGATATTCTCGCTGGCAATATTCATGATAATGGGTAACGTCATGCAGTCGGTAACACAAGAGATAGCTGAGGACGCGGTCAATCCAAAGATCAATATCTGTGACCTTGATGATACGAACTACACAAAGTCTATGATAGAGTCTTTCAAAGAGAAAGGTTCAAATGTCACTATCGTATCAGTCACAAATGATGATTATGCAGCTGCATTGAAAGGCAGCGATATAAAAAGCTTTGTAGTTATCCCGAAAGGCTTTACCGATGAACTAAAAAACGGCAAAAAGCCCTCGGTGATATCTGTAAATAAAATAAAGTCTGCTTCAACATTCAGCAGCTTTACAGGCGGCACAGATGGTACGACTTCTCTTATAAATTCGTATATCTCCTATGAGCTTGCAGATCAGCAGGGCGTTTCGGAAGAAAACCTCAAGATCATCGAAGCACCGCTCAGTGTTGAAGATCACACAGTTGTAGCCGACAAATCGGCAAAGGTATCAAGCAGCACTATACTCGGTAAGATATCAACACAGAATATGATACTTCCTATCATCGTTCTCGTGCTCCTGATGCTTACTTCACAGTCGCTCATCGCTTCGATATCAAATGAAAAGATAGACAAGACCCTCGAAACTCTCCTTTCCACCCCTGTAACACGAGGATCTGTTATAACAGCCAAAATGCTTGCAGCAGCAATAGTTGCTCTCATAAACGCAGGCGTAATGATGTTTGGCTTCTCAACATACACCAAAGGAATGACAAGTGCTGTAACAAGCGATCTGGGAATAACGCAGGCAGTTACCAAGACCTTATCCGCAGATGAAGCTTTCAGACAGCTGGGACTCAACCTTTCCGCTATGGATTATGCAATGGTAGGAGTTCAGCTCTTCCTTACAATTATGATATGCCTTGCAATATCAATTATCCTCGGCGCACTTGTCAACGACTCAAAGTCGGCACAGACAATGCTCCTGCCGATAATGATGATGGTAATGATACCGTGGCTCATATCTGTATTCACAGATGTGAACGCACTTCCATTAGCCGCAAAGCTTATCGTGTATGCGATACCTTTTACTCACACATTTACCTCGATACCAAACCTTATGTTCGGAAACACAACAGAGTTCTGGCTTGGTTTAGGCTATCAGTTCGTAATATTCCTTATCGTGATGTTCTTTGCATTAAAGCTTTTCAAATCAGACAAGATACTCACGATATCTCTGAACTTCGGTCAGAAGTCCAGATTTAAAAAATCAAGAAAAACCACCGAGGATTGAGCCTCTTCCCTTTCCCCATGAAAAGACGCAGCTGTTTCGTTAGCACCGAAACCGCTGCGTTTTTTTACGTATTTTTCCGTATAAAGTAAAAAGCTATGCACGAAGCATAGCCAAGAAAAATGAAATGAATAAATATAGAAGGGGAATTGGGGGATTACTTAATCCACTAATAATATACCAATCCAACCTTAAAATAATCTTAAAGTTATCTTAAATTTACCTAAATTTTTTATTTAAGGGAATAAGCTGTTTCAAGAGCTATCTCCATCATGTCACGGAAGGTGGTCTGTCTCTCCTCAGCAGTTGTGGAAAGTCCTTTCAGCGGACAATCAGACACCGTAAGTATACACAGTGCGTTCTTCCCTGCTCTTGCAGCGTTCATATAAAGTGCAGCTGCTTCCATTTCTATGGCAAGCACATTCATTTTCTGCCAGTCGGCAAGGCTGTCTGCATCATCGTAGAATGTATCGCTTGAAAGTATATTTCCCACATGGAAGCTGCTTCCCTTAGCCTCAGCTGCCTTTACAGCCGCTGAAAGCAGGCTCCATGAAGCTGTTGGTGCATAAGTGCCCGGAAGTCTGTACTGTGAAGCATAAGCGGAATTGGTGCTTGCACTCATTCCTATAACTACGTCACGAAGCTGAACACTGTCTGCAACAGCTCCTGCTGTACCTACTCTGATTATATTCTCAACGCCGTACTCGTTGAAAAGCTCCCATGAATAGATACCTATAGACGGCATACCCATGCCGCTGCCCTGTACGGATACGGGAACGCCCTTGTAAGTACCCGTATATCCAAGCATACCTCTTACCTCGTTATAGCAGACGGGGTTCTCAAGGTAATTCTCGGCGATGAATTTTGCTCTCAGAGGATCTCCGGGCATGAGAACAGTTTTAGCGATATCGCCTTTCTTTGCATTATTGTGTGGTGTCGGCATATTTATAGCCCTCCTTCATTTTAATACATTCTTATATAAACAAGGAACGCCTGAGACAGCGTTCCTTGTTTTTTCAGCTTCTCTTGAGAAGCTTGTTTACTGTGATAAGCAGCGACTTGTAATTCATAGCTGCCACAGCTGCGGCAAAAACAAGCGCACCGAATATATAGTACTTGACCTCTGTCATCATTACAGCACACATGAGAAGAAGCAATGCTGTATTTGCAAGATTCTTGACTCCGTTAAAACGGAACGGTACATAATATCTTGCATCTATTATACGTGCCCAGAAGCAGATAAGATAGCTGAGCAGAGTTGCTATAGCCGCACCGTTTATGCCCCATATGGGTATGAGGAAGTAGTTCATTGGGATATTTACGATGCAGGCTGCAAGAGCCGTATAACATGAGTTTTTCGGGTGCTTCGTAGCTGAGTATATACTGCCGAGGAACTGATTAAGGCTCATAAACAGTACTGCTACGATCAGAATAGGCGTATAGAGGTATACCGTTGAATACTCCGAATATGTGCTCGATACCATAAATATGGACGTTACAGGCTTTATAAGGAGGAGAAGTCCTGCGGACGCAATGAAAAGCATTGCCTCATATGCGGAATATACCTTTTCGTAGAACTTGTTTCTGTCTGCGGAGGAATTCTCGTTTATGGCAGACATACTCCATGCCTGATAGAAAATAGTCGATACCATTGAGATGAGATTAGGTATTACGTTTGCGCAGTCGTAGATACCAACAGCTGATTTTCCCAGTTCATGGTAATCGCTGTGCATCTTATTGATGAAAAGTCTGTCTGAAAGGCTTGTTATAGTCCACATTACTATTGTCGGGATAAACGGACCTGCAAACCTTAGCATCTCTCCTGCAAGCTCCTTATTGAAGTAGCGTATGCCTGTGTATTTCTTCAGATTTGCGGCAGAATAGAGGAATACTACCGAGCAAAGGTCTGAGAGTATAGTTGCAAGCATAAAGCCCTTTACGCCCCAGTGCAGTATAGAAATGAATATAACATTGAATATAAGCAGCGTAAGCACCGCAAAGATACCGTCTATGGAAAAAAGCTTTACCTTATCAAGTGCGCGGACGAACTGCTGACACAGCATACGGAAAGACGATGTTATAACGTATACTATAAGCAGCAGCGAATACCCCTTAACAAAGTCCAGCGCAGGAACTGCGGCAAGCAGCGGCATTGCTATCGCCATAAGCAGCATTCCTGCCGTAGTCATTCCAGCAGATGTATTGAACACCTGACGTTTGTCATATTCCTTGTCAAGTCCGAAACGGATAAGATACTCCTGCAAAGCAAAAGTGAAGATTGGCTGCAAAAACAGAGCCATTGTGACGAGGAGTCCCTTTATTCCGAGGTTGTGAGAGCTTAAATTGGCTGTATAAAGACGATTAAGCAGTAAAACAAGTATTTTTGAGCCAAAAGTACCTATAGCAAAAATACCCGTATTAAAGACCAGTTTTTTATATTTGTTCATTTCTAACACTCCGAAAAAATAGTATGTTATTATTATATCATACATATTTTAATAAATCAACGTCCGTACAAAAAAGATTTTCCTGACTATCTGGCTAAAAATTCCTTTTTATTAAAGAGGCGGTGCAAGTACATCAAAGAAATTCCTTATAATATAGAAAACAAGGAACACCGCCAATACCGTCCACCATATCCACTTATTCCGCGGAAGCAGCTTTACCCTTTTGTTCCATATGCCTATGACGTTCTCTGCATAGAGCAGCAACACCGTCAAAGCAAGAAAGGGTATGGCAGGGTTGCATCTTACTGCGCGCCACAGCTGACCGTGCAGAAGCGCAGTAACGCTCCTTGTATTGCCGCAGCCCGTACACCATAGCCCCGTATACTTATGTATTTTACATTCAGGCAGTAAATGTGCTGAATGTATCAACTGATCTCTGAAAAAATATATCAATACAACAGCGCACGGAAATAAAAACGCTGTAATTACTCTGAAACGCTTGCTCATATTGCTCCCTTACCATTTTATTTTGTAAAAACAAGTATAGCATTTTTGTTTTTTATTGTCAACACAAAGGAAAAGGCTCTGCCGCATAAAGCAGCAGAGCCAAAAATTAAGGAGGTTGTATTTATATACGAAAATATCTGAATATCATTTTTACGCGCCGATAATAATCCTATCAGCTCTGCTCACTTACAAGAAGTGATATACGGTTCTGAAGGAGATCGATTATCTCATCAGCCTTCTTTTCGCCATTGATATAAGCCATTATTTCTTCATAAATGATCATTGAAACATCAGGATCCACAGAACCGTTTATCTTTGTTGTGTTAAGGATATAATCAACAATGAAATCCTTTTCCTTCTCATTAAGAGGATCTATCTTTGTTTGCTTGCCATTTGAATAGATCGTAAGATCCTGTTCAACCATCTTGCCGTTCTCGTCCTTGTAAGTAGGCTTCTTCATGCTCTTTTCTGCTGCTTTATCAAATGCAGACTTGAGTGATGAGAAACCGCCCATACCGTACGACTCATCATCTTCATCAGGTTCTTCAAAGAATGTCTTGAAGAATTCCCAGCACTCGTCCTTATTCTCGGATTTTACAGAAATACCTATGCTCTGATTGATTGATAATACACCGCCTCTTCCGTCTGAGGAAGGAAATCCGACAAATGAGATATTGTTTTCAAAATTGCCCCTGAGCTCCTGTGTATAGCTTTCAAAATCATATATATACATCATTTCAAGAAGTGCCTTATTATTCTTGACATCTTCACCACCGTAATAATTTTCTTCATCTTCATCTTCAAGATCCTTTGATGCCGGGAACTTATCTATGAATGAAAGAAGCTTTCTGAACTCAGGAGTATCAAAGCTGCAGGTACCCTTATCGTAATCAATAGCATCTGCGATCATAGCAGTTGTCATATCGAGCATAGATTCCTTAGTATCAGATCCAATAAGTTTCATACCATCAGGAAGCTTATCGTATGCTTCTATCATTTCGTCTATAGTCCAGTTTTCCTTATCACAGTTTGACTTCTTTGCAGCTAACGTGTTTACCGTGAAAGATGGTGAGAGATAATAGAGCTTTCCATTTTTCTCACAAGCCTGAAGAACATTAGGCAGGATCTTGTCCTTGCTAAGATCAGGATCCTTATCCATATACTCATAAAGGTCTACAAAGAGTCCCTTATTGTAAAGGCTGTCGAAAAGTCCTGTATCATATGAAACTATAATGTCAGGTGCATTTCCGGCTCCGATATCCTTTTTGAGCTGTGTAATGCCCATATTGTTTACGCTAACCTGTCCGTTTTCTCCTATATCATAATCATCATACTTGCTGTAGTCTTGAACCTTAAATCTTACACCGTCATGTGACTTGTTGAAAGCAGTTACCTTAGAATTTACCTGCCAGTCGTCATAAAGTGTGGCAATTGTAATGACTTTGACATTTTCAAGCTCTGAAGCGTCACGCTTTGTAAGCTTGTAAAAACCGTTTCCTGAATCTGACATATATTCGCTGTAATAAATGACATACTCGTCGTTTCCTACAGGGATAAATGAACTTACATATCCTGAACCCATGTCAGAATCCACCCAGTTGATGATCTCTGTAGCCTTGCCGTCTTTATCAATGCCTGAGATTCCCTTATCTGTCGACATAAAATACTTATACTCATCATTTCCAACGAATAATCCGTTTATGTCTTCATAGCCAAGATCAGTAAAATCCATTCCAGAGTCTACTTTTTCAAAGCTGTCTGCATTGAGGAACAGAGCATTGCTTCCCTTGCTTGTACCGCCCATAACTGCAATCGTATCTTTGTCTACATTCATAAATCTGCTGATCCAGTTAAAGTCGTCTAACTTGATCTCCTGATCGAAGCTTCCGTCAGAGTTCAGCGCAACATATGACTGATCCATATCACCGTATATTGTAAGTATTGCCTTTCCGCCGTTGCACGGACAGAATTCTCCTATGCTAAGTCCGCCTTCCTCTCTGGTGTAATCCTCAAGTCCCTTGATATCATTTTCAGCGAGTACCTTTCCTTCAAGGTCAACAGTATATAGCTTGTATGTATACTTAATATTTTTACGAAGTGCATCAAAGTCAAATTTGTCAGGATCAAAGTTAGGATCATCATAGTTTGGCTTTTCCATGTCACCGTAATCAGTGAATGTAGCCATTACAACAATGTTTCCGTCAGGAGCAAGATCTGCAATAGTGCTTACATCTTCATCTTCCTTTATTCCGAGATCAATTTTGACCTCCTCAAAAGTAGTCATTGCAGCATCTGCAATATAGAATGATGGTGTAGTGCTTTCATAGTTCTTTGTGTTTATGAAAACACGTCCGTCATCAAGCTTTGCCATACTGCTGACATTATCACACTCAATTCCTGTGTCGAGCATTTCAGCGCGGTAAGAAGCAGCCATTAACTGCTGAGATGTCTTTTTCTCGTCTTTAGCTTCTGCCTTCTTACCGCATGAAACTGCTGAACCTGCTATTATTGCAAGTGCTGCGGATAATGCTGTGATGCGTTTAGAAAAATTCTTTTCCATAATATTTCCTCATTTCAGATTTTTATAAAACTTTCTTTTGTTTGCCTCTGCTTTACGCTTCAGCTTTCTTTTTCTGTGGTCTGAGCCGCTTTTTTGGAGAACTTCTTTTTAAATTCGCTCCACTTTACTGACATATTATCAGCCAAAGCTTTTTTCAGACCTGCTTTTTTTCTATTATATAACATGACAGCCTTTATAAGAAGTACTGCCAATGTTATAATCGGTATTATAAGGAGGAGTCTGCGCGCTCCGTAAATGAATGACAGTTTGAGGTCGGTTATTCTCGAAGCATTCTCCCAGTAAGGGTAAATAATGTCTTCCCTGACCACAACATTGTCCTCTATTTTTTTCAGTGCTTTGATCCTTTTACTTGGTTCAAAGCGATCTGCATTATTAACTATTTTTATCTTGCCCTTATATAATTGTGCACATTTATCATTTACGACATTGTATGTAAAATTATCAACAGGCTCGGGAGATATACACTCATAGCAGGTAACTCTGTTAAGTTCCTGGCTGATTCCCTGTCCGAAAAAATCATCTCCGCCGCCGAAAACCATTTTAGCCGCATCATATGAGATATAAGCTTTGGGAGTTTCGCCTGCACAGTTTTTCTCCGCTTTTGTTTTGGGGAAGTCGATAACTCCCGAAATGAACAGTCTAACATTATTTATGTATAGGTTCTTGCCTGCGATATCATCAGAACCGTACAACGAAAATGCTACCTGACGATCTACAACAACTCCTGTTTTCATAAGGTCATCATCTTCAAAGAATGCTCCTGTGAGAAGATCGAAATCTCTGAAAAAGAAGAACTTTCCGCCAACAGCCGTTATATCCGCTTCCGTAGTTCCGAGGTCATCACCGCTTATTATAGCTTTGCCCACGGGATTGCTGTAAGCATACGGGACAAGTGTCTTTCCTTCCTCAGGTTCTATCGAAGCCTCTTTAAGCTTTGAATAAAACTCAGCTTTCATGCTTTCGACACTCTTCAGATCAAAGCCTGACTCCTTGCCAAAGAAACAGCTTACCTGTCCGAAATCTTTCTTGCTCTCGTTTTTCCAGCGTTCAGCCGCATAATTGTATTTCTGAGCCTTCGCCGCGGAGCTTCCGACTGCTGTGAGTATTATCATACCCACTACGGCAGCGGCATTTACCGCAGCTATTATCTTATGTCTCAGTTTGAACTTTGATTTCATAAGGTCCACCACCTTATTTATCCTTCATGCGTATCTGATCGCCTGCCCTGATAGGCTTGCTGGCTGCGGTTATTACATAGTCATCTCTGCTTACACCGCCTGAAACAGCACATGAAGTAGCGTCCTTAGCCTCTACATTTACATTGACCTTCTCAACGTAGTAGCGATTTCCGAGAGGTGTATTCTTTGTACGAACTTTATATAAATACGCGTCTGCGCCGTTATCGGATTTAACTGCACTTCTCGGAACTATCGCATCATATGTTCCTGTACCCAGCGGTATTGAAAGTGTCAGCTCTTCGCCTGCTTCAACATCACCTGTTACAGCAAATACGAGCTCCTTGTTCTTTGAATTTGTTGAATCGTTCTTTATATCGGTAAGAACAGCCTCTATATCATCACCGTAGTTATTGAGTATATCAGCTGACATTCCCTTCTTGATCTTCTTGAGATTTTGATTTTCAACGGATATCTTTACTGTAAAGCCGTCCTCAACAAGGTCGATAACTGCAAGCGGGTCGCCTTCTGTAGTTGTTGCATCAGGCTGAACGTTTATGGAATTAACAACGCCCGAGTACTTAGACTTGACCTCGGAAGCCTTGCTTTCCTTCTTCATCTTGTCAACTTTTTCCTGAAGCTTTTCAATATTCTTTTTCTTTGCAGCAAAATCAAGATCGTTCTTCTTGTCTGTTATAGAATCTTTTTTCTTTTCAGCATCAAGTGCAATGATAAGCTTTTCAAGTGAATTCTGCTTTTCAATTACAGCATCTGCCAGCGTCTCATATGATGAAGTTCCCTTTTCGCCGTATTCAGCTTCATAATCAGCTGTCTTTCTTTTAAGATCAGCTATAGGCTCTTCCATATCATTAATGCGTGCATTAAGATCGCTGCGTACTGAGTTCTTCTTGTCATTGTAAGCGCGTTCTGCTTCTTCTCTTGCAGCCTGCTTTGCATCACGCTCAGCCTTTGCGATATCAAGATTTGCACCCTCACTTCCGAGAAGTGTCTGATATGTTTCTGCTGCTTCCTTGTATTCAGAATCAGCAAACTCAAAATCACTGTACAGTAAAGGGAGCTCGCCGACATACTCATAAGGTGCTTCATCATAAGAATTCATGCTTATATACTTGACTGCTGTCATAAGCTTTTCCTGCTCGGCTGTGAGCTTTTCAAGCTCCGCCTTGTTTGAGCTGTATTCTGATTTTGCATAGGAAGCATTTGCTTCGTTTGCTCTTGCAGCATCGCGCTTTGCTATAGCTGCATTAAGTTCCTCACGGGCAGCCTTGATCTCCTGATTTTTATCGGAATAATCCACAGGGTCTACAAGAAGAGCTGTTTCATATTCAAGCTTTGCCTTGTCGAGTTCAGCTTCTGCTTCTTCAAGCTTATCATTAGAAACAGTATTTATAGTAAAGAGGACATCGCCTTTCTGGACTTCCTGTCCCTTTTTAATATGTATCTTCTCAACGACTCTGTTTCCCTCAACGGTAACGTTATAAGACTGATTAGCTTCTACCGTGCCGCTTTTTTCTATACGCTCGGTAAGCTTTCCCGAGGTAACACTCTCTGTTGATATCTCAGCCAGAGACTTGTTCATTATCGTATTTGAGAAGAAAGTAAGAACAAGCATTATCGCAAGAAAAATGATAATGATCGTCTTTATGATATCTCTTCTTTTTTCGGGCGACATTTTTTCTTTTTCATCGCCCAAAAGCTTTATATCCTTAACTTCTTTTGTCTCATTCATATTATTACTCCTTCTGAGAGAATAGCTTTGACAACTGTTCTTAATATATTATTGTGTACTTTTCAACTTTTTCTCAACTCAGCCCTTTATTCCTCCCGAATAGGTTATACCCTCAACAAGGTAATCCTCTCCGTAAAGGAACATCAGTATGGTAGGTATCATGTACACTGTTCCTACAGCAAAGGCAAGTCCAATATCTCCTGTATTTATCTGTGACAGGAATACCGAAAGCGGATGATAGGTGCTTTCCTTCATAAGTACAAGAGGCTGTTCCACCATGTTCCAGTAATCAATGAATACAAGCATTGCTATGGAAGCTATCGCGCCCTTGCAAAGCGGTACATATATCTTTGTGAGTATCTTGAACTCGCCTGCACCGTCAAGCTTTGCAGCCTCAACATACGAAATAGGTATACGTCTCATTACCTTTGTCAGCAGGAATATGCTGAACGGCGAGAATATAGCAGGAAGTATGATAGCCTTTCTCGTTTCCAGCATACCGAACTTATCCGCTACGAGGAAATTAGGTACAAGAGTTACCTGATACGGCATTATCATAAGGATTATGTATGCAAAAAAGATAATGCCCTTGAACTTGTTCGGATATCTTGAAAATCCATATGAAGTAAGTATGGCAACAATCATCTGAAATACTGTTATCGGTACTGTAAGTATAACGGAATTCCAGAACTTGATAAGATAATCCGAATTCTGTATCAATACTGCTTTATACTGATCAAAAGTAACTTTATCAGGTATGAGTTTCAGATTAACATTACTTGATATGAATGTTTTTTGCTTGTCAGTCATATTTGAGAACATCGCGCCGTAATTCGCCGTTATCTCATTTGAAGTCATAAATGAATTTGCGATAGTCACCACTGTCGGGAAAAGGAACAATACTGCAACCAACAGTATAAAGAGGAAAACTATTATATCGAACATCTTTCCCCGCTTTTTCTTATCGGGTATCGGTAATCTGAGCCCCATCAGTTCTCCACATCCTTTCCGAAGATATTCTCCGCGATGAGGAGTATAGCCATGACGACTATCATAACGATCGCAAAAAGTACTGCCGCTGCTGAAAGCTTCTGATAATCCAGACTGTTGAAGGTATTATTCATAAAGTGCTGGAGCATATAAAGCTTATCCTGCGGATAATTGCCTGTAAGCAGGTATACCTCTCTGAAAATCTTGAATGAATTTATCATTGAAAGGATAAGTACGAAAAGTATTGTCGGCGAAAGATATCTCAGCTTGATATGTACTAATTTGTAGAGACTGCTTGCACCTTCAAGGTCAGCGACCTCTATTATATCACGAGGTATAGCGCAAAGTGCTGACATGAACAGTATCATATTATATCCAAGGTTTTTCCAAAGGAACATACATATGATGATGACCTGTCCGTACGGAGACTTTATCCAGTCTATACCGTGTCCGCCAAATTTCTCTATTATCTGATTGATAGTACCGTGATTATGGAAAAGCACCTGCCATACAAGAACTACCGATGCCGTTGGTACCATGAGCGGACTCAGGAAAAATGTTCTGAATATACTTTTTCCCGGGATCTTTCTCTCAAGAAGCATCGCAAGCCCAAGAGAAAGTATCACCGAAAGCGGAACTGCAACAAGTGAAAAGAACGCTGTATTCTTTACCGCCTTTGTGAAAGCAACATTGTGGAAAAGCTTGGTGTAATTTTCAAGCCCTACAAACTCTTTCAGTACCGGGTTGTTGATTAGAGAATAGTATATTACTATGCAGAACGGAACAATGAAGAATACCAATACTCCGAGAAGGCTCGGCATAATACAGACGTTGCTGAAAATGCGCTCGCCCCTTCTTCCGCACTGATTTTTTGTTTTATTTTTCATTTGAATACAACCTCACAAAAAATCTTTTGTTCTGAATCATCTTTTGCCGTCATTTTCCAGACCTCTGTATAATTAGTGTATCCAAAGACCGAAAAAGACGATGAAAAGATATATTTTTTTGTTTTAACATAATTAAAACGATATTATATTTATGTTACCCCTCCGTTTCTAAAAATACTCCCCAAGCATGATCCCTATATCATACTCCGCATTTTCAGTCCTGTTGTCTGAAAAAATACTCTTGCATATAATAAACAAATGAAATAGCAAATTTTGTGCATTGATACAAAAATTTTTTCAATCCCGACAAAAACAAAACCGAAACAATATCTCTCAATTATCTATAATATAACATTGACAAAGGTTTGTCAAGTTTATAGTAAGACTTTTTTCTCTTTCATAGACAAAATCTTAATCTTTTTCAAGACATTGCTGTTTCTGCCCAAAAATTTTGTAACATTATTATAACACATTTTTTCTGTTTTCTTGAGTATGTTACCATTGTACAACATCTGCATGACATTAACGTGACTTTTAAATTACAAAATCGTCACTTTTCTGTTTTTTCCGATCTGTACTCAAACTCCCTATTATATAAGACGCATATTATGCCCGTTTTGTGACAAATTTCTTCTTATTTTTAAAGCGCAGGACATTTAATCAGCATTTTGTCACCTGAACATCTTAACGAATAAAAAAAATTAGTCAATATGACTTTTTTTTGATTATGCTATTGACATTACGCTTATAATGTGGTAGAATATTTTCTGTTGAAACGCCGTGCGGGTGTAGTTCAATGGTAGAATGTCAGCCTTCCAAGCTGAACACGTGGGTTCGATTCCCATCACCCGCTCCATTTATTTAGCAGCTATGGCTGCTAATCTTTTCTATGCGCCTTTAACTCAGCTGGATAGAGTAACTGCCTTCTAAGCAGTAAGCCGCTGGTTCGAATCCAGCAAGGCGCGCCAAACCGAAACTCTCCGTTACTTGACTCCATCTAATGGAGAGCTTCGTTTTTATTTATTGAATATGGTGGGTGTAGCTTAGCTGGTTAAAGCGTCGGATTGTGGTCCCGAAGACCGTGGGTTCGAATCCCATCTCCCACCCTCATGAAATAGGCACTTTCGAGAAATCGGAAGTGCTTTTTTCGTTGTTTTCCTAATACTTTCCTAATAAAAAAGCCCCTTTAAAAGGGGCTTTTGATTATTTTCTTCTCTTCTTGAATGATACGAATGCAAGTGCTGATGCAACTAAACCTGCTGAAACAAGTCCTGCGCTGCCTTTATCTCCTGTCTGAGGAGAATTGCTTTTTGCAGTAGCAGCTTTTGTTGTTGTCGTAGCTTTTGCAGTAGTTTTAGTGGCTTGCTGAGTAGTTTCCGCATCAAGCGCAACAAATTTGATATTATTATCTTTAGCGTGTTTTTCAGCTTCTGAACCCTTATATCCATAGATAGTCAGGTTAGTACAGCCCGAAAATGCACTTTCATGGATATATGATACGTTTTTGGGAATGACTACTTTAGTTAGATCAGTGCAGTCCTTAAAAGCATTATCCAAAATATCAGTAACATTATCAGGAACGGTTATTGAGGTCAGACCTGTACAGCCTTCAAAAGTTTCCAGACCAACTGCGAGCAGACTGCTTGGAAGGGTTACTGAAGTCAAGCCTGTACAGCCTTTTAAAGTTCCATAAGCAAAATATTTGATACCTTCGGGAAGTTTTACAGAGGTAAGCCCTGTACAGTCCTCGAAGATATAATGTCCCATTTCCAAAACAGTGTCAGGGATAGTTACCTCGGTCAAACCGCTGCAGCCTGAAAAAGCATCATTTTCAATTAAATCAACACTGTCGGGGATAGCTACAGATGTCATACCTGTACAACCTGCAAAAGCTTTGCCGCTGATACACTTGATACCATCAGGGATAACGATTGCTGTGTTTTCAGGCATTGTTCCCTTATATTTAAATAAGGTCTTTCCGAGGATTATCATTCCGTCAGGCTGATCGTCGTACCACTTTGTATTTTCAAATGCATTATGCATAACATACTCCAGTCCGTCAGGAATATTTATCGACTCTAATGCAGTACAGTTTTTAAATGCTTCATAATCAATGTACTTAATACTTTCAGGCAGAGTAACTGATTTTAAGTTGGTGCAATCCATGAAAAGGCTGTGTGATATCTCTTCAACGCCCTCGGGAATGGTTATGGACGTTAAACCCGTACATTTCTCAAAAGCTGACATTGCAATTGATTTGATACCGTCGGGGATAGTGACCGAAGTTACATCAGCACGATTATAGAATGCATTGCCTGATATTCCTGTAACTTTTTTGCCGTTGATCTCAGAAGGGATAACAACTTCTGTGGCAGTACCTGTATACCTGCCGATATAGGTATCACCATGTTCTGTTACTTTATACTCAAATGATGTGTTTTCGTCAACTTCATAGGTGCCTCGTTCAACGATGTTAACTGCTGTAATTGCTGAGCATCGGTCTTTAACGGTGTTATTTAACATACAACATGAACCAACGATCGCAAGTGACATAATAAATGGTATTGCTTTTTTCATTTTCATAACTTTGCTCCTTATCGTTTTATTTGGTTTCATTCCTTAATACTTCTATGAATTCTGCATCAGGATCAAAAGAGGGATATTTGATACAGTACAGTTATCCATATATTTATTAGACGATATAAATAGAGAAAACTACGCGCTATCCATATTATATACTGCACTATCACCCGAAGTCAAGCAGGAATATGTTAACAATTTCCCAAGATAACGGGGAATTGCCGTATCATTCTATTAATATAAATACTGAGCCAAATCGGTATTCAGCGCACATCATAATAAAAGCTATCCGCAGCCTGACGGTCTTTTCCGCTAAAAATACGTTTCGTCAGTTTACGGTTCTTTATAAGATACCAGTCACCGAATTCATCAAATTTTCGCGAAGAAGTCATGATATATGATCGTTTCAGTGTTCCGTATTTCTTGCCTCTCTGTTTGCCCAGTTTCTTTAAGCGAACAGCGAAATCCATATCCTCAAGACTTACCAGACTCTCGTCAAATCCGTTTACAGCTTCAAAGTCATGCTTGTAGAACCAGAACATAGCACCGCTTAAAAATCCGCCGTTTTTTATCATAACAGGCAGAAGCTTCAAAAGGACATACATTGACGAAACAGCTATACCCCAGGACATTCTCTCAAATTTCGGATTAGTGCCGCCGCCGATATATTTTCCGCTTTCAAGTCGTTCTCTTATTTCAACAAAGGAATATTTTGTCATAAGACTGTCTGCGTCGATCGTTACCACTATCTCCCCTTTTGTAGCCTTAACACCTGTATTCCTGATAGCAGCGATACATTTGTCATCATTTATAATCACTTTCGCACCGTAGTGTTTTGCAATCGCACAGGTCCTATCGGTACATCTGTTTGCCACCACAATTATTTCAACTCTTTCAGGTTTAACATATTTAGATGCACTGATAACAGCACGAAGACATCTGCCAATATACTTTTCTTCATTATGAGCAGGAATAACAACAGAAAATTTTATCATATCCAAGGCACCCCCCTAATCTCCGATTTGTCATATTAACATTTTTGACATTAACATTATACAATGCTCGGCTGCCAAAAGTCAAGTAAAAATATATGAACAAGCCCGCACAGCATGGACTTTCTGTATTGTTTTTTCGCAGCAGACATGATATAATGTATTTAGAAACACTTTAAGAGCACATTTTAGAATTTGGCTATTTATAGCCAATGCAACGGCAGTTAACACGATTGTTAATCCCCGTTGACGGATTTCCAAGGGCAGTTGGTAGACTTCTCCGAGCTGAAATGATACTATGGATTCATCAGGAAAACACTATCGCCAAGCGATAGAACAGGAGGAATCTATTATGAAAAGTATCATCAAAAAAATCAGTCCGTTCAACAACAGAACGGATATGCCGACTGCAATGCTCGTAATAAAAATAATGTTGTCGTTCATTTTGTGCTATTGGGCAGGCTTGCTTCTTGCTGAGGGACTTATTATAGGCGTGATGTTCGCCTGCGGAAAAAACTTCATGCAGGGCGAAATGTTCAGCGACACTATCATGGATCTGCTCAAATACTATGGCATGATAGTTATTATAGGAGTAAGCGTCCTCTACTGGAAGCTTATAGGAAAAAGAAAACTCTCAGAAATGGGAGTGACAAAACATATCAGCGGCTGGTTTATGGGTGCTCTGATCGGCGCAGGACTGCTGACTGTCTGCGTTGCTTCGGTCACTCTCACTGGCAGTATCAGATTTGAGGGTGTGTTCAGTAACCCCGACATCTCCATGATATTGCTTATGCTTTGCGGATTTGTCATTCAGGGAGCTGCCGAAGAGTTCCTTTGCCGAGGGCTCGTTCTCTGCTCGCTCAAGGACAAAGTGCCGCTTCCCGTCGCTGTTGCAGTCAGCACACTGACATTCATTTATCCGCATTGGAGTACGCTTAGTGTATTTGAGCCGCAGTACGTTTTCTCGGGACTGCTGTGCTTAGTCGTTATCTCATGCGTATTTTCATTCATTACGCTCCGCACCAAGAGCATATGGTCAGCCTGCGGACTTCATTCTGTGTGGAATTTTTGTCTGAGCTGTGTTCTCGGACTCAACCTCAGCGGCAGCGAGGGAGCTTCAACTGCACTCATAAACATGAAAAGCATTGGCAGCAATCTCCTCAACGGCGGCAAATACGGCATAGAAGCAAGCATTATAGCCGATATAGTGATATCTGCGGCAGCTGTACTGCTGTGGCTCATGTATAAAAAGAATAATACAGAAAGGCAGGCGTGAAATATGGAGTTCAATAATAAACTTTATGAACTGCGCAAGCAGAAAGGCTTATCTCAGGAGGAGCTTGCTAACCGTCTTAACGTATCAAGACAGACTGTTTCAAAGTGGGAGGTCGGCGACTCCACCCCCGATATGGAAAAGCTTATCGCCATGAGCGACCTGTTCGGCATATCACTGGACGAACTGATACTTAACAAAACTCCAGAACCTGCGCAAACTGTTCAAGCTCCTGCTCAGTCTGAGCTTTACAAAGATATCAAAGAAAAAGTACTGACCGATGAAAATAAGAAAAAAGCGAAAAAAGGCGCAAAAATAGCACTTATAATCTTAGGAGCTATCCTTGCAATTGATGTAATATCCTTTGCTGTCTATGTCGCTATCAACGGATTTCCCAAATAAAAACACCTGCTCAACTGTGATACTCATTATAGAAGTTTATAAAATTATAAGGGACGCCTTCTCTTGCAAGGCACCCTAATCGGGTCCGTCCTCTCTGTCGCGTTGCGACATCTCCCCACCCTGTGGGGAGTCACCCTCTTCCGAAAACAATTCACTGAATTGTTTTCGGAATTCACCCTTGCGATGCGCCTTCGTATTATTTCGCTGTTCTATGAAAACTTTGAACAGCGACCAAAGGCTTTGCCTCTGGACTCCACCAAAGGAACACAGTCCCTTTGGAATCCCGTTCATACTCTCAACAAGTTTTTTTGTGAATCATAACTTAAATAATCAATTAGCCCCGAAGCAGTTCAAATGCATCGGGGCTTGTTCATTTTATTCATTTTCGATAAGCTTCTTTGTGAACAGTTTGGACGGACGATGACCTGCTCCGCCCTCAATATCTCCTGTCTCCTCGACATAGGGAGCTATTTTTCGTCTGAAATTCGCCATTAACAGCTTTTTGTCAAGTATAGCTTCATATATCTGCTGCAAATCAGTGAGCGTGAATTTCTCGGGCAGCAGTCTGAAAGCCGCATAGGGCTTCTCAAGGCTGCTTCTCAGCTTTAACAGCGCATTTACGATTATCTCGGCATGGTCGAACGCAAGGCTGTTCTTAGGTATTTCAGCTTCTGCGGACTGATTATACAGCTCATTTGTATTATTTATCCTTACCTCAGAAACGTATTCCCTGCCGTCATCGCCTGTAAGAACAAGAGTATGTCTGCCCTCAGACTCTTTCAGCGATACCTCATACCACTCCGCATTCTTTTCTATTGCAGTCTTTGTGTAGTCTATGACAGTCCAGTAGCAGCATGAGATTATCCAGCCTCTCGGGTCTCTGCCATATCTCGAAAGATTGCAAAGCAGCGACAGCGGCGGACAGTCCACGCCTGTTTTCTCTTTGAGCTTGCGGAATGCAGTCTCCTCTATAGTCTCCTGACGGCAGCAAAATCCGCCCGGAAGTGAAAGCATTTTGTCAAAGGGCTCTTCCGTACGCTTTATAAGAAGTACCGAAAGCACAGGCTTTGAAAGGTGTCTGTAGCTTTCGCTGCTGCTCTTGCGGACGGTAAATACCACAATATCCGCAGCCACAGACGGTCTGTCATATTTTGTTATATCGTAATCCATAATAGCCTCCAGCGATAATATCTAATTAATAATAACACATATCATGCTCCCCTGTCAATATGCAGCTTCGCTTTGTACACTCTGCACATAGATAATATCGTTCTGATAATAACTGCTTGTTGTAAACAGAGAAACCGCATCATAATCATTGACAAATCAAGTTGTTAATGCTATTATGATAGTAACAAAAGGATATTAATTCAAACATCTTTTATTTTTAAGCTTTGATAATATCATTTTGATTATAACGTAAGGAGGGAGTAAATATGGATATATCCGATATTCTGAAATGCAAGTGCTGCTGCGACATATTCCCCGAGGATATAAACCTCGCTCAGCCGCTCTATATGGCACTGATGCTGAAATATCACCCTGACAAGTGCAGCGATCCGCGAGCGTCAGAAGCTTCGGCAGTAATAAATGAGCTGTACGGCAAGCTGAAAAGGTCGTACACCTGTAAGGAAAAGCTGTTCCGCTGCGGAAGTCAGGCTCTCGAGATAAAGTATCTCATGGAAATAAAACAGGAATACGGCGCGGAATACATCGGCGACAGAAATGTTTATCTTTTTATCAGCGATGAATTTACCGACTGCTTCATCAATTCGGAAGCACGGACAGACCTTTTCTTCAAGGAATATCTTCCCCAACAGATACTGGCACAGGCTGAGGTATTTCTGCCGCTGGTATCGCGGATATTCAACACCGATGACGGACTGCTCATAGAGACCTGCAAGCGTACAGGAGAGCTTCCCCTTTCAAGGATAGTGGATTTCTACGGAGGACGCCTCGATCATCGACATGCCGCATGGATGATATCCCGTCTGCTCGGAATATGCTGTTATGCAGAGGCAAAAGGGATAGTCTGGAACTGTCTCACCGAGGAAAATCTCCTTATTGATCCTGCCGAGCATACAGTGAGAGTCGGCGGAGGCTGGTGGTTCGCGGCAAATGAGGGGCACAAGATGACAGGAGTGCAGTCGAGGGTATACGAGTCTTTTTCATCACTTACAAAGACTGACGGTATCGCACGGCATATCAACGATCTTGAGAGCGTAAAGGCTATAGCGAGAAGGCTGCTGCCTGACGAAGCTCCGTCTGCCATAAGGGATTATGCCGAAAGCATATGCAGCAGCTCTGCTTTCGAGGAAATGGAAAAATGGGAAGAGGCAATAATCAAGGGGTACGGTGAAAGAAAATTCACACACATGAATGTCAGACTGCCTGATATTGCAGGCTGAAAATAAAAATACACAGGAGGTAAAAATATGGGACACGGTGCATGGAGCTCAGCAGACTGGAAAAGATATTCGTCTGCAAAGATCACAGGAAAAAAGGTAAATGACATCTACAGAGCGACAAAAATTGATCCGAAATATGATCCGCAAAGGATAAATGTGAGAGAAAGCTGCGATTCGGAGGATCACCCGATAACAACTCCTATTATAATAGGTCTTGATGTTACAGGTTCAATGAGCGACCTGCTCAATGTTACAGCTCAGAAGCTGGGTGAAATGGTAAAGGATATACTTGAACGTCAGCCCGTAGAAGGTCCGCAGATAATGTTCTGCGCCGTGGGCGACTCAAGATGCGACCGTTCACCTTTACAGGCTACGCAGTTCGAGTCTGATATACGTATAGCAAGCCAGCTCACAGACCTATGGTTCGAGAAAGGCGGCGGCGGAAACGGCTTCGAGAGCTATCCGCTGGTATGGTATTTCGCAGCAAACAAGACAAAGACGGACGCATGGGAAAAGCGTCAGAAAAAGGGCGTGATATTCACTCTCGGCGATGACGGCTACCCCGAAAAGCTTCTGAAACAGGAGATAGAGAGAGTATTCGGTGATAATGTAAGGGAGGACATAGATACAGCCGCGCTCCTTTCACAGGTGAGCAGACGTTACGATGTGTTCCACCTTATGGTAATGGACGGACGAAACGAACAGGTGGTAAAGCTGCCGAAATGGCGCAGACTCATGGGTGAAAGGGCAATATCCGTAACTAATGTGAATGCTATCCCCGAGATAATAGTTTCGCTTCTGGAAAGCGTTGCAGGAAGAGATACAGAGGATATCATCAATTCATGGGACGGTGATACACAGCTTGCTGTAAGGGACGCTCTCGGCGGACTACCTGCACGGAAAAGGGGGCTGCTGAGCAGCATAATAAGATTTTGAGGTGATAAATATGAAAAAAGCATATGCGGTCATAGGAGCTAATTTCGGCGATGAAGGAAAAGGACTTATGACAGATCTTTTCTGCCGACTCGGAGACAAGGTGATAAACATAAGAAGCAACGGCGGCGCACAGGCAGGACATACCGTATGCACAGCCGACGGCAAAAGACACGTCTTTTCACACATAGGTTCAGGCTGCTTTGCAGGTGCTGACACATATCTTTCCGAGTATTTTATCCTTAACCCTATGCTTTTTTCAAAAGAGGCAACTGCACTCGGATACTGCATGGGAAATAATTTCATCGACAGCCGATGCATGGTAACTCTCCCCTGCGATATGCTCCTTAATCAGTTCGCAGAGACAGTCCGCGGCAAAAGCCGTCACGGCAGCTGCGGTGTAGGCATATTCGAGACAATAGTCAGAAATCGTGACAGCAGATACGCAATACGGTACAAGGATATGCTCAAAGCCGACAGACAGGCACTGACAGCTATGATAAGCACAATAAATATGAAGTACTGCCCCGAAAGAGCAGCAAAGCTGGGCATCACAGGCAAAGCCAAAAAGGAGCTTATGAATATATTAGCCAATGAAATACTGACCGAAAACTATATCGACGACCTTTACGCTATGGCAAGGCTTAGCCGCGAAGCCGACGAGCAGATCATCGAGGAATATGATACAGCTGTATTTGAGGGCGCACAGGGACTTATGCTGGATCAGGACAGAGAGGATTATTTCCCTAATCTTACTCCCTCAAGCACAGGTATGAAGAATATCCGCGCCATACTTGACAGGCTGGAAAAGCGTGATACTGAGATATGCTACGTTACAAGGTCGTTCTTCACACGCCACGGCGCAGGCAGGTTCGACACGGAATCAACGGATATAGCAGCTTTATTCAGGCTTTTCGACAAGACCAACGCTCCCAATGAGTATCAGGGAAATTTCAGATACGGCTGGTTTGATCTTCCCGAATTCATGGCTTCACTGGCACTTGACAGGAAGTACATTGCAGAGGGTGAAAAAGTATCCATAGCCGTTACTCACCTCGATATGACAGATGATATGATAATTTGTCCCACAGGCAGGCTCATGCCCGAAGATATCTCTTATATGGCTGTCGCAGATAAGCTGTATAAAGTAAGCGGTGAAACTGCCGACGACGTTATATGTCAGGAAGTAATGGAGAAAGCCCTGTCACGCAGATGAACTGCTCTATCGCAAAACAAAAGCCACAGTACATGAAGTACTGTGGCTTTTTTACATATTATTTACAATGAAGAAGATTCGCCGCCGCTGCTTTCGCTTTTGTGTTCCAAAAAGCTTGCCGCAGCCGTAACGATAAACATCAGGATAGATAGTATCAATCCGAATTTGGCATCGATATCTACGTGTTTTGCCATTTCATCAGGAATATCATAGTAGCCTGCGAATGACATTCTGAAAATAAGCAATGCTACAACAGAAACACAGCTTATAATAGCTGCAAGCTTGTTATTCTTCTTTACAAAGAGGAATACAGCTGTTGCGATGCCGCCTGCAAATGCAATCATAAGGAATACATTTGGCTTAGGATCGCTTTCTGCGTTTTCTGCAACCTCGTCATCATCCTTATCAATGCTGAACATAAGGCGGAATCCAGAGTAGCTTTCTTCAACTTTTTCACCCTGATAACTACATGATACAGAAATGAAAGGCAGGAAAAATGCAACCAGTGCGATCAGAACGCATACCTTAGCGATAAGAGCACGGGGCAGTCCTGCTGTCTTTTCAAGAGCAGTATCTGCGAGTCCGCCTGCCATATCCTTTACGGAAGAAGCGTTGAAAGCAGGCTGTGATGATGCTGTCGGTGCAGGAGCAGCTGCTTTAAGGCTGCCGCCGCATGACGGGCAGGTCTCAGAACCGTCAGGTATCTGAGCTCCACAATGTTTACAAAACATACAAAATACCTCCTAAATAAATAATGATAATACATTTTACCATGTTTTTCACCTTCCTGTCAAGAAGTATACACAAAAAAATCTTATTTGCGCAAAAAATGATTGATAATAGTACAAAAAAGCAGTTGTTATTTAAGCATATCCTACAAAAGTATTCACTTCAGCTTTTTCGGCAGCCCAATTCGCAGCCCGATGTTTAAAGTACCCTCGCTGCGGACCTGTGCCTCTTGAATTTATTAAGCATTAATGGTACAATCAGTATATACAAGATGATTAAAACGCGGTTTTTCCGCTGAAATATGCATTTAAGGATTATTTAATATTTCCCGTGCTATGATATAGACACAGAAAGCGAGGGGTAAATATGTATCTGAGAATATTAAAAAAAGACCTTAAAAGAAAAAAGACCATGAACGTCATACTCCTGCTGTTCGTCATTCTTGCGACTATGTTCGCCGCAAGCAGTGTCAACAACATAATGTCAGTAATAAACGGTCTTGACAATTACTTTGAAAAAGCAAACCTGAGTGATCACTTCATCATCAACGTCAACAATAACGGTGACGAGATAGCTGATATGATAGCGCAGAAATCCACAGTCAAGGATTTCCGCAGAGAAGATCAGCTTTTCTTTGATGACAAGGGCGTGACACGAAACGGAAAGAAGCTTATAGAGCAGTCAGGCACTTTCCTTGCTCTTTCAATTGATAACGCGCAGATCAATTACTTCAACAGGGATAATGAGATCATTACAGAAGTAAAAGAGGGAACGGCTTACTTTACAAGCACTCTTGCAAGCAAATCAAACCTTGAGATCGGCGACAAATTCGATGTAAAAATAGGCAATACTCAGCTGACATTCTCATATGCAGGCATTGCAAAGGACGCTTTTCTCGGCTCGGAAATGATGGGAAATTCCCGTATACTCATGAACAGCGGTGATTACGAAAAGCTTGACGCAGACGAAAAGGCTTCCCAAAACAATCAGGCACAGATATTCTACATCAACGGCTATGATAAAAAGGCTCTTGCCTCTGACCTTTCAGACCTGCCAAATGTACAGTTCAACAAAGATCAGACTCTCGTCAGAACTTCATACATCATGAACAGTATCGTAGCAGGACTTCTTCTCATAGTAAGTATCTGCCTGCTGATAGTCTCATTCGTTACTCTGAGATTTACCATAAGCTTCACCATAAACGAGGATTTCCGTGAAATAGGTGTAATGAAGGCTCTCGGACTGAGAAACAATTCCGTCCGCGGTCTGTACCTTGTAAAATACTTTGGTATCGCAGTCATCGGCGCAGCTGTCGGTTTTGTGCTCAGTATACCTTTCGGAAATATGCTCCTTAAAAAGGTAAGCGAAAATATGGTCCTTGAAAACGGCAATTCTATACTTACAGGCATCATATGCAGCCTTTTAGTTATCGCAATAATCCTTCTCTTCTGCTGGAGCTGTACAAAAAGGATAAAGAAGCTCTCACCTATCGACGCAGTAAGAAGCGGTCAGACAGGGGAAAGATTCAAGAAAAAGGGAGTGCTCCGCCTTGAAAAGTCAAAGCTCGGCACTACAGGCTTCCTTGCTGTAAACGATGTATTCAGCAGCCCCAAGCAGTTCTGCATAATGACATCTATCTTCACGGTATGTCTGCTGCTGATAATGAGCCTTGCAAACACAGCAAATACTCTCGGAAGCAAAAAGCTTCTGCCTATGTTATGCGCTACTACAAGTGATGCATATATAACAGATACGGAAATGATATCACGGCTCATGACAGGTGAGACTACATACAGAGAAATGAACTCTGAGATCGAAGAAACGCTTGCCCAGAACGGTATGTCAGGCAAAGTACACTCAGAAGCTCTTATCTTCCCGCTGCTTGAAGCTAACGGCAAAAAAGCAACAGCTGCTTTCATGTACTGCAAGGAAACCAAGGCAGCAGATTACACATACTCCGAGGGATATGCTCCGAAATACGCAAACGAGATAGCTCTCACAAAACAGCTTGCCGACAAGGTCGATGCAGGTATCGGCGACAAGGTAAATATCACTCTTGAAGGTGAAACAAAGGAATATATCGTCTCGGCTTTTTTCCAGAGCATGGTACAGCTGGGCGAAACAGGAAGATTTAACGAAAATGCGGATATCCCCGAAAGTGCTGTAAAAAACGTAATGGGCTTCCAGATAGACTTTGACGACCACCCCGATAATGCAGAGACAGAAAACCGCATCGAAAAGATGAAGAGCGTATTCAACACGAAATATGTTGATGATACCGACGGATTTGTAAGTGCTTGTATCGGCAAAGATGTAACGGATACCTTAAACAGTGTAAAGCTTCTTGTCATCATAATAACTGCAATAATAATCATAATGATATCCGTACTTATGGAGCGTTCGCTCATCTCAAAGGAAAAGTCAGAGATAGCTCTTATGAAGGCTATGGGCTTCAATACACGCTCTTTGATAACTCAGCACACCCTTAGATTTGTCATTGTAGCCGTTGCTGCTTCTGTGATTTCCGCAGCACTGAGCCTGCCTGTGACAAAGCTCTGCATCGACCCTGTGTTCAGTATAATGGGCGCATTGAACGGTGTGGATTACAACCTCAAGCCTGTGGAGATATACGCTGTATATCCGATGATAGTTATTATTTCCACAATAGCAGGAGCTTTCATAACAGCTCTTTACATGAAAACAATTAAAGCTTCGGATACTTCCGATATTGAATAAAAAGGAGATATGAGTTATGAATACAACTATTCTTGATGTAAAGGACCTTTGCAAAACATACATCATAAACAAAAGGCAGAACAATGTTCTGAGAAATGTCAGCTTCCACATTGATAAAGGGGAAATGGTAGCTGTCATGGGACCATCGGGTTCAGGCAAGTCCACCCTGCTCTACACTGTGTCGGGCATGGATAAAATGACCGCAGGAAGCGTAAATTTCTGCGGCAAGGACCTTGCCGAAATGAGCGAGAACGACCTTGCGGAAATGCGCCTTGATGATATGGGATTTATCTTCCAGCAGATGTATATGATGAAAAATCTTTCTATCATCGACAATATTATCCTGCCTGCCGTAAAGTCCAAAAAGAACAAGGAAAACCGCAGAGACATCACAAAGCGCGGCAAGGAGCTCATGCACAAGCTTGGCATAAGCGAGATCGGCGATAACGATATCAACGAGGTATCAGGCGGTCAGCTCCAGAGAGCCTGCATATGCCGCAGCATGATAAACGATCCCGATATGATATTCGCAGACGAGCCCACAGGTGCTCTCAACCGCACCGCCTCAGATGAGGTAATGAACGAGCTCACAAAACTCAACGATAACGGCACTACCGTAATGCTGGTAACTCACGATGCCAAGGTGGCTGCAAAGTGTTCAAGGGTACTTTTCATAGTTGACGGCAACATCAAGGGAGAGTATAATATAAACAGAGCACTCTCGCTTCACGACCGTGAACGCGGTCTCAATAACTGGCTTCAGGAAATGGGTTGGTAAAATGGTAGATATACTTATCGTCGAAGATAATGCAGAGCTTTGCGGTCTGCTGTGCGACTTTCTCCGCAGTGAGGATTATACAGTTAGCACAGCTCATTCCGCTGAAAAAGCCCTGTCCCTGTTTGAAAAATACGGGGCAAGGCTTGTCCTGCTGGATATAATGCTCCCCGGAATGGACGGCTTTGCAGTATGCGAACGTATAAGAGAAAAGGATAATACTCCGATAATCATACTTACTGCAAGGACAGACAAGGAGGACAAGCTCAACGGCATACTCCTCGGGGCTGACGATTATATCGAAAAGCCTTATGATATAGATATCCTTATCGCCAAGATAAAGGGCATTTTCAGGCGCAGGCTCGCTATCGACAAGCTCACTGACGGCGATATCACACTTGACCTTGCGGAAGGCACTGCGGAAAAGGGCGGAGTTCCCATAAATATGACTGCAAAGGAGTTCGAGCTGCTTCATCTGCTCATTGCAAACAAGGGACAGACTCTGCACAAGGACTTCATCTTCAACAGGATATGGGGCGCGGACAGCGAATCCGAACCTCAGACACTGACAGTACACATCAAATGGCTGAGACAAAAGATCGAAGAAGACCCGAAAGAGCCTAAAAAGCTCCTGACCGTATGGGGCAAGGGCTACCGCTGGGAGGGCTGACATGAAAAGCTTCGACAAGATAATAGCTGCTTTTATCCTGCTTATGGCTGCGTTTTTCCTGACAGTGAATATGATACTGCTGAAACAGAATACATCTTCCGTGCCGCTTTATAAAGTCGAAGCCAACCGCATCGAACAGGAGCTTCTCAGCGGAAATCAGGTAAGTGCAGACGACTATCCAAATATAATCGGGATATATGAATTCAGCGGCGACAACAGCTTTTACGTCTCGGATAATGAGTACTTCATCAAGGAGATAAACAACAAGCTGTACCGTATCGAATACATCGACAAGCCCGAAAAAAACAACAGTATGCTCATTGCTGTTGATATAGTTCTGGCAGTTTTCACTCTGCTTATCCTTGCACTGTTTATTTATCTGAGAAGAAAGATAGTAAAGCCCTTCAACGCCATAAGCAGTCTGCCCGAACAGCTTTCAAAGCGAAATCTCGTTATGCCGCTGAAAGAACACAAAAGCAGATTTTTCGGAAAATTCATATGGGGACTTGATATGCTTCGTGAGGAGCTTGAACACTCCCGAAAGAAAAGCCTTGAATACGCCAAGAATGAAAAGACATTCCTGCTCTCGCTGTCACATGATATAAAGACTCCCCTTGCAGCAATAAAGCTATATTCAAAGGCTCTTTCAAAGGGAATATACTCCTCACCCGAAAAACAGCTCGATGCGGCTGAAAGCATCAACGAAAAAGCCAACGAGATCGAAAAGATAGTGACCGAGCTTTCGGCAAATCTCAGCGGCGACTTCATGGACTTTGACGTTCACTGCTCCGAATTCTATCTGGCAGATGTAATAAACAAGATAGACAAGTACTACACCGATAAGCTTTCAGTCATGGGGACTTCTTTCAGCATAGACGAATACAGCAACTGTATACTTCGCGGCGATGCTGACAGGCTTGAAGAGGTATTGCAGAATATTATCGAAAACGCTGTGAAATACGGCGACGGCAGCAGCATCTCTGTCAGCTTCTCAGATGAAGAGGACTGCCGCCTTATTACAATTACAAATACGGGCTGTACTCTTCCCGATAAAGAACTGCCGCATATTTTCGACAGCTTCTGGCGCGGCTCGAATACAGGCTCACAGCAGGGCAGCGGCCTTGGATTGTACATATGCCGCAGACTCATGGAGATCATGGGCGGCAGCATATACGCCGAAATATCCTCAGGCTGTATGAACATAACAGCCGTATGCCCAAAGCAAACATGATATAGTTATATAGGAAAAGCCCCGACTTTAAGTCGGGGCTTTTGATATCAGTTATTGTAATCAGAAAGGTTTTCGCCGTATACAGAATAATTATCTGGTTGAAGATTATTTATTCTCCAGCCATTAACTGAAGGCTCGAACACAAAATCAACTATATCGCAGGCCATATTATTCTCACCCCAAATACCGGGTGCATATGCTCTGAAAGATGTTGATGTAATATCTTTGATGATTATAGGCTTATCAGCGGCTGTATATCCAAGCCAGCCTGCCTGTACAGAAGATGTATTCACATACATATTGCCCTTATAGATAATAAAGTTCTTAAACACAAGTAGATCTTCAAGTGCAACGCCTGTCTCCTCTATATGATCGCCATTTTTGTATGTGTCGCTTATTACTGCGTAGTCATCGTTAAGATATTCCAGCTGTTTTGCTGCCAAACTATCAGAGTAAGTTCTTCTTGCATAGTTTTCAACATCAGCTTTTGAATTGAGTTCAAGACCTTTTCCTGTTATACGTGCATATGTTACATCTCTTACACCGTCCTGAATATTCGGATCTTTAAGATTGAAAGTAATGGTATCATTCATGTTTCTGTACTGTGGGAATCTGAACATGATCTGATAATGTGTATCATAATACTTTTCAATAAGGTCCTTTGCTGTATTCTGGTATGAGATATATTCAGCGTCCTTTGAAGTATCAGCCTTTGAACCGCGTACAAGACGTGATACACCGCCGTTTCCGAGAGATATCCACTCGTTGTCCCGATAATATCCGCCGAAGCTGTAGCTTGAACCATTATAGAAGCTGACAGTCTTGAGGCTTGAGCCGCCGAATTCCTCAACGCCGATCTTCACTGTACCTGTTTCATTTGTACCGTTGTAGCTGTATGTTCCGTCCTCGTTTATAACTACAGTACCCTTTTCGGTTATACTGCCGGGGATAAAATTATACTGCGACTCCTGATACTTCCACTGACCTGCTAAGCCCTTTACCAATTCATCTACAGTACCGCTGCCGTCAGTAACAACAACAGTATCACCGCCCTTGTCGGTAGTTTCAGATGATGAAGCAGTTGTTACAGTAGTTGTGATAGTTGAACCGTTTTTGTCTGTGGATATATTAGTTGTGCCTGATACCTGTGATGTTGTAGCTGTAACAGCAGGTTCAATAACACCTGTATCAATTTTGCCGTTTTTGTCCTTGCGGAACATAGTCATGCTTCCGAGCACGATGCCTGCCACAAGGATAAGTGATGCTGCTGAACAAAGCGGTGCGAGCCATACAGGTCTGCGAACGCGCTCAACGCCTTCAACGACATCGTTTTCGGTCATTTTTATATTATTATCTTTCTCTGTTCTGTCTTTTAATATTTCTTTCTTTTTCACCTTATATTTCTTTTCGCTCAAAGAAAGGATCTTGTTAAGCTGTTCCTCTGTGATCTCGGGACATTTATCAGTAAGTCTTTCCATAGAATCGTCCTCTGCATTTCCGAGTATATCGAATATATTTTTCTCTTTCATTGCTGCTCCTCCTTTACCTTGTAATACCTGCTTCGACCAGCTTGACTTTCAGCTTTGCTATTGCACGGCTGCATCTTGTTCTGACAGAAGCATCTGACATGGATATGGACTCTGCTATCTCTGCCGATTTACGGTTATAGTAGAATTTCTGTATAAGTATAGTTGAATCAGGCTCGCCGAGTTCATCTATCTTATCGAGAAGCACTCTGCGGAGTTCAGAGCGGTCAACGCGCTCGTCAACGCTGAAGTCCGAGACAAGCTCCTGCATATCGTCTTCATCAGCATATACGGTATGATTTATTCTCGATGTAAGGCTTCTGAAACGGTCTATTGCGCTTCTCTTTGCGACTGTACCGATATAACCCTTTATATCACGGTCACAGTCCTCATCAAATTCATATTTAATAAATATAGCTGCAAACACATCGCTCACACACTCTTCTATATCTTCCTTTGTACCGCAGTTTCTGAGTTTATTGAAAACGATCGCATAAACGTATCTTCCGTATTCCTTTACGAGTGCTTTGTGGCACTCTGCGGGAGATCGCTCAAGCATTTGTTTAAGCTCATTGCTTGTCATACTCATTCCTCCTTGATTATTTGTAAGATCGACCTTTCATAATGAACATTCGGACCACCCTGACGAAATGTTACAGTATATAAAAAATTTTTTTCGTACATATGATAATATACCATTTTTTGCAGTTTTGAGCAAGTTCCCGTATAAAATAAAAGCAGCCGATCTCTCAGCTGCTTTTATCATGAACACACTTTTCTATTTTTCCCTCTTCTTTATCTATCCATTTAAAAACATTTCCAGAGTGACAGGTATCGTGTGATACTGACCAAGGATATACTTCCTGAGAACTGCCGCATCAAACACGGTTATCATACCGTCCTGAAGAAGATCGGCACTCTGCATCTGCGCTTCGTTAAACTCGATCTCCTTTGCGATATACTTATTAATAGTAATAAGATCAAAGGAATTTATCTCGCTGTCACCATTGACATCTCCTGAACCTACAGGGACTGTCTCTTGACTTTCGGGTATATACTGACCGTCAAGTGTCTTATCGGTAGCTATGAATATCTGATCCCAGTAATATTTGAATGTACTGTCTTTCTCATAAGCACAGCCAACGCCGATATGTGTATAATCGGGATTCATAATTGCGTGCCAGTGAACAGGTGAACCCTTCCACTGATTGAATGTTTTTTGTGCAGTATCAGAACCGCCTGCTGTATTCTCGCCTGCTCTTGAATAAGGAACAAGCCCTGCATCAATTATAGTGATGAACAGGTCGCCCATGCTGAACTTTATTCCCTCTTCCTTGAGAAACTTAGTAACAGCTTCTTCGTATTTCTTATCAACACTGAATGATTTATTGTCCTCGCTCCATGTCTCAAAGAACTTCTTTTCTGTTAGCTTCTCTGCAAGACCTGTCATAGTCTCAACGCTTGTAAAGCCTGCGCCCTCACAGATAAGGATGCCCTCAACATCGTCCCTTTTCTTGGCATCGACTCTGAAAGACTTTTTATCCTCGCTCCATGTGGGGAAGCACCATTTCTCGTCAAGCTTCTTAGCGATAGCTTCGATCTTCTCTTCGCTGACATCATCAAGAGTGAATTCACATTCGTTTGTCAGGTAGAAAATTCTTCTTCCTGGACGATAGTGGCTGAAATCAAATATCAGCTCTCTTGCACGTTCACGAGCCTTATCATTAAGGTAAGGAACAGCTCTGAGAGGCTTTAAGCCCTCAGCTTGTCTTGCCTCATTAACAAGGATAACTATCTCATCTGCCATTGTATTAAGGTCTTTGTCCTCTACGGCATGAGTTACCCGAGGACGATAAGACATAAAACTAAAGGTCATTAAGACAGACAAAAAAGCGGCGATCGCTTTCAGCGAGATATTTCTGATCTTTCTCATACCAACACCTCCATAAACATATTTTTTCATGCTCATAAACTATAACTATTTCTTTATTATAGTTTAGCACAAGTAAATATAATTTTAAAGAGGTTTTGGTGCAAATTGTCGAATTTCACAACAAAATTCTACGTTTTGTACAATAAAAATAATACAAAACGTAATATCACATTTTGTTTATCCGAAAAATAATTCGTATATTTTCCTATATATCGTTAATTATTTTCGCTATTCTTAATTATTTCAAGAATTTTTCCCATATGCTTGTCTATAGCAAGGATAGAAATGTTGAGATAGTCCTCTATCTGCTTGCGAGGAGACTCTCCTTTAACGATAGCATTTACAAGAACGATAAGCTCTCCGCGCTCGTCAATGAACATCTTGCAGCCGAAGCTCTCAGAGTCTAAATTGAACTCATTCATAGCCTTGTACAGTTCAATACCGGGCTCATTGAAGCGTACCATCTGGCTCAGTGCAAGTGAGAGAGCACTGTTTGCGTCATTTACATGAATGAATACCAATGGTGTTACGCTCTCGTTATTAGGGAGCTTGGTACGAAATCTCATCATATTAGGATCCTGTTCGTTTACCTCAAAAGGAACATTTCTCTCCTTGAGAAGGTCACGGAAATCTTCTGTTATTTTAGAAATTGTATTATTAGCCATTGTTTTTTCCTCCATTTATGGTTGTTTTCGGTGATTTTGCTGTAATTTCATTATACCACACTATATATAATTTGTCAATATTGCTTTACAGAAAAAGCACCCGTCTCCGAGTGCTTTCCCTTTAGGGTGGTTTATATGAAAAATAGAAGCTTTCTTAATGATGTTTTCAGCTCCTTAAAGCTGAACATTTACGGGCTGTCACTGCTCTGTGCAGTGCTCCCTGTTGTCTTTCCATGATGTTATTATATAACCCGGATATGTTTATTCTGTGACAGAAAACTGAATGAAAGGAAAAATCCTCACGGGTAAATCGTGAGGATTTCGGGAAATTATGTGTTATTTGTCGAGTCCTGAGATACTGAATTCCACTTCAACTTTAGTCCATTCATCAAATGCACCTGTATCCACAAGCTGAGCAGAATAGCTTCCGTCGTTGATATCGGAAGGTGAAGTGTTGTCATAATTATTGAAAAGCGCACCCTTATCGCACCTTGAATCGTCAGGAAGTCCGTCATCGCTTATCCATTCATTGAATATATTTGAGCGAAGCTTGCCTGCATCTGTATAAGTGAAGCTCTTCTTTTTGAGTTCAACATCTTTTCCGTCGACTTTTACCTTTTTGATAGTTATTACAGCATCGGGAACTGCTGTCTCGCCGTCCTCTATTATAACAGCGGCATATTCCATTCCCTTTGGCTTATACTCTTTATCGGGATCGCCTGTAGCTCTGTATCTGAAGCCCTTTGTATCCGCATTTACGCTTACCTTATAGTCTCCGTTGCCGTCGATATGGACTACTCCTGCATCAAAGGTGAGCTGATTGTTCTCATCGCTTCCGCCGAGATACTGCATTCTGAACTCCTTATCGGCAATGGCAAGGTATGCATCGCCTGTACCTGCTGTAACTGTATCCTCAAACTGAACGTCTGAAAGGTCATCAGCGACAGCATTTTTATTCTCGGTACTCTCTATATTCTTGCTGGTCTTGACTTTCTCATTACATGAAACAGCTGCTCCGCAAATAATGACCGCAGCGGCACAAACTGCGAATATTCTTCTGATATCCATATCCTGTCCTCTTTCCGAAATCATACTTTTTATGCATAAAATACACTACTATATATAATACACAATAAATGCCGCAGGTTCAAGCTGCTTAATAAACAAACTTTTTTCTGCGGCAAAAAAATGAATTGTGTAAAATAACTTACGACAGCTCAAACATTCCCGTATAGAGCTGGTAATACTTTCCGTGCTGAGCAATAAGCTCGTTGTGGTTTCCTCGCTCGATTATCTTACCGTGTTCGAGAACCATTATAGCATGGGAATTGCGTACTGTGGACAGTCTGTGAGCGATAACGAATACCGTTCTGCCGTCCATAAGAGAGTCCATACCCTTTTCGATAAGAGCCTCTGTACGTGTGTCGATAGAGCTTGTAGCCTCATCGAGGATAAGTACAGGCGGGTCTGCAACTGCGGCACGGGCGATCGCAAGGAGCTGCCTCTGTCCCTGTGAAAGATTTGCACCGTCAGCTGTGAGCATGGTATCATAGCCGTTTTCAAGATGATTTATGAAGCTGTCGGCATTTGCCAGCTTAGCAGCAGCATATACTTCCTCATCGGTGGCATCAAGCTTTCCGTAGCGGATATTCTCCATGACCGTACCTGTGAAAAGGTGTGTATCCTGCAAAACTATTGACTGTGAACGGCGCAGGTCGTCCTTCTTTATCTTGTTGATGTTTATGCCGTCATAGCGTATCTTGCCCTCGGGCACATCGTAAAAGCGGTTGATAAGGTTGATTATGGTAGTCTTTCCTGCTCCCGTAGAACCAACAAAGGCTATCTTCTGTCCCGGCTTTGCATAGAGCGAAATGCCGTTGAGCACCGTCTTATTCGGCTCATAGCCGAACACTACATCATCGAACTCCACGTTACCGCGAACTTCCGTATATGTAATAGTACCGTCAGCCTTGTGAGGGTGTTTCCAAGCCCACCTGCCTGTACGCTTGTCAGTCTCGGTTATATTGCCGTCCTTGGCGATATCGGCATTTACAAGAGTTACATAGCCGTCATCGACCTCGGGCTCTTCGTCTATAACGCGGAAGATACGCTCTGCACCTGCAAGTGCTGTTAGCACGGAGTTGAGCTGCTGAGACACCTGTGTTATAGGCTGTGAGAATGAACGTGTGAACTGCAAATAGGATACTACCGTACCAACAGTCATGCCGCCTATGCCCTTTACAGCCATGATACCGCCTGCAATAGCGGTCATAGCATAGTGTATGTAGGAAAGGTTGTTCATTATCGGCATAATGACATTGGCAAATGTATTTGCATGAGTAGCTGCTTTGCAAAGCTCCTCATTCAGTGCATCGAACTCCTCGGCTGCCTTGTCCTCGTGGCAGAATACCTTTACCACCTTCTGACCGTCTATCATTTCCTCAATATATCCGTTTACTTTTCCAAGTGCTTTCTGCTGTGCAGCAAAGCCCTTGCCGCTTCGTGAGCCCACAAAGCCTATGACCTTGAATATAACGAACAGCACAGCTACTACAAGTATGGTAAGTCTCCAGCTGTATATGAGCATTGCGGTAAACACGCCCACGATAGTTATAGCAGAGCTTATGAACTGAGCGATACTGTTGCTGAGCATCTCGCGGATAGCGTCCGTATCGTTGGTGTAAAGGCTCATGAGCTCGCCGTGAGTATGCTTGTCAAAGAAGCGTATTGGCAGCATCTCCATTTTGCAGAAAAGGTCATTTCTTATTCGCATGAGAGTAGTTGTTGATATCTTCATCATCACACGCTGATAAAACAGCGACGATAACGCGCCCACAGCATATATCACTGCCATGACTGTAAGTAAGCCGATGAATTTTCCGTACTTCCAGTCTCCTGTTTTGAATGCGTCCTCAAGGTTATCAATGATGGGCTTTAACAGGTAGTTTCCTGCTATTCCCGCAAAGGCACTGAAAAATATACCGATGACCACAAATATGAACTGTACTCGGAAGCCGTGCATATAACTGAAAATACGCTTCAATGCAGCAAATGTGTTTTCAGGCTTAGCCATTGGCTTCATTTCTTTCATAGGAGGCATTATTCATCAGCTCCTTTCTGCTGTGAGTCATATACCTCACGGTATATCTCACTTGACTGCATAAGCTCATCATGTGTGCCTATATCGGTTATCCTTCCGCCGTCCATAACGATGATACGGTCAGCATCCATAACTGAGGAAATACGCTGAGCAATTATGATAGTCGTAGTGTCTGCAAGCTTTTCACTGAAAGCCTTGCGGATACTGCTGTCGGTAGCTGTATCAACAGCACTTGTTGAGTCATCAAGAATGATTATCTTAGGCTTTTTCAGAAGCGCACGTGCAATACATAGTCTCTGCTTCTGTCCGCCCGAAACGTTTACGCCGCCCTGTCCGAGGTTGGTGTCGTAGCCGTCGGGGAATCCCATTATGAAATCATGAGCGCAGGCTGATTTGCAGGCCTCGATTATCTCCTCATCAGTTGCATTCTCATTTCCCCAGCGGAGATTGTTTTTGATAGTGCCCGAGAAGAGAACGTTTTTCTGCAATACCATAGCAACCTGGTTTCTCAGGGTTTCAAGAGCGTAGTCCTTTACATCGTGACCGCCTACGATAACTTTTCCCTTTGTTGTGTCGTAAAGACGAGGGATAAGCTGTACCAGCGATGTCTTTGACGAGCCTGTACCGCCGATGATGCCGATAGTTTCGCCTGATTTTATATCAAGGTCTATGTTTTCAAGGGCGAGATTTTCCATATCATCATAATAGCTGAAGCTTACGCCCTCAAAGCGTATCGAGCCGTCCTCAGCTGATACTTCCGAGTTTTCCGGATCCTTTATCGTCGGTTCTTCCGCAAGCACCTCATATATACGCTGGAGCGATGCTCTTGAGATAACGAAGGTGATAAAGAGCATTGATATCATCATAAGTGAAAGGAGTATCTGTCCCACGTACATGATAAAGCTTGAAAGCTCACCTGTACCGATATTTCCGTCAACTGCCATATGTCCGCCGAAGTAGAGTATAGCCGTTATGCTGGCATACATTACAAGCTGCATGATAGGCATATTGAGTATTACCAGCTTTTCCGCAGCAAACTGCGCACGGCGTACACTGTCGGTATTCTCCTCAAAGCTCTTCTTCTCGTATTCCTCACGGGCAAAAGCCTTTACAACGCGGATACCTATGAGGTTTTCCTGTATCTTTCCGTTCATGCCGTCGTACTTTTTCAGCATGATACCGAAGCGCGGATGCGCCTTTGAGATAATAAAGAACACCGCAAAAGCAAGTACAGGTATGGCGAAAAGGAATACCAGCGAAAGCCTTGCGTTCTGCCTTACAGCCATACAGGTAGCACATATGAGCATTATAGGTGAACGGAACGCCATACGAATGAACATCATGAACGCATTCTGTATATTGGTAACATCTGTGGTCAGTCTTGTTGTCAGCGAAGCTGTGGAGAACTTATCCACATTCGCAAAGGAAAAGTCCTGCACCTTTCGAAAAAGCGCGCTCCTGAGATTTTTTGCAAAGCCCATAGCCGCAACCGCGCTGAATCTCGCCGCAAGTGCGCCGAAGCAAAGCGAACAGACAGACATCACGACCATAAGTCCGCCCATTTTTGCAACATATCCTATATCTCCTTTTTTGACACCGTTATCGATTATCAGTGCCATTACCATAGGGATAAGCACCTCCATGAGCACCTCACCGATAATGGTCACAGGCGAGAGAATTGCCTGTTTCTTGTACTTTCCGATGTTTGAAAATATAGTTTTATACATCGGCATTCCCCTTTCTGTTTTGAATTTAGCCTAACTTTCATTATATCATTCCTGCACGACCGTGTCAAATGAGGGGATGGCTTGACAAGTACTGTTTACTATAGTAAAATGGATATTGGAGGTGTTTGAATGTTCGATTACAGACCTAAAATGTTTGACGAAGCGTCAAAGTCTCACGCTTCAAAGAAACTCTCTTCTATACTGCTCACTTTCATAGTGGTATTTTTAGTATTATACCTGCTTGAATCCATTATCCCTTCTGTGATAACCACCAAGCCCATGCTTGAGGAAATGAAAGAAAACGGCTATCTGCAAAACGGGGAGAAATTCAACTTAAAACAATCCATGAAAATAGCCACAAAGGTATTAGCAGTACCGGGAGTAATGATACCTTCCCTTTTATCAACTATCATCGGTACTATCGGTGCGATATTCTACTGCCGATGTGTTGAGATGAGACCTGTCAGCTCAATGGGAGCAAGAAAAAAAGGTCTTATCCCCCACTATCTCACGGGACTCTTTATCGGACTCATAATAATGAGCGCGATAACATTTCTCAGCGTTGCTTTCGGTGCAAACACCATATCGGTATGCAGCAATGTAAATTACAAGCTGCTCCCTCTTTTCCTGCTGGGATTTCTGGTACAGGGCATGAGTGAGGAATTCATCTTCCGCGGATACCTTATGAACTCCATAGGCGGAGGCGGACATCACACAGCTATAGCAGTCGGATTAAGTGCTGTATTCTTCGGACTTGCACACGCCATGAACCCGGGCTTCGGACCTTTGCCATTTATAAATCTTGTACTTTTCGGCGTATTTGCCGCTGTTTATATGATACTATTCGATAATATATGGGGCATAGCCGCTATACATTCCATATGGAACTTTGCACAGGGCAATATCTACGGCATAAGCGTAAGCGGTTTGGATCAGAGCGAGTCTTTACTGAAAACAACTCAGGTATCGGATAAAGCTTTCCTTACAGGCGGAGAATTCGGTATAGAGGGAAGTATATGCACTACTATCGTGCTGCTGGTATGTATCGCATTCTCAGCATATATATTATACAGAAAATCGAAAACTGCTCCGCAAGCCGAAACAGTCTCCGAGGATAATAAAAACTGACCATACTGTAAATTGAAATAGGGAAAAACTTTGTAATACAGCCTTTAGCCCTTAGCCGTTGGCTATTAGCCAATGTGTCGCCTTCGGCGAATAATTTAAATAATGTGAGCGTAAGCGAACTCTTTTGGCTAAGGGTTCATGGCTAACGGCTAATGGCTGAGATAATACTTCATTGATTCAATTATTATCAAGCGCAATGCTTGTATAAAAGTTCAAGCCCCGAGGCATTGCCTCGGGGCTTATTGATTATGTTTTTAAGTGATTGCAATAAGGAACACAAGATATGCAACATTCAGCAGAAATGCAATAACAAATCCAACTGAAGTCTTTGCTATCGCAAAGCCTCTTCTTGTCTGCGCAGGTGTTGATACAGGGAATTTACATTCCTTTCTCAGCAATACGAGCAATGCAAGTCCTGCTATAGCTCCTGCATACATAAGGAGCGTAAATCCTATAACAAGTGCTGTATCGCCTTTCAGCTCGGTAACTATCGTTACCATGGTATTTAAGAAGATATGGACTATTACCGAAGGCACGATAGAATTATGCTTCATGTCGATATGTCCAAGGAACAGACCGAGAAGACACGCCAGTATGAACTGCGGAACATTTCCGTGGGCAAGTCCGAAGAACATAGCCGAAGCGATTATGCCGAAACGCTGATTTGCTTTTGAGAATATCTTCATAAGCGCACCGCGAAAGAATATCTCCTCAGTGATAGGAGCTATAATGCAGCTGTACACAAGCATGACCGCAAAGCCCATGCCTGTTTTTCCGTAATCGCTGTCTATTACGTCTGTAGTGTAGCCGTAATGTGAAAAGATATCCTCTACTCCCGTGGCTAAATATGTAGAAACGATCAGCAGGAAAAGTCCCGTCATACAATATTTGACAACATCGCCGAAACCGAGATCCTTCGTCTGTATCATGAAGGACGGTTTTATTTTTGCCCATTTAAGCCCTAAAAACGCAAAAACTACATTTGCGGTAAGGTATGTCAGCATATTTATCGCAGGAAATATGGAAGTATTATTCATATAATGCGATATCGCTCCTGCGGAAGCATCGGGATTTATCGCACCGAGTATATACTTTATCAGGAATATCAGTCCGTAAACAATAAGGTTCGAGCCGAAGAACTGAAATACCAGCGTAAATCCGCCTATATTGTAAAAACGCCGTATCGCCGACTTTTCGACCTTTGCAGGCTCGAATGATACAGCAAATTCGGGCATCGTTATCCACGGAAGTATCTCAGAATAGTCATCTCTGTACCAGCGGAACTCCGTAGGATTTTTGAAAGGATCATATGCATCGGTCTTTGTGGACTCGAGATACTCCCTTTCCTTAGCCTCAAGCTGCTTCGTAAGATTATATATTTCATGATTAAGGGCTGCGAACTGCGCTCTCTGATCTTGTGTGCCGTCAAATTCAGTCATCGTATCCCTTCCTTTCGTTTATATCTGAAAATTATTTTACCACAATTATGACGAAATGTAAAGGGGAAAAATCAACTGTTCATCACTATTTCATATCCCTGCGCACTTTCCGCAGTAAACGGCTTATCCGTACCCGAAACACTGATATACACTTTATCGCCTTTGCGCTCTGCATTTATGTCAACACAGGTTTCGCCGTCACGGTCATAAACGAAGACAGAAGCCTTATCGCCCTCATCAAGCCCGTATACGACGATGTGCATATTATTGATATAGTCATAGTCGGCACTTCCCTTGAAATCGCCGTAGACTATTATGGAACGAGGCTTTGCCATAAGAGGCATACCGAAGTAATCATACGTCCTTGTATACCAGCTTCCGCCGCTCAGCTCCTCACCTGTCTGTATATCAGTCCATACGCCGCCTGCGGGCAGATAAAAGCTGCACTCACCAGCCTCACTGAAAACAGGTGCCACAAGCAGCGACTCACCAAGCATATACTGCGTATCGACAGTGAGCGCACTGCGGTCTGAGGTAAAGTCCACTGCCATAGCCCTCATCATGGGTACACCCGTTTTATGGGTAATGACCGCATTCGACCACAGGTACGGCATGAGCCTGCCTTTGAGCTTTACGAAATGACGCGAAACATCGCAGCTCTCCTCGTCAAAATGCCACGGTACGCGGTAGGAGCTGTTTCCGTGATAGCGTGAATGTGTGGACATAAGTCCGAAAGCCGTCCAACGCTTGTACAGGTCTGGAGTGCCTTTTGCTTCAAATCCGCCGATATCATGGGAGAAAAATCCGAAGCCCGACATACACAGAGAAAGTCCGCCGCGGAGAGTCTCCCACATCGACTCATAGTCTGAGAAGCAGTCTCCGCCCCAGTGTACGGGGAACTGCTGACAGCCTGCCGAAGCAGCACGGGCAAAGAGACAGGCACTTCCTTTAGCCTGTTCAAGAGCCTCAAACACTGTCTTATTGTATAAATATGCGTAGAAATTATGCATCTTGAACGGATCCGAGTCGTCATAATAACACACGTCCGTGGGTATCCTCTCACCGAAATCCGTCTTTACCGCATCGATTCCCATTTCCGCAAGCCTACGTATTTTCCTTGCGAACCACTCCCTCGCCTCGGGATTTGTGAAGTCTATGAGAGCCATTCCCGGCTGCCACATATCGCACTGGAACACCGAGCCGTCCCTGTTTTTTATGAAATAGCCATTTCCCGCACACTCCCTGAAAGCAGGAGCTTTCTGCCCGATGTACGGGTTTATCCAAACGCATATCTTCAAGCCCTTGGCCTTGAGCCTTGCAAGCATAGCCTCGGGTTCGGGGAATTTCCGCCTGTCCCACTCAAAACTGCACCACTCGAACTCCTTCATCCAGAAGCAGTCGAAGTGGAAAACATCAAGAGGGATATCACGTCTGCGCATCTCGTCAATAAACCCGTTGACGGTCTTTTCGTCGTAATCCGTTGTGAACGATGTAGACAGCCACAAGCCGAATGACCATGGCGGCGGCAGGGCAGGTCTGCCCGTAAGTGCGGTATATCGGCTTATAACGTCAGCGATAGTTTCTCCGCCAAAAACGAAATACTCCAGCGACTCCCCCTGCACCGTAAAAGCAGTCTTGGTGACATTCTCATCAGCCACGTTGAAAACTACCTTTTCAGGCTGATTTACCAATACTCCGTAGCCCCGTGACGACACAAAAAACGGCACAGATTTGTAGCTCTGCTCTGTACAAGTACCGCCGTCATTATTCCATATCTCGGCAGTCTGACCGTTTTTCACGAATGTGGTGAACTTTTCGCCGAAGCCGTAGATATACTCGCCCACAGAAATATTCAGCATCTCGCGGATAAATGTACTTCCGCCGTTATCAGACTGCGCAAAAAAGCGTTCACCGTTTTTACTGCGTTCTCTGTGCCACTCCTCCTCGGTTATAACGGAGGTAGTGCGCCAGCCGCTCTTTGTAAGAAGCCTGCCGCGGTGATAATAGGCTATATCCCACGCCTTTTTCTCACTGCCTATCCTTACGGAAGTATCCCCTGATATCAGCTCATAGCCGCCGTTTTCAGTCTTTCTTATCACAGGTCTGAAACGGCTGTCCTCATATATCGGAAATGAAGGCTTTTGTCTGCTGCTTCCGCTGAAATGACTTATGGTAATTTTAATACTGTTTTCGAGGGTGGACGAAAAGCGGACAGTTAGCATAGGACCGCCGAGAGTCATGCCCTTGTTCGATATCCACTGTGTAGATGCATAAACTGTTATGCCGCTGCCGTCCGCCTCCGTTTCGTAGATCTGAGCTGCCCAGTGTACATCGTAGCCATTTTTGTTCAGCCAGAATCCGTCGGAAACCTTCATTGTTTTTCACTCCTTATTTTGCACCTTAGCACAAATATGCTATATAGTCAATATCATATCATTTAAATATGAACTTTTCTATCAAACTGTACCTAATGCCATAATATTTTGTATATCAGGTGTAAAAAACGCAAATAAGCAATTTTTGCGATAGGCACCAGTGTCATTATTTTACCATAGCAAATACTGACATCAATTACTTATGGTAATTTTTAATTTCAATTTTCCGTGCTGGACATCACGGCTTGAGCATTTTTTGTATACAATTACCACTCATGTCATATCAGCTTGTTTTCAGCTATATAATTAGTTTTTCGCACAGCAGCAGATTATACATCTAACGAAATATATATAACATTTTACGTAAAATATCACACATTTTGCAAAATAGTACTTTTATGCTGTACATAGTAATTTGATGACTGAATTTTTGCAAATCAGCTGGTTTTTTAGGGCTTTTCTGCGTTTTGTGCACCTAATCTTTATTTTTTGGGTTGCAAACAATAGGGCAAAAGAGTAAAATTGTTATAACAGCATAAAATGATATAAAATATATCATAACGTTGAACGAAAAATATACATTTTTATGAGGAGGAGAAAATAATGAAAGTTAAAAAGTTAGTTGCAAGCCTTACGGCTGCCGGCTGTCTTTCAGGAGTTGTCACCGCCTTCCCGGAAATGATGCTGCGCACAGTTGCTGCTGAAATTGTATATAACAATTTTGAGAGCAGCTATGAAGGCTGGTACGGCGAGGGTGGAGTCACAGAAGTGACAGCACTGTCAGAAGCAGGTGCTGATATGTCAAGAGGCATGAAGGTATCAGGACGTACATCTATCGAAGATGGTGCTGCTTCTTCAAAGGGTCTTTATCTCTTTGGCGGGGATAAATATTCCTACAGTGTAAAGGTTTACAGCGAAACAGCTGAGAAATTCCACTTCTCACTTCTTACTATCGATGAAGTGACAAAGGAAGAAACTGTTGTTGAACTTGATTCAAAGACTGTTCCTGCAGGCGAGTGGACAGAGCTCAAGGGCAACTACACAGCAGCTGAAGGAAGCTACGAGTTCAAGCTCAAGATCACAAACGACTCTACAGAGGATTTCTGCTTTGATGAGTTCCTTATCACAGGCGACAAGGATGCGTTGGAGGCACACGCAGCACCTGCAGGTAAGGGTCTCAAGGACGAGTTCGGTGCATACTTCCGTGTAGGTAATATCCTTAACGGTACAACAGTAAACAACAGCGGTATCACAGGTCTTATCTTAAAGGATCACAACGCTATCGAGTGTGAGAACGAGACAAAGCCTGATGCTACTATCGTACAGAGCGGTTCAACAAATACAAACGTTAAGGTTTCTCTCAGCAGATGTGCTGCTATATGCGACTTTGCTGAAAAGAACAACCTCGCTTTCAGAGGTCATACTCTTGTATGGCACAGCCAGACTCCTGACTGGTTCTTCAAGACTGACTTCAGCAACAACGGTTCATGGGTATCGACTTCTGTAATGGATCAGCGTATGGAAAGCTACATAAAGAATATGTTTGCTGCATACAAGACTCAGTATCCTCAGCTCAACCTTTATGCATACGACGTATGTAACGAGGTCATCAACGACGGTACTGCTTCACAGGGCGGTGTAAGACCTACATCAGGCAACGGCAGCTCAAAGTGGGTACAGATCTACGGAAACAACAGCTTCGTTGAGAAGGCTTTCACATATGCAAGAAAGTACGCTCCCGAAGGCTGTCAGCTTTTCTATAACGACTATAACGAGTTTGCAGGCGACAAGAAATCTTGCATAATCAATACTATCCTCAAGCCTCTCAAGGCTAAGGGACTTATCGACGGTATGGGTATGCAGTCACACGTAAGTGCATCTGCAGGTCAGTACGACTGGGGCGGAACGCCTTCTTACCTCGCTGCAATGGACGAATACCTCAACCTCGGTCTCGATGTTCAGGTAACTGAGCTCGATATCTCTACTGAGGGTGGCAAGTATTCATTAAACGATCAGGCTACAAAGTATAAGGCTATATTCCAGCACGCTATGGACTGGAACACAAAGCATCCTAACGGACCGTTCGTTTCCCTCGTACAGGTCTGGGGACCAAACGACAACAATTCATGGGTTGCTAAGGACAATGCAACAGGCAGAAGCAATCAGCCTCTCCTTTATGACGGAAGCAATCAGCCAAAGGCTGCTTATACAACACTCACAAGTATGCTCTCTGACAGCCAGTGGACAACAGGTATCCCATACACAGGTCCAAGAGCTAACGGCGGCGGATCTTATACTCCACCCGAGCCTCCAAAGGTTAACGATGAAGGCTACTGGTTCCACCACACATTCGAGAGCTCAGATGAAAGCTGGACAGGCAGAGGTTCTGCTTCAGTTGAGACAAGCAGTTCAGCTAAATACGCTGGCAGCAAGTCACTCTTCTGCAGCGGCCGTGAATCTTCATGGAACGGTGCTTCATATGCACTTGATTCAAATATGTTCACTCCTGGTGAGACTTACAGCTTCTCAGCTAACGCTATGACAAATCAGAGCGGTAATACAGAGTTCAAGTTCACTCTTCAGTATGAAGATGGTTCAGGCACAAATTACGATCAGATCGCTGTAGGTACAGCTCCTAAGGGCGAATGGGTACAGCTTGCTAATACAAAGTACACAATTCCTGCAGGCGCTTCAAATATGCAGATCTACGTTGAAACTACAGACGAAACCAACCTCTGTGATTTCTTCATTGACGAGGTTGTCGGTGCTCCTTCCGGTAAAACTATCCCAGGTGCAGGACAGCCTGAGATCACTGATCCAGGAACATCTGATCCCGGCACACCTTCAAATGTTGAAGTGACCCTCGGTGATGTTAACTTAGACGGTGTTACAAACTCACTGGATATGATCCCTGCAAGAAAGGGTCTCCTCGCTGGCGGCTTCACTGATTCAAAGGCACAGCAGGCTGCTGACGTTGACCAGAGCAGAACTTATGAAGTTGCTGACCTTGTACTCCTTCAGGAATTCATCCTCGGCAAGATCAAGGAATTCCCAGTAAACAAGCCTGCAGTTCCTGTACTTGATACTTCAAAGTACGAGGGTAAGTTCAGCGGCATCTCACTTGCAGAAAGCTTTAAGAAGCTGAACGAGAACAATCCGCTTTATACTCAGCGTTTCGGTGCTGACCCGGGCTGGATGGTATATGACGGCAGACTTTACGTTTACACAACAGCTGATCAGTTCGTATACCAGAATGGTCAGATCGTTGAAAACGATTATTCTTCAGGTTATATCAACTGCTTATCATCAGCAGACCTTGTAAACTGGACTGACCACGGTCAGATCCCTGTTGCAAAAACAAGAGTAAGCGGCACTCCTATTGCAAAATGGGCTAATAACGCATGGGCTCCTGATGCTGCATGGAAGAATATCGACGGACAGGATAAGTTCTTCCTTTACTTCGCAAACAACGGTTCAGGTATCGGCGTTATCACAGCTGATGATCCGACATTCACTAAGAATGTAAAGGATCCTCTTGGCCACGAGCTTATTTCAAGAAACACACCTAACAGTAACGTAACATGGCTCTTCGACCCAGGCGTTTACTATGATCCTGATACAAAGACAGGTATCATCGCATACGGCGGCGGTGTTCCGAATGGACAGGCTGCTAATACAAAGCAGGGACGTATCGCTAAGCTTGGCGATAACATGATCTCAATTTCAGGTACACCTATCGATCCTGGTACACCTTACCTCTTCGAGGACTCAAGCATGATCAAGATCGGCAACACATGGTATTATTCATTCTGCCACAACTGGAATGTTCCAGGTGGTACAAGTGTAAACGGTCAGTCATTCAGCAATGCTGATATCGGTTACATGACATCAACAAATCCGCTCAGCGGATACCAGTACCAGGGTGTTGTATTCAAGAACACAGGTACACAGAGACTTGATAACGGCGGTAACAACCACCACTCAATTATCGAATTCAAGGGCAACTACTATGTACTTTATCACTCACGTCAGCTTGAAATGCGTATGGGCGTTAAGGGCGGACAGGGTTGGAACTACAGATCACCCTGTATCGATAAGGCAACTTTAAACAACGGCAAGATCACATGTAGTGGTTCACAGGCAGGCGTAAGCCAGATCGAGAACCTCAATCCATATGAGACTGTACAGGCTGAAACAATGTCTAACCAGTCTAAGAACATAAGCATAAGCGGTATCGGCAACACAACTGTCAAGGCTAAGAAGGGCGACTGGATCAAGGTCAGCGGCGTTGACCTCAGCAAGGGCGTATCTTCTATCACAGTCAAGGGCAGCGGCAACGCAGTAGTTAAGTTCTGTGTAGGTTCTACAACAGGTACTTGCATCGGTTACGGCGAACTCAACGGCAGCGAGAACGTACTCGCAGCAGCAGAGAATAACGTAAACGGCGTTAAGGATATCTACATGGTATTCAGCGGCGACTGCGAATTCGATTACTGGATGTTCGGTTAATCATAATTCCTTTTCGATGTTGGTCTGAGCGGTGCATCTGCACAACGCACCGCTCAGATTGATATAATTCCAAAAATAAATTGTAAGGGACAAATCAGAACAAGAAAGCCGTGCTTAGGCAGCACGGCTTTCTTGTTTGTACAGAGCCTGTACTCCCTTGCTCCGCAACATACATATAATAAAGGGTATGATTTAACGATCATACCCTTTAAATTTGACAAATTCTCTCAACTGATATATAATGCTAATATTACAGATCGAAAGGAGCACTCTATTTAATGAGCTATTTTGATTACAAAAAACACAAGATCTACTACACAGAACACGGCAACGGCACTCCCACACTCCTTTTGCATGGCAATACAGTATCAAGTGATATGTTTGCGCCAATTATACCGCTGCTATCGGAAAAATACCACGTCATAGCACTGGATTTCCTCGGCTGCGGACACTCCGAGCATATCACGGAATGGAGCGCAGACCTCTGGTACGAATGGGCAAAGCAGGTGAAAGCACTGTGCGATCACAAGGGCTATGAAAAAGTCAATATCATCGGAAGCAGCGGCGGTGCTTTAGCCGCAATAAACGCAGCACTGGAGTACCCCGAACTTATAAACGCAGTAGCCGCAGACAGCTTCGAGGGTATCCGCGCAAATGCCGAAATTACGGAGCAGATACGTACAGGACGCGAACTTGCAAAGCATAATGAAGGCTTCTGCGCTATGCTGAAAGCTATTCACGGCGACGACTGGGAAAGAGTATTCGATGCGGACACCGATGCAGTTATCAGACACGCCCAAAATATAGGCGAATTCTTTCACCGTCCCCTATCGGAGCTGCAATGCAAGCTGCTGCTGACAGGCAGTGCCGAGGACGAAATGTTCCCAAAGGGGCATTATGAGGAACTTTTCCGTGATATCTGCGAACAGACTCCCCTTGCGCAGGCTTGCATTTTTGATCACGGCAGTCACCCTGCTATGCTGAGCAATACTGCGGAATTCGCAGAACTATGTATGCAGTTTTTTCAGACAGCAGAAAAATAAACGGAACGCCGAGGACAGCGTTCCCTACAAAATTCATATTAACAAACGGGCGCGCGGAACGCGCCCCTACAAGCTAATGGCTAATGGCTAAAAAAGGAGTACCTCGCGGTACTCCTTTTTTCACAGTATGAAGCAGATAAGTCCCGAACAGCCCTCGTTTATGACACGTTCGAGAGTCTCCTGCAATTTCATACGTGCGTCCACAGGCATTTTGAACAGCTTGCTGTGAAGTCCCTCGTTCACCAGCTCGTGAAGGGATTTGCCGAAGATATTGCTCTCCCATATCTTCTTCGGGTCGTCGTCGAAGCCGTCCAGCAAGTACATCACAAGCTCCTCGGACTGCCGTTCAGTGCCCACGATAGGGCTGACAGTGGTATTGATATTGGCTTTCATAAGGTGTATTGACGGCGCGGACGCCTTGAGCTTTACGCCGTATTTTCCGCCCTGACGGATTATTTTCGGCTCTTCGAGTGACATCTCCTCAAGCTCGGGCATGACGATACCGTAGCCCGTAGCCTCAACCTCTGCAAGAGCAGGCTCGATACGCTTATACTTGCGGCGAATGTCGTTGAGCTCCGTAAGAAGCGGCATAAGGTCGCTTTCGCTCTCTATCTCGATGCCTGTAGTCTCCCCAAGGATCTTATAGAAAAGGCTGTTGTCAAGCTCCGCAGTAATAGTCACCGAGCCTTTTCCCAGATCAATGCTGCTTATCTCCGCTTTCAGCACGTTGGGGCACTCCGATATAGCCGCAGCAGCGTCCTCAGCTTCGCGGACAAGACGTATATCCTTTGCAGCATTGCGTATGCAGTCCAGTATCTCCGATTTCAGCCAGTGCCCCTTGCCGAGGGAGTTTATCCACCGCGCCGTGCGGATATTTATCTCCTTGATTGGGAACGAAAAGAGTATCTCGCGGATAATGCTGCGGATATCCTCCTCCCCAAGTTCAAGGCAGTTCACAGGTATCACCTTTGCATCATAGCGGTCTGTGAGACTTGCGGCAAGTGCAGTCGCTTCGGGCGAATTCGGAGCAACTGTATTGAGTATGACCACAAAAGGCTTGCCAAGCTCGCGGAGCTCCCGTATAACGCGCTCCTCGCACTCCTCATACTCCTCTCGCGGTATATCCGTCACAGAACCGTCTGTAGTTATCACCAGTCCTATGGTGGAATGATCGGTGATTACCTTCTGTGTGCCTATCTCAGCCGCCATATTAAAGGGTATCTCCTCATCGAACCACGAAGTCATCACCATGCGCGGCTGTTCATTCTCGATATAGCCCAGTGAACTGGGAACTATGTATCCCACACAGTCGATAAGCCTTACATTGAATTCCGCACCGTTTCCCAGGTCTATCTGCACCGCTTCCTCGGGAATGAACTTAGGCTCGGTAGTCATTATAGTCTTTCCTGCTGCGGACTGCGGAAGCTCATCAATAGCCCGTTCACGCTTGAATTCACTGGTTATATTGGGTATTACCAGCGACTCCATAAATCGCTTGATAAATGTGGATTTGCCCGTGCGCACAGGTCCGACAACGCCTATGTAGATATCGCCGCCTGTACGCTCAGCAATATTGCTGTATATATCTTTAGCCATATAATACTCCTTTTAATTCAATTCATAATGCATAATTCATAATTCATAATTATTGTGCCGCCTTATGGCGGCAAATCTAAACAGTGCTTCATACACATTTTATTATGCATTCTGCATTATGAATTATGAATATGAAGCAGCGCGAAGCATTGCTTCATGATACTATTGGTATCAGCAGCATACCGCCGTTTTCAAGACGCTGACCACTAAGCTCGTTTTCTTCCATGATAGCAGCCACACTTGTGCTGTAGCGTTTGGCGATGTCCCATATATCCTCGTTTTCTATGCCGAAATAAAGCTTGATAGCGTAATCGCCGTCACGCTCTTTTCGGGTAGTTTCATCGACTGAGATATCCGTCACAGCCTTTATGGAGTCGGAGCTGTACACCAGAAGCTTTACTCCTATATCCGACTTTGCTGTAAGGACTCCCTCGGCAGATATATCGTATGAAGTCTCACGCACATAGACCTCAGCCGCCACCGATGTACCGTTTATATTATCGGGAAGTCCCACCGTTACCTCAAAGGCTTCATCGCGGTCAGGCATAATTATCATGCCTGCTTTGTCCTTTGCCGCCATAGAATAGGTCAGCATACCGCTTATGACAACCGAACGTCCGTCATCTCCGATACGGGTATTGATATTCTTCGGCTCGCTCCACATAGCGTATATAGTCTGAGGTACGTTATCTCCGTCAGCAAGCTTCGCGCTGTGCCTGAAGCTCTCATCGTATACCGCAGGTATCTGCTCGGCTTTTATCTCTGACATTTCAACACTGCACGGGTAGACTGTTGAAAAAGCGTCCTCTGCAATCATAACAGAAGCCGTCCTTACAGCCCGGCAGCTAAGCCTTATCTCAGCTTCACACCGCAGTATCCTGTTATTCCCCTCCTTATCGGAAGCCACAGTTATATCACAGCTGAGTATCTCGGGAGTTACCGCACAGTCGTAGCTGTCATCAAGTCCGTCAACGTCGATTATCTGGCTGTAGCCAAGAGAAAACCGCATAGCTTCGACGGTATTATCACCCGAGTAGAGGATTTCCACATCAGTTTCACCCTTTGCAAGCAGCTTTCCCGAAATAAGCTTCATCTCGCAGGCAGAAGCACTGCACCTACAGTTGAGAATTGCCGAAACATCGGGCTGAGCCGCACCAAGCTCAATATCCTCCTCAATACGGACATTTTTCTCCGCAGTAAGCCGCCCTGCCGCAAATTTTACGGGAGTCTTTTTCAGCTGAATATTCATACCCACAGCGTCTGAAACGACCTGCTGCTCCTGCTGACCTGTAACGGTTATCTTTGTGGAAACAGCTCCTCTCAGGTCAAGGCGGCGTTTGTTCACAGCTCTGAAATTTGCATGGTCAGCCTTAGGTATCAGCTTCACTTCTGCGGACTCGGCTGTTTTACCCAGTTCCACCGTCTTTGTGAAGCTCCTGTGCTGCTCCACAGACTGCACCTCATTGCTGTTTTCGCCGCAGTAAAGGATATGTATATCGCATCTCAGCTCATAGGTCAGCTTGTCGCCGCTGATGCTCCAGTCAGTGATAACAGGCGAAGTCTCGCAGCGGATAAGTCTGAAAATATCGGGGCAGTAATCGGGCAGGATATAATCCAGCTCCACAGACTGCTCCTGTATCCCGTCATATATCATCTCGGCAGCAGGAACAGTCTCTCTGTTAAGTTTTAAGTCCATAACGGTAACCTCCTTGAAGTTTGCTTTGTGTAATATATATTCACACGCAGGTACAAGTATGCATATGATAAGGAAATTCACCTTTTTTCGCGTTATGCCCCTTACGAAACGAAATTTTTTTGCCGCGCATATTGCTTTATTGCCCATAATATGGTATAATTAATTTTGAACTATATAAAAGCAGCTCACCACATGATACTCTGAAGCAGGGTGAACTGCTCTTGATTCTGCTTGTTTTTTTACAGGCAAGAAAGGATTATCTATGCTTCACGAGAAATCATGCGGCGCAATTGTCTACAGGAAATACCACGGCAATACGGAAATACTGCTGATAAAGCATATCAACAGCGGTCACTGGTCCTTCCCGAAAGGGCACGTTGAAAAGGGCGAGACCGAGGTTGAAACTGCACGTCGTGAGATCATGGAGGAGACTTCCATTGACGTTATTATTGATCCGACATTCAGAGAAACAGTAACCTATTCACCCAAGAAAGACACGATGAAAGTCGTTGTATACTTTCTTGCAAAAGCGAAAAACGTTGATTTTATCCCACAGGAGGGAGAGATCGCGGAAATACGCTGGGTGGATATATCCTACGCCACAAATATCCTGTCATATGAGAATGACAGAACTATCGTAGCAAAAGCCAAAACCGCTATCAAGGAAAATCACTGAACACAAAAAAAGGAGTACCGAAAGGTACTCCTTTTTTAGCTGTTAGCCATTAGCCGTTAGCTTGTAGGGAACGGCGTCCTCGACAGCCTGTTGTGTAGGGGCGCGTTCCGCGCGCCCGTGTATGCGCATTACAATGCAAATAACAAAATACCATGTGTATGGAAGCACGAGCCATTAGTTTGTAGGGACGCCCATTGGGCGTCCGTTTGTGAATTGAAAGTAAAAAAGGCGCACAACTGTGCGCCCTTAATATATCCACCCGAGGTATAATTTTTGCGATATTCAATGGTTTTTAGTTGAAAAACTGCCATTTTCGCCCCTATTACAGAAAGACATTTTTCAGCAGGTCACGATGAAAACAGGATTTCAACTACTTACGTATGTTGTAACTATATGTATGGAACGCCTCCCAACAGGAGCCGCGACCCTCTGTCCTTCGGACATCTCCCTGTACTACAGGGAGTAACCCTCGGCGTTCCTTAATTACGCATTATGCATTATGAATTAAAGAGTAACGGGCAGTCCGTTTATCTCGATAGTCGGGTCGTCAATGTCGATAAGCAGACATCTTCTGCCGTCCACAACGCTTGTACGCACCTTATCAGCCGCAGAAGGCTTGATATTTACAGTAATACCGGGAGAAGTGAGGACTGTCTTAGTCTCCACAAGATTAGCCGCAGTAAGCGGTGCAGTACCGCATACCTTTTCGTACACAGGCTCGACCATATTCACGCGCTCTTCGGGGAGTCCCACATCAACGAGGATATCCTTGAGCTTCATATTGTCGATGACAACTCTGTCTGTATCGTCCTTGTTGTCCTCAACGACCTCCTGTATCTTCTCATTAACGGTCTTTATGAGGGTATAATCAAGGTCGTCACCCACAACATTTTTAAGTATGCTCTGGAAGCTGTTTTTCTCGCTCTCTGCCGACATTACAAAGGTACAGCCGAGAACATTCTCAACTACTGATACATTAGGAGACTTGATATTCTTAGTGTAGTACATAACGTGGTTTATATCCGAGCTCCTGTTGCTGAAAACAGGGTAAAGGAAGCCATCTGACGGAGCTTTGCTGATTATAAGCTCTGTATTGACCTTCTTCGTTATCTCATTGCCCACACTGTCGAACACAAAGCCGTCCTTGCTTGTATTTACAGGACAGATAGCTGTAAGGATATAGCGGTATATCTCGTCCTCGCCATCAGCAAATTCGTCATTCTTGTCCTTTTTGCGGATAGTGTATGTACAGTAGGCTGTTATAACTGCAAACGGACCTGTATATGCGATATTATTTGCGATATGGTTGAGGAAGTCCTCACAGGCGATATCGTCTTTGAGCTCGGAAGTAAGGAGAGTATAGAGGATATTCTGAGGCTGTCCCTCGTCATAGGCTTCGTTGGGGAACTCATACTCCACAAAAGCCTTGCCGACATTGGTATTCAGCACCTTTTTCAGAGTCTCATCGTACACATCGTGCTCCTCAACAGGCATAGTAAGGCATGAGCTGACATTGTGGTATCTCACGTTTTTCTCTGCGTCCACAAAAGCCGTGAGGACGCGCTCCATTATGAAAAATCCGCTCTTGTCGGAGAAATTCTTTTTTATCTCTGCTGTTTCTTTTTTATTCATTATATAATGTCCTTTCTTTTATCCTTGTCTATACATAAAAACTCTATTAAACTAATAATGGGATTCTAAAGGGTTCACAACCCTTTAGCGGATTCCAAAGGCAGAGCCTTTGGTAGGTTTGGGCAACGCCCAATAATCGTAAGGCGCTCCGCAAAGGGTGAATTTCACAACAGTCCAGTGGACTGTTGTGAAAGAGGGAACGCCCTGCAAGAGAGGGCGTTCCCTAAATAAAAATACTATTTCATTCTAAACCGTTAAATGCAAATATATCATCTTACAGTTATACTGCCGCCTTCAAGGTGTTCAAAGGCATATTTCTCAAATGACATATTAGCGTCGAGGTCACGGAACATATCCGAGTCCATGTAATAATATCCAAGATCGTACACTGTACCAGGCTGTGCATCATTAGGGACTTTGAAGAAGAATGTAGCTATATCTCCGTCCTGACCGTTGTTGTCCTGAAACATTGTTGTAAAGAATACTGAACGCTGGTGGTTTCTTATCAGCTCATCGGCAAGATTTCTCTGCCAGTCCATAGCCACAAATCCCGAATTGTGCTGTGTAGCCTTTCCAAGCTCATACTCTACAGTAAGATCTTCTTCGTCCTCTATCTGACACTCCAAAACATCGGGATATGTGATATGTATACCACACATACTCCACTTCTTGTCTGCACCTGTGACAGATACGGTAACTTTTGCAATTTCACCGGGCTTTGCATCGGTCTTGCTTAATTTTATAAGCGGACCGTTATCTATTTCGGGGATATCCTTGAACTTTACGTGCATAAGCTCCATGCTCTCGGACATCTCTTTGCCGTTTTCATCTGTAACAGGCTCGGCAGCAGCAGTTGTTGTTTCAGCTTCGGCATTTTTGCCGTTCTTTTTATCAGAGTCCAGACAGCCTGTCATACAGACGGCTGCCATAGCGAGAGCCATAAGAACTGCGCTAAACTTATGCTTCATTTTCAGCCTGCTCCTTCCTGCCGCTGACAACTATCTTATCGCCCTCAGCCGAAATGCTTATAACACTTATCTCTGAAGCACGTTCAAGTATGATCTCTGCGACCTGATCCTCGACTTCTTCGCGAATAACACGGCGGATATCTCTTGCGCCGTAAGGCTTGCCGAATGACTTCTCTGCAATAAGCTCGAGAGCTTCTCTTGTATACTCAACAGAGATATTCTTTTCAGCAAGAGGTTCTTTCATCTCGTCAATCATAAGTGCAGCTATATCAGCAAAGTTCTCCTTAGTGAGATCCTTGAATACCACGATCTCGTCGATACGGCTGATAAATTCGGGACGGAGGAAGTCTCTCAGACCCTTCATAGCCTTTTCTCTCGATATCTCGTTCTCGGTACGGTTAAAGCCCACACCTATGCTCTTATCTGTAGAACCTGCATTTGAAGTCATGCAGATTATTGTATTTGCAAAGTTGATAGTTCTGCCCTGTGCATCGTCCACCTTACCCTCGTCCAGTATCTGCATGAGGATATTCATAACATCGGGGTGAGCCTTTTCGATCTCGTCAAAGAGTATTACCGAATAAGGCTTGCGGCGAACCTTTTCTGTGAGCTGTCCTGCTTCCTCATAGCCTACATAGCCTGGAGGCGAGCCTATCATACGTGCAACAGAATGCTTTTCCATATACTCTGTCATATCAAGTCTGATAAGCGGATCGGGTGAGTCAAAAAGCTCCTCAGCAAGTGATTTTACAAGCTCTGTCTTACCTACGCCTGTAGGACCTACGAATATGAACGAAGCAGGTCTGCGGCGTTTGCTGAGCTGAACTCTTGTACGCTTGATAGCTCTCGTGAGAACTCCAACAGCCTCTTCCTGACCGATAACGCGCTTTTTGAGAGCTTCCTCAAGTCTTGCTATCTTCATAAACTCATTTTCAGCTATCTTACTTGCTGGGATACCCGTCCAGCGTTCGATGACCTTAGTGATATCAGACTCTTCAACGTTGACATTTGCTGCCTTTTCTTTAAGAGCTGCTTCTGTCTCACGTGTATGGATAAGCTTGCTCTTTACCTCGGCAAGTGCCTGATAATCTATTTCTTCCTGCTCGGAGATAGATGTCTCCATTTCTTCAAGGACCTTTATCTCCTTTTTGATCTTTTCGTATTCACCTATTTCGGGCGAACGGATACAAGCATAGGCACAGCTTTCATCAAGGAGGTCTATTGCCTTATCGGGCAGGAAACGGTCTGTGATATATCTCTCTGAGAGTACTGCACAAACTCTTACAAGGTAATCGGATATGTGTACCTTGTGGAATTCCTCGTAATACTTCTTTATGCCAACAAGTACATTTACTGTATCCTCGATAGTTGGCTCGTTTACAGTAACGGGCTGGAAACGTCTTTCGAGGGCAGAGTCCTTTTCGATATATTTACGGTACTCGCCGAATGTTGTAGCACCTATTACCTGTACCTCTCCTCTTGAAAGAGCAGGCTTTAGGATATTTGCGGCATTCATAGAGCCTTCGGAATCTCCTGCACCTACAAGGTTATGAACCTCGTCGATGAAGAGTATGATATTGCCCTCTTTCTTTACCTCGTCAACAAGTCCCTTTACACGGCTCTCGAACTGTCCGCGGAACTGAGTACCTGCAACGAGTGCGGTAAGGTCAAGAAGGTATACCTTTTTATCAACAAGATTGAAAGGAACATCACCTTCGTTTATGCGAAGTGCGATACCCTCGGCGATAGCTGTCTTTCCGACACCCGGCTCACCGATAAGGCAGGGATTGTTCTTTGTACGTCTTGAAAGTATCTGTATAACACGGGCTATCTCGTTATCTCTGCCGATTATATTATCGAGCTTGCCGTCTGCTGCCTTCTGGGAGAGATTTGTGCAGTAGCTGCCGAGGAATTTTGGTTCCTTCGACTTTTTCTCCTTACTATTGCGTCCGAAAAGTCCCCCTTTTTTCTCTTTGCTGTCTGATGACTTTTCATCGGAAGAGCCGTTGCGGCTGCTGAAAAAGCTGCGCGGATCAAATCCGCTGCTGTTGCTGTCGTCCGACTTATCCCCGTCATCATTTCCGCCGAACATATTGGTTATAAAGTCGGGAAGAACGCCCGAGCCGCCCATTTCAAAGCTGTCGCCGTCCAGCATTCCCATCATCTGATCCGAGAGCTGATCAAGCTCTTCATCAGTGATGCCGAGTTTATCCATATATTCCTTGATCTGCGGGATATTCTGCGATCTTGCACAAGAAAGGCAGAGTCCCTCATTTTTCTTTTCGTTTCCCTGAACAGAGGTGATGAACACCACCGCAGGTCTTTTTTTGCATTTACTGCACATTATCATCAGGCAGTTCCTCCTGTCGGTTAATTATACCAAGCTTCGCGCCTTATAGGCTGAAGCAGTAATGTTTCTTTTTGTCATATATCTTTTATGAAGTTGTAGAAATACTTGAATACCCATGTTCTGTCAATAGCGTCATGGTTGAAGAAAAGCATCTTATCGCTTCCCATTACAACTGAAAGCCTTATCATAACAGCAATGATAACTATAATGACAACACCTTTGAATATGCCTATTATTCCGCTTATTGCATGAGTTACCAGACTCGGCTCCATGTGACTGTTCCTGCCGGCTGCTGTCTCTATGAAAATAGTCATTATCACAAAGAATACAAGCATAACTATCAGTACGATAAGTTTTACCTGGCTTGAATACGGTTTTTCAAGATAATTATCAACAATAAACTGCGCAGCTGGCTTTAAATTGTCAGTATCCTTTATAAGTGACATGAAATCGCAGAATTTCTTAGGATTTGTCCTTATCTGTTCTGATGCATATTCTGCCGAATACATACTGAGCTCTTTTGAAACATACGAGTTTATAATAGTTGCGTATCCTTCATGCAGCTTATTATAGAATGCACTTTCTTCATCTGCTTTTCTTCCGTTGATATTGTTGATATACTTATAAAGCTTTTCTTCAATGTCCTCGCCCGAGAAGCATATCCTCTCGACCTGACCTCGCTCAGGATAAACATCATATCCGAGATTTTCAATATACCTTATAAGGTCGTCAAGAAAATCCACATTTGAAAGAGTCTGATCCATTTTCTTTATATTGCTGCTCCTTACGGTTTTGGAATACATAGATCCCGAAATCGAGGAACTAAGCGAAAAAGCTATTGCCAGAGTAAGGGCATATCCTACCAACGCGACTGATGCTTTCAATATTCCTTTCTTTATTGTAATAAACATACATACGAGTACCGCTGCTGCAACGATTACATCGTAAAACCACCAAAATTGTGCTCCCATGTTTTTTGCACCGTGTGCTTCTACGGTGCTTCCTCCCTTCGGATAGTGAATTAATGTGTATCACCAATCAGCTTTCATAGTCTATACGATCTATTTTATTATATCCCTTCAGGAAAATATGATCATCGCTTCGTACAAAACCTGTGTAAGAATCGCTTACGTCCGCAACAGAACGAAGTCCGCCGCTGAAATCATAGGTTTTTATCTTACCCTGACACATTACATAAGCAAGTTCTTCATAAACCGTAACATCTATTGACGGTTCTTCAAGGTCGATTATAAGAGCTTCTGTTTTTCCACCTTTGAACAATGCCAATGTATACTTTCTTCTGTCGATATTATTGGCAATGACTGCGGAATAACCGTTTTCGCTGGCACCTGCAACGCGGTCGCCGTCATAAGAATAGAACGAACTGATCTGACCATTTCCGTCAACGTATCCGCAGGCATCTGCTCCGTATACGAAAGCTCCCTTATCGAAGCCATATACAGCAAGTCCCAGTGTGTTAAGTCCTGGTGAAGTCCAGTGTTCATCCTTTTCACTAAAGCTTATTTCCTGAACATTTGTAACGAGCTGACCGTTTTCAGCTGTGATATAACTCAGCACGCAACCTTTGCTGTCATTGATAAAGCTAAGGTCGCTGACCATTTCGATACACTTTCTTTCGTATATGACCTTTCCCCTTTTGTCATATACTTCCAGCGCACAGCTGTAATTATCGTATGTAGTTACCGCTGCTGTATAGCCCTGTTCACTTATTCTCGCAAAGAGGATAAGTCGCTTGGCAAATGATTTAGTATAAAAAACTTCATCTTCGTCCTCTACACTAAGCTCATTTCCTCCTTGTTCGTAAAGCAGTGCGCGTCCGCAGGCTGCACGGAGCACCGTATTCGTATATGTATGCTGACGCTTTTTGAGAAGTGCGCCGTCAGTGTCATAGAAATACGTGTAGGTATCGCTCATAAGTATCATCTTGCTGTCGGTAAATTCCAGCTGATAATCAGCTCCTCCGCTGACTTCTATAGGGAAGTTTCCTTCGGCAAGCTTACCTGAGTTAACGATAGTCCTGTACTGCTGTCCTATGCCCCTTAATTTATTATACCACATATCACGGGTAAAATAAAGCCCCGTTCCAATGGCAGCTGCAAGCAGTATCAGAATGAACCGCCTCAGCCTTTTTTGCCGCCGTTTTCGATTTTTCAGATCGACGATATCATCGGCGTCATACATTTTCGGCACGCTGATACCTCCTTGTCCTTTGTTCTCATGTCTCTTTCAGCAGCTCATCTTCACTGTAGAACACACGGTTCAGATACAGTCCGTGAGCCATTGCCGTTCTTCCTGCCTTCAAGCGGTCTTTTGCGGCGAGGATATCAGGGATATCATCGAGAGATATCCGCTTTTCGCTGACATCTATCAGAGTCCCTGCCATTATCCTAATCATATTATACAAAAAACCGTTGCCTTTTACAAGCATTATCACAGAATCTCCACTATTTTCTATTTTGAAGGAATAAATTGTCCTTACCGTGGTTGAAACATTTGTGCAGTCAGCACAAAATGACGCAAAATCGTGAGTTCCTACGAAATACTTTGCGGCCTTGCGGGCAGCTTCAATGTCAAATTTTCGTCTGTAATGAAGCATGAGATCAGCAGCAAACGGATTTTTCGATTCGCTGCAATGCATCTTGTATATATACTCCTTGCCCTTGCAGTCAAATCTTGCATGAAAGTCCTCCGCAGCGTCCTCACAGCTAAGGATAGAAATATCATCGGGAAGCTCGCCGTTAACTCCTCTGCAAAAGCCAAGACAGTTTATTTTGCTGTTTGTCTTTACATTGAAGCAGAACATATTTGCGTGGACTCCCGTATCGGTCCTTGAACAGCCTGTGATCGTAACAGGCTCATTTAGTACCTTTGAGACCTTGCTCTCAAGCACCTCCTGGACCGTTACGGCATTGCTCTGCCGCTGAAAACCGTGGTATTTCGTTCCTCTGTAAGCGATCATAACTTTCAGATTACGCATCGTCCGCCTCCTTTTTTGCAGGATCGCTTCCGTCGTAAAGAATTACTTCCGTGTCCTCGACTCTGCCGAAATCCTCCGATCTGAGTGCTTCGCTGACCTGATCGTATATCTCAGCCTTATTATTATAAGGCGAAGGTATCATTTCATTTCCCGTATTCGGTAATGCTGCCGAATACATCATATGTCTGCGTCTGCGTGATCTGCGCCGCTTTTCGCATATCATTATAAGTATTACGAGTGCGAGGCTGACTACTGTAGCCGTTACACCGAGAACAAAGCCCTCGGGTGTATACTCGATACTTATATCATGACTGCCCTTGCCTACCCTTACGCCTGTCATTGCCTGCAAAAGCTTGAACGTTTCGACTTTTTCACCGTCTATGTATACGCTCCAGCCCTTTTCATAGGGTATGGACAGGAACATAACGCCGTCCTCCGACGCATTTATCCTTCCGCGTATCTTAGTATCGCTGAATTTCTTTATCTCAAGCTGTTCGTCAGCAAGAGCGTTGTAGGCTTTTTTGAATGTATCCTCGCTTATAGCATAGACCATAAGCTTGAAATTGCCTGATTTATGCTTTTCCGAAGAAGATATCTTTACTGTTGAGGTACTGCCCTCCTGACCGTTGCCCATAGGGAAAACGATCGGATAGCTCTCTATGAGCTTTCCGCTGTCTATGAGCTCATCATCGCACTTTATCTCAAGAGAATCGCAGGTACCGCCTGTACCGTTGGCATATCCGTAGATGTAGCTGCCGTCGATACAGTCAAAGCTGTATGTTGCACTTCCTGTAGGTTCATCTGTGTCATTGCGGAAGGTATAATTTCCGTAGCCGTTCTTGGTAACTTCAAGACCGTCGTACTCCGCAAGTGCAACAGGCTGGGGCGTGAAAAACTTATCATCTATGCCCGTAGCGCGTTTTATAAGGTCGTTCTGATACTCAAAGGGATTAGCTCCGCCGTTATCCTCCATATTGAGTATATCCTCGTTAACCATAAATCCCAGTGAAAGAGGATACTTATTCTCATACAGATTGGCATTGCCTGCTGATGTCTTGTGTTCAAGCACCCAGTCCTCGGTATTCAGTTCGCCATTCTTTTTGATGATGTATTTTATTCCCAGAAGTGAATTCACAATGGGAGTAGATGTCCTGTAATAAAATCTGTTTCCTGCCTCGGAAGCATAGAGTCCAAGGCGTTTGCACATAGTCGTTACAGAAACGTTCGCCGCCGATGAGAACTGCGACAATCCGCGGTATCCGTAGAGTGCGCTGTCATTGAGAGTATATGTATACGACATTTCTGTGCGGTAGAATTTGCTCTTGTCATTCTTTTTCTCATAATCGAGAAGCTGGCGTACTTCCGTCTTATTTGAGGGATAATCCGTATATCCCGTAGTATCTACGGTACTTACGCCCATTTGTGCATTGCTTATGAACTCGCTGAATACAGCCGCAGAAAGTGCAAGGGTCATGAGCAGGTTGCGTTTTTCCTTTGTCTTGAAAGGAAATATCTTAGCTGCTATGAATATGAGCCAGAAAGCACCTACTATTATAGCCGAGCTCTTGACAGCTCCCTCAAACTTGTAATCAACGCCCTTCGACAGCTTGTTCAGTATCAGCACTGCTGCTGGTCCTGCTATCATAAGAACTAACTGGTATATCTTTATACCCCTGCTAAGTATGATATCATATGCTCTGAATGCTGCCGTTGCAAGCACGAAGCAGAATATGAATGCAAATCTGTACGGTATCTGGTTCGTGAAATGGAAGCCGTGCCATATGTAATTGAGCAAATTCATATTGCAGCTCACGACTATTATGGCAAGCATTGAAAGTGCAGCTATCTTTTCCCGTATCTTTATGCCGAATGAGAACACGAATACGCCGAAAAGCAGTACCGCCAACATTCCGCAGGCGAAATTCGGGAGTCCGTCAACCTTTGTAGGTGCATTATAGGACAGGAGATTTGCGAATATCTTTTTCCAGTCCTCGTAATAGCTTATCTCCTTTGGCATATTGTTGTTTACGCTGTAGGTGAGCTTCAAGCCGTAATAAGCAGGCAGCAGCATGAAGCCGCCAAGTCCTATGCCAAGCACTGACGAACGTATCATCAGGAACAGCTTTCTGAACCAGTCCTTTACGCCCTTACACTCGATGATGCTTGCGGCTGCAAACATGAATATCGAGAAAATACAGGTAAAATAGCCTATATAGTAGTTGGATATAAGCGAAAGTGCCAGTGTGAATGTAAATATTTTCCATTTTCCCTCGCGGCAAAGTGCAACTATGCCCAGCATTGCAAGGGGGAAAAGTGCTACGGTATCGAACCACATCACGTTCCAGTAGTAGCCCAGCGTATAGCTGCAAAGTGCATACATTACCGAGAACATACATATGGAGAAATCCTTACGCTTGAAGGTATACCGCAGGAACGAGCTGAAAAATGCTCCTGCAAAGCCTATTTTCGCACATAGTATGAATGTCAGCGCGTCGCGTACATGGTCATCGTCAAAAAGTACCGACAGCCAGTTCAGCGGACTTGCCGCATAATACGAAATAAGTGACAGAAAATTTGTACCCATTCCGTTTTCCCACGAATACAGGAACGAACCGCCGCTGACCAGCTTTTCACGCACTACCCTGAAAAACGGATAGTACTGATGCCACAGGTCTACTACAAGTATCTGCCTGTCGCCAAAGGGGTGAACTCCGTATACGCCGAATGCGTAAACCATAATGGAAAACGGGATAAGGAACGAAAGCAGGAAGTACAGGACTCCGTTTTCGTACAATATCCTGTGAAATTTGCCTTTTCTGAACCGCTCAAGCTTTCTGCGCCTTGCGGCTCGTCTTTCTTCTTTGTCCATCTTTATCCTTTCTCGCGTTCCGCTCAGAATAACCTGCCGAGTACTATTACAAGCACAAGGAAAAATACGGTCACTGCAAGGGCGATATAATCCCTTGGAGCGGACTTGAGCTGTCTCAATCTTGTTCTTCCCTCACCGCCGTGATAACAGCGGCACTCCATAGCTGTTGCAAGTTCGTCCGCACGTCTGAATGCGGATATGAACAGCGGAACAAGTATGGATATGAGGTTCTTTGCTCTCGTTGTGAAGCTTCCTGTGTCTATCTCTGCGCCTCTTGCCTTTTGTGCTGACATTATTTTATCTGTTTCTTCTATCAGTGTAGGTATAAATCGAAGTGCGATCGACATCATCATTGCAAGCTCATGCACAGGGAATTTTATCTTTCTCAGCGGCGAGAGCAGCCGCTCTATAGCATCTGTCAGAGTTATAGGTGATGTTGTATATGTCAGAACAGAGCTTCCCATAACGAGAAGAACTATCCTTACTATCATGAATATGCTGGTTTCCAGTCCCTTATCGGTTATCTTCAGAAATTTCCATTCCCAGAGCACATCGCCCGTGGACATAAGGAACAAATTCAGAAAAGCCGTTATGATAAGGAATATCAGCAGCGGTTTCACGCTCTTGAAGAACATTTTCAGCGGTATCCGCGAAAGGAGTATCACTCCGAATGTGAAAACCGCCCCCACTGCAAGGCAGATATAGTTTCCGCCCGAAAACAGCATTATGATATACAGAAGTGTTATTACGATCTTAAATCTCGGATCCAGCTTATGTATGATGCTGTCTCCCGGGAAGTACTGTCCGATAGTTATATCTCTCAGCATCGGCTGTCCCCCCGTTCTTTAAGATGTTTCAGAAGCAGGTCACGGGCATATCCCACGGTATAGACTTCCTTGCCGAAGTCAAGCCCCCTGCGCCTGAGCTCTCCGAAAACTTTCGTTATCTGAGGAACGTCAAGTCCTATCTGCGATATCTCATCAGCTCTTGCGAATACATTCACTGTCTCATCATAGCAGAAGAGCTTAGCCTTGCTCATTACAAGTATCTTGTCGGCAAATGCAGCTATATCCTCCATGCTGTGAGAAACTATGAGTATGGTATTCTTCGTGCGCTCATGGTAGCTTTTTATATGGCTCAGTATCTTGTCTCTGCCCGCAGGGTCAAGTCCTGCGGTAGGCTCATCAAGTATGAGCACTCTCGGCTCCATAGCCATAACGCCTGCAATTGCCACACGACGTTTCTGACCGCCCGAAAGTTCAAAGGGCGAACGTTCAAGAAGCTCCTCTGAAAGTCCGATATCATGGGCAGTTTCGTATACGCGGCGTTTTATCTCGGCATCGTCGAGCCCCATATTCTTAGGACCAAAAGCGATGTCCTTGTATACAGTCTCCTCGAATATCTGGTATTCGGGGTACTGGAATACAAGTCCTACCTTAAAGCGCACGTTGCGTATCTTATCCTTATCCTCCCATATATCCTTACCGTCAAGGAGCACCTTTCCAGATGTTGGTCTGAGAAGTCCGTTGAAATGCTGTATGAGCGTGGATTTGCCTGAGCCTGTGTGTCCCATTACGCCCACCATTTCGCCCTCTTCTATTTTTAAGCTCACATGGTCTACAGCAGTCTTTTCAAAGGGAGTACCGATGCTGTAGGTGTATGTAAGCTCCTGTGTTTCAAGGATAGCCAATTCTATTCTCCTTTTCTTTCCTGTAAGCAGCCGAGCTGCTCATTCTGCAAAAAGCTTTTCTATTGCCGCAACACATTCTTCCTCTGATATTATCTCAGTGGATATATCGCAGCCTGCTTTTCGTAATTCCCACGCAAGCTCTGTGACCTGCGGTACATCAAGCCCTATGGCTTTTAGCTTATCTACCTGTGAAAATACCTTTTCAGGCACATCATCAAGGACTACCATGCCCTTGTCCATGACCACAACACGGTCACAGTCCGCAGCTTCATTCATGTAATGAGTGATGAGGACTATGGTTATGCCCTGTTCTCGGTTCATGCGGTGTATTGTAGCAAGTACTTCCTTGCGTCCCTGCGGATCAAGCATAGCTGTAGGCTCGTCAAGGATTATACACTTGGGCTGCATGGCGATAACGCCTGCAATTGCCACTCGCTGCTTCTGACCGCCAGAAAGCTGGCTGGGCGAATGTAGTCTGTAATCATACATACCCACGGCTTTAAGGCTCTCGTCAACTCGTCTGCGCATCTCCTCATAGGGTACGCCGAGATTTTCCAGCGCAAAGGCTACGTCCTCCTCGACAATTGACGAAACTATCTGATTATCGGGGTTCTGGAACACCATGCCTGCACACTGGCGCAGGTCAAACAGCTTTTCCTCGTCCTTTGTGTCTATGCCGTCCACCGTTACTGTACCCTCTGTGGGGAGCAGTATGGCGTTCAGATGTTTTGCAAGGGTGGATTTTCCGCAGCCGTTGTGCCCAAGCACTGCTACGAACTCACCCTGCTTTATGTTAAGGTCTATGCCTTTGAGCACCTCGACAGGCTTCTTTTCCTCGTCATCGGACTCATAGGCAAAGTGGAGACCTTTTATTTCGATTATATTTTCCATATTTATCCCTGTTCTTTTAACTGAAAGATATAGTTGAGCACATCATAAGTATCTCTTCCTCTGAAGGAGCTTCTACTCTTACGTGATATTCATTATTACCGTCAGAAAAGATAAGTACAAATGCATGATCCATAATTTCCTCATCATCATAATTCTTGTAGTAATCACCCTTTATGAAAACATCATGTCCGTCTGAAAGATCATGAAAGACAGATGCATAAAATTTGAACTCAACTGCTTTCTCAATGGAAGCTATTCTGTAAGCTTCCTCATTCTCTCTCGTCTTTTCAGCACCTGAAAAAGACGATACTGCTTTGATAAATGAAGCTCTTGTGCCGTCATAATCCAAACCGAGCTCTGCAAACGCTTTCTCAACGTCCTCTCCCGTAAGATCGGGAAAAGCAGGAGTTCCTACCCAGCCTTCGTCCCATTTGAGCCAATCATGGAATATGATATGTATACTGTCATCTTCATTCTGATACTCGTTGCTTACTCTTGAAGAATCCATTTTTTCTGTTTCTTCAACATCGGGCGGTACAAGCATTTTGACTGTACCGTTGTTTATTTCGTGCCAGTCATCGGGAATATCGTACTCAGGAAGCTCCTGCAAGGTGATATCATCACATCTTTTCATATCCTCTTCAAGTTCTTCTCTTATCCTCTTTGTGAGCTCATCTTCTGTTTCTTCCTCAGTTGTCACCTCGGCGGTAACAGCTTCGGAAGCTGTTGTGCTCTCTGTTTCCGAAGGCTTATTCTCATTTTTATTACTGCATGATACTGCAGTAAGTGCAATTGCTGCTGTAATAAGTGCTGTCAGTGTTTTTTTCATATTCTATCCTTATTTCTTCATTGCTTCTATTTCCGCAGCTGAGGATATCACAGGCTTGCCGTCTCTGTCCAGAAGAACGGTAAGACCGCCCGAATATCCTGCCGCATGATAAACATAATTTACACCTGTTAACGTGTCCACCCATATCTCTGAAACAGTGATCTTTCCCTGTGAGTATATCTTGACAAATCTTTCGTCTTTTCCCATAATTATTTCTCCTATATCATGTTATCAAGTTTATACAGTATTTATGTCTCGGAACGCCGAGGACGGCGTTCCCTACATTTTGTATCGTTATTTGCGGGCTGTCGAGGACGCCAGCCCCTACAGTATGCTATTTTTAGTTTATCGTTCTTTAACGGGCGAGCGGAACTCGCCCCTACAAAGTGTTTATGTCGTATGCAGCGTTATTTGCGGACGACCAATGGTCGTCCCTACATATAATTATAGTGCTGTAAGCGATGTACGATCATCGTTTTTGATGACAGTAAGCGAGTTTACGAGCGTCAACGTGGAAGCGATCAAACTGGCTCAGTTTGCCAGATGGCGGTTGAACCGCATGGGAGCGTCATTCCCGTGGACTTTACGGGAAGTCCTATCTCATCAAAGCTTACACTGCCTCCGAATTTATCTGTGAGGACAGTTCCCAGTATATACCCCATTACCGAGGGAGAAAGTCCCGTAGTATAGCTGTTTATCAGGAAGAACAGCGGATCATCGGAAAGAACTCCCGAACAGAGCTTTACAAGGTCGTATACGCAGTTTTCAAGCTTCCAGACCTCGCCTCCCGGACCTCTGCCATAGCTTGGCGGATCCATAACTACCGCATCGTATTTGCGTCCGCGGCGTATCTCTCGGGCAATGAACTTCTCACAGTCGTCCACTATCCAGCGTATGGGCTTTTCGGTAAGTCCCGAAGCTGCCGCGTTGTCTCTTGCCCACTGCACCATGCCCTTTGAAGCATCAACATGGCATACAGAAGCACCTGCTGCTGCACAGGCAAGAGTTGCTCCGCCCGTATAAGCGAACAGGTTGAGGACATTTATCTCTCTGCCTGCATTGCGTATCTTATCTGCCATAAAGTCCCAGTTTACAGCCTGCTCGGGGAAAAGTCCCGTATGCTTGAAGCCTGTGGGACGTATATTGAAGGTAAGCTCGCCGTAGCTGATATTCCAGCTTTCGGGCAGTCTTTTGCGGAATTCCCACTTGCCGCCGCCCTGATTTGAGCGGTGGTAGTGACCGTCAGCGTTCTTCCACAGCGGATCGGTGCGTTCGGTGTTCCATATTATCTGCGGATCCGGACGCACAAGGCTCACATTGCCCCATGTTTCCAGCTTTTCACCGCCTGATGTATCCAATATCTTATAATCTTTCCAGTTATTTGCTGTTCTCAAAGTAAATGCTCCTTATAGAATTGTCTGCGCTCAGACATTGTATGCGCAGCTTTCCTTGATGTGCTGTGCGATATCCACAGCCATATCGTTTATGCGTCCGAAATCACTGCCTTCAACGAGTATGCGCACGATAGGTTCTTTTCCGCTTTCGCGCACCATTATCCTGCCTTCGCCGCAAAGCTCCTTATCGTATCTCTCGATAAGCCCGGTTATTCTGCTTTCGTTTTTCCAGAGTTCCTTATAATGAGGATGTATCTTTACATTCAGCTTTACCTGAGGGTACGCAGGCATATCTCCTGCAAGGTCGCTCAGCTTTCCGCCGCTGTTTTTCAGTATTTCCAGCAGCCGCGCACCTGCCAGCTGTCCGTCGCCTGTACGGGCTTCATCAAGAAAGATGATATGTCCGTTTGGCTCGCCGCCCAGCTTGTAGCCACATTCCAGCATACGCTCAAGTACATACCGCGTACCTGCTCCCGAGCTTACAAGCTTTATATCATGTGCAGCCGCATATTTTCTCAGTCCGAGACTGCTCATTGCAGTCACAACTGCCGTATCCTTGTCCAGCAGTCCCTTGCTCTTCATATTCTCTGCGAATATGGCAAGGAGCCTGTCGCCGTCTATCATGCAGCCCTGCTCGTCTACAGCTATACATCTGTCTGCATCGCCGTCAAAGGCAAGTCCGCAGTCGCATTTGTTCTCAACGACATACTCCATAAGATGATGAACATGAGTACTGCCGCAGTCCTTGTTTATATTAGTGCCGTTTGGCTTATCAGCCATGACCAATACCTCAGCACCCAGCTCCGAAAAGAGCTTTTCCGCAGTATATGCGGCACAGCCGTTTGCGCAGTCGATTGCGACTTTAAGTCCGCTCAGGTCTGAGTCAACAACGCTTTTAATATGGTCTATGTACTCTCTCACGGCATTTTCACCGTGTAAGATACGCCCAACGTTCTCGGGCTCACTTAGCTTTATCTCATCTGACGGTGAAAAGACCAGACGCTCTATCTCGTCCTCGGCTTCTTCCATAAGCTTGTGTCCCTTTGCAGAAAACAGCTTCAAGCCGTTATATTCGGCACTGTTATGGCTGCCCGATATCATTATCCCGCCGTCAGCTTCATGCAAACCTGTAAGGTAAGAAAGTGCAGGCGTGGGGACTATCCCAAGCAGCTCTGCATCTGCGCCTACCGAACATATACCTGCACATACCGCAGCTTCCAGCGCATCGGAGGAAACTCTCGTATCCTTGCCAACGAGTATTTTAGTTTTAGACCCGTCCTTTTTCGCAAGCACCAGCGCAGCAGCTCTTCCTGTCTGCATTGCCAGTTCGCAGGTGAGGTCGGTCACCGCAATACCTCTCGGACCGTCAGTTCCGAATAATTTAGCCATTGAATAGTCTCCCTTTGTAAGTTCACAGTTAAGTATCGAGCGTCCGCGGTCTTATACTATCTTGTAGACCGCGATGGGTCTGCGTGTGCCTATTATCTCTTCAAGTGTCTGGCATACAGGCGCATAGGTACAGCTGTTGTACCTGTTGTACACACGTATGCCGCCGCTGCGCTCTCTTGTACAGAATACGGTATGTATAGAAGATAAAAACGGTATCTTAGTCCAGAATGTGATGATAAAAGCTTTTGCATCATCAGGGGATTTCACCTTCTCGAAGCTTGCATCGAAATAATTCAGTGCCTTTCCGAGACTGAAGGCGTTACAGCCGAAGAAGCCCATGAGTACGCGGAAACGCTCCATATAATAGGCTACATCTTTTATCTTCTGAGGTTTTTTCAGATATACCAGCGCATTGTGTACAGCAATAACTTCACAGCCGTTGAAGCTCATGAAGCATACCCCGTAGCGCAGCTTTGAAACAGCTCCCTCCCCCTGACCGTTTATCATCTGACCAAAGGGAGGCTGCTCGGTAATTTCAGAATTGTATTTAAAATTATATTCGCTTGATCCTTTTATCAACATTTTTCTCATCCCCCAGTCCCGTAAAACGGGAAAATGTCAAAAGGTCATCTGTCCTTCATCTGCTGCTGCCTGCTCGGGTGGGACTATGCCGAGATGCTCATAGGCAAGCCTTGTGGCAACTCTTCCTCGCGGAGTCCTTCCGAGAAAGCCCAGCTGCATAAGAAACGGCTCGCAGATATCTTCGAGAGTAACGCTTTCCTCGTTGATAGCCGAGGCAAGTGTCTCAAGTCCAACAGGTCCGCCGCCGTATCCTCTGATTATCATTTCAAGCATACGTCTGTCAAGTCCGTCAAGTCCGAGTGCGTCGATATCGAGCCTGCTGAGAGCTATTGAGGCTATCTCCTGAGTTATCTGTCCGTTGCCCATTACATCGGCAAAGTCGCGGACTCTTTTCAGCAGACGGTTGGCGATACGCGGTGTGCCTCTTGCTCTGCCTGCTATCTCGGCAGCTCCGTCACTTGTACATGGTATGCCAAGTATCATGGAGCTTCTTCTTACGATATCCGTAAGCTGCTCCTTTGTATAAAGTTCAAGTCTCTGTATTACGCCGAATCGGTCACGGAGAGGAGCTGAAAGCTGTCCTGCTCTCGTTGTTGCACCGATAAGGGTGAATGGTTTCAGGTCCATACGTATTGAACGTGCGGACGGACCTTTTCCAATGATGATATCTATTACTCTGTCCTCAAGAGCAGGGTAAAGTATCTCCTCTACCGCACGGGAAAGGCGGTGTATCTCGTCAATGAAAAGCACATCGTTGTCCGAAAGGCTGGTGAGAAGCGAAACAAGGTCGCCGGGCTTTTCTATTGCAGGACCTGTGGTCACACGGAGATTTACTCCAAGCTCATGGGCGATTATAGACGAAAGAGTTGTCTTTCCAAGTCCCGGAGGTCCATACAGCAGCACATGATCGAGAGGTTCGTTCCTGCGCTTTGCAGCTTCGATATATATGGCGAGATTTTCCTTCACCTTGTCCTGTCCTATATACTCGTGAAGAGTCTGCGGACGCAGACTTATTTCAACATCGCTGTCTTCCGTAGTATTTTCGGGAGTTATTATTCTGGGAGCGAACTCCATATCCTCTGTCTGTATCAAAAAAACACCTCTGAATTATTTCTCGAAAAATCTCTTCTTGCGGACGTAGAAAGGCTCGACAGTTTCCGCAGCCTTCTTGCCCATGTCCTGTTCATAGCTGATGAAGCAAAGATGCTCGTTGGCTTTTACAGTCTTTGAAAGATACTTTGAAAGCGGCACAAAGAGCTTTCTCGTACTTCCCATCATATCGAGAACAATGAGTATCTGCGGATTTTCGCAGCCCTTTATCATCTCCATGATGAACGCTCTGTCAACGTTAGGCTGCTTTGAAAGGAATTTTGTGGCAGCCTTTATGATATGATTTACTTCATGCTCGCAGGGACGATAGTTTATGATGTCCGCTTCGTTGTAGGAGATAGCCTTAATTTTGAGATTTCGGGCTATCATAAGGATACTCTTTATCTCACGCGAAGAGAACTCCTTGCCGTAGGAATTAGGGTTCAGCACGGCAGATACCGACTGTATAAGATCGAAAAGTCTAAGACAGTTTATCTTGTAGCAGTCAACATATCGCTTTGCAAACTGCTGTAATGCGCGATAGCTTGTGAAAAAAGGGATAAACAGATCGCCGTCGGGGTTCTGGGTAGTTACCAGCTCGAGCTGTATACCGCCCTCTGAACGATCACGCTCCTGCTTTACGGGGTTCTTGCAGATGACATAGACGTCGCTTTTTATGAGAGTCTGCAAAAACAATGAACGTTTTGAAGGGTCTTTTATTGCTGCTTTCAGCAATTCGTCAAGATTCATCATAACAGTAACCATCCTATCTTCTATATTTTAGCGCATATTCTTTGCTGCCATTAACCGCAGTGTTTCCTTTATGAGCTCCTGTGTGCTCAGTGCGGGATCAAGCTTTCCCAGTATGGGAGCAGCTTCGCCCTGAGAATAGCCAAGCACCATGAGAGCTTCGAGAGCTTCCGATACGGACGATGATGCGCCCTCTGACGGTATATTCGCAAACTGTGCGGCATCACTGCTTATGCTGCCGCTGATAGACTCTGAGGATATCTTGTCCTTGAGTTCGAGGACTATCCTCTGGGCGGTCTTTGCACCTATACCCTTTGTCTTTGTGAATGCCTTGCTGTCGCCCGAAGCAACAAGAAGTGCAAATCTTTCGGGAGTAACGTCTGAAAGTATGGAAGTTGCCGCCTTCGGACCTACTCCAGATACCGATATCAGCAGCTTGAAGCAGCTGAGCTCCTGCAAGGTGGCAAATCCGAAAAGCTCCACCACATCTTCCCTTACGTAAAGGTAAGTGTAAAGCATTTCCTCGCTTCCGATCTCGCCGAGCCTTGAAACGGTATTGTATGAAGTCTTGCAGCCGTATCCCACGCCGCCGCACTCTATCACCGCAAAACCAAGCTCCTTGACCGTAAGCTTTCCTCTTACACTGTATATCATATCTCTCTGTTCCTTTATCTGAAATCAAATCTTGTACTGTGTCCGTGACAAATGGCTATAGCAAGAGCGTCCGCAGCGTCATCGGGCTTTGGTATCTGTGCCAGCCCGAGAAGCTGTCTCGTCATTTCCATTACCTGCTTTTTCTCTGCCTTGCCGTAGCCTACTACCGACTGTTTTACCTGTAGCGGCGTATATTCCGATACGGGGATATTCCTCGTAGCTGCCGAAAGCACGGTTATCCCCCTTGCCTGAGCAACATCTATCGCCGTTTTCTGGTTAGTGGTGAAGTAAAGACGCTCCACCGCCATACAATCGGGCTTGAATTTGTTGAAGATAAACTCGATATCTTCATGTATAGCCTTTAAACGTTCGGGGAATGGCGTTCCCGCCTCGGTAAGTACTGCTCCGTATTCCACGGGAGTAAACCTTATGCCGTCATAATCAAGAACACCAAATCCGACTATTGCATAACCCGGGTCTATACCCAGTATTCTGATAGTTTTCAATATTTTTTACCTGTTAGTTCGTTAAAAAGTTCACATGGATATAGCTTCTCACTATATTCTATATCATTATACCACAGGTCAAGTGTATTTTGCAATATATTTACCTGCTTTTTATTGATTTCTACAAAAAAAAATGATATAATATGTAAGGTATATCAATGAGCCCTCAGCCCTTAGCCTTTAGCCAATAGCTTTCAGCATTGTAAAGCTAACGGCTGATGGCTGACAGCTAACGGCTAATATCGGAGGTATTTTTTATGGATCTTAAACAGCTTCGCGACGGCATCGACGATGTAGACAGCGAAATCCTTTCACTCTTTATGAAGCGCATGAAGCTTTGCAGGGGTGTGGCAGACTACAAAAAGGAGCATAATATGCCCGTCTTTCAGGGCGGACGCGAACAGCAGATCATCGACCGCATCGTAGAGCTGACCGCAGATAAAAACCTCGAAAAAGGCACTTCTGCCCTTTTCACTACTATCATGGACATAAGCAAGATATTGCAGAACCGCACTATCCTTGAAGAAAACAAAGACTATAACTACACTGCTCCCGACTTTGCAGGAGCTAAGAAAATAGGCTGTCAGGGCACTTCGGGTGCTAATTCCGAGGCTGCCGCAAAGAAAGTTTTCGGCGAAAGGGAATTCACGTTTTATCCTTCTTTCGAGGAGGTATTCAAAGCTGTTCAGTCAGGTGAAGCCGACTACGGCGTACTGCCTGTTCAGAATTCCACCGCAGGCTCTGTTGACAGTACATACGACCTTATGGCAAAATACCCGTTCTACATAGTAAAAATGGTGACTTTGGAGATAAATCACTGTCTTGCTGCTAAAAAAGGCACAAAAATTGAGGATATCACCTGTGTTTATTCACACAGACAGGCTCTTTCACAGTGCGAGGTATTCCTCAGCAAAACAGGTCTGAAAAAACATGAGTACAGCAATACTGCCACAGCTGCGGAAAAGGTACTGAACAGTGATGAGCCTATCGCCGCTATATGCTCTGTTGACTGCGCCGAAAAGCTGGGACTTGAAGTCATCGCCCGAGATATCGCAGACTGCACTATCAACCGCACTCAGTTCATAATCATAGCAAAGGATATGCAGGTGGCAGAGGACTCTGACGCAGTATCCGTAATGCTCACTATCCCTCATAAGGAAGGTAGTCTTTACCGTCTGCTGACAAAATTCTACGTAAATAACATGAACCTTCTCAGGATCGAGAGCCGCCCTATACGCGACGGAAGCTTTGATGTCATGTTCTTCCTCGATTTCAGCGGAAAAATGTCCGATCCGAATGTTGAAGCCGTTCTGCGCGACCTTGCGGAAAACCTTGAGGACTTCCGCTGCATCGGTACTTTCAAAAACGAAACCTTCTCTTAAAAAAGGAGTAAAAAATGTCCGATAAATTCTTTTCTTTGCTTGAAAACAACAGCTTCGTCTTTCTTGACGGCGGTATGGGCACTATGCTTCAGGCTCACGGCATAAAGACCGAGCACGTTCCCGAGCTTCTCAATATAACCGATCCTGAGGCTATTATGAAAATACACCGCCTTTATGTTGAGAGCGGTGCGGATATAATCTACGCGAACACTTTCGGTGCAAACCGCTTCAAGCTTGCAAAAAGCGGTCATACCGTAGAAGAAGTGGTATCGGCAGGTGTTGCAAATGCGCGAAAAGCTGCCGCAGGAAAGGCTCTCGTAGCTCTTGACTTAGGTCCTATAGGTCAGCTCCTCGAACCTGCGGGCACTCTCAAATTCGAGGAAGCCTATGAGGTATACAAGGAGCTTGTACTGGCAGGCAGAGAAGCTGATGTCATAGTTATCGAGACTATGACCGACCTGTACGAAGTCAAGGCTGCTGTTCTTGCTTCAAAGGAAAACTCGGACAAGCCCATTCTCGTAACTATGACATTCGAGGAGAATATGCGTACCTTTACAGGTGTTTCCCCCGAGTGTATGGTAGCTGTGCTCGAAGGTCTGGGCGCAGACGCTATCGGCGTAAACTGCTCTCTCGGACCTGAGGAGCTTTTCCCTGTTCTCGACAGGATATGCTCGCTCACCACTCTCCCTGTTATTGCCAAGCCTAACGCAGGTCTCCCCGACCCTGTTACCAACGAATATAACGTTGACCCTGATGATTTCGCCGCAAGTGCCGTAAAACTGGCAAATGCAGGAGTAACTGTATTCGGCGGCTGCTGCGGTACTACTCCACAGCATATATCCGCTATGATAGATGCACTTTCGGGTATGGAGCGTCAGACGCGAAAGATAGTCCGCGCAAGTATCGCCTGTTCCGCTGTGAACTGCGTAAACATAAATCAGCCCCGTGTCATCGGTGAACGTATCAACCCAACAGGCAAAAAGCGTTTCAAGGAGGCTCTTCTTGCCCATGATGTGGACTATATCCTCGGTCAGGCTGTTGAACAGATACACGCAGGTGCAGAGATACTTGATGTAAACGTTGGACTCCCGGGTATAGACGAAAAGGAAATGATGGTAACGGCTGTAAAGGCTATACAGAGCATATGCGACACTCCGTTGCAGCTCGATTCCACTATCCCCGAGGTACTTGAAGCAGGTCTGCGAGTATACAACGGCAAGCCTATTGTAAACTCCGTAAACGGCGAGGACGACTCCCTTGAAGCTATACTACCACTTGTAAAGAAGTACGGTGCTTCCGTAGTAGGTCTTGCTCTCGACAAGGGCGGTATACCCAAAACTGCCGACGGACGTTTTGCTATCGCGGAGAAGATACTGCACCGCGCTATGGAGTACGGCATACCCAAAGAGGACGTTTTCATCGACTGCCTTACTCTTACGGCTTCTGCCGAGCAGGACGGCGTTATGGAGACCCTCAACGCGCTCCACAGGGTAAAGACAGAGCTGGGTCTCAATACCGTTCTCGGTGTATCGAATATTTCCTTCGGTCTGCCAAATCGTGAGCTCATAACCCGTACCTTCCTTACAATGGCTCTGCACAGCGGACTTACCCTGCCTATCATCAATCCGAATATCGAGGGAATCATCGGTGCTGTAAGAGCTTACAGGCTCCTTGCGGGAATTGACCGGAATTCTGCGGATTTCATAAGCATATACGCTCAGGACGACAACGCACCGAAAGCTCCTGCTCCTGCGCAGGACAAGGGGGCTCCCGATATAATGTACGCAGTTGAGAACGGTCTGAAAAATAATGCTGTCAAGGCTGCCGAGGAGCTTATGAACACCGTCGATCCTATGGAGATAATCAACGGCTACCTTATACCTGCTCTGGACAACGCTGGTGCTAAATTTGAAAAGGGCAAGATATTCCTGCCTCAGCTCATACTCACAGCCGAAGCAGCTCAGGCTTGCTTCGAGATAATAAAGACAAAGCTCTCGGCTGCAAACAGCGAAAGTGTATCAAAGGGCAAGGTAGTACTTGCTACAGTTCACGGCGATATACACGATATCGGCAAGAACATAGTCAAGGTGCTCCTTGACAGCTACGGCTTCACGGTCATAGATCTCGGCAAGGACGTACCGCCCGAAACTATCGTAAATGCTGCTATCGAAAACAAGGTCAGCCTTGTGGGACTGTCCGCACTGATGACAACTACCCTCGGTGCTATGGCTGAGACTATAAAACAGCTCAACGAGAAGTACCCAGAGTGCAAGACAGTTGTGGGCGGAGCTGTTCTCACGGCTTCCTACGCCGAGCAGATAAACGCCGATTTCTACGCAAAGGACGCTAAACAGACCGTGGATATTGCATCACAGGTCTACGGAGCATGAGCCGTTAGCCTGCAAGAACTAAAAGCTAAGAACTAAGTGTAGGGGCGGATATTATCCGCCCGATAACAGGTAAATATCATGGAAAAGATAACACTTAACGAACTGAAAATAAACTCCCGCAGTGATGCCCTGGCTTTTCTGAAAAAGCTGTGGAACGGCGAAAGCACTCCCTGTCCCATATGCGGCAGCGAACTGGAATTGCTCCATAAGAAAGCAAAGAAGAGCGACTGTGACTGGCAGTGCAGACACTGTGAAAAGATAGTAAGGACTCTTGACCTGCTTGACGAACTCAACAAAGCTTTTTACTTAATGACATAAAAAAGCAGCCCCATGGGCTGCTTTTATTTTCGTGATGTCGAGGACGCCGTCCCCTACAGTGTGTCATTTGGAGTTTATACGTAATTGACGGGCGAGCGGAACTCGCCCCTACATTTTGTTCATGTTATTTATTGCGTATGGCATACACGGACGCGCAATGCGCGTCCCTACAATTCATAATTCCGAATTTGGCTAACGGCTAAAGGCTAACGGCTTAGCTTTTGCGTATATCTTGCCGATGATGAATGCCGCTATATCTGCGCCTATAGATGCTATTCGCATAACAAGAACGAAAAGCACTATCCTGTCAGAAAATTTGTCTCCGCAGACAAAAAGCATTACTCCCTCGCGTATGCCGATACCGCCAGGAGCTCCCGGAGTAACAAAGCCGATTATCCATGCAGCCATAAAAGCTCCTGTAAGAGTTATTAGTTCTGCCGTGTCTGCCTGAGGTATTATGAGCTTCAGACACACGAAATACATACACGCTGACACTAAATTCTGGAGCAGATAATAAAACGCTCCGCGCAGCAGCATAGCTCGGTTTTCCTTTGCAAAAGCCTTTGCATAGCGCGATATATATGCTTTGAACTTATCCTTGAATTTCAGTCTTAACAGAAGTATTATTATCGCAACAATAACTATTCCTATTATCGCATCAACTATCAGACTTCCCACGAACTGCGAAAATACTTCTGCAAGCATACGTCTCAGAAGCACTACCGATATGACTCCCGTCCAGAACACGCAGAAAAGTATATCAAGCACTGTCGCGCAGGCTACGTCTACATGGCTTATATCCATATCCGATGCAAGCTGATTTCGTCCCACGTACTGGAATACATTGCCCGGGATGTACTTGTACAGATTTGACTGGGTATACACAGGCATCGCTGTCGAAAACGGTATCTTTCGTCCCGAAAGCGATCTTGTGAAAACAAGCCACGGATAACAGGAGAATATGATTATCACTGTCGTTACGATCATACACAGGAAAAGTGCCGTCAGCACTCTGCCGTCACGGAACTGCGATATGCTTATATCCATGTCAAACAGCTTTTTTACCACAAAGGCAAGGGCTGCTATCATAACGACATTTCCGATAATTTTTATGATCTTCTTCATTTCTTACCTTTTCCCAGCATTTTTTCAAACAGTTCCACATACTTTGCGCATATGGACTTCCATGAATAGGTATCACGGGTATAACGGCTGTATTCAGCCGCTTTTTTCCTGTATTCATCACGGTGTGCGCAGAGGTCTTTTACTCTCTCTGCGTACTGCTTTGCATTTCCGCTCTCCATTATCCAGCCGTTTTTGCCGTCGATAACAGCATCGCGTATGCCCTCTATTCCCGAAGCGAATACAGCCAGACCTGCAAGACTTGCCTCAACTGCCACAAGTCCGAAGCCCTCCATATCGCCGTCAACATGGATATTAGGCATGATGAAAGCGTCTGCGTGAGTATATACCGAATTGAGCTCAGCTGTCTCGACTCTGCCAAGCATCTTCACCTTGTCGCCGAGTCCGTACTTTTCGATACCCTCGGCTATAGTCTCACGGTCCTCTCCGTCACCGACTATGAGATACTTCACCTTTTCGTCTTTAAGCTCGGGCATTACATTGCGCACGAACCAGTCAACGCCCTTGCGCTTTACAAGTCTGCCTACGGTTATTATAACGGTATCGTCCTCGGATATGCCGTTTTTCCTGCATATCTCTGCGTAATCCGCACACTCGCCGCTGAACTGCTCTGTATCAACTCCGCAGTTTATAACGCAGGAACGCTTTCCGCCGCGCTTGCGGAAGGTCTCGTCAGTCTCGCGGCTGATAGAGATATACCTGTCGAATTTATTGTAGAAAAGCTTCAGATAAAGCTGATAGAGCTTGTTTTTGAAGGTGATGTCAAGTCCGAAAACATTTACAACTACCTTTTTACGCGGGTGGAAAAGCTTTGTAAAGAAGCCCACCGAGCTGAGAAGTGCGTCTCCCACAAAGACAACATCGTATTTGCCTGCCTTGAACACTGTTTTCAGCAGTGCATAAGGCAAAAACCATGCGAGATGCTTCTGGGACTTACCCAGTGAGATTATATCCGCATCTACCTTTGAGGGATCAAAATTATTGTAAAGATTATAGCTGAAATTCTCCATTCCGCCAACAGCCGGCGGATATTTTCTTGTGATATAAAGCAGCTTAATTTTCTTCATTCTTCTTCTCCTCGTCACTCTTGCCGCATTCCATTTTTCTTACTCTGTACTGAACGTCCTCAAGAAGCTTTCTGTTTGCTGAGATAGTGTCTCCGAGGAGTCCTATGGTAATGGTCTGGAAGCCCATCATTATGAGTATGGCTGTGAGGATAAGGGACTGGATATGTCCGCTGCCGTCGCCCATTGCCATGAGAATAAGGAAGCGCACACCAAGTATCGCGCCCAGAAACATGAGTAAAGATCCGATTGACATGAAGAATTTAAGAGGCTTGTACATAACGAAGGAACGTGTTATAACTGTTGAAGAACGCTTCATGTAACGCCACATACTTGAGAAAAGTCTTGAAGGCCTTGTCTCGGGATTTGTCCTTATAGGCACTGATGTCATGGCAGTCTTGTTATTGCCTGCCTGTATTATAGTTTCAAGAGTGTAGGTATACTCATTGACAACGTTGAGTCTCAGTGCGGCATCACGTGAATATGCTCTGAAACCGCTGGGAGCGTCAGGGATATCAGTACCCGAGGCAACACGTACCACCCAGCTTCCGAGATGCTGGAACTTCTTCTTTTTCCACGAGAAATGCTCCGTTTCGTCAATAGGTCTTTCACCGATAACTATATCGGCTTTCTGGTCCAGTATGGGGCGGACTATCTTTTCGATATCAGCTCCGCAGTACTGGTTGTCGGCGTCTGTATTCACTATGATATCTGCGCCGAGATGCAGGCAGGCATCTACACCTGCCATAAAGCCCTTTGCAAGTCCCTTGTTGCGCTTGAATGATACTATATGATGAAAGCCGAGCTCACGGGCTTTTGCCGCGGTATTGTCCTTGCTTCCGTCATTTATGATAAGGTACTCAATTGTGTCGATACCGTCGATATGTCTGGGCAGGTCGTTGTAAGCAAGCTCCAGCGTTTCCTCCTCGTTATAGCATGGTATCTGTATGATAAGCTTCATATTTACATTCCTTTCTATCAAGTTGCAAGTGAAAAGCGCACCGACTGTATAGCTATTCCAAGCTGACGGTCGTCAACAGGATTTGACACAGAAGCACTCCACAGCGGACTCTGTATCTCAAGGATATTTTCTCCGTCCTCTATCTGCTCACTGTCCACCTCAAAGTGGAGCGGCTGTCCGTTATTCTCGGGAGTTATAGCTTCTGTTCCTATCTTCTCGCCGTTCATAAGGAGAGTTACCTCCACGCGGTCTGTTCCCATTTTATCAAGAGGAAGTCCGCAGCCGAATTCCATGGTAATATCGTAATCCCCGGGGTAAAGTCCACATTCTATCTGTGCCTTTTCACTGTCTGTCCAGCAGAAATAGCTTTCAAGCTGTGACACGCCGCTCATCTTTGTATAGTCCCCTGCGGCAGTATACATAAAGCGGTATTTATCATAGGAATATATCCTTATATCCTCTTCTGTTACCCAGAAACTGCGCGAAAGCGGAACAAGTCTGCCTGTATTTATTCCGTCGTCCTCTATATGATGAAGCTTGTTGGAATAAACTGAGGAATAATCCTCATTATCAAGTGAAAGCTCCGTGATAACGATAACTCTGCCGTATCTTGCAGCAAGTCTGTCTATCTGCTCTGCATCGTCCCTGTTTTCGGGAACAACTGCTGCACCTGTCATACTCTTTACAGGCAGCCATAATCTTGAAGCATATGTGGGAGAGATGACCACACAGTCGTCCTTGTCCACGAAATCCGCAATGTCCTCGATAATGCTCCATTCCATGCGTGTATCGTCCTTATTGAGCATGAGATATCCGTCAAAACGGGCAAGATACATAAGTCCGAGAGCTGTTGCAGGTACAAGTACCTTTCCGCCTGCACGGTCAAGTGCGGCAACACTGAATATAACAGCGACAGGTATGAAAGGTGTGAGATAGCGGGAGTAATAGTAGAAGTACTGGATATCATATCTCAGGAATGAGGAATAAACCAGTATGCAATAGAAGAACATGATGAAAAGCACGAGCCTTGACTGACGCTCTGCGAAGTATTTTGCATAGATAACTGCAAATATCATTCCGAGAGGCATGAGAACAAGTCCTGCATTGCCTGCAAATCCCCATAATGCAAGGTGATTTGCTTCTTTCCAGCTGCTGTACTTCATGAATGCCCTTGCTATGATGTACGCGGTCGGCAGTATCACCATAAGGCGGAGAAGCAGTATAAAGCCCTTTGAAAGTGCCGCATCACGGGTGAATTTGATGCTGCTGAAATCCTCTTTCGTGCGCTTCTTCACTATGAATATAAACAGTAACACAGCCACGGCTGCTCCTGCCGACAGTGCGGAAACTATCACGTTGATATTGTTGACGCCTATGCCGCCTACAAATACAGGGCTGTAGTTGTTCATGGTGTAGAAAGGCTGTATCTGCCTCATCATAAAGTAGCTTGCAAGATAGCCGAGTATCGTCACAGGCATGAGCACTGCGTACTGACGGTCTCTTGTGAAAACGTACATTCCGCCGTATATCAGCACGAACATTGGGAGCATAGTGTATATGGAAACATGATAGCAGCCGAATACCGCTATTGGTATCACCGACAGCCATTTGTGCTTAGGATCGTCATCATCTGTCATAAAGTAAAGGAATGTGACAGGTATAAGTGTCAGGAGCATCTCTGTCAGTGAAGCCTTTGCTGCCCATATTATAACAGGTGCGAAAGCAGCTGCTGCACAGGCGCAGGCAGAAGCCACAGGCTTCAGCTTTAAATTGCGGCATATGAAGTAAACAATGAATATGAGGCATATGAAAAGCAGAGTCTCAAAGCCCTGCATACTGCTCATGCCGAATATAGTGCCCCACATGGCAAGAAGTGCGGAATATGTGGGTATACCATGGATAATTCCCGATACAGGACTCACGTTCCTGTCGTATACAGTGTCGGGATAATCCTCATCGGGGACGTCATAGCCGCTCAGATCATTCATTACGGCATTTTCAAACTGTTCGCGCTCTTCATCGGTGTCAAGGTCGTGGTACTCGGAAATGTCCTTCTGGCGCTTGGTATCGCCGTTCATAAAGAGTATAGCCTGTGTCTGGTATACGCCCTGATCCTGCCCCATGCCGAAATACTCGTTTTTCTGAGAAACGAAGGGTACGGAAAGGATACATACTATGATCGGGATAAGCATATCTTTCAGTGAAAAGTCATTCTTGAAGATATGCCGCCACCTGAACGGCTTGCTTCTGCGCAGGAACAGCACAAGCAGCATTACAACTGCGCTTATCGCCAGTGCTCCGCAGCCTGCACGGTAAATGGTATACTTGTCGATGACGAAGAGTCCCATGCTGGCAAAAATATGAGCAAAGAACCACATAACGACACCCATTACCACTCCCTCGATGATATTCTTTTTCCTGAACCATATTACAGCACTCAGCACGGAGAATACAACTCCGACAAAGCAGACCGCAGTTAACAGCATTATTTACCCTCACTCCTTGCAGATTTTATTGATAAGATCGCTGAAATTACGCATTATTACTTCCCAGCGGTAATTCTTTTCAACATATGCTTCCGCATTTTTGCGAAGCTGTGCATATTCCGCATCGTGGGAGAATATATAGTCGATTATTCCTTCAAACTCAAAATAGTTCATATAGTAAAGTCCGCCGTTGCTCTTTATGCAGTGACCTTTCAGTACTTCGCATATGCCGTTTACGATAACAGGCACGGAAAGGGTCATTGCTTCAAGGACGGATATGGACAGGCTTTCGAATTTTGACGGAAGTATAAGGCATTTCGCACCTGATATACCGCTGAACTTATCCTCTTCACTTACAAAGCCGAGACTGATTATGTCCTTGTGCTTTGGTATCTCGCACACAGGCTTGCCCATAAGTACAAGTTTAAGCTGACTTTCGGGACGGCGTTTCTTGTATTCAAGGAAGTATTTGAACATTGTGGGGCAGTCCTTGCCCTCGTCGATACGTCCAACATATATGATGTAATCGCCGTCTATGCCGAATTTGCTGCGGAAGCCTGCTTCATCAGGCTCGCAGGGCACTTCAACTCCCGTACCCATTACGCGGCAGGGTATGTTTTCGCAGTGGAAAAGTCCCTGCACAAGTGCCTTTTCCTCATCGGTAAGGAATACATATGCCTTGGGCAGATTGAAGAAAGTCTCATATGTCTTGAAGTGGATAAAGGGCTCTTCGTGGGCAGTAGGTATAAATATAGCTTTATCGGCAACCTCGGGAAGTCCCTTTACTGTAAGGTAGTAAAGATAGGTAACGAATATGAATGCATCATATTTGTCTTTGCTTTCGCGGATATAATTTATTGCCGCAGGTGAATAAGGTCCCTGTTTCTCGAACCATACCGCCTCTGTTTCAACGTTATAATTGCCTTCTCTGAGGTACTTTCCGTTGAAATCATTGAAATCCTTTGCTCTCTGCTTCTCAACAGGAAAACGGAGAACTCTTACGCCGTTTATCTCTTCCTCATCGGCTGTATAATGGTTCTCCCATGTGGTGTATTCAAGGGCTTTTGTGGTTATTACATCGACCTGGAATTCCCCAGTGAGACGCTCCGCAATAAGACGGGTATAATACTCAGAGCCGCCGTTGACTTCAAATCCGTATCTCTGATTGACAAGTGCTATCCTTTTCATTATTCCTTATCTCCACTAACTTCTCTGAAAAACTTCATGTATTTATCAACGATAACGTCCCATGCAAAATTGCTGCGGACGTAGTTCCTGCCGTTTTCACCCATCTGTGCAGCTTTTTCCTTGTTATTGAGGAACCAGTCGGTGCAGCCCTCAAACTCGAAATAATCGCCGAAATAAAGTCCGCCGTTGGACTCGGAAGCGAAATTCCGCGTTACCGCACAGCCGCTGTGTACAAGTACAGGTCTGCCGCAGAGCCAGCTTTCCATGATTACAAGTGAAAAGCTCTCGTTTTTCGAGGGCTGGCACAGGAATTCGGCAGCCGCCTGAGCGTTGTACTTGTCCTGCAAGTCGATGAAGCCTAAGTCTATGATGCGCTTCTGCTTTACAAGCTCTGAGGGCAGCTCTATATTGCCGCCGCCTATGAGCATGAGTTTAAGGTCGGTATCACGGCGTTTTACGTACTCGGAGAAATACTTCACAAGGGTGTGGACGTTCTTTCCCTCGTCCTTGCGTCCTGCGTATATTATGAAAGGACTGTCTATGTCGAATTTCTTACGGAAATCATCTGCATCGGGAACTATGCCCGTATCCATGCCTATGCCCATGACTATGGTCTTTGTGCCACTCTGTGAGAAGCCGAAAAGTCTCTCCGCCAGCTCCGCCTCGGGACGGGCATTGAATATCATGCCTGCTGTCTGAGGGAAAAGCTCCTTGTAGCGGCTTATATAAGCATAAGCCTCGTCATGGAAGCAGGGTATGAACACCGACTTCTTCGGGAAGAGCTTTGCGCCGTTGTAGGAGGTACAGAGCAGATAGGGTATGAACACGAACAGTGAGTACTCCTCATTGTGCTCTTTCATATAGTTGTAGAGCTGAGGGCAGTTCACCATTTCTGACAGGAAGATATCCTCCTCCGCAGGTATAATGCGGTGTCCCTTCATAAGCTTGGCGTTAACTGCGTCAAAAGCCGCTCTGTCGCGCTTTTCAACCTTGAAACGCCTTACTGTTATGCCTTTTGAGGTCTTATCGATGCCCTCTTTGTTGAAATTTTCGCTCCAGTCCGAGCCTGCGTCCTTTATGCAGGTGGACAGTATCTCAAGCTCCACTCCCGCTTCATGGAGGTGGTCAGTTACCTCGCGGAGCTCCATTTCCGCTCCGCCTGGGATATTCTCTCCGTACCACGGGATCACAAATCCAATTTTTTTCATTTCAGTATCCTTATTTGGAAGCTGTGCCATCGATAAAGGCTTTCAGCTTTGTCTCGAAAATATTGCTCAATCTATCGTAGGAGAAGTACTCCAGACGCTTGCGCTGCCCCTCGATTACGCTCTCGCGGAGCTTGTCATCGGTGAGGAGCCTTTCCATAACCGCCGCAGTGAACACGGGATCGTTATCGTCAAGGAGTATGCCGCTGCCGCCGAGTGTCTCACCGATAGCGCTGGTATTGTATGCGATTATCGGCACTCCGAAGAACATGGACTCAACCAGCGGTACGCACAGTCCCTCATGCTCGCTCATGCATAGAAAAGCGTCGGCAACGTGATAATAAGCCAGTATCTTGCTGAACTTTATATGTCCCGTAAAGATAACGTCGTCGGAAAGTCCCAGAGCGTTAACGTACTTCACAAGGCGTTCGTTGTAGTTCTCCATACCGTTTGCCGAGCCTACAAGTATAAGTCTCGAATCCGGGTTAAGCTTCCTGTAGCAGGCATAGGCACGGATAACGTTCTCCTGCCGCTTGTTGGGAGCTATTCTTCCCACGAATATGATATTCTTTTTGCCGTCGCGGTACTTCTTCATAGTCGCATCGTCAGGAGCCTGCTTGTAGTCATCAAACTTGGTCAGTGACGGGCTTACGTCTATATTGCAGGTATAACCCATTCTGATGAGCTCCGACTTGTTGTACTCCGAAACTGCAAGAACGTAGTCCATTTTGCCGCGGAGGTACTCAACGCCCTTGTAGCCGTACTCGGTAAGCTGTGTTGCCGAAGCACTGTAGGGACGGAAGAATTCAGGAGGCGTGATGTTATGATATATCATCACCCTGCGGCAGTTATAGCTGTCTATCTTAAAGGAAAGATCCGTGCCTGTGGACTTGTGATATATGAGCACGTCGTCCTTTTTCAGATCGCGGAGCTTGTCAGCCTTTATGGCTGTGCCCTCGGGAAGTCTCTTGTCTATATTCTCGGCATAAATGTCCGTCGAATAGCCCATTTTGCCGATTATTTCCTTCAGCCACAGGGCGTCGTTGCCTACGCCGTCGCCGAATGAGAGTGTGGGAAGAAGCTGAACTACACGCATTATACATTCTCCCCTGAAAGCCTGCTGCGAAGCTCGTTGTTCTCGCGTTCAAGCTTGTCAAGACGGATAAGGAGCTCCTTATTCGCAAGCTCAAGAGTCTCTACTCTGCCGCTGAGGTCAGAGGATTTGCTGTCAGCCAAAGACTTCATAACAGTAACTGCATTTGCATTGAAGTCGTTCTGCTCAAATACTACAGGCTCTACGTAGAACTTTACCATTTTGCGTATAACCTTCTTGATGAATACCTTTACAGGATTGCCTTTGAGCTCCTTGTAGGGCTGTATATAGTAATGAGAAGTGATATAATCAAGAGCATCGGGAAGTGAACTGCCCTGTGCTGTCTTTTTATATGGCACATCTTCAAAGCTGAGCATATCCGCAGTAAGTCCCTGATCCTTTATTTTCTGCTTTATCTCAGCCATTATATCTTCTATATTTATCTTTTCGTTTTCCATGATTTATCCTTTCTTAGTCGCAACTACTGCATAATCCTGACTTCCGAACAGCATCTCGGATACCTTTTTCATTGCCTTGTTGAATTCCTCGGTATTCTCTCCGCCTTCCAGCTTCAGCTCGGGTATCTCAAAGGGCGGTCTGCTGTTTTCGGTATAGATTATCTCGATGTCCTTAAAGCCTGCTTTTTCGAGGTAATACTGCATAGTAAGAGGGTGAACAGGCTTTATGTGCGACGGGTCTATGTAGAATGCATTGGTATATATCGAGAGCGATGTAGGGTTCGGGGTCTCGATGATGATACAGCCCCCCTCTTCAAGACGCTCATAAGCTGTATTGCACAGCTGTATTATCTGATGAGGCTTGAGATGCTCCACCACCTGTCCCACAAAGATGCCGTCAACGGCATCAGTCTTTGCAAGAAAGTCCGCCCCGTCACCGCAGGTGGCTTTGAGCCCTTTCATAATGCAGTATTCCACATAAGGCTCATATATATCCACGCCCTCGGCTGTTATGCCGTTATCCTGCATAAGTGAGAGAAATTCTCCTCTGCCGCAGCCGATATCCAGTACCTTTTTCTTGTCACGGAAGAATTTAAGGTAGTATTCCTGCGACTTCTTTATACTTTCGATAGAACCGCGGAAATGGTTCTCGAAATCGAAATAATCAATGTCCTCATAGTCCGAGCTGCTGCTTTCAGCCGAAGACGGTGCAGGTGAAACACTTTCGCCTGCGGGAGCCGACTGCTGCACGAGAGCAGCCCTGAGCTTCTTTTCCACAGAGCCCAGCTTGCTTTTGAGGAATTCCTCCTCGCTGGTGAGCCGCTCTATGAGCGTGTTGTTGTTTCTGAGGTTGTTGCAGGCATCCTCAAAGTCGCCTCTAAGAGTCTCACCGTTTCCTCTGACATCGGAGATATCACTGTCTGCAGCTTCAAGTGCGGAATAGATACCGCCGAAAAGCTTTCTTTTTATAGTTCCCTTGATACCCTTCTGGTGTCTTGCATTTTCAATAAACTGTGATAAATAGCCCATATCTTACCTCTGGAAATCCCATGTGTGTTCGATGCGGAATACTCCTGCATCGCCCTCTGCCGATATCATTTCTATTTTATGTGCCTGTCTGTAATAATCAACAGGTATGCCTTCACCCTGTTCGATAGCTATGTCAAGATTGTAAGTACCGCCGAGAAGCATGACTTTTTTCAGCACTATCTCAACTGTACCGTCTTTGTCAATGACAAAATCAGGGACTTTATCTATCCTTGTGTTAGTGCCATAGCACTGTATGCCGTTCAGGTCAAACACTCCTATACCGAATACAGCGTCATCTACAGGCTTTTTCACAGTGTAGTCCACCACAAGCTTTATATCCTCGCCTATGCGGAACGCGCTCTGCTCGGTACCGTCAACAGAGAATGAACGGACTCTCTTTATGCGAGCCTGTCCGCTTCCCCAGCGTTTGCCCTGCTCGTTTTCGGAAGTTTCTGTTTTTTCCGAACCCGCCTCAGCCGCTTTCATAAGCTCCTGACGCTTTCTGCTCATATAGTCAAGATACTCAAGGTCTATCTCCTTAGGCGGTCCTTCCGCCTTGATGAGTCCCTCATGTATCCATATGGAGCGGTCGCATATCTGCTCTATCTGTCCGAGAGAATGGGATACTATAACTATTGTAGTACCCTGAGCCTTTATCTCTCTCAGCTTGTTGAAGCACTTTGCCTGAAAATTCGCATCGCCTACCGCAAGTATCTCGTCGATGAGAAGTATGTCCGCGTCAACGTTTATTGCTACGGAAAAGGCAAGTCGCATATACATTCCCGACGAATAGGTACGAACGGGATTGTCGATGAAGTCCGCAAGCTCCGAGAACTCAATTATATCGTCAAGTCGTGCATCTATTTCCTTTTTTGTGAGTCCGAATATAGCCGCATTTGTATAGATGTTCTCCCTGCCGCTCATATCGGGGTGAAAGCCTGCTCCAAGCTCGATAAGGCTCGAAACTCTGCCTTTGAGTTTTATTGTTCCGCTGTCTGGGTACATTATTCTTGTGAGAAGCTTCAGCGTTGTACTCTTGCCGCAGCCGTTATGACCGATAAGTCCTATGGCTTCACCTTTTTTTACGTCAAAGCTTATGCCGCGGAGCACCTTTCGCTCCTCATATTTGCTGCGCTTGCGGAAAAGCAGACGTTCCTTGAGCTGTGCGCCCTTGTCGAGATAAACCTTGAAGCTTTTGGTCACATCTCTGACTTCTATTGCAATTTCATTTTCAGCCATTACAGTTCCTCCGCAAAGTGCTTTTGAAGCTTGTTGAATACCAGTGCGCCGAATATAAGGAAGAATACTCCCAGAGCTACTGCGATCAGAAGAATTGAAAGATCGGGTATCTGCTTATCGTACAGCACTGTTCTGTAGCAGTCGATTATGGGCGTCATTGGATTGAGATTGAATATCTTCTGATACTTCCCAGGTATCATCGACTTTGGATATACTACAGGTGTGAGGTACATCCACGCCATAGATACGATACCGAGAATGTGCTCCATATCTCTGAAATAGACTGTTATCGCCGAGGTCAGAAGAGCCATTCCCAAAGCGAATATATACTCAACTATCATTATTATCGGAAGTGTCAGCACCGCAAGGAAGTTTATATCTGCTCCCGTTACTATTATTACAGCAAATATTACTATGAAACAAAGCAGCATATTCACAAAACAGCTCGTAACATAGGATATTGGTATTACCATACGCGGAAAATATATCTTCTTTACAAGGTCTTTCTGCGAGATTATCGAAGCTGCACCTACTGTTATGGACGATGAGAAGAATATCCACGGTATCAGTGCCACGAAAAGGTGAAGATAATACCTTTCAATGCCTGCTCGCAGAAAGTTACTGAATACCAGAGTATATATTATCAGCTGTAAAAGAGGGTTGATGAAAGTCCACATGAAGCCAAGTACCGAGCCCTTGTAGCGTCCGCGGAGATCTTTTTTCACAAGGCTGAAAATCATCTGTCTGTAGTCATAAAGTTCTTTTATCGTACTCATTTATTGCTCCTTGAAAAGCGCGTTTTCAGGATATTTCTGAAAAAGCGCGTAAAAATCCATAGTATCTTTTAATTATATCACAAGCGCATTATGCTGTCAAGTATACTGCTGCCCGTTCTCCCATATAAAGCAAAAAACGGACAGTTTTGTCCGTTTTTGTCATTTATGGTATTTTCCGCCCTCTGCTATCTGAAAGGCGCGGTATATCTGCTCAAGGAGCATTACCCTCGCAAGCTGGTGCGGAAAGGTCATTTTCGACATGGAAAGCTTCAGAGTACCCATTGACTTTATCTCGGGGTCAAGTCCGAATGAGCTGCCTATTATAAATGTGACCGTGCTTTGTCCGCTTACGCCTGCGTCCGTTATTTTCTCCGAAAGCTCGGGACTTGAAAGCTGCTTTCCCTCGATACACATAGGCACTATCATGCCCTTTGCGTAACGCTTTATCTGCTCGGCTTCCTTTTTCAGTGCAGACGCTATCTCCTTATCCGACGGATTATCGCTGAGTCTGCACTCGTCAAGCTCGTGAAGCTCAAATGTGCAGTATCTGCCGAGACGCTTTATGTATTCTGCACAGGCACTGCGGAGATAGTCCTCTTTCAGCTTGCCTATAACGATAAGTACAATATTCATCAGAATACCACCGCTCCTCCCTTAGTCTCAACGGGAGCTACTCCGAGAAGATAGTCCCTGCCTCGTGTAAAGCCCGAAAGTCCGCGCTGTACGGTGCTGTCAGCCATTTGCGGGTGATTGTTGTCCTGACTGAGATGTCCAAGCAGAATATGCGTAGTGCCGCGCTCTATCATCTTTCTCACCTGCACTGTGCAGTCATCGTTTGAAAGATGTCCGATAGGAGAAAGTATCCTCTCTTTCAGATAAAAGGGATAAGGTCCTGTGCGCAGCATATAGTCATCATAATTTGACTCGATAAGCACCATTCGGCAGCCTTTGAGCGCTTCGTCCACCTCGGGGGTAACGTGCCCTAAGTCGGTGCAGACAGCACAGTATTTATCGTCCTCTGTATGTATCCTGTAACCGCAGCTCTGTATAGCATCATGGGGAGTATTGAAGCAGCTCACCTCACTGCCGCCGCAGCTTATGGTCTTTCCCGTAATGTCTATGACATGGGAGTTTACCGCTATTTTTCCGCCGTCACAGAGCCGCTGCAATGTGCGCTTCTGACCGTATACAGGCATTCCCGTTTTCCTGGTGAGCATGGCAAGTCCTGCAATATGGTCGGAGTGTTCATGGGTTATGAATACTCCCTGTATCGCGTCAAGCGGTATGTTATTCACTTCAAGGGCATTGCAGAGCCGTCTGAAACTGACTCCGCAGTCTATAAGTATTCCGCCTTTTTCAGTTCCGATAAACGAGGAATTACCCTTGCTGGAGCTGAAAAGTGGATAGAGTCGTGCCATTGGATATTCTCCGTTCTGTTTATTATCTTCTATTTACAAAAGCAATAAATCATACTTTGCACAAAAGCGCAATAGTTGAGAGTTGAAAGTTGAGAATTGAGAGTTGTGGTATCGCCTGCGGCGATATTATCTAAATAATGTGAGCAAAGCGAACACATTAACTCTCAACTCTTCACTCTCAACTCTAAACTTAATTTATCTTATTGATCTCTGTGCCCTGACGAGTTTCCTTTACTTCATAGCCAAGTGCTGCTATCTTGTCGCGGAGCTCGTCTGCAAGTGCGAAATTCTTGTCCTTACGTGCAGCCTTACGCTGTTCAACGAGTTCAAGAACCTCATTCGGGATATCAGCAGATGCTGAACCTGCATTGTCTGCGACCTCATTTGCGTTAGCGATAAGGTCAAGTCCCAGTACCTTGTCGAACTCATTGATAAGTGCAAGCTTTGTTGCTGCATTTGCTTTTGATTTCAGTACATCGTACAATACAGTGATACCCATAGCTGTATTGATATCATTATCAAGAGCATCCTTGAAATCCTTCATAAGACGGTCGTACTCAGACTTGTCGATATCTCCGCCGTTTTCCTTTGTGAGAGGAGCTATCTTCTCAACCAGCTTATTATAAGCTGTCTTTGCGTTGTCAAGATTCTCCCATGAGAATACCAGTGACTTTCTGTAGTGTGACTGCAAGCAGAAGAAACGGTATATAACAGGCTTGTAGCCCTTTTCTTCAAGGAGAGATACTGTGAGGAACTCGCCCTTGCTCTTGCTCATTTTACCGCTGTTTGTGTTGAGGTGGAGTATATGGAACCAGTAATTGCACCACTTATGTCCGAGATAAGCCTCAGACTGTGCTATCTCGTTTGTATGATGTGGGAATGCGTTGTCGATACCGCCGCAGTGGATATCGAGGTATTCGCCGTTGTTCTTCATGCTGATGCATGAGCACTCGATATGCCAGCCCGGATAGCCAATGCCCCAAGGTGAATCCCATTTAAGCTCCTGATCGTCGAACTTTGACTTTGTGAACCAGAGTGCGAAATCTGCCTTGTTGCGCTTGTTCTCGTCAGCCTCAACGCCCTCACGGACACCTACCGCAAGGTCCTCCTCGTTGAAATCGTTGAATACATAGTACTTTTCAAGCTTTGATGTGTCGAAGTAGATATTTCCGCCTGCCTCATATGCATAGCCCTTTTCGATAAGCGAGCTGATAACGCGTATAAACTCGTCTATATAAGTAGTAGCAGGTACAACTATATCAGGCTTCTTGATGTTAAGCTTTTTACAGTCCTCGAAGAAAGCGTCTGTGTAGAACTTTGCTATCTCCATGACTGTCTTGTGCTCACGCTTTGCGCCCTTGAGCATCTTGTCATCGCCTGTGTCGCCGTCACTGGTAAGGTGTCCGACATCGGTGATGTTCATAACACGGTTCACATCATAGCCTGTGAAGCGAAGATACTTTTCAAGTATATCCTCCATGATATAGCTTCTGAGGTTGCCTATGTGCGCATAGTGGTACACAGTAGGTCCGCAGGTGTACATACTTACCTTGCCCTCTTCATGTGGTACGAATTCTTCTTTTTTGTGTGATAATGAATTGTATAACTGCATTTTATTTCCTCCAGAATATTTATGTGTGTAGTGACGCCCATTGGGCGTCCGCAGTATTTGGTATATTTTACGGGCGGATAATATCCGCCCCTACAGGACTAATACTTGTGGGACGTCGAGGACGCCGTCCCCTACAATGGGGCTATTTTACATTTTATGCATAGCACGGGCGGATAATATCCGTCCCTAAAGGCTAACAGCTAACGGCTAAGGGCTAAAATTCCCATATTTCGGGCGGTGGGTTCTTTATTTTCAGCTTTGAAAAATAGCCGAACATCACCAGGAACTCAGGTATCACGCGGAGTCCGTCACGATAATATGCGTCAATACGCTCCTTATCATCGGATATGCCTTTATAGTTTCGCGGACAGGAAAACGTCCACTCGGCTGTGAGACTGTCAAAGCTGAGCCTGAAAAAGCCTGCCGGACTGTACTCGTCAAAGGCTTCAAGAAGTGCTATATGGTCGCCTACTGTATCGGCTGCACCGACATAGGCTGTTTCGCCGTCAAGGCTGATAGCTCCGAGTAGCCTGCTGTCAGCTTTTACTGCTTCGTTTATTGCCTCATCAGAGGGATATTTTATTATATTCATATCTGTCCTCCTTATTTTTAGCGGCTAAAAAATATAAAAGCCCCCGAGGATATACCTCGGAGGCGCAATTGCTCGTTTCCACTCCGTTTTGAACTCATCTTATCCTTAACGCGGACGAAACGCTGTTATATACACACGGCTTTGCCGCTTCCACAACAGGACTGACAGCCGCACTTCACTTCCCCCGACTATGTGCTCGCACCTGCCGCACACTCTCTGTAAATCCGCAGAAAAGCTACTCTGACTGCTATGTCTTTTATCAGTGTTTAGTTATTAGTGGTTAGTGATTAGAAAGCTCTAATCTCTTAAATAATTATATACCATTAAGGTAGTATTTGTCAATAGCAATACATTCCCCTTGACTCTTATTTACTTCTCCTCAACTATGAACAAATTGTAAACATTTCTCCTATCCCTTGACTTTACCACTGTAAAAGATATATACTTTATTTAGCACTCTGATAGCCAGAGTGCTAATTTCACTATGGAGATGTTTTTAATGGAAACAAAACAGTTCAAAGCAGAGTCCAAACGACTCCTCGATATGATGATCCACTCGATCTATACTCATAAAGAGATCTTCCTCCGTGAGCTTATCTCCAATGCAAGCGATGCTATAGATAAGCTGTATTTCAAATCTCTTACCGACGACAAGGTCGGTCTCAATAAAGACGATTTCGCAATATGGATATCAGCTGACAAGGACAGCCGTACCCTTAAAATAACCGATAACGGTATCGGTATGACTGAGGAAGAGCTTGAAAACAACCTCGGTACTATCGCAAACAGCGGTTCATTCAAGTTCAAGAACGAGAACAAGCTCGAAGAGGACAACCAGATAATCGGTCAGTTCGGTGTAGGCTTCTACTCGGCATTCATGGTAGCTAAGAAAGTTACCGTTATCTCAAAGGCTTACGGCAGCGATAAGGCTTACCAGTGGGAGTCTGAGGGAGTTGACGGCTACACTATCACAGAAGCTGACAAGAAGAACGCAGGTACTGAGATAATCCTCGAAATGCTTGATGATACAGACGATGAGAACTACGGCGAGTTCCTCGACCAGTACAGAATAAAGTCACTGGTAAGCAAGTACTCCGATTATATCCGCTTCCCTATCAAAATGGAGGTTTCACACAGCCGTCCAAAGGAGCAGACCGAGGAAGAAAAAGAAGCTAAGAAGCCTCTTGAATACGAGGATTACATCGAAGTTGAGACTCTCAACAGCATGACTCCACTCTGGAAAAAGAACAAGAACGAGCTCAAGGAAGAGGATTACAAGCACTTCTATACCGAAAAGTTCTTTGACTATAACGAGCCGCTGAAGTATTCTCACATCAGCAACGAGATGCCTGCATACAATGCACTTCTCTATATCCCGTCAAAAGCTCCGTTCGACTACTACTCAAAGGAGTACGAAAAGGGCTTGCAGCTCTACTCAAACGGCGTTCTTATCATGGACAAGTGCGCAGACCTGCTCCCTGACTATTTCAGCTTCGTAAAGGGACTTGTTGACTCTGAAGATCTGTCGCTGAATATCTCCCGTGAGATGCTCCAGCACGACAGACAGCTCAAGGCTATTGCCAAGAGCATCGAAAAGACTGTCAGCAACGAGCTGAAAAAGATGCTCAAGAACGAGCGTGAGAAGTATGAGGAGTTCTGGAAGGCATTCGGCTTACAGCTCAAATACGGTATCTACAGCGACTTCGGCATGAACAAGGAAAAATTACAGGATCTTCTCCTGTTCACTTCTTCAAACGAGCAGAAGCTTGTAACTCTTGACGAGTATGTTACTGCTATGCGCGAGGATCAGAAGTATATCTACTATGCTACAGGCGAAAGTGCTGCACGTATAGAACAGCTCCCACAGACAGAGCTGGTAAAGGAAAACGGCTTCGAGATACTCTATCTCACAGACAATATCGACGAATTTGCAATAAAGTCACTTATGCAGTACAAGGATAAGGAATTCAAGTCCGTATCCGCTGACGACCTCGGTCTTGAAACTCCCGAAAAGAAAGAGGAGCTCAAAGCCAAGGAAGAGGAAAGTGCAGGTCTCCTTGACGAGCTGAAAAACGCTCTCGACGGCAAGGTAGCTAAGGTAGCTCTTTCTCAGAGACTTAAATCCCACCCTGTATGCCTTACAAGTGAGGGAGAGATATCTCTCGAAATGGAGAAAGTCCTCAATTCAATGCCTACAGATCAGAAGATACACGCTCAGCGCGTTCTCGAAATAAATCCCGACCACGAGATATTCGGCAAGCTGAAATCTCTCAATGACAGCGGCGACAAGGATAAGCTTGGCAAGTATGCAAAGCTTCTCTACGATCAGGCACTCCTTATCGAGGGCATGAGCATAGAAAATCCTGTCGAGTTCTCAAATCTTATCTGCGAGCTTATGTAAGCAGCAAAAAGCGGTACACAAAAGTGTACCGCTTTTCTGTTATTCTATTACTTAGCCCACATGAAGTAGCCTACAGATGCACGCATAAGTAATGCTGTTACATCTTTTTCGTCTATCTTGCCGTCAATATTTATATCTGCTCTTCTCTTTTCAGCGTCTGAAAGATTTTCACTTTTGTTGTTTTCTACGTAATTGTCAAGTCTGAAAATATCCTGCATTGTAATACTTTCACTGCTGTCAACATCGCCCCAGTTTATATACAGAGTCTTTATTGTACCGTTGAGATAACGTGAAATAATATGATAGTCACAACTATTAACAACTCCGTCTGCATTGACATCTGCTTCAATAAGGTTTATACTTCCGTCCTTGCATGAATTTCCTGCATTATTATATGCTGAGATCTTAGCTGTATCTTTTGCGTCTACCACACCATTACCGTCAGCATCGCCATAAACCTTGAGACCTGCACTTACATTGGAAACATGAGCAAGTATTATATTTCTATCAGCACTTGTGATTTTTCCGTCACCGTTAACGTCAGCACGTTTTTTCTGAGCTGCGCTTAAAGAAGATGGAGAATAGGTCAGGCTTGCATCCAGATTGTTGATCTTTCCGTCAAAGTTTATATCGCCGTATACATACTTTACCTTATCGTTCGGAAGTGCTGCATTAGCTGTAAGTAAATTTGCCATTGGAAGTGCGCCAAGAATTGCTGCTGAAAGTACTGCTGCTGTTTTTTTGATAGTGTTTTTCATTTTTAACATTCCTTTTCTTTATAATTTTCTCGTTATGCGATTTTTGAGAATGCGCAATCTCTGCTTAACATTGTACATTAAATGTTTAAACATGAATTGTTTGTTACCTTGGGTTAACATTATTTTATGCAAACAGCTGTAAAACCGCTTGCCTGATTTAGTAATTGTGCCGACAACTGCCGATTTTTAGCCAAATATACGATACAAAAAGCGGTACACGAACGTGTACCGCTTTTCATTATGCTTCAATTTTCTTTAAAGTACGTTTTACGATGATCTTTAGTCTTTCACAGGTATCATGCGGAAATTCTGTTACGAATTTTACAGCCTGATCGTGTGACTCCTGCTGTGGGAATTTGAGGAAGTTATGGAAAAATGTATATACCTCGCTGAATGACGAGAATATCTCTTCAACCGCTTTTTCTCCCTCAGGAGTAAGGACAACGCTGTTGCAGAAGTCCTCATAAACATATCCGCTGTCAGCCAGACAGCGCAGCATTTTGCTGACGCTTGGTCTTGAGACACCAAGATGCTTTGATATGTTCACACAGCGAACATCATCATCTGTTTCGCTCAATTCTTTGATAGCTACTAAATACCTTACGTATCCTGCACAATGTTTCATAGTAAAAATCCTTTCAATAATCCTTAGTATATCATAGTGTTAAATATATTATTTATCGGAATCTATAAGATGCCAATAACCTTTAAGATAGACTGCTCCCGATATCACAGTTAGAACAGTTGAGATCCAGACAAGGACAGGCACAACTATGTTGTCTATCGCATTTCTGAATGTCTCGGGGAAATCAATACTAAAATCAAAACAAAGACACAGCCAGAATAATATCGCAATTATCGCTACCATTGTAAAAGCTGTTTTCAGCTTACCCCATACACCGGCAGCTACTACTATTCCGCTGTTAGCCGCGAGAAGCCTTAATCCTGAGACCATAAACTCGCGGGCTGTAATGATTATGAGCGGTATTGCTCCCATTTTTACCTCTGACAGCTCTACAAATACTGTAAGAGCCGCTATTACAAGCACTTTATCAGCCAGAGGATCAAGGAATTTTCCGAAATTTGTTACCAGATTTCGCTTTCTCGCTATTTTTCCGTCAAGAGCGTCCGTTATGGAAGCGACTGAGAATATCAGCAACGCTATACCGTAATGCAGCGGAACGTCTATATACATAAACAGCAGAAAAAACGGGATCAGTATGACTCTGAGAAGAGTCAGCCTGTTAGGCAGATTCATTGGTCTATCACCTCTCCTATCAAATCATAATCGAGAGTATCGGTGATCCTTATTTTAACATAATCGCCAATCTCAAGTGGTGTTTCTGATGTGAAGAACACCTTTCCGTCTATGTCAGGGGCATCAAGTGCGGTCCTGCCGAACCAGCATTCACCGAACTTGTCAAAGCCCTCAACGACTGCGGTAAGCTCTGCTCCCATAAGCTTTTCATTGTTTTCACAGCTTATGAGCATTTGCTGCTCCATGATTATATCTGCGCGGTGAGCGGCAGTTTCCTCGTCGATCTGGTCGGGAAAATCATAAGCCTTTGTACCCTCTTCACGGGAATATGCAAAACAGCCAAGCCTGTCAAAACGGACTCTTTTGACAAATTCCGCAAGCTCTTCAAACTGCTCCTTTGTCTCCCCCGGGAAACCTGTGATAAGCGTTGTCCTGAGTATGATATTCGGGACTTTTTCTCTTATATGAGCAAAGAGAGCTTCAAGCTTCTCCGTATCGCCCCAGCGGTTCATACGGGAGAGGATATCTCCGTTGCAGTGCTGTATTGGTATCTCAAGATACTTCACTATCTTTTCCTCACGTGCGATCACATCGAGAAGCTCGTCTGTGATGCGCTCGGGATAGCAATAAAGAGTACGTATCCAGCGAAGTCCGTCTATTTTGCAAAGCTCCGTAAGAAGCTCCGCAAGCTTTGGCTCGCCGTACAGGTCATTGCCGTAAAGTGCGGTATCCTGCGCTATGACTACCAGCTCTGTAACTCCGTTCTCAGCGAGAAAACGAGCTTCTTTAAGCACATCTTCCATTGGTACGCTGCGGAATTTACCTCTTATAAGAGGTATAGCACAGTAGGTACAGCAGTTTGAACAGCCCTCAGCTACTTTGAGGTATGTGAAAAACGGCAGTGTGGATATTATCCTTTCGCCGCTCAGCTCAGCATCGAGCTTAGGTGCAAAGTGTACGCAGCGTTCACCTGCAAGTACATTATCGAGGATATCGACGATATCCTTAGTATCACCTATACCTATAACAGCATCTGCCTCGGGGAACTGCTCGGCAGCCTCCTCCTTGTATCTCTCAACGAGACAGCCTGTTATGATGATCTTTTTCAGTGTTCCCTCTTCTTTGAGTTTTCCAAGTTCAAGAATGGTATCTATAGCCTCTTCCTTTGCGGACTTGATAAATCCGCAGGTATTGACTACCGCAACATCGGCAAGTCCCGGCTCTGTTACCAGCTGATATCCGTGGCTTTTCAGTTTATAGAGCATACGCTCCGAATCAACAAGATTTTTTGAACAGCCAAGGGATACCATACCCACCTTGATCGCCATATCAGTTTTCCTCCTCAGGTCCGTCAGTGTTCTCGAAGTATTCCTTCACAGCGCGGTTTATCTCGGTAAAATCATAACCGTACCGCACAAGCGCACTTTTGACCTTTTCTATTGATTTCCTATCCTCACGGTCTATGAGATATCGGGAATGTTTAGTACGAAGAAGCTCCATGATATTGTCATGATAGGCTTCCGAATAGGGGGTGAGAGCGTCCTCAGCTGTGAACTGATCTATGCCTTTCTGCATTATCTCACGCTTTGACCGCCTGTAGCCGTATTTCTTCACTTCTACAAGCTTGCGCGCCATGCGCTCGGCATATCTCACATCATCTATAAAGCCGTGCTCTGTAAGCCTTTTCATTACCGCCGTACACAGCGGCTCGCTCTTGTAATTCTCAATGAGCTTTTTGTACATTTCCGAATAGGTATAGTCCCTGTAATCCAGCAGGTAAAGTGCCCGCTGATAGGCTCTGCGAAAATTTGAAGCGTATATGATCTTTCTGAGGGTATCGCGGTCTGTCTCCATGCCTGCGTGTATGCCGAAATCGGTTATTATATCAGCATGAAGGTACAGCTTTCGTCCGTCATCAAGCTCCGCTTCGTAGGTCGAGCCTTTATATCGCATGACCGAAGTAATCTTCATTATTCCTCAGCAGGAGTGAACTCCTCGAAATCCTCGTCAAAGTTTGCGAGGACATCTTCGCTGTCAACAGCTTCAGCTCCCTCAGACTTCGGAGCATCAGCCTCTGCGGCTGCCTTGCTGCTCTTCTTTGGAGCTGCATTGTCAAGCTCGTCCTTGTGAGCAAGTATCTGCTCCTCTATCTCCTTCATAAGGTTCTCATCATTCTGGAGCAGCTCCTTGACGTTATCACGTCCCTGTCCAAGCTTCTGATCCTTATAGCTGAACCATGAACCGCCCTTCTTGATGATATCAAGATCAACGGCAAGATCAAGCACCTCGCCTGTACGGGATATGCCTGTACCGTACATAAGGTCGAACTGACATTCCTTGAAAGGCGGTGCTACCTTGTTCTTTACTATCTTGCACTTTGTTGTTGCACCGATAACATCTGCGCCTGATTTGAGTATCTCACCCTTTCTTACCTCGATACGGACTGATGAATAAAACTTCAGAGCGCGTCCGCCCGGGGTAGTCTCGGGATTTCCGTACATAACACCGATCTTTTCACGGATCTGGTTTATGAATATAGCAACACAGTTTGACTTTGAGATAGCTGCTGTGAGCTTTCTCATAGCCTGTGACATAAGTCTTGCAAGCTGTCCCACATGGAGATCACCCATTTCGCCGTCTATCTCGGCACGGGTAGTCATAGCTGCGATAGAGTCAAGTACGATAACGTCGATAGCGCCCGAACGGATAAGAGCCTCGGCAATTTCAAGTGCCTGCTCACCGCTGTCAGGCTGTGATACGAGAAGATCGTCGATATTTACACCAAGAGCCTTTGCGTACACAGGGTCAAGAGCGTGTTCAACGTCGATGAACGCAGCTTCGCCGCCTGCTTTCTGAGCCTGAGCGACTATGGAAAGTGCAACTGTGGTCTTACCTGAGCTTTCAGGTCCGTATATCTCAACGATACGTCCTCTCGGAACGCCGCCTATGCCAAGTGCCATATCCAGAGTCATAGAGCCTGTTGGTATAGCAGCAACATTCAGCGTCTTAGTCTGTCCGAGACGCATAACTGCGCCTGCACCGTACTTCTTTTCTATCTGCTTGAGAGCTCCCTCAAGAGCAGTCTTTTTATCCTCTTTTGTAGTAACTCTTACAACAGTGGGCTTTTTAGCAAGCTCCTTTTTTGCCATTGGTATTTCCTCCGATCGTTACGTTATATCAGGTCTGTTTCTATGGTATTACGTGCGGCTGCTGTCCTTATTATGCCGCCGCCGTCTTTTCTGAGCTCCACATCTGTGAAGCCGTTTTTTTCAAGTATGGCTTTTACATCATCATGCTGCCCCATGCCGAATTCATAGGCAATGAAGCCGCCGCCTTTAACGGACGTTTTCCACAGCTCCGTCATAGCTCTGTAGAAGCTCAGTCCGTCATCTCCGCCGAACAGCGCAGATGCAGGCTCATGAGTGACCTCTGTCTGGAGCTCGCTCATATCCTGTGATGTAAGATAAGGCGGATTGCTGACAAGTATATCAAGTCCCGCAAGAGACATTGCAGTATCTCTTTTCAGCACGTCACCTTTTATAATATGTATATCACCGCAGCCGTTTGCAGCGGTATTCTGCTTTAAATAGCCAAGTGCCACGTCCGAAAGCTCAACAGCGTAAACATCGGCTTCGGGAAGCTCTTTTTTCAGAGCAACTGCGATACAGCCGCTTCCGCTGCAAAGATCTGCTATCTTGGGGGCTTTCAGCTTTATCCTGCGGCAGATGTCAAGCACCTGCTCCACAAGAGTCTCCGTATCGGGGCGCGGTATAAGAACGCCCTCGCCTACTTTGAAGTTGCAGCCCCAGAATTCCCACTGTCCGAGAAGATACTGCAAGGGATAGCCCTCAGCACGTCTTTTGGCAAGTGAGCGAATCTCTGCTGCTTTCTCGTCAGGTACAGGATCTTTCGGCAGGAACATGGGCGTTTTATCACCAAGCAGGTCCTGAAAGATACAAGTGGTATCAAAGTCAGCCGTGTCCTCATCGCGCTGTGCGATAATGCTGCGGCATTCTGCGAAAAGCTCACCGCGGCTTACCACTTGTCCTCCTCCTTGTTCTCGGGTATGCAGGGCTTCATAGCTGCAATAGCTATCTCTATCATGCTGTCATCGGGCTCACGGGTGGTTATGCGCTGCATAGCAAGTCCCGGAGCGGATAATATCCTTGTAAAGGTATTATCGTTATTTCCCGCAAGACGTATACACTCATATGAAATTCCCACAACAAGAGGGAGAAGTATCAGTGATGCAACGATACGCTGCCATGTTACCGTAAACGGTACAAGGCACATAACGAGTATGCTTACGATAAGCACTATGAATATGAAGCTTGTTCCGCAGCGTTTGTGGAAACGTGTCTGCTTGCGGACATTCTCCACAGTAAGAGGCAGTTCAGCCTCATGGCAGGCAATTGTCTTATGCTCTGCGCCGTGGTACATATACTGCCTTTTGATGTCCTTCATAAGGCTAACAAGGTACATATAAAGCACGAAGAGCACTATCTTTACGATACCCTCAAGAAGCGAGCGGACAATGCGGTGCTCCTTTACAGAGGGGATAAGTCCCACAAGCCACTTTGGCAGGAACACAAAGAGTCCTATTGCCATTGCAACACCGATAAGTATGCCCAGATACATGAATATATCGGTAACTGTGTCCTTTTCCTTCTCTTCCTTTTTTTCGCCGCTTTTTTCGGAAGTCTCCGCAGTCTTGTCGGCAGCAGCCTCAGCAGCAGCTGTATCTGCGGCAGCTTCAGCTGCAACATTCTCAGACTTTTCGGCTTTTGCCTTTTTCTTGTCCTTCTTCTTGTCGTCTTCCTCTTCATCATCGACCATTTGCTTTTCAGCCGACTTCATCATGTACTTATAGCCCTTTGTGAGAGATATGACGAAATTGGTACAGCCTCTTACAAGGGGGACTTTTCTGTACCACGGAGCGTTCTTTCCGTTGTTTTCTTCCCATGTTTCAAGGTCGATAGTACCGTCGGGAAGTCTGCAAGCCATAGCACCTGTAGTTGGTCCGAGCATCATTATGCCCTCGACCAGTGCCTGACCGCCTATTTTGGATTTGAATTTTTCCTTTGTATTTGAGTTAGTATTGTTTCCCATTTTTTCACCTTATTGAAAATAGTAATGCCTGTGCCTTACGGCTTTACCGCAGGAAGTGAGATAGTGACCTTAGTGCCCTTGCCCTCACCCTCACTGTCGATATCCAGTGTTCCGCCGTGCATACTTATTATCTCGTCGGCAACGGCAAGACCGATACCCGAACCGCGGCGTGTGTGATTAGCCTTGTAGAATTTAGTCTTGACCTTTGCAAGGTCGCTCTGTTTTATGCCAAGACCTGTATCCGCAACTGATACTATAACACTGTCGCCCGATTCATAGGCTTTTATGGTCACTGTATCACCTGCCGAGGAATACTTGACAGCATTGTCGATAACATTGATGAATACCTGCCTGATACGGTTCTTATCGCCGAAAACGAAGGGGAGCATCTCAGGCTCGTCATATATTATCTTTTTATCTTCACGCCTTGCCTTGTCGCTGTATATGAGCACAGCGTCACCAAGCTCGGCGAGGATATCCATATTTGCATTCTGAAGTGTGAAGTGTCCGTTCTGCATACGTGAGAAGTCAAGAAGCTCCTCAACCATTTGCGACAGACGTTCAGCTTCGGTCACTATGACCTTGACACCCTTTTTCATAGTGTCGGGACTGCCGCCGCCGTCTATCATAAGCGTTTCAGCCCAGCCCTTTATGGCGGTAAGAGGCGTTCTCAGCTCGTGAGACACGGAAGAAATGAACTCATTCTTCATAGCCTCGGCAGTTGAAAGCTCGTCAGCCATATTGTTTATGGCAGTACAGAGGTCGCCTATCTCGTCATCGCTGTCGTTGTCTATACGTGTCGTAAAATCGCCCATAGCGTATTTTCGGGCGATACCGCTTATCTGCCTGATAGGTCTTACGATAGAGCCTGCAAAATACAGACCCGTTATAATTATTATCAGGATAATCGTTATACATACTACAGTTACCGCAGCTGTATAGTTCTTTATGGTATCGTCTATGTCCGTAAGAGATGTTACCATTCTTACTGCGCTGTATTCACTGCTCATTGAAGATATGGACTGTGATACTGCCAGGACCTTTTCTCCGCCGCCTATCTTGTAAACATGAGAGCCTTCGCCCGATTCCATAGCTTTTACGTAATCAGGCATAACATCATCCGCATCGGGAGAAAATCCCGACGAGGTAAGCACAACTCTTCCCTTTGAGTTTACTGCCATAAGCTCTATCTTGTCTTTTTCGTTGAATGTTTCAAGCATATTTCTCATTTCAGATGAGAAATTCGTTGAGCTGTCCTGAGAATGCATACTCAGGATACTTGTGACAGCATTCAGCTTTGAGACGATATACTGCTTTGCAGAGCTGTAGAAGTAATTCTGTATCGCATAGACTATAGCCATTTCTATTACAAGAAGCGCGAGCACAACAACACCCAGGTTGTTGAATATCCACCGCTTTGTGATACTCTTTTTAGCCATTACTGAATATCATTCCACTTGTATCCATAGCCCCATATAGTTATGATGTATTTCGGGCTTGACGGTTCTTCCTCTATTTTCATGCGTATACGTCTGATATTTACATCGACGATCTTATCATCGCCGTAATAGCTCTCGCCCCAGATATGGTTGAGTATGCTTGCGCGGTCGAGAGCGGTATTCTTGTTGTTCATAAAGAATTCGAGTATCTGATACTCTACCTGTGTAAGCTCTATGGGAGCTCCGTCCTTTGTGACTGTACGGCTCTTGAGATTGAGCACGAAAGGTCCGCTTTCTATGACAGACTGTTTTTCATTCTTGATAAAGCTCATGCACACACGCCTGTATATTGCATCAACGCGGGCAGTAAGCTCGGAAGGTGAAAACGGCTTTGTTATATAATCATCAGCACCTATCATAAGTCCGCTGACCTTGTCCATTTCCTGAGTTCTTGCGGTAAGCATTATGATACCGATAGTCGAGCTTTTCTCACGTATCTTCTTGCAGACCGTAAAACCGTCTATACCGGGCATCATAATATCCAGCAGGACGATATCGAAGTTGCCGTGTTCAGCCTCAAAGGTCTTGAGGGCAGCTTCTCCGCAGTTCACATCGACTACATCATATCCTGCACGTTTAAGATTTATTACAACGAATTCGCGGATAGTATCCTCGTCTTCGCATATAAGTATACGTTTCATCTGTTTTCACTCCTTTGAACGAGTAAGTATATATCAATCTCTGAATCTGAAACCGATAGCTGCCTCCGCAGGTGTCAGACCGAGACCGTCATCGTCTGTACCGGAATTTGCAGGGATACACGCGAGACACGATGAATCTCCCTTTGAATGCATGAGCATATATCCGCCCGAGATGCGATCCTCACGGGAAGGCTGATCCTCCGCACAGAAAATACGCAGAAGCTCCCTGCCCATACCTTCTTCATCATAAGCGCAGAAAACTATCTCATCATTGACTACGTCTCGCTTTACAGTTACCTTATCTTTCCACCTTTCGGGGAAAACGAAGATATATCCGTCATTGAGACTGTAATAAGATGTATACTGCTGTTCAAGCTCATAATTACTGTTTATGTGCTTCCATTCGGTCAGTTTGAGCTGTTCTCCCACGGCAGAAGCCTCATAGCTCGGAGCTATGATCTGTTTAGGTATCTCAAGGCTGCCGTCACCGTCAACATCGAAGCAGGTACAGCCTGCGGGACGTACAGTAGACTCTGACTGCTCGGAATTTTCAAAGATCTTTTTCAGTATGCCGTCCTTCATGTACAGAACATCGGTCTGAATTGAGCCGGCTCCCGATAAAGCATCGATATATATACCCATTTCAGAATCGCCGACCTTGCCGTAGCTTATGTTTTCAAACTCACTGAACTTTCCGCTGAGTTCAAGTATCGTCTTGAGGTACTTGCCTTTATCGTCGAGCTCATATACCTCAGCAAATGCAGGAGCCTCATTGACTGACTTTGCCAGCCTCAGAAACTCATATTCATTATCCATGTCAAGATCCTGCACATCAATGAACGAATATGAAGCCGAAAACGTAGGAGGCTCGGTGAGCTTGCCGTCGGCGTAGTTGTATATGGATACGTTCTTTTCAGAACGGTTTATCATGCTTGTGCCTATGATAAGGTTTATGCGGTCGTTTGAACCAAGCTTTGAGATGATGACCTTTTCTATCTCGCTGCCTTCCGCAGCATCGTCCCATACCGAGCTCCATTCGCCGTTTTTCTTATCAAGTATGTTTATACGCAGCGGATTTTCATCGGCTGCATGGTCTTTTCTCTCATAGAAAACCAGTGCTTCATTGCCGCCGTCACCGTCAATATCCTCGACTATGAAAGCGGAAAGATATTTTCCTGTTTTCGGATATTTAAGACTTATCGCCGTACCGTGCGCAGTGGTCAGTGCAGAATATATCTGCTCCTGCTCAACACTGAGCTTCGGCGGAGCCATAAGTGTATCTATGCTCGCACCAAAGGTACAGCTGCTTAGCCCTGACGCTGTAAGCACAGCTGTCAGAAGCAATGATGTTTTTTTCATAATTCAAGATCATTCACGCTCTTCGAGCTTTATGTATTCCTTTTCCTTTGCGATAGCCTTGTAAGCAGGACGGATGATCCTTCCGCCTGTAAGTATCTCTTCCATGCGGTGAGCTGCCCAGCCCGCCATACGCGCAATAGCGAAAAGCGGAGTGAAAAGCTCATCAGGGATACCGAGCATTCTGTAAACGAGACCCGAGTACATATCAACGTTTGCACACATGGTCTTTGTATTGCCCTTCATTTCGAGGAATACCTCAGGTGTAAGACGTTCGATAGTTTCGAGAAGTCTGAATTCAGCCTCGATCTCTTTGCCCTTTGCAAGCTCGAAAGCCTTCTTCTTGAGTATAACTGCACGGGGATCGGAGATTGTATATACAGCATGACCCATACCGTAGATAAGACCTGAGTGGTCGTTTGTCTCCTTGCGTATGGTCTTGCGCATATAATCAGCAACTTCGCCCTCGTCTTCCCAGTTCTTGATATTTGCCTTGAAATTGTCAAGCATATTTATAACCTGAAGGTTAGCACCGCCGTGGCGTGGTCCTTTCAGTGAGCATATAGCTGATGAATAAGCAGAATAAGGATCAGTACCCGAAGAAGTAAGTACGCGGCAGGTAAATGTGGAGTTGTTTCCGCCGCCGTGCTCTGCCTGTAACATGAGCAGACGGTCAAGCATCTGTGCCTCGTCCTTTGTGTACTGTCTGTCGGGACGGAGAAGCGAAAGTATACACTGAGCTGTGTTTTCCTCATAGTTGATAGGGTGCATTATCATGCTCTGGTTATCGAATACCCTGCGCTTTACCTGATAAGCGTTAGCCATGATAACAGGGAGCTTTGCGATAAGGCTCACAGCAGTGCGCATCTCGTTTTCGAGTCCCTTGTTCTCGCACTCGTCATCGTAGGAATACAGAGCCAGTACGGAACGTGCCAGCTTGTTCATGATATTCTTTGACGGTGCTTTGAGTATCATATCCTCAACGAAGCCGTTGGGGAGGTCTCTTTTTACTGAAATATATGAACTGAAAGTTTTCAGTTCCTTTGCATTAGGGAGATGACCGAAAAGCAGAAGGAAAGCTGTCTCCTCATATCCGTAGCGGTCGTCCTCTTCAACATTGGCAACGAGATCGTTGATATTATATCCTCTGTAGATGAGCTGTCCGGGGATAGGCTCTCTTTCTCCCTCATTCATAACATAACCGTGAACGTTGCAGATATTGGTTATTCCCGCCATTACACCTGTGCCGTCACTGTTGCGGAGTCCTCTCTTAACATGATATTTTTCATAAAGTTTTGGATCTATAGCGGTATTATCAGCAAGTCTGCCGCATAAATCTGTAATATTAGCCCCTGAAATGAATGAAGGCATTATGATCACACTCCTAAAACATATTCATTATTAATTATACACCATATTCTGTTTAATGTCAAATGTTATTTCGTATATAAACCGCTGTTCAAAACAAACGTTCTTATACACTGTGACCAAAGGAGAAGCTTATGAAAAAATATCTTGCCGCCGCACTGCTTTTAACAGCTGCCGTAACTCTTATCCCCGTATTCCCTGCCTGCTTTTACGGAAAGAATGTCTCTGCGAAAGACACAGGACAGATACAGCCGAATGAAGCCGACTTTTCCGGGGATAAAAGTACAAAAAAGGCTATATGCTCAGATGAGCCGTACAAGGTGCTTGACACCGAAAGCGGAAAGGTGTTTGAAGTACCCGTCCGCGACTATGTTATCGGAGCTGTCTGTGCGGAAATGCCTGCATCTTTCTGTGATGAAGCCCTCAAAGCTCAGGCTGTAGCCGCTCACACCTACGCCGAAAGGCAGCGGCTGCGCGAAAAGGCTTCGCCTACTCCAGAGCTCGGCGGTGCTGATTTTTCCAATGATACCGCAGTATATCAGGGTTTCTTCACAAAAGAACAGGCGCGTGAACGGTTCGGTGAAAGGTTTGAGGAGAGCTACGGCAAAATATCCGCCGCCGTCGATGAAGTCCTGCCATACATAATCACATACGATGACGCGCCTATCATAGCCGCTTTCCACTCCATGTCCGCAGGCTATACGGAAAGTGCGGAAAACGTATGGGGAACTCCCGTGGATTACCTCGTGGAAGTTGACAGCCGCTCAGATCTTACCGCACCGAAATTCCGTGAGGAAAAGAAGTTTTCACAGAGTGAGCTGAAAGCTGCCCTTGAAGCAGCCTTTTACGGCATATCTCTCGGCGAGGATATGTCGGAATGGATAAAGATACATACCGCATCAGACGCAGGGACTGTCCTGTCAGCCGATGTGGGCGGAAAGTCCGCAACAGGAAACGATATAAGGCTTGCACTCGGTCTGCGCTCCGCAAGCTTTGATGTGCGTATCGAGGGCGATACCGCCGTAATAACCACCAAGGGCTACGGACACGGTGTGGGAATGAGCCAGTACGGTGCGAATGCTATGGCTGAGGAGGGCAAAAGCTGGCGCGATATCATCGCTCATTACTATCCTGAATGTACTATATCCGTGAGCTGAACCTTTTGTGCAAATAGCAATAAAAAGCGGTCGTTTTTTGCCATTTCCGTCAATTCGTATTGACATAGCTCTGACGATTTGATATAATGATTTTGTGTTGTTTGATACAGCATAACACGAGAAATATAAAAAACAAACCCGAAGGAGACTTGTGTCCGCGAACCGATGGATAAAGGATTATGAACAAAAACAGAGATCTATATAAAAGATTTGTTACTTTCATTTCTGCTATGCTCCTGCTTGGCATACTTACAGGCATTTTCGCCTTTGTATGGTACAGGAACTACAGCGAGCAGATCGTCCTGCCTTACTACAGGCGAGGAAACTGGGTGCTCATCGCTATATACTGCCTGCTGGTATGGCTGTTTTTCAGAGCCTACGGCGGCTTCAAGCTGGGCTACCTCAAAAAGACCGATATGCTTTACTCCCAGATGATATCCATGATATGTGTGAACGTGGTGTCGTATTTCGTCATCAGCCTTATAGGACGACATTTCATGCCCGTTACGCCTGTGGTGTATATGACAGGTGTCGATCTCGGCGCCATAGCCATATGGACGCTTCTGGCAGGAAAGGTCTACTTCATGATGTATCCGCCGAGAAAGCTGGTCATCATCTACGGCAGTCATCAGGCTGCATCACTGGTACTGAAAATGAGCCAGCGAGTGGACAAGTACATGATATGCGAGTCCATAAGCATAAACGAGCCCGAGGACAAGGTGAAAGAGCTCATTATGAAGTACGAGGGTGCTATCGTCTGCGATATCCCTGCCGAGCAGCGTAATGACTACCTCAAATTCTGCTTCGAGCACTCAAAACGTGCGTATATCGCACCGAAAATATCGGATATTATAATAAGAGGAGCAGACGATATACGTCTGTTCGATACTCCTCTCATGCTCTGCCGCAATTACGGTCTTGATTTCGAGCAGCAGCTGGTAAAGCGCATATTTGACATAGTATTCTCGCTTATCGCCCTCATTCCTGCCGCTCCCTTCATGCTCATATCGGCGATCGCTGTAAAGCTCTACGACAGAGGTCCTGTATTCTACAAGCAGAAGCGTCTTACCCTCAACGGAAAGGAATTCTATGTGTATAAATTCCGCAGCATGATAGTTGACGCTGAAAAAGACGGCAAGGCACGCCTTGCTTCCGAAGAGGACGACCGTATAACTCCCGTTGGAAAGATACTGAGGAAATTCCGTGTGGACGAGTTCCCGCAGCTTCTCAACATACTCAAAGGAGATATGTCCGTAGTAGGTCCGCGCCCCGAGCGTCCCGAGCTCACAGAGGAATACAAAAAGGAAATGCCCGAATTCGGCTTCAGACTCAAGGTCAAAGCAGGTCTTACGGGCTATGCACAGGTTACAGGTGCATATGATACAACTCCCTATGACAAGCTGAAAATGGATCTGATGTACATTGAAAACTACTCAATACGTCTTGACCTTCAGATAATTCTTATGACAATAAAGACAATGTTCTTCCCACCTAAGAATAACGCAGAAACTGCCGAAGGACTTCTCATTCCGAAGAACATGAACCAAAAGGAGGATACAAAATGAAAACCACCACAGTTATCATGGCTGGCGGACGAGGCGAACGCTTCTGGCCAAAGAGCCGCAATGCTTGTCCCAAGCAGTTCCTCTCGCTTACAAGGGACGGCGAGACCATGATACAGAAAACTGTAAAAAGACTCGCACCAATAGTTGAGGCTGAGGATATCTATATCGTTACCAATGCAGCTTATATCGACCTTGTGAATGAGCAGCTCCCAAATATCCCGAGAGGGAATATCCTTGCCGAGCCATGCGCAAGGAACACTGCTCCGTGTATCGCTTTTGCAGCAGCTGTAATAAACAGAAAGTATGAAGATGCTGTAATGCTGGTGCTCCCTTCAGACCACCTTATCGGCTATGAGGATATTTATATAAATACACTTAAAAAGGCTATCAAGGCTGCCGAAAAAGGCAAGCGTCTCGTTACTATCGGTATTACTCCCGAATATCCCGAGACAGGCTACGGCTATATCAATTTCGGCGAGGAAAAGGGCGATGTATACGCTGTTGAGCGTTTTGTTGAAAAGCCCGACCTTGCAAAAGCAAAGGAGTACCTTGCGTCTGGCAAGTACCTCTGGAACAGTGGTATGTTCGTGTGGAAACTCTCTTCCATAATGCTGAATATGCAGAATCTCATGCCCGATATCTATGAGGGTGCAGTCCGCATAGGACAGGCTTACGGAACTCCGCAGTTCAATGAGACTCTCGTAAAGGAATTCACAGCTTTCAGAAGCGAGTCGGTAGACTTCGGTATCATGGAGAAAGCAAAGCATATCTACACTATCCCCGGCAGCTTCGGCTGGGACGACGTTGGAAGCTGGCTGGCTGTTGAGCGTATCAACGAGACAGATGACGACAACAACTACATCGACGGCGATGTTATCACTATAGATTCAAAGCGTACAACTGTATGCGGCGGAAAACGCCTTGTTGCTGCTGTAGGTACAAGAGATCTTATCATCGTTGATACGGACGATGTGCTCCTTGTATGCTCAAAGAACAATACACAGGACGTTAAAAAGGTCATCGCTCAGCTCAAAGAGCAGGAAAGAACAGAACTGGTATAATTCATAATGCTTATAACGCTTTTTATATCTGTCGGCGTGAGCCGACACCGCAATTATGCATTATGAATTCTTAATTATGAATCAATTATAAGGAGATAATATATATGAAGAACGCACTTATTACAGGTATTACAGGTCAGGACGGCTCTTACCTTGCAGAGCTCCTTCTCGAAAAGGGATACAACGTTTACGGTATCTGGAGAAGAAAGGCTACCGTTGACTACGGCAATATCGCTCATCTCAAGGACAAGGTGAACCTTATCTACGCAGATATGACAGACCCTGTTTCACTTATATCAGCTATGAGAATTTCACAGGCTGACGAGGTATACAACCTTGCTGCACAGTCTTTCGTGGCTACAAGCTGGGACACTCCTCTCGGAACTGCTGACATTGACGCTCTCGGCGTTACAAATATGCTTGAGGCTATCCGTATAGTAAAGCCCGAAGCTCGCTTCTATCAGGCTTCTACTTCCGAAATGTTCGGTCTTGTACAGGAGACTCCTCAGAAGGAGACAACTCCTTTCTATCCAAGAAGCCCATACGGCGTAGCTAAGCTCTACGGTCACTGGATCACAAAGAACTACCGCGAGAGCTACGGTCTTTTCGCTTGCTCTGGTATCCTTTTCAACCACGAGTCAGAGCGTCGCGGTATCGAGTTCGTTACACGTAAGATCACAGACGCTGCTGCACGTATCAAGCTGGGCGTACAGGAGTACATGGAGCTCGGAAACATGGACTCTAAGCGTGACTGGGGTCACTCAAAGGACTATGTACGCGCTATGTGGCTCATGCTCCAGCAGGACAAGCCAGACGACTATGTTATCGCTACAAACGAGACAAGAACTGTCCGTGAGTTCGTTGAGACTGCATTCAAACACGTCGGCATAGACGTTGAATGGCAGGGCAGCGGAGTTGACGAGATAGGTATAAACAAGGCAAACGGCAAGACTATCGTAAAGGTAAACAAGAAGTTCTTCCGCCCTGCTGAGGTTGATATACTTCTCGGCGATCCTTCAAAGGCTGAAAAAACTCTCGGCTGGAAGCGTGAAATAAACTTCTCAGAGCTTGTTGAAAGAATGGTAAAGAACGATCTTGAGCTTGTTCAGAACGAGATTAAGGTCAAAGAAATACTCGGCTGATATGAACCGTTTCACTCATATAAAAGAGCCGCTTGAAAAAGAAGAGGGAGGCTATACCGAGAATTCGGCTTTAACAAAGCTGCAAGCATATGATATGCTCGTAGATTTCGCAAAAGATCCGAAAACTATCGCCGCAAAAATGATGCCTCATATCGAAAGGCTCAGGCAGCTTCCTCTCAAAAGAGTTAAAGGCGGATTTTTCAGCAAATACGGCTATTCAGTTGAACAGGTCGACAGACTCATAGAAGAGCTCGATGCACAGTTAATGGATGCTCTTAAAGGCAAATAATAATTATACTTGCATAGCATTTTCCTTTTAGCAATACACACCGCAAAACAAACCACACAAAATAACAACTGACCGGAAAGTCATATAATATGGCTTTTAATAGGGGGCTCGGTTGGCTGTAAATATGATAAGGGAGTAAATACTAATATGGAACTTGATATTATAAGAGACCAGAAAGGCGGCTACAACAAGCAGTCTTTCATCGAAAAACTTGACGCTTACAACATTCTTATAACCGCAATGCAGAACGGTCTGCCCCTTGATAAGGCAAAGGCTGAGCTGGAGCTTATCCACCAGCAGCCGCTTTCCAAGGAAAAGGGCGGGTTATTCGGCAAGATAGGCTTCTCCATAGAGGATACCGATGCCTACATCGCAGACCTTGAAAAGGGTATAGCAAAAGCATTCAAATAAAATTACAACGCTTTCTGAAAGGAGCGTTATTATGGGAAATTATTTGGATTCCGCATTCGGCGGATATGATAAAAAAGATGTACTTGCTAAAATAGACGCATACAACAGCCTGATCTTAGCAATAGATGAAGCTAACCTTTCAGATGCTGCAATAAATGCGGAACTTCTGAAAATAAGGCATATGCCAATGAGAAAGGCAAAATGCCTTTTTCTGCCGTGCTCGGGCTTTTCTGTTCCTCAGACCGATGAATATATCGCAGAGCTTGAAAAGGAAATAGTCAACAAGATCATGCTCTGAGTTGAGTATTAATGCCGAAGGAGAAACAGAGACATGGACGATCGAAGGATACTGTTCAAAGTAGATAAGGGCTATGACATCTATTCATTCAGCGAAAGAACCGAAGAATACAGCAGGCTTTTCACAGGGCTGACATACGGCGGACTCACTGAGGACGAAGTCCGTAAAAGAGTGGAAGAATTAAAAGCCGAACCGCTCCCCATATACGGAGAAGGTTATGAGGTCGAAAAAGTCGATTTTATACTTGGAGATTGGGAAAAGAAGCTCCTCATGTATAAGGCTGCGGATTTTGCAAAAATAAAACTCGTAAGATGCGGCTACACCATGGAAAGCGTTGAGGCAAAGATCTTTGCCTACAATGATCTGATACTCGAAATAAAAGACGGCATGAATATGATAATCGCAATGGATGAGCTTGACAAAGTAAGGCAGATGCCCTTAAAAAAAGAGAAATTCTTCCTTTGGATGGCAAACAGCTATGACCGTGGGCAGACCGATGCCTTTATTGCAGAATTAGACTCTCATGTTTCAGGTATGATATAAAAAACAAAGGTGGAGAAGTTGATTTGAAAATAACCTTCGACGCTGTACCTATATGCAGCGATAAAATAACGGGTATAGGCTGGTGTGAAGTTGGACAGACTCAGACTCTCGCACAGCTCCACCCCGAAAACAAATACGAATACAGCTTTTTCACAAGCGGTGATAAAGAGCGTGAAAAGCGTGTGAAGCAGTTTGCAGGGAAGCAGATAAAGCTCAATACGTCAAGCTTTTCAGGCTATCTTTATCGTGCAGTAAGCACTTTCCTGCCTATACCTTACTCTTTCTTTTTCGGAAGAAAGTCTGATATCACTCACTTTTTCAACTACATCATCCCCCCCTTTGTACACGGCAAAAAGGTGGTAACTGTGCATGATATGGTCTATAAGGCTTTCCCCGAGACAGTCCGCGGACGTACACGCTTCATGCTTGTATCGGGACTAAAACGCTCGATGAAACGCGCTGACCTTATCGTTACAGACTCGGAATTTTCAAAGACTGAGATAATCAAGTATTTTCCTCAACACGAACATAAAATAAGGGTAGTACCATGCGGTGTTGACCTTGAAAGATTTCACCCCTGTGAGACTCCCGAGCGCATACCCGAGGTAAAGAAGTCCCTTGAGATAGAGGGCGATTACTTCCTCTATTTAGGCACTATCGAGCCCCGAAAGAACCTTGAAAGACTAATTTCCGCCTATGCTGCATTTGCAAAAAAGGTGGGCGAAAAAGCTCCCAAGCTTGTACTTGCAGGCGGTAAGGGCTGGCTCAACGACGGCATATACAGCCGTGTTGAAAAGCTGGGTATGACAAAAAATATCATCTTCACAAAATATGTGCCCTCAGAGGACATGAATCCCCTGATGTGCGGCGCACTTGCATTCGTTTTCCCGTCTGTTTACGAGGGATTCGGTATGCCGCCCCTTGAGGCTATGGCTTGCGGAGTACCCGTACTTGCTTCGGGAGAAGCTTCACTCCCCGAGGTCACAGGCGACTGCGCTGTGATATGCGATGCATATTCCGTAAAAAGCATAGCACAGGGACTTTACAGGCTCTACAGTGATGAAAAGCTGAGAAAAGAGCTTAGCGAAAAAGGTCTCGAAAGAGCAAAGGGCTTCACTTGGGAGCGTTCGGCTGAAATGCTTATGGAAGTCTACAGGGAGCTTGTAAAATGAGTAAAAAACTGCGTATCCTTGAAGTAAACAAGGCTTATTTTCCGCATATCGGCGGTATAGAGACACTTATCAGGCAGTATTCCGAGGAACTTGGCAAGCTTGACGGTGTAAGCGTAAAGGCTCTTGTCTGTCGTGACGGCAAAGGCAAGGCTATCAGAGAGAAAATGAACGGTGTGGAGCTGCTGAGGACAGGCAGTCTCGGCACTTATTTCTCGTGTCCGCTGTCATTTTCATTTATAAGGCATTTCAGAAAAATGGCTGCAAAAGCCGATGTTGTGCATATACACGTACCTTTCCCACTTGCCGATGCGGCACTTCTGCTTTCGGGCTATAAGGGAAAAGTTGTGGTATCATGGCACAGCGACATCGTAAAGCAGAAAAAGCTCATGTTTTTCTATAAGCCTTTCATGCGCTATCTGCTGAAAAGAGCGGATATCATACTCACGGCTACTGAAGGTCATGTGAAACATTCCCTTTATCTTAACGAATACAGCCATAAATGCAGAGTACTGCCCTATGGTATAACTCCCGAGGACTACCTCTCTGTACCGCGCCGCAGCATACTGACAGAAAAAGCCACAGACAAAAGCTGTGTAAAGGTATTCTTCACAGGCAGACTGGTCTATTATAAGGGGGTAGATGTGCTGCTCAAAGCCTTCACAAAAGTAAAAGGCTGCGAGCTTTTCATAGCAGGTACAGGCGAGCTCGGCGACCAGCTCAGAAACTTCGTAAGCTCACACGATATGGAGCCAAAGGTGCATTTTCTGGGATTTCTCCCCGATGAAGAACTGAGACAGGCTTACGCCGACTGTGATATATTCGTGCTGCCGTCAGTTGCACCCAGCGAGGCTTTCGGAATAGTGCAGCTCGAAGCTATGGTATACGGCAAACCCGTTATAAATACGGCTCTTAAATCGGGAGTACCTTACGTAAGTATCGATGGACAGACGGGAATTACCGTTCCCCCGTCATCGCCAAAGGCTCTCGCAGCTGCAATAAACAGACTTGCCGAGGACAAGGAGCTCCGCGAAAAATACGGCAAAGCTGCCGCAGAGCGTGTAAAGAGCGATTTCAACGAAAAAGTCATACTCGGAAAATTATACGACATTTTAAAATAAAAACTATATAAGGAGGCGGACTTATGAAAGCACTTATAATAGGTGCGGCAGGCTTTGTGGGAGGTTATCTCATAAGAGAGCTTAAAGCCGCAGGCTGGGAAGTACACGCAACTTGTCTGCCAAATGAAGAAATAAAGGAAGATTGTCCCGTCCATACGCTGGACATACTGAAAAAAGAGGATATATCGCCGCTTCTTGACGATATCAAGCCTGATATCGTATATCACCTTGCTGCACAGAGCTCCGTTTCCGTTTCCTGGAAGCGTCCGCAGCTCACCGCAGAGATAAACGTGGTAGGCTCTATAAATGTACTGGAAGCTGTCCGCGATGCAGAAAAGAAGGACATAAGACTTATCCTCATAGGCTCGGGCGAGGAATACGGCTATATCCGCGAGGGAGCTTGTCCCCTTTCTGAATCAGAGCCTCTAAATCCAGGCAATATTTATGCCGCTACAAAGGCTTGTCAGGATATGCTTGGCAAGATATACACCCGTGCATACAAAATGGATATAATAATGGTCCGCGCTTTCAATCACTCGGGTCCTGCTCAGAGCAATATCTTCGTTATCTCGGATTTCTGCCGTCAGATAGCAGAGATAGAAAAGGGCATGAAAGAGCCTGTCATAAGCGTTGGAAATCTCTCGGCAAAGCGCGATTTTACCGATGTACGTGATGTTGTAAGAGCCTACAGGCTCCTCGGTGAAAAGGGCGTGAGCGGAAACGTATACAATGTAGGCAGAGGAAAGGCTGTTGAGATACAGTATATCCTCGATACCGCACTTTCCTATGCAAACCAGCCCATAGAGGTAAAACGTGATCCTGCCCGTATGAGAGCTTCCGACATACCGCTCATCGAGCCCGATGTTTCGCATATCAATGAGGATACAGGCTGGCGTGCGGAGATAACTATGGAGCAGACTATCAAGGATACTCTTGATTACTGGAGACAGAAGCTCAGCTCCTACGGACTGTCGCTGGGCAGCTGATATCTCAGACTCAAAAGGAGTGAAAAAATTGTCTGATATTAAGCTTACTAAGGAGAAAATGCATACCTTTTCGGGTCACGAGAAGATTGGTACTTTCAAGGCAGGAGAAAAGCTTACGGAATTCGGCGAAAAACAGAACTCCGCAAATGAGGCTCTTGCCGCAAATGTAAATGACCTGATAAAAAGAGTCTGCGCACTTGAGGATAAGCAGATACAGAATGAAGATATTATGCGGAAAATAGCAAACGAGCTTGCTACCTTCAAAAAGGAACTTGACCGCGTAAGGCTCACGGAAAAGCTCAATTCAGGTGCAATAGAACGTCTTGACAGAGCCATAAAACTGTCAGAGGGCGACGGAAAGTAAACTGCTCTTTTTTATATAATATCATTCCCAATGATTATGTAACTTTTTTCGTCAAACTCTTGACAATATATCGGTTTTGTTATATTATATATTATAGTGTGGACAAGATATGCCCCTCAGCTTTACAAGTCCATAGGACGTATATCTTTACCTCATCAAGACTCAATCAACGGAGATTTGTGTAATTGCAGTCTCCGTTTTATTATTTTACAGTAAATATACGCAGAAAGAAGGTGTTATCATGGCAGAAGAGCTAATGGAACAGCTGGATAATCACACCGCGTTCACCATACCTATATTCGGCGGTATCCCCGTTCCTGATTCCTGTGTGGTAACTTGGATAATAATAGCGGTGCTGGTACTGCTGTCCATAATATTAACAAGAAAGCTGAAAAAAGTCCCTACAGGCTCACAGTGTATACTTGAAACATTCATGGACTTCCTCGACAACTTCTTTACGGGAATACTCGGGGCAAAGGGAAAGAAATACGTTCCCATACTTGAGACTTTCATCATTTACATAGGTTTTTCAAATATCATCGGTGTATTCGGCTTCGTACCGCCCACAAAGGACATAAATGTAACGGCTGCCCTTGCAGGTATGGCTATCATACTTGTACAGACTTCGTTCATTATCGAAAAAGGTCCTGTCAAATGGCTGAAAAGCTTCCTTAACCCTATAAATCTGCTGGACCTTGTGACACGTCCGCTGTCGCTGTGTATGCGACTTTTCGGTAACGTTCTCGGTGCATTCGTAGTTATGGAGCTTATCAAGCACTGTGTCCCCGGCGGTGTGCCTGTTATCGCAAGCGGATACTTCGATCTTTTTGACGGACTGCTTCAGGCATACGTATTTGCGTTCCTCACCTCGCTGTATATGGCAGAGGCATTAGAGGAAGAAGAAAAATGATAACAACTTCACGGAGGTAAATAAATATGGGAATAATCGCATTAGGCGCAGCTGTTGCCGTTCTTACAGGCGCAGGCGCAGGCATTGGTATAGGACTTGCAACCGCAAAAGCTACTGAATCTATCGCTCGTCAGCCTGAGGCTAAGGGCGATATCAGAACTGCTCTCCTGCTGGGCTGTGCCCTCGCAGAAGCTACCGCTATCTACGGTTTCGTTATAGCACTCCTTATTATCCTTTCACTTGGCAACAAGTAAACCATTGCAAAATTCACATAAGGAGGGCAAATAATGCTTGATTTTTCATTCTGGAGCATTTTCTGGGCTGTATTCAATACAGTATTGCTGTTCGTTCTGCTCAGGATATTCCTTTTCAAACCTTTAAATAAAATAAAAGCAGATCGCACACGTACTATACAGGATAACCTTGACTCTGCCGAAAAGGCAAAGACTGAGGCTGAAGAGCTCCGTCAGCAGTACGAGAACTCTATCAGCGATGCAAAGGAAGAAGCTAACCAGATACTCATAAAAGCGCGTGAGGACGCTGAGGCTGAGCGTTCAGCCATTATAAAGAAATCACAGGACGAAGCAGACAGGATCATTGCAGATGCTGACAAGAGCATCGAAAACGAGAGAAAGCGCGTTCTCCGTCAGGCACAGTCAGAGATCGCTGATCTTGCCATAGAAGCTGCTTCAAAGATCATCGGCGAAAACGTTGACGACGAAAAGAACCGCCGTCTTGTAGATAAGTTCCTTTCCGAAGAGGAGGGCAAAGAATGAAAGACACAGACAGAGAGTTCCTGAAAGAGCTTGTCCGTCTCGATGTTTCTCAGACAGACTGCTCTGCCGCAAGAAAGGTATTCGAGACTTGTCCCGATGTTGCGGACACACTGGCAAATCCCCTTGTTACATACGATGAAAAGCGCGGTATCATAAGCAAGCTTTTCCCTGAGTCTATGCAAAAATTCATGCTCAATGTCATTCACGGCGGAGCTGTTGAGCGCATTGGTGAGATACTTGATGAATATGACGAGCTGCTCCTCGACAGACAGGGCAGCATAAAGGCGGTAGTACGCTATGTTACTCCTCTTACAGAGGCACAGCAGGCTGATCTCCGCAAATTCATCATGGACAAATTCGTAAAAGAGGACGTTGACATAGAGTATAAGCACGACCCCGACATCATCGGCGGCTTTATCCTCAATGCAGGCGACCTTGAATACGATAAGAGCTACCGTACGAGCCTGAGACTCATGAAGGATACTCTTCAGAGCAAGGCTACAGAGTATGTTGAGAGCAATACAGGCGTAAAGACCGACTCAAAGAGCGATATCATCTCCGTCCTCAAAACTGAGGTCCGCGATTTTGATGTAAAATCAGGAGCTACCGAAACAGGATTCATTACTCGTCTCGGTGACGGTATCGCAAGAGTTTACGGCATGAATTCCGTAATGTACGGCGAACTTGTAGAATTTGAGACAGGTATCAGAGGTATCGTACAGAACCTGGAAGAAAAAACTGTAGGTGTAGTTCTTCTCGGTGACGACCACGGTCTCACGGAGGGTTCTTCCGTTATAAGAACAGGTAAAAGAGCAGGTATCGGCGTAAGCGATGAGCTTCTCGGACGAGTTGTCGATGCTCTCGGCGCACCTATTGACGGTCTCGGACAGATAAGTGCCGAGGATTACTTCCCTATCGAGCGCGAAGCTCCCGGCGTTATCGAGCGTAAACCTGTAAGCGTACCTCTCCAGACAGGTATACTTGCTATCGACTCTATGTTCCCTATCGGACGCGGACAGCGTGAGCTTATCATCGGCGACCGCCAGACAGGTAAGACCTCTATCGCTGTTGATACTATCATAAATCAGAAAAGTCAGGACGTTATCTGTATCTATGTTGCCATAGGTCAGAAGTCCTCAACGGTTGCACAGATAGTAAATACCCTTAAAAAATACGGTGCTATGGATTATACAGTAGTTATGTCGGCATCAGCCAGCGATCCTGCACCTTTCCAGTATATAGCTCCTTATTCGGGCACAGCTATTGCAGAATACTTCATGTCAAAGGGCAAGGACGTACTCATCGTTTACGATGATCTTTCAAAACACGCCGTTGCCTACAGAGCCATGTCACTTCTGCTCCACCGTCCTCCCGGACGTGAAGCATACCCCGGTGACGTTTTCTATCTCCATTCAAGACTTCTCGAGCGTTCAAGCCGACTCGATGACGAGCACGGCGGCGGTTCACTTACCGCTCTTCCGATCATCGAGACTCTTGCAGGTGATATCTCGGCATATATCCCGACTAACGTTATCTCTATCACAGACGGTCAGATATTCCTCGAAAGCGAGCTTTTCAACTCTGGTCTCCGTCCTGCTGTCAACTACGGACTTTCCGTATCCCGTGTCGGCGGTGCAGCTCAGACAAAGGCTATGAAGAAGGCTTCGGGAAATCTCCGTATCGACCTTGCTCAGTTCAAGGAAATGGAGATATTCACACAGTTCTCATCAGAGCTTGACCAGTCCACAACAGAGCTTCTTGACCACGGTCATATGCTTACAGAGCTTCTCAAGCAGCCTCTTTACAATCCGCTCCCACACTATGAGCAGGTAATACTCCTCTATGCGGCACAGCACGGATTTTTCAAGGGTATCCCCCTCAAGGAACTGAGAGAATACCGCACAGACCTTATGAACTACATAAGGAGCTACGGACAGGATATAATCACTGAGATAGAAGAAAACAAGGTGCTCACAGACGACCTTGCAGAGCGTATCGAAAGAATACTCACAGCTTTTGAAGAATAAGGCGGTGACGTGATATGCCTAATATGAGAGAGATCCGTGAAAGGATCGGAAGTATACAGCAGATATTGAAGATCACCAACGCTATGTACCTCATGTCGTCATCGAAGCTGAAAAAAGCAAGAAAGTCGCTTGAATGTACAGAGCCTTACTTCTATAAGCTCCAGTCTACTATCGAAAGCGTTCTGGAGCATACTCCGCACACACGTCAGCTGTACTTCGACAGACGTGCAGATATCCCCGAGGATAAGCGTAAAAAGGGATATATCGTCATTACAGCCGATAAGGGACTCTGCGGAAGCTACAATCATAATATACTCAAATATACCGATAAGAAGCTTGATGAGGCTGCTGACCTCGACAACTGTTACCTGTTCGTTATGGGACAGGTGGGAAGAATGTACTACCAGCGTCGTATCAACAGCAACAAAAAAGCTTCTGTTGACGGTGAATTTCTCTATACCACGCAAAACCCTACTCTTTACAGAGCAAGCGAGGTGGCAGAGCTGGTGCTTGACAAGTTTGAAAAGCGTGAGCTTGACGAGGTATACCTTATCTATACGGATATGATAAGCTCAAATCTTCAGGAGCCTAAAACTCTCAGACTGCTCCCCTTTGAAAGAAAGCATTTCGGAAAAGCAGCCGACGGTACTATGAAGAAGCTGCCAAAGGCTTCGTTCATGCCGTCTCCAGAGGAAGTTATGAATTACCTCATACCACAGTACGCAAAGGGCATCATATACGGTGCTATGGTCGAAGCATTCTGCTGCGAACAGCAGTCCCGTATGACTGCTATGGACGCTGCTACTACAAGTGCAAAGGACATGATAAAAGACCTTTCACTGCTCTATAACCGTGCAAGACAGGCGGCTATCACTCAGGAAATTACCGAGGTCTGCGGCGGAGCACAGTCTATTAGTGAATGACGTGCAGGGGCGGATATTATCCGCCCGCTGTAGGTAACGCCGCTCTCGGCGTTCCGTTCAGGCTTATATCATGTATCTGGGGACGTCGAGGACGCCGTCCCCTACAATGCGTTTATTTATTCGCAAGGCGCGGACGACCAATGGTCGTCCCTACAATAATTTACGTTTTTTTATTCGCAAAACGCGGAACGCCAAGGTGGCGTTCCCTACAACATTCTCTAAAGAGGAGAAAGCAATGGAAAAAGGCAGAATAACACAGGTCATCGGACCTGTTATAGATGTTGAATTCGGCACGGGAAAGCTCCCTATGATAAAGGACGCTCTCACTGTCGATGTAGACGGAAAAAAGCGAGTTATGGAAGTTGCTCAGCACATGGGCAACCACGTAGTCCGCTGTATCATGCTTGCGTCCAGTGAAGGACTCAGCAAAAATATGGAAGTTACTCCTACAGGCTCATGCATAAAAGTTCCCGTAGGCGAGCAGACTCTCGGACGTATGTTCAACGTTCTCGGTGAGCCTATCGACAAAAAGGGCGATGTTGAGACGGAGGAAAAATGGGAGATACACCGTAAAGCTCCCACATTTCAGGATCAGAGCCCTGTTGTAGAAGTCCTCGAAACAGGTATCAAGGTCATCGACCTTATCGCCCCTTATGCTAAGGGCGGTAAGATAGGTCTTTTCGGAGGCGCAGGTGTTGGTAAGACCGTTCTTATACAGGAGCTTATCAGAAATATCGCTACCGAGCACGGCGGCTACTCTATATTCACAGGTGTCGGAGAGCGTTCCCGTGAGGGCAACGACCTCTGGAATGAAATGCAGGAATCGGGAGTTATCTCAAAGACGGCCCTCGTTTTCGGTCAGATGAACGAGCCCCCCGGATCACGTATGCGTGTTGCTCAGACAGGTCTTACTATGGCTGAGTATTTCCGTGACCGCGAACACAAGGACGTTCTTCTCTTTATCGACAATATCTTCCGTTACGTACAGGCAGGCTCTGAGGTATCGGCTCTTCTCGGCCGTATGCCTTCCGCCGTTGGTTATCAGCCTACACTTGCTACGGAAGTCGGCGAATTACAGGAGCGTATCACTTCTACGAAAAACGGCTCTATCACATCGGTACAGGCTGTATATGTCCCTGCGGACGACCTTACTGACCCTGCACCTGCCGTTACTTTCGCTCACCTTGACGCTACTACTGTTCTTTCACGTAAGATAGTTGAGCAGGGTATCTACCCTGCCGTTGACCCTCTTGAATCAAACTCGCGTATCCTCGAACCCGAAATTGTCGGCGAGGAGCACTATACAGTCGCAAGGCGCACTCAGGAGCTTCTCCAGAAGTACAAGGAATTGCAGGACATCATCGCTATCCTCGGTATGGAGGAACTCGATGAGGACGACAAGCTTGCAGTATACCGTGCAAGAAAGATACAGAAGTTCCTTTCACAGCCTTTCAACGTAGCCGAGAACTTCACAGGTCTCAAGGGCAAATATGTTCCGCTCAAGGACACTATCGAGGGCTTCAAGGCTATCATTGACGGTGATATGGATAAGTACCCCGAGGCTGCATTCCTCATGGCAGGTACTATAGACGATGTTATTATGAAAGCCCGTCAGATGGACGAGGAATAAAGGAGGCGGCTTCATATGGCTAAAACCTTTCACCTCGAGATAATCGCCACTGACCGCCTTTTCTTCAGCGGAGAGGTGGAACATCTCGTCATAACAGCTATCGACGGTCTTATCGGTATTATGGCAGGACATGAGCCGCTTGTTACCTGTCTCCCCACAGGAGAGCTTAAATATCTGGTTAACGGCGAATGGAAATACGCTGCTATATCAGAGGGATTTATACAGGTAATGCCCGATTCTTCAATAATACTGGCTGAGACCTGCGAGCTTCCCGAGGAAATAGACATCAAACGTGCTCAGGAAGCAAGAGAACGCGCAGAGGAGCTTCTCAGACAGAAGCAGAGCATCAAGGAATACTACGAGACTCAGGCTGCGCTCAACCGCGCTATGAACCGTCTGAAAATATCTCAGAAGCACTTTAAATAAGGACAAATGCACTCCTAATCAGGGGTGCATTTTTTCATTAGCCATGCAGGGGCTGTGTCCACATCAGCCCGTCAGAAAAATGCGATATTCACGGGGCGATGTAGGCATCGCCCCCCTACAAATCACGTCATACATAACGATTACCGGAACACAGACTGCCCAAGGCAGCCCATACAGGCTAACAGCTAACGGCTAATGGCTAATTTGTTCATAACTCCGAAATTTGATTAACGTAATTGTGCATATTCTTGAAATGGAAAGTTTTTCAGGCAATACACTTGACTTTTTGATAAAAATATAGTACAATAATTGTAATTGTCAATGAGACAGGAAATAAAAGTCCTATGCTGTTTCTGTGAGCACGCAGGACACCGTGAAAGGGCTTATTTTTAGGAGGCATGACTGTGAAAAAGACAGGCAAATCAACTTTCTTCATTGTCGTTGCTTTTATCGCTATCTTTGCTGTTACGTCGGTATTTGGTATAGACAAATTATACGGCGATAACAGAACGACCTACATCAAGGGCGTTGACGATATCCGTCTTGGTATTGATATCAAGGGCGGTGTTGACGTTACCTTCGGTCCGGCAGATGACTTCGACGCTGACAAGGGTCAGCTCGCTTCTGCTAAGGAGGTCATCAATACAAGACTTGCTTCACTCGGTATCACCGATAATGAAGTATACTGCGATGAAAAAAGCGACAGAATTATCGTACGTTTCCCATGGAAGGTCGGCGAAACAAACTTCGATCCTGAAGCTGCCGTTAAGGAGCTCGGTGAAATGGCTGTACTTACATTCCGTAAGGGCACAGACACAACTACCGATGAAAACGGCAACGAAGTTCCGTCAGGTGAGATCGTTCTCGTAGGCGATGATATCGCTTCTGCGAAAAGAATTTACGGTCAGCTTGAAGAGGGAAAAGACTATGAAAACTATGTAAGCCTTACGCTTAATGACTCAGGTACGGAAAAATTTGCTGATGCTACAAGAGAGCTTGCAGGTTCTTCAACACCTATCTCTATCTGGATGGATAATACTCTTATCTCTGCTCCTTCGGTAAACGATGCTATTACCGGAGGCAAGGCTCAGATCACAGGTAATTTCGATGAAGAGTCAGCTACAAAGCTTGCAAACCAGATAAACTCAGGTGCTCTTCCTTTCAAAATGGAAACAAAGAGCTTCAGAACTATCTCACCTACAATGGGTGAAGGTTCACTTGACGCTATCCTTCTTGCAGCTCTCATCGCATTCATCGGAATTGCTGTATATATGATATTCCTTTACAGACTCCCCGGCGTTGTAGCTGTTATCGCTCTCTGCGGACAGGTAACAGGTTCTATCGCAGCTGTAACAGGCTGGTTCGGATTTATGAACGGCTCTACACTTACTATCCCAGGTATCGCAGGTATCATACTTGCAGTAGGTATGGGTGTTGACGCTAACATCATCACAGGTGAGCGTATCAAGGAAGAGCTCAGAACAGGAAAATCTCTCGACTCTGCTATAAAGATAGCTTATAAGAGAGCATTCTCAGCTATCCTCGACGGTAACATCACAAACGTTATCATCGCAGTAATTCTTATGGGAGCTTTCGGTGTTCCTGACAGTTTCCTCTCGAATCTCCTCAACAAGACTATCTTCTTCGCATTCGGAGCAACAGCTGAAGGTGTTGTTTACTCATTCGGATTTACACTTCTCGCAGGTGTTGTCTGCAACTTCATATTCGGTGTATTCGCATCAAGACTTATGGTAACTTCACTCTCCAAGTTCAAGTGCTTCAGAAACAGAAAGCTTTATGGAGGTGACGAGAAATGAGCAAGAAGAATACTCAGAAAGAAATCGTAACTACTCCGTCAAAGGTATATAATTTCTGTTCAAAGAAAAAGCTTATCCTCGGCGTTGTTATCGCTGTTCTCGTTGTATTTATCGCAGGTGCGATAATAAGAGGTATACACCTTGCTATCGAATTCAAGGGCGGTACACTTATCACTTACACATATCAGGGTGATATAGACACAAACGAAGTCGGAAACACAGTAAAGGACATCGTTGGTTCATCAGTTGTAGTAAGAACAGGTGAAAGCCTTGACTCAGGCGGAAAGCAGGTCACTATCTCATTTACTTCAGATCAGGGACTTACAGTTGAAAGACAGAAAGAGCTCACAAACGCTCTCAAAGACAAGTTCAAGGATAATTCACTTGAGATATACGATTCAAACGACGTAACACCTTCATCAGGCCGTGAATTTCTTCTCAAGTGCTTCATAGCTGTACTTTTTGCAGCATTGATCGTTATCATCTATATCGCTATCCGATTCAGAAATATCGGCGGCTGGTCAGCAGGTGTATGCTCTATATTCGCTCTCTGCCTCGATATATTCGTAGCTTTCACAGCTACAATAGTATGCGGCTTCAACATTGATTCAAATATCGTTGCCGTTATACTCACTATCCTCGGATATTCGATAAACAACACTATCGTTATCTACGACAGAATAAGAGAAAACCGTCAGCTTATGCCTAAGGCTTCACTTAACGAGCTTATCAACGTAAGCTGTACACAGTCTCTTGTACGTTCTGTAAGAACTTCTATTACAACAATCGGCACAATGCTCGTTATCACAATAGTTGTTCTTGTAACAGGCTATGATTCGCTCCTCAGCTTCTCAGTACCTCTTATGATGGGTCTTATCTCAGGTACATTCTCATCACTCTTTGTTGCTCCTGTAACATGGTCATGGTGGAAGAATAAGATGGATGCTAAAGCTAAGAGCAGCAAGTAATTAAACATTAAAGACCGTCCTTCTGGACGGTCTTTTTATTTCTGTTGACTGCTCACTATGCACTAATCACTAATAACTGCTCACTTATCTTGACTTTATATGCATAATATTGTATAATAAAAGGCAGAAAACCACGGAAGGAGCGGTAATGTGGCAAAGCTAAAATTTACTGAAATAAACGACGAAGTATGTATAAAATGCAGATTTACGGGAAACGAAATACTCAACGAACCTGAGTACAGATATTTCATCGATAACCGCATAAAGGGCTGGCTCGTTCCGTTCGCAGAGGGTACAGACCGCCTCGAATTCACAGGTGCTAAGGGTATCCCACTTATAAATAAGATAAGAAGCGGTATCGACAAGCAGGAATACTTCTGTATCATAAAAAATCTGCTGGACATAATAAAGGTAGCAGAGACCTGCGGCTTCAATATGCAGAATATTGTCCTCGACCCAAACTTTATAACTGTTGATACGGCTGATCTTGACATATATCTTTTCTATCTGCCATTGTGGTACAATGAGAGCTGCAATGACGGTATCGTAAACTGTCTGCGCAAGATATCCACCTTTGCGCAGTACAAGTCTCAGAGCGACTATTCAGCCGTTGACGGCTTTATGAATTTCGTCTGCCGTGAAAGCGGCTTCACTATCTCGGAAGCAAAGGAGTATATCCGCAAGGAAGTACCTTCTCTGTTCCCTGCTCAGACTGCAAAGCCTGCACATACTCAGTTCAGCAGACCTGCTTCAACAACTCCAAAATCCGAGCATACACAGTTCAGCAAGCCTCATATCCCCGAGCCTTCTCAGCATATAAATAATATGGCTCAGACCATAATCAACGATATCAACAAAGGCTCACAGGAGTTCAAGCACACAGCTGCTCCCGAAGTCCCCGAGCCTAAGATAATACCTTCACTTAAAAGTGATAAGAAGAACGTGCTTCCCGAGCTTGTAAAGTCAGAGCACATCAGATCGGCTCCGCAGAATTATCCCAAGCTCACAAGACGCGCCACAGGGATTACAGTGAATATCGACAAGCCTGTTTTCAGGATAGGCAAGGAACGGGACAAGGTAGATCTCTGCATAACCGAAAACAGAACTGTCAGCAGAGTCCATGCAACTATATACACTCGCAGCGGCTCGTGCTACATTGAAGATAACAACTCAACAAACAGAACATACATCAACGGAACTGCCGTGCCTGCAAATATGGAGATAAAAATAAAAAACGGCGATGTTCTGAAGCTTTCCAACGAAGAATTCGATTTTATAGACGGGTAATGTCCGCCGTAAGGGGGAATTATGAAATATATTGCAGCCTGTGATACCGATATCGGTATCTCGAAAAAAATAAATCAGGACAGCGTATGCGTCAAGACCGCAAAAACAAGTACGGGTATGGCTGCACTTGTAATGGTGTGCGACGGAATGGGCGGTCTCTCCCGTGGAGAGCTTGCAAGCGCAGAGGTAGTAAGAAGCTTTGCCGAATGGTTCGATACAGAGTTTCCCTTTGAGCTTCCCGACTGGGACTGGCAGACAGCCGCTCATAACGTAATAAGCAGACTTCGCCGACTGAACGCACTGCTGGTACATTACGGCTCACACAACAATTTACAGCTCGGTACTACCGCTACAGGCATAATAGCCGTAAATTCCGAGTATATGACGTTCCATGTAGGCGACAGCCGAATATATAAGATATCCGACAAGCTCAGTCAGATAACCGATGACCATACCTATGTCAACCGCGCTGTGAAAATGGGCAAGATGACTCCCGAAGAGGCTCTCGTTGACCCGCGAAGGAATGCCCTTGTACAGTGCATAGGCGTTACAGGCGAGGTCGCTCCCGAAATAAGACTCGGAACTCTCGAAAATGACGTGACATATATGATATGTTCGGACGGATTTCGTCATGTACTGACGGAAAAAGAGCTTTTTGAGGAGCTTTCCGCTGATAAAACTGCCACAAAAAAGCATATGCAGTCAAAAATGCGTGAACTTATCGAAACTGTAAAAAACAGAGAGGAAAGCGACAATATAACAGTCGCTCTCTTCCGCGCCGAGCTTTAACAGCAAAGGAGCAGACTCTATGACAACAGGTGAAATACTTGTTATCGCAGCAGCTGCTGCGGTATTCGTGATAATAAATATCATCATGTGGACTATGATCTCAAAAAAGGAGAAAAAGATAAGGGAGAGAACTACTCCTCCGCATGATATCAATGAAACTCTTCCCGACGGTGTAATGGAAGCTGCGGCAGTTGCAGGCTTCAAGCTTATCGAAAATACCGTCATCGTCCACACTAACGAAAGAATAATCCAATAAAGGCAGGAGATGATACAATGTCCGAACTTTCCATCAACCGCAATACAAAAGCGATTGAATTTGCACATAATCTTACACTCCTTAACCGTGTGAACAGGATACGCTCACTGCTGGTGATATTCTATTTCGCACCGCTTATCGTTTATCTTCCCGTGGCTATATTCATGGGCTTTATAACAAATGTCACCGCCGCTTCTTTAGACGCCGTAATAATCGTACCAATAATCGGCTACTGCGCATGGCAGGCCTGCTACAGATACAGAGACATAATGGCTATACTCGTCATAGCTATACTTGGAGCAAATCAGTTTCTGCTGTGGATCATAAGCCCGTATGAGAACAAGCTGTTCCATGATTTCCAGGTGCTGACAAAATGCTTCTGGATACATCTTGTACTATTTGTCATTGTCGGCACGGCAGCTCTTATAAATCTGAAGGTCAACATGACATACCATAAGCTTGAGAACTGTGACGGCTTTCCTCATTTCAATGAGCGTTTCTTCGACCAGGAAATGGACAGGCATCAGTACGGTATAAAAGATCCTTACCAGGAGAAGATCGACTCTCTTAAAAGACACAATCCAAACGAAATGTCCGATTTAGTCCTTCCCGACAGCATAACCGACTCGGGCAGCAGCGGAACTATGGACGAAATATGACGGGTAATGTCAAATTTTCACAGAAAATGTAAGGTTTTTTCTGCAAAACTAAGGCGGCTTTGAGCCGCCTTTTTTATTGACATGACAACAGTATAATGCTATAATTAATGTGATGTACTGTCGCAGTACGCTAAATGAATTTTAAAGGAGAACATTATAAATGAGCGGTAATATCAACAGCTATGAAAGCCCATTCTGTACACGTTACGCAAGTGAGGAAATGCAGTATATCTTCTCTGCGGATAAAAAATTCACTACATGGAGAAAGCTCTGGGTAGCTCTTGCAAGAGCTGAAATGAAGCTTGGTCTCCCTGTTACAGAAGCACAGGTAAAGCAGCTCGAAGAGCACATCAACGATGTAGACTATGAAATGGCAGCAGAGCGCGAAAAGATCACACGCCACGACGTTATGGCTCACGTTTTCACATACGGACAGGCTTGTCCCGATGCCGCTGGTATAATCCACCTCGGTGCTACTTCATGCTATGTTGGCGATAATACCGACGTTATCATCATGCGCGATGCGCTTAAAATAGTTCGCAGAAAGCTCATAAACGTTATGAACAACCTTGCGAAGTTCGCAGACGAGTACAAGAACCTCCCCTGCCTCGCATACACACATCTCCAGCCTGCGCAGCTCACAACTGTAGGCAAGAGAGCTACACTCTGGCTCAACGAGCTCCTCATGGACTTCCAGGACCTTGAATACCGTATGTCCACATTAAAGCTTCTCGGCTCAAAGGGCACAACAGGTACACAGGCTTCATTCATGGAGCTTTTCGAGGGCGACACTGACAAGATAAAGAAGCTTGAGCAAATGATAGCTGAGGAAATGGGCTTTGACGCAGTAGTTCCCGTATCAGGTCAGACCTACTCACGTAAGGTTGACTCAAAGGTACTTGAGCTTCTCAGCGATATCGCACAGACAGCAAGCAAGTTCTCAAACGATATGCGTATCCTCCAGTCCTTTAAGGAAATGGAAGAGCCAAGAGAGAAGAAGCAGATAGGTTCTTCTGCAATGGCATACAAGCGTAATCCTATGCGCTGTGAGAGAATAACTTCCCTCGCACGTTACGTAATGATAGACAGCCTCAACCCTGCATTCACAGCCGGTACACAGTGGTTCGAGAGAACTCTCGACGACTCAGCAAACAAGCGTATCAGCGTAGCAGAGGCATTCCTCGGCGTTGACGCTATCCTCAATATCATGATGAACGTTACAAACGGTATCGTTGTATACCCTGAGATGATACGCCGCCGCGTTATGGCAGAGCTTCCGTTCATGGCAAGTGAGAACATCATGATGGACGCTGTTAAGAAGGGCGGCAACCGTCAGGAGCTCCACGACCGTATCATGGACTACTCTATGGAAGCAGGCGCAAATGTTAAGGTTCGCGGACTTGACAACAATCTCTGCGAGCTTATCGAAGCTGATCCTATGTTCATGGTAACAAAGGAAGAGCTTGAAGCCGTTCTCAAGCCTGAGAACTACACAGGAAGAAGCTCACAGCAGGTGGACGAGTTCCTTGCTGAGTGCATAAAGCCTATCCTCGACGCTAACAAGGACATTCTCGGCGAAAGCTTTGAAATGAAAAACTAAGCGCATAGCCTGCGCCCCCTTGCCAGCTCTGCATATAGCTGTGAATTCCAAATCAAAGATTTGGTACACAGCTTAACGTTGCCGCTTGTAAACTCGCTCACATTCATCAGAGCGATTACTTGTACATCGCTTACGGCACTATTTGTAGAACACGGGCGAGCGGAACTCGCCCCTACAAGCTAACGGCTAAGTGCTAAAGGCTCGGGACTAAGCACTATGCACTAATCACTAAATCACAGGAGATACCATGAAAAAACCACTCATTATCGGCGGAACTATTCTCGGTTTTCTTATCACAGCTGCACTGGTAATATTCATATTCTTCCCGGGACTCCCCACTTATCTGAAAGTTAAGTACAAATACGATCATATAGACGAAACTGTTGCCGAATTCAAAAAGACTGATATTCCCTCCGATTATGTAAGCCATACACTGAGAGGCGTAAAATTCAGTATCCCTGCCGACTGGGAAGGACGCAGTCCTATCGAAGGTACGGAAGCAAGCTCCTACGCATCGGGCGAAGATTACAGAATATTCGTTTTGGATATCGACCACAAGATGTATGCAGATCTTCAGGACGAATACAAGGATATGCTCGGTGACGAATACAGTGAAGATGACCTTTATGATCCTTGGAATTATTATAAGTACAAAGAAGATGATTACAGGCATTTCTTCAAGGAGATCAGCGTTGATGTCCCACAGTACGGACTTGACAGTACTATGGTATTTTATACCAGAGACCGTATCACAGCTAAAAAATGTCTCAAGCTCCGCGGAAAGGATAAAGATGTATTCCTTGACCTTGCGCAGTCAAAGGAAGAAGCTGTCGGCATGGAAAAGATGTGGAAAACAAAAGGCATTGGCTTCAATGCATATATCGGACAGGAAATATACGCAGGCTACGACGGTAATGTATGGGTAGTAACTATATTCCCTGATGATAATGCAAACAAAGTCTATACCGTTGATATTAAATGTCCCGACGAAACAGTTGCAAAGCAGATAATAAGCTCCGTCGAGCTTGAATAATAAAGGAAAAAATATGAAAAAGGAATTTCTCGAAGCAGGCAAGATAGTCACTACCCACGGCATACGCGGCGAAGTGAAGATAATGCCTTATACCGACAGTGCCGAGCTTCTTGCGGAGTTCGACAGACTTTTCATTGGAAAGAACCACGAGGAAGTGATAATAGAACGCTCCCGAGTGTTCAAAAATACAGTTATCGCCAAGATAGAGGGCATTGACACTCCCGAAGCTGCTGAAAAGCTCCGCAACAAGGTGCTGTATATGCACCGCGATGACCTTGAGCTTGACGACGACACCTATTTCATTCAGGACCTCATCGGACTTGAAGTCCGTGATGCTGACAGCGATGCCGTATACGGCAAGATAATCGATGTTATGCAGACAGGTGCAAACGATGTCTACGTAATAAAGGGCGAGGACAGAGAATATCTTGTCCCTGCTATTGCAGATGTGGTGGTTTCCACAGATGTGGACGGCGGAGTTATGACTATCCGCCCACTTGACGGTCTTTTCGACTGATATGAAAAAGAGCAGTATCATCGCTCTCGGCACTATGACAGCCCTTTTCATCGGACTTGCCATATGGTCGCTGATAAGCTGTGAAAACATACTCAAAAGCTACGGACAGCTGCCGAAATGGGGCATATCCGCAGTTGGCATAGTTTTTCTGCTGATGCTTTTCATTCCCAATATCATATGGAGCCAAAATCAGCCCGAGGGCTATGAAGAGTCCGCAAAACGCGAGAACAAAACACTCCTCACACTTGAACGCGCAGGTGAAGGCATGGTAAGCACATTAGTGCTCATCGACCGCCGCCTTGACAAATTCAGCCTGTCACCGAGAGTGGGCTATATTGCCCTTGCGCTCATACTTATGATACTGTATGAGCTTTACTGGCTGGGATATTTCCGAAGCAGCCGCACTCTTGCGGATATGTACTCCGATTACTGCGGATTTCCGCTGGCAGGTGCTTCCCTGCCCGTATTTGCGGTATTCTTTCTTGGAGTTTACGCCTGCAATGTCTTTCTTATTGCAGCGTCAATAATACTCGGCATTGGACATATCGGCATACACCTTATGCATAAAAAAGAACTATAAAAAAGAGAAAAAAACTGTAGAACAAAAGAAAAACGGCGTTGTTACGCCAAAAGGAGGCATTTTTATGAAAAAAATCTTAGGCATACTATTTCTTCTTATCCTGATCGCAGCAGGCGTCTGCGCGTACTTCTTCCCCGGCATACCTTATTACTACAAATGCACTCACGAACTTGAACTAAGGGATAATATATGGCAGGAGATCCCCAAAGACCTCCCCAAGCTTTCCGAGGGCTATGCCGATTTTCAAACTATGGATATCCGCGTAACTGCATGGAACGACATAGAAGCACAGCGCAAAGGTGATGACAACAATGTCACATGGGCAAATGAAGATCATTCCCACTTTATCACCATTTTCTCCGAACGTATCAATGAAAGTGAAGATTTCCTCGATATGACGGGAATAGATCACGGTGAACTCGATGCTTACTGCAAAGATGCTGAAAAGACCACTCCCGAAAGCAAGTACGAATTCGTAAAGCTCATGGCTTCCCTTACAATGGACGATTTCGACATACATAACTACAAGAATTCCAAGACCTTCTATAAAATAATGAAGCAGAAAAATGAAGATATCTTCAAGAACAGAGCTTATCCCGTAAGCTTCTATCCTGTTGACGGCGTAGGCTACCGCGGATACCTTGTAAAAGGTCTGGAATACGGCTATGAAAAGAATACAGATAAATACGTTGTAGCAAACATCTATCCCGAAAAGGACAAAAAAACACGCTATATCATAATTATCAGCTTCACTGAACTTGATGAGATACTGGCAATAGCCGAGAGCATAAAACTTACATAATAATCCCGAGACCGCAGTTTTACGCGGTCTCAAATCATAAAAGGAGAAAAACAATGCATATCGAAATAGCTACATTATTCCCCGAAATGTGCGAAGCCGTACTGGGTGAAAGTATCGTTGGCAGGGCAAGAAAAGCAGGAAAACTCAGTCTCCACTGCCGACAGATACGTGAATATACTCAGGATAAGCACCGTAGAGTCGATGATACTCCTTACGGCGGCGGCATGGGAATGGTAATGCAGTGCGAACCAATATACAACTGCTACAAGGCTGTATGCGAGGAACTGGGCGAAAAGCCACATACTATATATATGTCCCCAAAGGGTAAGATTTTCGACCAGCAAAAAGCCGTGGAGCTTTCAAAAATGGACAATATCCTTATTCTCTGCGGTCACTATGAGGGTGTAGATCAGCGCGTACTGGACAAAATCGTCGATGAGGAAATTTCTATCGGCGACTATGTACTCACAGGAGGCGAAATTCCTGCAATGGTGGTAGCTGACGCAGTTGCGCGTATGTGCGACGGAGTCCTCTCCGATGAGGTATGCTTCACCGATGAGAGCATATACAGCGGACTCCTTGAATATCCGCAGTATACGCGCCCCGAAGTCTGGGAGGGCGAGGCTGTTCCGCCCGTACTTCTGACAGGTCATCACAAGAACATCGAAACATGGAGACATGAGCAGAGTCTGAAAATAACTGCTGAACGTCGTCCTGATCTTTTAGCTAAATATAAAGCTCAAAACGACTGACCAATTCTTGCTGTGGACTTCACAGACCTGTATAAGCTCTGTCCGCATATCAACTGGCTGTATATCAAAAAAAGCTTTTTCCGTTTAGAAGAAATAACCATATTCTGGTGTCAAATCATATGCAACTTCAACAATTAATGTCAACATTTTTTTGTAGTGATAATCAACAAGCAGGTTGATAATTTTTTATTCACATTTAATCTAAATGTAGAATTTAATGAAATCTTGGTTCTTTAACTCAAAAATCCGTTGACACTCAAAAAAAATGATTGTATAATGATATCAGCAAGTGAAACAAATTTGCAAACAGCAACACAGTCCTGTTATAATGAGAGGGGCTGTAACTACAGAGAATAGGAGAGTTGTATATGTTTGTCAGAGAAGTAATGGTAAAGAATCAGGTTGGACTTCACGCAAGACCGGCAACCTTCTTTATTCAGAAGGCTAACGAGTTCAAGTCATCAATCTGGATCGAGAAAGAAGAGAGAAGAGTAAATGCTAAGAGCTTACTCGGAATTCTTTCACTCGGTATCGTAGGCGGTACAAACGTAAAGGTTATCGCTGACGGTGCAGACGAGAAGGCTGCTGTTGATGCTCTCATCGAGCTCGTTGACAGTGGTTTCAGCGAAGAAAACAGATAATCATGCCAAAACTTAGGGCGTTACAGTTGTAACGCCCACTTTTGTTATCTTTTTAAATTATCAAAGATCTTCTGCCATAGTCTCAGCAAATATGCCATAACCCTGAGTTGGATCGGCTACAAAAACATGAGTGACTGCTCCCACAAGCTTACCGTTCTGAATTATGGGACTTCCGCTCATGCCCTGCACTATGCCGCCCACGGCTTCAATAAGCCTGTCATCAGTTATGCGTATCACCATATTTTTTGACGTTCCCACGCTGCCGTAGTCTACGCTGACTATCTCAGCAGCATATTTTTCGGGAGCCTGACCTGCTATGGTCGTGTATATTTCAGCAGGTCCGACGGTCACTTCCTGTCGGTATGCCATTTTGAATTCTTCTGCGTCATCGGAAAACTCTGCAAGAGTATTTTCGGATAATCTGCCGTATATGCCGCTCATTTTGTTGCGGTCAAGTACGCCGAAACTGCTCCCGCCGCAGAATTTTCCGCGAAGCTCACCCGGTATACCTCTTGCGCCGCGGCGTACCTCAGTAATGTCTACAGGTACAGCCTCGCCGCTGTGAACGGGAACTATGCCGCCTGTGTCGGAATCGCATATGGGGTGCCCAAGTCCGACAAAGCTGCCCGTATCCTTATTAAAGAACGTCATGGTACCGATGCCTGCAATGCTGTCGCGTACCCACATACCGCCTTTCCAGCTTCCGCTCCTGCGTGACTTTACAGGCTGCAAGGATACGGTAAAAATATTTCCGTCACGGTCAACGGAGAGTTCGATATCTTTTCCTTTCGATGATGCTATGATCTCCTGAAGCTGATCGTTTGACGTAAGAGCATTGCCGTCCGCAAGACGTATCACATCGCCTTTGCGTATACCTGCTTCCTTTGCAGGACACATCAAACACCCTTTCTCATCTTCAACATCGCCGAGCCCTGTTACCATAACGCCTTCCATAAGGAGCTTAATGCCGAAGGGTCTGCCTCCTACGGCGAAAACAGGGGCTTCAGCTTTGTTTACTTCAACATTTTTAACGGGAATTACACCGAAAAGCGAAAATGTTACCTGTTCTGTACTCGCACAGCTTCCTGCTGCGGGTACTGCATTATCAGGCACACTTACACAGCTAAGCTCGGGAAATCCCGCTATTTTTATTTCTGAATTTGTATCAGCTGTGATAACATCGGGCAGCTGCGAGGAATAATATCCCGCAGTTCCGAATAATCCTATAAAAGCCGCAGATAATAATGCCGCAGCTGTTTTTATGATCTTTCTTTTAAATAACATTTGTTTTTTCCTTTCATGTTCCCGAGGGAACATATTTATTATATTTCTGCACAGCTTTTTTATTAATGAGAATTCCACACTGTTGAAATCTGCTTACGGAGTCAATATGAGCCAAAAAAAATTGAAAAATCTTAATTCGGAGAAATCACCTCTTATGACCGCTGCAAAGGTCATAGTGTTGCTGCTTGCTCTGATCTTTTCCTGTGCTATGACAATGCTGTCAGGTGCAGGTCTTATTTATAACCGAAACAGCTACGGCAGCGGAATGGCTGTAACGGGCTTTTTCCTTATCCTTTCCGCAGTTCTTATGACATCGGGCACTGTCCTTTGTATTTTCAGAAAAAACGCCGCAAATATCTTATCTCTTATATTTTCATCGGGGGGCTTTATATTATGCATGGTCATGCTGCATAAACTCATATCCCACGCAGACAGATGCGGCTGGACGAACAAATACACGCTCCAGCCCATTAGCAGTATGTATAAGTCAAGAGTGCTCCCCTGCATCATACCTGTGGCTTTGACCGTTGCTATTGCAATGATACAGTTTTTTTCCTACGATATGAAGCAGTACCGCCGACAGCGCAGGGCTGAAAAAGAAGCAAAGGAAAATGCTCCTGCTCCGTCTATAATCGACGACTGAACCCTCGGCATACATAAAATTATATCACCGAAAGGACGTGAAAAACGTCCTTTTTTGTTTTGTATCAGGCTTTTTATCGCCTTTATTCTGCATTTTATACTCAAAAAAGTCTTATATGTTGAATTGTTCATTTTTTTATGGTACAATATTATCATTAATATCGAATTAATGAGGGAAGTATTATATCAGCCGTTAGCCGTTAGGCATTAGCCGAAGGCGACACATTAGGCTAACGGCTAAGGGCTAAAGGCTATACAGGCTAACGGCTGTATTACAAAATTTCCCATAATTCATTCATAGTATATAAACGATCTCTGAAAGGAACATTATCATGAACGTCAAATCCGAATTGCTTGCAACTCTCGCAAACTCAGACGGAAAATATATATCAGGTGCAGCTCTTGCGGATAAGCTCGGTGTCAGCCGAAATGCTGTTTGGAAAGCCGTAAAATCCCTTGAAGCAGAGGGCTACTCCATAAGCTCGGTAACTTCAAAAGGCTACAGACTCAACGAAGATAATAATCGCCTTTCAGCAGACCTCATAACTCCTTTCCTGCGCACCAAGGAAATGGGACGAAATATTCAGATATTTAAAGAAGTCGAGTCCACAAACAATACTGCCAAGGAACTGGATTCAAATGCCGTACCAAACGGCACTACCATAATCGCAGACAGACAGACCGCAGGAAAAGGCAGGATAGGCAGGTCTTTCGTATCACCGTCAGGTGTGGGACTTTACATGAGCACCCTCATAAGACCCGAATTCAGCCTCGAATATGCTCCTATGATAACCGCCGCCGCAGCCTGTGCAGCTGCCGAAGCTGTTGAAAAGCTGTGCGGCAGTCCTGTAAATATAAAATGGGTAAACGACCTGTACATGAACGGTAAAAAGATATGCGGTATCCTTACCGAAGCTTCTTTCGGTCTGGAAATGCGTACTCTTGACTGTGCAGTTATCGGCATTGGCATAAATGTACGAAGTGCAAAGGAAATATTCGGCGAAGAACTTAGCAAGACCGTTACTTCCATACAGGACGAAACAGGTGTCATCGTCAACAGGAACAGGCTCTGTGCTGAGGTGCTCAACTCACTTGAATACTACCTCGGCAAAATAGTTGACAGGAGCTTTCTCCACGATTACAGACGGCGCGAATACCTTACAGGTCACGCAGTAACTGCAAATATAGGCAGAGAAAAGATATCAGGTGAAGCTATCGGCATAGACGACAATGCAAATCTTATAGTAAGGCTGCCCTCGGGCGAGGAAAAGCACCTTAGCTCGGGTGAGGCTAACCTTTGCAGGATAGCAGATAATTAAGCTTATTACGGCTCGCAGCCGTAAAATATAATATAGGGAGGTATATCAGCATGAGATATACTATTATTGGCGAAACTGTTCCGGCAGTTGAATGTGAACTCAATCAGGGAGAATCAATGTATACCCAGTCAGGCGGCATGATATGGCAGACCCAGGGTATCAAGATGTCAACTAATGCAAGGGGCGGTCTCGGAAGAAGTCTGGGAAGAATATTCACAGGCGAATCAATTTTCATGGCAAACTACACAGCAGAAGTCTCGGGAGCTAAGGTAGCATTCGGCTCAACAGTACCTGGTTCAGTAGTTCCCATAAATATCTCTCAGGGTGGACTTATATGTCAGAAGGGTGCTTTCCTCTGCGCTGAGCAGACAGTAGACCTCAAGGCTGTTTTCACAAAGAAATTCATGTCAGGACTTTTCGGCGGTGAAGGATTTATCCTCCAGCACCTCTTCGGTCAAGGCATGGCTTTCCTCGAAGTTGACGGCGACAAGGTCGAGCGTTACCTCAATCCGGGTGAAGTACTCAAAGTCGATACAGGTAATGTAGTTGCCTTTGAACCTACCGTAAACTATGAGATAGAAACTGTAAAGGGACTTGGAAATATATTCCTCGGCGGCGAGGGACTCTTCCTCACACGTCTTACAGGTCCCGGAAAGATCATTCTCCAGACTCAGAACTTCAATGACTTCGCAGGAAGAATTCTCTCAATGGGACTGAAAAAGTAAATGAAGAAGCTTTTCATCACTCTAGCCACTGCGGCAATATACCTGCTTTTCAGCATATTCACGGGACTGTGGGCGATATCATGGATAATATGGGTATTTTACGCAGTATACATGATAGCGGACTATATAAAGTCGCAGATGTGATAAGCTACAGTTTTTACCGATATTGAGGTGAAGTATATGTTTATTTATGGTTTCCCCGTTATGGGATTTCAGTACATGACCAACGGCACAGAGCTGTTCCGTATGGCTGCCGAGCAGAAAGCTGTACAAAAATGGAACGGTAATAAATGGCTCTGCACCTGCGGAAAGGAAAACGACACGAAATTCTGTCCCGACTGCGGTGCAAAAGCTCCCGTTAAACCGTGGAAATGTACCTGCGGCAGGGAATGTGATACGAATTTCTGCCCTGACTGCGGCAGTAAAGCCGTTAGCCTTTAGCCATTAGCCTGTAGGGACACGCATTGCGCGTCCACAGACTTCGATGATATTAACACGGGCGAGCGGAACTCGTCTCTACTATGCACTAATCACTAATAACTAATCACTTGTTGGTGCAAAATTTTAATAAGGTCTTGACAAAAACAAAAATTCATTGTATAATACAAAAAACAATCGTTAAATGCTATGAAGGGAATAAAAGCTTGTATAATGCTTTCACAGAGAGCTGCCGTATGGTGAAAGGCAGCACCCATGTACAAGAAATAACTCCTCCCCGAGCAGCCGCCCCAAAGAAGATATATCTTCAAGTAGGCTCGGACGGTCTCTCCCGTTACAGAGATATGCGTTGATCCGACGCAGATGAGTGGGTGTATTCTTACATCAAGAAGAGTGGTACCACGGAGTATTATCGTAACTTCGTCTCTTCCATGCCGACGCATGGAGGAGACTTTTTTATTACCCTTGCGAGTTCGGTAAAAACGGATCGGAATGGAGGTTTTTATATGAATAACGTTAGCAAGTATACAAGACAATTCTTTGAAGCACCTAAAACCGATATGAAATGGACACAGAGATCATATGTTGACAAAGCACCTGTATGGTGCAGTGTCGATCTCCGTGACGGAAATCAGGCTCTCATAGTACCCATGAGCCTCGGCGAAAAGCTGGAGTTTTTCAAGATGCTGGTGGATATCGGCTTCAAGGAGATAGAGATCGGCTTCCCTGCCGCTTCTGATACCGAATACAACTTCTGCCGCGCACTCATCGAACAGGATCTCATACCCGATGATGTTGCCATACAGGTGCTCACACAGTCCCGTGAACACATCATCGAAAAGACATTTGAAGCTCTGAAAGGCTGCAAGAATGCAATAGTCCACCTCTACAACTCAACATCTGTAGCACAGAGAGAGCAGGTGTTCCGCAAAAGCAAGGAAGAGATAATAGATATCGCCGTCAGCGGTGCTAAGCTCTGCAAGGAATACCGTGAAAGATATGAGGGCAATTTCAGGTTTGAATACTCACCCGAAAGCTTCACAGGTACAGAGCCCGAATTCGCACTTGAAGTATGCAACGCCGTCCTCGATGTATGGCAGCCCACTGCCGATGACAAGGTGATAATCAATCTCCCTGTTACGGTGCAGCTCTCAATGCCCCATATCTACGCAAATCAGGTGGAGTATATGTGCGAGAACCTCAGATACCGTGAAAATGTCATAGTCTCACTCCACCCACACAACGACCGCGGCTGCGCCATAGCCGATACGGAAATGGGACTCCTTGCAGGTGCAGATCGTGTTGAGGGTACTCTCTTCGGCAACGGCGAGCGTACAGGCAATGTGGATATAATAACACTTGCTATGAATATGTACTCACAGGGAATTGATCCCAAGTTGGAATTCGGCGATATACCGTCTATATCCGAGACATATTCAAGGCTTACGAATATGAGCATATATGAACGCCAGCCCTATTCGGGCAAGCTGGTATTCGCAGCATTCAGCGGCTCACATCAGGACGCTATCGCCAAGGGCATGAAATGGCGCGAGGAAAAGGGTGAAACTGTCTGGAACGTGCCTTATCTCCCACTTGATCCGAAAGATATCGGCAGAGAGTACGAATCCGATGTTATCCGCATCAACAGCCAGTCGGGCAAGGGCGGTATCGGCTATATCCTCGAAACACGCTTCGGTTATGATCTTCCGAAGAAGATGCGCGAAAATGTGGGCTATCTGGTCAAGGGCATTTCCGACCGCGACCACAGGGAGCTTCTCCCCGACGAGGTATACAGGATATTCAAGGAAAACTACGTGGATATCATCATGCCTATTGAGATCACGGAAACTCACTTCAAACAGCGTGACGGCATCGAAGCTTCTGTCAGCTTCAAGTACAAGGGCAGAAAGGTCACAGCTACCAATACAGGTAACGGTCGTCTTGACGCTGTCAGCAACGCTATACGCTCATACACAGGTCTGGATTACAGCCTTAATACCTACTCGGAACACGCTCTCGAAGTCGGTTCGGCATCAAAGGCTGTATCCTATGTTGAGATAGTTGCAGGAAACGGCATGAGCTTCTGGGGAACGGGTATCGACAACGATATCATCACTTCTTCCGTTAAGGCTCTTGTCAGCGCGGTAAACAATATGCTCACAAAAAATCTGACATAATGCACAAACCAACACATCAAAAATATATCAAGCAGTCAAAAAATTCTGAAATACACTGCGCCTTATTGATTTTATCGCCCCAAAGTGATATAATACAAATATATTAATCAGCAAGGAGCGAGAATAATGAGAACTGTATTCACAAGCACAGGTCATGTCATTATTTCAGGCGCAGTCATCACTGTATCTGTCTGTAAATTCTTTTCGTTCTGTCCGAAAGCCGCTCTTGCCTGATAAAAGTATATCTTATGCAAAGAAGCTTTGACCTCCGACAGAATGTCGGAGGTTTTTTGTTTACACATATTATCACCAACAATAAATAAAAAAGGATCGGATCATATGAAGATATCAGGTGCAAAAATAGTTGTTGAAATACTGATCGAACAGGGCTGTGATACTATATTCGGCTATCCGGGCGGTCAGGTAATAGATCTTTTTGACGAGCTATATACCGCTAAGAAGCGTATTAAACATATACTCACCGCCCACGAACAGGGCGCAGCTCATGCTGCTGACGGCTATGCAAGGTCAACAGGAAAGGTGGGCGTTGTCATCGCTACATCGGGTCCCGGAGCTACAAACCTCGTAACAGGCATAGCTACCGCTTATCTTGACTCTGTTCCCATGGTCGCTATCACAGGAAACGTTTCCTGCGATTTCATCGGACGCGACAGCTTTCAGGAAGTTGATATAGTAGGCATAACCATGCCTATTACAAAGCATAATTTCATAGTCAAGGATATAAAGGACCTTGCCGACACTCTCCGTACTGCCTTCAAGATCGCAAAATCAGGCAGACCTGGACCTGTACTTGTGGATATCCCCAAGGATATACAGCTTGCGCAGTATGAATTCGAGGCTAATGCTCAGCCTGTTATCCCCTATCCCCTTATCTTCTCTTCGGAACAGAAACTGAAAAAGGCTGCCGAGCTTATCAACGCTTCCGAAAGACCTTATATCTACTTCGGCGGCGGAATCATCAACGGCAAGGCTTCCGCACAGATAATGGCACTCGCTGAGAAAATAGACGCACCTATGGGCTGTTCGCTCATGGGACTTTCCGCAGTCCCCTCGGACTATCCCCGTTTTCTCGGTATGCAGGGCAGACACGGACATTATGCATCGACAGTTGCCGAGGACGAGGCTGACCTTATAATCACCCTCGGTGCAAGATTCAGCGACCGCTCCACATGGGAGACCAGCAGGTCACTGAAAAAATTCAGCATAATCCACATTGATATAGACGGCGCGGAGCTTAACAAGAATATCCCTGCCGACCTTTCCATACGCGGCGATATCCTCGATGCTGTGGAGCGTCTCACTGCCATGATAGATGAAAAAAAACACCCTGCATGGACTTCGCGTATCGCTAAGCTGAGAGAAGAGGAAAAACGCCTGACAAAGGCTGCACACAAGAAGATAAAGGGAAAGCTTAACCCTTACGATATAATTGATACCATAAGCTCATATGCTCCCGATGATGCTATCGTAGTCACAGACGTAGGTCAGCATCAGATGTGGACTGCTCAGAGATATCCCCTCAAAAAGCCACGTACCTTCCTTTCAAGCGGCGGTCTGGGCACAATGGGCTACGGCCTCGGCGCAGCTATCGGAGCTGCAATGGCAACAGGAAAAAGAGTCGTTCTCTTCACAGGTGACGGAAGCTTCGGCATGGACCTTAATGAGCTTGCTACAGCCGTTTCTCAGGAACTGCCCATAACCATAATTATTATGGATAACGGCGTTCTTGGAATGGTAAGACAGTGGCAGACACTTTACCTCGACAAGCACTACTCCAATACCACTCTCGACCGCAAAACGGACTTCGTAAAGCTTGCGGAGGCTTTCGGTGCAGAGGGCGGACGTGCCTGCGATACCAAACAGCTGAAAAAGCTGGCTGAAAAAGCCTTTTCGTGCAGCAGTACTTTCGTCATCGACTGCGCAGTGGACAGCGATGAATTCGTACTTCCGATGCTTCCCCCAAGCGGTTCGGTAGACGATATTATTACCGAGATCAAGTGAGGTGACAGTTATGGATCAGTATGTAATCGGAGTTATAGTAGCAAACGTATCAGGTGTACTTTCACGAGTTTCGGGAATGTTCACACGCCGCGGCTTCAATATCGACAGCCTTACTGTTGGCGAGACCGAGTCAAGCGGATTTTCAAGAATAACTATCGCCTTTCACGGCGATGAGGATATAAAGGAGCGTATACTGCATCAGCTCCAGAAGCTCTATGACGTAAGAGAAGTAGAGGTAATGGACAAGAACGAGACAGTAATACGCGAGCTGTTGCTCATAAAGGTAAGAAACAAGGCTGATATCCGACAGGATATCATGACTGCCGTTGAGATATTCCGCTCAAAGATAGTGGATTACTCCCCTGCTTCACTTACCTGCGAGCTGACAGGCGAGACTTCAAAGATAGACGCATTCATCGAGCTTCTGAAACCATTCGGCATAATGGAGATGTGCCGCACTGGTATCGTGGCTATAGAGCGCGGTGAGAACTGCCTCAAAACAGTGAAATAAAAACGCCATGGTCTGTGTAAAGACCAATATATATGAAAGAAGCGTGTAAAAATGTCAATGACAATGACGCAGAAGATACTTGCGGCTCATTCGGGCAAGGAGTCCGTCAGCGCAGGAGAGCTTATCCTCGCAGACCTCGATCTCGTTCTCGGAAACGATATCACCTCTCCCGTAGCTATAAAGGAGTTCGCAAAGCTTGGCAAGGACAGCGTGTTCGACAAAAACAAGGTCACAATGGTCATGGATCATTTTGCCCCCAATAAGGACATAAAAGCGGCAGAGCAGTGCAAGATGTGCCGTGATTTCTGCAGCGAAAAGGAAGTCACACATTTTTACGATGTGGGAGAAATGGGCATTGAACACGCTCTGCTCCCCGAAAAAGGACTTGTCACAGCAGGTAATGTTGTCATTGGCGCAGACTCCCACACCTGTACCTACGGTGCTCTCGGAGCATTCTCAACAGGCGTAGGCTCTACGGATATGGCTTGCGGCATGGCTGTGGGTAAGGCATGGTTCAAAGTGCCCTCAGCAATAAAGTTCGACCTGACGGGCAGTCTCCGCAGATACGTTTCGGGAAAGGACGTTATTCTCCACATTATCGGCATAATAGGCGTTGACGGCGCACTTTACCGCTCTATGGAGTTCACAGGTGAGGGACTTTCCTCACTTTCAATGGCTGACCGCCTCTGCATAGCGAATATGGCTATCGAAGCAGGCGCAAAGAACGGGATTTTCGAGGTTGACGATATCACCCTTGACTATATCCGTCAGCACGGAGGTGCAGAGCCTGTTATATACAAGGCTGACCCCGATGCGGAGTACGATGAAGTCATAGATATAGATCTTTCTCAGATTGAACCTACCGTGGCTTTTCCGCATCTTCCCGAAAACGCAAGAACGTTCGATAACATAGGCGAAATCAAGATAGATCAGGTAGTTATCGGCTCATGCACAAACGGCAGACTTGAGGACCTTATAGCTGCCGCTGAGATAATGAAAGGACACAAAGTCGCAAAAAATGTCCGCGTTATCATTATCCCTGCAACTCAGCAGATATACCTTGATGCTATGGAAATGGGACTTCTCCGCACATTCATCGAAAGCGGCGCAGTAGTCTCAACACCTACCTGCGGTCCGTGTTTAGGCGGATATATGGGAATACTTGCCGCAGGAGAAAGAGCTGTGACCACCACCAACCGCAATTTCGTGGGACGTATGGGACACCCCGAGTCCGAGGTATATCTTGCAAGTCCTGCAACTGCCGCAGCAAGTGCGCTTACAGGCAGAATAACAAGTCCGTGGGAGGTAATGGAAAAATGAAATACACAGGAAATGTTATAAAATACGGCGATAACGTTGATACAGACGTTATTATCCCTGCACGTTACCTCAATACCAGTGACCATGCCGAGCTTGCAAGCCACTGCATGGAGGATCTCGACAAGACCTTTGTGAGCCGTGTTCAAAACGGCGATATCATAGTTGCAGGTCAGAACTTCGGCTGCGGCTCGTCACGTGAACACGCTCCCATAGCTATAAAGGCAAGCGGAGTATCACTTGTTATCGCAAATAGTTTCGCGCGTATATTCTACCGCAACGCAATAAATATCGGACTTGCTATCGTGGAATGTCCTGCGGCAGCCGAGGAGATATCCGAGGGCGACAAGGTGGAAGCCGACCTTGATAACGGTATCATACGCAATTTAACTACGGGTAAGGAGTACAAAACAGCTCCTTTCCCCGAATTCATACAGAAAATAATCGAAAACGGCGGACTTATGCAGTCCATTTCCAACGGTACATTCTGAGGAAACGTAAATGATAGCAAAAATAATCGTAAAATGTATCATTTACAATAAAAAACTCAACCGATTTCTTCTGATAAAACGCTGTGAAAGCGATGACACAGGCGCAAATACATGGGAAAATGCAGGCGGCAATATCGAAAGCGGAGAGACTCCCGAGGAAGCAATAAAAAGAGAAGTCAGGGAAGAAACAGGCATTACGGATATAAGGATAGGCAATATCGCTTATGTTGCGATCTTAAACCATGAGCTTCCCGACCTGCTCATAGTATATCTGTGCGAAACAGATGAAGAAAACGTAAGGCTTAGCTTTGAGCACAGTTCCTTTGTATGGGCTGACGAGCAACAGTGCAGGTCTTTGCTTCCCTCGGAGATAATCGGCGATTTTGAGAAGAACAATGTATTTGATATTCTGAGGGGCGGTAACGGATCTCCGCCTGAACACGTTAAAGTTAAGTAAATTACGGAGATAATTATGACAGACATCAACTGCCTTCTTGCAGGACTGACGCAACTGCTCGGTCCGCTGCTCCTGCTGATATTCTGGCACAAAAAAACAGGCGCACGGATACTCCCTGCACCTGCTGCGCTTGCGGTATGCTTCCCTGTTTTTATAGTTGCGGGAGCTATCCGCTCAGGATTTGACCGCAGTGACTGGCTCTCCTTTTATTTACAGCAGGGACTGCTCTACGGCATATTTGAGGAGGGCGCAAAGTTCCTTGTGCTGCGGTATCTGCTAACCTCCTATGACGACCGCAGGGACGCTGTTACCTACGGCATAGGTCACAGTGCATTCGAGGAATTCGGTGCAGGAATGGCTTGCCTTAATCTTATCGGCACGGGCAGAGCAGCTTCCGATATTTTTCTCGTGAATTTAGTATCATTCATAGAAGGCTCGGCATTCTGCATTGCCGTGACTGTGCTCATATTCTACGGCATACAGATGAACAAATCAAAGCTCATGCTGCCTTTAGCCATGTTTCTGCACTTTATAAGCAATTTCATCGGCGGAGCCCTGATAACGTCTGCCTCAATGGTACTCAGTTTGCTGACAACAGCAGGTATGTGCTATGCTGCATATCGCTGCTATAAGGCACTGGAAACTCAATCAGAAAAACAGTGGTAAGCTATTGGAAACGTTTATCAAGCGAGGATATCTCGCTTTGAATATATCATTCAGCTGTCAGGAAGCATTCATGGCTGACAGCCGAAAACAGAAAGGGTGATATTATGAGACTTAAAGTAGCATTGTTAAAGGGCGACGGAATAGGTCCCGAGATAGTGGACAGTGCCGTTGCGGTACTAAAAAAGATAGCCGATAAATTCGGTCACGAATTCGTTTTCACGCCATACCTCATAGGCGGCTGTGCCATAGATGAAATGGGCATACCTCTCCCACCTGAGACAATAGACGGCTGTCTGGAGTCTGACAGCATACTTCTCGGTTCTGTAGGCGGTCCTAAGTGGGACGACCAGCCCGGTGATAACCGTCCCGAAAAGGCTCTCCTCGGTATCCGTGAAGCCCTTGGACTATTTACGAACCTGCGTCCTGCAAAGCTGTACCCTGCTCTCCGCGAAGCTTCTCCGCTGAAAGATGAAGTCATCGGCAGCGGATTTGATATAATGATAGTCCGCGAGCTTACAGGCGGTATATACTTCGGCGACCGGGGCTACCGCGAGGGAAAGTACGGCAGAGAAGCCTACGATACCGAAGCTTATAGTGTCACCGAGATAGAGCGTATAGGCAGAGTTGCCTTTGAAACTGCCATGAAGCGCAGAAAACGCCTTTGCAGCATCGACAAGGCAAATGTCCTTGAATCCTCAAGACTCTGGCGCAAGACCATGCATGAGCTCGCATTGAAATATCCTAATGTAAAGTATACAGATATGATCGTGGACAACGCCGCAATGCAGCTGATACGCGATCCCCAGCAGTTTGACGTTATCGTTACATCAAATATGTTCGGAGATATACTTTCAGATGAAGCTTCACAGTTAACAGGCTCTATCGGTATGCTGGCTTCTGCATCGCTGGGAGCTTCAAAGCGTGGTATGTTCGAGCCTATACACGGTTCTGCACCTGATATCGCAGGCAAAAATCAGGCAAACCCTATAGCTGCTATCCTTTCGGGAGCAATGATGCTCCGCTATTCCGCAGGTCTTTCCGAAGAAGCAGATGCCATTGAAGCAGCTGTGGAAAAGGCACTAGCAAAAGGCTGCCGCACCGCGGATATCAGAGGCAGCAGCAGAGAAACACCTCTTACCTGTACCCAGATGACACAGGCAATACTTGAAGTTCTTTAAATTATGTTATAAGTTCGCATGAACTCATTCATAGTTTTTTAGAATATCTTCATTCTGTTTTTTATCATTCACAGCACTTTCTGTTCGTTAAAAATAATACTAAGATACAGTGCTGTAATCCTTTTTCAGCTCCCGTGCATACTTGCTCCGGCAGCTAAAAAATCCCTTAATACAGGCAAATTTGCAGATGATCCCTTTCTTGATATTCTCTCATTTCAAGTGAAAATATGCTAAAATATGCAAAAGAATATATGTCAGGATATATATAATAAAGTTTTAACTTTATCCCCTTGACAAAGCTCTCAAAAGTGATTATTATATGCATATACCAGCAAACAACAAACCAATTCCTTTCACTTAAAGGAGAATAAAAATGAAAAAGGGAATATATGAATTCACAGCATTAGTTATGGCATTAACACTTGTAGGCTGCGGTTCTGACAAGAACAAGACTTCCGACAAGGAAAGCAAGTCATCAAAGACTACAGTTTCTTCTGACGAAAATAAAGAAAGCTCAACATCAGGCAAAAGCTCACTTGACATAAAAAACTATGCAGGCGAATATGTCATGACAAGCTATGGTACAGAAGATGACGGTTATCCTGATGTATTTGATATCGAAGATATCGCAGATACACTTGAGAATGATCCTATGACCATTTCCGAGGACGGTACTTTGCATTTCTGCGGTAAAGATTACAAGCTTGTTACGGAAAAAGTCTTTGACAAATTCGATAAAGAAGAAAATGTCTACAGCGTTGAAGGAAGCGGATTTGACTTTGATAAATACTACAAATCCAAACGTATGTCGATCAAATGCGTAGATAAAGACTATGAGGGCGTTGCTTATTTCACAGCATCAGAAAGTCAGTCAAAATTTGACGAAGATACAGTTTTCAAATCCTTTACACTTCATATTACAGCAAAAGGCGATGAAAAATGTGCTTTAAGCCTTTCATTTGATTCAAAAGAAGATTTTGACAAACAGGGTGCTCGTGTGGTCTTTAATAAAACCAAATCTGCCGATAAGATACCTGACATAAAAGACTATGCAGGTAAATATATGTTAAAATCTTACAACGGCTGTGATTTGTACGATGCATTTGATGTTAAGACGATATCAGACGCTCTTGTAAACGATCCTATGTCTATTTCCGAGGACGGGACACTTCATTTCTATGGCAAGGACTATAAGCTCGTTCCTGAAGGTTCTTACTCTCTTTCCAATATCTACAGTGCGGAAGGAAGCGGTTTCAACTATAATACATATACCGAATCAATGGGATTTGGCAGTTCGGAATGTGCTGACAATGAATATGAAGGTGTTGCTTTTTTTGAAGCAGACAAGGAATGGGACAAATATGAGCTGTACATTACAGCAAATGGCTATAAATCATGCGATTTGAGATTATCATTTGTTCCTGTAGACAGCGAGTCTTAATAGAATTCAATCAATAAAAAAGGGATTTACATATTAAAGGAGAATAAAAATGAAAAAGGGATTATATGGATTTACAGCATTCGTTATGGCATTAACACTTGTAGGCTGCGGCGCAGACAAGAACAAGTCTTCAGACAAGGAAAGCAAGTCCTCAAAGGCTACAGCCCTCTCAGATGAAAAAAATGACACAAAAACAGACACCAAGAAGTCCGAAAAGTCAAAAAGTGCCGCAAATATACCTGATATCAAGACATATGCAGGCGAATACAGAAAAAACGGTCACGGTTCATGGGGTGATCTTCCTGAAGATCTGAAGCCTGACAATATTGAGGAAGCTCTCAAGAAAGACCCAATGACTATTTCCGAGGACGGTATACTTCACTTCTGCGGTCAGGATTACAAGCTTGTTGCAGAGGGTGAAAATGACGGTGCTAATATCTACAGTGTTGAGGGAAGCGATTTTGACTTCAATAAATACTGCAAGTCAATAACCTCAAAATATGTTGCCAAGAACTATGAAGGCCCTGTATTCATTACCGAGGAAGAAACACACATGACCTTCAATGGCGAAGATGTATCTTACGTTAATTTACTGTTATATATCACACCTAAGGGCGACACATCATGCCCTGAGTATATCTCATTTGAGCTTAAAAACGGCGACGATGACGACGACTGTTCATCAGACTGGGATTGGGATGATTGGGACGATGACTCAGACTGGGACTGGGACGACGAAGATGAAAGCACAGAAGAAGAAAATAATAATACAAACAATGACAGAGCGCGTAAGCAGATAAGTTTTGGCTAAACCTGCGCTCATCAGAACGGAGGAATAATTATGATCAAGATCAGCACAGACAGAGCCCCTGCGGCAATAGGACCTTATTCACAGGCTATCGTTTCACACGGAATGGTCTACACAAGCGGTCAGATAGCTATCGACCCTGCAACCAATACCGTTAAGGGCACTACTATCGAGGAACAGACAAAGCAGATAATGAAGAATATCCAGGCAATTCTTGAGGAAGCAAGCTCAAGCTTTGATCTGGCTGTAAAGACTACCTGTTTCCTTGCTGATATGAATGACTTTGCTGCTTTCAACGAGATATACGGCAGATACTTCACATCTGTCCCTGCAAGAAGCTGCGTTGCAGTAAAAACGCTCCCAAAGGGCGTACTTGCAGAAGTCGAGGTAATAGCAGAGACAGCTGATTATTCCTATTGATACGGACATACTATATATTCAGGGGCGGAAAATATCCGCCCCTGATTTTTTGTACCTTTTTGCTGTCATATCAGCGAAAAAAGTATTTTACTTGAAATTATATCTCATATGTGATATAATTGATAAAATGGGTTAATTGTAATTTTACTCCAGAAAGGAAGTATATATATGACTGTCCGTGAATTACAGGATAATATCATAAAGCTCAAAAAGGAGACTAATACAGCTATCCTCGCACACTGCTATCAGGCGCGTGAGATATGCGAGATAGCCGATTTCGTCGGCGACAGCTACAAGCTCAGCGTTGACGCAAAGGGCGTATCTCAGGAGAATATCCTCTTCTGCGGAGTCCACTTCATGGCTGAGACCGCAAAAATGCTCTCACCTCAGAAGCGCGTTTTTCTCTCCAATAAACACGCAGGCTGCCCTATGGCTGAACAAATGGACGCTGAGATGATAAACATGATACGCGCACAGGAGCCCGATCGCACCGTAGTTGCATACATCAATACAACCGCTTCACTGAAAACAGTCTGCGACGTATGTGTAACTTCTTCAAGCGCACTTAAAATAGTAAAGGCTCTCGACAGCGACAAGATACTGTTTATCCCCGACTGCAATCTCGGTGATTATATAAAGAAGCAGTGCCCCGACAAGGACATAAAGCTCCTACAGGGCGGCTGTCCAACACACGCAAGGATAACTCCAAAGGAAGTCCTCAAAGCAAAGGAAGAACACCCCGATGCACTCTTCCTTGTTCACCCCGAATGTACTCCTAAGGTAGTTGAACTTGCGGACTATGTAGGCTCTACCACAGGTATCATGGATTACGCAAAGAAGTCCGACAAAAAGGAATTCATCATCGGTACAGAGAATTCTATCGTAGAGCATTTGCAGTATGACTGCCCCGATAAGAAATTCTATCCTGTAAGCCGTGACCTCGTCTGTCACAACATGAAGCTCACTACTCTCCCCGACATATACAACACTCTTGTTGGTATCAGCGGCGGTGACGGTGACGCATTTGAGATACTCATGGACAACGAGCTCATCACAAAGGCAAGAAAATGCATAGACGAAATGATAAGGCTGGGCGGCTGATATGACAGAACTTGTCCAAAAGCTTTATACTACAGGCGACCTTGACGACAGCGAGCTGAAATCTCTTATTGAGACCGATGACGAAGCTGCTGCAAAGCTGCTTAGAGAAAAAGCAGATAAGGTAAGGCAGAAACACTACGGTAAAAAGGTGTTTCTCCGCGGACTTATCGAGGTATCAAGCTACTGTAAAAACGACTGCCTTTACTGCGGTATACGCCGCAGCAACAAGGACGCTGACCGCTACCGCTTATCCCGCGAGGATATACTCAGCTGCTGTGAAAACGGCTATGAGCTGGGCTTCCGAACATTTGTAATGCAGGGCGGCGAGGACGGCACATTTACCGACGACTTCATGTGTGATGTGATATCCGAGATAAAGTCGAAATATCCCGACTGTGCAGTTACATTATCCCTCGGAGAACGCTCATACGAAAGCTACAAGCGCATGAAAGAGGCAGGTGCGGACCGCTATCTGCTCCGTCACGAAGCTGCCTCCGAGGAGCTTTATTCACAGCTCCACCCCGAGGGCATGAGCCTTGAAAACCGTAAGAAATGCCTGTTTGAACTGCGCGAGCTGGGCTATCAGGTGGGTGCTGGCTTCATGGTGGGAGCTCCTCATCAGACCACAGAGCATATAATAGCAGACCTGCGGTTTTTACAGGAATTGCAGCCTCAGATGATAGGCATAGGACCTTTCATCCCCCATCACAATACCCCGTTTGCAGAGGAAAAAGGCGGCACTTTAGAGCTTACCCTGAGACTTCTCGGTATACTCCGCCTTATGTTCCCTAAGGTGCTTCTCCCTGCCACAACAGCACTCGGCACTATTGCTCCAAACGGCAGAGAGCTGGGCCTGCAAACAGGCTGCAACGTAGTAATGCCTAATCTTTCGCCTGTAAAGGTACGCAAGAAGTACGATCTTTACGACAATAAGATATGCACAGGCGAGGAAGCCGCAGAATGTCGCAGCTGCCTGCAAAGACGCATAAACTCCGCAGGATACGAGGTCGTATCCGAACGTGGTGACTGCATAGATTAGATCAATTTTTGCCTTGCAAAAATTGATCTGAGTTTAGAGTTGAGAGTGAAGAGTTGAGAGTTTAGGTGTTCGCTTCGCTCACGTTATTTTATTTTTATCGCCAAAGGCGACTCCATAACTTTCAACTCTCAATTCTCAACTCTCAACTTTTATGTTATAAAAAACACTAAAATCTGCCTATACATTAATTTAAGGAGAATACTATGCGAGTTCGTTTTCATCTTCCCGATTTTTCGGGAAATTTCAAGCTTAATGTTATGTTTGCGGAAATGCTTGCCCACCGCCCCGAATTATTCCGCGAGGGTGTGGAGATCGCTTCATTCTACGGCGTTTTTCCACCGTCAATATGGAACGGCGGCAGAACACAGGGCGGAGTCTGTGACAAGACCTTTGTAAAAAGCGTCATCAAGACCTTTAACGACAGAGGTATACCTCTTCGCTTCACATTCACAAACCCTGCACTCGAAAAGAAGCATCTCAGCGATCCGTTCTGCAATATGGTCATGAATTTGGCGAACAACGGTCTCAATGAGGCTATCGTTATGTCGCCTATACTCGAGGACTATATACGCAGGAATTTCCCTAACTACAAGCTTACAAGCTCGACCTGCAAGCGTCTGAATTCCTTAGAGGGACTTCTTGACGAGCTGAAAAAGGATTACAGCATAGTCGTAATGGACTATGACCTCAATAACAAGTTTGATCTGCTTGAACAGATACCTATGGAGGACAGACCTCGCATAGAGTTCCTTTCAAATGCCTGCTGTGTGCCTAATTGTCCGCGCCGTTCAGCGCATTATCACTCTATCGGCGTTCAGCAGATAGCTTACAACGAGCATATCAAAAAATATCCTAATCTGCCGTTTGACGCTTCAAAGTACGATCCCGAGCATTTCCGTGACTGCCCTTACTCACAGAGAGGTCTCTTTGATATAAAAGGTCTCAGCACACATATCTCCCCCGATGATATCTGGGACAAGTACGTGCCTATGGGCTTTGAGCAGTTCAAGATAGAGGGCAGGACAGCAAGCCCTATCAATGTACTTGAGACCTATATATACTATATGGCAAATCCCGAATGTCGTGACGAAGCAAGATTTATCCTGCTTAAATCTCTTGAAAACTCAGGCGCACTTGTATTCAAATAAAATATCCTTCATCACGTAGGAGACATAATATTCCATATGAAAATAAACTTGCCCACCCTCTCTTATGGGCATCAACTAAACGAATAGGAGTAATTTAATGAGAGCAGCCGCTGTTTTCAGCGATAATATGGTGCTTCAGCGTAACAAGAATATCCGCATATTCGGCACCTGCAACGCTGATGAAAAAATAATAACCGTAGCTATCCCCGAGCTTGAAAGCTTCGCAAAGGCTACTGTAAAAAACGGCAGGTGGGAGGCTATCCTGCCGCCGCGCAAGGAGTGCAATTCCTGCACACTGGAGATATCCTGCGGAGCTATAAAGAAGATATTCCATAACGTTGCCATAGGCGAGGTGTGGCTGGCAGGCGGTCAGTCCAATATGGAATACGAGCTCCACAACGACAAAAATGGCATCAAAGAGCTGACTCAGTGCAACGATGTCAATGTAAGATATTATTATACGCCAAAGTGCGAAATGGTGGACGAGAACCTTGAACGCGCGGAAAGAGAGTCCTGCTGGATGATGCCCTCCGCAGAAAATGCTTCTTCATGGTCGGCTGTAGGCTACTACTTTGCAAAGGAACTCAGCAATCGTCTTGGAGTCACAGTAGGCATTATCGGCTGCAACTGGGGCGGTTCTTCCGCATCTGCATGGATAAAGAGAGAATATCTCGAACATGACATACGTCTGAAGCCTTACCTTGATGACTATGACAACGCCATTGCAGGCAAGACCGACGAAGAGATGATAAAAGAGTTTGACGAGTATACCGTTAAACAGACTATATGGGACAGGAATGTAAATGAGTATATTGCTGCAAATCCTGGCGTAAAATGGGCAAAAGTCATAGAATTATTCGGTGAGAACCGTTATCCTGGACCTATGGGTATCAAAAATCCAATGCGTCCGTGCGGACTTTACGAAACCATGGTAAGCAGAATAGCTCCGTACACTATCACAGGTGTGCTCTGGTATCAGGGAGAGTCCGACGACCACCGTCCTCACACCTATGAATATCTGCTGAAAAACCTCATACAGAACTGGCGAAACACATGGAAGGACAAGGAACTGCCCTTTATGATAGTTCAGCTCCCCATGTTCATATACGAAGATACACCTGATACCAAGAGCTGGGCATATATCCGCGAAGCTCAGGAAAACGTATATCTTTCAGTAAAGAATACAGGTCTTGCAGTTTGTCTCGACTGCGGAGAATTCAACAATATCCACCCTGTTGACAAAGCTCCCGTAGGTCACAGACTGTATATGCAGGCAATGACCGAGGTCTACGGACTTATGGGCTACAGTATGTCTCTTCCGCCGTTATACGACAATTTCGAGATAATAGATGATTCAATCCTCATACACCTTATGAACTGTGAAAAGGGACTGGGCGGAAAGAACGAGAATTGTCTCGAAGGCTTTGAGATAGCAGGTGCCGACGGAGTGTACTATCCTGCAGACGCAACGGTAAAGCTCCCGTATTTAGAGCTGAGGAGCGAAAAAGTGCCAAATCCGCAGAATGCACGTTTCATGTGGACAAACTATGCGGAGGTATCCTTATTCGGCGTAAACGGACTGCCCCTTGCGCCTTTCCGCACCGACCGCTTTGAAGAACAGGAATAATACGAATATATAAAGGAGAACCATTATGCTTTTAGCAGTAGATATCGGTAATACAAATATAGTTTTCGGCTGTGTAAATGAAAAGGACGAGGTAGTCCTTTTTGAGCGCATAAGCACCAACCATAACGCTACAGCCGCTGAATACGCTGTACTTATCAGAACTATCCTCGAAATGAACAGCTTTGATGTATCCGACATAGACGACGCTATCATGTCATCTGTTGTTCCGTCTGTAACAAATACAGTAAAAGAAGCTATCCGCAAGCTTTTCAATGTTGACGTTATGGTAGCAGGTCCCGGAGTAAAAACAGGACTTAACATACTCATCGACAACCCTGCTCAGCTTGGAAGCGATCAGGCTGTTGATGCTGTTGCAGCTATAAACGAGTACCCTGTTCCCCTTATCATCATTGATATGGGCACAGCTACAACTCTTTCCGTAGTTGACAGCAAGAAAAATTACCGCGGCGGACTTATCCTCACAGGCATGAAAGTAGCTGCGGACGCTCTTACAGCCCGTACAGCACAGCTGCCTAAAGTCAATTTTGAAGTACCGCCTCACGTTATCGGCACAAATACTATCGACTGTCTGAAAAGCGGTATCCTCTACTCCAATGCAAGTGCTCTCGATGGCATAATCGACCGCATCGAGGAAGAGCTTGGTGAAAAGTGTACAGCTGTAGCAACAGGCGGACTTTCCGAGCTTGTCGTGCCGCTGTGCAAGCGCAAGATAATCCTCGACAACAACCTGCTTATCAAGGGACTTGCAATAATCTACAGAAAGAACAAGAAATAATACTATAAATTGAAATAGGGAAAAACTGTGCAATAAAGCCGTTAGCCATGAGCTCTTAGCCGAAAGAGTTCGCTTACGCTCACATTATTTAAAATATTCGCCGAAGGCGACACATAGGCTAATAGCTAACGCCTAAAGGCTAAAGGCTGAGATAATACTTCCCTGATCCGATCATTTTTTTAATACTAAAGCCACTGCAAATGCAGTGGCTTTTCTGTTAGTTCTTCTTTTTATCCTTATCCTTGTCTTTATCCTTATCTCTGTCATCATCGAAGCTGTTAACTGTATTCAGGAACAACTCAGGATTAAGGCATATTCCGTGGTGACGCACTTCAAAGTGACAGTGGTTTCCTGTTGAGTCACCTGTAGTACCTACCTTGCCGATGAGCTGACCGCGTGATACATACTGTCCCTCGTCAACGAGTACCTTGCTCATATGACCGTATACCGTCTGATACTCATCGGTGTGACCGATCTGTACGAAGTAACCGTAGCCGCCTGTGTTCCAGCCTGCCGAAACTACCTCGCCGTCAGCAGCCGCATAGATATCAGTTCCGCCGTCAGCAGCTATATCAAGTCCCTTGTGGTTTCTTGCACCGCCGAAGTGGTCACTTATATATCCACCGTCAACAGGCCAGCCGAACTCGCCCGAACCTGTAAGGATAGTATTCGGACTGTCAGGTCTTGCAGCGTATACACCTATACCTATCTTTTCCACAACAGGCTCTTTTGTTACCTTTGAGCTTATGGTCTTTCGTGAATACTCCTTGCCGTCAACAAAAGTAACCTCGATATGGCTGACCTTTTCGCCTCGTCTGCCCTTTACGATAACATCTCTTACGCCCTTATTGAGTGAGCTGGTTTCCACTTCCACGGATTCATAATCAAGGAAGCTGACAGCATCAAGCTCGCGGACATACTGTATAGGAAGATAGCTTTCCTTCTCGATAACATTTACCAGAGTACCCTTGCGGCATTGCTCTGATATACCCGGATTGAGCTCTTCGATCTTCTCTGTTTCCATGTTATACTTCTGTGCGATAGAAACAGCTGTATCTCCTCTCTGAGCAATATATACAGCCTTTTTGTCCTTGGAAGATGTAAGAAGGTCGATAGCGTCCTTTTCTGCCATAACACTGCTTGCAAGGTATATTCCGTGAGAATACTCGACAGTGTTCTTATATCCGAGATCCTTTACAACACCGTCAACGCGGAAATTGAGTATCCTGTCGTTGAGAGCGTCCTGCACCTTGTCTTTATTCTGTACAGCACCTACGAATTTACCGTCGATATAGATACCGTAAGCTTCCTTGAGAGCCTGATCCGAGGCAGTAAGCATCTCGTTAGCCAGCTGAGCCGCAGAAAAAACAGTATCGTTCTCATTTATTATCCTGAGCGAATACTTAGCCGAAAGGTCGATCTTTTCCGCTTCTTCCGAGTGAGCTATTCTCTGCTTGACTTCACGTTCAGCCTCTTCAAAGTCCGCCTCCGCAGTTATCATACCTATCTCTTTGCCGTTATACTCTACACTCAGACCGTATTCCAGTCCCGAGCCGTATTTGACTATACCCACAAGGAATGCAATGGAAAGTATGGGCAGTATATAATTGAAAGCCGTGTAGAAAACTCCGTCCTCACCAAAAAGGTACGAACCCCAGAAGTTAATGAGTGCCTTTTTGTATTCGCGCTCGTCCTCTTTTTTGGCTTTGCGGACATTTTTCTGTAGCTTCTTGTTCAGATCAAATCTGCTCTTCATAGGAGATATAAGCTCCTTAAAGAGCCACAGGAGTGCTTTCAGTATAGACTTGCCAAGGTCGACAAGCTCGGAGAATATGAGCTTTATGCCCAATATTACGCCTATAAGGACTGCCGCAAATACTTTTACCGCAAAATGACCTGCTCTTGTGAAAAAGTCCATTTTACTGTACCGTGAATTTATCCTGTACGCCTCTGCAAGTATGGCAGACCTGCGTTCTCTTTCGGCTTTTTCTTCGGGAGATATATCATCTTCGGGAGTTACATCTTCACTAAAGGCTTCGGTGGCTTCGTCTGACAGTTCGCTTTGCACTTCACTGAACAATTCATCATTTTCATCGTTAAACAGCCCGTTTTGTTCTTCATCGAACAGCCCGTTATTATCGTCCATATCTTTTCAGCATCTCCTTTCTTTCTTATTTAAAAACTTTCCCATTGAAAGTCCAACAAATAATATTATACCAAATTTATGTGATAATACAACGAAAAAATCCCCCGAAAACAAGTTTCAAGGGGATATTTCGTCATTGTATACAAAAATCCGCTTATTATTTATCAAAATGCCACGAATAATTCAGCATCTCAACTGTATAATCCTGAAGCTTTTCAAGAAGCGGCACAACGTCCTTCTTTGCAGAAGCAAGATCGTGCTCACGGTAGTTTCCGCACTCTACCTCTGTGCAGCCGGGGATCTCGCCCTCATAGTCTCTTATGAAAGTATATGCCTCACGAACAAGCTTTATTGCATCTTCGTGTGAAATACCTCTTGTGAGCAGATAAAAGCCTGTACGGCAGCCCATAGGTCCTACGTATACGATGTTCTTTCCGAACTGCGAATTTCTTGCATATGTAGCGAAAAGGTGCTCGATAGTGTGCATAGACGGTGTTTCGAGGTATACTCCGCCGTTTGGCTTTACCATGCGGACATCATATGTTACGATATCATCATCTATTCTTGATATGTACAGTCCTACGCTGAATTTAGTGTGGTCTACCTGAAAGCTTGCTATCTTTTCCATGTTTATTCCTCCTGTTTGTTGAAAAGTGACTTTATATCCTCGGGAAGCTCTGAGGAAACTGTTACAGGCTCACCTGTCAGCGGATCGCTGAAGCTCATTTTTCCGCAGTGCAGAGCCTGTCTTGATATATCATCACGAAGTCCGCCGTACAGGTCATCGCCTGCAAGGGGAGCTCCGATATGAGCAAAATGTACTCTTATCTGGTGAGTTCGTCCCGTTTCGAGGTCTATCTCCGCAAGGGAGTACTTACCGTTTGTATCGAGACGTTTATAGTGGGTAACGGCTCTTTGTCCGTCCTCGCGCACACAGCGCAGGATTATAGACTCTCTCTCCCTTGCAATAGGTGCGTCTATCGTACCGCTTTCGGGGATAGTGCCGTGTACTGCCGCATAGTAGACCTTTTTGCAGTGCCCTTGCAAGAGCTTTGCTGCAAGAGCGTCCTTGGCAACTATGCACAGTCCCGAGGTATCGCGGTCAAGCCTGTTCACCGAACGGAAAGTCAGCTCGGGATAGCGGTAGGCAAAGTAATTTCCGAGTGTATCCCCCTGATGCCGTATGGACGGGTGTACAGGCATACCGCTGGGCTTATTGAACACCACAAGGCTGTCATTCTCAAAGGCTATGGGTACATCGAGGCTGCCGTTTGGTTCAAGGAAGCTGTCGTCCTCCATGCTGAGGATTATCCTGTCCCCTGCAGAGACCGTATCAATGCTCCTTATGGTAACACCGTCCCGAGTTATGCCGCCCTCCTGACGTTTAAGCTTTGTCAGCAGACGCTTTGAAACACCTTTTTTCCCTACGAGAAAGTTTTCCAGCGTTGTTGGTCTTTCCACGTCCGCTATCAGCTCTATTTGCTTCAAGGTATTCGTCCTCCTTGATAAAAATATCTATACTCAGCGAAAAAGCGTTCATCAGCTTTGTAAGTCCGTAAGGAAGTCCCGCTATAGTCAGCATCTGCGGCAGATATACCGCTATAAGCCTGAGAAGTACGCTTTTTCTTCCGCGCATGAAGCCTATGGTATATATGACTGTGCGGAATGCAGTCCGCTTTGGGTATCTCACCAGCAGAAATGGCACAGCCGCAAAGCTGAGCTTCAGAGATGCCCATATCAGCAGCGATACCAAAGTCAGAAATACGGCATTTATCGCAAGAAACGCCTCTCTTGCGTACATTTTTCCGCTGAGGAGAGTATATGCCGATGTTCCGAAGAATACCGCAGGAACAAGCGTAAAAAGCCCTATTGTCTTGGTCCAGAGCTTTGCCGATATACTGCGCTTTAACGTGCATTTTCTAAGCAGTATCCGCGAGAACGGCTTATGCCTGAGTTCGTTTTTCTCGGCAGTTATACTGTAGAGCCGCATTGCCGCCGCATACATGAGAGGCGCAGTCGTCACCCACCTGAGTAAAGCCGTAACTGCCGCAACTGCAAGCTGCAAAGGCTCATCGCCGCCGAAAAGCTTTATGGGAGCATAGTCCCCGAAATACAGCATAAGGCTGTATACAGCCGCTTCCGATGAGCGAAAGAAAAGCTCTGCCCCAAGCGGAAGTATGCATATCATCATAGTCCTTGCACGTCTGCCCGCAAGGAGTCCCTTTGAATAGCGGATAAGCTCTCTGACCTTCATATCTGCGCCTCCGAAAACCAGTTTTGCAGATATTATCGGCAGATTTTGGACAATTATTCATGCATTTATAGCTAACGGCTAATGGCTAACGGCTAATGGCTAATGCCTAACGGCTCAATCCTCGGCGTCGGGTATCTTGTCATAAGGACAATAGCCCAGTATCTCGAATGCCTGAGAATTCAGCCACATCTGAGCTGTAACTATTACATCAAATCCGCCCCCTGCCTCAGCAGTTATCTGCGACGGCGGATACTTCGGTATACCGAAGCAGCTGAGCATATTCGAGATGATTCCGCCGTGAGTTATCATAGCGCAGTGGGTCAGACCTGTCTCCATCATATCGGTTATGACGTAGTGCAGAGCCTTATAGGTACGGGCAGTAAGCTCTTCAAGGCTCTCGCCCTTTGGCGGACGGCTGTCCTTGCCACCGCGAAGCCATTTATTGTAGTCCTCGCGCTTTGCGAGCTCGTCAATGGTCTTGTTCTCGAATTCGCCGAAATTCAGCTCTTTCAGGTCATCTACCGTGCATAGCTCAGTATATGGGAACAATATCTCCGCAGTCTCTGTGCAGCGTTTCAACGGTGATGAATAGACTCTGTGGACGGTAGGATAACAGAATTCGTCCATTTTTGCCGCAAGGTCGGCTGCACCCTTGGCTGAGAGCGGTATATCGGTATTTCCGATGTAAATACCTTTTTCGTTTGCTTCCGTCATTCCGTGACGGATAATACTTATCCTGTAACCTTTCATGGCGGTCTCCTTTATTTTAAGATTGTACAATAAAAACATACAGGTAGGATAATTTTGCACAAATTTACTGCCCGTTTTTTTAACTCTTAGTAAAATTCACGAAAAATGCAATAAATTTTCTACAATTCTTTCATACTTCTGCATCTTTACAAATTATACATTTTGTATTATAATATTAATAACAGCTTTTAGAGCGTGTATCAGATTTAGGAGGAATTTCAATGAACTCAGATTTTGCAAGAATAATCACTTTACAGCGTAAGGAAAGACATATAAGCCAGAAACAGGCTGCAACAGACCTTGGTATATCACAGGCTCTGCTCTCACACTACGAGAAAGGCATACGTGAATGCGGACTTAATTTCCTTGTAAAGATCGCTGATTATTACAATGTATCCTGTGACTATCTTCTTGGAAGAACTCCCGAACCTGAGGGAAAAACCATCACTATCGAAGATATCCCCGATGACGACGGAAACAACAGCATGAAAATGCCTTCACCAGAGATCATCAACTTCAACAGAAGAATTATCAACAACTCTATCAGTCTTCTTTTCAGCCTTGCTCAGAAGGCTAACAGCATAACTCTCATCAAGGAGGTATCCTCCTATCTTATGCTCTCTGTCTACAAGCTTTTCCGTATCGTTTACAACGCTAACCCCCATAACGACCAGAAGCTTTTCCGTATCCCCAAGGTCATCGCAAACGACAGTGCAAACGCAATAGTATCCATGAGCGAAGCCAATATCAAAGCCGCGTCCAGCGGTATCGCCCTTGACGGCAACGACTGTGTAGACAATTTCGATACCCTTTATGTTACCACCGCAACTCTCCAGAAGGATTATGCCCAGTATTCGTCATCACTTCTCAACCTTATCAAACGAAGCGAAGAAAGTATCTCACGTACCCGTGCGAAGTATCGAAGTGACATAAAATGATCGTACATTTTATTATACCATTTTTTTGCAGCAAAGAAAAGTCTTTTTAGAAAAATTAGTTACAGCTAACTCAGGAGCTGTCCGTATGGGAGATATGTGCTGATGTTGGAGCACATTCCGAGAGCCTATGATGAACCTTATCCCGTGCGGACAGTTTCCCATTGCACATAAACGTCAATGAGCAGCTGAAATATGCTCAGATGTACGCTATTATGGCAATTTTATAAAGGATTTTTGAAAGTTCCCTTGACAAAGGTCACAAGCTGTGATATAATTCTGATTAATAGGGTATATTATGTGTTATAAAACCGATGAAGAAGAGTAGTAGTTCCGTAAGAACTTTTCAGAGAGCCTGCGGCGGCTGAAAGCAGGTAAGGGATACGGTATGAATGGACTTCCGAGGGCAAGCTGAAAGTGCAGTTTTTACTGTACCGCGTAGGTGCGACGCAGAGGAGCTGCGTTAACAAAACCGACGTATCAATGTACGTGCTGAGTGGACGTTTATCGTCAAGCAGGGTGGCACCGCAGAAGAATTACCGCTTCTGTCCCCGCATTATTTATATGCGGAGACGGAAGTTTTTTTATATCCAAGACTCTGCATAGTACGTCAAATCTAAAAAACGAAAAGGAGAATTGCTATGTCAATGTCAGATGAGAGAATCCCCTACAAAATTTATCTTGAGGAAAACGAGCTTCCAAAGCAGTGGTACAATGTACGCGCTGATATGAAGAAGAAGCCCGCTCCGCTCATAAACCCGGGTACAGGAAAGCCTTGTACAGCCGAGGATCTCAGCCACGTATTCTGTGACGAGCTCGTAAAGCAGGAGCTTGATGAAACTACACCTTTTATAGACATTCCACAGGAGATACAGGACTTCTACAAAATGTTCCGTCCATCTCCTCTCGTAAGAGCTTACTTCCTTGAAAAGAAGCTTGGTACACCTGCTAAGATCTACTATAAGTTCGAGGGCAACAACACCAGCGGAAGCCACAAGCTCAACTCTGCTATCGCTCAGGCTTACTACGCTAAGAAGCAGGGACTCAAGGGCGTAACTACAGAAACAGGCGCAGGTCAGTGGGGTACTGCTCTTTCAATGGCTTGTTCATACTTTGATCTTGACTGTAACGTATACATGGTAAAGGTAAGCTATGAGCAGAAGCCTTTCCGCCGTGAAGTTATGCGTACCTACGGTGCAAACGTTACTCCTTCTCCTTCAAATACTACAGAGATCGGCAGAAAGATACTCGAAGAATTCCCAGGCACAAACGGAAGCCTCGGCTGTGCTATCTCAGAGGCTGTTGAAGCAGCTACAACAAAGGAAGGCTACCGCTACGTTCTCGGAAGCGTTCTTGCACAGGTACTCCTTCACCAGTCTATCATAGGTCTTGAAGCAAAGACTGCTATGGACAAGTTCAACATCAAGCCTGATATCATCATCGGCTGTGCAGGCGGCGGTTCTAACCTCGGCGGACTTATCTCACCATTCATGGGCGAAAAGCTCCGCGGTGAAGCTGATTACCGCTTCATCGCTGTAGAGCCTGCTTCATGCCCAAGCTTAACAAGAGGTGCTTACGCTTACGACTTCTGCGACACAGGTAAGGTTTGCCCACTCCAGAAGATGTACACACTCGGCAGCGGCTTCATGCCTTCACCTAACCACGCAGGCGGACTCCGTTACCACGGTATGAGCTCTATACTCTCTGAGCTTTACGATCAGGGACTTATGGAAGCTACATCTGTTGAGCAGACAGCTGTATTTGAGGCTGCTGAGATGTTCGCAAGAGTTGAGGGTATCCTCCCTGCTCCTGAGAGCAGCCACGCTATCCGCGCAGCTATCGACGAAGCACTCAAGTGCAAGGAGACAGGCGAAGAAAAGACTATCCTCTTCGGTCTTACAGGTACAGGCTACTTTGATATGTACGCTTACGGCGCATACAATGACGGTACTATGAGCGACTATATCCCGACAGACGAAGAAATTGCAAAGTCACTTGCAAATCTTCCTAAGATCGAGGGCTGATAATAAAAAAGGGACTGCCTCGGCAGTCCCTTTTTTAGCCCTTAGCAGAGAGCTGATTGTAGGGGCTGGCGTCCGCGATAAGCCGATAAACATATGTAACTTGCGGACGACCAATGGTCGTCCCTGCACACTTTAAATGTATAGCATAAATAATATAAGGGCGGATATTATCCGCCCTTACTGCTTTTTATTCGTTATTTTCATCTTTTCCGAAGTAAAGCTCTGTCATCTGCTCCATGCCGAATTTTTTGGCAAAGTGCTCGAAATCATCTCTCATATTTCCGAAACTGTAGCCGCTGTTGATGAAGTATTCCTCGTCCATATCGCTGAGCTGAGCGTAGAATTCAAGACCTATCATCATATTTTCCTTTGTGTTGTTGTCGGTGAGCCTGTCAAGCTCCAGGACAGCTTCTTTCGGTTCGCCGTTTTTCACCTGTGTTACGAGCGCGTGAACTTTCTGTCTCTCGACCTCTTGCAGCATATAGAACGATTTCCTGTCATTTACTCCGAACATTATTTTTGCCATTATAGCGGTCATTTCCTTTATCTGCCGCATAATATAGTCCTGTTCAAACATAAGCAGCCTCCTTTCGGTATAAAAACAGACCTGACGCTTATAGCACGACAGGTCTGCATCGGTTGTCAAAAATCAAGCTTTGAGCGGAGCTTATCAAAGAAGCTCTGACGCTTTGCATAGTTCTTTTCTGTCAGTGAATTCTCAAACTCTTTCAGCAGGTCTTTCTGCTTCTTGGACAGATTTTTCGGAACTTCCACGTATATCTTTACGTACTGGTTTCCGCGTTCTGTACGGTGGAGACGTGTAACGCCCTTGCCTTTAAGGCGGAATACAGTGCCTGTCTGAGTTCCCTCACCTATATTGTATTTTACATCGCCGTCAATAGTAGGTACAGTTATCTCTGCACCGAGAACAGCTTCTGTATAAGTAACAGGGATATCACAGTATATGTCGTAGCCCTCGCGCTTAAAGATAGGGTGTGACTTTACGTTGATGCCAACGAGAAGATCACCGTTAGGACCTCCGTTGATACCGCAGTCGCCCTGTCCGCTTACGCGAAGTGTCTGTCCGTCGTCGATACCTGCAGGTACATCAACAGTAACTGTTTTCTGTACTCTTACTCTGCCAACGCCGCGGCACTTTGTACATGGATTTTTGATTATCTTGCCCTTGCCTCCGCAGTGAGGACATGGCTTTGTAGATGATATAGCACCGAACGGAGTACGCTGAGTTGCTTTTATAGAGCCTCTGCCCTGACAGTCAGGACAGATATCGGGTGTTGAACCTGCTTCTGCACCTGTGCCCTTACAGTTCTCACATACAGACATACGGTTTATTTTCAGGTCTATCTTCTTGCCTGAGCAGGCTTCCATAAAGCTTATGGAAACAGCTTCCTGTATATCAGAGCCGCGTCTCGGAGCGTTTACATTTGAACGCTTTGTTCCGCCGCCGAAACCAAATCCGCCGAATATGCTTCCGAGGATATCGTCCATATCGGCAAAACCGCCGAAGCCGTCCATACCGCCTGCACCGCCGCCATAGCTTGGGTCAACGCCTGCGTGACCGAACTGGTCATAGCGAGCACGTTTTTCGGGGTCTGAAAGCACCTCGTTAGCTTCATTTATCTCCTGGAACTTCTCAACATAGGAAGGATCATCGGGGTGAAGATCGGGGTGATTTTCTCTTGCCTTTTTACGGAAGGCTTTTTTTATCTCGTCCTCGGAAGCGCCTTTTTGCAGACCAAGGACTTCATAATAATCTCTTTTTTCAGCCATAAACATTCTCCATTCAAATTAATGCATAATGCATAATTCATAATTCATAATTATTGTCCGAGTATCTCATAACATTCAGATCAAGCAAAAAGCTTTTGGTGTTTTCTATCTGCCGTTCCACAAAAATCAAGCATAAACGAGACAATGTGAGAGACGATCAAAATAATTATGCATTACGCATTATGAATTATGAATTGGATAAATACACCACAAGGGCGAAGTATTATTCGCCCTTTTTATGGTGTTATATTTCAGTTCATCAAACCTCTGTGAAGTCAGCGTCAACTACGCCGTCATCATTTCCGCCCTGAGTACCTGCATTTGCTGCACCGCCCATGTTAGCGAACTGTGAAGGATCTATGCCCTGTGCGCCTGCTGCACCATTTGGAGCTGCCTGCTGGTAAACCTTTGCAGAGAGATCATAGAATGCCTTCTGGAGCTCTTCCTTGAGAGTCTTTATCTCGTCGTTGTTGTCAGCTGAGATAGCAGACTTGAGAGCTGTACACTTAGCTTCGATATTAGCCTTTTCGTCTGCTGATACCTTATCGCCGAAGTCTGTGAGTGCCTTTTCGCACTGGAATACGAGGTTCTCAGCTTCGTTCTTGTTATCAACAGCTTCACGGCGTTTCTTGTCCTCAGCTGCATACTGCTCAGCTTCCTTAACAGCCTTGTCGATGTCGTCCTTGGACATATTTGTTGAAGAAGTGATTGTGATGTTCTGCTCCTTGCCTGTGCCGAGGTCCTTAGCGGATACGTGAACGATACCATTCTGGTCGATATCGAATGTTACTTCGATCTGTGGGATTCCTCTTGGTGCAGGAGCGATACCATCGAGACGGAAAGTACCGAGCTGCTTGTTATCTCTTGCGAATTCACGCTCACCCTGAAGTACGTTGATATCAACGGCAGGCTGATTATCAGCATATGTTGAGAATACCTGTGACTTCTTTGTAGGGATTGTTGTATTTCTTTCGATCATTCTTGTGCATACGCCGCCTGCTGTTTCGATACCGAGTGAAAGCGGAGTAACATCGAGAAGAAGGAGACCGTTCTTAACGTCGCCGCCGAGAACGCCGCCCTGATATGCTGCACCGAGTGCAACACACTCGTCAGGGTTGATGCCCTTGAATGGGTCTTTACCGATGAGCTTCTTAACAGCTTCCTGTACAGCAGGGATTCTTGAAGAACCGCCGACCATAAGGACCTTGTTGATCTCTGAGATGCTGAGACCGCTGTCGCTGAGAGCCTGTCTTACAGGTCCCATTGTAGCTTCTACGAGGTCAGCTGTGAGCTCGTTGAACTTAGCCTGTGTAAGTGTAAGATCAAGGTGCTTAGGAGTACCTGTAGCATCAACAGTGATGAATGGGATATTGATATTTGATGTTGTTGTAGATGAAAGCTCGATCTTTGACTTTTCAGCTGCGTCCTTGAGTCTCTGTGCAGCCATCTTGTCAGCTGAGAGGTCGATACCCTCTGTCTTTTTGAACTCTTCAACGATCCAGTTGATGATACGCTGGTCGAAGTCGTCACCGCCGAGACGGTTGTTACCTGCTGTAGCAAGTACCTGCTGAACATCTTCGCCCATTTCGATGATAGATACATCGAATGTACCGCCGCCGAGGTCGTAAACCATTACGGTCTGCTCCTCTTCCTTGTCGATACCGTATGAAAGAGCAGCTGCTGTAGGCTCGTTGATGATACGCTTAACAGTAAGACCTGCGATCTGACCTGCGTCCTTTGTAGCCTGTCTCTGTGAGTCTGTGAAGTAAGCAGGAACTGTGATAACAGCCTCTGTTACAGGCTCGCCGAGGTAAGCCTCTGCGTCAGCCTTGAGCTTCTGGAGAATCATAGCTGAGATCTCCTGAGGTGTGTAGTTCTTGCCGTCTATAGCTACCTTATAATCAGAACCCATGTGTCTCTTGATAGAAGAAACTGTTCTGTCGTGGTTTGTGATTGCCTGTCTCTTAGCCACCTGACCTACGAGACGCTCGCCGTTGTTTGTGAAAGCAACGACTGAAGGAGTTGTTCTTGCACCTTCACTGTTAGGTATTACAACTGCGTTTCCGCCTTCCATAACAGCTACGCAAGAGTTAGTTGTACCAAGGTCGATACCAATAATTTTTCCCATAATATATTCCTCCTGATCTATGAGTCATCAGCCGTTAGCCTTTAGCTGTCAGCCAATGGTGTCCGCGATGCGGACTGATTTGATTGTTTTGATTGATGTTTTTTTCGGAACGCCGAGGTCGGCGTTACCTACAAGCTAACGGCTAAACTGCCACTGCTACCATAGCAGGTCTTACCAGCTTATCGCCGAGCATATAGCCTTTCTGGAATACGGAACATACATGATTGCTTGCATAATCCGTACCGTCAAGCTGCTGAATAGCGTTGTGTACATTGGGATCAAATTCAGCTCCGAGAGCTTCGATCTCAGTTACATTCATCTGAGTAAGGAAGTTCTTCATCTGATTGTATATCATCGCCATGCCGTTCTTGAAGTTTTCATCGGAACATTCAGCTTCAAGTGATCTTTCAAAGCTGTCCAGCACGGGAAGGATCTTTTCTATACACTGTGCGGAAGCGTTCTGATAAGTCTCTGTCTTTTCCTTTGCTGTACGCTTGCGGTAGTTGTCGTACTCTGCGTAAAGCCTAAGATACTTGTCGTTTGCCTCTGCAAGAGCGTCCTCAAGGTCGGAGAACTGCGTAGCAGTATCATTGTATTCGCTTGCTGCATCGTCCTCGTCAAGAGCGTCTGTGTTTTCATCAGCATCGGGAGTTTCGGCTGTATCCCCTGCAAGCTCCTCAAGCTCTTCCGAGAAATTCTCATTCTTTTCCATCGGTCATTTCTCCTTTCTATGGCTCCTGTCCGTTTGGCGGAGCGTTTATGATGTCATCGTCTGTACCGTCCATAAGATAAGATATCTTCTGGGTGAGGTATTCGACGTATGGGATTATCTTTTTATAATCTACTCTCATAGGACCTATGATTCCCAAAGAGCCTGCCTCCTTGCCGCCCTTGCGGTATTTGGAGACGATAAGGCTTGAATTGCCTATTGCAAGGCTGTCGTTTTCAGCTCCGAACTTTACCTGTATACCGCTGAATGCGTTTTCAAGCAGCTCGGAAAGACCGTCCTTGTGTTCTATGAACCTTACGACTTCCATTTTATCAAGATCCTCACAGGAGAGGAGCTTTTCTCCTCCGCTGACGGTCAGTTCTTCCTGACGAAGATCCTCCGAAAGTTCGCAGATGCCTTTTACCAGCGGTGAAAGCGATACCATGTACGCGCTCACGGCTGCTACCATTTTGTCGAAAACGTCCTCAGACAGTTCGTCTACGGATACACCGCTGAGGTTTTCCTCTATATAATGTGTAAAGAAATCAAGCTGTTCATGGCTGAGGTCGAATTCAAGTCTGCAAGCCTTGTTTTTAATGCTTCCGTTGGACGTTATCAGCAGGATAACGTACAGTCTTTTACCCGTGGGGATGACTTCCACCTTTGATATCACCGAAAATCTCGGTACAGCGTTTGAAACTACTGCGGCACACTGTGTTATCTCGGTAAGAGCAGTTGCGGCATTCTGCACCAGAAGCTCTTCGGGAGTATCCTTATCGCCGAGCATTTCATCGAGCCGCCGCTTTTCCTCATCGGGGAGGTCGTGAGGCGTCATAAGCTCGTCGATATAAAGGCGATAGCCTTTGAAGGTAGGAACTCTGCCTGCCGATGTATGTGGCTGTTCCAGATATCCCATCTGTTCAAGAGCCGCCATATCATTTCTGATAGTAGCGGAGGAAACATTTATATTTTCAAGCTTTGAGATAGATTTCGAGCCGACGGGTTCGCCCGTCCTTACATATTCGTCAACCACAGCAGCAAGTATTTTCAGCTTTCTGTCGTCCACGATACTCACAACCTTTCGATCTCGTTAGCACTCTAACTCTCTGAGTGCTAACTATAATTTATCACTATTATAGACTTTTGTCAAGGGTTTTATACATTTTCGGCTTTTTGACTCATTTTTACCACCTGCCTATGTGTATTTAGAGCAATTTGACAAAGACTCTGAAAGGACGTTTTTTCGTGCCCCGAACTATTGACAAACGGCGATATGCGCTGTATAATGTTAGTGCAGTAAGGTACTGCGATCAATCATTTGAAGAGTAAAAATGCGTTCGTTATACCTAAATGGTATTCCAGTGTTGACCGAACGGGGAGTTGTCGGTCAAACGAAAAGCTCAGGCTTACGGTTCGCATTTTGCATCCCGCTTCATAGGACAACTAAAAAAGAAACGAAACCTTCTTTTCTTGTCGTATGAGTGAGGAAAAGGAGGTTATTTTTATGGTTTCAAACAACAGAGGAACAGCAGTAAAGAACGATATCAGGCTTTTCGGCAGCACAAAGGTGCTTATCATCGCAGGACTTCTTGCCGCAATGAGCATCGTTCTCGGCAAATTCGGTGCTATCAACATCGGCAACAGTATCCGCATAGGCTTTGGCGGACTCCCGATACAAATGGCAGGCATCTTCTTCGGACCTGTCATTGGCGGAGCTGTAGGACTTGTGGCAGACGTTGTGGGCTGCATAATGAAAGGCTATGCTATCAACCCAATAATCACCATAGGTTCGACCTGTATCGGCGTTTTCTCGGGACTTGTCTATCATTTCGCACTCCGCGGAGTCAAGAACGCTCTGCTCCCGAAAATAGCAGCTTCAACTGTTACCGCACACGCTATAGGCTCTATGATAATCACTTCCATAGGTCTTTACGTTTACTATCATACTCCATTTGAGACTCTCCTGTTCCGTGTGCCGATATACCTTATAACAGCAGCAATAGAGACAGCTGTCATCTACCTTATGCTGAAAAACAAGGCTTTCACAGCAGAGCTCAACAAGGTAAGAAGAAAATGAATTATTCCGAAGCACTTGCATATATGAAAAAGGCTGCCGAAAGGGGCAGCGTACTGGGACTTTCCCGTATCACAGAGCTTCTGCGGCTCATGGGCGATCCGCAGGAAAAGGTGAAAACAGTCCATATTTCGGGCACTAACGGCAAGGGTTCTTTTGGAGCTATGCTCACATCGGTGCTGAAAAATGCAGGCTATAGGGTAGGGGGATTTTCTTCTCCTGCCATTACCAAAGTAACGGACAGCTTCCGCATTGACGGCTGTGAGATATCAGAGCAGGAATTTGCCGACATCATAGGCGATATCGCTCCAATATGCGAGAGCATGGACGAGAAGCCCACGGAATTTGAAGTCCTTACAGCTGCGGCATTCGAGCTTTTTGTGCGAAAAGGCTGTGATATAGCTTTGGTCGAGTGCGGAATGGGCGGCGACCTTGACTCCACCAACGTTATAAAAGCTCCCGTACTGTCGGTGATAACCAATGTGCAGAAGGATCACAGCGCGTTCCTCGGTAATACTATCGCGGAGATAGCTTCGCATAAATCGGGCATCATCAAAAATGGCAGACCTGTTTATTTCGGCGGCGACAGCGAGGAAGCCTACGAGATAATTGCCGATGCTGCAGAGAAAAACGGCTCGGAGCTGTTCCTGCCCGATTATTCAAAATTTGAATGGTCTGACAGCTGTTTTGACATCAACGGTGCGGACTTCAAATATAACGGTGAAAAGCTTCATATACCGCTTCTCGGCACGTATCAGCTTGAAAACGCAGTCAATGTTATCAGCTGTGTGGAGATACTCAGACGCGAGGGACTTATGTTCTCTTGTGAGGCAGTCCGCAAAGGACTTGCAGATGTGAAGTGGCACGGACGCTTTGAAGTTCTGAGCAAAGAGCCGCTCATTATCTATGACGGCGCACATAACCCTGACGGTATACGCTGTGCTGCGGACAGTATACGCCGATATTTCAGTGATAAAAAGGTGGCACTTCTTATCGGTGTCATGGCTGATAAGGAGTACGGACTGTATGCGGATATGCTTGGTGAGCTTGCAGAGACTGCCTTTGCGGTAAAGCCTGCTAACCCACGTTCCCTTGACAGTCAGAATCTTGCAGACGCTCTTAACGCAAAGGGACTCAGCACAGAGCCGTTCGCAGTACTTGCTGAGGGAGTCAGAACCGCTTACAGCTATGCAAAGGATCATGGAGTGCCCCTTATAGTGCTTGGTTCGCTGTATATGTACCGAGAAGTAACCGATGTGCTTAAAAAATTGTAAAATTACAAAAAACTTGGATGAATAATAAAGGGCGGATATTTCAGTTATCCGCCCTTGTTGTTTATGTGTAATTGTATGAGCAGGCTTTCCATGTGCCGCCGTCGTTAACTGCATTAACTGAGAATGTCTTTACTCCGCTGCCTGTTGCTATAGGCACGGTGAACGAAAGTGAGCCGCCTGTCACGCTTGTTATAGTTGGATCACCCTGATATCCGAATCCGCAGTTCCTTGATTCGTTCAGATAATACAGCTCGCCGCCGAACTCCTTGAACGTAGGCGAATCGCCAGAGTAGAGACCGCTGTATTTATATACAAGGTCGCCGCAGATAAGGGTATTGACGTAATTTATAACATCGTTAACAGTTGAAAAACGGTTATCAGTTACCTTGCTGTAGGACTGACCGCCGTCCTGTATCGAAGTATTCGGGTCTAAAGATACATAAAAACCGCCTGCTATATTGTCGAGTCTGTCAAGCGACTGCATGATATTCTTTGCTACGGGAACGTATTCCGAATAATTATTTGCAGCAGCTGCCTGCTGTGCAGGTGAAGCTGTTACCTCGGGCGGATCGGCTTTTGGTGGCTGAGCAGTTATGACCTGCTGTGTCTGAACAGGGGCTTCCTGCTGCTGTTGTGCCTGTGGCTGTTCTGCCTGCGGTGTCTGCTGTACAGGAGCGGCTTCCTGTTGCTGCTGTTGTACCTGCTGAACATTATTATCGGCAGCAGCCTGCTGTGTATCGGCTGATTGTACGTTGTTGCTTGGTGCGTTTGTAGGGGTAGAGACAGACCAGTTTGCAGAGCGCGGAGTCGTGCTTTCATATGTTTCGAGAGTGCATGACGCTAACGAACTGCATACCAATCCTGAAATAAGCACTACGGTAAGAATGTGTTTTTTCATGTTGGATTCCCTCTTTTTTAACGGTAAGTATTATGGTTTTCCTTTAAGTAATACTATGATACCTATTTTTTAGCCATTTTTCAAGAGTAAATTTCAACGAACTTTTTACCGCAATGTTATTATTTTAGTATATTTAGCTGTAGAAAAGACGCTTTTCGGGTGTGAACTCATTGACAACATGACATACGATTGCTATAATAAATGTATCTTTATTCATCATAATATACGAAAGGATCTTGCTATGAACTTCAAAAAAACTGTATTTACAGCCGTTCTCAGCTTTGCAGCCATTGCTCTGACAGGCTGCAGCGACAGTAAAAATGACACGCAGAAAGATATTTCCACTGACATAAAAACAACTACATCTGTACAGGATACAACAGATGCAGTTTTAACTACAGAAGCCGAAACGACTACAAAATCGGAAGCTCCTGCTGCTTTCCTTGATGAGCTGACGACCTTCGATGTTTCTTCGGAAAATCTCCATGACGGTGTGTGGGACTCTGTTATTTCAAACACAAGCAACGGAGAGAACCATTCTCCACAGATTTCATGGGAGAGTGTTGAAAACGCAGAGAGCTACGTCATATACATGATCGACACATCGGCAGGCAACTGGATGCACTGGAAATCAAACGGAGTCACAGATACTTCACTTCCCGAGGGCTGGGCAAGTGAGTCGGAGTATGTAGGACCATATCCGCCAAAGGGTGCTCCTCACGATTACGAGATATATGTGTTTGCACTTAAAAAGCCTGTTGAGGAGATAAAAGGCTGGTTTGACAGCAATAACAATAAATTCTTTGAGAATTTAAGCTTACTTGATACCGATGCAGACGGCACAAGCGGAAATATTATCTCATACGGTCATATCACCGGTACATACACCAACGGCGACTAACAAAAAAGGGACGGTTTGACCGTCCCTCTTGTTTTATCTTGCATTTTCTGCGCCGCCGTCAACAGTGAACGAACTTGCTTTCCAGAGTCCGTTATCCTTAACAGCCTTTACTACTAATTCAGAATCACCGCCGAAATTGTCAAACTTCACGGTTATTGTAAATGACTCATCTGTTACATCTGTGATAACAGGCTCATTTATGAATGAGAAGCCGCATCCTCTGGCAAGTTTATTGAAGTAGAGCGTACCGTCATAATCCTTGAAGAAAGGCGCATTGCCCTGATAAAGGACGCTATATCTGTCAAGAAGTGAGCCGCAGATAGAATCAGTAATATACTTCTTTACATCATCAACTGTTGAGAAACGGCTGTCAGTTACTTTTTCATATGATATAGTGCCTTCTTCTTTTGTATCAGCCGGGTCTGTGTCAACAACACCGCCGCCTATACAGTCGATATCATTCAGTTTGTTGAGGATAGCAGAAGCGTCTGTGAGGTGCTCCTGTGCAGCATCATTGTCGTTATTGTTTGCTGCTGTAGTAGTCTCTGCTGCTTCTGTAGTTGTTGTAACATCCTCTGTAGTCTCGGCAGCTGTGGTTTCTGTCTCAGTTGTCTCCGCTACAGTAGTTGTGGCAGCTGTTGTGGTCTTTGTATCTGATTTGCTGTCGGAAGACTCGTCTTTTCCGCACGAAGCAAATGTGCCGCATATCATTGCAGAAGCTATGATACACATAATAATTTTCTTTTTCATATTGTTACCTCTTTCTTTTTGATACACTTAAAACGTTATATGTTATATGATACACATTTTTCGCCCATAATTCAAGGCTAATATTTCACAAACTTTATTTTCTGAAATTAAAATATTTTAGTATATATGATTTGGAGAAATGAAGTATTTTGCATACAAAAATATTATGCACAGTATTGATTTCAAGCCGCTTATATGCTATTATATAGATGAAAACAGCGTGACGAAACTCAGCCTTTAGCCTTTTAGCCAATGTGTCGCCTTCGGCGAATAATTCAAATAATGTGAGCGTAAGTGAACTCTTTCGGCTAATGGCTGTATTACTATGACGCAGAGGAGTTGATATTATGAAAAGAAAAATACTGGCGTTTCTGACTGCGGCAATGTGCTTTGCAAGTGCGGTGCCTTTTAATGCCACTGCCGAAGATACAGTCAAAGGCTTGGAGGGACTGCAAGAAGCAGGCGGCAGCCTTATATCAGGTGAGCAGTCTGACGAAGATTATGTTGAATATTATTCTAAACTCAGTGATATAAGCAAGACTGCCGAAGAAGATACTGCAAAGCTTATAATTAACAAAGACTATGCTTCCGATACAGTGAAAAGCAGCTGCACTATAAAAAATCTCAGCAAAGACCTTACCATTGATGCAGTAGAAAAGGATATCATAGTTCTTCTTGATGAAGCCGTTCTCGAAAAGACCATAACTGTAAAAGCTTTTAAAGGCTCTGTTACGTTCTTTGTACAGGGAAGCCTTACCTGTGGAAAAGAAAGCAATGGCATCGTATGGTATGAGATATGCGACGGCTGCAAGGTCACAGACGATAAGTACATACCTATCACTTTTTACGGCTCTGAGGACTCCACTGTAACTCTGACCGATGAAGCGATATTGTGCGGCAGTCTGAGGCTTCCCTATACAGTCCTCGATGACAGGAGTACAGGTGCTTTCAAGATAGAGTATGTTTCCGAGAACGATAATAAACATTATATGATGAAGCCTACTGTCATCGGTAATGCGCTGTTAAAGAAGTACATTAACGGTGAAGGAGCTTTTGCTTACTGTGCAAAAAAAGCTGACAGCGGCGAAATTCACGAACTGACCATATCTAATGGCACAAAACAGCTCACTCTGTCCGAGGTTATACCTCTTGCCAGAAAGGGCGATAATATCACATGGTCAGACTTTACTCCATATGAAGGCGACTGGCACGGCATAGGTATGTATACTCATGTCTGCAATTACGACCTCGGCGGCGGATTTTTCCTGCTTGTTGAGGGCAATCCTCCCGAAGAACCTGCTGTTGTAGAGCTGTACAAAGACGGCTATGAGAACCGCATTGATATCCGCAAGGACGATATTGACGAGTTTATGGCATGGGCTTCGGATTTTTACCATGCTTCCGAGCTCGATACAGCCGAAACGAAAATGACACTTGACGATGTTATCACTCTTTCCAAGAAAGGCAATGCCCTTGACTGGTCGGATTTCATGATATACAGCGGTCAGGAGTCAGGTCACGGTTATACTGAGTGGAGGTTTGAGCTTGAGGACGGTTATACTCTTCGTGTCATGGGCGAAAGCAAGGAGCAAGCTCCCGAAAAAATAACTCTTTACCGCAATGACCAGATAAAAGGATGTGAAGAGATAGACATACGGACAGACGATGTTAAAGTATTTCTGGAAAGCAAACAGTATTACTTCAATGAGATAGGCTCTATGACTAAGAACGAGCTAAAGGCTCTGTTTGCCAAAAAGGGACTTACAGAGGATAAGGGCTACGGCGTATGGACTAAAGAAGAAGCAGCCGCTGTGCTCAAAGACAATACCTTTACGGTGATCCTTAAACCCGATGCCCGTTATGTTACAAAGGACGGAACAGAAGTCCTCAACGAAGCTTCAAGCGTTGCGGAATTGCTGAAATATGATGACTACAACACTGTACAGGCGAATTACCTTGATTTTGCTACAAAACTGCCCCGTGACGAGATTTTCTTATTATTTATAAACACTGAGATACGCACTGAGAAAAACGAAAAGGGCGAATATGTTTACAGGAGATATTTCCATTATAACTTTGGTTCTATGTTCAATGATGAGGAAACTCAGATAAAAAAGATAACCACTGCACTGAATTATCTCCAGTTAAATCCGTATCTGGACGGCTTTGAGCTGAACACGAATACTGCTTACGGCGGAACAACAGACTCTGAAATAAAAGGCGATGCAAACTGTGACGGCGAAGTTGATATGTCCGATGTTGTGCTTGTAATGCAGGCTCTTGCAAATCCAAATAAATACGGATTAAACGGTAACGCTGAGCATCATCTTACAGCACAGGGCAAACTCAACGGCGATATGAACGGTGACGGACTTACTGTCGGCGATGCACAGGCTATACAGAAGAAGCTCCTCGGTATCACAGAGAACGAAGCTCCCGTTATCAAATTAAGCACTGTCATACCTCAAAAAGGAAGCGAATATGTTGAATTGAAGCCTTATGAGTCAATGGCAAGCAGCTACAATCCCGTACTCAGTTCTCTTGACGGAATAGGCGTGTGGTTTGAGTTTGAGTCCGAAAAATATCCCCTTACTCTGACCGCTGACAAGGGTACTTTCAAGACATACACCTATAAAAGCGGCGGTATAGGCACAGTTGATGAAGTTGGCTCGACTTACGAGGTAGGCAAAAGCGGCTCTGTAAGCTGGGTGCCCGATGATATAAGTATCCCTATCGGCTATGAAGCCAAGATAAAGGTAACAGGTGACGACAACGGCAAGAGCGTTGACCTGGGCACTCTCGTTGTCAACAAAAATCCCAACAGCAGTGAGAGTGCAGTCTTTGTAACTCTGCAAAAACCCAATACTTCCGCAAGCAGTCAGCCATTCCCGAAGCTCAGCGATATCGTAACTATTGACAACGATTATTAAAAAAACAAAGGCTATAAGGGAATAGGCATATCCCTTGAATTCGACTCTAAGGACTACCCCATAGCTCTGACAGCTGCCGAAGGCGGTTTTGTTGTTGAAAATACCGACAGCAGCACAGGTATGTACAAGATCCTTGGAAAGACCTGTGAAGTAGGCAAAAGCGGCATGGTGATATGGGAGCCGCTTGAAAAATATATGTCCTATGATTACGAGTTTAATTTCAGTCCCGAACGCTTGGATATCGAGGTACTGGTGGAGGCTATTGACGGCGACAGGCGTGTTGAACTTGGCAAAATTTATATAGCTCAGGTCGAGCGCACTAAATTTACTGCATCGCTTGACGCGAAGGTTGTAAGTCCGTATAGAGCAGTCATTGCTGACAAGACCTATGTATACGAAAAAGAGGGCGTGGGCAGCGATTTCACTATCACCTTTAATGCCGACGGTACTTACGGATACTATGAGGGCGTTTTAAGCAGCTACAAGGGCGCAGGAACATGGAAAGTATCAGATGATACCGTTATAATGACAGAGGGTGTTTCCAAAAAAGTCAACTACCTGAAAATACAGGGCAGCGACCTTGTCTACATCGCAGAAAACTCGGATAATTTCTACTATATCACCGTCAAGGACGGGGAGAAATTCTTAGTTAAGTCCGAAGAATAAACCGAATATACAAAAAGAAGCTCCGCATTTGCGGAGCTTTCTTCGAGCTGAGCCAGCTCGACCGCTTCCACGTTGTCGCTTGCAAGCTCGCTCACTATTATCTATACCCATAATCGTACATCGCTTAGGGTGCTTTTAATTATGAATTATGAATTAAATACGCCGCCCCTACATAGTGTCATTTGGAGTTAATGCGTAACTGACGGGCGAGCGGAACTCGCCCCTACAGTGCGTTCATGTTATTCGCAGCGTAAGGCACGGACGGCTAACGGCTAATCACCTGCGGAAGCCTGTTGGTCTTGGAGGAAGTCCCCATTTATTTGCGCCTTCGCTTGGTCTGCACCAGAATATGATGATCACGATACATATTGGCAGCATCAACAGATAGAAAAGTCCGATCAATGCACCTGTCGATCTATCGTCTATGGTCAAACCGTACAGTGCAGTAGCTACCGATATATACGCCATAACAACAGCTGCAATTATCGGACCTGCTATCCACCAGCCTGACTTTCCAGCATCATGCAGTCTCCTTACTCCAACGGAAGTGCTTGGCACAAACATTATAACTTCGACAACATAACTTAACCCGTTAGCAGCCGATAGGCTCATAAAGAGTCCCATAAACCATATTCCGATACCCACAATGAAGGAAAACAGAACAGAATACCAGAATTCGCTTCGTGTTGAGCGTCCTTTGAAATTGGCAAAGTTCTTGAAAAACAGAGCTATCGCTTCTCCGAACTCAACATACTTTGGACTTTCGTCCTTAGTATTGAAATATCTCGGGTCATAGCCAAAAGGCGGCTGACCGTAACCATAGGGCTGACCATACATATTAGGCTGTCCGTATGGATTTGGTTGACCGTATGGGTTTGGCTGTCCGTAGGGATTTGGCTGACCGTATGGGTTTGGCTGTCCGTATGGGTTAGGCTGACCGTTATAGCCCTGAGAGCCGTTTCCTGCCTGCGGAGCGTTATTACCGCCTGATGGCTGAGTAGTTGCGCCCTGATTTGCAGGCGGAGGCACAGGAACAGAAGATATATCGTTCATTCCAGTATTATTATCAACAATCGCACCGCAGTTCTCACAGTATTTATCCCACGGTTTGAGCTCGTAATTACAGTATTTGCATCTCACAACAACCACCCCTATATAACTGATGATATAATTCTATCAAAAAACCTATTCTTTGTCAATATCCCTGCGTATAAAACAAAAAAGCTCCCTGACGGGAGCTTATCATACTTATTCGATCGTAACAGAGACCTTCTGGTCCTTTTTAGCTGCGCCAGCGCGCATTATTGTACGGAGTGCCTTTGCGATCCTGCCCTGCTTACCGATAACTCTGCCCATATCGTCAGGAGCTACGTTAAGGTGGAATACGATAACGCCCTCTTCATCGGGAGCATCTTCGGTAATATTGATAGCGGACTTGTCTTCTACGAGGCCTGCTGCGATAGCATAAAGTAAATCTTTCATAGTAAAACCTCCGTTCAAGCTCTGGGACAGAGGCAGAGACCTTACGCCTCTCCTCTTCCATTAAGCTTTAGATCAAAGAACTCCCTCTTTCTTGAGGAGCTCCTTTACTGTATCAGTAGGCTGAGCACCATTAGCGATCCAAGTCTTAGCCTTATCAGCGTCGATCTTAACAACTGATGGCTCCTTTGTAGGATCATAGAAACCGATCTCTTCGATGAAACGACCGTCTCTTGGGTATCTTGAATCAGCAACTACTACACGATAGAAAGGAGCCTTCTTAGCACCCATTCTTCTGAGTCTGATCTTTACTGCCATTTGTATTCACCTCCGTAATTGATAATGTGATATATTCAAGCGGCGGGAGACCGCATTGAAAGCTTTAGAAAGGCAGATTTCCGCCGCCCTTGCCTGTATACTTGTCAAAGTTCATACCTGCAAGGTTCTTTCTTGCCTTACGCAGAGACATCTTTCCGTTTTTGCCTGTGAACTGCTTCATAACGGACTGCATCTGCTCAAACTGCTTGAGGAGCCTGTTTACGTCCTCGACCTTTGTACCTGAGCCCTTTGCGATACGCTTTTTGCGTGACGGGTTGATGATAGAGGGCTTAGCTCTTTCAGCCTTGGTCATTGAGGTTATCATAGCCTCGATCCTGCCAAGCTGGCTCTCATCGATATCGGCTTCCTTGATCTTGTCGCCAACTCCCGGGAGCATACCCAGTATAGACTTCATTGAGCCCATACGCTTGATAGACTTCATCTGGTCAAGAAGATCGTCCATATCGAACTTGTTCTCCTTGAACTTCTTGGTGAGCTTTTCAGCGTCCTTCTGAGACATAACGTTCTCAGCCTTTTCGATAAGGGTGAGCACATCGCCCATGCCCAGTATTCTCGAAGCCATACGCTCAGGGTGGAACTGCTCGAAATCGTCAAGCTTTTCACCCATACCAACGAACTTGATCGGCTTACCTGTTACAGAGAGTACAGACAGTGCCGCACCGCCTCTTGTATCAGAGTCAAGCTTTGACATAAGAACGCCTGTGATACCAACAGCATCATCAAAAGCCTTGGCAACGTTTACAGCGTCCTGACCTGTCATAGCATCAACTACGAGCATGATCTCGTCAGGCTGGGTTTCCTTCTTGATATTTACAAGCTCGTCCATGAGAGCTTCATCTATATGGAGACGACCTGCTGTATCTATGATAAGGATATCGTGACCGTAGTCCTTAGCATAGGCAAGTGCCTTCTTAGCGATAACAACGGGATCAGTCTGTCCCATTTCAAATACCTTGACATCAGCCTTTGCGCCGACTACCTGCAACTGGTTGATAGCGGCAGGACGGTAAATATCGCAGGCAGCCAGAAGCGGACGGTGTCCCTCTTTCTTTAAAAGCTTAGCCAGCTTTGCGGCGTGGGTAGTTTTACCTGAACCCTGAAGTCCGCACATCATTATTACCGTAGGCGGCTTTGATGCCATATTTATACGTGAATTGCTGTTACCCATAAGGGATACAAGCTCTTCGTTAACTATCTTTATTACCTGCTGTGCAGGAGTAAGGCTTGACAGCACTTCTTCTCCGACAGCACGCTCTGTAACGCTCTTTACAAAGTCCTTAACGACCTTATAGCTGACATCGGCTTCGAGAAGTGCAAGGCGCACCTCACGCATAGCCTCTTTAACATCAGACTCGGTAAGCTTTCCTCTTGATTTGAGCTTTTTAAAGACGGTATTCAGTTTCTCTGAAAGTCCTTCAAATGCCATGTCGAGCCTCCTTCTATACTATAATTGTATTTATAACAGCTCCGTGACCTTTGCAGTCTCGGAGAGTATGGTATTTCTTGCATCTTCATCTGTGATATGCTCTGCGGCGGACTGTATACGTCCGAAACATTCACGCATTTTGCCGAGCCTTTCGGCAAACCCAAGCTTTTCCTCATAGTTGAGGAGTATATCCTCGGTGCGTTTTATGATACTGCGCACAGCCTGTCTTGTAATATCAAGTGGCTGACCAATCTCCGCAAGGGAAAGATCCTCGCAGTAATAAAGCTCCATGATACTGCGCTGGTGCTCTGTGAGCAGGTCGCCGTAACAGTCAAGAAGCATTACGAATTTAAGTTCCTTAGCCATTTTTGCCGCACCTCTCTTAGGTGTAATACAAAATCACTTTACACATTATACTACATATCACATACTTTGTCAAGGGGTAAATGAAATAATTTTATTGCTGCGTCTGCTGAGTAAGGTCGGAATAGGTAATGCTTACGAAATCCACTAAGCCCTGCTCGTCAAAGGATACTGCGATATTATGACCGCGGGCTATACCGTGTGCGTCCTCGCCGAGGGTGATACCGTAGTGATATACATGAGTATACGGCATTTCGACCTTGTCCACCGACTCAGGCTGACCTACAAGGTATTCAACATCGGCTATGGTTGATATCTGCGGAGTTATGCCGTAGATATCGGAGTCGCTTGTCTTTATGGCGATGCTGTACATAACGCTGTCCTTCTCCCTGCCCGTATAGCAGTTTTCTAGAGAGACCGTGCCCATTTCCACACCATTATAATAAAGTGTAGCATAGCCGCTTCCCTCTTTGAGTCCGTAGTCCTTCCTGTCGTAGTATCTGAAATCCCAGTCCTTGCCAAGCTTAACTATAGGCAGGGGCAGGTCAAAATGCTGTCCCTTTATGTTTATCATACTTCTTACGGCATCGACATCGAATGTTCCCGCAGGAGCGGTATGAGGCTCAACAGTTGGTGCTACCTCGAAAGGGATATCGGGCTTGTTATTGTCCTCAAGACAGCTTGTCAGAGAAAAAAGCATCGCGCCTGCTATAAGCAGTAACGGTAATTTCTTCATGTCATTCTCCTGCCTTTCCTATTTTTTCTCCAAGCTTTACCACAGTCTCTATACCCTCGGCAGAATTACACAGTATATCGCGGTCGATGCTGATACTGTCCTTGCCGAAGAGCATTACTATAGTAGAGCCGCCGAACTCAAATCTGCCCTTTTCCTCGCCTCGGCTGAACCTTGCTTCACCGTGGTTATTGACTATGCGTCCTACCATCATAGCTCCCACCTCTATCTGCACAACATCGCCGAAATTCTCGGTATGCAGCACTGTGTACTCGCGGCAGTTGCGCTTGTAGATGTTGTAGCGTTCAAGAGCTATGGGGTTTACGGTGTGAAGCTCGCCTGCAATAAAGGTGTTTTCGGTCTTTGTGCCGTTGTCGATATAGCAGTAGCGGTGGTAATCGTCTACTTCAAGGCGGAATATAAGGCAGTATCCGCCGCAGAAACGCTTTGCGAGGAAGTCGTTCTGCAAAAGGTCGCTTACTCTGTAGCGTGAGCCCTTTATGCGGAAGATGCTGTTCTTCGATATCTTATGAGCCGTAAGCTTTGAGTCGCAGGGACTTATAAGATGCTCGGGGATATAGTCCACAGGACGCTTACCGGGCTTTACAAGACGGGTGAAGAAATCGTTATACGAGTTGAAGCCGCTCATTATATACTGTGAGGTATCAATGCCGCTTCTCTTTATGAATGGCTTTATGAGAAGCTTTGAAGCCCCTGAGTCCATGAACGCTCCTGCCGCTTTGGATATGCAGGGAGCGGTGAGAGTTTTCAGCACAACTCGTCCAAGTGTGCAGCCGTAAAGCTTTTTCAACAGCTTGTTCTGTTTTTCGTTGGTGACGATAATATCGCCGTTTCGTGTTTTTATCATGTTACAGCTCCTTGCTCAGTCTCAGAGTCGGGCATTTGCAAGCATAAGCTTTATTCTGTTTTCCTGATTTACTCTTGTAGCTCCGGGGTCATAGTCTATGGCTACGATATTTGCATTTGGGTTGTCCTCCTTGATAGCTCTTGACATACCCTTTGCAACTATATGGTTGGGCAGACAGCCGAATGGCTGAGTGCAGATAATATTCTCAACGCCCGACTTTGCAAGCGCAGCCATTTCCGCAGGAATGAGCCAGCCCTCGCCCATGACTACGCCCTGATTTATATACTTGTCGGCAAGCCTTCTCAGATGCTCAAAATCGTGGAGAGGCTCAAAGCTGCCCTGCTCCTTCATTATGTTTATGAGCTCCTTCTGCTTTGCGTAGATGAGCTTATAGCCTATCTTATTGAAAACCGAGCTCTTTGTGGGATGATCGTATATCTTTGCGTTGTTGAAGTTTGCAACAGCACAGTACATGACGAATTCCAGAAGTGACGGAACTACAGGCTCACAGCCCTCGGATATGAGGAAGTCCTCAAGGTGGTTGTTGGCAAGGGGCGAATATTTAACGTATATCTCGCCGACTATTCCCACTCTTACCTTTTTCTCGCCGCTGAGCTCTATTGAAGCGAAATCATCGAGTATATCCCTGTATATCTTCTTTGTTTTCAAGAACATCTTGCTGCCCTTGCGGAAGATATTGCAGAGTCTGCGGTGCCATTTGTCCAGCATCTTCTTCGACTCGCCCTTGTTTATCTCATAGGCTCTGCACTTGTTATAACAGGTCATGAGCAGGTCGCCGTAAAGGACGGCATAAAGCATCTGCATGAACATAGGCGCAGTTATCTTGAACGCGCTGTCCTTTTCAAGTCCGCTGAAATTAAGTGATACAACGGGTATCTGAGGGTAGTTCTTGGCAACAGCCTTTCTCAGCAGGTGGATATAGTTCGATGCACGGCAGCCGCCGCCTGTCTGAGTGATAAGGAGAGCTGTTTTGTCGGGATCATACTTGCCGCTTTTCAGCGCGTCCATGAACTGTCCTATAACGAGGAGCGCAGGATAGCAGGCATCATTGTGGACGTTTTTCAGTCCCTCATCGACAACTGCACGAGAGTCGTTCCTCAGAAGCTCCAGCTTATAGCCCTTTGCTTCAAAGATAGCAATGAGCATCTTGAAGTGTATGGGCAGCATATCGGGAACGAGGATAGTGTGAGTTTTTATCATATCCTCGGTAAATCTTGCATATTCAGGCATAAAAACCTCCATATATCATCTTCATAGCCTGAGCTTATGCTACAGGCTGTACCTCGGGCTTTTTAGCAGGCTTCTGCTCTGCCTGCTCCATAGCGGCAACAAGACTTCTCAGTCTTATCCTTGCCGCGCCGAGATTGTTTATCTCGTCAATTTTAAGCTGTGTATAGAGCTTACCGCGGCTTTCAAGGATATGTCTCACCTCATCGCCTGTAACCGCGTCAATTCCGCAGCCGAATGATACCAGCTGTATGAGCTGCATATCGGGCTGTGTGGTGACATACTTGGCTGCACGGTAAAGTCTCGAATGATAAGTCCACTGATTGAGTACCCCAAGCTTTGGTGTAGTCGCAAGACCTGCAACGCTGTCCTCGGTTATTACAGCCATACCGAGACTTGAAACGAGCTTGTGTATGCCGTGGTTTATCTCCTTGTCGATATGGTAAGGTCTGCCTGCGATGACGATTATCTTGCGTTCCTCGGCTCTTGCCTGTTCGATTATCTCCAGTGCCTTGCGTGTAACTGAGTTATGGTACTTTTCAAGGGCTTCGTAAGCCTTATCAACTGCATCGGGTATCTTGCCCTTTACGTTGTACCTGCCAAGCACCTGTCCCAGTACCTTTATGACGTTCTTTCTGATGTTGAGGTCAAGGTAGGGGTGAACGAAGTTCTTACTGTTGAGTCTCGGGTTATTTGCAAGGAGAAGCTCGGGATAGTAGGCTACAACAGGGCAGTTGAAGTGGTTATCGCTGCCGCCCTCGTCAAGGTTATAGCTCATGCAGGGGTAGAATATGAAGTCCACGCCCTTATCCAGGAGACATTCGATATGTCCGTGAGCAAGCTTTGCAGGGTAGCATACCGTATCCGAGGGGATAGTATGCTGACCGAGATAGTACATATCACGGGAGCTCTCATCGGAAATGACAGTCCTGAAGCCCAGTGTGGTGAACAGCATATGCCAGAACGGGAGCTGCTCATAGAAGCCCAGTGCAAGAGGAAGTCCAACTGTGCCGCGGAAACGCTTTGGCTGGTGAGTCTTTACGGTATTGAGTATACTGTCGTACTTGAATTCGTAAAGATTGGGGACTGTGTTCCTGTTGGCGATGCCGCCGCCCTTTTCACAGCGGTTGCCCGAGATGAAGCGTCTGCCCTTGCCGAAGTTGATGATATTCAGCTGACAGTGTGCGGTACAGCCGCCGCAGTTAGCCGAACGTGACTGATATGTGAAGTTTTCCAGTTCCTCGGCAGATATAAGCTTTGAATCCTCACCGTCTGCTCTCTCCTTTGCGTAGAGTGCGCAGCCGAATGCTCCCATAAGTCCCGAAATAGCAGGACGGATAACGTTTCTGCCAAGCTCCTTCTCGAATGAGCGGAGAACTGCGTCATTAAGGAATGTACCGCCCTGTACTACGATGTTCCTGCCCAGGTCGTCGGGAGAATTTGCACGTATTACTTTGTATATTGCGTTCTTGATGATAGACGATGAAAGTCCTGCGGAGATATCCTCTACGGTAGCACCGTCCTTTTGTGCCTGTTTTACGGAGCTGTTCATGAATACGGTACAGCGCGAGCCGAGGTCAACAGGGTGCTCTGCGAAAAGTCCAAGCTGTGAGAACTCAGATATATCGTAGCCCAGAGCCATTGCGAATGTCTGTATGAAAGAGCCGCAGCCCGAGGAACAAGCCTCGTTGAGCATGATGCTGTCGATGCTCTTGTTCTTTATCTTGAAGCACTTGATGTCCTGTCCGCCGATATCAATGATGAAATCAACATCAGGGCAGAAATATGCAGCAGCCTTGAAGTGGGCAACTGTCTCAACTATGCCGTGGTCAACGGAAAGACCTGCCTTTATAAGGTCCTCGCCGTAACCCGTAACAGCCGAGCCCTTTATGGTGATATCGGGGTTCATAGCCGAGTAGATGCGTCTGAGTTGGTCGGCTATCTTGTCAAGAGGCTGTCCCTGATTTGAGGAGTAATGATTGTAGAGCATACGTCCGTCAGCGGTTATGAGCACAAGCTTCGTAGTCGTAGAGCCTGCGTCGATACCAAGATAAGCATCGCCCTTATATGTACGTATATCGGCATATCCTAAATCGAACTTCTTGTGGCGGTCGATGAACTCGTCATACTCTGAGTGCGAACGGAAAAGGGGTTCACCTGTAACGATAGCGTCAGAAGCCTTTGCTGTGCGTATCTTTTCGATCATATCGCCTATCCTGTATGCTTCCGCAGCCTTAGCTGCATACAGTGCGCAGCCGTAAGCCACGAATACAGGAGCTTCCTGTGGGAATACAGCGTGTTCCTCATCGAGCCCGAGAGTCCTTACGAAAGCCTTTTTCAGTCCCTTTAAGAAGAACAGCGGACCGCCGAGGAAAAGGACTTTTCCCTCGATAGTGCGTCCCTGAGCCAGTCCCGAAACGGTCTGGTCGACAACTGCCTGAAAGATACTTGCGGCAACGTCCTCGCGCCTTGCTCCCTGATTGAGAAGCGGCTGTATATCGGACTTTGCAAATACTCCGCAGCGTGAAGCTATAGGGTGTATCTTCTGAGCGTGGAGAGAGAGCTCGTCAAGCTCATCGGCTGTGATACCGAGAAGTGTTGCCATCTGGTCGATGAATGCACCTGTACCGCCTGCACAGGTACCGTTCATACGCTGCTCGACTCCGCCTGTGAGGAAGATTATCTTTGCGTCCTCGCCGCCAAGCTCAATAACTGCGTCAGCGTCGGGCTGTTTTTCCTTAACTGCAAGGAAAGCCGCATGGACTTCCTGAACGAAAGGTATATCCGCAGAATTGGCAAGTCCGAGACCTGCCGAGCCTGTGATGCAGACTGTGAATTCCTCATCGGGATAGTCCGCCTGTATTATTTTAAGCTGATCTGTAACAGTTTCCTTTACTTTGGAAAGATGACGCTGATATTTCGAGTAGATTATATTGTTTTCAGCGTCCGTTATGACCGTTTTTACTGTGGTCGAACCCACATCAATGCCCAGTGAATATTTATTTGACATTTTACACCTCAGTAGAAGTAATCATATGGCGGAAACCTGCGCTCCGCCGCTATCTTTATATTATAACATATTATAAGTGAAATTGCAAGCCTTGGCTTAGCCATTAGCCTTTAGTCCTTAGCCTGTAGGGGCGGCGGTTTTAATTCGGAATTCGGAATTAAAAGTACCGTAAGCGATGTATGAGTATGGACGTTGATAAAAGTGAGCGAGTTTACGAGCGACAACGTGGTTAGGAGGCGCAGGCTCTGCGCTGTAGGGGCTGATGCAAGCATCAGTCCGACAAAATGTAACGAAGCCCTCATTGCCCCATACATATGACTGTTTACTGTTTTTGTTTCCATTGAAAAATCTCCTTTCACTTATACACCGTAAAAGAGCTTTTTTCAACGGAAAACCATTGAATATCCAAAAAGTTTTTAATTGTTAGTGCTTAGAAAGTAGTGAGTAGTGTAGAGAACGGCTAACGGCTAAAGGCTAAAGGCTAAGGGCAAAATAAATATTGACATAAAATAGCGCAAGTGATATAATAGATTATATATGTATATTTGCGGCTGTATGCCGTATATGATATAAGTAAAAGTTGATTGTCGGGAAGCTTTAATAAGTCTGCGGAGCAGACACCACAACTCTCAACTCTCAACTCTGAACTCTCAACTAAACAACGTCTGGAGATAATAGAATTGATAAAGACAGTTAACGGTTTAAAGATAAACTACGAGGAAAAGGGTGAGGGCGACCTTATCGTACTGCTTCACGGCTGGGGCAGTAATATAACCCTTTTCGCCAACATGATAGAGCTCCTGTCGAAGAAGTACAAGGTAGTTGCTATGGATATGCCCGGCTTCGGAAAGAGTGAAGAGCCTAAGGAAGTATGGGACGTGAGCTCATATGTGCAGTTCGTCATCGACTTCCTCAAAGACTACGACACAAAGGAAGTAATGCTCCTCGGACACAGCTTCGGAGGACGTGTCATCATAAAAATGCATAGCCGCAATGACCTGCCCTTCAAGGTGACTAAGGTCATTCTCGTGGACAGTGCAGGCATCATGCCGCCAAAGTCCAATAAAAAGAGCTGGCGCACTCGCTATTACAAAATGGGCAAGGCTGTGCTCTCGCTTGGCATAGTGAAGAAGCTCTTCCCCGATGCGCTTGAGAACTTCCGCAAGAAAATGGGCAGTGCGGACTACGCCGCAGCTTCACCCATGATGCGTCAGGTCATGGTCAAGGTCGTAAACGAGGACTTAGAGCCGTATCTGCCCAATATCAAAGCTCCCACACTGCTCGTATGGGGCGTGAACGATACAGCTACTCCCCTGTCCGACGGTGAGAAAATGGAGAAGCTCATACCCGATGCAGGTCTTGTAAAGCTGGAAAATGCAGGACATTATTCCTTCTTAGAGCAGCAGTTCACATTCAACCGAGTAATGTGCAGCTTTATGAAAATAGAATATTAATTCATAATGCATAATGCATAATTCATAATTATATGAGTTCGCTTCGCTCACAATATTTAAATTATTCGCCGTAAGGCGACACCTCAATTATGAATTATGAATTCTTAATTATGCATTATTAAGGAGATAAGTATGAATTTGGTTTTATGGATAATATATGCGGTCATTTCGCTGACTGCTACTGTTTTTCTCGGGCTGAGGGAGTTCCATATGCTCCAGCTCAACGGCTACAAGACCCCCGAGCACTCGCGCTGGATGAAGAAAAACAAAAAGAGGTATATACTCCCTGCGGTGCTGTTCTGTGCGCAGTTCCTGCTGATACCGTTCCAGTACCATGACGGACTTGCGACTGCTCTCGTCATAGTGCTTTGCTTCTTCAACGCAATAATAGCACTGCTCAACAAGCCTGGCAAGAAGTTCAAGAAGCCCCTTGTGTACACAGCCCGTATGAAGCGCATGATGATAACATTTGCAGTACTTGTGGCGGTATACTACACAATTGCAATACTCAACGGCAAGTCATTCGTACAGATAGACACAATAAACGATGGCTGGGAAGAGACTCGCTGGTTCATAACTTACCTGCCGTATATCATGGTGGGCTCGGCTCTGTACCTGACACCTATACTCGTTCCCCTGTCCAATCTTATCAATAAGCCCGTAGAAAAGGCAGTCCAGAACTGGTATATCAACGATGCAAAGCGCATACTCTCGGAGTGCCCGACGCTCCACAAGGTAGGTATCACGGGAAGCTACGGCAAAACAAGCATGAAGTTCTACCTTGACGAGCTTCTCAACTCGCAGTACAACACGCTGAAAACTCCCGAGAGCTTCAATACTCCTATGGGTGTTACAATAACCATACGCCGCGACTTAAAGCCAACTCACGAATACTTCATCTGCGAAATGGGTGCAAGACGAGTTCACGAAATAAAGGAGCTCTGCGGCATTGCAGACCCACATGACGGTATCATAACTTCCGTAGGTCCTCAGCATTTAGAGACCTTCGGTTCTATCGAGAATGTAGTGAATACCAAGTTCGAGCTTGCCGACCATGTAAAGGCAAAGGGCGGTAAGATATACCTCAACGGCGACAACGAGCTTATCCGCAAGAAAGCTCCCGAATATCCCAATGCGGTGCTTTACGGACTTTCTGAGGGCAACCACTACCGCGGTACTGATATATCCGTATCCGACAGAGGTACGGAGTTCACGGTAACTGCTCCAAACGGCGAGACACAGCGTTTCTCAATGAAGCTTCTGGGCGAGCACAATGTTCAGAACGTCCTCGGAGCTATCGCCTACGCACACGGTACAGGCATTTCACTTGAAAAGCTGACACTCCCCGTTAAGCGTATCGCCGCAGTACCCCACAGATTGCAGCTTCTCGACAAGGGCGGAAATATGACCTTTATCGATGATGCATACAACTCAAATCCAAACGGCTGCCGTGCAGCTCTCAATGTCCTCGGTCTTTTCGATGCCTGCCGTATACTGGTAACTCCCGGTATGGTAGAGCTTGGCGCAAAGCAGGAGGAGCTGAATTTCGAGTTCGGTCAGGAAGCTGCAAAGGCTTGTGACCATATAGTTCTTGTAGGCAAGGCTCAGACAGTGCCTATATATAACGGTATCAAGGACGCAGGCTACGATATGGACAACGTTTTCGTTGCGGACAGTCTTAACGAGGCTCTCACCCACGTAAATGCATATCAGACCGACAAGAAGAAAATAGTCCTTCTTGAAAACGACCTGCCCGATAATTATTAAAGCCATTAGCTATTGGCTGTTAGCCTTTAGCCTGTGGTATCGCTGCGCGATAATATTTGAAATTATATATAAGAGCTTCGGCTAATAGCTAAGGGCTAACGGCTAATGGCTCAGATAAAAGGAGTAATTACAATGAAGATCAATCTTGCAGTTCTTTTCGGCGGAAGAAGCGTTGAACACGAGGTATCAGTTATCTCGGCTGTTCAGGCTATGGCAAGCATAAACAAGGAAAAATACAACATTATCCCTGTCTACATGACTAAGAAAAGCGAATTCTGGACAGGTGAAAAGCTCATGGACATCAACAGCTTCAAGGATATCCCTGCACTCCTTAAAGAGTGTACCGAGTGCGTTTTCGTAAGAAGCGAGGGCAAAGTACAGCTTATCCGCCAGAAAATGAAGAAATTCGGCACTAATGTCATTTCCGATATCGACGTTGCATTCCCTATCGTTCATGGCACAAACGTTGAGGACGGCGCATTGCAGGGCTATCTCCAGACTCTCGACCTGCCTTACGTAGGCTGTGACGTACTGGCTTCCGCTATCGGCATGGATAAATTTGTAATGAAGATACTCCTTAAAGACGCAGGCTTCCCTGTACTTGACTGCTGCCGTTTCTCCTCATACGAGATAAACGAAATGGACAGAATGGTGGAGACAGTCGAGAAGAAGTTCGGCTACCCTGTTATCGTTAAGCCTATCAATCTCGGTTCAAGCGTTGGTATCTCAAAGGGCAAGGACAGAGACAGCCTTATAAAGTCTATCGAAGAGGCTTTCGAGTTCGCTGACCGTATTCTCATCGAGCCATGCGTAGTTCAGCTCAAAGAGATAAACTGTGCCGTAGCAGGCGACAGCGAGTCCGCAGAAGCTTCCGTATGTGAAGAACCTGTACAGGCAAGCGGCGATGATATCCTCAGCTACGACCAGAAGTACGTAGGCGGCGGCAAGGGCGGCAGCAAGGGCATGGCTACACTCAAGAGAAAGATACCTGCTGATATTACTCCCGAGCAGGACGAATTCATCAGAAAGACTGCTGTTGACGCATTCCGCTATCTTGGACTCAACGGCGTTACACGTATCGACTTCATGATAGATATGGCTACCGACAAGGTATACATCAACGAAATAAACACTATCCCCGGCTCACTCGCATTCTACCTCTGGGAACCTAAGGGAGTGAAGTATACAGAGCTTCTCGAAAGACTTATCCAGCTTGCTCTCAAACGCTACAGACAGGGCGAGAAGATAAGCTATACATTTGATACAAATATCCTTTCAATGGGTGGAAGCTTCGGTTCTAAGGGCAGCAAACGCTAAAGCGCGGAGCCCGCGCTGGCTAATCACATTGTCGCTCGTAAACTCGCTCACTCTAAAAAAATTCCTTACTCGTACATCGCTTACGGTACTTTTAATTCCGAATTAAATCCGCCGCCCCTACAGGGGCTAAAGGCTAAGGGCTAACGGCTATATAACAGGGGGGAGAAATGGAAAAGATAAATTTACTTCCTGTGGCAGAGAAGATAGATGATATTTACGTGTACAATGATCTACCCGAGAAGAAAGACTTCTGTTTAGACTTCTCTCGTGATGTATATATCCGCCTTTTGGCAGATTTGCTTATCGGCTTTTTAATGTCTGCAATCCTCGGAGTTTGTGTATTCGGAGCAATATTAATAATTTTGCCTTTAGATAAGAAAGTAACGACCAAAATCAATAGCAGGTTCGTCAGGAACACTTTCTGGAACCGTTTGCCTTTTCAGCTCTTCGGTTTAACGCTCATAGTCTTTTACGTGGTCTGCGGGATTATCGAGATGGAAAAAAGGAAAACAGGTGCAGCATACCAAATAAACGGAACAAGCATGATGATAATAAAGTACTATATCGCCTTTATTATCGCAATTATAGTCGGCAGGCTCATATATCTCATAGTGACGGCTTTCGCAATAGCAAACCGAAAAAAGAAATGTACCGTTCCTGTGAACATTGAGCTGAGTGCAAACTATTCCCAGGACAAAAGCAGAATATTCAAATACTATTACGAGGGAGAAACATACCGTTTCATCGACCACGAAAAACAGGCAAATATCCTATACAACTCTCTTCAGAGAGAGTACGATATCACTCCCGATCATGTATATATCGCCCCAAATGAGCCCGAGTGCTATTACTCACGTCAGATATTCGGTTACAATTCAAAGAAGCTGAAACACTATTTCGTCTCGCTTTTCCTGTTTTTGTTTTTTACGTCATTCTTTTGGATAATTCCTGTATTCAGATACATAGTGGATCACATCTGCGCATAAAAGCAGCGAGAGAATTTGGAATATGACAATGAAAAAGTTAGAGTTACTGCCAAGAGCAGAAAGAATAAGAAACGAATATTTCGACGAACAGCCTAAGCCCACAGTCGTTAAAAAGCGTAATATGTCAATAGCATGGGGCATACTTGTCATCATAACTTTAGTACTGTCCTGTTTTGACAATTCTATCATAATTAGCGGCATAGGAGCAGGCTGCTTACTCGGGGAATTTTCAAAGTACACTGGGAATGACCTGAGTGTTATAAAAGAAAAAGACACTCTGTGGAAGAAATTTCCTGTCATAGTTTTTGGTACAGCACTGATATTTACCGGCATCATAGGTACTGTCTCGGTGGCGAGCGGCTCGGAGACGCTGACCTCAAAGGTCTTAAAAAAGCTTCTGACAGTATTTATTGCCATAGTTCTCTGCGGATTTATCATCAGACTGATATTTCTCCTTGCAGCCACTGTAGCATTAAGGAAACGCAAAAAGAGATGTACCTCTCCTGTTATGGCGGAGTTCATAGGTTATGCGGCAATAAACTCCGATATATCGCTGAACCGCGAAGAACCGCACGGGTTAGATCCGCTGTTCAGGTATCACTATGAGGCAGTGAGCTACCGTTTTGCGGTGTCGGAGAATTCTCCTCTGCTCGAAGATATTGAAAGTAATTTTAAGATATACATTGACCCAGACCAGCCCGATGCTTACTATCTGGAAGAAATGTCCGAGGACAATAAAAGGATATTTTTCAATTACTTCATAACCTTTGGCATAGCTATCATATTTCCATTAGCTCTGGCTCTTCCTTTTATACTTCATTAATGTACTGTTTAACAGAGGGAAAAAATGAAAAAATTCAGTGTACTTCCGCTGGCAGAAAAAATAGACCCGAGCGACTTGTTCAGTCCTATGCCCGAGCGAAAAAGGTTCGGGATAAAGCTCGATAAAAGGGTAAAGTATGTTCTGCTCGCTATCTATGCGATATTAATGTATATCGCGCTTTTGAAAAATATTTTGGTGTTTGTTTTCGGCTTCGGACTTCTATTCCTGTACGCAGGTCTCAGCAAAGAAGGTCAGGTGTCAAAAGGAACAAGAGACACACAAAGAACCGTGGAGAATAACATATGGAACCGTCTGCCTTTCCTGCTTGCAGGATTGTTCTTTACCTTTTCTCTTGGTGCAGATTTTATCAATAAAAAATTAGGCATAAGGCTAAGAGACTACAAAGTACTTACTATGCTGACAAAGGGTGTCATATTGGCTCTTATCATAGGAAGGATCGTCTTTCTCATAGCAAGTCTGTGCGCTGTAGCTTCAAGAAAAAAGCACTGCACAGAGCAAGTACACACAGAGCCAGAAGGCTCAGCATCAGGATTGGGCGCAAGCTTTAACTTTACCTCTGACGGTATGCCTGTATTCAGATACAATTTTGAGGGCGAGGACTATCGCTTCATAGACCATGATAACGCAACAGCATATCTTGATCTTGACGATACCTTTAAAAACGATCTCAAGCTCATCGACCTGCATATTGACCCAAATGCTCCCGAAAGGTATTTTTCCGAGATCATTTTCAGAAGAACAGGCACAAAACTCAAGGATTTTTTCATAACGCTCGCATTTATACTTCTTTTTTACTATGGAATACACCACAAATAAGAAGATCAGATAATAACATCAGAGGCTGTAAAAATGAAAAAGCTGCATATATTACCGTTGGCTGAAAAAATAACTGCCGACAACCTTTACTCTGCACCAACTGAAAGAAAGCTGCCGTCTGTAAAAATACCCTCGGCAGTATATACCGTCTTAGCTGTTATATCATTTATCGCCTGTTATACCGACCCTGTTATCGGCATTATCGCAGTCGGTATACTGTTCATTGTCGCAGGTATTGACGGCAAAACAGGAAAGAACAAAAAACGCAGAACAGTAGAGAAAATGATATGGACAAGGCTCCCCTTATTATTTATGGGTATTTTCTTCATATTAACGGGTATATTCATATTAATATCGGAAGAGACCTCAAGAAGCATCAATACCGACATGACCAGAGCGTATTTCATGTTGATGCTGAAACTGTTTCTTATTGCTTTTGCAGTATTGGGAATATCGAGACTTATCATGCTTGTGACTGTCGAGCTTGCCCTTCGCAGCAGACGGGAACACTGCGGTACACTTGTACACATCGAGCCCGACTTAACGGCAGCGGACTATACAGTCAACGCAACGGATACTGAATACAAGTGCCATGTTCCCGTATACAAATACTACTACGAGGGAAAAGGCTATCGCTTCACGGACCATTCCAGAGACCTGTATTTCTTTTCACCTACCGACTCATCTCAGGTATACGTAGATCCCGAAAAGCCTGACCGCTATTATTCTCCCAATCTCTTTGCAGATAACGGTGAGAACCTTATAGAATTCCTTCAGTTTTTAGGGTATATGTTCTTTTTTTCAATTCCCTTGCTGGTAATACTGCTTCTCAACTGGTAAACATATAAAATCAAGATCAAGGAGGGTTTAAAATGACCGAAAAAGAAAAACAGCAGGCAGGAGAGCTTTACAACGCAGGTGCTCCCGAGCTTGTAAACGAGAGGATAAAAGCCAAGAAGCTTTGCTCTGAGTACAACGCTGTCGAATACAACGATTATCAAAGGCGCGAACGCGTCCTTGCAAGACTTCTTCCGCTGAAAAGCGAAAATGCAATAATAGAGCCGAATTTCTTCTGCGACTATGGATATAATATCATAATGGGAAGTAACTTCTACGCAAACCATAATCTCGTTATCCTTGACTGTGCAGAAGTCACCTTCGGCGATAACGTCTTTATCGGTCCGAACTGCGGCTTCTATACCGCAGACCACCCTATTGACGCAGATACGAGAAATCAGGGACTTGAGTCCGCAAAGCCAATAAATGTTGGAAACAATGTATGGATAGGCGGTAACGTTACCGTACTCGGCGGAGTTAACATAGGCGATAATACAGTCATCGGCGCAGGAAGCGTTGTTATAAATGATATCCCTGCAAACTGCGTTGCCGCAGGAAATCCCTGCAAGCCCATAAAGCCCATAGAGTCAAAGCCTGCAGAAATAATGCCTCAGAGCGAAGAAACTAAATTCAAGGCACCTGCTAAGCCCGAGCCTCCCAAGCGCAGACACATCGAGGTCAAGCTTGTGAGCAGCAGTGACGATAAATAATACGAAAGGACGACTGAACCATGAACACCCTGCACTTCAAATACGCTGTTGAGATCGAAAAAACGCGCTCTATAACACAGGCTGCTGAAAATCTCTACATGGCTCAGCCTAATCTGAGCAAGGCTATAAAAGAACTGGAAAGCACCCTCGGCATCACTATCTTCCGCCGTACATCAAAGGGCGTTATCCCTACGGATCAGGGACTTAAATTCCTCGATTACGCAAAGCAGATACTCATACAAATAGACAATATGGAGGCTATACACTCCCCTGACAAGCCCAAAAACAGCCGTCTTCGCATATCCGTGCCGAGAACAGGCTATATCTCAAAGGCTTTCTCGGAGTATATCGCTTCCCTTGATACTCCCGAGGATATGGAAGTATTCTTCTGCGAGACAAACTCACTGAGAACTATCGAGAATGTCCGCGAAAACGGCTATGATTTCGGCGTTATACGCTATAATACCGCTCACGAGAAGTACTTCACAGACTTCCTCGCCGAGAAAAACTTAGACGGCAAGCTCCTCTGGGAGTTCGAGATGCTGGCTGTAATGTCAGCCGAACACCCTGCCGCAGGTGCTGATGTGATAACCTATTCAGACCTGTCCTGCAACTACACCGAGCTTGGACAGGGAGACGACTCTGTTCCCTATGTTTCGGGAGCTGTGGAGAAGCTCTACGCTTCAAACCGTCCTGCCGATGTACCCGTGAGAAAGGTCTGTATGTACGACCGCGGAAGTGCTCTCGACTTCCTTCTGACAGTGCCTCAGGCTTTCATGCTGGACTCTCCCATGCCTGCAAGCCTTTGCGGAAAATACGGACTCGTCCAGAGAAAATGCGCTTTCCCCGACAACAGCTTCAAGGATATGCTCATCTACACATCGGGACATAAGCTCTCGGATAACGAGCTGAAGCTGGTAAACCGCCTGTATGAGGTAAGAAACGAAAGTGCTTTTGCCGAGTATAAATAAGGCATATTGCATATGGAATATGAGTATTCCGTGTAGGAATAAACAAAAACTGTAAAAATAACAAAACACAAAGGCGGCTTTATGCCGCCTTTTCTCTTTTTTCCATTCATTTCCGCCCTTGACACGGCTTTGTCAAGCAATTGTCAAGGTTTATTTCGTTACAAGAATATCGATATCGGAATACCGATATTCTACTGTTATATTTGTGAAAGATAGTTTATTATGATATAATATTGAATATATCGTGCAGTACCTGTATCTGATGAGGTCAATGGGGATATCACGGAAATTTCCCGTACTGCAAATCTAAAGCAAGGAAGGTTAGGACAATGTTTGAAATTCTTGAAAAAAGAACTCTCAATCCCACCGTTACTCTTATGAGAATCAACGCTCCAAAGGTAGCAAGAAAGGCTGAACCGGGTCAGTTCATCATTCTCAGAACTGATGCTGACGGAGAGCGTATACCGCTTACTATTGCGGATTTCGACCGTGAAAAGGGCTCTGTTACTATCATTTTCCAGATAGTAGGAGCTACAACAGAAAAACTCAACCACATGAACGAGGGCGACTGCCTCCAGGACTTCGTTGGTCCTCTCGGCAGAGCTACAGAAACAGAGGGACTTAAAAAGGTAGCCGTTGTGGGCGGCGGCGTTGGCTGTGCTATCGCTTACCCTGTTGCCAAGAAGCTCCACGAGCTTGGCGTTGAGGTTCATTCTATAGTTGGTTTCAGAAATAAAGATCTCGTTATCCTTGAAGACGAATTCAAGGCTTCAAGCTCTAAGTTCGTACTTATGAGCGATGACGGCACAGCTGGCGAAAAGGGACTTGTTACAGATGCTCTCAAAAAGCTCATCGAAAGCGGTGAGAAGTATGACAGAGTTATCACTATCGGTCCTCTCATTATGATGAAGTTCGTCTGTCGTCTTACAAAAGAATACGAGATACCCACTGTTGCTTCCATGAACCCTATTATGATAGACGGTACAGGTATGTGCGGCGGCTGTCGTCTTACTGTCGGCGGCGAGACAAAGTTTGCCTGCGTTGACGGTCCTGAGTTCGACGGTCATCTCATCGACTTCGATGAGGCTATGGCAAGAGGTGCTATGTACAAGCCTTTCGAGCGTCATGCCTACGAAGAAGCCTGCAATCTGTTCAAGGAGGTAAAGTAAAATGCCTAATATGTCACTTACAAGAAACGAGATGCCAGTACAGGCTCCCGATGTGAGAAATAAGAATTTCAGCGAGGTAGCTCTCGGCTATACCGAGGAACAGGCTATCGACGAGGCTAAGAGATGCCTCAACTGCAAGAACAAGCCATGTTCCACAGGATGTCCCGTACAGATAGATATCCCTGCATTTATTGCTCAGGTAGCTGAGGGTAATTTCGCAGAGGCTTACAAGATAATCACAAAGTCAAGCTCACTCCCTGCTGTATGCGGCAGAGTATGTCCTCAGGAGACACAGTGCGAGAGCAAGTGCGTAAGAGGCGTAAAGGGCGAGCCTGTTGCTATCGGAAGATTAGAGCGTTTCGTTGCAGACTGGCACAATGCACAGCCTGAGACAGCTCCCGAGATACCTGCAAAGAACGGTCACAAGGCTGCTGTTATCGGTTCAGGTCCTTCAGGTCTTGCCTGTGCAGGCGACCTTGCAAAGAAGGGCTATGACGTTACTATATTTGAAGCTCTCCACGTTGCTGGCGGAGTTCTCTCCTACGGTATCCCTGAGTTCAGACTTCCAAAGTCTATCGTTCAGAAAGAAATCGGCGGTCTCAAGGCTCTCGGCGTAAAGGTAGAGACTAATACTGTAGTCGGCAAGACTATCTCAGTTGACGAGCTTATGAAGGAGGAAGGCTTCGAGAGCGTATTCATCGGCTCAGGTGCAGGTCTCCCAAGATTTATGAATATCCCCGGTGAGAACCTCAACGGCGTTTATTCCGCTAACGAGTTCCTCACACGTATCAACCTCATGAAAGCATACAAGGAGGGCAGTGCTACTCCTATCAAGGCAGGTACAAAAGCTGTAATCGTAGGCGGCGGCAACGTTGCTATGGACGCAGCACGCTGCGCTAAGAGACTTGGTGCTGAGGTATATATCGTATACAGACGTACAGAAGCAGAGCTTCCTGCAAGAGCTGAGGAAGTAGAGCACGCTAAGGAAGAGGGCATCATCTTCAAGTTCCTCACAAATCCTATTGAGATTCAGGCTACAGATGACGGCTGGGTAAAGAGCGTTCACTGTCAGCAGATGGAGCTCTCAGAGCCTGATGCTTCGGGCAGAGCTAAGCCTGTTCCGATAGAGGGTGCTTTCGTTGATATCGAGGCTGACTGCGTTATCATGTCTATCGGTACTTCACCAAATCCGCTCATCAAGTCTACTACAGCTGGTCTTGATACTCAGAAATGGGGCGGTATCATCGCAGATGACAACGGTCTCACATCTAAGGAAGGCGTTTACGCTGGCGGAGACGCTGTAACAGGTGCAGCAACTGTTATCCTTGCTATGGGTGCAGGCAAAAAGGCTGCTGCTGCTATGGACGAATATATGCAGAACAAGTAAGCCCTCTGACGGAGGTATACCATGGAAAAAAACATTACCTCACAGACACTTTCAAGGCTTCCGATATACTTCAATTACCTTGTATCACTTCCGGAGGAGAGAAAAAAAGGAAACATATCAGCTACAGCTATTGCTGAGGCTCTCGGGCTCAACGATGTACAGGTGCGAAAAGACCTTGCTTCGGTCAGCAGCGGCGGTCGTCCCAAGGTGGGATATATGACCTCTGAGCTTATCGGCGATATCGGTAAATTCCTCGGCTTTGAGAACCACGACAAGGTGGTAGTGGCAGGTATGGGAAACTTCGGAAGAGCTATGCTGGAATACAACGGCTTCGAGGCTTACGGGTTTGATATAATCTGCGGCTTCGACTGCAATAAGGAGCGCGTCGGTAAAAATGTTGGCGGAAAGCCTGTGCGTCATATCGACGAGCTTGAGGATTTCTGCCTGAAAAACGATATCCGTATCGGTATCATAACTGTGCCCGAAACAGCCGCACAGGAGGTCTGTGACCGTATGGCAGAGGCTGGGATAAAATTTATCCTTAACTTTGCAGCAGTACATATAAACGCTCCTAAGGGAGTTGCTGTGCATAACGAAAATATTTCCCTCACTCTTGCAATGCTTGCAAGATGCGGTGCATAAAATAAACGGGGCTGTCAGACAGTCCCGTTTTTTATTAGTTTGGCGCAAGTCACAAAGAGCGTTCATTTTATTTATTTTATAAGGCTCGGACTGGTTTTATCAGAATTGGCGGATGACCAATGGTAGTCTCTACAAGCTAAACGACTAAGGGCTCGGAACGCCGAGGGCGGCGTTCCCTACACATTGATTTAGTTATACATAATGGTTACGTGGGTTACTCGGGCGAGCGGAACTCGCCCCTACAGACCTAACGGCTAAAAGCTAAGGGCTAACGGCTAAGAGTGGGCTAAGGGCTAAAAAAAAAGACGGCATAAAGCCGGCCTTTTTTTATTATTCTTTTTCCTCAGCAGCTGATGTTGCTGTTGCAGCTTCTTCTAAACCAAAGTCTGCTTCTGCCTCTGTTTCAAGGTCTATCTTCATTTCCATATCTTCGGGGATCTCCTTGAATTCGTCTACGTTTTCAAGAACTGCCTCGTTCTGCATGGTATCGCCCTCTTCTGAAAGATTAAGGATCATCTTACCGTTTTCATATACGAGGTATACCTCATCTTCGTCAAATACTTCCTTGCTGATGAGCTGGATCTTTCCGTCCTTGTTCTCCCACTCGATATCCTCAGGCTTGTTCTCTTCATTGAAAAGGAAAGAATAGAATGTGCCCTTGTTATCGTCTGTAAGCTCAATCTGGAAAAGTGCATATGCATCTACACCATAAAGGCTGTCCATTTCCTGACCGTCAAGAATAAGCTTGCTGCACTGCCATTTACCTATAGCATCTTTGCTGTCAATGCTTTCAGTTTTTCCTGCTTCTGTTGTTGTCTCAGCTTCTTCTGTTGTTGCCTCAGTAGCTTCTGTTGTTTCTGCAACAGTTGTAGTCTCTTCCTTTGCGTCTTTTTCCTTAGTATCGCCGCAGCCTACCATAGATGATAAGATACAAACGAGTGCGAGAGATGAACAAATAAGTTTTTTCATAGTTTTTATCCTCCATAAAATAAGCCTTAGTCAGTTTAATATCCCATTTTTACCTGACTTTTTTGACCTCGTGAATTATATCACCCTTTTTTTCATCTGTCAAGTTTTTCAAAAATGTCCGTACAGCCGTTTTCGGGCTGTTTCGCACTGTTTTCAGCCGATTTATCAGCAATTAGCAACAAAAATAACATTTCGTTCTTGATATATTTCGCTATTAGATAGAATTTTTAAACTATTATTTCAAAGCTGCCCGATAAAGTCGCTTAAAACGCGAAAAACGGCGGAATGACCGCCGTTTTCGTTATTATTCTTCGTCGTCAGTTTCTACAGCATCATCTTCGTCAGCGTCATCATCGTCGCTGCCAAGATCACCAAATGGATTTTCAGGCATTTCCTTGAAGGAGTCTACCTTTACAAAATACATCTTCACCTCTTCGCCCTTGCCGTCTTCCGACGATTCGTCTTCATCAGCAACGCTCATTATCATTTTGCTGCCGCTCTTTTCGAGAATAGCCTCTTCACCGTCAAATGCTTCATCGTTGACAAGCTTGATCTTTCCGTCATCCTGCTTCTCCCATGTGAGATCAACAGGCTTTCCTTCAGTGCTGAAAGCTGAATCTACTGTACCCTTGTTGCCCTCTTTAAGCTCGATCTGATATATAGCATAAGCGTCTACGCCAAAGAAATTATCCATTTCTTCGCCGCCCATAACGATCTTTTCGCACTCCCACTTGCCGAGGAAGTCGTCCTTCTTTTCCTTCTTGGAACCGCAGCTTGCAAATGATGTTGCAACACAAATTACAGCGAGTGATGAGCAAAATAATCTTTTCATAGTCATAATAAATTCCTCCATAAATCTATGTATGTTTAGTTCGGGTTCAGAGTAACTTTGAATAAGTTCATCCGAACCTTTCGACATTATGAATTATATCACACTTTTTTCAGTTTGTCAAGTTTTTGCCCCAAAATCTTTATTCGCTGTTTTTGCCTGTTCTGCGACAAATCCGAATTATTTGTTAGTATATGATAACGAATAAAGTCTTTTACGGAGCATTTTCAGGAATAGGCTCTGCGTTGACACATATCGCCTTTAATGATATAATTAAAGCGTACCAAATAACCGTCTGACGGCGATCATTGCCCCGATCGCGGTTCGGTAAACGCTTCATTTCACAGAAGGGAAAAACTATGCAGGATAAAAGTACCAACGATATACGCGAATTCAGTCTCCTTGCTCCGGACAGTTCTGACAGATACTTCAACCTTAGCGGCAATACCGCAAACGATCTCTCGGTAGACTTCATCGCACAAAGCATTACAAGCAATTCTACAGAAAAAAACATCATTAGCAGGATATTGCTTGATATGCCCACTGACGAAAGAATAATAAACTACCGCAGAGCAGTCTATACGGAACTCAGCAGCTCCCCCGAGCTTTGCGAAGAGCTGTTTGAAATATTTGACGCTATGCGCTTCTATGTCAGCGATTCATTCAACCGTATCGAAAAAGGCTCTACTATATGGGAGCTTCTCACGCGGCTCAAATCCCTTGAACATTATTCAAGCTCAATAATCAGGCTGAATGATACTATAAAAGGTCACGATTTCAAATCAGAGGGCATGAAAAAGTTCGCTGATTATATCTCTGATATATATGATAACAGCGGCTTTGATGAGCTTACAAAGGACATCGCAGGCATAAGCGACGAAATTGCCAATATCCACAGCCTTACTATCGGCGTTAATCTGAATGAGAACTTCTATCCCGAGGAAACGGGTATTATCTCACTGAATACTTACTGGTTCGGCGAACAGAGCGTTCTTGGACGCTTTATGAAGTATCACCGTCAGGATCAGATAAACGATAAGGACCTCATGCCGTTCACAATGGAGATGCATAATGACGGTCTTGACAGGATATCAAAGAAATTCGGCAGAGACAGTGCCATGAACCGTCCCACAGACAGTCCCCTCATGAACAATCTCAACAAGATAATAGAGCGTATGCTCCCGAGCATGACAGCCAAACTGAAAAAAGTGCTCAATAAATATGTTGATACCAGTGGAAAAGCTCTCAGCGAGCTTGCTGACGAGTTCCTGTTCTATCTCAGATTTATCGAGCTTGAAAAAAAGCTCCGCAAACTCGGGCTTCCCTGCTGTTTCGGCGAATACTCCGCAGACGACTCTCATATCAGGGACTTTTACAACGTCAAGCTTGCCATATGCAAGCTGCAAAACAAGATAGATGAAGATATAGTATGCAACGATGTTGAATTTTCTGATGCTAAAACTGTTCAGATACTGACAGGTCCTAACCGCGGCGGAAAAACCATACTCACTCAGGGTATCGGTCTTACATTCCTATTTTTCCAGAGCGGAGTCTTTGTTCCTGCAGCTTCTGCGGAAATACGCCCCTGTGACGGTATCTACACTCACTTCCCCGTAGAGGAGGAGCGCACAGTATCTCTCGGCAGGCTCGGTGAAGAGGCTGAAAGATTTAATTCTATCTGCAAAACCGCAGACCACGACAGCCTGCTGCTGTTCAATGAGTCCTTTGCTACCACGAGCCATACCGAGTCACTTTACATAGCGGAAGATGTACTGAAATACCTCTGCTTCATCGGTGCGCGTACCTGCTTCAACACTCATATGCATGAGCTTGGCGAAAACGCAGATAAGCTCAGCGGTTCAGCCTACAAAGCTGTCAGCGTAGTCATGGAAAACGAAAACGGCAAACGCTCTTACAAAATAAGCTACAAAAAGCCAGACGGTAAGAGCTACGCACACGAAATAGCCCTTAAATACGGCATAACCTTTGAACAGCTGTGCGATAACAAAAAATAAAAAGCCTCCGCCTTACGCGGAGGTTTTCTATGTAATAAAAACTTATTTCTTTTCGTTCTGTGCCTTGAGAAGATCTCTGATCTCTGTAAGAAGAACTTCTTCCTTTGGTGGTTCAGCAGGCTTTTTCTCTTCTTCCTTCTTCTTGCCTACTGTCATTGCCTTGTTAACTGCTTTGATGATGCAGAAGAGAATGATAGCGATAATAAGGAAATTAAGAACTGCGGAAATAAATGCACCGTAGTTGAAGTCAACGCCTGCAACTGTAAACTTTCCGCCTACAAGCTGCATAACACCGTTTTCGTCCTTCTCTGCGCCGCCAGTAATAACAGCGATAAGTGGATTGATGAAGTTATCAGTAAGAGAACTTACGATGCTTCCGAAAGCTGCACCGATGATAACACCGATAGCCATATCCATTACGTTGCCTTTGAGTGCGAATTCTTTGAATTCCTGTAAAAACTTCTTCATTTTTTACAACATCTCCTTAAAAGTGTTAGAATATAGTTTATTAAAATTCCGGCAAGCCGGGAATTTCCGTTTTATTGGTCTTTTTCGCTTTCATCTCTTCAGGAAGCTCTATCGCATCTATCTCATCGTTATAGGTCTTTGCTTTTTTGGGCATTGCCTGAACAGCGCGATCCGCCTGAGCCATCATCGAACCTGTACGCTGTTTTGGAGTATTTGCCTGCAATTCGCTGGGATCAGCCATACCTGCCGACGACATTACATTCCATGACTTGCGCTCTTCCTTTGCGCGGAGCTCTGATGCGTCAACAGTTTTTGTTGAACCCATATAATCAAAGCGTCGCTGTTCCTTTTTGGCTTCGAGAGCACCTGGATCGGCAACTTCTGCCGAACGCATGAACATCTTGTTGTATTTTGACTCCTCATTTTTCTTGAGCTTGCTTGCATCAACAAGAGGAGTATCGTTCATATAGGATACTTTCTTCTTCTCGGGACGCTTTAAGCTGCCGAGATCCTCATTGCGCTTACCGAAAAAGTCATCGGTAGGATCTGTCTCGGCGTGTTCCGTAGCCTTGCCGCCGTCAAAGAATTCCCAGAAATCATCAGGTACTTCGACCTTGTTCTTGTCCTCTACAGGAGGAGGAACAGGCTGGTTCATCTGCATATTTCCGCCCATTGGGGGAACAACAGGTATACCACCCATAGCAGGCACAACGGGTATATCAGCCAGCTCGCCTGCCTGCGCAGGATTTATGACTACGGGCTGTCCGTAGACGGGCATACCGTTCTGGTCGTAGCCGATTATCTGCGGCTGAGCATACATTACAGGCTGACCGTATACAGGCATACCGTTCTGGTCATAGCCTATCAGCTGAGGCTGATTATACATCACAGGCTGACCGTACAGAGGCATACCGTTCTGGTCATAACCGATTATCTGCGGCTGACCGTACATTACGGGCTGACCGTAAACAGGCATACCGTTTGCCTGTGCGCCGCCGTTCTGAGCAGAAACTCCCTGCATCGCAGCAGGCTGTGGTATTCCCTGCATACCATTAGGCGCAGAGATACCTTGCATACCGCCCTGTGGCGGGATACCCTGCATACCACTTGGCGCAGGAATTCCCTGCATACCGCCCTGTGGTGCTATACTCTGCATACCGCTTGGTACAGGGATACCCTGCATCGCAGCAGGCTGCGGTATTCCCGGCATACCGTTAGGCGCAGGAATTCCCTGCATAGCACTTTGCTGGCGCATTTGATTTACATTATTCATCTGAGCCTGACGGACTGCTCTTGTCTGTTCAGGCAGAGTAACTCGTCCTGTGTCGAGCTTTGGTATAAAAGGCTCATCTTCAAAGCCGCTGAAATCAAACTCTTCGTCTGTATCATTAAGTTCAGCAGCAGTATAAAGATCTGAAGAAGAATCGTTAGAAGGGGTATCGCTTATAGTAAAAGTGCCGCTTCCGAAGGTAAAACCGCCCGAGGCAGAGTCTTCTTCGGAGTAATAGCCGCCCATATCCAGCTGTTCAATGTTAATATCCTGCGGATCTTCGAGGTTAACGCCGCATTTAACGCAGAACCTGAAACCCGCTTCGTTGTCTGTTCCGCACCGTGGACATTTCATAGAATCACTTCCTTTAACGCGAAGATGAAATAAAGACCGCAGATCAATATCCCCAACGGAGCGGTCTTTAACAAATCGCTTAATTAAAGAATTTGCCCATACTTCCACTATACATTATAACATTTTTTTAAAGCATTTTCAAGTGATTAAAAAAAGATTGTGCAATACTGTCTTAATTGCCATACCCTTTTTGTGAAGATTAACATTATATTACGCACTTATAAGCCTTTAGCTATTTTATATATCAGCTTGCAGGGCATCTCAAGCGGCGAAAAAATTGTCGAAAGCTCACAATTTATAGATTTTATCGACATATCCAATACAGCACCTTTACAAAGATGTATCGCTAACACTATATTTTTAGCGCGAACTATGGTATAATAAGCTTATACGTCCATTTATACGGAATTTATAGAGATAAAAAGAACAAAAGTAAAGCGGAACCAGTGAGTTCCCCAATGATGCGGCTGCTTATGGAGCAGCGGAATGGAGCAGACATATGTCCAAAAAGAAAATCAGCAAAGAAAAAAGTATACAACACGCAAAAATGACAACTGAGATAGTTATAAGCCTTGTCCTTCTCGGAACTTGCGCGTTCTTTATCAGGAACAGTCTTAATCATGCAAAGACCGTTGAGCCTTCACCTTATGTTGAACATAATAATAATATAGATATCGAGGATCCGTCAGCTACAACTTTGCCCGATCCAAATCAGACTATCTACGAATCACTTTCTGTCAATACAAAGGACAAGTTCCGCGGCGATCTTATCCTTGTAAATAAGGAGCATCAGTACTTCGGCGGTGACGAAGATCTCGTAAGCATCACTGATATGAACTATGAGAACGAGATAAACTTTTTCAGCGCAGTTGACTCGACTTATACCATACTCAAAGAAGTCTACTCACCTATGGTAAAGATGATACAGGACTTCTACGACAAATACCAGAATGACACTCTCATTATCTACGGTTCATACAGAACAACGGATTTCCAGCAGGAGCTTTATGATAACGATGTTGCAAACAACGGCGGAGAAGAGTCCACAAGAGTTGCAAAGCCGGGATTCAGCGAACATGAAACAGGTCTTGCATTCGACTTCAGTGAGACTGAAAACAACGATTATCAGGGCACAGGCGATTTTGAATGGATAAACGCTAACTGCTATAAATACGGCTTTATAGTGCGCTATACTTCAAGCAAGGAGAAGATAACAGGCTTCCAGAACGAGCCATGGCATTTCCGCTATGTAGGCGTACCTCACGCATACTATATGGACGCTAACGACCTTTGCCTTGAAGAGTATATCAAGCTCATAGGCGAGCACCCATATGACAAGGAGCATCTGGAATTTTCAGACGATAAGGGCAATGACTACGAGGTCTACTTCGTAAAGTCTGATGACGGAAACGACAAGACTACCGTTCCTGTACCTGCAGGTGTAAGATACGATATCTCAGGCAATAATGTAGACGGCTTCATAGTGACTGTATACAAGGGACAGAAGCCTATCGTGGAAGAAGCTCCCACAAAAACATTTGAGGACGCTTCCGAAGAAAATACCGAAAACAACACCGATGAAGGTGAAGATGAAAATTCGGAAGATACTGACGATTACAGCGAATATTAATGACAAAGCGGACGACTCAGATCGTCCGCTTTTTGCGTTGGATACAGTCAGTGCAAAGCCTGCGTCCCTCCCCCTGTTGTTGCTTGCAAGCATTGACGGGACGTCGAGGATGCCGTCCCCTACATATCATATCTTGTCTCTTGCATCGGGGTTGACGGGCGGATAATATCCGCCACTACAGTGCTGCTCACTTGCTAACGGCTAATGGCTAAGGGCTAAGGGCTAAGGGCTGCAATTATGAATTAAAAGTGCCGCTCCATTACGAAGCGGCACTTGTTTATATTACTTAATATCAGCGTGATGAGCCTGAAGTGACTTAACGCCGAGGTGAGTATTGTGCTTGATAGCCTTGATACCCTCTGCACTTGCCTTTGCAGCAGCCATAGTTGTCATGTATGGTATTCTGTGCTTGATAGCAGCCTTTCTGATATAGCTGTCATCGTGTACACTTGTCTTGCCGGCAGGTGTATTTATTATCATCTGAATCTCGCCGTTTGCGATCTGGTCTGCAATGTTCGGACGTCCCTCGTAAAGCTTGAATATCTTATCGCATGGGATACCTGCTTCCTTTATCATCTCGTAGCTTCTGCCTGTTGCAATGATGTGGAAACCGAGCTCGTTGAATGACTTAGCGATGTCTACAAGCTCAGGCTTGTCTCTCTCACATACGCTGAGGAGAACTGTTCCCTCAAGCGGGAGCTTGTTCTTTGTAGCTTCCTGTGCCTTGTAGTATGCTTCACCGAATGATGGTGAGATACCGAGAACTTCACCTGTTGAACGCATCTCAGGTCCGAGGAGAGGATCTACCTCAGGGAACATATTGAACGGGAATACAGCTTCCTTAACGCCGTAGTGACCGATCTGCTTGTCCTTGAGCTCAGGTACAGGAGAAGGTCTGCCTGTAAGTGAAGATGTGATTATATCTGTAGCGATCTTTACCATGTTGATATCGCATACCTTTGATACAAGCGGAACTGTTCTTGATGCACGCGGATTAGCTTCGAGCACGTATACTGTATCGCCCTCGATAGCGTACTGCATATTCATAAGTCCGCATACGTTCATCTCTACAGCTATCTTCTTTGTGTACTCCTTTATAGTTGCTACCTGCTTCTCTGTCAGGTTCTTTGAAGGAAGTATACAAGCGGAGTCGCCAGAATGTACGCCTGCAAGCTCGATATGCTCCATAACAGCAGGAACAAAGCAATGTGTACCGTCTGAGATAGCGTCAGCCTCGCACTCTGTAGCGTGGTTGAGGAAACGGTCGATGAGGATAGGTCTGTCAGGAGTTACGCCTACAGCAGCGTTCATGTATACTCTCATCATCTCGTCATCGTGTACTATCTCCATTCCGCGTCCGCCGAGAACGTAGGAAGGACGAACCATTACAGGATAACCGATCTTGTTTGCAATAGCGATAGCTTCGTCAGCATTTACAGCCATTCCAGCCTCAGGCATAGGTATGCCGAGCTTGTCCATCATTGCGCGGAAGTGATCTCTGTCCTCTGCAAGGTCGATAGTCTCGGGAGTTGTACCGAGGATATTTACACCGTACTTCTTGAGGTCGTTTGCAAGGTTAAGAGGAGTCTGTCCACCAAACTGAGCGATAACGCCTACAGGCTTTTCCTTTTCGTGGATAGCGAGAACATCTTCAAGTGTAAGAGGCTCGAAATAGAGCTTATCTGATGTATCATAGTCAGTAGAAACTGTCTCAGGGTTGCAGTTTACGATAATTGACTCAAAGCCAAGCTTTTTAAGTGCAAGTGCAGCGTGAACGCAGCAGTAGTCGAACTCGATACCCTGACCTATTCTGTTAGGACCGCCGCCGAGGATCATTATCTTTGGCTTATCTGTATTTACAGGGCTCTTGTCAGCATCAAGGTGATATGTTGAATAGTAATATGCAGCATTCTGAGTACCGCTTACGTGAACACCTTCCCATGCTTCCTTAACGCCGATAGCTGTACGTGCGTTTCTTATCTCTTCCTCTGTTACTTCAAGGATAGAGCTGAGGTAACGGTCTGAGAAACCGTCCAGCTTAGCCTGCTTGAGTACGTCATTTGCAGGAACAGCACCCTTGTTCTTGAGGAGTGCCTCTTCTTCGTCAACAAGCTCCTTCATCTGCTCGATGAAGTACTTCTTTATCTTTGTAAGGTCATGGAGCTCATTAACAGTTGCACCCTTGCGGAGTGCCTCATACATGACGAACTGTCTCTCGCTTGTTGGGAAACGAAGCTGTGAAAGGAGCTCTTCCTTTGTCATATTGTTGAAGTTCTTAGCAAATCCGAGACCATAGCGTCCTGTTTCAAGTGAACGGATAGCCTTCTGGAATGCTTCCTTATAGGTCTTGCCGATGCTCATTACCTCACCGACAGCCTTCATCTGTGTACCAAGCTTGTCCTCTGCGCCCTTGAATTTCTCAAATGCCCAGCGAGCGTACTTGATAACTATATAATCACCATCGGGAACGTACTTGTCAAGAGTGCCGTACTTTCCGCACGGGATATCTTTAAGTGTGAGTCCGCAGGCAAGCATAGCGGATACGAGAGCTATCGGGAAGCCTGTAGCCTTTGAAGCAAGTGCGGAAGAACGTGAAGTTCTTGGGTTGATCTCGATAACAACGATACGTCCTGTCTCAGGATCACGGGCGAACTGACAGTTACAGCCGCCGATAACTTCGATAGACTCGATTATCTTGTATGACATCTCCTGTAACTGAGCCTGTACGTCCTCAGGAATAGTGAGCATTGGTGCAGAACAGAAGGAATCACCTGTATGTACGCCGATAGGATCAATATTCTCGATGAAACATACTGTGATCTTGTTGTTCTCAGCATCACGTACTACTTCAAGCTCAAGCTCTTCCCAGCCGAAGATACATTCTTCAACAAGTACCTGTCCAACGAGAGAAGCCTGAAGTCCTCTTGCACATACGACTTTGAGTTCGTCAACATTATATACCATGCCGCCGCCTGCGCCGCCCATAGTGTATGCAGGACGCAGAACAACAGGATATTTCAGCTTTTCAGCTATCTTTACAGCCTCGTCTACGGAATAAGCAACTTCACTTCTCGGCATACCGATACCGAGTGCGCTCATAGCATTCTTGAATTCGATACGGTCCTCACCGCGCTCGATAGCGTCTACCTGTACACCGATTACCTGTACATTGTACTTTTTGAGTACGCCTGCCTGATCAAGCTCGGAACAGAGGTTAAGTCCCGACTGTCCGCCAAGGTTAGGAAGGAGAGCATCAGGACGTTCTTTTTCGATGATCTGTGTAAGTCTTTCGAGATTAAGAGGCTCAATGTAAGTGATATCCGCAACATCGGGGTCTGTCATGATAGTTGCAGGGTTTGAGTTAACAAGAACGATCTCATAGCCCAGCTGACGCAGAGCCTTACAAGCCTGTGTTCCCGAATAATCAAACTCGCAAGCCTGTCCTATGATGATAGGACCTGAACCGATGATCATGATCTTGTTAATATCCTGTCTTTTTGGCATATTATTCTCCTGACTCGTACAAAAACGTACGTTTATATATTTGCCATGTAACGTCATGGCGCAACTTCTTACCTTATATAATAACACAAATCTCCACAAAATGCAATATAAAAATTAGCTTTTACGATCAGTACAATTTTGGGAAATATGTGAAAAAGGCCGCCGTAAATGCATTGCTTGTATAGAAGTTTATAGTTATTTATCGGGGAAAACCTTTCTGAGGAAAGGTTCTTCCCCGAACCCCTTTCCAAAGACTTTTATCTGATTTTTTTCGGATAGGGCGCGCGAAAAATAAAAAAGACCTGCCGATTTGCAGATTGCGCCCTATCCGAAAAAAATAAAAACAGAAGTTTTAGGAGGGGAGTTTGAGGGGAGACCCTTTTTCAAAAGGGTCCTCCTCAATAGACAACCGTAGATTTCTTTACAGGCATTGCACTTATGACAGTCTTTTAGCATCACAGCTCCGAAAGAGCGTCGTTTATTATCTCTTCGGGGAAACCGATAACGCTCAGGAGCTTTATAGCGTTGCTTGAACGGCATATGCCCTTATGTATCCTGTAATCGAATACAACATCTTCCTCATCAAGCTTTTCGCAGAAATAATAGTTTTCGTACTGACCTTCAAAGGCTTCCGCAAGCTCGATATCATGCGTAGCCACCATGAGCATACAGTTTGACCTGTCAAAATAGCGCAGTATCGCCTTTGAGGCGGCTATCCTCTCCTTGGTGTTAGTTCCTTTGAGTATCTCGTCTATGGCAAAGAAGAGCAGTCTGCCGTCCTTTGCCGCCTCAGTCATACGTTTCAGATACTTTATCTCGCGGATATAGTAACTCTCCCCCGAAGCAAGGTCGTCGCGGACTGCCATTGACGTAATGACTCCGCAGTGGGGTATTGAAGCATGCTCCGCTGTACAGGTAAATATGGACTGTCCGAGGATAAGATTTATAGCAGCAGCCTTTATGAATGTGGATTTTCCCGAAGCATTCGAGCCTGTAAGGAGCATATTTTTCTCCTGTGTCAGGTCATTTGCAACAGGTTCGGAGATAAGCGGATGAAAAAGTCCTCTGTATTCTATACGCTTTTCGCTGTTTATTTCGGGTACGCAGTAGCCTTCAAGGCTTCTTCTGAACGAAGCAATGGCGATAGAACAGTCGATCTCGCCTACAAATCTGAATATTTTCATGTAATCCTGAGTTTTTCCCTCAAGCTCCTTTAAGCCTATGTTGTAAAGTATAAAATCTATCATGAACGGACCTGTAAAATATGCCATAAGCATAGTCAGTCCGTCATCTGACTTTGACATTGACTTTTTCATATTCAGAAGATTCATTATGGTTGCGGATCTTTTCAGCTTTTTAAAGCTTTCGTCCGCTTCCTTTGACAGCTCGGGAACTATTTCCTTTATGCCAAAGCCTGCATTGATAGTCATTCCCATTGAAAAAAGAGTTTCAAGCTTTCTGTCAAAGCTGTTTTTGAGGAACATATGAACTACTAAATTAAAAAAGTAATTGCATATGCCAAGCATCAACAGCAGCGGATTTTTAAGAACAATTCCAAGAATTACCAGTGTGATCAATGATATCAGCAGCAGCGGATATACGAACTTGTACGGAAGGTACTCCGAGTCGATATCCTCAGCTACATCTACCGAATAATAGGCACTTATAGGCTTGCCCACGCCGTGAAGGATCTTCCTTACCTTGTTGCGCTTTTCCTCGTTTTTATCAAAGAACTCCACCGTCTTATTGCTCAGCAGTCCGTCCGTATCTCTGTCGCTGAGAATATGCATGGACGAATAAAGGCACTGTTCACCTGCATAGCTGTCGGTATGGTCTGCACGGAAAAACACCGTTTTCATGTCAAGGTCTTCCCATGTTACATCATCTACAAGCTCGGACTCGGGATACTTCTTTTTCTCACTTTCAAACAGGCGCGAGATAGCTTCTAACCTGTCCATAACATCGTCCTTTACGCGGCTGCTGTCACCAAAGGAATGTCTTATGTAATAGTCAACGGCTCTTTTATTCCTTATACTGAATACGATCATGCAGATAACAAAAAGTGCTGCGATAACTGATATGATGATTACTACTTCCATTATTATTCTCCCTATATCAATACAAAATCAATTCCCGTTTCTTATAAAGCCCATGAGCTTTTCCATGTCGTCAAACTCATCATAATCGCCCATAATACCCTCGCGATGATAAACTATTCCTGCTTTCTCGTTGCGTTCAAGGCAGTCCAGCAATTCGTCAACACCGTATCTCCTTGCGAATTCCGCAAATGCTCTTGCCTTGATCTTCTCGGCATACAGACCTTTTCTACAGCTTGCAGGCTCACATTCATAGCAGCCTCTGAGTCCCTTTGCTATAACGCATTTTCTGTTCTCGCACCATTCAGCGTCCCTGCACCATGAGAGCTCCTTAAAGCCGTCACGCTTACAGCCCTTGCACTCAGCATTTTCAGAGCAGAGACAGCAGGCAAGTCCGCACCTTGCTATACCTAATTCACGTTTCATAGTTCATTCCTCCGTATAAGTTCAGACAGTTATTTCGATAAGATTTCCCTCAATTGCAGCGATACAGCTCTCATAGTACCCGTCACCCGTAGTGCGCGGACCGCTCTTTACTTCGTAGCCTGCCAAGCGCAGACGCTCAGTAAGTTCATCAACTTTTTCCCTGCTGCCTACGCTGAACGCAATATGGGTATACCCCATGTGCTCGGCTGAAACATCTGCATTGGCTACCTGCGGTTTGTTCATCAGTTCAAGCCTTGCGCCGTCATCAAAGGTGATAAAGTAAGATCTGAAATCAGTTGTTTTATTGAGATAGCCGCTGTTTGAGTGTCCACCGAGATATTCCGTAAAAAAAACACGGGCAGCTTCAAGATCTCTCACAAACATGGCAATGTGTTCTATACGCATTTTTTCCTCCATTCCGGAACTTAGCCGTTAGCCATGAGCCGTTAGCCTAAAGTGTTCGCTTACGCTCACATTATTTAAATAATTCGCCGAAGGCGACACATTGGCTAATAGCTAAAGGCTAACGGCTAAGGGCTCTATTTGATATCATTATACAGCAATGCACGGAAAATTTCAATATATATGCTTGACGAACACTATATAGTTAAATTAATTCATCAAGCCACAGAAATAGCTCTTCTTTGTGAATGATGTGTAAAAATTTGTAATACTGTTGACATTCGTTTGTTAGCATGATACAATTATTTTAGGATATTATTGGAAAGGTAGTCAGATAAAATGGATAAAGAGATTATTATTGACAAACTTAAACACAAAAATGAGATCCTGCCTAATGAATTTGACGGAACATACCGCTCGGTACAGGAAGCGGTAGAATGCTATGCAAAGGTGAGAAAAACCGCTATAATCGACTACAATGACCTGGAACTGATGTATTATCTCTCACTCGGACTATGGAAAAGCGATAAAAAAGAACTGAAGCACTATATACAGAAAAGCCACCTGCTACACAACGACAAGCTGATTTTTGAGAAAAAGCTTGAAAAGATATGGAGCAAGGGCGCAAGGATGCTATACGGTCATGTCGTTGAAAAACAGGAAATGGAATTTCTTACATCTCATGTTTCATTCAAAGACCTCCACAGTACCAAAAATTCCGAGGCAATACAGTTCTTTTTCAAGATGTGCATAAACATCTCAGGCCTAGAAAATGACGGCAAGCTGCTTGATACAGCTCAGCAAATGCTAAATTCCAAAGTAAGGGATTCGGGACTTCCTGTATATGCTGTATCAAGGATACTTCACTGTCTGAAGCCATTCACTTTCGCTATCCTCTGCGAGAGTGTAACTGATTCCAATATATATAAGGCTCTCGATATAGGTGTCTGCTGTTTTGATGACATAACGCAGTATATCACAAACTGCCGCAAGATACTGGATTTCCGCAATTCTATCTTCAAATTCCAGAACATGAGAGTCTTTGATGTCATGTCTTGGGAAATGCTCTACGCTAAGGACGAGTTCGACGAAGACAATGCACAGTCCAGAGTGCGTCACCGAAAAAAATCTAAAGCTTCTCTCAATCAGATACTGTACGGACCTCCAGGCACAGGTAAGACCTACAATATTGTGAAATATGCGGTCGAGCTTATCGAAGGCGAAAAGATAGCCGAGGGCGAGACTTATGCAGCAATAAAGGAACGCTATGACAAATACGCTTCTTCGGGACAGATAAAGTTCACCACATTCCACCAGTCATTCAGCTATGAGGAATTTGTCGAAGGTATACGCCCTGTTGTAGTTGATAAATACGGCAACGATACAAATATCGCCCACGCTGATACTACTGTAGTTTACCGCCCTTATAACGGAGTTTTCAAGACATTGTGCGAGAAGGCTGCAAAGAGTCAGCACATGAACTTTGTAGCTATCATAGACGAGATAAACCGCGGTAATATTTCAAGGATATTCGGCGAACTAATCACCCTTATCGAAGAAACAAAACGCGGAACCGCTGTTATCCTTCCGTATTCGCAGGCTGAATTTTATGTACCTCAAAATCTGTATATCCTAGGTACTATGAATACTGCCGACCGTTCTATAGCTATGCTTGATACCGCTCTGAGAAGAAGATTTGATTTCATTGAGATGATGCCTGAACCATGGCTTCTCTCAAACTGTGAAGGAGTTGACCTTTGTGAATTGCTTACCGCTTTGAACGAGCGCATAGAATATTACTACGACCGCGAACACGCTATCGGTCATGCATACTTCATGAACAGCAAAGGCAGTATCAAGACCCTTGATGAACTGAGAGATGTCTTCGCCACAAAGATAATACCTCTTCTTCAGGAGTATTTCTTCGATGACTATGAGAGGATAAAGCTTATACTGAATGACAAAAATACTTTTATAGAGTGTATTACTCCGAAGTATATCAAAAAGTTCGATTCAGGACAAAAGCTTTACCGTCTCGGCAACCCAGAAAACTGGGATATGGATCACTTCATAAACATCTACCGCGATATTACCTGACGAACGGAGATCATTATGTATACAAGACTCTTTTGCGTATCAGTCAATGAAAAGATCGCGGACTTTTCTTCCGAAAACGGCGATCTTTCCGAAATGCTCGGTGAATTCGCCGAGAACTGTGCAGCTGACGGCAGAAAAGCCGTTGCTGTCAGTCACAGAAATGGCAAAAAATACTTCAAGGCAGGCTCTTACTGTGGATTTGCAAGTCTTATCGACGGTACTCTTGTGGAGATACTCCCTCATACAAAAGGCAGTATCGCTGATGCAAGAAAAGAGCTGTGTGCCGAGTTTTGCAGACGGTGCGGCTTTGCGTTCGATCCCTCAGGACTTGATCCCGAGATGAACTTCATGGAGTACTTCATATCAGTTTTTGCAGGAGAAACAATGAAGATCATCAAAAGCGGCGTGCTTTCAACATATGCAAGCCGCGAAGAGAACATGACAACGGTACACGGAACTATCCTCTTCCCTGAGAATATACGCCGAAATCTTATACACCGCGAACGTATTTACGTAAGACATGACGTTTTTACTCCCGACCGTGCGGAAAACCGCCTCATAAAAGCCGCTGCTGCAAAGCTCATAAAGGTGACAGGCAATGCACACAGCTCACACCTGCTGAAAGAAGCTCTGTCCTTTCTTGATGAGGTATCAAAGCCTTATAACATTGCCGCGGAGTTCAGCAAGTGCATAAATACCCGCAACACAAAGAAGTACAGCACCACCCTCAATATATGCAGAATGCTTCTGGATAAAAGAGAGGGAACTGCTTTTTCGGGTAAGTACATTTCCTGCGCTCAGTTCTACGATATGCCTGTTCAGCCGTCAGGCAGACATAAGGCATCATAAGTTAAGATGTAAAAGAAAAGGTCGGGCAAATGCCCGACCTTAAATAATGTCAATATATTGTTCCGTTTTTATGGTATCTTATCTGAGCTTCACTAAGCTTCATTCCATTGCAATGACTGACGTGATCTTCATCAAGTCCGTCATCTTCCCAATCACAAACAGGACATATAAAATATTGACCTCTCTCCGACAGGGTATTATTATGACAGCACGGACAAACGTATAATTTACGATCATCAGCTTTATCAGGATCAGTGATACCTACAGTTATTCCCGTATAAGCACGGTACATCTCAATAAGCTCTTTGTTATTTGCTTCCGATAATTCAGAAGCAATAATGTCCTTTATCAACGGAGCATAAAACTCACTCATTATATCATGCTGCGGAAAATATTCATTCAATAATTCTTCTTTTAGTTCATAAGGATAGTCTTTCCAAGCTGCCTCATCTGCTGTCAAGCCCCAGTTGTTATTGATAATAAGATCACGTTCATCATGATCTGCTTCCTTATATTTTATTTCAAGAAGTTCATTGATAAGTGTTTTTCTGTCTTTATTGTTTTCCATTGTTTAAACCTCTGGCAAATTCATTTGCAGTTGAAAATGGAGCATTTCAATTCAGAATACTTTCTATAAGCTCTTTGCTGCATACTATTTCCATTCCTGTTATTTTATTACCAGATATGTCAAATGCAATATACAGCTCTTCACTTGGACTATAAATATACCTTGTGCAGCCTGTAATATGATCTTCCGTAAAGTCTTCTCTTCCGAATGCTTTATAAATATCACTGATATCAGAATTGAACGAAACAGGAAATCCCATCTCTTTCAAAATCGAATTACAAAGCTCCGCCTCTTCTTCATCTTCTATATCAAACAATCTTATTGCATCAAAACAGGTACTGTTTTTATCCATTCTGAATAAAACTATCTTCCAGCCAATTATTTCGGCAACGCCCTTTTTCTCTGCATATTCAAATTCCGACTCATGATATATCATTTTTTCATCAAAGAGATCTGAAAGCTTTATATCCTTTTTTATCATGGTTTTACCCTTCCGCGACCTGTATGTTAATTATGCAGTAAAATTTCCAACTATATTATTTTACCACATATCCACATAAAAAGCAAGAAAATGGTCGGGCATTCGCCCGACCTTATATAATTTCAGTTTCATATGGAAGCTTCAAGTCCTACCGCAATATAATATGCGCATTTAAGACTTTCCGCAAGGTATGTCTTGTCCTTTCCGTACTTTTTCCTATACAGTATAGCCACTGCTTTTTCGCTGCACAGCTCTTTCAGAAAATCCGCAAGAGTTGCTTCATTTTCTTTCAGCTTCAATCCATATACTGTCTCACCGTTCGCAGTTCTTTCTCCCAAAGTTACCTGTTCAAGGGGATCATCAGAATAAAACATACTGAATAAATATTCGTATATATCAGAAAAAGCTTTCTGGTCTTTAAAGATAGTCCCCTTTTTATGAGACTGCACTTCGCTCAGTATATACGGGATAAAAATACTGTTGTACTGTATTATCTCTTCTCCGTCAAACATCGCTCTCTGCTCATCGGTAATACCGAATATACTGTCAAGTCTGACATAAAAGATCTCAAGTTCATACATTAAAGCAAAAGCAACATCAATAAACGCACATATCTCAGCTTCTGTATATCCGCCGAGTGCAGCGCAGAGCTTTTTTCTGATAGAGCTGAAACTTTCAAAGCGATAAGAAATATCAGATAAAATATCCTCAACAGACATTACCGACGTTCCCGGCATATATCTTGTATTATTATCTTCGGTATATCTTTTTATACTGATATGCCTGAATCCAAGCTCCAAAAAAGTTCAATCAGCGTCTTTAAGATCAATGATACTTTCACTTTTGTATTCTGAAACAACACGCATTTCATCTGAAATAACCCTGCAATTGCAAGCTCTGTCATTAAAACGCATTATTGCTTTTAACAGTTCTTTATTTTCCATATTTTTCGCCTTAACCTAAGTTAAACTAACTCTGTTGATTCCAAAAAAGCGTCTTGCAGGCTGTCTTCGACCTCGACATCATCTATTCTCAGTTTTATTTCATGTTCAAAATCACCGAGCGAAACATTTCCGTCTATTATTCCAAGAATATTTGAGATCGTATCGATCATTACCTGCTTAAAGATCTCAATAATTGTAAGCTTTTTATCCTTATCAACCAAGTTGTACAAAGTTATAACTTCCTGCCAGTATTTATCAGTAACTTCTGTTAACGGAGTATCTAAAATTTCTTTGTACATTGTTAGGTTTTCCTTGACTATACCGTCAAGCAAACAATCAACAAATTTTTCTTCCATTTACTTTTCCTCATTTCAGGATACTATTTTTAGATATATGCTAAAAACACGCCTAAAAACTCAGTCTTGCATATTAAATAGTTTGCGACCACAAAACGGACATATCCTCATATCTGAATTATCTGTGTAAACCTTACAGTATGCGCACCATTTTCCCTGCTCGTTAGTATTAATATCATGCTGCTCAGGTTCTAATTTCTTAAAGATATAATCAGAACAGTATTCATACCAATAATAATATTCTGGAGACAATTCATAAGAAACCGTGATATGTTCCCATTTCAAACCATTATGATAAACGGCTTTTTCTTCACTTTCCTTGATTATTTCATCAATATCTTTTTCAGGCCAATCCGTATCATCAAAGAATTCTTTTTCAAATACTGCCCAATCTTCCCATGAATTAACGGTACTCATTCTTTTTTCTAAATATGTAATATCTAAATTATAATTATCCATAATCATTTTAATCTCGGAAGCCTGGAAGTTCCCTTATCAGGAAGTCCGTTTGTTTTTAATCGTTTATCAAAACACTTTTTTATGTGCTCAATTACTATTTTAACACTTAATAGCGGAAAAAGCAAGAAAATGGTCGGGCATTTGCCCGACCACAATTTCAGATAATCATTTTTCTGTGAGGTAGATTTGTAAGCTTTAATTTTTCTTCCTGTTCCTTGACGATAACTCTCATTTTTTCACACTCGTCAATACTCTGTGGCAGAGTCTCTGTAAATTCTTTTCTTACAGCTTCAGTCCCAAACATTTCAGAACAATCATTAAGTTTATTCTCAATAAATCGTTTTACATCATTGAATACTTCTTCTACCCCAGACCATACAGCAAGATAAGCCATTATTTGCAGCAAATTTGACTTAAAGCAAGTTATGTCAAAATGTTTTTTTAAACTTTCTATAAGAGCTATCAGACTGACATCACCATCAATCGGAATATACGAAGATTCTTTAAACTTTTTTGATACTTCGAGATACTCATTTCTTGTATCATCAGCATAAATGTACAAAGCATCGATCGGTACATTTAATGATACCGCCTCTGAATCCTTGCATAGATTATGTATATGAAAGACAGGCTCATAAACCGTCTTATCTGATTTTACAAGCAAAGCTATTCCAACAGCCAATGGTCCACATATATTCATTAGCCACATTGGTTTGTATACACCCATACTCGGGAACTGTTCATTCCATTTTTGAGTGATCTGTTTTTTTAATGATAATGTCAGTGATTTTCTCATTATGGATTTATCTCCTTTACTGTCAATAAAAACAGTATTGCCGTTTGCATCGCGGAGCATATCTCCTGCTTCAAGGAACTTAGCCTTTGTCCAGCCCTGTCCCCCTACCCGAAATGGGTGCTCCTTTGCAGTTTATGTGCTCAACTATCATTTTACCACATATAGCCACAAGTTGCAAGAAAAAGCAGCAAAGCACTCGGCTTTGCTGCTCAAAATCAAACATTAATAGTTGGAGTCCATTTATTATCGCCCAACAGTCGGTCTATGATATGCTCCAATTCCCATACAGCACACACTTCCAGCTCTTTACATTCTTCATAATCGGAAGGTATTATCATACCCTCCTTATAAATAGAATACTCACCTGAAATCGGATCTTTTATGCTCATCGAAGGTGCCGTTACCTCCTCAATTGAACTGTACGCCCTTTTTTCAACAAGCTTCATTTTTCTAACTCCGCTGTCGTATACTCCTACAATAAAAGCATAGTCCTCAGTCTGAGGTATATCTCCTTCGGACACACCGATATGCTTGTAAAAAGCTACAGCAGTTTCCTGAAATATCCTACCGAAGCCGTATCTTCCGTCAGGCATTTTGAAGCAACCTATATTACCGACTATTCTTCTCAAAGCTTACCAAACTCCTTTATTGATACAAGTACATATCATGAACCCAAAACTTCTTTAATATAAGCGTATGCATCAAAGCTGTTGTTAAAAAATAATAGATAATTATAATTTGCATAATAAGGCGTTTTTATCAACATCGCTGCATTTAAAGAAAGCACTTTATCTATTCCGACCAGATCATTACAATAAAACTCAATGTCCTCAAAGTCTTTAAATGATAACTCTTTTTCGGATATAATAAAACCACTAAAACTATCTGTATCGGAATATAAAACATCTTGTGAGATTTTCTTATTATCATATATTGAATATACATGATAACCCATTCTCTTTGTTATATTATAGATAGTTTCTTCAAAGCATATATCCGAATTGTTAAAGCCGATATCAAAGTCACTATCAATAGGATCGGGTTCGGTAATATTTGAATACATAAGATAGCATAGATTAAATGCGGCAAACTGCTTTTCAAACTCCTTGAAATGCGGATTAGGCTGCATTTGATTTCCTTTGCTTTTTATCAAACATTTTCTGTGATAAGCACAGAATATGATCTGAAACATATCAGCAATATTCGGATCATAAATATTTACATTATTGGCAATGCAATAATCAATCCTATACTTATCGTTTTTAGTTAAACATTGTAAGTTCATGTTTTTTTCCAGTTTTCAATTTCTGACATAAAATCGTCCCACATTCCATTTCTTTTTATTTTATCCTTCAAGAAAATATGTCCAATTGTTTTTCCGCCATCCATAGAATAATTAATATGCGGAAATCTTGAAAGACCATCGCCCGTCATCCAATCGCCATGATTCCAATAAGCCTTATTTCCATTTTCCAGATTACGCCAACCCTGCCAAACTTTATTTGAGCTTTTAGCAGAAGGTAAACCCATAATTTTTTCAGTATTATTACCAACTATATTTTTTCTTGCATAATTTTTAGCACTTCCTAAATCATCAGCAAGGTAATTGACTTTATGATAACCTTTTTTAGTGTATTTTTCGGCTATTTCCTCAACACATACATTATGCACCAGAATACTTGAATCAGTTACATAATATGTATGGAAGTCAGCAACTTCGAGATTATATACAAGAGTATACTGATCTGACGGAAGCGGAACTATCTCTACGCTGTCAATAGCAACAGTATTGCCGTTTGCATCGCGGAGCGCATCTCCTGCTTCAAGGAACTTAGCCTTTGTCCAGCCCTGTCCCTCTACCCAGAATGGGTGCTCCTTTGTAGTTTATTTGCTCAATACTATTTTAACACTTATCAGAGCAAAAAGCAAGAAAATGGTCGGGCATTTGCCCGACCTTATATCATTTCAGTTTCATATGGAAGTTTCAAGTCCTGCCGCAATATAATATGCGCATTTAAGACTTTCCGCAAGATATGTCTTATCCTTTCCGTACTTTTTCTTATACAGTATATCCACTATTTTGTCGCTGCACAGCTCTTTCAGAAAATCCGCAAGAGTTGCTTCCTTTTCCTTCAGCTTCAATCCGTATACTGTCTCACCATTTACGGTTCTTTCTCCGAACGTTATCTGTTCAAGAGGATCATCAGAATAAAACATACTGAATAAATATTCGTATATATCAGAAAAAGCTTTCTGGTCTTTAAAGATATCTCCTTTTTTATGGGACTGCACTTCACTCAGTACATACGGAACAAAAATACTGTTGTACTGTATTATCTCTTCACCGTCAAACATCGCTCTCTGCTCATCGGTAATACCGAATATACTGTCAAGTCTGACATAAAAGATCTCAAGTTCATACATCAAAGCAAAAGCAACATCAATAAACGCACATAGCTCAGCTTCTGTATATCCGCCGAGTGCAGAGCAGAGCTTTTTTCTGACAGAGCTGAAACTTTCAAAGCGATAAGAAATATCAGATAAAATATCCTCAACAGACATTACCGACGTTCCCGGCATATATCTTGTATTATTATCTTCGGTATATCTTTTTATATTGATATGCCTGAATCCAAGCTCCAAAAAAGTTCGATCAGCGTCTTTAAGATCAATGATACTTTCACTTTTGTATTCTGAAACAACACGCATTTCATCTGAAATAACCCTGCAATTGCAAGCCCTGTCATTAAAACGCATTATTGCTTTTAACAGTTCTTTAGTTTCCATATTTTTCACCATTTTTATATACTGTTTTAGCGTCTCTTTTTGACATAACCAACGCTGGTAACTTTCTCATTGAATTTTGAAAGCAAATCATAGCCAACGCCCATAGCACCATTTTCGGTGGTTTTGAATATGACCTTGTTCATAACACTCTTTTCATCCCCGATAAATTCGTGAAGAATTCCGTTATCTTTCAGCCACTGAGTAGTTCCTTTTTTAACTTTGATAGTAACCATGCATTCTCGACCTGATTTACCCCAACTCTTAGCGATCTTACTGCCGTATTCGCTTCCGCTTTCTGCGATCCACTTAGCACCCTTGCTGCCATTCTTACCGGGAACAAGTCCTTTGGCATTTTTCATCGCCTTTGCCTCAGCTTCACTACAGTATCTTACAAGCTCTTCGCACGCATTATGTACAAGGATAGAAGAATCTGCAACATAATATGTATGGAAGTCAGCAACTTCGAGGTTGTATACAAGAGTATACTGGTTTTCATGAAGCGGAACTATCTCTACGCTGTCAATAGCAACAGTATTGCCGTTTGCATCGCGGAGCTCATCTCCTGCTTCAAGGAACTTAGCCTTTGTCCAGCCCTGTCCCTCTACCCAGAATGGGTGCTCCTTTGTAGTCTCGATAGTTTCACCGTTTACGTTAACGTATACAAGAGTATCCTTGACATAAGTATATGTTTTCAGTACTTCCTTGTATGCTGTTGCGCCTGTTTCAGGATCAGAAGCAAGTACCTTATCGCCGACCTTTATGGTCTCGATAGCCTTGCTGCCGTGAATAGTTGCGACCAGAGTTCCGGCAACGAAACAACCCTTACCTGTTACGGCACACTTAGCCTTGTTGAATACAGCAGGTGCCTTTGCCATTGCAGCCTTGCCGATTGCACCTTCGACTATTCCGACAGAAGCTCCGCCCAATGCATATGCAGCCTTGTTCGCGACGCTCTGCCAGTCTCCGTTTCGTATATCCTTATAGAGAGCACAAGCAGAATTGTACTTCTCAACTACCGCGCTCTTTACAGTGCCTACAGGGTCATTTACAAACGACTTTACGCCGCTTACGACTGATTTAGCCGTCTGAACAGGGTGCCTTACAGCACTGATCTGCGAACCGAGAGTATCGACTACGCCCTGACTGTAGCTTGCAAATACCTGTCCCGCAGGGCCGCTGTTCTGGAGAGATTTTATACCTGTTTTCCAGTCGTCAGCTCTGTCCTTGCCCCACTGCTTTATAGCCTTGCCTGCACTTGAAGCAGCCTTAGTCACCTTAGAAGTGACCTTTTTAGCTGTACTTGTGACCTTCTTAGCAGCCGACTTAAAGAAGCTCTTGATAGAGTGTCCGCTTGGATCACAGTTGAGTATCGGGTTGTTATGGCAGTATGTGTAAAGGTTAAGGCTGAGCGGATCGCCTGCTGAACCGCTTACACTGTCGCGTGTGATAAATCTTCCGTTATCAGGTGAATAATATCTCGCTCTGAGATATATAGTATCAGATTCTGTATCAAAGTACTCTCCGCAGTATCTGAATACGTTTACATCGCTCTCGTCAATGTTCTTCTCAACACCGAAAGCATCGTATCTGTAAGTCTTGACATTGTTTGCAGAAGCATCTGTAATGCTTACTACATCGCCGTGAGCATTCTTACGGTAATAGTTGTAATCCGACTTTACGCCGTTTGCATAGTTGTATTTTGCTGTGATGCCTGCTCCGAAGAAATAGCATTTTGCAGAATACGGGCCTGATTCATTGACATCAGCGATTATCTGCTGATTGCCGTCCCATACATGACCTACAGTATGACCGTTTACAGTCTTTGTAGCTCTGAGACCGTTTGCGTCGTAAGTATAGCTTGCAACATCTTCACCGTCAGTATATCCGATAAGCTGATCGAATACGTCGTATGTGAAGTTCTCGGTCTTTTCGTTTGATATCTTTGTGAGCTGATTGCCGTTTGCGTCGTAGGTATATGCAGTTATCGCTGTTTCTTCAGTGTCTGTTTCCTCATTGATACCTGTCTTGGTCTCGCTCTGGAGAAGAGCTGTGTACTTGCTGTCGGGATCATTGTAATTATAGACAGTAGTGAAGTTCTCTGAACCTGTTGCTGTCATTCTTAAACGGTTGCCGTGATCGTCATAAGCATATGTATACTTATCTGTCAGAGCGCCGTTCTCGACTTTTTCCTCAGTTAACTGACCAAAACCGTTATAAACATAAGATGTCTTTTCTATTATATCATTTTCTGATACAGTTTTGCAAGAGTCTGAACCGTCAAGATAATATTTATATGTTGATGAAGCTATTTCATCTTCGCCGTTGAAGCTTCTTATGTCAACAACAGCGTTCACGCAGTTATATGCGTATTTTGTGGTTATGCCGTTTGCAAGTATTTCCTTGCTCTTGTTGCCGTTTGCATCGTATTCATAGGATACGATCTCTTTGCCTGATTCGGATATGGTTGAGATACGCATCTCATCATCGTATGTGTAATTAACATCTGAATAGATGATAAGATTTCTCTGACCTGTTATGGCTCTGCTGATATAGTCAGAAATACCAATGTAGAAATATCCCTTGAAGTTGCCGTTGCCGTCAGTCTCGCTGACAACACGTCCCATTTTGTCGTATTCATATGATGTTGTTGCACTGCCGACCTTTGCCATAACGGTTCTGCCCATTCTGTCAAAGCGATACTCTGTAATAACTGTATCATCTTCGTCTGAACCGTTTGTAGCCTCTGATCTTATTATCCTATCAAGGTCATCATATGTATTTACAGTGATATTGCCGTTAGGATCAGTTGATCTGATAACATTGCCGTTTACATCGTAAACTACTGTGCCTGAGTCATAGCCTGTGCTGTCTGTTGTTTTAAGAGGTCTGAGATACTGGTCATACTCATACTCTGTGATAAGGTAATCTGTGTCATTTTCAGATGACATACCTGTGTATCTCTTTGTGACGTTTCCTGCATCATCATAGAAATACTTTGTGATGTTCTCGTTATTGCTTGCAGGATCAACAAGCTTTACCTCGATAAGGTTGCCTTCTGCGTTGTACTTGTTTTCGGTTATCCTGTACTTTTCTGTTGCAGAATCCTGCTCAGCTGCGGGCTCGATAGTCTTGATAACATTGCCGTTCTTGTCGTACTGTATCTCGGCAACTGCATATCTTACATTTCCGTCGCTGTCCTTTGTGAAAGGAGTATAGGTCTTTGTAAGTGCGCCGAGGAAGCCGTACTCATACTTTTCAGTATTGCCGAGAGCGTCTGTCTGTCTTGCAAGAGTACCGTCTGCATAGTAGCAGCTCGTTCTCTTTACGACACCGTTTACAGATTCGGAAACTGTGTTTCCTCTGAAGTCCTGAACTGTTTCGGAAACCACCTGCTTATCAGCTGTGATGTAAGCATAGCTTCTTTCCTTGAGCCCGTGGAGATGCTTTGTTGTGTATTCATCGAGAGATGTGTATACGTCGTAATCAGCCTCTGTATACTCATACTCGTTCTTTGAAATTATCTGTCTCGGTGAAGAAGCACCGTCCTGGAAGTATTCAGCTAACTCTCTCTGGAGAGCATCATACTCTGTACTGCTGATAGAACCGTCAGGGTTGATAGTTCTTACAGCATTGCCGTATGCGTCATACTCATAGTATGTAACATTGCCGAGATTGTCCTTGATAGAAACAGGAAGGTTTCCGCGGTTGTAGGTATATTTCGAGCCTACGCTCTTGTCTGCGGAATGTTTGGGAGTATATTCAGCTGTCTTTCTGCCCAGCTGGTCGTACTCAAATACTGTGACTATACCCTCTGTGCCAGTACCGTAGGAAGTTACCTTTGTGATATTGTTGAGTGCATCGTATTCATATACATCTCTTGTGTATACGTCATTTGCAATATCGGTATACTCTCTTACCTCAGCAGGCTGGAGAGACTCATTATAAGTATATGAGATCTTGCTTACTAAATTGCCGCTGCTGTCCTTTGTAACAGCTGTCTCAACAAGTCCTTCTGCGTTATAGATGTTCTCGCAGACATTGCCTTCGGGATCGGTAGTCGATCTGATAAGACCTGCAATTACTGCTCCCTTATCTTCGCTGAACTCATAGTAGTCATATGTTGTTACAGCATAGCCGCTGAGATCTACCTTGCTGAGATCAAAGCCCGATGCAAGCATATCATATGCATTGGCAACAGGGTGGATACTGTTGCTTTCCTTTACAACATTGATACCATTTGCATCGTACTCATAGATAGTAACGTTCTTGACTTCGTCTATCTCTACAAGAGGATTGTTCTTAGCGTTATATCTTGTACGTGTATATGTGCCGTCAGGATTTATTGTCTTTGTAACATTGCCGTTTGCATCATACTCATACTGTGTAACGTTGCCTGCAACATCAGTTGCTTTCTTTATCTCGTCGTACTTGTTCTTGCCATCTTCATTCTTGTAGTATTCGGTCTTGTCAATGTATTCCTTGCCGTCAACGAATGTGTGGTTTCCGACGATAGCATAATCCTCATCATAGTCGTATGTTACCTTTTTGAGGAGCTTGATTCCGTCATACTCCTCCATGCCTGTCTGGCAGTTTTCCTTGTCGTAAACATATACCTGCTTCAAGCCCTGCTCGTTGACAGTATTGTCAACTCTGCCGTTGCTGACATAAGTAACGTTGAGTGTTACCTCATTGAAGCAGTTAACGATCCTGTTCAGCTTGCCGTTGTTGTCATAGTAATATGACTCCTTTGCGCCCTTTTCATTTGTATAGGACATGAGCTGATTTTTGTCGTTATACTCATAGGTAACTTCCTTATGAGCTGAAGGATCTTCGATCTTTGTTATCCTTTTGTGGCCGCCGTTATCGGTATAGTAGATATAGTACTTTCTGCCGATAGAGTCGGTAATAGTTCTCTTGTTGTCAACGATAGAAGATATTTCAAGCTTGTTGCCGTTTTCATCATATATCTTGTCGAGCATACCCTCTGCATTGAAGTGATACTTGCTGAATGCGGAGTTTGTAAGTGTATACTCGCCGCCTGACTTTTCAAGTGTGCTGTGAGCGTTTATGCACTTGAAGCTGTTTTCGCCCTTCTTCTCGAATGTGGTATTTGAGCCGTCGGGAAGAACTACCTGAACGTAATCGCTGTATTCGTTTGCAGCTATCTTGCTCACATCAAGGTTGAATTCCCAGCCTGTACCGAATGAGCCTTCCTCAGGACTTGTAGAATTATAGGAACGTAAAAAGTCTGCTCCTACACCGGGGGCTGTAACGCTGTAATCTTCAAAGTCTTTCTTATAGTTACCTGTTGCAGCGTTAACGCCGTCTGCACCTTCCCATGCCTTGCGGTAAGCTGTAAGATCACCGTCAGCAGGCTTGAACCACGGTCTGAACCAGTACATCTCTGTGGAATAGCCGTAAGGGAAGATAACGCCGAGGCTGTTGCCGTTTACATCCTTATAGTCGAAGTTGAAGCGTCTGCCTGTTGAAGTGTTTCCTGCGTCATCAGTGTATGTCTCTGTATTTGCCCAAAGAACAGTCTGAAGTCCGTTAGGATTGAAGAACTCAATGGAATGTGTTCCCGATGAGTAGATAGACTTGTCGCCCGAAGCTTCGTTTACATTCCAGTTAGCTCCGTAGAAGTGTATCTGTCCTGCTGTCCACTTGCCTTCCATATCTGTATCTGTAACGTATGTCCAGTTTCCGCATATAGTAAGTTCGTCGGAAGGATTTGTCATAAGGATAGTATCAAGACAGTGAGGCTGTCCGAAGTCGAAATTTCCACCAATGAAGATCGAACCGCCGTTCATATCGAGAGTCTGTCCCGGCTTTGAGTCTCCCCAGCCGTCAGGAGAAGCTGTTCTGAATACGAAATTGCGTCCTACCTGAAGCGAACCGCCGTTGAGATCAAGACGAGCACCAACGCCGTCTGACCAGTACTGCGGAATATCGGTATTGAACGACATATACTCTGCAACAGCGAGAGTATGACCGTTCACATCAAGGTCAGTATCATGGAGATTGAAGCTGTACGGGAAGCTTGCTCCGCTCTCAAGTCTCAGATACTTCTTGAATGCCTGATCACAGCCAAGATCGCTGCTGTATGCAGCCTCGAACCATGCAAGGTCATCTGTTCCGATAGTGCCGTCACAGTTCTTGTCCATGTACTCGAAGTAATTATCAGAGCGTTTGGAAAGATTTGCATAATATTCAAGACCGCTCTGGTCATCGGAGTTTACAACTCCGTCATGATTGAGGTCGAGATCATACCATTTAAGGATATCCGCACCTGCACTGCCGAAGATAAAGCTGTTGTATGCAGTACAGTCATCGTGATCTATGTCGCCGTCACCGTCAAAATCTCTTGCATTGGGAAGTGATGTGATAACATTGTCGACGTACTTTTCAAAGTCGGCAAAGTCGTTGGAATTTATCATTCCATCGCCGTTGAGGTCGTATGAAGCAGCCGCAGCACTTACAGTGACTTCTTCATCATTCTCGCCCATTTCGATAAACTTATCCTGCCAGTAGCTAAGCTCTTCCTGAGATACATTGCCGTCACCGTCATTGTCAAGGGCAGGAGAAAAATCACTTGCTCCCTTTATTGCACCAAGACAGCTTTCAACGTATTCAACATCGTAGGTGTTGAGCCAGTCATCGCTCCACTGGTTATCACAGTCAGGGTTATTTTTAGTATCACCGGGTACAAGTGTAAGTGTATCCTGTGAACCGCCCGAACCGAGGGCAAATGAGCCTGTGCCGAAATCCTTGAGATAGAACGGCAGATAGCCGTCACACTCAAACTTGACATGGTAAACATCAGATGAACCGCCTGCTACGGATATGCTGTAGCTGTCACCGTTATGGCAGGTGCGGTGTGTAAGCTCCTCCCAGTTACCGTTGAAAATGCGGATAAAAATAGGCGGATCGTCATTTCTGCCTACTCCTGCCACTTCGCCGAGAGCTACCTTACCTGCAATAGTCAGCGATGTGCTGATATCGCTTCCTGCTCCTGCGTAAGCAGATTTTGCCAACGTTCTCTTTGCAGACCTTGTGGAAGCTGATGTGTCAGTTGTTTCAAAGTAATCAACTGCTCCAAGCTCTGATGCAGCCTGCTTGAATTCAGCGGAAAGCTCTTTCTGACTTTTCCACTCTTCGACGAGCTCTGCCGCGCGGGCGATATTCTCGGGACCGAGAATGCCCTGTGCATTGCCGTCACCGTTGATCAGCACCTGTCCGACAAAAACAGCCGAAAGAGAGGCAGCGATCACACGATTGATTTTCTTGCTCATTAGATCAAACCTTTCTGAATAATTACTGTGCCTGTGATATGGATAATAGAAAAATTATTTCTGAAACACGGAATGTATATTGCGCGGTCTTAGCTGCGCATTATGTTACACATTCGTTAAAAGAATGAATTGACCGATCATATTTCACATCTATATCAGTATTTTTTTCCTACAGCCAAACAGTCACAAAGAACATTCTATCACAGCTGCCGCTCATTTTCAAATGTTTATTTTTTATCGGTATATATTGAAATAATATGATTTTACACAAGGCTGTATTTAGCCAAAAAATGAACTGTAGTCATTAATTTGCGACTCAATCCAAACATACGTTTCGGCATTTTTACGCAATGCACAAAAATGTATATCTGTAAAACTTCGCATCACTGTCGCAAATTTCACATCACAAAGTGACACTTATCGTCATTATTCACCTTTATCTACGTTATACGGTTAAATGAGCGGTCAGAACACCAAGTTTCTTACACATTATATATATAATCAATTCACATAATATACATCAGAAGCAATGTTTTCTGTAAAATGAGCAGCACATTGTCAATATGCTATATCAGAATAATGCATGGGTAAGCCATTTGTATTTTTGTGAAATACAGAGATTTTTGATTTATATATTTATCCCTAATCGCAAACAAAGTTGACAATAATTATGATTAAATGTATAATAGTAATTGCTGTGTAAACAGTAAATTTTTTATAGGAGGTTGCTTAAATGATAAAACGAGTCATTGCAGGAGCACTGAGTGCAGCTTTATGTACTACAATGGTCCTGTCAAACGGCAACAAATTCATCACAAGTATCGATCCTGAAAGCAAAAACAATGCTTCGATCGACCGTGTAAGCAATCTGGACTTTGAATCCTCCAACTCATTGGGTAACTTTATCACCCATGCGGCGGAAGAAGACCAGACTGTGAAAAAGCTCGCCAATACTGATGTCAGTGACAGCGATTACATGGTTACAGGTCTGGATTATGACCCTGCCACAGGAAAGATAGTTGTGACATCCACACAACCTTACGACAGCAAGTTCGTTATCACTTTCGTTGACGAAAAAAACGGTGAACTGTTCGCTTCCGTTGAGGGAACTGCCGAGGCAGGACGTTTAAAGCGAAGCGAAGCTTCTGTTGACGCTTCCAAGCTTGGAGAGTACTTTATTATAAAGGTACAGCTCTTCGACTTATTCAATCATCCTGTCGGCGATACTTTCGTAGTCAAAAAGTATACCGAGGAAGTTGCTGATATCCTTTCTAAAACTACTAAGGATTTCTCACAGGACAGAGTCGTAAACTTCGATGACGATGAAACAAACAACTTCGTTGTTCTCAGTGATGACACAGTTATCGCTGAAAGTGCGGACGGTAAGAACGAACTTGTTTCTTCCGACTTTGATAATAACGTTTTCGTTTTCAGCAATGCAGACGATACGGTCAAAAACCTCGAAAAGGGTGAATTCTTCTACATTCAGCCAAGTCCCGAAGCTATCGTATCTATTGCAGTTGAGGACGTAAAGATCGACGGCGATACAGTTACCGTATCAGGTAACAGCAACATTGACGATATGCTTGCATTCGTTAAGTTTGAGTCACATTCCGATCCAAGAGACGCTGTTCTCGATATGGAAACTGCTGATGAAGGTATCGTTCGTACAGATACAGATTTTGAAGAGACAGGTGTCATGACATTCGATATGGCACAGTATCTCCTTTCATATTCAAAGACCGCAAGCGAATCTTTCACTCTCAGCGGCGATATCCCGCTTGGTAATTCGGGTATCAGTCTCGGCGCAGAGGCAGGAGTTTCATTTACTCAGTCCTTTGAGTTCTACAAAGAGTGGGGATATACATACGCTTATTTTGAATTATCCACTGAGTTCTCATTCTCTATACAGCTCAGTGCTGATAACGGTGACAATGATGTCCTCAAAAACCTGAAGGAGAAGGAATGCGAGCCAAGAATAGGCAGCGTGGTCATACCTACAGGTATCCCTGGTGCAACAGTAAAGATATCTGTTGATTTCGTTCTCGAGCTTGAAGGCTCACTTGGCGTAACATTCTCGGGAACTACTACCCACGGCTTCCAGTACGATACAGATGACGGTATGGAGCCTATCGACAAGACTGAGGAAAAATCAAAGGGTATCACTGTAAAGCTTGAGGGTGAAGCATTTGTCGGTATCAAGCTCTCAGCTTCACTTGACGCAGTAGACCTCGGCTTTATCACTCTTCTTGAATTCTCACTCTATGCAAAGGCAGGTCTTGACATAACAGGTTCACTTGAATTCTCTTATGCAAAAAGCGGCGAGTCAAAGTCGTTCTCAAACACAGCCTTTGTATGCTTCGATACATCGGGCGATACGAAACACGCTTGTGATACGTGTCTCTCAGGTGATGTAAGCTTTGTCGTAACGGCAGGCGTTGAATTCAAATGCCTGAAGATCGTAGATATCGAATGCGAGATCGCATCATTCAGTATAAAGCTTTTTGACTGGTATCTCAGCCTTGATAATCTCGGACTTGTAGCAGGTGCAGCAGGTCTTCCTGCTTCATGGATAGCTGCCGCAGGTCTTGCAAAGTTCGGCATCGGTTCGTGCCCGAATATTGCATATAAGACTACATTCAATGTTACTGCTACGAATTCAGACGGCGATACATTCACTCCGAATGTTGAGATCATTGTTGACGGCGATGTTTCAACAGGCGTTGTCGGCGGCAGCAACGTAGTTGTATACTGTAAGAGCGGCAGCCATACTGTTGACGTTATTATAGACGGCAAGAATGTAAAGCATACTTCATTCCATATCAACAACAAGACAAAGGAACTGAACTACAGCTTTGATCTCAGCGATGAGGGCAACTACAGTTCAGACGGTGCAAGCAGCAGCGATGGTGCTCCTATCGTTACTACTACAGCTACAACAAATCACGTAAAGCGCAGCGTTACAACTGCAAAAGCACCTGATCCCGATCATTACTGCCTCGAATCAGGCTCGCTCGGCGACCACATAGTATATATGCTCTATCCTACAGGATATATGTATATCTTCGGTCATGGCGATATGTATGATTTCAACTATACACCTATCAGAAACATATCCAAGGTAAAGAACGTAGTTATGGAAAACTACGACACAGAGCACGGTTATGTTATCAATAACATCGGTGCTTCTGTATTCTACGGCGGTTCTAACATCGAGACCGTTGAAATGCCTAAGTCAGTAAAGAGCTTCGGCGACGCTGCTTTCTACAACTGCTCAAAGTTCAATCATATCATCTATGACCATGAGCACGATGATGATCCCGAGTCATTCGTACTTCCATACGATACTACATACATCGGAAACAATGCATTCTATAATTGCAGCTCTGCAAAATTCGGTGATGTAAAGTTTGCTGATACTCTTACATACATCGGAAGCAGTGCATTCTATAACTGTGTAGGCATTACAGGCATTACAGTTCCTAAGACTGTTACAAGCATAGGAGACAGTGCATTCAGATACTGTACTTCTATGGTATATGCAGATGTCAAGGACGGCGTAGGCAATATCGAAAGAGCAGCTTTCGCTAACTGTACAGCTCTTGAATCACTTACACTTCCTTACGCAGGCAGAAGCCTTGCTGAGGTAAATGAAGGCGAAAGTCCTTACCCTGTATCGTTCCTGTTCTACTACAGCGGTACAGGCACATACTCAGGCTACTACAGCGGTATCCCTGCAACTCTCACAAATATCGTTATCACAGGCGGTACAAGAGTACCTGACAATGCTTTCTACGGATTTACTTCTCTCAAGACAATTTCACTTCCCGAGAGCGTAACATCTATAGGAAATAATTCATTCTACAACTGTTCGAGCCTTGAATTCAACAAGGGACTTATGACAAACAAGCTCGTATCCATAGGACACAGTGCTTTCTATAACTGCTGCTCCGCTAAGTTCGACAATATCGAATTCCCGACATCACTTAAAACTATCGGAAACAGCGCATTCTATAACTGTACAGGCATCACAAGCCTTTATATCCCCGGCACAGTTGAAAGCGTAGGAGACAGTGCATTCAGATACTGTACTTCTATTAAGAGCATTGTTGTTGATAATGGCGTAGGAACTCTCAGCAGAGCCGTATTCGCTAACTGCACATCTCTTGAATCACTTACACTTCCTTATGCAGGATTAAATCTTGCCGAGGTAAATGAAGGTGAAAGTCCTTACCCTGTATCGTTCCTGTTCTACTACAGCGGCACAGGTACATACTCAGGCTACTACAGCGGTATCCCTGCAAAACTCAGCAAGATCGCTATTACAGGCGGTACAAGAGTACCTGACAATTCATTCTACGGATTTACTTCTCTCAAAACAATTTCACTTCCCGAGAGCGTAACATCTATCGGAAACAATTCATTCTTCAATTGTACAAGCCTTGAATTTAACAAGGAGCTTATGACAAACAAGCTCGTATCCATAGGACACAGTGCTTTCTACAACTGTAATTCAGCTAAGTTCGATAATATCGACTTCCCGACATCACTTAAAACTATCGGAAACAGCGCGTTCTACAACTGCACAGGCATCACAAACATCACTATCCCGGGTACAGTTGAAAGCGTAGGAGACAGTGCATTCAGATACTGTTCTTCTATTAAAAGCATAGTTGTTGACAAGGGTGTGGGAACTCTCAGCAGAGCTGTATTCGCTAACTGTACATCTCTTGAGTCTCTTACACTTCCTTACGCAGGCTTAAACCTCGCTGAGGTAAATGAAGGCGACAGTCCTTACCCTGTATCATTCCTGTTCTACTACAGCGGCACAGGTACATATTCAGGCTACTACAGCGGTATCCCTGCAACTCTTACAAATATCGTTATCACAGGCGGTAACAAAGTACCTAACAATTCATTCTACGGCTTTACTTCTCTCAAGACAATTTCACTTCCCGAGAGCGTAACTTACATAGGAAGCAATGCATTCTTCAACTGCACAAGCCTTGAATTCAACGAAGGTCTTATGACAAACAAGCTCACAGCTATCGGAAGCAGTGCTTTCTATAACTGTAATTCGGCTAAGTTCAACAATATCTGCTTCCCGACATCACTTACAACTATCGGAAACAGTGCATTCTATAACTGCACAGGTATCACAAGCATCATTATCCCCGGTACTGTAAAGACTATCGGCGACAGTGCGTTCAGATACTGTTCCAACATTAAGAAAGCTGTCGTAGAGGACGGTGTTGAAAGCATAAGCAGAGCCGTATTCGCTAACTGCACATCTCTCGAATCTCTTACACTTCCTTATGCAGGCACAAGCCTTGAAGAAGTAAACAAAGAGGACAGCAACTGCCCTGTATCTTATCTGTTCTACTACGGCGGTGAAGGTACATACTCAGGCTATTACGGCGGTATCCCTGCAACTCTCACAAGCATTACTATCACAGGCGGTACAAGAGTACCTGACAATGCATTCTACGGCTTTACAAACCTTGTTAATGCAACACTCCCAAGCGGACTGGATTCTATAGGAAACAATGCATTCTACAATTGTTCAAACCTTGAATTCAGCAAGGGGCTTATGACAAACGATCTTGAAACTATCGGAAATGCTGCATTCTATAACTGTAGCTCGGCTAATTTCAATAACATTGAATTCCCGACATCACTCAGAACTATCGGAAACAGTGCGTTCTATAACTGTAAAGGTATCACAAGCATCATTATCCCGGGTACTGTAAAGGCTATCGGCGACAGTGCGTTCAGATACTGCTCAAATATGGAAGAAGTCGTTGTAGAAAACGGTGTTGAAAGCCTGAACAGAGCAGTATTTGCTAACTGTACATCTCTTGAATCTCTCACACTTCCTTTCGCAGGCACAAGCCTTGATGAGGTCAACGGAGACGGAAGCACAAGCTGCGTATCTTTCCTGTTCTATTACGGCGGCGAAGGTACATACTCAGGCTATTACAGCGGTATCCCTGCAACTCTCGCAAACGTAACTATCACAGGCGGAAATAAGATACCAAGCTATGCATTCTATGGTTTCAGCAAGCTCAAGCACATTTCAATTTCCGACAGTGTAACATCTATCGGCAATAACGCATTCTACAACTGTTCAGATCTTGAATTTGATACAGATATCTTCAAAAACAGACTCGAATCTATCGGAAACGATGCATTCTACAACTGCTCATCTGCTAAATTCGGCGATATCGAGTTCCAGCCACCTCTCAGCTACATAGGTTCATCTGCATTCTATAACTGCACAGGTATCACAAGTATATATGTAAACGGCACAGTCGAGACTGTAGGTGACAGTGCTTTCAGATACTGCACAGGCATGACGACAGCTGTTATTGACAACGGTACAGGCAAGATTGAAAGAGCTGCATTCGCTAACTGCACAGCTCTCGAATCACTTACACTTCCTTATGCAGGCACAAGTCTTGATGACGTAAATGCTGAGAACAGCAGCAGTGCTGTATCTTATCTGTTCTACTACAGCGGTGCAGGTACATACTCAGGCTACTACAGCGGTATCCCTGCAACTCTTACAGATATCACTATCACAGGCGGCGAAAGAATACCAAACAACGCATTCTATGGATTAAGCAAAGTAAGCAGTATAACTATCCCGAACAAGATCAAGACTATCGGCAGCAATTCATTCTATAACTGCTCAGGTCTTGAAACACTTTACTACACAGGTACTGAGGAAACATGGCCAAACATTGCTATCGGCGGCGGCAATACTGCTATCGACGGCAAGGTGGTTTGCCTCGGTGCTAAGATCATCAATCATCCTGTCGGCGCAATTGCTGAGGACGGAAGCGATGTTGAATTCACTGTTGAAGCAGAGGGTGAAGACCTTCTCTACAGCTGGTCCTACTCTGTACAGAGCGGTATCAACTGGCAGGATATAAGAAACAAGAACTCCGATCCTTCAACTTTAGTTGTTCCTGCAAGTGCAGATAACAATGGTTATTCTTATCAGTGTATGATCGTCGACAAGTACGGCAATCAGATCTTCTCAGATGCTGCTAAGCTCACAGTTGTTCCTGCTGAGGATAAAACTCAGGAAACAGAAACACCTGATGAAACAGAAACAGTTATCGAAACCGAATCTGAGGAAAACGAAGAAGACACAGCTGCATGATATCTTCTCTGAAAGACAGATATCATAAAGCAAAATATCAATAAAAAGATCTCCCGTGTTACGGCAAGTACACGGGAGATCTTTTCTGCGTTTTTAGTTGTAATATAATAAATACGATATGTCATAGAACGATCAATTATTAAATTATTATAAATATTACCTGAAATAATATTGACATTTGTTTAAACGAGCAGTATAATAATATTGCTATTAATATTAGCAAATTATCTATTAATTCAGGAGGAAAAACACATGAAACTATTTAAGCACTTGACTTCAGCAACGCTCGCACTGACAGTTGCAGCAGGCGCAGCAGCTGCATCTATCCCTGCAAAAGCAGATGCAGCAGACGGACAAATCATCTATGATACTGTTCTCAACGAATGGCAGCAGCGTATCGACGCAGAAATGGTAAAGTTTCCGCATCTTTCATACTGGAACTACAAACAGACAGGTGTGATCAGTGAGGATACCTATTCCGAATACACACCTGACAAAAGGTACAGATCCTACCTTACCGAAGAAAAAGTAAAAGGATTAAATTATGACAGCAAATTCTTCTGCCGCAAGGCATATTACACAGACTGGACAAAAACTACAGAACCGGAAGTTGACAACGGTGAATGTGTAGGATTTGCACGAAAGCTTTCCAATGATATATGGGGACCTGTTGTACTTATCCGTCACAAAGTAAAAAAGAACACTTATGGTGCAAACAGCAATCAGGATCCAATGGCTGAGGACTATATACCTCAGATAGGTGATATCGTTCGTCTGGATTACAAGGTATCGACAAGTAAGGGCGATAAAACTCCCGGACACAGTATCTTTATTACTGATATCGATTCAAACGGTAAAATTACTTTTGCAGAGTGTAACGGTGAAATGAACGATTGCCAGATACGCTGGGGACGTGACCGCTATTATCACGCACTCAACTGGAAAGCTGTTGATCTTCCGGACCAAAACGGTAACCCTGTTAATATGATCATGTTTACAGGCAATACAAACTCTCAGGCAACTGTTACAAGAGAATTCTTCCTTGATCACGCAACATATTTCGAGCGTCCCGGCATCGCAGGCGATCTTAACTTTGACGGTCAGTTCACCGGTGAAGACGCAGAAATATTTGAAAGTACTGTTATGTATAACGGCTATACAAGCAACTCAGATCAGGCTCCATTAGCTTTCTATGATGTTAACGGCGACGGATACGTAAATGATGCTGATATCAACGCGATCCGTTACGGCAATCCTGAACGCAGACTTGTTAAGCTCAGTGAAATTTATAGTGACGTAAAATGCAAGTGGAACCGTATTAACAATGTAAGCGGATTCCGTTTTACTGACGGCTGCTACTATGTCAAGAACAACATTGGCGGAGTTTCATGGATCGGTACTGTTGATTCAGAACTTACCAGCGTTTCTGTTCCGTCAAGAGTATATTCTTCAAACGACAACTGCTGGTACACCGTTAATGAGATAGGTTACTATTCACAATTCAACAACAGTGGAAACAGATATCCTACCTGCACAGAAAATTGCGGCATAAAAACACTTACTATCCCTGATACTGTAAAGAGGATACATGAATATGCTTTCTCAAAGGGCGCACTTACAACTCTTAAATTTGCAGGTAATAATTCTCAGCTTGAAGAGATAGACCAGTGTGCTTTTTCTAACTGCAAATCACTCAGAACACTCGATCTTCGCCCTGCTAAAAATCTGAAGGTTATAGGTGCATTTGCATTTGACGGCTGCTCCAATCTCAATTACATAGACCTTCCTTATACAAAGCAGAATCTTTCACTTGGTACTTTCATGAACAGTGCAACCAGTCAGAGTATTTTCGGCAGCAATTTGACAAAAACCATTACACTGTATATCAATGATGAAGACAGGACCCTCACATCATCAAGCACTATCCAACCACTGATATTCGGAAGAAGCGACTACGATTACATGAAGAATAATAAAGTAAGAGTATACGGCAAAATGTTCAGGGCAAAATGCCGTGGTAATAACAACAACTTTATAGATATCGGTCAAAGAGGTATAACAAACGGTTTTCTGTATGTTAACTAAGACAAAAATAGGGACTTTCCGAACGGAAAGTCCCTATTAGTTTTAAAGCCTATATATTATTTATTATTATCATTATCTTCCGGCCAGGGCGACGTATAGTGAAATTTGCCTGAGTTCATATCCATAGCTACATAATCATCTAAACGCCTCATTAAATTGCCCTTGGAATCCATGCCCATTTTATTGTCAAACGGCATTATAAAATCATTATCATTATAATCAAAAACTGCTGCACACATATCGGATCCTCCTTCTTATAGCTTTGGATCTGCCATTAACGGAAATACGCGCATTATCATAGCTGTTTTTATTCAATAAACATTTAAATCACCCCTATACAAGTTCTGCTTTATATTGTATATTTATTATATCACATTTCCACATATTTGTCAATATATAGTTTGATATGCACAATCAGCATTAAGAAGGATAATTTATCAGCAGTTTCAGACGCGATCTTATTTTCTGCGCTTATTGTCAGCTTCTACAGAGCACTTCCAAGTCTTATTCAGTCCCTTTTTTGCTCTTACGCTGCTTACTGCGCAGCCTACTGCTTCGTAAAGCACTTCCGTACCGCAGCAGTCAGCATGATAGTCAACTGCATTCTCAGCTCTGATACCGATAGAGCCTGCGGTCTCGGCAGCATCGATATTAGCTCCGAGGAAAACGAACTCCCAGCCCTTTTCCTCCTGCACTTTTTCGATGAGCTTCTTCACGTCCTTGTGGCTGTACTTTCTGCTGGCGTTCTCCATACCGTCAGTTGTAATAACAAACAGCGTCTTTTCGGGCACGTCCTCTTCACGGGCATACTTATGGATATTTGCGATGTGGTGAACTGCGTCACCAACTGCGTCAAGAAGAGCAGTACAGCCTGAGGGAACATAATCCCTGTCGGTAAGCTTTGGAACGTCATTCAGCTTCACTCTGTCATGTATCACTTTGGAATCATTGCTGAAAAATACCGTTGATACAAGTGCTTCGCCCTCTTCTTTCTTCTGCTTTGCAATAAGGGAATTGAAGCCGCCGATAGTATCAGCTGTAAGTCCGCTCATTGAGCCGCTCTCGTCAAGGATAAATACCAGTTCAGTTAAGTTCTTTTTCATAATAAAACCTCCGTTTTGATGTATTTTGCGGAACCGCTTTTGCGTTTCCTTTACTGTAATTACAGTATACATCATCACGGAGGTATTTTGGTCGCTTCAAAGGCGACAAATCACGAACCTATCAAACTCTGGTCAAAGGCGAACAGTGCCTCGTTTATCTCGTAGATATTATAATTGCTGTGCTCGATAAAATAGCGGATTATCAGGTCGAATTTCAGACTGTCCGACAGTGCAAAGCCCGCCTTTTTCAACAGTTCTTCCGTTTCACTGAGGTCAAGTTCAAGAGCTACTGCAAAAGCCACAGCGGTCTGCTTTTTAGGCTTGTAGTTCTTGTCGCTGCGAATTTTTGAAAAGAGCTTGCGGTCAATATTGGCTTTTTTATAGGTCTCAACGTCTGTCATGCCCTTTTCGTCTATGAGCCGCAGCAGAGCTTCCGAGAAAGACTCGTCATGTGCTTTGAGCATATTTTCAAGGTCAGCACTTGTTTCACAGCAAGCATCTTCTTCGAGCATGATATTTGCGGAGCTTTCTTTCATGCTCTCCTTTTTTCTGCCGAATAACAAGCCTGGTTTAGCACTTGAAAACTGGTGCATTTCGACTGCACCAGGTCTGCCCCTGTTTCTTCTGTCATGTTCAGCACATTTCTTTGCGTAAGCATCGCTTATATACTGCCTTATTTCGCCGACAATGCCCGAGCTTACTTCAAAGGAGTCCTTATCGAATATGACAAGTGTTATCTCCATATCATTTTCTTCAAGGAAGCTTCTGAATTCGGACACAGCCGCGTCCAGAGCCTTGTCCTTGGGATATCCGTATATCCCCGAGGAAATAAGGGGAAAAGCCACGCTCTCGCAGCCCTTTTCCTTTGCAAGCTCAAGGGAATTCCTGTAGCATGAGCGCAGGAGCTCTTCCTCGCCGCGGTCGCCGCCGTGCCACACAGGACCTACCGTATGTATGATATATTTGCAGTCAAGAGCATAGCCTTTTGTAAGCTTTGCCTGACCTGTTTTGCAGCCGCCGAGAGTCCGACATTCCGCAAGGAGCTGCGGACCTGCCGCATGATGTATAGCTCCGTCAACTCCGCCTCCCCCAAGCAGTGAGGAATTTGCAGCGTTTACTATGGCATCGGCTTTGACTTTGGTTATATCGTTCCTGATGATATTGAAAGGCATACAAGCGACCTCCTTTTCACTCTGATTTATAAAATTATACCATATCTGACGCAGATTATCAATACTTATGCCGATATACAGCATTGCCTGTATACGCATATGAACTATCTGTTATCTTTGATTTTTTGTATTGTATTTGCAGCAAAAATGTGCTATTATATAAAGTAAGTTGTTATTCAACGGGCAGAGTGAACATAAATGAAGTTCCCTTGCCCACTTCGCTCTCAGCCCATATCCTGCCGCCGTGGGACTCGACTATGAACTTGCATATAAACAAGCCAAGTCCAGTGCCTGTTTCGGAGTGCTTTCCCTTGTAGTAACGCTCCCAGATATGCGGCATATCCTCTTCGGAGATACCGCTTCCCGTATCTTTTACGGTAGCTTTGATAAAATTGTCCTCTTTTTCTGCCTTTACGAGTATCGTACCGTTTTTCGTATGCTTGAGAGCGTTGGAGATAAGATTTACGAATACACGCTGCAATCTCGAACTGTCAGCCTTTACCTGCGGCAATTCAAGCGGAATACGAAGTGCGAGCCTGTTGTTGTTCTTGTTGAGCACGGCAAAATAGGTCTCAATGGTCTCGCGCACAAGGCTGTCCAGATCGCAGGGAGTAAGCTCCAGCATCATTCTGCCTTCCTCTATTCGGGTTGCGTCGAGTATCTGCGTTACCATAAGAGCCATACGGTTGGCTTCCGACGAGATACGTTTCAGTTTTTCCTGTACAAGTGCGGTATCACCGCTGTTTATAAGCTCCATTTCAGCATTCTGAGCATAGCCTGACATAGCTGCCAAAGGAGTTTTCAACTCGTGGGAAGCATCTGATAGGAAGGCTGTTTTCATTGCGTTTACCTTTATCAGCAGGTCATGCTCGGAAACAATGGGATCTGACAATTTCTTGGAAAGAATTACAAATACAATGGTGAAAAGGATCAGAACTCCGATTATCGAACTTACCATGATGAAAATGTACTTTTTGAAGAGATCGTCCATGTAACCCAGAAGTTCGGCGTTCTTTGCATTTACGCTTTCCTTTACAGGAACGATCCAGTCATTTACATCGTACATGACTACTCCAAAACAATGTTTGTAATATGAAATTGTAGAAGTATTAGTCCATGCAATAATATATCCGTTTCCGTTTTTTGTGTAAGCACCGCGTTCTTCATTAAAATGCTCATACATATAGTCGGAAAGATCAGGCTGATCTTCGTAATAATCCGATTCATACAGCTTGCGTTCATACGAAGAAGGCGAATGTATAGTATTATCACTGTTAAATGCAGCAAATACCTCGTCCATATCATAGACTGATTCATCAAAAAATGTCAGGCTGTAGGTCTGAAATGTTACACCGTCAAAAGTAAAAAAGAAGCGAGGATCGTCACTTGACAGCTCAGCCTGTGCCTGATTTCGCAGAAAGAAGCGCATATTTCTTTCAATACCCTCAACTTCACGCCAATTGGCATTTACATCAAACGGCTCAAAATCGTCAAATTCTTCATTGTATAAACATTCAGACATATATGAAGCGCTGCACAGGTTGTTCAGCTCCATCTGCAAAGAAGATACAAGCTGCTGATAGTAAATGTCAGCGGTCGTATTGAAAGTCTCATCGGTAAGCTTTGAAGTATTTGTGGTGACTGCATCGGCGGTCTTTCGATAAACCATATTAAAGATGAGAGTACATATAACCAAAACTGTCATAAGACAAATTATCATAGTCACTAAAAGCCGCCGCCTGAGTGTGCGGCTCTTGGATAAATTCTTTTTCATCTCATTCTGCTCCTTTCAGGATATAATTGCCTGATCTGTAAGGGCGTATAATTTCCTTTAATAACATTATACCACATATTTATGAATAAGTGAACAAAATTACAGGATTGTAATCACAGGGGGATACATTATGTCACACATATTATTAGTAGAAGACGACTCAGACATCATGCGTATCAACAGAACATTTCTCGAAAATGAGGGATATACCGTACATTGTGCGGACTCGGTACAGACCGCATCGTTTATGCTGGAGGAGTGCGTCCCCGATCTTGTGCTCCTTGACGTTATGCTGCCTGACGGCGACGGTATGGATTTCTGCAAGATACTGCGGCAGAAAACACAAGCTCCTGTTATATTCCTTACAGCCCGTGACGAGAACGACAGCGTTGTAATGGGCTTCAGAAGCGGCGGTGACGACTACATAACCAAGCCCTACGACCTTAACGTACTAAAGGCGCGTATAGAAGCTCAGCTGCGCCGCAATGTCAAGCAGTCTCCACAACACCCGAAGATAGAGCTTCCTTATCTTACTGTAGACCTTTTTGCGGGAACTGCAACGCTTGACGGCAATGAATACTCCCTGCCGCAGCGTGAATTGCAGATACTGTATATGCTGGCTTCGCAGATAGGCTCGCGTACAAGCTATCACGACATATACAAGACTATTTACGGCTGCGACATGGAGGACAGCAAAAATACCATAAGGGTAAATATATCCCGTCTGAAAAAGCATCTGAATATGGACGATATGAGCACATATGAGATAGCGTCCACCTCCGAGGGAGAGTACGTTCTGAGACGTGTCATGTTTTGAAAGCCTTTCCTGACTGCAATATGCTTTCTCAGACAATGAACATATATCCCGGAATAAAAAGTATAAAAGGAATGTGATAGCTGATATGAAAAAATTGTTTTCCTTTCTTGCAATGGTCTCAATATTTTCAGCAATGGTCTCGTGCAGCAAAATAAATAAAGATGATAATGCCAAAGCAAAAGAGTCTGTGTCTGCTGTAACAGCTACAGCATCGGGAGCTGAAAGCGCGTTAATAACAACGGCTGCACCCGACACAGAAAAAAAGGCTGCAAGAACGACTGCCAACAACGCAAGACACGGACAGGTCGAGATAACCAATGATATTCAGGAAATTACAGGCATCTGGCTCGAAGAAAATGTATTTTATCCGAGAACTCTTACTATAAATGAGGATGGCAGTTTTGAACTTAAAGACAGCGAAGGTTATATAAACGGGACCGTAAGGCTTATAACGGAAATATATCCCGAGGATTCTCTTAGCTATTATCAATTCTGTCACTCGGACGGAGAATTATGGGAATATTTCTTTAAAGACATCACTGACACAGAGAATGACCGTATTACAGCAGGTCAGGGCGAACTCTGCTTTATCCGGAAAACGTAAAGCCCTGATTCGTTCCTTTTTGATCTATATACTGCATTTTGTCTTTTCGGGTATATTCTTGGTATATTAAAAATAGACTAAAAATATCCTCAAAATATACCAAAAAAAACTTGTCATAAAATGAGTCTGTATGTTATAATGCGAATGTACTGAACAAGCTAAATGATCGTTTACTTATGTTTGATAACATTTTATGTCAATATCTAAGGTATCAGGTACTAAAACAATTCAAACCAAAAGCCATAGGCCGTAATAAATCAAAAAGGAGAATAAATATGCTATCAACTAATACTACCATTAACGAAAAAGAGATGTATCACTTTCCGACCGATACATATATGAGAAACACAGAGCTGCGCACAGATCAGCAGGAAATGGCTGTTATCAGATTTGTTCAGAAACTCGGGATACGTCCCAATCTTATCGGGTATCATCTTCTTATAAAAGCAATTCTCATGGCTTTAAGATCACCCGAGCTCCTGAAATCACTGACAAAGGAACTTTACCCCAAGATCGCAGATGATTACGGCAAAAACGTAAAAGCTGTCGAACGTAATATGAGAAAGGCGATAGACTCCGCTTACGAGTATGATCCGCAGCGTATCCGTTCCGTTTTTTATTATAAAGTGGACAAGCCTTATATCTCCGAAGTTCTTTCAATGGCTGTCGAGTCAATACGTCATGAGCTTTGAGCATTGATAATGATAGAAAAATATCTTAATTCCCACTTATCACGAAACTAAGCCTTTAGGCGTTAGATGTTAGCCTGATGTGTCGCCTTCGGCGAATAATTTATATAATGTGAGCGTAAGCGGACTCTTTCGGCTAATGCCTAATGGCTAACGGCTGTATTACATAGTGTGTCCTCGTAAAAGGTCAAAAGCCATAGTAATTCTGAGCCTTCTTTCAGAATCCTATGGCTTTTTAATTGACAATCCGCGTTATTTATGGTATGATGAAAACTAATCTGTATTTATGTATCATAAGATCATTTTGATAAGAAATTGTCTCATTTTTTCAAAAAAGCTGATTTAACATTAAATACAACAAGAAAACCGCCAAAGGAGTAAATACAATGGAAATCAACAAACTGAAACGTGATACCGTCGAAAGGCTTCGCAAGCTGAAAAAGGATAACGGTCTTACCAATTCACAGATCATGGATATGCTCGAAAAGAATAATTGTTATATTTCCGAAGCAACTATCAAGAAAGTATTCTCTGAAAACAACGATCCGGAAAGCTTTAAGTATCAGAGCACTATTGCTCCCCTTGCCGATGTGCTTCTTGATATGTACAGTGATGACAGCAGTTCTGAGGATATTGCAGTTTTAAAAGCACTGATACATGATAAAAATCAAATGATAAGTATTCTCGTGGTGAAAAATGAGGAGATCCGTGCTGACTATGAAAAACGCCTGAACCATTTGCAGAAACAGATCGGAATGCTTGAAGATCATTTGATATTCAGAGAAAAGCAGATAGATAAAAAGGATGAGATCATCTCTAAGCTGCTTAATAAGGTCATAGATTGTCCCGGTTCATGTAACAAGTTATGATTAATCCCCCCCTGTATCATTCTGAAAAGATACAAGGGGGATTTTTTCTGACCTGATATTTGTTTATCTGTTATCAGATGACATTATTATTGCAGCATTCTCAGAAGCCGCTGCTTTTATTACTCTTACTCTTGTTCTTCTTTTTTGCGGAGCTTTCCCGACATTATTACAGCACCAAGACCAAGAAGTGCAACAGCTGCTGCTCCTGTTAATGTACCTGTAAGTACAAGGGAATTAACGCCTGTCTGTGGGAGATTGACTGTGCTGCCGTCAGAGAATTTCTCGCCAACACCTGTATCGGGATCAACTGTGTATGCGTCAAAATCTTCGCCTTTTTCATCTGTGAATACAACAGTGACAGAACCTTCTGCGTTAGTCATTGAATGTGTATCAGCAGGTTTGATACCTGTTTTTTCTTCGTAATCCTTTGCAGCCATTTTCTGAAGCTCATCTGATGAGTATTTGTGCTCGGGCTCTATATAGCGGACAAAGTGTTCTGAGCCGTCCTGACCTGTATAAAGGTCATTGAGGGGAGTCAGTGAAGTTGCTTCAAAGCCTGTATAGAACTCATTGTTTTCGTCGTAAAGATTGAACCATGTCTGTATGCCGCCATTGGGATAACCTATATCTTCCACCCTAACAGTACCGTACATTGCTCTTCCTGTAATGAATATAAGGGTAAATGAACCGTCGTTTCTTATAACGAGTTGTCTTGGATAAAGTGTATCAACTTCGTCCCATGTACCTGATATCTCGGAAACATCGTGTCTTTCGACTCCGTAAAAATCACCGAATTCATATCTTTCGATATGCCATTTGCCGCTTACGCATTTGAGTACGGCTCTGCCAACACCGAAGAGTTCATCGCCCTTATTAGCTGTAGCTGTGCAGTAGTCCATAGCAGGGTCTGTGATGGTAACACCGTTCTCTGTATGGAACTGATAGAAAGAACGCGGTATAAATTGTACATAGAGCGAACCGTCCTTCTCAATGAAATAGCCATCAATGTATCTGATAAAAACTTCTTTTGCTTCTCCTGTGAAATTATCTGCAACAAATTCATTTAGATCAGCTATAGAAGTAAAACGGCTGTCAGTTACCTTTACATAACCGTTTACTTTTCCGTCATCGGTAGTATAAGCAGGACTCGCACCGGTTAATGCCATAATTACATTGAAGTTTTCCATAACTCTTATAGCACCCTTAGTCTTATCCTCTTTATCAAATGATGCACTCTCGTTCTTGTCATCAGTCTTTCCGCCTTCTGATTGCTCCTGATCAACATTAGCATTTGTATCGGCGTTTTTGCGTCTGAGAGTAAACTCGCCTGCCTTTAACTCATTGACTGTTTCGCTGTCAGTCTTTGGGAAACCTATCCATGCTTTTCCGCTTGCATTATAGAAATTGTAAAATTTTCCATCGCTGTTTTCGCTGAACATCTCGTTACCTATCTTGATAAAGCCCTGATCTGTTTTAGTATCAGGATATGTAACAGTATAACCACCGTTTGCGCTGATATCGAAAACTCTGCCGTCTCCGTTCACTTCTTCCCATTCGCCTGTTATTGCGGAAAAGTCAGCGTTTACTGATAAGAGCTGTGCCATTCCGCCGTTTCCGATGAGATATGTATTGGGGTTGTTCTGCTGACAGTAGCAGCCGATAAAGAACTCTTCGCCCTCATAGAATGCAAAGAACGGAACTTTGAACTCTCCCCCGAATGTATCATAATCTATCTTTACAGTTCCCGAATGTGTTTTGCCGTCAAGGTCGGTATATGTATATGTACCGTCCTCCTTTACGGTTATAATGCCGTTGTCAACTGCGCTGACATCAACGTTTTTGTTTTCAGCAGCAAGCTGATACTTCCACTGTCCAACAATGTTACTGATATCTGTTTCATCATAAGCTGCTTCTGCCGATACTGATACAGGTGCGGTGTCTGCTGCAAAAGCTGTAGCTGTAGGTACTGCTGCGAGCATTGCAAGAACTGCGAGACAAGAAATCATTTTTTTCATAAAAACTACCTCATTCCTTTTAAAATTGTTATATTTCGGCGTGTGCCTTTACTGTGATTATATAATAGCATATTTTTTCAGCCTTGTGTGCAGAATTACAAAATTGTAATTGGTAAAGCCATTTCACGGCGATATGCGCTATGAACTGATTTTTATACGTTTATCTTGCGTTTTCCATACCATCGTCAACTGTAAAGGAGCTTGCCTTCCAAAGACCATTATCCTTGACAGCTTTGACTGTTATATTGGAATATCCGCCGAAATTATCAAATTTTGCCATTATCGTGAAAGAAGTGTCGGTAACATCTTTAACAACAACATCGTCCGTGTACGGGAAGCCTGAACCTCTGCCGATCTGCATGAAATAGAGTGCTCCGTCTATTTCCTTAAATAAAGCTTCTTCACCCTCATAGAAACTGCTGTATCTGTTAAGAAGTGTGCCGCAGATATTATCGGTAATATATTTCTTTACATCTTCAACCGTTGTAAAACGGCTGTCTGTTACCCTTTCATAGACAGCATTGCCTTCCTGCTTTGAATCGGACGAATCTACAGCAACAGCTCCTCCGCCTCCGATCATATCAATGTCATTCAGGCTCTTGAGTATAGCAGAAGCCTCGTTTATCATCGCAACGTTGCTGCCTATGCCCTGATCGCTTGATTCTATCTCCTTGATATATTTTGCGCTTACATAACCCGATTTGCCGTTATAGCTTGTACAGTACCAGTCAGCTTTTCCGCATGAGTAAATATTTATCTGAGTTTTGTCTGGGATAGTGCCGATTATATCTGCTGTGGGGAAGGGCTCGTTTCTGAGGTTGAGAACGTCTCCCTGAGTATCAACATATGCGCCGAATAAGCGATCGGCTTCATTGAGGACAAGTGTATTTTCTCCGCTGTCTTTGGCTGATGCATCGGTTTTTGCGGAGTCCTTGGACTTTTCTGTAGCATTTGCAGCTGTTGTTTTTTCCTCTTTTGATGTATCAGCTGTAGTTGTTACAGCTGAAGATGTGGTTGATGATTTAGATACGTTTTCAGATGTTCCGCTGTTATCGGTACTTCCGCATGATACCATAGAAGCTAACATTGTAAGTATTGCAATACAAGAAATCATTTTTTTCATAAAAACTACCTCATTCCTAAAAATATTTTTCGGCTTTGTGCCTTTGCTGTGATTATATAATAGCACAGATCTTTCACTTTGTGTGCAGAATTACAAAATTGTAATTGCTTTTTCAGCAGCCTGTGAATACCATTTCGTCAGCTACGTTTGCGTAGTAGTCGTGCCACAGGAGATTTCCGTTATTATCGGTGTAGAACATTGCACTGCCGTTGTTATAGTTCTCCGTATGTGAGCTCTGACCGTCTTCGGTATAAACATAATCCACGTTTACTCCCGAACCGCTGCAAACGAGAGCGTCATTCTCTGCGTCATATGTACAGATGTATGTCCATGCACTGCCCTCTGCCGCGCTGGAGCTCCACTTTACATCTGCATTGTATGTTCCGTCGCCATTGCTGCTGATACTGATATAGCATCTTCCGCAGCTCCAATTACCCATAAATCTCTTGACTGCCGCCAGACTGTTGTCAGGCTCTCCTGATGAGTCGCCGTCACCTAATCCAAATACCGTCGCGGTATTGTCAAATCCCGAAACAAGTGCAGGAGACATATTTTCACGGGCTGTAAGACGGAAGCTCTCCCACAAAGTACCGTCCTCTCTGTAGAAGCAGTACCAGATATTTGTGACATCATCAGCACCAAGCACCTGACGCTCTATCTGAATATTGCCGTATTCACTTCCACCGCCGCGGTATGAAAGCTTATATGTTCCGTCGCCGTCAATAGTAAGAGCACGGGTATCAAGAACGTTTTCCTCATACCATACACCTGCTATCTGCATATAATCGGTCTTTGTCACAGGTGAAGCTCCGATATTGTCATCAGCTACGACTGTTGTGCTGTTTCCGTTGCTTTCGGCTTTTTTATTGTCAGACTTTGCATTTGCAGCTGTTGTTTTCTCTTCTTTTGATGTATCTGCTGTAGTTGTGATTGCAGCTGATGTTGTGGCTGACACTTTCGATACGTTTTCAGATGTTCCGCCGCTTTCGGTATTTCCGCATGATACCATAGAAACCAACATTGTCAGTATTGCAATACAAGAAATCATTTTTTTCATAAAAACTACCTCATTCCTATAATTGTTTTTGCTTTGTGCCTTTACTGTAATCATATGATAGCATGGATCTTTCACTTTGTGCGCAGAATTACAAAATTGTAATCGCCGCACTCATATCTCGCAAATTTCTGCACATAAAGCCTGATCAATGATGTTTTGAGATGCTGTTTTTAAACACATTTCCTTATTGACCTTATCTATAACAAACAATAAAAAAGCGGTATATGCCGAAATATTGACTTCCATCGCTCCAACATCTATAATAATGATAGGAATTGATACCAGAAAGGAGCAATTGTAATTGGACACTTTTGAAGACAATATAAACAGTATAGTGAACGATCTGATAGACGATTATCATAAAGGAAAAGAGATCGACAAAACAAGGATTTTCAATCACCCTAATAAAGAGGTGATAATAGATATTCTTTCAAGCCTGAGAAAGGTTATTTTTCCCGGATATTTCAAGAACGGCTCAATAAAGGTGTATACGCTGAGAAATAATCTGTCTATGCTTATTGAGGACGTTATGTTCAAGCTTACCAAGCAGATAACCATAGTTCTGGGCGGTGAAAGAAGAAACGATGATGATATCATTGAAAAAGCAAGGCAAATGACTCTCGATTTTACGAAGCGTCTCCGTAAGATAAGGGAATACATAGAGACCGACGTTCAGGCAGCTTATGACGGAGATCCTGCTGCTTACAGCAAGGACGAGATAATATATTCCTACCCCGGACTTTTTGCTATCCTTATCAACAGGATAGCTCATGAGCTTTATACTCTGGGAGTCCCCATAATCCCCCGTATGATGACGGAATACGCTCACAGTGAGACAGGTATCGACATTCACCCCGGTGCTACCATTGGAAAATACTTTTTCATAGATCACGGTACAGGTATCGTTATAGGCGAGACCACCATAATAGGCGATAACGTGAAGATATATCAGGGCGTTACACTCGGTGCGCTGTCCACAAGGGGCGGTCAGGCACTAAAAAGCAAAAAGCGACATCCTACTATCGAGGATAATGTTACTATATATTCGGGAGCTTCCATTCTGGGCGGAGATACTGTCATAGGTAAGGACGTTGTTATAGGCGGTAACGCATTCATTACACGTTCGGTTCCCGACGGTGCAAAGGTAAGCGTTAAAAATCAGGAACTCCGCTACAATTACGACGCTTCAAAGCCTGTTGAACGAGTAGAAATAGAGGAGGACGACAGCTGGTTCTATATAATCTGACCTTTAAAAGTGCAGGTTATAGAAAACAACTATAGCCGATACTAAGTTATTTATCAGGAAAAACTATTGTGTTTTTTGTCACATAGTGCTATAATACATACATTGACGTTGTATATTAAAACCATAGTATTTATATATGATAAATATGACATATAAGCTTTGGTCGATTACATAAAAGCCGTATAAAGGAGGCTGCATATGGCAGTTACAGTAGTTATTCCGACAACTCTGAGGCTCTTTACCGAGCACAGATCCGAAATAGAGCTTGAGGGCAGGACCGTAGGCGAGATACTTGATCTTCTTTCCGCGGAATATCCCGAAACTAAAAAGGCACTGTTTGACGAAGAAGGTCAGCTCAGAGCTTTCATAAATGTATTTTTGAATGACGAAATGGTCGATCCTGAAGTATTTGATACAGAAGTCAAAGACGGAGACGAGGTAATACTTATCCCTGCTATCGCAGGAGGTTCGGGCGTTGAAAGCGTTATCGGAGACAGAAAAGGCGAAAAGCTCACCAATGATGAGATAAACCGTTACAGCCGTCACCTGCTTTTGCAGGAGATAGGTGTTAAGGGACAGAAAAGACTCAAAGCCGCAAAGGTACTCATCGTAGGCGCAGGCGGCCTCGGCACTCCCCTTGCACAGTATCTTGCAGCAGCAGGCGTTGGTACCATCGGCATTATCGACAACGACGAGGTGGAGGAGTCAAATCTCCAGCGTCAGGTAATGCATAGTACTCGTGATATCGGCAGACCTAAGGTAGCTTCCGCAAAGGACAGCATACGCCAGATAAATCCGCTGGTAAAGGTAGAGACATACAATATGCGTCTTACAGCCGAAAACGCTGAGGGTATCATCTCCGAATACGACGTTGTGGCTGACGCTTCCGACAATTATCCCACACGATATCTTGTGAACGACACCTGCGTACTTCTTGGAAAGCCCGATGTTTTCGGAGCCATGTACCAGTTCGAGGGACAGGTCTCCGTGTACTATGCAAAGGAAGGTCCGTGCTTCAGATGTATGTACCCTGCACCTCCCCCGGCAGGACTTGTTCCTTCTTGCGCAATGGGCGGCGTAGTAGGTGTACTCCCCGGAGTTATCGGTACTTTGCAGGCTAACGAAGTAATAAAGCTTATCGTTGGCGGAGGAAAAAACCTCATCGGCAGAGTTGTCACCTTTGACGCATGGAATCTCAAATGGCGAGAGCTGAAAATACATAAAAACGATAACTGTCCGCTCTGCGGCAAGAAGAGGACTATTACCGAGATAGAGGATTTCGATTACGAGGATTTCTGCGGACTTACTCAGCAGAAAGAGGAAGAAGCAGAGGTAGAAGGAATTGAGCCTAAGGAGCTCAAACGCCGCATTGACGATGGTGAGAAGATAACTATCGTTGATGTCCGCGAACCTCACGAAAGAGCTATCGCAAAGTTCCCCGATGCCATAGTTATCCCTATAGGACAGCTTGAAAGACGTCAGAAGGAGCTCGATACTTCTGTTGATACAGTCTTTGTCTGCAAGGAGGGCAAGAGAAGCATACTTGCTGTGAATACTCTCCGCGAAGCAGGCTATACAGGTCCGCTTTACAACTTAAAGGGCGGTACAAACGCATGGGCAAGGGAAGTTGATAAGGATTTCCCAATCTATTGATTATCGGACAGAGAAAGCTTTGAAAAATATACATGGACTCAATACCCATGTATCACGCCATACTAAAGCTTACTAAATCTGTCTGTAATATATACATTAATAAATGGAGGTAGACATTATGTCTAAGGAAACAAAAAATGACACCATAGTTGCACTTGGCAAAAAAGCGGCATATAACCTTGCCGACGTTAACAAGACCAGACCTCAGTACGGTGCACTGACACCAAAGTGGATCACAAAGGTACTCGAATTCAAGGGACTTGACTCAGGTATTTACAGAATAAACAAGGTTAAAGAGGGCGAAACTCCTCTTGACGTTCTTTGCAGCGTTGAGAAGAAGTCTGACATAATTCCTCAGGGTTATGTTGAGTATGAGGAAGAGCCAAGAGAGCTTCAGCTCGCTTCTATCTCAACTATCATAAACGTAAACACAGCAGTGGCTGATGTATACGGTTCGCCATACGATCAGGTAAAGGAGCAGCTCGACCTTGCTATCGAGAGCCTTCGTGAGCGTCAAGAGAGCCAGCTTATCAACAACGATGATTACGGCCTTTTAAAGAACGTTCCTGATTCTCAGAGAATCCAGACAAGAAACGGTGCACCTACACCTGATGACCTCGATGAGCTTATCACAAAGGTTTGGAAAGAGCCTTCATTCTTCCTTGCACACCCAAGAGCTATTGCAGCATTTGAGAGAGAATGCACAAAGAGAGGCGTACCGCCCGTTACCACAAACATCGCAGGCGGCACATTCATCGTATGGAGAGGAATCCCGATTATTCCAACAGATAAGCTCCTTGTTGACGGTCTCAAGAATCCAAAGAGCAAGAGCGGAAAGACAAATATCCTTCTCGTTCGTACAGGTGAGGCTAAGAGAGGCGTTATCGGTCTTTTCCAGCGTAATCTGAAAAACGAACAGTCAAGAGGACTTTCAGTTCGTTTCAGAGGAATTGATGATAAGGGCGTTGCTTCTTATCTGCTTTCACTCTACTGCTCGGCAGCTATTCTCTCAGACGACGCTATCGCTGTTCTCGAGGATGTCGAGGTAGGTGAATACTATGACTACGACTAATTACGGTATA
>NZ_JAEEMU010000027.1 GCF_016283395.1 Ruminococcus sp.
CAAAGGGTACTTTTTACCTGTATTTCAAGGATAAGTATGATATCAGGAACAAGCTTGTATCTCACAAGTCAAGTCAGCTGTTCCTGACCGCTCTGGACGAGCTTGGCGACGAGCTTAACGACCTTTCTTTCGAGGACAAGCTCATAAGGATCATCGACAATATCATCAATCAGCTCAATAACGACCAGTCACTTCTCACATTCATATCCAAGAACCTGAGCTGGGGCATATTCAAAAGCGCCATCACTTCCCCTGCATCGGATAAAGACGTAGACTTTTCAACAGTGTATTACAATATGCTGAATGAAGCTCCCTATGATTTCCGCGATCCCGAGATAATGCTCTTTATGATAATTGAGCTTGTAAGCTCCACCTGCTATTCGGCTATACTCTACAAGGAGCCCTGTACTATAGCGGAATTGAAGCCTTATCTCTACAATTCCATAAGACTTATAATCTCCCAGCACGAAATAAGAACATAAAAAACTCCCCATTACCGAATAAACAGTAATGGGGAGTTTCAATACTTTAGGGATATTTAACGTGTGATATTCTTTACCCACTTATACTTCATGTAATGCTTATATACAGCAGGTATTTTCACGAACTCGTCCAGCGTGAGTATGAACGCCACCGCAAGTACAGGCAGTTTCAGCACAAAGGCAGCGATAGCGCCCATTGGCACTACCACGCACCACAGCGTTACGATATCGCATATCATACCGAACCGCGTATCACCGCCTGCGGGGAACATTCCGCCTATAATAGTTGAGTTAAGGGAATTTCCGATGATATAGTAAGCCGCCATGAACATCATATATTTCAGGTAATACTGCGCCTGATCATTGAGGTTTATGACTTTAAGTATAACAGGCGTTAACGCAAGTATAACTACTCCCGAACCTACGCCTATGAGAATAGACAGCCGCACGAATTTACCGCCTGCCTTTTTAGCTTCTTCGATCTCGTTCCTGCCCAGCATACCGCCAAGTACGATACCTACACCTGCTGCGATGCCCCAGCAAAGGCTTGCTATTATACAGCGAACGATGCTTGCTATGGAGTTTGCAGCTACAGCATCTGTGCCAAGCCTGCCCATGATAACTGAGTACATAGTTACTCCGCCGCCCCAGCCAAGCTGATTGAGCAAAAGCGGCATGGTATAGCGGATATAATCCTTATGAAGCAGAGGATCTTTCGTATGTAACATCGCCTTTATCCTCAGCATGGGACATTTTCCCTTTAGCATTACCACAAGTATAAATATACACTCAAATGCTCTTGCCGCAACTGTAGCTATAGCCGCACCTGCAATACCCATTTTCGGGAAAAATCCAAGTCCGAATATAAAACAGGCGTTGAGAAGTATATTGAGAATTACCGCAAGGCTTCCGACAAGCGAGCTTAGTCCTGCGCGGTCACATATCTTCATAATGCCGAAGTAAGCCTGTGAAAAGCCTGCAAGCACATACGAAAACGCCACATATCGCAGGTAAACAGCACCAAGACGTATAAGGTGTCTTTCAGATGTGAATATCCGCATTATCTGCTGCGGTATAAACAGCGCCGCCAGTGTGAATATTGCGCCTATAAGCAGCGAATAGCGCATGGTTATGGCAAGGACCTCCTCAACAGTATGTATGTCCTTTTTCCCCCAGTACTGCGCTGCGATAACGTTGCAGCCAGCCACGAATGCACCGAAAAACAGGCTGTAGACAAAGGCTATCTGTCCTGCAAGCGATGAAGCAGAAAGCGAGTCCTGGTCAAGAAAGCCCAGCATAAAAGCGTCCGAAGCCGATACCAGCGACATCATCAGATACTGGAAGGCTATGGGCGCTACTATAGTAAATAATTTTTTGTATAATCCTTTATTATCCTGCATAAATCTCCTTTTCTTATAGGGCGAAAAAAGCTGCCGCACTTTTGTGCAGCAGCCGTAATTTCTTGTTAAACCGCAGCCTTTTTGCTGTCGGACTTTGTTTCTTCTGCCTTATCGGGAACGCTTACCTTTTCGATATCTGCACCAAGAGCTCTGAGCTTGCCTTCCATGCAGTCATAACCTCTCTCGATATGGTAGATATCCTCGATCTCGGTAACGCCGCTTGCAGCAAGTCCTGCAATGATAAGTGCTGCGCCTGCTCTCAGGTCACAAGCCTTTACGGGAGCTCCCATAAGCTTGCCTGTGCCCTCTATAAGAGCTACCTTGCCGTTTACTGTGATATCTGCGCCCATTCTTCTGAGCTCGTCCACATAGCGGAAACGCTGCTCCCAGATATTCTCGGTGATAATGCTCGTACCCTCTGCAAGACACAGAAGAGTAGCTATCTGAGACTGCATATCTGTAGGGAATCCCGGATGAGGAGCTGTCTTGACGTTTGTCTTTACCAACGGACCGTCTACCCATACTCTTATACTGTCATCGAACTGTTCGATATTAACGCCGATCTTCTCAAGCTTCTTTGTAATGGATTCAAGATGCTTGGGGATAACGTTCTTGATAAGAACATCGCCCTTTGTTGCAGCAACTGCAACCATAAATGTACCTGCTTCTATCTGATCGGGGATAACTGCATAAGTAGTGCCGTGAAGATGCTCAACACCTCTGATCTTGATAACATCGGTACCTGCACCCATGATGTTTGCACCCATTGAGTTGAGGAAGTTTGCAAGATCAACGATATGAGGCTCCTTAGCTGCATTTTCGATTATTGTAAGTCCCTCAGCCTTTACAGCAGCCAGCATTGCATTCATAGTAGCTCCGACTGTTACGACATCAAAGAAGATCTGATTGCCGCTGAGCTTGTCAGCAGTAAGATCTATCATGCCCTGACTGAGAGTATGCTTTGCACCGAGGGCTGTGAAAGCCTTTAAGTGCTGATCTATAGGTCTGTCTCCGAGAGGACATCCGCCCGGCATGGAAACTCTTGCTTTATTGAATTTGCCCAGAAGAGCACCGAGGAAGTAATATGAAGCACGCATTTTTCTTGCATACTCATAAGGAACACAGAATTTGCTGATCTTTGTAGGATCTATTCTGTAAGCATCCTTGCCGATGTTGGTTACCTCTGCGCCCATTTCCTCAAGGATATGGATACATATCCTTACATCGCTGATATAAGGAACATTTTCTATAACGCATGGTTCATCTGAAAGAATTACTGCAGGAAGAATAGCTACAGCCGCATTCTTAGCACCGCTGATAGTTACCTCACCCTCAAGGCGTCTTCCGCCTTTAATAACAAACTTATCCAAATATATTCTCTCCTTAGTTTTTCGGGTTATTTGTATCTGCTCCCGAATTTCTTTCTTTTGTTCCTCGGCATAAGACGCCGAACATATTAATTATTAAGCCTTTGCTTAAAGATCATCATTTATAATCGGAAATATCCCAGCGGACTTCTTCCCCGCTGTACTGAGTAACAGTCATCTTTTCGATGACAACGTCCTTCTGGGGCTTGTAATACTCATCGACTGCTGTGTCCTGAATATCGAAGACAACATCGAGACCGTCGAAGACCTGACCAAAGATGGTATAGCTTCCGTCGAACCAGGGCAGACC
>NZ_JAEEMU010000044.1 GCF_016283395.1 Ruminococcus sp.
CTTCAGCTGCTGACCAGCAGACAAGAGGTAATATCGGCGGATACGACTACGAGATGTGGAACCAGAACGGTCAGGGACAGGCATCAATGAATCCCGGTGCAGGTTCTTTCACCTGCTCATGGAGCAATATCGAAAACTTCCTTGCTCGTATGGGTAAGAATTACGACAGCCAGAAGAAGAATTATAAGGCTTTCGGCAACATAGTTCTCACATATGATGTAGAATACACACCAAGAGGAAATTCTTATATGTGCGTTTACGGATGGACAAGAAATCCTCTCATGGAATATTACATCGTTGAAGGCTGGGGCGACTGGAGACCACCCGGAAATGATGGAGAGAATAAGGGTACAGTAACTCTTAACGGCAATACATACGATATCCGCAAGTCAATGCGTTATAATCAGCCATCACTTGACGGTACAGCAACATTCCCACAGTACTGGAGCGTTCGTACTACAAGCGGTTCAGCTAATAATCAGACAAACTACATGAAGGGTACAATCGACGTATCAAAGCACTTCGAGGCTTGGGAAAAAGCAGGTCTCGATATGTCAGGTACACTTTACGAAGTATCACTTAACATCGAAGGTTACAGATCAAACGGTTCTGCTAACGTAAAGAGCGTAACTGTTACAGAAGGCGCAGGCGGCGGAAACAATCAGCAGCAGAGCAATGACTGGAACCAGAACAACAACCAACAGCAGAATAACGATTGGAATAACTGGGGACAGCAGAACCAGAATAACGACTGGAACAACTGGGGACAGCAGAACCAGAATAACGACTGGAACAACTGGGGACAGCAGAACCAGAACAACGACTGGAACAACTGGGGACAGCAGAACCAGAACAATGACTGGAACAACTGGGGACAGCAGAACCAGAACAACGACTGGAACAACTGGGGACAGCAGAACCAGAATAATGACTGGAACAACTGGGGTCAGAATAATGACTGGAATAACTGGAACAATCAGAACCAGAACAACACATGGGACTGGAACAACCAGAACAACAATCAGTGGAACGGCGTTGTAAACAATGACTGGAACAACCAGAATCAGAATAACTGGGACTGGAATAATCAGAACCAGAATAACTGGGACTGGAATAATCAGAACCAGAATAACGACTGGAATAACCAGAATAACTGGAATCAGAACAATGATTGGAACAATAACAATCAGTGGAACCAGAACAATGACTGGAACAACTGGGGTCAGAATAACGACTGGAATAACTGGAACAATCAGAACCAGAACAACACATGGGATTGGAACAACCAGAACAATAACCAGTGGAACGGTGTTGTAAATAACGATTGGAACAATAATAACTGGGACTGGAATAACCAGAACAACTGGAACCAGAATAACGACTGGAACAACAATAACCAGTGGAACCAGAATAATGACTGGAACAATAACAACCAGTGGAACCAGAACAATGACTGGAACAACAATAACCAGTGGAACCAGAATAACGACTGGAACAACAATAACCAGTGGAACCAGAATAATGACTGGAACAATAACAACCAGTGGAACCAGAACAATGACTGGAACAACAATAACCAGTGGAATCAGAATAACGACTGGAATAATAACAGCCAGTGGAACCAGAACAATGACTGGAACAACAATAACCAGTGGAATCAGAATAATGACTGGAACAACAATAACCAGTGGAACCAGAACAATGACTGGAATAACTGGAACAACCAGGGACAGCAGACCTGGGACTGGAATAACCAGAACAACAACCAGTGGAATGGTGTTGTAAACAATGACTGGAACCAGAACAACGACTGGAACAACTGGGGACAGCAGAACAATAACCAGAATCAGGGCAATAACAACAGTGCATCTACAGGCAGCTTCAACAGCAATGCTACAATGGCAGATGACTTCAGAACAGGTTCATCACGTTACTTTATAGCTTCTGACGGCTGGACAAACGGCGATCCTTTCGACTGCGGCTGGTACAAGTCACAGACTGCTTTCAGAAACGGTGCTCTCGAGCTTACAATCGACAGAGACAACACAGGCAAGTATCACTATGCAGGTGCTGAGTACAGAACCAACGATTTCTACGGCTTCGGCTACTATGAGACATCTATGCAGGCTATGAAGAACACAGGTGTAAACTCATCATTCTTCACATACACAGGCGAGTCTGACGGTAATCCTTGGGACGAGATCGATATCGAGATCCTCGGTAAGGATACTACAAAGGTTCAGTTCAACTACTATACAAACGGACAGGGAAATCACGAGAAGATGTACGACCTCGGTTTCGACTCTTCACAGGGCTTCCATACATTCGGCTTCGACTGGCAGCGTGACCATATAACATGGTATGTTGACGGTAAGGCAGTATACACAGCTTATGATAACATTCCTCAGACGCCTGGTAAGATCATGATGAATGCATGGCCGGGAATAGGTGTTGATGAGTGGCTTGGTCACTACGACGGAAAGACTCCTCTCACAGCACGTTATCAGTGGGCTACTTACAACAAGCAGTAATAGCTTATAAATGCCAAATAGGTGTTTGCCTATAAAAAAGACCGCGTTTCTTAATAGAAGCGCGGTTTTTGTTGTGTCAAGTAATTTGTTAAGTGAGACAATTTAAGCAGGTCTTAAATTGCCCTTTCAAGATAAAAGCTGTTTTCGCTTTCACTTGCAAAAGTAAAACCATGTTTTTTATAGAATCTCTGAGCATTTGTGTTATACTTTAATACTTCAAGTCTCAAAGTTTTCATATCATTTTCTTTTGCAGTAAGTATAGCCTTATTCAATAATTTGCTGCCGTATCCTTCGTTTCTGTACTGAGGTCCGACTGCGATAAATGAGATAAATGCTGTCTGAGTCGTATGGTCATTTGCATAAAGTGAAAAGAAACCGATATGCTTCGTATTTGTCTGTAAGCGGTATACGATGCCGTTAGCGGCTATCTTTTCGGAAACGGAATCCACATATTCCTCTTCGCCCTGAAGCGGCGGAAGTCCGTCATTGAACTCCAGTAATGTTCTTTTGATCCTGTTATGATCCTTGATACGGATAAAAGAAATGTCGTTTGGGGATGGTTTGCCCTTAAATTGAATGTTGTTTTTCATAGTTTTCTCCTTGTATGGTGTGATGTATTTTATGATAGAAAGCTTATTATCCTTTAAATATCAGTTGAAAAAATGACAGTTCAAAGGAAAGCTTTTTATATGTATGTTACTAAAAATGTAAAATAGATCGTAGTGTAAATTTGGAAAGTATTATTTGAAAAATGACATTCTTTTTATATGGATTTGAAAGCCATGGATATTACATTACTATGGCTTTATTCTGCATATCCCTTAAATTTTATCCCCCTTTAAAGTATTATTTCTTTTCGGCTTCTTTGTATTTGCCCCCTGCAAGTTCCTTTATGGTCTCTTCTGTGATGTCGTTATCCTGACCGAGAACATAGTACTTGCCTGATGTACGCTCCTTGACGGTCTTTTCGTAGTTATCCTTATCAGTCTTTTCACCGTTGAGGTAATATACCAGCTCTACGTTTTCATCGTTTTTCTTGCTGTTTTCATTGTTGCCGTAGGTAAATGCCTCTTCAAACTTGAAAACATTGGAGAATGTGTAAACGCTTCCTGATGTATAGCTCGGACCGTCAAACTTGGTGGATACCTCGCCGTTTTCGTCATTGAAAAGCACAGTACCGTCAGCACCGAAAGTACCTACAGGTACAGGGCAGCCGTTCCATGCATAGATATCAACGTATGGTGCATAATGATATCCGCCTGATACGAAAAGCTCGGGAACACCGTCACCTGTTATATCCATAAGTGAGAAGTGGTTATCATCGTTTTCCTTCTTATATTTAAGGTAGTCGTTGAGTATAGCACAGTAGGCTTCCTTCCAGTCCTTAGCCTGTCCGAGAGCTGCATTGATGATATCATCATCGAAGCTGTGATCCATACCCACAGACTTTATAACGCCGTTGATGAAGTGGTTATACTCTTCTGTATACTCGTCCTCTGTAACTTCCTTGCCGTTTACCATAGCGGTATTATCTGTGAGCTGATATGTGTATACGTTAGGGAGCTTTTCATTCTTGAGACGGTATAGCTGGACAGTCTGGATATGCTCAGCGTCGTTGTATCTGTATGTAACAAGGAGACTTCTGTTCATTACGTAGCAGAGGTCTGCGCAGTTTTCAATCTTTTCAAATTCTGTGTAGTCGGTATCATTCAGGGATTTGAGAAGATAAGTCTTGTTGCCCATTGGACCGTATGAAATGATGAGCTCGGGAATCTGGTCATCGTTTACGTCATAAACAGTGAAGCGGGCTGTATCATCATAATCAGAGGATTTCTTGAATTCCTCCAGCTCCTGACGGTAGAGCTTGTCCCAACTTACGTCTTCCATTTCTGTTACGTCTATAGATTCGCCTTCAACAGGATCCTCATAGGAAGTATCTATATGCATATCGTCAAATTCTGTGGTGGGTTCGGAAGTATCACTGCTTGATGCAGCAGTGGTAGGATTTGTATTTGAAGCTGTATTGCCGCCGCTATCCTTTTCGTTTTTTGAACTGCATCCGCAAAGAAGTGCAGCTGCAAATAAAAGAGCTGTTAGCTTTTTCATATTTTGACCTCCATATTTTTATTATCTGTCAAAGCTGTTCAGATAAAATATAATGAGTGTTTACATCTATTATATCACATAATTGTTATTCTGTCATCTCTCTTATTGCTATTTTGGCAGACTAAGATGAAATACGTGTGAAAACTGTCTGAAAAAATGATAATATCATACACACCGCTGCAAATGTTGTTTTTACAGTTATATTATGGTATAATCATATGGTGAGAAATTTTTTTAATATTTAAAGACTTTTTAAACTTCTTTATGATATTATAATAACAGTAAAAAACAAATAACAACAGCGGAGGATAGTAGAAAATGTTCTTTAAGATGCTGAAAAAAGACCTTAAATGCAAAAAAGGTCTGAATGTGATACTGTTTATTTTCATAACTGTTGCATCAGTGCTGGTGTTTGCAGGCTCTGTGGAGATATTCTCTTATCTGACAGGTGAAAAGAGAATGGCGGAAATGTGCAATACCTGTTCTTTGGAAATGATGGTGCCTGCCAAAACTGCTGCCAGCGATGAAAAGATCAGGCAGATCGAGAGTATCCTTGACGGATACAAAGATGTGGAGAAGTATCATTCCTGTGATATGACGAAGATAGATATGCTCAGGATAGGTTTTCCCCGTATCGAGGAGGACGAGACCAACAATTTTTTCAAGTGGCGGGCATATTTTATGAAGCTGCCGCGTGAATTTGATCTCCTGTACGATATATATGATGAACCGTTTTATCTTAAAAGCGGCACTATAGCCTGTCCTGTGGATTTCAGCACAAGCATAGGACTGCGAGTGGGCGATAAGGTGAAGTTCACAACATCTATGGGAGATGTATATGAGCTTGAGGTAGCCTGTTTCTTCAAGGAAAGCGGCTTCCCGGGCAGAAGGCGTATAATCGTTGCAGATGAGGATTATGATATACTTACCAAGGATGAAGTAATAAAAATTAAGGATTATGGTCTGTATATGAAGGATTGTAATTCCGTTAAAATGGATGACTTGCATAATACACTGAAAGCAGAAGATCTGATCTGTCCTATGTATATGAAATATGATAATACGGACGATGATGTTATCATGCAGGCAATTGTATCGGTATTTGTAGTGATAATCAGTGTTTTCCTTATCGCTATCATATTTATGACTATCAGATTTACTATGATAGCCGACTTGAAGAGCGAGGAAAAGGAAATAGGCATGATGAAGGCTCTTGGTGTCGATTCCTTCAGCTTCAGGTGGCTGTTTGCTGCGAAATACATAGCTTTTGCCATTATAGGCGGTGCAATAGGCATAGCCGCAGGCATACCGCTTTCGGGATATGTTGTCAATCTCTTCAATGCAAATGTAATACTGCCTCAGAGGTATGAGACAGTTATTATCGGTATTGTCGCAGTACTGGCTATCATAGCCATGATGATAGGCTTCTCGCTCATGGTCATGCGCAGGATAAACAAGATATCGGTAATAGACTCGATACACGGTGAGAACCGCGGTGAGCGTTTCGGCAAGGGATTTCCGCTGTTCCTGCACAAGAGAAAGAAGATGTCAGTGCCGTTTTTCCTTGCATTAACGGATATACTCGGACGCTTCAAGAGGTACATTTTCCTGATAATCGCTTATACTCTCGGTGCGGCTATAATACTGCTCTGCTACAATGTGCGCAACAGTATCATTTCGAGGGAATATATGAAGCTGTTCATGTATCATACTATCGACTTTGATGTGCGTATAAGGGGAGAGTTCAGAGAAGAAATGGATAAACGCTCCGAGGCTGAGGGCAAGAATTATGATGTGCTTTTAAACGAAATGTTCAAGGAAAACGGATTCCCTGCATATATTGATACCCTTAATTATTCGTGGGGCACTCTTCTTGACAGCAAAGGCAATAAAAAAGAGAATTTCGACGTATTATGGGGCGACGGAGAGATTGAGAAGCTCAGATACCGTGATGGCGGAAAGATGCCTCAGTTGGAAAATGAAGCGGCTATGAGCTATTTTACTGCAAAGAAACTTGGCATGAAGCTCGGCGATGTTATTGATATGAGCATACATGAAGAAAGCGAGGACGGTATCAACAGCGAAGATGTAAAAAGACAGCTTGTTATCACTGCTTTCTTTGACTATAGTGAGGCAGGGGATCCTGCTATTATTATGGGTAAGGATTACCGAAAGGGAGAAAAAATATACTCCAAGAACTGGATCGGTTATGTTATTGATACTCCCGAAAGCCAGAAGGCAGGTATTGTAAAGCAGATGAAGAAATTCTTCGGCAATGAGACCATAAGAACATGGCAGGAAAGCTTGAAGGAAGATATGATGGCGGATTACGACAGGCTCTTTGCTCTGCTTGAATATGTACTTGGCGGTGCGGTCATCTTTGTTCTTATACTTATAACGTATCTTTATTCTACGGTATTCGTTACGGAGGAGACTCCCGAGATAGCTCTGCTGAAAAGCTCGGGATTTACCGACGGTGCAATAAAAAAATGGCATCTTCTGAGAATGGCAGTTCTTGTCGTATTCTCTGTGGTGCTGGCAGAGGTTTTGTTCAGGACTCTCGGTCAGCTGCTTATGACAAAATTCATGGCGAGCTATGAGATGACAGGAGTCAACTTCCTGTTTGAGATACCTGTAAGCTTCATTATCATACCGCTCATAATTCTCGGTGTGGTACTTCTGACAGTAGCTTTAACACTTAAAAGCATACGCAATATCGGCATATGGAAAATATCAGAGGAATAAGGGAGAGCATTATGGAAAAGGTTTTATCCGTAAAGGAACTTTGCAAGACTTATATAATAAAGGAATACAGCAACAATGTACTTAGAAATGTCAGCTTTGACCTCAATAAAGGTGATTTCGTATCTATTATGGGACCAAGCGGCAGCGGCAAATCCACGCTGCTGTACACAGTCAGCGGCATGGACGCAATGACATCGGGATCTGTGGACTTCGGCGGAAAGGATCTCGGCTCAATGGGCAGAAAGGAACTCTCAAAGCTGAGACTTAATGAAATGGGATTTATCTTTCAGCAGATGTACATGATGAAGAAGCTCTGCGTTTTCGATAATATCGTGCTTCCTGCGTATCAGGCAGGAACTCCCCGCGATGAGGCTAATAAAAAAGCTGAGGAGCTCATGCGCAGACTTGGTATAATCGAGATAGCCGAGCATGAGGTGAACGAAGTGTCTGGCGGACAGCTACAGAGAGCCTGCCTGTGCAGAGCACTTATCAATTCGCCTAAGATGATATTTGCCGATGAGCCTACAGGTGCACTGAACTCAAAGGCTGCCGCAGACGTTATGAAGGAGATATCAGCTGCAAACCGTGAGGGTACTACTATAATGATGGTAACTCACAGCGTAAGAGTAGCAGCCATGAGCGACAAGGTGCTCTACCTTATCGACGGCGATATACAGGGAGAAATGGATCTCGGCAAGCTTGTAGATGAAGAGGAGCTCCCCACAAGAGAGCGCAAGCTGAAAAACTGGCTCATGGAGCAGGGCTGGTAAGGGGGATAATATGAGAAGCAGAAAGATCACGGCTGTCTGCGCTGTACTCTTATCGGCGATGATGCTGAGCGGCTGCGGACGAGTTACTTATGATGATTTTGATATTCCCGAAAGCGGCGAAAGCAGCCTTGTGCCTGTTGAAAACGTCTTTTCCGAAAAGCACTATGAAGGTATAGCTCCTACAAAAGAGGAAACAAAGGAGGTTTATGAGTCGGCTGACGGACTGTGCAGGATAGAGCAAAAAGACAGTTATTATGACGTTACTCTTGACTATGAAAAGGGAAGCTATAAGGACGTAGGAGCTGCCTACGCGGATGCTATACTCCTTGCGCGTCCTGATTATGCGGAGTATCTGGAGCAGTATCTTTATGAGAATATAAATGCAGTTGCAAATGATTCAAATGAGGAATATGAAGAGATAGAAAAGCGCACAACAGCTATCTACATGGCTCTTGATGAAGATTACAGGCAGGAGCTTGACGGCTTTGCAGAAAGATTGAGCAGTGATGATGAAAAATTTGAAAAGAATGGCAAGCTATGTCTGGGTGAAGTAATTTTAATGGAGCTTATCCCTGATGTGCTGCGAGGTACGGCTTGCAGTGCGCTCTCTGCAAACGGCAGTACAACAGCTTCGGGTGAGCGTATTACCTGCCGTGTGCTTGAATGGCAGCTTGGAAGCGAAAATCAGCTCTGTCAGGCACACACTCTTGTACACTATAAAAACGGTAAAAAGAGCTTTACTGCTGTTACTTATATGGGATTTTTCCCAATACTTACCGCTGTTAATAAAGAAGGCGTGTTCCTCGGTGAGCTTGATGTGGGAAGCGACGGGGCAGACTATACCTGTGAGAATAAGACAAGCTACACCTATGCTATGAGATATGCACTTGAAAATATGGGCAGCGCAAGAGAGTGCGCAGAGTATTTGGCGGAGAATTCAAAGAGCTATCCTTACTGTGTGAATATTCTTGCTACGGATAAAAAAGATGCTTTTATCGCAGAGCTCGTGGTTACTGATGAGGAAGGCGAGGGAGAGACTGTTTTACGTGAGGGCGATACAAAGCTCAACGAAACAGTAAAATGGAGCGATCCGAACTATCTTTGTGCGGTCAATTCCTTTGCTGCTGAGGGAAATAACGATTTTATAACTTACAATGAGGGCAATTTAATAAGGTGGAAGAGGTATGAACAGCTTTTCTGCGGACAAAAGGATATTACGCTGGATCATTTCAAGGAGCTTATGACCTGTGAAAAACTCAATAAAGATCTGGTGAATATCCGCAGTGACAGTGTGGTGCATATGGTGATCGCTGACTATGCAACAAATACGCTTCAGGCGATACTTACGGGAAAAGACGGCGTTGCCGAAGAACCTGAATTCATTGACCTTGGAAGCTGGGAATAAAGGAGTATAAGATGACAGATATCCTTATCATTGAGGACGACCCCGAAATGGGGGAACTGGTAAGAGATTTTATGATAAATGAGGGCTTCTCGGTAAAGCTTTGCGCTGATGCCGAGACAGCCCTTGTGCTGCTTGAAGGGGAAGAGTGCAGAGTTGTGCTTCTGGACGTTATGCTGCCGAAAATGAACGGCTATGAGACCTGCACAGCCATACGCAGTATAAGGGATATCCCTATATTGATGATGAGCGCACTTACCGATGAGGAGAGCAAGCTCCTCGGGTATGAGACGGGAGCTGATGATTATATCGACAAACCGTTCTCGGTAAGAGTACTTACTGCGAAGATACGGGCACTTATGAAGAGAGGAAATGCCGAAAGCAGCAGTACAGGTATACTGAAAAGCTGCGGTGTGGAGCTTGATACAGTCTCGCGGCGTGTAACATCAGGCGGTAAAGAACTTAAACTTAATGTAAAGGAGTTTGAGCTTTTGCAGTATCTCATGCAGCATGAGGGGGAAGCTGTCAGCAAGGACGAGCTTTTTAACGCGGTCTGGGGCTACGACTGTTTTACAGAGCAGAGTACGGTAAGTGTACACATACGCTGGCTGAGGGAAAAACTTGAAAAAGACCCGAATTCTCCCGAGATAATACAGACCGTCTGGAAGGTCGGCTACAGATTTGGGGCAAGCCGATGAAGAAGATTATGATAATACTTATGGTCACTCTTGCGGCTGTAGCTCTGGGGTTCAATATAGGGTGCAGAAAGCTGATATCCGCTGAGATAAGTGACAGAAACATAGCTGTTAACAGAATAAATTCCGAAATTTCGGCAATGATAGCCGAGGGCAGTGAGGACGCAGAAAGCCTGATCTCCTCGAATATGGGGAAATGGAAGATTGAGTACGGCGATGACCTGCCTGATGATATCAGGTTCATACCTGTTCAAAGTGACGGGAAAGAAGTTTTTTATGCATCTGTTGACAAGAGCAGGGCACTTTGCTCCTTATATAATGATAAGGGTGAAATAACAGGCTTTATTGAATACTGCTACATTGAAGATGACATAGGTCATGTGCTCCTTGTGGGAAATATCGTTATAATAGTCAGCTTTTTGATAATACTTGTTCACGCGCTGTATATGTGGTTTGCTGTGATAGTTCCGTTCAGACGGCTGTCGGACTATCCTGAGCGTCTGGCTCGGCTGCGTGATATACAGAGGCTGCCCGAAAGCAGGAACAGGTACTTCGGTCGGTATATATGGGGTATGAATATGCTGTCTGATGTGCTTACGTCAAGCACTAAGCGTATAAATGAGCTTGAGGGACAGAGGCGTACTCTTGTTTCGTCGATCGCACACGGAGTAAAAACTCCTGTGTCGAATATACGTCTTTATACCGATGCAGTAAGGACAGGACTTTATTCATCTGACCATGATATGATAGTGAATATTGCGGATAAAATTGACAAAAATACTGAGAAGATAGAAGCAATTGCGGCTGAACTTCTCAGATCATCAGCTTCATCGGCTGCGGTCGCCGATCTTGAGATAAGGCGTTTCTCGGTTATGGAGCTTGCTGAGCTTGTGAGAAATGAGTATAAAGACAGAATGGCTATGAAAAGGATACCATTTGAAGTCGAGTGCAGCAGCCGTTCTGTAATGGAAAGCGATAAATACGCTCTTTACCGTACTATAAGCCAGATACTGGAAAACGCTGTGAAGTATGGTGACGGTAAAGGCATAAAGGTGACATTCACAAAGCAAGACGAGGGTTTCGGCATATCTGTAAGGAACAGCGGCGAGCTTCTGCCAGAAAAGGAACTGCCTTATATATTCAGAAGCTACTGGAGAGGTTCAAATGCTTCCGATAAAGAAGGCAGCGGTATAGGTATGTACGTTGCCAATGAAACTATAAAGGCTCTTGGTGGCAGAGTTTATGTCAGACGTCTCGAAGAGACTTCCGAAATGGAATTCGTCATTTATATTGAAAATACATGATATAGTTTTTATGCCCGTAAGCGGTTGAGGTAACTGCTTACGGGCTTTTATATGCTCTTTTTTGCAGCAATAGTGCAAGTTATACAGTGAGAAGCTCTATAATGGCGGGTGAAATTGTGCAGGTGCACAAAGTGGTATAAAAATCATAATATTGTATTGACAATCAATATTATACGGCGTATAATATTGTCAGAAAGCAAATATTGCAAACCATAAAATACTATATGGAAAGGAGAAAGTATATGGGTTTTACAATTAATGCAGGATTGCTTGACGCTATGGTACTTTCCATAGTTCAGCGCAATGACACCTACGGGTATGAGATAACGCAGTATCTGCGAAAGGCTGTGGATATATCAGAATCCACACTTTATCCTGTACTCAGACGATTGCAGAAAGGCGATATGCTTGAAACATATGATAAGGAGTATATGGGCAGAAATCGCCGATATTACCGACTAACGGAGCAAGGGGAAACTTCTCTTGAAGAATACAGAGAAGAATGGCGCAATCACAAAAAGAAGATCGACAGTATTTTAATGGATGAGGGAGCTGAAGAGAATGAACAAGCTTGAATTTCTTACAAAATTGAGAAACTGCCTGGAAAAAGGCGGTATGAATTCCGATGATATAAATGATGCCCTTACTTACTACGAAGAGGTTTTCCTCGACGCAGGGTTCGGTAAGGAAGAGGAGACAGCTGCATCAATGGGTTCACCAGAAGAGGTGGCTGTGAATATTCTCCGTGAGAGCGGTATACAGATAAGCGGTCCTGAGGCTTTTGATCCTCAGCCTGTACCTGCATTCGCAGCAGGTCCGATGCCGGGACCTATGCCACAGTATCAGTATCCGTATCAGGGCGCACCTGTACAGCAGAAGTCAGCTAACTGGGGACTCAGGATATTCCTTGCAGTAATAACATTCCCGATATGGCTTCCTCTGCTCATAGTTGTTGTTTCGGTATTATTTGCACTGATCGTAACAGCATTCTCTGTCGTATTTGCATTTGTCGTAACAGGTATCGCACTGATCGCAGGCGGTATCGCAGCAGTGTTTGAAGTGCCAAGTATAGGACTTATTCTCCTCGGTGCAGGTCTCATCTTAACAGGCTTAGTATTGCTTCTCTGCAAGCCTGTTTTAAACAAAGCAATACCTGCAATGGGCAGAGGGATAAAGAGCGTATGCAACTGGATCGGCGGTCTTTTCAAAAAAGGGGGAAAAGTAAATGAATGAGAATATGAATATGGACATGAACATGGGTACACCGTATGTTCAGACACCGCAGGCTCCTCAGAAGAAGAGCTCGGGCGGCGGACTTGTATGGCTGGTATTGGTCGTTGTTGGTATTATCCTGCTTGTTATTGGAGTTATTCTTTATAATGTGAACGACAGGGATAAGTATTTCAAGTTAAAGGACATTCATCAGACATTCAACTCTGAAACAGTCACAAAGATAGATCTGGACGTTCCTTTCGGCAACCTTAATATCACAAAGAGCAATGATAAGATGATACATATTGATGCTGAAAATATCCCTGATGAATTCGATGCAAAAGTTGAGGGAACAACTTTCAAAACAACATGTGTCAGAAAGAGAATTGGTTTTATCACTATGCCAAGCTTCCACCTGTGGGGCGATAACAATGCTACTTTAAATATAGCACTCCCTGAAAAGGTATACGCAAGCTTCATTCTTAATATGGGGGCAGGTGAGACAATTGCTTCTGATATAGAATGCGGCAAATTCAAGATAGACTGCGGTGCAGGAGAGATAACATTTACAGATGTTACTTGTGATAACGGCGATATCGACTGCGGAGCAGGTCAGCTGAATATAAATTCTATGGACTGCAAGGAAAAGCTTAAGATCGACGGCGGCGCAGGCGAGATAAACGTTCTTTCAAGCACACTCGGCGGTCTTGATTTAGATCAGGGCGTTGGACAGTTTGAGTTTAAGGGTACTATCAACGGAAATATAGATGCTGACGGCGGTATTGGAGAGATGATATTCAGACTTACAAACCCTGAGACAGATTTCTCCAAGAACGGTGGAAAGTACAAAATGGATATAGATCATGGCATTGGCTCAGTAGATGTTTACTACAATGAGAGATAAAAGCTATGCTTGATCATACTGAAATAAAAATAGGCGACAGGGTTCATCATCGGCTTTTCGGAGACGGTACGGTAACGGATACGCTGCCTATCGGTGATGATACTGTTGTCACAATTGAGTTTGACAGCGGAAGCAGGAAAAAGCTTTGCGCTGTCATCTCAGCACTTGAACGTGCAGAAGAAAAAGATGAGCCAAAACAGCCATGATATAGTATTAATATAGCCACAGCTTAACTTAGCTGTGGCTTTTTAGTATATGGATCAGTAGGGGACGGCGTTCTCGATGTCCCGAAGCTTTGAACGCGTTGTAACGCTGAAAAAAAGTACTCCCACAGCCTTGACCGTGGGAGTACTTTTCAAATATCATTTATATGAGGAATGTGATAGCTTGGTTTATTGTCACAGATTAAGAAGTCTGCGCTGGATAGAACTTGCATCGTTTAGATTAAGTCCGTCGCAGTCGCCTTCAACATCAGCGTTGTACATAGCTGAGTCTGTGAGCTGGTATTTGTCGGGATTAGCAAGGTACTGCATGATAAGCACTGCATCAGCCATATCTACCTCGCCGTCACCGTTAACGTCACCGCTGCGTGAAGTATTCATATCCCACAGGATGCCCATATTACTGTCATAGTTATATGAACCGCCTGAGTTTGAATTGCTTTCGCCTGTCTTGATAAGCACATACATCTGAGTTATCATGATGTCATAGACATCGCCGCTTGTGCCGTTATTGTTGAAATCACAGTTTGATGTGATATTGTTCCATACACGGGAAGAAAGGTCGCTCTGTGAAGCATTTCTTCCGTTAAGGATATCACCAAAGTAAATATCGGAAGCTTCATAGTCCTTTCGGTCGATCACCCCGTCAAGGTTGATATCGGGAGCTGATCTTCTTCCAGCCGCTACGTCCTTGCAGTATTCATCAAAGCAGCTGTTGAACTTCTGGGTATTGAATGTGAAGAGATATTCTTCTATGCCCGTAGTTTCACAGTATTCCTCGAAATATCTTTCGGGACTGTAGTATTTTGAATACGGCTCTGGAATAATGCTGTTGTAATAGCTTGCTTCGGCATATTCCGTGCGGAACGGTGTATATTCGAGCAGACACCATACGAAGTAGTTTTCAAGCCAGTTGTCATGGGTGATCGCTTCGGCTTTGCTGCGAAGCTCATTGCATCGCTGAACTGTAGCCTCAGATTTTTCCCACGGTATGAATTCTCCGCTGTCCTGCTTGGATTTGCTTAAATTAGTGGTGCAGACGTAATAGTCGATATAATCGTTTATATCAAATAGTCCGTCAGCGTTTACATCAAGGTCGATGCTCTTGTTCCTGTATGCAGCTGATATCAGCGGATAACCTGCCATAAGGTGGTCGCTTTCAATGAATACTGCCGAAACGAACAGATCAGATGCAAAAGGAGCATATGTGCCGTTTACGGTTTCGCGGTAAGGATGACTTTCATTACTGAAAAATTCGGACTTTGCACCTTCCTTGATAAGGAAATATCTTATAAATTCTGTATAACTGAGCCATGAAGGAGTATCGTTCTCCTCATCGTTTATCTTGGAGACACCATATTTTCTGCATTTTTTCGCAACCGTGTCAGATACCTGATAATAATTGCTGTAGCAGAACAGATCATAGCAGTCTCTCATATTGAAAAAGCCGTCGTCGTTGATATCGGCAATTTCAAAGTTTGCTTCTATATCTGCGAATATGTCGCTCTCTCCCGAATACATTCTTGTATACGGCAGCTTATATTCGGCGGCTGATGCCATAGGAATGGCATTTCCTCCCATAACGAATGCGGAGGCGAATGCGCCGAGGTGCTTCATATAATAGGTTTTTTCTTCGTTTGTGATAGTATATTCAGCAGCTGTATTGCTGCTTGTATTCGTTGTTACGCTGCTGTGGTCGGAACGGCTTGCAGTTGTGCTGCGAGATCTTGCTCCCAGTGCAGTAAGAGCCTGACCCGAAGTTACCGTTGTTGTCTTTCCAGTCACTGTTCTGACCGTGGTGACTGTGCTGACGTTTACAGTTGTTGCACTTGCTGTTTCGCCGTTCCCGATAGCAGTGGTGATCGGCTGGTTTTCACCATTACCGACCGTTGTCGTAACGATCGCAGGCTCGTCACGAAAATCATTTTCGCTTAGTTTAGAGCGGTTGCCGAGATGTGCCCATACACCCAGTGCCATTCCGCAAGCCGCAGCTGCGGCAGAAACTCTGAATAAAACAGGATATCTCTTTTTCCGCTGCATTTCCTGAGCGGAGATGACCTCAGCCTGCATAAGAAATTCATTTTTGTGCTTGGTCTCAGGGAATCTGAATGATTCCTGAACAGCTTTTTTCATTCTTTTATTCAAGCCTCAGCCCTCCGATCCTTTAAAATCTTTTTTCAGACGCGCGAGTATCTGCTTAATCATGCGGCTCATCTTGAACCGTGATACCCCGTATAGCTCGCTCAGCACGCCTATTGGCACTTCATTTACGTAACGCAGCAGGATTATCTCCTGTTCCTCGGCCGTTAATTTTTTGATGGCGTTGCCGAGTGTCACATTTGTAAGAATGAAGTCCTCATAATCTTTTCCGTCGCTCATATCTTCCGAAAGCTCTTCAGTTTTCTTCCGATGGTAGGCATCTGCACACAGATTACCTGCGATAGTGTACAGATAGTGGAGCTCCTTACCCATATCGTGGTAATGAGAGCTTTCAAGAAAACGGAGAAAGGTCTCTTGTGTCAGATCTTCAGCTTTATCCCGGTCGTGAATCTTGTAGTAACAGTAGCGGAATATCTTATCGTATTGATCTTTTATGTCCACTGACACGCTGAAACCTCCCTTCATTAATGTATAACTGTTCAGACAGCAGGAATGTGCAAAGAAAATTGTAAACAATCCATGAACATTTTATGAACAAATTCTGCTGCAAAATAGCATTGCTTGTCCGCCGAATATGCTACGCGGCGAAACTGCCTGAAAGACGTTATTGAGTACACATACTTATTTTAATATCATTATAACATATGGGCGGAAATAAAGCAATAACAGGAAGAGATATTTCCTGTGAAAAATAAACTTAATCCGTTGTTTATTCGGTTGAAAAGTTTATTTTTATATGTTAGAATTAGAAAAATCAAAAGGAGTGAAGAAAATGAATAAAATCGTATCTGTTCTGGCGGCTGCGGCTGTTTGTCTTACGGGAATTGAATTCGCAAATAAAAAAGCCTGCGCACTGGGGGAGCAGGGGACTGATAAAATAAAAATTATGGCTATCGGCGACTCCATAACAGATGGCTACGGTGTTGCAGGCTCTTACAGGAAGTACCTGTACAACGAACTGACAAAAAAGGGATATTCCGTTGATATGGTGGGCTCAAAGGGGAATAACTTCATGTCGGAGTTTACCGACAGCGAAACAGGGGAGAGCTTCACCTATGATGATGATAATACGGGCTACAGCGGCTATGCTATAAAGGAGTATCCGGGCAGGAACGGAATACTTGAAACGCTGAAATCTACGGACTGTCTTGCGAAGTGCGAGCCTGATATCGTTATATTGCAGATAGGTACTAATGACGTTATCGACAACCATGACATGGATAATGCGTCTAAAAGGTTACAGGAGCTTATTGAGTATATCATGGAGAATATTCCCGAAAGCTCCACACTTTTCGTGACTACTATCCCAGATGTTGATCCTAACCGCAGCGGCGTTTACGACTGGTTCAGCAATTACCGCCATTCAGCAGACTGGCAGACCAATTATCCTGATGATGCGGCAGAGGAAAACATACATAAGACCCTGCTCGTTTATAATGTAAATCTTACAAGTGTTGTGCAGAAAATGAGAAGTGTAAAGATACTCAGTAACTGGGATATGGAAAAAGACGCTCAGAGCACGGATGAAAGCTCGCTGAAAGGTCCTCAGCTGCGCGATGCTGATGTATCAAGCGTTATCACAGATGTTAAAACTCAGCTCATGGACGGTGTTCACCCGAATAACAAGGGATATAAGCTTATGGGAGAGTACTGGGCTGAGCTTATTGACTCGTATCTGAAAAATGCTCCGACAGTTCAGCAGCCTGACGAGAGCAAATATAATGTCTCCGATCTTGTTAAGCTCCAGAAGTACATTCTTGGTGGTTTGGCAGACACAAACAGCGACATGATACTTGAAAAATATGATATCAATAAAGACGAAACAATAGATGTATTCGATGTTGCTGCTCTTAGAAAGATATTAGTAAAAGAAACATCCTAATAGAAGTTGAGAGTTGAGAATTGAGAGTTTAGAGTTAGTGTGTTCGCTTCGCTCACATTATTTAAATAATATCGCCGTAGGCGACTCAACAACTCTAAACTCTAAACTTTGCGCTTATTGGCTTGACTTCTATGGTGGTATATCGGTCATAGATAGTTTTCTATACAGTAGCAGATCTCGCCTTCGGGAGAGAGCCCCTGCTGTCTGAACCTTTCAACATTATCTGTAGTATGCATTGCGGATTTTTCCAGCACCCGTCCTGACTTGGTGTTTTCAGCGCGGTGGTATGCTTCGAGTTTCTGGAAATCCGTTCTTTTGAATACGTTTTCGATGACTGCGGAAAGCGCTTCTCCTGCATAACCTCTGCCCTGAAAGGCAGTTCCTATGCAGTACTCTATCTCAGCAGTACGAAGCTCCTCGTATACGCGGCAAAACGCTATTTGTCCGATGTTTTCACCGCTTGCTTTTTCGATGACTGCCCAGCGGTAAAAGCTGTCGGACTCATATCCGCTGATATATTGTTCAAGAAGTCCCTTTGCTTCTTCTATTTCCTTGTAAACAGGCTCACCGTATTCTATCTGTACAGAGGGCACAGATGCCCAGTTCTTGTGCATAGTTTCAAGGTCATCAGGTTCAAATCTGCGGAGCAGAAGGCGTGGAGTATCTATGGTAAATGTTCCTGAGTGTATCATTTTTGTTTCTCCTTATTTTATATAGTATCTTTTTTCAGCAGCTCTGAAAGTGCAGTTTCAAAGGCTTTATCCTGTTCAGCAGTACGTTTGGGAAGTCCTTTTATGCGCCCACCGCTCCTGCGTATCTTTGCGGATACGGCGCGGAATGAGAGAAGTCCCGAAATATTTTCCTCGGTATACTGCTTGCCATCCTGATTTATGACTACGGCTCTTTTGCTGAGACACATTGCCGCAAGTCCGTAGTCCTGAGTTACGGCGATATCTCCCTCGGTCACAAGGTTTACGAGGCGAAAATCAGCACTGTCCGCACCTTTGTCAACTATTATGGTCTCTGCACCCTCACGATAAATAGAGTGAGCTGTGTCACATATAATAGTGCATGGTACAGAGTACTTTATTGCCAGTCTGACGGCTATATCCGTTACGGGACAGCCGTCTGCATCTATGAATATCTTCATTTCTGCTCCTTTTTTATGCGTACAAAGTACGACTCGTCATTTTCGTGGTGTATATAGCCGCCGTTTTTCTGCATTACCTTTAATGATGCAGGATTGCTCTTGTACACATGGAGATATATCTCGTCCTCGGGGATAGTCTTTTTTGCTTTTTCGATAATGAGTTTCAGTCCCTCGGTGGCATAGCCTTTTCGGCGGTACTCAGGAGCGATATAGTAGCCTATATGTCCTGAACCTTCGATAAGAGAGTCGCAGAGGTGCTGGCGCAGCTGGAATTCTCCGACTATATCATCATCGTGCCACAGAAAATATGTTGTTGCAGGTACATAGCCGTCGGGGAGTCGCTCACCGTAAGAATTTGCTATAAGAGTGTCAAGTGCGTCATCAAAGTTCTTGCGGTCAATATTGGGATAATCATTTATAAAACCGTTTTCATCGGCAGGGATATCACGAACAAAAATGTATTCTTTTTCTATGTCGGCTTTATTTGCTTTTTTTAAATAAAACATCTTGCTCCTCCTTTTTCTTGAATTATACTACATTTCAGCAGATTTTTCAATATCTACAGCTTTTTCAAGCCTGTTTCGGAATAATTTTCCGTACTGATTTCAATATCCTGCAATAACTTATTGCAAAAGCGACACAAATGTGATATAATGCTTTTTAGGAAGGATTTTAAGTTAAAATAAAAAAATATGTATTTTTGTGTAGCAAAATGTAATGGTGATTCGATTATTATTACAGAAACGCTCATACAGAGCAAAAAGTTTTGAAAGAGGAGAGTAAAAATGAAAAAGAGAATATTAACTATTATGGCTCTTGCAGCTGTTCTTTCATTTGCATCTTGCGGAAAGATAGTTGAAGGACAGCCAAGTAACAATACAAAAACAACGACCCAAGCAGCTGTAACTGCTTCAACAACAGCTGTTACAACTACAGATGAAAATCAGGATGCGACGACTACTGTTGCAGTAACAAGTGCAGCTACAGAAGAAAGCACAACAGAAGCTGCTCAGAATACATATACTGAAACTGCAACTGAAGCTCAGCAGCAGGCAGTTCCCGCAGGCGGCGGAGAGCAGGCTTCAAATCAGCCTGCGCCTCAGCAGTCAAACGGAGTATTAAGTGATACTGCCCCAACACCTAACGATTACAACTACGGACCAGCTCCTACACAGTATAGTTATGATGGTCTGACTTATATTCAGGGGGTACTCATAGCAAATAAGAGCTACAGCCTGCCTTCCGACTTCAATCCCGGACTTGATGCAACCTGTCAGAATCAGTTCTACAAGCTCCAGAACGCAGCTGCACAGCAGGGACTGAATATATGGCTCTCATCAGGCTTCCGTTCATATGACTATCAGGCTCAGATATACAACAATTACGTTGCACGTGACGGACAGGCTGCGGCAGATACATATTCCGCAAGAGCAGGCTATTCCGAGCACCAGACAGGTCTTGCAATAGACGTAAACCAGATAGATGACAGCTTTGCAGGCACTCCCGAGGCTATATGGCTCGAAAATCACTGCCACGAGTACGGATTTATCCTCCGCTACCCACAGGGCAAGCAGGGAATTACAGGCTATCAGTACGAATCATGGCATATCCGCTATGTCGGAACAGATATGTCCTATCCTATCCACGCAAGCGGTCTCACGCTTGAAGAATATTTCGGTATCGACTCTTACTATCATTGATAAGATCAAAGCTCCTGTTTAGCAGGAGCTTTTTTTGAGTTTTTTTCATTTTCACTGAGAGTTTTCACTTTTTCATACGTCTAATAATGTAATATAGTTTTTCATTCACGAAGCTTTGTATATCTGCACAAATAACACTCAGTTCTCTTGTGTATTATTACGAGGGGGACGGAATTGGTCCGCTGATTTATTTCGGCATTATGTTCAACTGCTGAGCACAATATGCCTTTTTTGCCTATTTTGTGCAGAAAATGCAGATGTTTCGTTGACATGGGAAATACGTGATGTTATACTGTTATTATGGAAAATGTTCCGTAAAATATCCAATTATGAAAGGAGTAATTCACTATGGAAAACATGAAAAAACTCACCAAAGTTACCGCAGGTGTCCTGAGCTTTGCACTGGCTCTCGGAGCTGTAGGCGGTATTTCTCCGAAAGGAATTTATCCGACATTCTCAGCTTCTGCCGAAGATGATCACAGACCGGATCCGCTTGAGGGAATGGATAAATACGAATATGAACTCAAAGATGTTTATATTTATAACGTAGAATACGATGAACCTGCGAACTTTAAGGTCGTTCTCAAAACAGACGGATATTATTCAACATGGTCATATTCCAATGTACTTGAATTTTGGATAGATCCTGTTTTCGGTGAGCTGTCAGACTCGAACAGGGCTATGCTCGATAAGCTTGCTCCAGGTACAATTGCCACGATCAAATTCACATCAAGTGAGGACTATCCTGCGCTGCGCCTTACAGATGAGGAACTGAACGAAAGAGACGAAAGAAAAGACCACAGCAGATATTGGGTAAATGATATCACTCAGGTAAAAGCACCAGGTATCAACTATTATGGCGATATCAACGATGACGGAGTGATTGACTCCTTTGACCTTATCAGCTACAGAAAATATATCAGCGATCCCGAAAAAAATCCGCTTTCAAAAGAGCTTTTCCTCAACGCGGATATAGACCAGAACGATGTGGTGGACGAAGCTGATCTCCAGCTGGTATCCGATTATATACTCGGAAAGATAGACAAGTTCTACGGAGCACCTATGGTCGGCAGCATACGTCTTACCGATCAGGTGGATATAAAGGCATCTGAGGGTAAAGTTACTGACGAAGCATTTGCCAAGGCTGAGATGAAGTTCGGTATAGATATTCTCCAAAAAGCCTTTGATCCTACTAAGCAGGGTGAGGAAAATCTCCTTATCTCACCTCTCTCCATATCATCAGCCCTTGCTATGACAGCAAACGGTGCTGACAAAAAGACATTGGAGCAAATGGAAGCCGTTCTCGGAAACGGTATGACTCTTGATGAACTCAATGAGTATATGGCTTACTACGTTGCAAATCTTCCCGATGAGCAGAAGCTGAAGCTACTGGCAGCTAATTCCATCTGGTTCAAAGATGATCCGACATTCAAGGTGCTGGACGAGTTCCTTGAACAAAACAAGAAGTATTACAACTCTGAGGTATATAAGTCAAAGTTTGATGATACTACAGTTGATGATGTAAACAGCTGGGTAAGCGAAAACACCAGAGGCATGATACCAACTCTTCTTAATAAGGGAGATCTTGACCCTAAAGAATATGAGACAGCAATGATGATGCTCATTAATACCCTTTACTTTGAAGCTGAGTGGCAGTCACCTTTCGGTGAAGCCTATGACGGAAAGTTCACCGATCTCAACGGCGTTGAGCACAAAATAGAGAAAATGTCAGACGAGGAAAGAGAGTATTTCAATCTTGGTGACGCTGACGCTTTCAAAAAGCCTTATATGAATGGAGAGTACAGCTTCGTAGGTATTCTTCCAAGAGAAAAGAATATCGTTGACTATATAAACGATCTCGATGCTGAAAAGCTTATGGAAGACCTCAAGGAGTGTGAAGATCCGAGCACAGTTGAGCTTAACGTTACGATGCCCAAGTTTAAGTACAACTACAGCAAGAGCCTCAAGGAGATTCTCATTGATATGGGTATGGGAGATGCTTTCAATGATAAGCTTGCTGACTTCTCAAAGATCAACGACCTTACAGTTGACGGAGCACAGCCTCTTTATATAGGAGATGTTCTTCACAAGACAAAGATCGAGTTAACAGAAAAGGGAACAAAGGCTGCTGCTGTAACAGCTGTAATGATGGTGCAAGCAACTGCTTTTGAGCCTATGAAGAGGAAAATTAATATTGATCTCAACAGACCTTTCGTATACATGATCGTTGACAAAAACAACGTTCCTGTATTCATCGGTGCTGTTACACAGCTCGAAGAAAACTAAGACTGAAAAATATAGAAAACATGATAACATATATAAAATACCGTCGGGAAATATTCTCGGCGGTGTTTTTTGCTTTTTAACTCTCGATGATGTATAATGTGATTATTGCAGTGAACTGCGTTCAATGAAAGATATTAATTAAAATAAAAAAATAATTCTAAACCTGTTACGTTTATGTTCCAAAGGGAGAATAGATATTATGAAAGCCAACACGATGCATCTTAAAGCTTTACATAAGAGGTGATCCATATGACACATGAAGAGTATAAAAAAGCTTCGGACCGATCAAAGGAAGAAGCACAGCGTATAGTATTCAAAGAGTATTTCAACTATGTATACACCATAGTTTTCAGCCGTCTGCGCAGCTGCGCAAGCCGTGAGGATATTGAAGAATGTGTAGGAGATGTTTTTGCTGATGTTTACATTCATTATGACAGTAGCAAGGCAGAAGGCGAAAATATCTCAGGTTTTATCGGAACAGTTGCCCGCAATAAGGCTGCCGATATGTACAGGAAGCTGACACGAAAAAGATTTACATTTGTTTCTGTTGATGACGAGGACGTACCCGAACAGGAAGCTCCCGAAAATACAGAAGCAGACTATGAGAAAAAAGAACTAAGAACCAGCCTTATGAACTGTATATCACTTCTCGGCGAACCCGATTCAACTATTATAATGCAGAAATATTTCTTCATGCGAAGCTCACAGGAGATAGCAGACAAAGTGTCATTGACTCCCGAAGCTGTAAGAATGAGATGCAGCCGCGCTTTGAAAAAGCTCAGGGAAAAACTCACCGCTATGAATATAACACTTTAAAGGAGGTACAGTTATGAACGATAAGGAGTTTGATCTTACAATGCTTGAAAACGCAGACAATGAAACAATGAAACGAATCGCTGAAAACTGTCCTGCTTCCGATGAAGAAATGGAGAGGATGTTCGCTATGAGCAGAAAGATATATAATGAAAGAACCAAAGAAAGTAATAATACAGATAATATCGAAGTATCAGGCGTAGAGCAGTACAGAAAGCCTATATGGCAGAAATTCACAGCTGTTGCGGCTGCACTGGTACTCACAGGCGGCGTTGTTGCAGGCGGAATGTATTTTATGAAGAACAAGAACAGCTTCAATAGTAACGATCCTGTCCCTGTAGTAACAGATCCTGCAACAAGCCCGTCAACTAAGCCTGCTTCAATTGTTGAGGAGGGCTGCCCTTTCGGAGATATCTCCAATGATAAGGTTCGTCTGACAAATTCTGATATATTCCCACAAATCGCTATATTTGATGAAGATTCGGTAAAACATCTGGCAGAACTTTTCAACATGGGCAAATGGACAGAATTAACAGAGGAACCCGAGCTTGACGGCGAATACCATACATTGTTCATATATAACAATGGTAATTCGTACAAGATCGAATATTATAATTCAAATGAAGACGTTGCAGTATATGATAATGGTAAAGAACGCAGGTATTACAAAGTCGATGAATATGCTAATAAAGGATTATGGTCAGCAGAAGGCTTTGTATTCTGTGATGGCGTTATATATAGTGAAACAATAACACTTGATGAACCATATGACGATCTTATCCATAAGGTATGGGCAGATCAGAAAGCTCAGACAAATGCTGAAAAGGTAAAGATACCGCTTCTCGATGGCGCAACAAGTGAAGATGCAATAATGCAGCTCGGCGAACTCGGACTTAATGTTAAAACCGTTTCAGTTCCAGGCACTACAGCCAAAATCGGCGGAGTTGTAAAAACAGAGCCTGCTGCCGATACTGAAGTTGCTAAGGGTTCAACTGTTACTATCTATGTAAGTACAGATGATACTTCCGAAGTATCAAATAATGACAGCAACACAGCTTCAGCAGGCAATACAGAAAATGCAGAGCTTATCGCAAAGGCACAGAATTTCTACGATCAGGCTATCGAAGCCGACTTCAAATTCGGACGTTCAGCTCCGCAGTACTTCAATATTGATACTATGAACTGCTTTACAGGTCCTGACGGTCGCACTCTTTCCTATGTATACGATATAACTCTTGACGAATTACGCGCTCAGTATCATGAAACATTCAGCGACAGATATGCTGAGAACGATGCGACAATAAACAAATGGTATCCAATAAATGACGGTAAGTTATGCTGGCTCACAGGCAACGCAGGTGTTGACCTTTACCTTGAAAGTGCAAAGGTAACAGAAGTACAGCGTCAGACAGACGACGAGATATTCTTCACAGTTGAAAGACATTACAGCGATTTCCGTCACGTTGATCTCGAAGGGGACTTTGAGCCATACACAGAAACAGATGATTTTTCAGTAGTTATCCAGCCTGACGGTTCATGGAAGGTGGGCAAATTCAATAATCCCAAGCCCAACTGATATAGTTTCAGTTTTACTCCTCCTTAAAGTAAAATTTATATAGATGCCGTTAATTCGGCGAAATAAAAGACTTCTTTGTAATTGCAAAACAGATATAGAAGCTTTTATGACGAAAGAAGCCCCTTTGCATAAGGGGCTTCTTTTTATATCAATATATCCATTTCAGCTTGGTCGGGCACTTCAAACAGCTCCTCAAACTTAGCTGCAAGCCCATCGTCTATAAAATAAGCGTCACTGCGTCCGTTCTGCACTTCTGCGTTGCGTTTTTCGATACGTCTTTTCCACTCGTCATCATCGACAGTTATATAGTGAAATTCGCAGATAATACCGTGTTTGCGGTAAAACTCACGGGCGAAGTCTCGTTCGGACTTCTTCCAGAAGCCCCAGTCAAGTATAACATCAGTTCCAGCAGATACTATCTCTGCGGACTTTTTATAAAGGTATTTCTGAGTTCGCATGACGAATCCATCATGTTTGTCACCTGTTTCACCGCCGAGAATATCCAGCATAAGCTCGTCGATAGAGAGTATAACTCCGCCAAGCTCGTCTTTGAGTTTGTGAGCGTATGTGCTTTTGCCGCTGCATATCCTGCCGCAGGTCATTATAATTTTAGCCATTATTCATTTCCTTTTTTATTATTTTTGTAAATCCATGACCGCTGTGCTCGTGTGGGTGTGATTTAAAGCCGCATTTCAGATAGAATTCGTCTTTATGCTTGGCACTCATAAGCTGAAGATAAGACCACCAGCCCTCTTTCAGCTGACTGCGGATATAGTCCTCGATATATTTCAGAAGCGACTTTCCTATACCTTCTCCCTGATACTCAGGGGCAACAATAAGGTCTTTGAGGAAAAATGCCATTCCGCCGTCGCCGATAAGTCTTGCCATAGCAATGACCTTTTCGCCGTTCTTTACAGCGAATGTAACATAGCTGTTTTTAAGCGAAGTTTCTACAAGCTCGCGCTCAGGCTCTCCCCAGCCAGCCGAACTGAAAAGTCTTATAAAGTCGTCAGCACAGAGTGTGTTCAGTGAGATGTCATATTTCATGTATTTCTCCTCCTTACAGAATAAAGTATATCATAACTCGGTATTTTTTTCAATATTGTGCTTAGTTCTGCTATAAAGTTATTCAAAATATTGACAAAACCTTTATGAAGTGGTATAATAAATTTGTATGTATCACACTGATTGTTTACGGTATCAGGTATTAGTGTGACAGCATTTTATAAAATATTTTATGTGCGGAGCAAACGCGCTTTATTTCACTTAGGGGTGAGGAAATGGCAGGAATTACAACCAAGCTTCTTTATCAGAGCTGCGATACGTTTTTGCAGGCAGGTCTGAAAAAGAAGGATCAGATAAACGAAGATCAACTCAAGCTCATAAATGAGAATTCGGATAAGGGGCTTCTCAGCGTGAGATGGGAGAAAACTGCAACAAGAAATGTACTGAAATACAATGTTACCAATATGACCGCCCTTTCGGAATATGTCAAGCAGACTATGACACAGGATAAGTATTTCGGTATCATCAGTCAGTTCCAGAAGATACTGGAGCACTGCGTTGACATAGGTCTGCCTGTGGACAATATACTGCTAAGTGATCCGAAGAACGTTTTCTATAATGTTGAAAAGCAGAAGCTTTACGTGGCTTATCTTCCGCTTGTGAATAACGGCTATAAATGTGCGAATACCGCAAAATTTCTTATGAAGGTAAACAAGAATGCAAGCTTTACCGTTACAAACGGTGCTGTTATGCAGAAGTATAACTACTTCCTTGAGGAATATGTCAATAATCCCAAGAACAAAAGCGGCTTCATCTCGCCTACACAGCTTTATAAGATGCTGCATGATGTGCTTATGCTGCCTGATATAAATGAAGAGGAAAAGCCTCAGCCTGCTGCGGCTGAGAAAGCAGGAGCATCAGCTGATGACGATGACGGAGATCATACTATCCTTGTGAGCCGCAAGCGCGTTTCGGAGTGTCCTGCATTCCTCAAAGATGAAAATAACAGGGAGATACCTATTGACCATTTCCCGTTTACTATAGGTCGCCGTGCAGGCAATGACCTTGCTCTTACGGATAAGGGCACTGTTTCAAAGGTACACGCTGTAATAAGCTATGAAAACGGTACTTTCTATGTAGAAGATAAAGAGTCCGCAAACGGTACTTTCCTCAACAGCTATGCCGAGAACGGCGAGCGAATAATAAAGGAAAAGATCAGCAGCGGCGATGTAATATATATATGCGATATCCCTTTCGTATTCAATGTCAATGATACGGATTCGGCTACGGTATTAGTGGGCGATAAGGGAACAGATGCGAAAAAAGTTTCTCAGCAGAAGGCAAATATGAAAAAACTTGCCTATATCATCAATTCATCAAGCAAGGAGAGGATACCTGTTTTCGTTTATCCTTTCACCTGTGCTGAATTGTCGGGCATGATAGTGGGACGGGATAATACCAAAAACAGACACAGTATTTTTATTGAAAATATTTCCTGTCAGTCCCTGAGCGTTGAGGGCGATGAAGTGGCTGTAGGCGACAGGATAAGCGTCTTTTCGGGCTGTAATTTCCTGTACCACGGCATAGGCTATACATTCTTTGAAGAAAGCTGACGGTGAGGCAGCATGGAATACTTTTTTTCTTATGTGACTACCGAGGGTGCTGTAAGAAAGGTCAATCAGGATTCGCTTTTTATCTCGGAAGCTGAGTACGACGGCGAAAAGATATTCTTCGGAGCTGTCTGCGACGGTGTAGGCGGTCTTTCGGCAGGCGAAAAGGCAAGCGGTTACGTCTGCAAGCGCATAAACGAATGGTTTGCAGCTGATTTTGCGGAGCTTATGAGAAATTCTGCCTCAATCCTTAAAATAAGGGAGTCTCTTGATGATCGTCTCCATGAGCTTAATGAGCGCATAAACGATTATGCGGACAGACATTCCTCAGATATGGCTACTACCTTTACGGGGTTGCTCATACTTCCAAAGTTCGGTAACGTGCTTACTGCTCATGTGGGTGATACCCGTCTGTACAAGATAACCAACGATGAGATAGAAGTTCTCACCTCCGATCACTCCGTAGTTGCTCAGGAGGTAAGGGACGGTATCATCACTCAGGAAATGGCTGAGAAAGATCCGAGACAGAATCAGCTCACAAACTGTATCGGTGCAGGTCTTGATGATACTTCATACGATTACAGCATATCTCCCTACAGTAAGGGTGATGTGTATATGCTGTGTTCGGACGGGTTCAGAAAAAAGATATCATCTGAGGAGATACACAAGGCACTTAGTCCCTCTGCAAACAAAGACGAGAAAACTATGAAGTCAAATCTCGAAAAGCTGAAGGATCAGGTCATACAGCGCGGAGAAAAAGACAATATCACCGCCCTATTGGTAAAACTCTGCTGAAAGCGAGGAGATCTATTTGCTAAATAAAGGCTTTGTCCTTGAAAACAGATATAAGATCGTCAATGTTGCGGGCAAAGGCGGTACATCGGTCGTTTACCGTGCTGTCGATCTGAAGGCAAATAATGCTCAGCGTGCTGTTAAGGAGGTCATGAAGACTAACGGCACAGATGCTTACAATGCAAGGCAGGAGTCTCTGCTTATCAAGGAATTCTATGAAAAGGACGCTAAAAACTCCTTTTTCCCTAATATAATCGAGATCATCGACAACGATCCCGACGCGCTGTATATAGTTCAGGACTATATCAACGGCGTTTCTATGGAAAAGCTCCTTGCATACGGACCTTTCCGTCATAAGACCATGCTGAGGTACTCAAAAGATATCTGCCGTGTTATGTCATTTATCCACAAGTGCGGTCTTATACACAGCGATATGAAGCCCGATAATATCATGGTCGTGAGAAATGAGGAGGACTTTGAGAACTCACGCAGACCTGATAAGTTCGGAAGGCTGAAATTTATTGATTTCGGTTCTGTTATTGAAAGGCGAAGCGGTGCGTTTGCCTATACGCCTGCTTATGCTTCGCCTGAGCAGTTCTACGAGCAGGAACTTGACGAACAGACCGATATCTTCAATATAGGTGCTACTATGTACCATATGCTCACAGGCAAAAAGCCCAAGAATGTTTCGGCAAACGGCGAATTCGTAAGCTCTGCGGAGCGATTTGTGTTCGACAAGGGCACTAATGCAGGTCTTGTGAGGATAATACGCAAGTGCGTGAACGAGGATAAGTCAAAGAGATACCGCTCCTGCGATGAGCTCTATGAAGAGCTTGAAAAGACCGATAATCACACATATCTTCGTGCGACAAGCATAGTTGCCGGATTTGCAGTGCTATGCCTCGGTATATCGCTGTTTGCAAATATAATGGCAAACAAGAGCAGAAGCGAGGATTTCAACAAGCTTGTTGAAAAGGCAGAGAATACAGGCGAGTATTACGCAAGGTCGGAAGCCTTTGAGGACGTTATAAATGCCGACGGTTCTTACGCGGACGCTTATCTCAAGCTTATCGAGCTATATAAGAATGACATGGTATTTGATGCAAAAGAGACGGAACAGATACTTGCACTTATAAATGAGAATATCAATCAGCTCAAACAGTCACCTAAGTACGAGGAGATCGCCTATGAGCTTGGCATACTTTACTGGTATTATTATTTTTACGGCAATGAAGGTGAAAGCTCTGAGCAGAACGGAAGCATATCAGGCAAGATCGCTTCCGTAAAATGGTTCAGAGAAGCTCAGACCTCCGACTTCAAGTGCAGTGAGCCCGACAAATACGAGATAGCTCAGGTATACTGCACTATCGGTGATTTCTATTCTCAGACTCAGAAAAAGGAGAATGAGCTGCTCAAAAAGAATTACTCGGAGGATCTGTGGAAGAGCATGAACGATCTGAACAAGCTTGTTGATGAGGCAAATGCAGGCTCTGAGATAATAATACTCGAAACTTATAAGACTCTTCTCAATCTGGAAAATTCAAATATGAGCGACTTTGCCAAGTCGGGCATATCATACAAGGAACAAAAGGCTTTTCTTGAAGATATCAGGAATAAGACGGAAAAACTCAATGCCGCTGATGACTCGGCTGCGGAAGCCAAGGAATATATACTTAATTACTATAACGGAGTCATCGAGAGCATAAACGGTTCTGAATAAAGGGAGGAAGTATATGACATCTTTTGAATGGCAGATCATCTCTCAGATATTTCTTGGGATCGGCATTGTGCTCCTGCTTACAGCTTTTATGCTGGCGGCGAGATTCAAGGTCATCTCAAATACGGTATCCGAGATAAGATCAAGAAAAAGCCCGGCAGAACCTTCGGACAAGGTTCATTCTGCGGCAATGAGCATACGCACTTTGAACGAGAACGCTGATGCTCTCGGTCCTGCCGATGAAGAGCTCGACAGCAGCATGATAACTGTTGTTGTTGGCAGGAAAAAACAGGAAGAGATAAGCGATACCATAGTTGTGGGAAATAATAAGGATAAAGAAAACGATTTCAGAATAATAAGGAATATAATCGTCATTAACGCCGATCCCGATGTTATTGACGATAACAGGAGAAATAAATGAAGCTTGTAAACTCTGTCATAGGTCTCGCCGCGGCTATGGCTGTGCTGCCGTCATGTGTGTGTTTCTGCGCAGAAGCAGAATATGAAGCTCCTTCTGATATAGAAGTGAGCGTGGGCAGCTGCGAGATAGACAGGTCTCAGCTCAGCGGAGATACTATCGTTGAGTTACCTGTCAGTATAAACAATAACTGCGGTTTCGTGTCACTTAATGTACTGTTTGAACTCGACAACAGACTTAGTTTTGCAGGTGATTATGAGGTAGCAGCAAAAGCAAAGAAGCTTACGGGAGTCAATATCTATAATTGCTATGACTCGGGAAATACTATCTCCGCCTGTTTTGAAGTCTCGGGCAGGAGTAGGTTTACCGACAACGGCGAGATAGGTGCTCTGAGAGTCAGTATACCTGAAAATACCCCTGCTGGTGAATACGGCATATCAATGCCTGACAGTGCAGGAGATTTTGAGGTGATGATATTTACTTATAACAGTAATGATGCTATGTTCGGTAGGGAATGCTTTTCTGCTCTTAACGGCGGAAGCATAACCGTTACGGACAAATATCATGAAGATCAGTCAGACAGCGGCAGTAATGAAGAAGAACACAATGCTCAGCAGCCTGCGGCAGAAGCAGAGGATACGGGAGAAAAAGCTCCTGCTGTTACAACTGCGGAAAGCAAAACAACTGTAACTTCTTCAACAAGTACTGCTGCCAAAACCACATCTACAGTCAGCTCAACAAGCAGCGACAGATCATCTGAGACACAAACAACTGCTGCTGTCACTTCTTCTGCGGAGACAAGTTCTGCTGATGAGGTGAAGAGTGATCTGAAAAAAGGAAGAAACAGAAATATGTTTGCTCCTGTACTTGCAGCTTCGCTGCTCGTGATCGGAGCGGCAGTGGTTTTTGTTGTTAAAAAGGGAGGGAAGTCAAAGTGAATAACGGTATCTTTGATTTTAAAAAGAAAATAGCTTTTACGGCGGCTCTCGTTATTGTTGCAAATTCTTTCGGCACTTTGCCTGCTTCGGCAGCTGTATCTTCTATAGGTACACTGAAAAGTGATTCTGTAGATCTTTCAGACGACAGCGACGGAAAGAAAAAAGAAGTTGCACAGGTAGAAAAAACGGATGCTGCCACTACTTCAACTTCGACTGCAACTACAACTACAACAACTACTACCAGTACAACTACCACTTCTACTACCACAACTTCTACTACAACAACGTCTACAACGTCTACAACTACAACTACTACTCCACAGAACACGAAAACTTATACTGTTGTTGTCAACGGAGGTATACCCGAAGCAGATTTTTATGTCATGGCAAAGAGAATATTTGCCAAGAGTACGCCTGCCTGCGATTACAACGGTACGAACGGCGGTACTATAACTGTAAACAGCGGTGAAGTTCCGTCAGCTGAAAAGGTAAGCATCGAAAAAACCGAATACAGAAGGAAGTCTGCTTCGGGAAATTCGCTTGAATATGACGCTTATTATAAGGCAGAGGTGGCGGCTGATGTTGTAAATGTCACTATTTCGGGCATACCTGAGGACGGATTTTGCAAACACGGCTCTGAGATCACAGTAAAACCACATGATGAATATACTCTCATCGAAAGTGATGAGGCAAGGATAGTAATTGTGGAGCGTCCGATCTCTTTCAAATCGGAAAGTATCGGAAATGATGAATACAGACTCTCTTTCGGAGGGGCAAGCTACATCATCTCGCCAAGATTTTTCAGTATCACTATCTCCGGCAATTATAAGGTGTTCAGAGGAGACAAGGAGACAGGCGAAAGAAGATTTAAGTGGAAGGAAATAAATGATCTCAGGATAGAAGCCAAGGATAAACAGGCTCTTTCCATATATGACGGTTCAAAATCCAAGGCTTTCAAGGTGGAGAATGATTTCTTCAAGATGAGCGATCTTCTTACTTTTGAACAGTTCAGATACAGCAATGACGCGCAGTTCGTTGTTACGGGCGTAAACTGGAATGTATGTGTAAAAAGTACATTTGACGGAGCAAGTGACAGAGAGACAACACGTTACTTCCACGTCGAAAAGGGAACTGACGGTACGTATTTCTTCCGTGTTCCGTACCTTGAGCTCGGAAACTATTACCTTGACTGCTATGAGTACTTTGGTCATCATAATGTGGATCTTGGAAAGATGTACTCCGATATCAGCGGCGAAAATGCAGTTGGTTATTGCAAGATACCGTATTTTCCCGGGGAAAACGATATCGAACTGAAATACAAAAAGTTTACCAAGTTCGGAAGCTACACCTTCGCGCCTTCTCAGGATATATCCCTCAGAAGCGGCAGCTGCTTCTCTATTGACAGCGACACGCCGATAAAGACTCTTATGACTTTGCCTGCTTCATTTGACAGCAGCGTTATAAGTTATGATTACTTCAAGGGAAATGACGCTTCTGGTCTGCACTCTTCAAAGTTTTCTATAGACGCAGATGAAAGAGAATTCAAGCTCACTTCCAAAGTCATCAAAGATCCTGTATTTATCCTCGTTAAGAACATTATCAAGGACGCTGACGGACTTTCCAGCGGAATTGACGACAGTATCTGTTTCTACAACGATAAAAATGCACCGACTGTTTCAGGTACTGAGGAACATTATGAGAACAAATGGTACGGAAAAGAAGGTGCGGTATTTACTCTTGATATCCATGACAGAGAGGAATGCCCGATACCCGAGAATGATACTGTATTCTATGAGGAAAAAGAAATACGCGATGTATATGAGAAGTTCATAAATGCTCCTACTGTAAACAAGCAGGAGATAGCTTCCGTTATCGTGGGTGATTACAGATTTGACAGACCTGAGGGCGGCTGGAGCGATACTGCTTCCATAAATGTCTATATTGAAAATGCTGCGGTAAGAAAGACTGAAAAAGAGCTTGTTGAATTATTAAGTACTGTTGATCTTTCGGAAGTCGATCCTTCAAAGTATTCTGATCAGGGCGATAGCTATAACTATTATAAAAAGCTTATAAAGAACGGCGTTTGCAAAGAGCTGAATGATTATTATTCCACAAAGATCACTGAACTTTCAAAGAACGAGAACACTTCCGATGAGGCTGCGGAGATCGCTATGGCGGCTGCAAAGCTGGAGAATCATGTCAGTGCTTATAAAAAAGCTTTGGCAGGTGCAAAGAATACGCACAAGACGGTGCCGTCACTTACATTTGATACAGAGTCGCAGACTTTCAAGGTAACTTTAAAGCCTGATGACGCATATAAAAATTCCATAATAAATGATTCAGTCGATGTCTATGCAGTCGATAACAGCGGCAATTCGGGCATTGATACTGAAAAGATGTATACTATCAATGTGCATATGGACTGTGCGCCTCCTGTTATCTCAGCTGAGTCATTAGAGGTGATAAATGCTGTACCTATAGCAGGTGCTGACGGCGAAATGAACTACGTCGTAAAAGAGGGCACTATCATCAATGCGGCTGTAAATGATATTTACGGCGATTCTGAAGGCTCGGGAGTAAAGGGCGCAGAGTGGTATGTCGGCGATGACAGCGGTTCTGCAAAGCGTATGTGGCGCAATGATGATGGAAAAAGCTTCGGTATGATGATAGATAAGCATGATATCGAAGGCAAAAACCTCAAGAGCTCATTCAGCATCAAAGCTACTGATAATGTGGATAACAGTGCCGTTCTCAGTTCAGATGCAGGGGATAAAAAGATCAATCTCATATTTGATACCGAAAGACCTTTAAGCAGTATCACTGACGCTTCCGATGTATCAAAGGTACATACTCAGGAGATAAGAGACGGAGAAAATACTATCATCAAAAAATGGTACGGCAGTTATGAGGATATCAAGCTGAATTTATATGCGGCTGATGAAAATCCTGATAAATGCTCGGGAATATACAGGATATTTGTTGAAGTAAACGGCGTAAGCTATCCGCTGCTCATCTCGGAAAACAATATCGACATCAAGCTCCTTAAAGAAGGAAAATACTATATTTCTTTTGGAAAAGGCGAGGAGCAGGACAGCTTCAACGTATACCTGAAATGTGCCGCAGATAGTAAATACAAGGTGCAGATATGCAGCGGCATACACAGGCTCGGAAGAGAAGAGGACGGAAGATACAATAATTCGCCTGAGAGCGGAAGTATCCGTGTCAAGTTCTTTGTAAGGGATAATGCAGACCTTGAAAGTGAGGTATCTGAGGAGAGAGTATACATTGACCTTGATGCTCCCACTGTTGCAGGTGCTGATACAAACGGTACGGATATACTGCGCAGGGACAGAGCTTTCAGATTTGAAGCTTTCTCGGACGGTGAAGCTGTGATAAGAGTAAGAGTCGATGACAGATCGCCAAGCGCGGGTATTGCTGAGGTAAAGGCTCATCTCTTTGACAAGGACGGATATCCTGTCGGAGATGCTGTCAGCGCACATCGTTCGGGCGATGCATGGGAACTTAGAGTGCCTGTGAACTTCAAGGGCTTTGCAAAGATCACTGCATGGGATAATGTGGGCAAGAGCTCGCTGATCGCAGAAACTTTAGGCATCGTTACCGAAAACAGTGATAAACATTCAGAGGAAGATCATGTATCCATAGTTCTTCCGCCGACAAGTCATAAGGATAAAAATGGTTTGCCGCTATATAATTCCGATGTCCATGCACAGCTTACTGTACGAGATTCGTTCTCGGGTATAGCTGATGTATTTACAAGCGTTTCGGGTGAAGCCGAAACAAGACTTGGCATAAACAGGAACGGTGATCCAGAGGATACTGATGCGGACGCATGGAATATAAACAGAGACAAGTCGGAAAATAACCTTGTTACTGAGGTAACAAGAGATATCGTTATTTCAGGCAATTCAAACGGAAGCAGTATCTCACTGAGAATGAACGACAGAGCAGGAAATCCCAACTATGACGATACAGCATGGGAGACATTCAGCATTGATACTGTCAAGCCTGTGATAAGAGTAGCATTTGCTGACGGAAACAGCTCGTCAGACAGTGAATACAAGAATATTTTCAAGTCAGGCAGAAAAGCGGTCATAACTGTTACAGAGCGCAATTTCGATCCTTCACTTGCAGAGGTAATGCTCAATGGTCAGAGATTACAGCCTACATGGATTCTCTCAGGCGGTACTGAGGGAACAGATTCTGCACAGTACAGTGCAGAGGTGACAGTTGAAAAAGACGGCAAATACAAGCTTACTGTCAATTGCAGAGACATGGGCGACCTTAAAGCTGATACTTATGAATCGGAAGAGTTCATCATTGACGGTACTGCACCTGTTCTTAATGTCAGCTTTGACAAGAGTTCGTCAGCCCAGCATTACTTTAACAGCAGCGTTACAGCTACATTAAGGATATCTGAGGAAAACTTCGATCCCAAGAGGATCACGGTATCTGGTACGTATGATAACAGGACAGGTGATTTCCCGAAGGCTTCAGGCTGGGCAAAGGTCGGAAATGATTATGTTTCAACTATTACATTTGAGCAGAACGGTGATTACGAGCTGAGCATATCGGGCAGAGACAAGGCAGGAAATTCATTTGATACATATAGCGGAAGCTTCTGTGTAGATACCCAAAAGCCTACAGTAAGCTTTGACAGTATCAGCAGATCAAATAACAGCAAGGAAATACGTCCGAGTATCCGTTTCGATGATCCGAATATCAAAAAAGAGACCATAAAGGTAGAGCTTGAGGGTGCAAACAGAGGCAAGGTCACTAATGTCCGCGGTGAACTTACAGAGAAGAACGGCGGCTATGAGTACGTCTTTGATAATATCCCTAACAAGCCCGAATATGATGATATCTATACGATCAAGGCAACTGCCGAGGATAATGCTTCAAATAAGATAGAAAAGAAATTCAGATTTTCTGTCAACAGATTTGGTTCGACATTTACCCTCGCAAAGGATACAGCCGAGCTTAACGGCGGATATATCTCAAGTCCGAAGGACATTATCATTACTGAGTATAATGCAGACAAACATGCAAAACAGAACACTGTATTCATCACAAAGGATTCGGAAATGCTGGAGCTCAGAGAAGGTCTTGATTATACAGTTGAAGTAAAGGGCGGCGTTGATGAATGGACAAGATATATCTATAATATCTTCTCGCGTAATTTTGACAGCGATGCAAGATACACTGTTTCTATCCATTCATATGATGAAGCAGGAAACGTCAATGTAAGCGACTCTGACAAAAAGAATGCAGAGGTATCGTTCTGTGTCGATAAGACAAAGCCTCTTTGTATACCTATCAATATCGCTGATAACAGGACATATAAGGGCGAGAGCTATACTGCACGTCTTTCTGTTTCCGATAATATCGTTTTGAAGAATATCCGCGTTTATGTTGACGGTGTGCCTGTAAATACAAGGCTGAACGATGATGAGTGTTCATTCAATATCTCGAATTCAAGCAGTGCCCGCGAGGTATGCGTTGTTCTTACGGATATGGCAGGAAATGAGGAGGAGTATCACTATAAGAATATACTCGTTACCACCAATATTTTCAGGCTGCTTTTCCGTAAAACATGGTTCAAGATAACAGGAGGCGTATTACTGCTTCTGGCAGGTGCAGCTGTTGTGTTCATCAGAAAACGCAAGAAAAGACTTCTTTAATTGAAATAAAACGGTCCTTGATGCAATATCAGGACCGTTTTCGTTTTTGTGCTTGACATATTCACCTACAGATGTTATAATATGAAACGGAGTATTTTCCCGACAGTTCGTTTGCGCCATCCTGTCGTTAAACAAAACCAGGGCATCTGTGAGTGCAGAGGGAACTGCGCTCTTTTTACGAAACAGGTGCGTCTGCTCATGGCAGACGCTTTTTATTTTATAAGGCGGCGTTATGATGCGTCCGACGTATATCCATGAGGTGATATTATGTACAGACTGAAAACTTCTGCGGAATTTGACAGTGCTCATTTCCTTGCAGGCTATAACGGAAAATGCGCAAATATTCACGGACACCGCTGGAAAATAGAGGTGGTCGTTAAAAGCAGCGAGCTTACTGCCGGCGGAGAAAAACGCGGAATGGTCGTAGATTTCGCCGATTTTAAAAAGGCAGTGCGTACTCTTGCAAAAAGCTTTGACCATGTGCTTATATACGAAAAGGGTTCGCTGAAAGCTGCGACTCTTGCGGCACTCAATGACGAGAATTTCCGCCTTATCGAGGTGGACTTCCGTCCCACAGCCGAGAATTTTGCAAAGCATTTCTACGGGATACTCAAAGCAGAGGGACTTCCAGTAGAAAGCGTTGCAGTATACGAAACACCTGAGAATTGTGCGTGTTATGAGGAGGAAAACTGATGCTTCCTGTAGTTGAAAAATTTATAAGTATTAACGGTGAGGGAGCTCATGCAGGTGAGCTTGCTGCATTCATTCGTTTCAGAGGCTGTAATCTCTGCTGCTCTTACTGCGATACCGTATGGGCAAACTGCGAGTCTGCTCCTGCGGACTACGAGACACCTGAGGAGATCGCAGAGTGGGTGGCTGAAAAAGGAGTTGAAAACGTTACTCTTACAGGCGGAGAGCCGCTTATGCAAAAGGAATGTGATGCGGTTGCTGAACTGCTTATGAAGCAGGGCTGCCGTGTGGAGATAGAGACAAACGGAAGTATATACCTTGGCAGGCTTGCTGATGCGCAGTATCGTCCCGTATTCACTATGGATTACAAGCTGCCGTCAAGCGGTATGGAAGAATTTATGTGCAGGGATAATTTCCGCCTTCTCGGTGAGCATGATACAGTAAAATTCGTATCGGGCAGCATGGAAGACCTTGAAAGGGCTGCGGAAATAATAGATGAATACGGACTTGTGGGACGCTGTCATGTGTATATCAGTCCTGTTTTCGGAGAGATAGACCCTGCGGATATAGTCACATTTATGGAAGAGCGTAAAATGAACGGTGTAAGGCTTCAGCTCCAGCTGCATAAGTTTATCTGGGAGCCTTCAAGGAGGGGCGTATAATGGACAGAGAAGCAATAGAATATCATGTTCTCGGAATACTCAAGGCAATAGGCGAAGATCCTGAGCGAGAGGGACTTAAAGAAACTCCTGCCCGTGTTGCCCGTATGCTTGAGGAAGTACTTGAGGGAACTGCCTATACAAATCATCAGATAGCAGAAATGTTCGGAAAGACATTTGAAGCGGATTACAATGCCGATATGGACAGTGCTGTTGTTATGAAGGATATAACCGTTTTTAGCTACTGTGAGCATCATATCGCTCTCATGTATGATATGAGCGTGAATGTTGCGTATATCCCTCACGGTAAAGTACTTGGGCTCAGCAAGATAGCACGTATCTGTGATATGGCTGCAAAGCGTCTGCAATTGCAGGAAAGACTTGGCAGGGATATTGCCGAGATAATATCCGAAGCAGCAGGTACTCCCGATGTGGGAGTAATGATACGCGGTAGCCACAGCTGCATGACAGCAAGAGGTATCCGCAATCCAAATGCAAAGACAGTAACAGGTACTTTTATGGGTGCATTCCGCGACAGTGCAGAACTGAAAGACCTTGTTAAATTCGACTGAGGAGGATACTATGAAGGCTTTGGTATTATTTAGCGGCGGAGTTGACAGTACTACCTGTCTCGCTATTGCAGTTGATAAATACGGTGCTGAGAATGTGCTGGCACTTTCTCTTTATTACGGTCAGAAGCACAGCCGTGAGCTTGAAGCTGCGCGCAAGATAGCTTCTCATTACGGTGTAAAGCATAAGGAGCTTGACCTTGCGCTCATCTTTGCTGACAGTGACTGTACGCTCCTGAAAGGTTCAAGCGGAGATATCCCCAAGGAGAGCTATGCCGAGCAGCTCGAAAAGACTGACGGCAAGCCTGTTTCAACATATGTTCCGTTCAGAAACGGACTTTTCCTTGCATCTGCGGCAAGTATCGCTCTTTCAAACGGCTGTACCGAGATATACTACGGTGCTCACAGCGATGATGCGGCAGGCAATGCCTATCCCGATTGTAGCAGCGATTTCAATGACGCTATAAACCGCGCTATCTATCTCGGAAGCGGCTGCGAGCTTAAAGTTGTCGCTCCGTTTATCGGCATAAACAAAGCACAGGTAGTGGCTAAGGGATTGAAACTCGGTGTACCCTATGAGCTCACATGGAGCTGCTATGAGGGCGGCGATAAGCCCTGCGGAGTCTGCGGCACCTGCCGTGACAGGAAAGCTGCATTTGAGGCAAACGGTATCCACGACCCTGCTATGAAAGGAGAATAATATGAGCGGCAGAAGCGAAAACGAAAAGGGAAGCATCACTCTTCTCGGCAATAACAATACAAAGTATTCTTCGGATTACGATCCGTCCGTACTTGAAACATTCCCCAACAAGCACCCTGACAATGACTATTTCGTAAAGTTCAACTGTCCTGAGTTCACGAGCCTTTGTCCTATTACAGGACAGCCTGACTTTGCGGCAATATATATATCATACGTCCCCGATAAGGTAATGGTGGAGAGCAAGTCGCTGAAGCTCTATCTTTTCAGCTTCCGCAATCACGGCGACTTCCATGAGGACTGCGTTAATATAATCATGAAAGACCTCATAAAGCTCATGTCTCCGAAATATATCGAGGTGTGGGGAAAATTCCTGCCACGCGGCGGTATTTCCATTGATCCGTACTGCAATTACGGCAAGCCGGGTACTAAGTGGGAGGAGCTTGCATGGGAGAGACTTTCTCATCACGACCTCTATCCCGAAAGCATAAATAACAGATGATACACAAACAGCCGCCCATTGCTAAAATGGACGGCTGTTTGCTATATTTTGGAGGTGGAGGAATTGTTACGGCGGACGAAATCGAGGCATTCGCTGACAGGTATAGGCTTTGAGAAATAATATCCCTGTATATAGTCTATACCGAGTCTGGAAAGCTTTTCAAGCTGAGGCTGTTCCTCGACTCCTTCGGCAACTATCTGCATACCGAGACGTTTTATCATCTCTGTTACCGCTTCAAACATTATTCTTGCTTTTTCACTTTTGAAATATGCGTTGACCATAGTACGGTCGAATTTGACGATATCAACTGGCATATTTAATATGTAGTTCAGGTTGGATTCTCCTGTACCGAAGTCGTCAAGAGAGAATGAGCAGCCATATTTGCGGAGATACTCCATATTTTCAAGAAGTATGTCATTTTGCTTTATCGCGCCCGACTCGGTTATCTCAAGATTTATCTTTTTTGCGTCAATGCCGTATCTATGCATTATCCTGAAAAACTTCGGTGCGAGATCTGGATTCTCGCATTGGACTACCGAAAGGTTGACCTCAATGTATTGCAGACCTATAGAGGTTATATCGTGGTCGTGTATAAGTTTGCATACGAGCTCGAATACTTTTTCGCCTATCTGTTCGATCTGTCCCGACATTTCGGCGATAGGAATGAATTTGTTCGGCATTATGATACTGCCGTCGCTGCTGCGCAAACGCACGAGTGCTTCTGCGGATACAAATTTCTGCTCCTGTACCGAGTATATGGGCTGTAGAAATATCTCGAACCTTTCTTCGCTGAGAGCAGCTTTTATCTCGTTCTGCATGGAGCGGTAATTCTCCATATTGAGGATAGCTTCCTTGTCGATAACGAAGAAGTCGTCATGACTTTCGCTTACGATATTTGAATAATAACGGTATGCCATGCCGAATTCGGCTATATTTTTGAAAAGCTTCAATGAAGGGACAGAGATAAAATGCGGATTTGGGAACTGATTATCAGACCAGCCTGCTTCAAATCTCTTCTTTATTTCTATCATCTTCTTATCCAGCGTACCGTCATCAGGGAAAGCGACAATAAGATCATTTGATATTCCGCGGAAGACCTTGTCGTTTGACAGCTTTTTCAGGTAATTTGATATTTCCAGCAGCAGATCTTCCGAAACTATGGTTTTTTCCATATCTTCGTTGTTTATGATAATGAATGATTGATCCAGCTTGTTGTTGTCAAAAAGCTGTTTTATGTATTCATATAGCATCTGGATACGGTATATTCCGAGATTTCGGTCTATACCTGAGTCAGGATTTTCCATTTTTGCAAAGAGTATGGTTATTCCGAGAGCCATTGAAAGGCTTACAAGAAGCAGTTCACGATTGAAAAGCTGTATCGTAGCACCTGCGGTCTCGAGTACCATCCATAGCATAGCTGCGTGACTGCGGTAGGGGTTCATCTGTTTATTGAAGAAAAGTATCATTATGATAGAACCGATTATATATAAAGGTGCAACGATGAATGTGTATATTACAGCAGGACCGTAGCTGTATACTTCATTATCCTTATTTATGCAGTATATCGGCAGCATGAATGGTATGATGCTGAGTATGAATGTGGCGGCGAAGAAAATGCGCCGCAGTCTTTTTTGCTTTCGCAGTTTTACAATATCATAGCATATATAATTGAAGGACAGGTAACTTGTCCATATTACAAATAAAAGATATATCTTACAGAATATCGCCGCTTCTATTTTGGGAGCATTTATTATGGCATCTATAGAACACAGATCAGCTATGACACATAAAGTAGTTACCAGAACCAGCTGACGATATATCCACATACTTTCAAGTATGACGCTTTGCCTTTTGAATGAGTAGTAGCATATAAGCAGAAGGATTATCAAAGCACAGAATTGTATTTGCATACTTTGAACCATTGAACCCCTCCTTTTCTTGATGTTATTTGCTATATATATGTATTATATCACAAAAAAACTATTAAGTTTGCATAATTATTATAATATACTGTTAATGTTGTATTGCAAAGTTTTATAAATGAACAAAAAGCAGCATAAACGAACTGAAAATGCGTTTATGCTGCTTTGCAATTATTATTTTTTATTGTTATCCATTTCGAGCAGCTTTTCAAGTTCTATCGGGCGTGAATAATAATATCCCTGCAAGCTGTGAACATGATAATTCAGCAGGATATGTCTCATTGCTGCTGTCTCTATTCCCTCTACGCAGACCTTTGCTCCGTATGTAGAGGATACTTCTGCAAATGTCTTGATAAAGGTGCGTTCTTTAAGATCGTCCTCTATCTTCATAACGAAACTTCTGTCGATCTTTATGACATCGAATGGCAGCTCTTTTACTATCTCCATTGATGAGAAGCCTGTTCCGAAGTCGTCAAGTGCTATCAGTATGCCTCTTCCGCGCAGATTTACAATAATGTTTTTAAGCATTTCCATGTTGAGAAGTCTGCATCGCTCCGTTATTTCAAGGCAGAGATGCTCTGGAGGAAAGTCGGTAGCCTCAAGGGTATCGAATACCATATCAAGGAAATTTGTTTTCTCAAGCTGAGTATATGAAAGATTGACGTTGATTATAAAGTCTGGGTATTTTTTCATAAGCTCTTTTGCGCCGAGTATAGCGGTTTTCAGTATCCACTGACCAAGCTTGAAGAAAAGGGGATCCTTTTCGAGGATAGGAATGAAGTGATCGGGCGGTACAATGCCGTATTCATCATTCTTCCACCTGAGAAGTGCTTCCGCGCCGATTATCTTTTCCGATACAGCATCAACAACGGGCTGATACAGCAGGTAAAATCCCTGATAATTCTGCATAATGGAAGCTCTTATTACATGGAGCTTTTCTATCCTCTGCTTGTTCTCGTCGTTGAGGTCATTGTAGAATTCAACAAGATCGCCCTGTCTGCGTACCTTTGATTCGCCGTATGCGAAGTTAAGGCAGGCATATACGGTCTGAACGTCTATCAGGAAATTATCTACCGTAAGCAGACCTGCATTCAGATCAAGGATAATGTACTTATCATCAATGAAAAAGCCCTGTCTGAAATGTGTGCGCAGTTTATCGTATCTGTCGTTCATTTCTTCAACTGAAAGAGTGGACATAACTGCGAATTTTGTTCCGTCAAGTCGATAGATGCTTTCCGATTTATTAACGTTATCAAACATATATCTTCCGAATTTCTGGAGAACGAAATTGCCGAAGTGATATCCGTATACCTCGTTGATCTCGGAGAATTTTCCTATACCTATCATGCATATGCGCATCTGTATGTTCTTGACCATATTAGTCTCAAGATCCTCAAAGAAGCCGTACTGATTTTTGAGACCTGTAAGCGGGTCGATATGACCGTGTACACCGTGGTTGCGGATAGAGCCGCAGAAAAACTCGGGTATCTCGTTGGGATCTCTGATGACTACGCCGCGGCAGGTGCAAAGAACATAGTCGCCGTTGAGCTTTCTTGCTCTGTACTGCATATCATGACCTAAGGTATTTCCCGAGAAGATAGAAGATATTCCCGAATGATATATCTCAACGTCATCAGGGTGGATATGCTTTTCCCATATACCGCCTGCGCCGAGCATATACTCTGAAGGCAGGCCAAAGATCTTTACAGCAGCCTTTGACCAGCGTGAATAATCATGCTTCATGTCGCATACATAGACGTAAGTGTCCTCAGCCACAACAGAAAAAGCATCAAAAAGTGCATCGAGCTTCTTTTTTCTGTCTAAAGGTATTGGAGCATCGAGACTGTCGGGACCGTGCATATGCGGCTTGACAGCACCTTCTTTGAGCCATTTTTTGTTTTCGTACATCATAGTATCGGCACGTTCAAAAACATCGGTAAACATTTTATCGTGCTGAGGATTGTAAACAGCCATGCCGCTTGCGATGATAGGTCCTTCTTTTTTATTCTGGTTCTCGATCACATGATTATGTAACTCTTCGAGAAGAGAAGCTCGGTTTTCAAAGTCTGAACTTCTGAGAAATACCACGAATTCATCGCCGCCCACTCTGAAAACAGGGCTGTGAGAGAAGATATCGCATATTAGCTTGCATGAAGCCTTGATATACTCATCGCCTGCCTTGTGACCGAGAGAATCATTTATTCGTTTAAGGTCGTTGATATCGCATACAACTATAGCAAAGGGCAGATAGTCAAGACCGTTGTCGATATTGTTCTGTACTGTCTTTTCAAGCTCGTAGAAAGCGTTTTTGTTCTTTATTCCTGTAAGCTCATCACGGCGAGCCATTTCATTGGCTATTTTCAGCGCTTTCAGCCGTTCATGTTCTTTTTTTAACTCTTCTTCGATATTCTCGACGCCAATAATGAAATGTGTATGGTTGCTTGACAGCATAACAGTGAAACGTGTATGCACAAGTTCGGTGTTTGAAATTACACGACATTCAATGATATACTGTTTTTTATCTTTAAGTTCATTTTCGATTTTTTCTTTGGTCAGTGACCTCATTACACTTTTTTTATCAAGACGATAAATATTCTTGTTTATCATTAAAGACATATTGTCAAAGAATTTCGTTCCTTCATTTATTACGCATATTGTGCCTGTTTTTTTATCAAATGAAAACTCTGAGAAGTCGCCGGTTTCCGCATCGATATACAGCAATACATCATAATATGAGGCAAGAGATTCGGATATACGGGTATATATATCTCGCTCGTGTTCTGCCAACTGTAATCTTTCGCGGTCGCGGACTCTGTCGTCAATATTGATAACACCAAGTATAAAGAAATCCTCATCATCGTTTAATCCGCGAATGAGTCTGAGAGTATGATAAACAGGCTGTCCGTCTATCATAAGGCGGTATTCTATGCTTTGCATTGAGCCTTTTTTTACGTCAGACAGAAGCTTTTCTTTTTTGAAATCTTCCAAGAAAATATGCTTGTCCTCTTCATAAACGACCTTGTCCACATCACGGATTATATTCTTGAAAAAGTCCTCACCGCCTTGTTCTATGTGAAGAGAATGGAACTCGGGGTCGACAGAATACCATTGATACTCATTGGTAATAGCATTCACATAGTAAACGCTCGAATAGTCAACAAGGAGAGCTTCAGCTATTTTATAGAATACATTATCGTTACTGAACATACAAAAACCCCCCGTAATGTATATTTAGTTAAATAAAATCAATTGATGACAATAATATCGTATTTAATCTCCTATATTATAACATTTTTATCATATATAGTCAATGACAATATGTGAATAATTTATAAATTGTATATTCAGTAAAAAGCCCTCGCAGCAATGCTGTGAGGGCTTAGGTCATAATGTTATTGTGAATGTAAGCTTTCCTTTTTCGTAGGAGGCTGTTATGCTTCCGCCCATTTCACTGAGCAGATAACGTGCTATATGAAGTCCGAGACCTGTTGAACCGCGGGCGGTTTCGACAGTGTAAAAACGGTCAAAGAGCTGTTCTGCCTGTACAGCCGTAATTTCATCGGCAGTGTTTGAGAAAGTTATTATGCCTGCATCGTCAAGGCGTATATCAAGGTCGCCTTTGCTGTATTTTACCGCATTATTGAGTATATTTGAGAATACACGGGACATCGATTCTTTATTGACGCGGCGTATTATTTTTTCATCGGTAATATCTATGGAAGGTGTTATATTGTTTTGCGTCAGTACAGGGTAAAAGCTGCTTATGCACTCTGCAAGGAGCTGATTGATATAAACATCTTCAAGCTCAGGGGCTTCGTCCTTCGATACTATCATGGAGTAGCAGAAAAGCTCCTCTGTTAGCTTCTGCATGGCTTCTGTGCGCTCTGAGATTATATCCATATATCTGTGGAGCTTCTTTGTATCATCGGTCTTTTTTGCGATATCAAGGTATCCGCGTATAGTTGTAAGGGGAGTGCGCAGATCGTGGGAGATGTTTGTAATAGAGTTTTTCAGTTCGTTGTTGCCGTTGATGTATGATAGCTGTTCCTTGCGGAGTATGGAGAGCTGAGTATTTATGCTGTCGGCAAGCTGCTTTATGTCCTTGTCGCTGCTTGTAACATAGACAGGATTATTGGTATCGTTTTTCAGTCTGTCAGCAAACTGCTCGGATATTTCCCGTGCTGACTTTTTCAGCGTATATATCTTTGCAATGAGCAGTATTATTACTACTGCGGCGCATAACAGACATAATACCATTTTTTACCTCCTGTTTATTTGAGATCGGTCCTGCGGAATATTGACATTCCGCCAAGTATAAATACTATGGTGATCAATACGGAATAGAATATGTGTGTCCACGGGTTTTTATCAGGTGTCATCAGAATCGTAAGTTGACTCAGAGGACTTATGTCATTAATGGTTTTCAGCCACTTTATATCCTGGAATTCCTCTGCCATAACGGAGAAAAAGAGCAATGGGTACATAAGTATTATAGGCAGTACTCCGCCTGCATTGCTTTTGACAGTCATAGCGATAAATGTGGTTATGGCAGATATAGCAATATTCGCTAAAAGGCAGACCATAACGTTCTTTGTAAAGGCGGATATATCAAGATCCTTTGTGCCTATGAAGCAGATGTTACAAATGACGGAAGTAATTATATAAAGTATCAATGGCAGACAGAATATGAGTATCTCAGTTATCTGGTTTGCAAGGTAAATATCGTTTCTTTTGTGACCTACGGTAAGCTTGTTGCGTATGGTATTGTTTGAATAATCACGGCTTATGAATAGTCCGCCTACTGCTGACAGCATCATTACCATGAGTACCCCCATTTCAAACATACCGAACCATGTTAGGTCGTCTTTGAGATGACACGCAACGGCTTCGACTACGCCCAAAACTGCACCCAATACAATGCAGCATTTGATATCGAACCTGTATTTTATCAGGCTTATGTTTACTTTTAAGAGCTTATTCATTGATGCCACCTCCTACAAGTGATATAAAGAAGCTTTCAAGGCTTTCATCGTGCTCGGATACGGAGAGTATCTCGCATTTTTCCTCCCACAGGCTGAAAGCAAGCTTGGTTATATTCGGTGAAGCAAAGACATCGGCTGTCTCATTGTCGATTATTTTATATTCTATGCCCATTCCGTCAAGAGTTCTTGCGAGGACGGAAGTATCGGTGACTTTCATTCGCACACACTTGCGGCATTCGTTTTCAAGCTCTTCAGCGCTCATTTCGCGGATAAGCTGTCCACCGTTTATGAAGCCGTAGTGAGTTGCTATTTTTGAGAGCTCGTCAAGGATATGGCTGGATATGAGTATGGTTATATTCTTTTCGCGGTTGAGTTTAAGTATAAGCTCACGCATTTCGATTATTCCCTGCGGATCAAGACCGTTTATAGGCTCGTCAAGCACAAGAAAATCGGGATTTCCGCAGAGTGCAACGGCTATTCCCAGACGCTGACGCATACCGAGAGAAAAATCCTTTGCTTTTTTCTTTCCCGTATCTTTAAGACCTACAAGCTCAAGAAGCGCGTCTGTACTTTTAAGGCTTGGAACTCCCATTATCTTATGCTGTATCTCAAGATTTTGTTTAGCTGTGAGATAAGGGTAGATAGAGGGAGTCTCTACAACCGCTCCCATTCGCTTCCTTGTGTCGCATATGGCACTGTCTGTGTTTTTTACTCCGTAAAGCTCGAATGTGCCGTCAGTCGGCGGCTGAAGTCCGCATATCGTGCGTATGAGCGTAGTTTTTCCTGCGCCGTTTCTGCCTACAAATCCGTATATAGACCCCTTTGGCACGTTCATGGTAAGTCCGTCAAGTGCTTTGAAGTCTTTGTACTTTTTTGAAATGGCATTTGTTTTTAGTACATAGTCCATATAAGAACCTCCTTTTTTCTTTCTGAGACCATTATAACATCAAATGGTTAAGAAAACGGTTAAGGAATGAGTTAAGATATGGTTAACATTTCAGCATGAAGCCTATGCCCCATACGGCTGATATGTAGTCGGTATCGGATACGGCTTTCAGCTTCCTGCGGAGATTATGGACGTGTATTTTTAGCGAGTCCTCGGTGCAGTCGGGGGTATCATCGCTTATCTTATCAAGTATGGTGAGCTTGGCGACTACGTGTCCCTCATTCTGCATGAGCAGCTTTAGGATAGCGTATTCCGTTCTTGTGAGCTTTATATCTTTCTGACCGTATTTAACGGTGTGAGAGTCTGTATCGAGCTGCAATTCTCCGCATCTTATCACGCCCTCCGATAAACTGCGGCTTTTGCGGAACTGTACGGTTATCCTTGCAAGGAGCTCATCAATATCAAAGGGCTTTGTGATGTAGTCGGCAGCACCGCCGAGAAGCAGCCCTACTTTATCGGAAGTGGCTGTTTTGGCACTGACTACGATAACAGGGATACCGTTTATATTGCGCAGGAGCTCTTCACCGCTGAGCCCTGGGAGCATAAGGTCAAGGAGTATAAGGTCGGGCTTTCTGCCTGACAGGAGCAGAAGTGCTTCTGTGCCCGAATATGCCTTTGATACGGTGTAGCCCTCACTTTGCAGGACTTCACAGAGCATATCATTTATATGTGTATCATCATCTATTATCATTATTTCTGCCATAGTGCTGTCCACCTTTTTCCTTTTTCATATTATTATAACATCTGCTGCCGATTTTTTCAAGTGGCATTGCTGTTGTATGTGATGAATACTATTTTACACAAAAATGTTGAATTTATTGGCAGAATAGTCTATAATAATAGAAGCACCATACCTATATTTTATTCTATTATTCAACAATGAGGAGGATGAAAAAACATGAAAAGAGAGGGAAAAAAACTATTCAGCAAGCTTACAGCCGCAGTATCAGCGGCGGCAATGACGTTTTCACTGATACCTGCAAATGTATCGGCGGATACAGCTGATACGGCGGCAGTACAGTGTGTCGGAACGAGCGATTTTGAGGACGGTATCGGCAAACCGTGGAAAGTCCTTACTTATTCATCGGCAAGTGCTGTGTATGATGTTAAGGACGGTTCGTATAATATCAAGATACTCAGTCATGGAAACGGTGATCGTTCAGATCTACAGTTCAGACACGAAAAAATACATCTTGAAGAGGGGCATACTTATAAAGTACACTGGGAGTTAGAGTCTACCGAAGAGGGCGAGCTCGATACATATATAGATTCTCTATATGACATGACAGATGATGATTTTGTTTATGACTCCAGTAATCTGATATGGCGGAATAATAAAGACTCATTCCCTGAAGCATGGACAGTCGTCAAGATCGAAAAGGGCAAAAACTCATTTGACTCAACATTTACAGCTAACAGGACTATAGATGATGCAGTGTGGGGATTTGAATTTGCACATTCATGGAAGTATGGGCAGTTTGAAGCTTTTCCTACTGATACTGTGCTCAAATTCGATAATATGTCCCTGGAATGTGTGACCTGCGGTGAGTGTACCGACAGTGACAAAATAACCTGCGGCTGGGATAAGGAGGACGAACTTGGTGTAGTTACTCCGAGAAGCGATGTAAGACTCAATCAGCTGGGATATTATCCTTATTCCGTGAAAAGAGCCACATATGCAACAAGCACTGAAAAGGAGAGCATGGACTTTCAGGTGCTTGATGAAAAGGGAAACGCAGTTTACAAGGGCAAGACACAGCCTCTCGGATTTGATACTGAGGCTGAAGAATACTGTCAGATAATTGATTTTTCCGAGGTGACGGCTCAGGGAAAATACACTATCCGTGTGGACGATACTGAAAATACTTATACTAATAAGAAATCAGGCAGACAGTATGAAAAATACGTCAGCCACGAGTTTACCATAGGAAATAACATATATAAAGGTGTCCTCAGTGATACAATGAATTCTTTATATCAGTCACGTTCGGGCATAGATATCGAGGAGAAATATATCACCTCATGTGATGACGAAAAGAACAAGGCAAAGCTTGCACATAAGGATTTCTATGAGGTTGATGAGGCATATTTGCAGAAGGAATGGCAGGAGCCTTACAGTTATTACTATCAATCGTCAGCTGATAAAAAAACACCGATCGATGTCTCGGGCGGATGGTATACCGATGAATTTATGACGAAGGATATTGTGGCAGGAGCAAATACGGTATGGCTTCTCCAGAATATGTATGAAATGTCACTGAAAAACGGTACTGCTGATAAGTGGGCTGACGGCAAGACAATGAACGTCCCGGAAAACGAGACTACAGGTAAATCTGCTCCTGATGTCCTTGATGAAGCAAGATATGAGCTTGAATTCATGTTCAAAATGATGGTAGATCCTGAAAAGGACAGCATATGGGGCGATAAATACGCAAATTTTGTATATCATAATGTAGAAAATGCTTATTTTTATGATTACAGAGAGACCTATAAAAATCCCGAAAAGTTAGAGAAAGTGCGTGTTGTTACTCCGCCGACTTATGCTGCAACATTTGATATGATAGCCTGTGCTGCTCAGGCTGCACGTTTGTGGAAGGGCATAGACAAGGAATTTTCCGAGAAGTGTCTTGCAAATGCCAAGGCAGCGTGGGAGTCGATAATGGCTTACCGAGAAAAATGGGATGTTGCTGCTTATAGGAGTACGCGGTCCGAAATTGATACTGCATTTACACCTGATAATGGTATGGGCTCTCTCGATTACAGTGTAAGAGATGAGGCTTACTGGGCAGCCTGCGAGCTTTTTGCAACTACAGGAGATAAAGAGTACTATGATGTTCTCAGTGCTTATGAGGGTAAAAATGAAGAAATTGATACTGATGATGCATTTGGTATAACATCAGGCTTTTGCGCAACAGACTTTTATCAGTATTCATTAAATACCTTTGATGAGAAAAATACTGCCGATCTCGGAACTATGTCACTTTATCTCAGCGATAATGTAAGTGCAGAGGATAAGCAGAAAATAAGCGGAAATATCAAGGCAGCTGCGAAAAATATCGTTGATACTGCTGCAAAGGATACGAAAAACAACTATATGGAAGTACCATATAAACCATACTGCGGAGATTTTTATATCCCGTATATCATGGATTTCTTTATAGGCTATGAATACGGTTCAAATGCGATCATGGCTGATAATGCGGTACTTCTTTCCTATGCTTATGATGCTACGGGAGATGAGACGTTCAGGAATTATGCCGAGAATGCACTGAATTATATCTTCGGAAGAAATGCTCTTGGCATATCCTATGTTACAGGCTACGGTTCATATCATGTAAATGATCCTGTAAGCTATTACTGGCTCAATGAGCTGAACGACAGTTTCCCAAAAGCTCCCAACGGAGTAATGGTTTCCGGAGCAAACGGTCTGATAAGCGATTATTATTCACAAGGAACTCTTATTAAATACAATGAAAGAGGCGGTACGCAGAAGAAATATGCCGACTCTGTAGAGGCTTACTCCGTAAATGTTATGGCTCCTCAATGGCAGGCAGCACTTGCTTGGGATATGTCATTCTTTGAAGATAACGTAAAGTCTGAGCCTTCGGCTGTAACAACAACTACAAATACTTCAACTACAGTTACTTCTGTTACAACTACGACGACTGTATCATCTGAAGGTCTGAAACCTACAAAGAGCGGCGATGCAAATTGTGATGATTCAGTTGACATGGGTGATGTTGTGCTTATAATGCAGTCACTTGCAAATCCTGATAAGTACGGTGTAGGCGGAAGTGACAAATACGCTCTTACTGAGCAGGGAAAAGTCAACGCTGACGTTGATAAATCATCAAAGGGAATTACAAATAATGACGCTCTCCGCATACAGGAATTCCTTCTTCATAAGGTAGAGAATTTAAGTAAATAAAAAAATTTTAAAACGGCTGTCCACTTGGGCAGCCGTGCTTCGTTTATACTATATAGAAAGACAGAGTACACATAATGGAATACCATTTGTATAAAACGCGCGATTTTTATATATCTGTAACACGAAAGAAAGACCGAATGAAGAGTCGATTGTCATTATGCATATAAATTGTTGAGCGATGTTATTCAATACGCCAAAATGCTTGTATAACATATTGACACTTCAAAGAAAAGAGAGTAAAATATTTTATAACGGGTATCGTTATAAAATAAAGAATGGCAACAATTTTTTAACAATTTAATTTTAACATTTTAAAAGGAGGAATTTTCAAATGAAAATGAAAAAATTTCTTGCTGCTGTAAGCTCACTGGTAATGTTAGGCGCATTCACTGCTTGCGGAGATAGTTCGTCTAATGAAAGCACTAATAACAACAGCAACAACAACACAGAGGCTACAACAAAGGCTAACGATGCTGCTACAGAGGCTGACGCAGGTGCTGACAACAACAATAGTGCAGCTGGTAAGACAGTAGGTATCGCAATGCCTACAAAGTCTCTTGAGCGTTGGAACCGTGACGGTGAGTACCTCAAGTCACAGTTCGAGGCAGCAGGCTATTCTGTTGAGCTGAAGTATTCAGACAACAATGATAACCAGCAGAACAACGATATCCAGGGAATGATCGCTGATAAGGTAGACCTTCTCCTTATCGCTGCTATCGACGGAAGCACACTTTCTCAGACACTTGCTGATGCAAAGGATGCAGGTATCCCTGTAATCGCTTATGACCGTCTTATCATGAACACAGACGCTGTTTCTTACTATGTATCATTCGATAACTACACAGTAGGTAAGCTCCAGGGCGAGTATGTTGTTGAGACTCTTGACCTTGATAATGCTGCAGGTCCTTTCAATATCGAGTTCACAGCAGGTGACCCTGCTGATAATAACGCAGGCTACTTCTTCAACGGTGCATACGATGCTGTTAAGAAGTATATCGACGACGGAAAGCTCAATATCCCGTCAGGCAAGAAAAAGTTCGAGCAGGTTGCTACTGCACAGTGGTCAACAGATACAGCTCTTGCTAATATGCAGAATACTCTTGCATCGTATTACTCAGACGGCACACAGCTTGACGTTGCCCTCTGCTCAAATGACTCAACAGCTCTTGGCGTAGCTCAGGCTATCTCTTCAGACTACAACGGTAAGAATGTTCCTATCGTTACAGGTCAGGACGGCGATATCGCTAACCTCAAGAATATCGTTGACGGCAAGCAGTCAATGACTGTATATAAGAACGTAAGCGATGAAGCAGGCGTTACTCTTGAAGTATCAAAGGCTATCCTTTCAGGTCAGACACCTGATGCAAGCCTTCTTGACTCACTTTCTGCTGAGGCAACATATGATACATCATCATATGACAACGGCGTAAAGACTGTTCCTTCATACCTCCTCGTTCCTTATGTAATCACTAAGGATAACCTGGATAAGCTTGTTGACACAGGTCTCTATCAGTGGGATAGTGCTAACAAGTATCTGGAGTCAACAGCTTCCACGACCTGATAAACGAATAACGTAATAATACTTTCTGGGCGGGCTATGCCCGCCCCTTTTTCTAAATTTTCAGGTCATCTGCGAACGGTAAATAGCCATTTTCGCAGGGCGAAGGAGGGATATACTTGGCAGAATTTATACTTGAAATGAAAAAGATAACAAAGGAGTTTCCGGGTGTAAAAGCACTTGATAATGTTAATCTTCAAGTAAGACCGGGCGAGATACATGCCCTTGTTGGTGAGAACGGTGCGGGTAAATCCACACTTATGAATGTTCTCAGCGGAACATATCCCTATGGTACATATTCGGGAGATATAGTATATAACGGTGAGACCTGCCAGTTCAAGACACTGCATGACAGTGAGGAAAAAGGCATCGTTATCATACATCAGGAGCTTGCTCTTATCCCCGAGCTTTCCATTGGTGAGAATATGTTCCTTGGCAACGAGCAGAAGGGACTCTTTGGTATCGACTGGGACAAGACTTACCATGAAGCAGGCGAGCATATGCGTCAGGTTGGTCTTAAAGAAGAGGCTACTACCCTTATAAAGGATATCGGTACAGGTAAACAGCAGCTGGTTGAGATCGCTAAGGCTCTCAGCAAGAACGTTAAGCTGCTCATACTTGACGAGCCTACTTCGTCACTTAATGAAGAAGATTCAAAAATGCTTCTCGATCTTTTATTAGGCTTTAAGAAAGAGGGCATGACTTCTATCATTATTTCCCATAAGCTCAATGAGATATCATACGTTGCGGATAAGATAACTGTTCTTCGTGACGGTTCAACTATCGAGACTATCGACAATGCAGATCATAATATTGACGAGGCGCGTATCATTCGCGGAATGGTCGGACGTGAACTCAGCGACCGTTATCCGTCACGTGAGCATAATATCAGCGATAAGATCGGCATGGAGGTAAGCGGCTGGACAGTTCATCATCCGCTTTATACCGAAAAGAAGGTAGTTGATAATGTCTCATTCAATGTCCACCGCGGCGAGATAGTTGGTTTTTCTGGCTTGCAGGGTGCAGGACGTACCGAGCTTGCTATGTCTATTTTCGGAAGGTCATACGGTTCCGGTATCAGTGGAAAGCTTAAAATAGACGGCAAGGACATGGAGCTTAAAAATGTCCGTTCTGCTATCGAAGCAGGACTTGCATATGTTACCGAGGACAGAAAGGGCAATGGTCTGATACTGTCTGAGAGTATTGCAAAAAATACTACTATGGCACGTCTTGAAAAGGTGTGCAGCAAGGGTATCGTTAACGTTGACAAGGAGAATGCTGTTGCAGAGGATTACAAGGGAAGGCTCAAGACTAAGACTCCTTCCGTACAGCAGGCAGTAGGAAACCTTTCAGGCGGAAACCAGCAGAAGGTGCTGCTGGCAAAATGGATGTTTGCAGATCCTGAAGTTCTTATACTTGACGAACCTACAAGAGGTATCGACGTAGGTGCAAAGTATGAGATATACTGCATTATGAATGAACTTGTGGCACAGGGCAAATCAGTTGTTATGATATCTTCGGAAATGCCTGAGTTGCTTGGTATGTGTGATCGTATATATGTTATGAACGAAGGAAAAATGGTCGCAGAGATGCCTGCTTCTGAAGCTACGCAGGAAAAGATCATGTCTGCTATCCTTAGTTCCGACAAAAATTAATGATCGAAGGAGTGTAATATGAACGTTAAATCATTCATAAAGAAATACACCATGGTCATTGCCCTGGTCGTGGTATTCATTTTCTTTGCTATATGGACAGAACAAAAGCTTCTGCTTTCGCAGAATCTTTCAAATCTTCTGATACAGAATTCATATGTTCTTGTACTTGCCTGCGGTATGCTTATGTGTATCCTCACAGGCGGTAACATCGACCTTTCAGTAGGTTCGACAGTTTGTCTCATTGGTGCTATTGCTGCGCAGATGCTGACAAAACATAATCTTAATCCGATAATTGTTATTTTACTCTGTCTTGTATTCTCATGCCTTATCGGTATGTGGCAGGGTTTCTGGATCGGATATGTACATATACCGCCGTTTATCTGTACTCTCGCAGGAATGTTCCTGTTCAGAGGTTTCGGACGTGCTATACTTGAGTCAAAGACTATCGCTATCCCTCAGTCAGAGGGCAGCGTAGGCAAAAAGTTCCTTGATATCTTTACTTCATATATTGATGTTCCGGGACTTGACCATTCGTGGCATATCAACGCTGAAGGAAAAGACGTTGAGGTAAGATTATCTGCACTTATCTTAGGTATAATAATTTCAGTTGCTCTTATTGCAGTAACTGTTCTCAAGCGTGTAAAGAAGGCTAAGAAAGGGTATAAGCAGGAGTCTGCTATATCACAGTTCGGAAAGGTACTCGTAATTGATGCTCTTATACTAGCTTATACATGGAAGCTTTCACTTTACAAGGGTATCCCTGTAATGGCTATCTGGGTACTTGCAGTTGTAGGTATCTATGCATTCATCACTTCCAAGACAGCATTCGGTCGTCATTTCTATGCTGTCGGCGGTAACGAAAAGGCTACAAAGCTTTCAGGTATCAATACAAAGATGGTTTACTTCATGGCATATACATCTATGTCAGTACTGGCTGGTCTTTCAGGTCTTCTCGTTGCAGCCCGTGTTGGTTCCGTAAACGGTGATACAGGTAACTCATTTGAAATGGACGCTATCGGTTCATGCTTCATCGGCGGTGCTTCTGCATACGGCGGAAGCGGTACAGTCGGCGGAGTTATGGTAGGTGCTATACTCCTCGGTGTTATCAACCAGGGTATGTCTATCAAGGGTCTTGACAACAACTGGCAGTATGTTGTCAAGGGCGGCGTTCTTCTCGTTGCTGTTATCTTTGACGTTGTTTCAAATAAGAAGACAGGTAAGGCAGGTTAAGAGGCTAATAATACGGCTCGGAGCAGTCATGGGGACTCCGGGCCGTAATCTGCATTAATGTGAAAGGGAATAATTATGAACGAAGTAAAATATGACTTGGAAAAGCGTTCAAAAGCATATAAGTCGATTGGACTGAGAATGATAGTTGCCGTTTATATCTGCTATCTTGCTTTCAAGATAGCATCGGCTGAGGACACTTCCATGAGCAAGACTATGTGCTGGATAATCGGCGGTGTTTTCATGGCAGCAGCCATAGCTTTTATTATCTATTCGAGAAAACGTTTCCTTATTGATCTTGATTCAGCTAAGATCAAAGAAGATCATGCAGCTGATGATGAAACTGTCGAGGCAGAAGCAACGGAGGAAGATGATAGTTCGGAAAGCAGCGAAGCTGAGAGCGAAACTGTCTGAAAGGGGAAAGTCTCATGGGCATGGCTGAGGTAAAAAAGCTTTACAGCGAATACATCGCGCAGGTACAAGAGCTTGAAAGCAAGAAGAAAATAGGTGACGGTCTTTTCGGTATGGGGAAAAAGATCTCAGATGATCCTTGCCATGACGCTTTTGCAGAAAAGCTTGAAGCAGAGCTTAAAAGCTTTGGAAGCAGCTGTCCCTCTTCGGCTGAGATACGTGAAGTGCTGGGATATATCTATCATGTGCCCTCAGAACTTAATGAGTCACTTAGTTCTTACTGGATGATGAACGCAGTTCACGGATTTACTACAGAGCTTATCGGAATGCTCGATAAGACTGATGCGGAAGAACTCATGCGACAATATGAAAAAGATGTTCCGAAAAGGCAGCGTTTTCCCGTACAGAAGCAGGTGTTTTCAGCACTTAAAAAAGCCGCTAAGTAAGAACTGAATTATCCTTTATAGTAATGAAAAAGCCCCTTTTCAAAAGGGGCTTTTGTTTATATGACCTTTACGCAGTTTCTTCCTGCTGATTTTGCTTCGTATACCGCTTTGTCCATACGGTCAAATGCGTTTCCGAAGTCGTCATCGATATCTATTTGTGTAATACCGATACTACAGGTTATGTGTCCAACGTTTTCAAAATCTGTTTCGGCGACCTGATTTCTCAGTTTTTCAGCAAAGATAAAGCTGTTTTCTGCATCGGCATCATAAAGTACAACAACGAATTCTTCTCCGCCCCAGCGTCCCAGTACTGCGCCGCGAGCCTTTATGATATCCAGGATAGTATTAACGAAACGAACGAGAGTTGCATCTCCGACAGAATGACCGAATCTGTCATTTACGCTCTTGAAAAAGTCAATATCTATCATCATAATGGAAGTATTCTGCTGCTTCCTTTTTTTGCTTTCAATGGCGTTGCGTATCTCGGTCTCGATACGTCCGTGGTTGTATATGGAAGTAAGAGTGTCCTTTGAAGCAAGTTCCTCGTATTTTTTCAGCGTGGACATAAGCTCAACTGTATTATCGTGAATATCCTGTACCATGAATACAAATCTGAAATCTTCATCGTTGTTTGTTTCGGCACGGGAGAAAATAAGCTTTACCCATATGTATTTTCCTTCAAGATTCATCATAAGGCAATCATATGATGAAGTTTTGCCCGGAGCAAGATTCTCCTTGAGGTATTCGGGGGAAGTCCTTTGAAGGAACAGAGCCTGATCGTCAGGCCATATCATATTAACGATCATCCTGCGCCATTCGGAATATTTGAGCTGTTGATTCATTACTTCATCGGATAACTCTGTAACACTGATACTGTTTGTTGTATCCTGTACTATATCCACGTACATTGAGAAAAGATATGTATTCTGAATTGATTTGACCTTATTGTTTGTAAGGGTTTCGTCAACGTACTGGCTTCCGTCGAGTTCATCAAGGATAAAGATATATATGTCTTCCTGAGCTGTGGGATATATCGTCATCTGGACAACATGAGGCACACCGTGACATTCGATATTTATTCTTTTGCTGTATTTGCCGATGAATTTTCCAGATGTAGGGATAAAGACATGATAATCCTCCACAACACCTGTTGAGCTGTTGTTAAAGTGATACCATAGTTTGGCAATGAGGTCCTTATATAGTCCCTGTTCTTCTATGAAATCAACGAATAAACCTTTTCGGACAATGGTCTTGTATCTATCATTTTTTCCGTCGACTACAATGACAGAGTCCACTTCCTCAGTCACAAAAGCAACTACATTTTCAAGAGTACAGTTTTCAAAATCTATAGTCCCCACAATGAGTCCCCCCAAGATGAAAATTTATTCAGGGATAAAATTAAAGCCCTGTTTTGGTACACAGATCAATTTTGAAAAAGAATCTTATTATCGATTCTATATAGCATCATAATTATATTTTATCACATAATTGCAAAGAATTTGATAACATTTTGTGAATTAAACAGGATAATGGAATTATTTGTAGCTTTATACAATCCAACAGGCAATAGATTGGTGAATATGCTGTAATGATATGCCGCCTGCACGTTACAGATGCTCTATGATATGCTGAAAAAATCATAGTTCAGAGTCGTTTTACATCTGACACATTTGTGATATATTAAAGTCAGTTAAAGTACGCATATTTGCACATAATAAACTATTGACAATGATATTTGTTTCGGTTATAATGTGAAAGTAAGGAGCTGATAGAATGCACGGTGTTACAACTGAAAAGGCTGTTAAAAATCAGATCGCTTCCGCAAAAATGGAAGGTCTGGGTTTTAGCAAGGAAGCGGTTGGATTGATAAAAAAGTATGCTGACAACAGACTTTCACACGATAAGCTTATAAAGATAGTTGCGCAGAAATGCGCAGAAAGGTCATAATGGCTGTATATAGCATTGAAGGGTGTCAGGACAGCTGCTACCCGGGGACGACTGTCCTTATCAATAAGCTTGATATAAGAGAGCAGGAGCTTCTGTGTGAAGCAGAATCCATTATCGTTACATCATGTTCTGCAAAGGCTGAAAAGGAACTGGAATTCATCGATGTGGATTTTGATTTCTACAAGGGGCTTCATAAGCTTATTTTCGGTGATCTGTACGATTGGGCAGGCACTGTACGTACTATAAACATCTCGAAGAAGGGAACGGTCTTCTGCGATCATAATGAGCTTGAAAGACTTGGAAAGCTGAGATTTGAACGTCTGAAAGCGCAGGATTTCTTTCGAGGTATGGAATATGATGAATTCGTTTCCGAAATAGCGGAACTGTATCACGAGCTGAATATGATTCACCCTTTCCGTGAGGGAAACGGCAGAACGTTAAGGCTGTTCATTACATTGCTTGTCAGAAATGCCGATCATGATATCGACTTTGCATTATGTGATGCGGATATGCTTGCTATTGCAACGATAAAGGCTGCTCATGGTGATACTTCACTGCTGAAAGCTGTCTTTGCGGAAATAATTGAAAAATGATCTCCCACAGTCTGTACCGACAGGGTACGGATATGTGGGAGTTTTTTTGTCCTGTTTTTGAGTTGGCTATATGATTTTTTATATACCTTTGGCGGTTGAAAAATGGCAGTTTTGCCGTACATCTGATTTTTGCCTGTTTATAAGTTAAAACGGGTGTTTAAACTATCGCATTTTATGGTGTGAAAAGGGGTGAAATTGACCGGAAATATATTGACAGCCAGTATTGTTTTTTATATAATATATATCTGGTAAATTATACCAATTGATGTATTAAGGAGGAATGACGAAAAATGCTTATGAACCGACTAATCGCAGGCGTACTAAGTGCAGTGATATGTACTACAGCCGTTCTGCCAAATCAGGCATCATACCGTGCCGGTCACGAAGCAAAGGCAGCTAAAGAGAAAGCAAAAAATGCTTCAAGCGAATTCGATGTAAGATCAACAAACTCGCTTGGAAGATTTCTCAAGGGTGAAGCTGCCAAAAAAGACGTACCTGATCCACTTGCTGCAAACACCGATGAATACCAGTTCCAGATAACATCTCTGGAATTCAACAGCGAGACAGGTCTGGTGCAGATAGCATCTACTCAATCTGCTGATGCTAAGATCGTAGTCTCTTTCATTGATGATGAGACTTCAAAAAACGCTTTTAGTGTTAAAACTTCTGTTGGAGCAGGCAAACTCATCAACAGTGAGGTCAAGGCTGATATCTCAAAGCTTCCGCAGTATTACGTTGTAAAGGCTCAGCTCTTTGACAAGATGAACCGACCTGTGGGCGAAGCATATACCCTGAGCAGGTACACAAAGGCTGTTCAGGATATCATTGCCACCGATATTACAGCCTTCGATGAGGAACAGGTAGTTAATCTCGATGAAGATGAAACTACAAACTTCCTTGTTCTCAGCGAAGATACGGTGCAGGCAGAGAGTACGGAAGAGCAGAATACTCTCGTTTCTGCCGACTATGATAATAATGTTTTCGTCTTTGACAATGCCGACGAGACAGTTTCTTCACTTCAGGAGGGCGATCTGTTCTTCGTACAGCCTGATGATGAGAACATCATCGCCGTAAACGTTGAAAATATCAGAAAAGACGGCGACACTGTTACAGTATCTGGCAACGGCGACATTGATGATATGTTTGACTTTGTAAAGATAGAAGCAGACGGAGACATACAGAATTCACAGGTGGATACTTCTGTTGCTGATGAGGGCGTATCATTCCCAGATACCGATGAAAATGGTGCTCCCGTCATCAATGAGGACGGTTCATTCGCTTTCGAGTATGAGATGCCTCAGAGTGAGGTCAAATTTGATGTTACATCAAGCAAGACCTTCGATATCAACTCAATAATGGATCCGCAGACTGAGGATCTCAGTCATCTTGATCCTTACTGGGATTCGGAAGCAAAGGCTCAAAGAAAGGTTTCGGGAACTGTTACACTTTCCCTCAACCTTAATGTCTATATGAGCCTTTTCACCACGGATATTGAATTTACATTCAAGGTATCTCCTGCAATAAAGTTCACTCTTGGATTATCGGCAAGCGGCTATGATACTCTCACAGGTGATACGGTCAAGTCTATCGGAGCTACCCTTGCACATTTTGTAATCCCCACATCTATCCCCGGAATTATCGTTGATGTATCACCGAGAATTTTTGCCGAATTCTCAGGCAATATCGAATTAACGGTAAAGTGGGACAACGTTCTTGGATTTGCTTACTCGAAAGGTAAATTTGAAAACAAGACACAGCTGTTCAGTGAAGATAACATGAGCGCGGACCTTAAAATATCGGGCGAGATTTATGCGGGTCTTGAGCTGAAGCCGAGAGTAGAGGCTGTAAGTCCCAATATTGCATCTATTGATGTTGATATGAAGGCAGGTATCAAAATAAGTGCTTCTGCAAGTATGAGCGAGCTTTACGACCAGCTTGCCAGAAATGTCGACGAACCCGAAGATACAGTTATCGCTGAAAGCGGTAAAGGCAATTCTTATCATGCCTGCAAGTGCTGTATCAAGGGTAAGACAGACTTTGTTATAAAGGTAGATCTTGAGTTCAACGTGCTCAGAAAGAAGAATAAATATAAGCTTCTTGAGGCCACTTTAAATATTTCACCGCTTAACTTCTATTTCTCGTCAGAAAACGGTTTTGGTCTGGGTGAGTGTGATCACAATAGGTACAGAACTACGTTCAACGTAACGAGTACGGCTGACGACGGCTATATCCCTGCTACAGTTAAACTTAAAGACAAGCAGACCACTGTTGGTTCAGGCGGTGCAACATTCTACTGCCTGCCCGGTACATACACTTATGATGTGATCTATAACGGGGAAACACTGGAACACGGCAGCGTAACAGTTACCAATTCGGCACAGGATCTGAAGTTTGAGGAAAATGTAAATGTTGATGATGACGGTAATTTTAAGAATTACTCTCACGGCGATTCAAAGACTGCAACAGGTGTTCCTGTTACAAAGGCTTCCACTCCCCCAAAGGTAATGGTAACACAGACACTTCCTGCACTTTCATTTGAAAAGGATCAGATAATCGCAGAGACAGGTTCACTTGGCGATCATATCTCATATATGCTCTATCCCAACGGATATATGGCTATATGCGGATATGGTGAGATGTACGATTTTAACGGCTCACCATTCAGAGATTCTTCTATCATAAAGAACGTTCTTATACTGAACAGCGGTGATGAAAGCGACGGCGAAATAATAACGAATACAGGCAGCAATGTATTCGTTGACTGCTCCAACATGGAATCCATTAATATGCCGCAGACTATACAGCGTATAGGAAAGAATGCTTTCAGAAACTGTTCATCACTTTCTCAGATAACTTACGGCAAAGAGGCTGCACTTCCAAAGGGAAAGCTTGTAATGCCAAAGGCTGTTAAAACAGTAGAGGAGAGTGCTTTTTACGGCTGTGCTTCATTTACTGATATCGTTATCCCTGCCACTATCTCCGAGCTTGCACCTTATGTTTTCGCGGGCTGCGAAGGTATAGAGGCGATCGAAGTTCCTGATACGATAGCAACGATCAATAATTACGTATTCAGCGGCTGTATTTCACTTAAAAAAGCTGTTATCAGTGACGGTGTCAAGAGTATAGGATATCATATATTCAGCGGCTGTTCAGCTATTGAAGATATCACTATCCCGTACATTGGACATTCTCTTGAAAAAGCAGAGGAAGAGGACAGCAGACAGGAGTTCACGGATTTCTTTGCTGACGGTAATGCTGAGCAATTTGTTACTGTAAACAATACAGACGGCTGGGGTAGGTGGATACCTAAATCTCTTGATACGATCACTGTTACAAACGGTACAAGAGTTCCGAATTATGCTTTTTACCGTATCAAGACAGTTAAGAATATCTATGTTCCCGAGACTATGAAAACATTCGGTGATTATTCTTATTCTGAATGTGAATCTCTTGAAAACGCTTATATACCTGAAGGTGTTGAAAGCATAGGCAAATGCGCATTCAGATATTGCAGCAGCACTGCGTTCAAAACTATCAAGTTCCCGACAACTCTTACATCTATCGGCGATTACGCATTTTCAGACTGCACAGGTCTTGTAAATGTAACTGTTCCCAAAACAGTAAAGACTATCGGTGAATATGAATTCAATAACTGTTCTTCACTTAAAACCTTCGTTTTATACGGCGGTGCAGACGGTATCGGATATCACATTTTCAGCGGCTGCAAATCGCTTGCCGAGCTGACTCTTCCTTTTGCAGGATATAATGCAAAGTCAATTGATGATCCTGAGTTAAAGTGCGAGCTTTCGGGATTATTCCTTAACGGTGATGATAAGGATTACTACTATATGGAAAATACAGGCGGCTGGGGCAGGTGGATACCCAAGTCACTTAAAAAGGTCACTGTTTTAAGCGGCAAAAGACTTTGCAACTATGCGTTCTATCGTTTCGGCGGCGTTGAAAAGTTCGATATTGCCAAGAGCGTGACAGAGATAGGCAACTATACATTTGCAGGCTGTGCATCTATCACAAAGGACTACATTCCCGAAAATGTAAAGGTCATCGGCGATCATGCATTTGACGGCTGTACATCTATCTCAGACGGCAATATCCCTGAGGGTATTATAAGCATAGGCAACTATGCATTCTGCAATTGCAGCAGTTCTGCACTCAAAACTATTGTATTCCCAAAGACTCTTACAGCTATAGGCGATTATGCTTTCTCGGGCTGTACAGGTCTTACAAGCTTTACAGTTCCTGCAACAGTAAAAACTATTGGCGATTTCGCATTCAGTGAGTGCTCATCACTTAAAACTGTTGTTATAAACGGCGGTGCAGACGGTATCGGATACCATATATTCAGCGGCTGTAAGTCACTTGCTGAAATGACACTTCCGTTTGCAGGTTTCTCTCTTGAAGCTGTAAACAGTGAGAACAGCAAGCAGGAGATAATAAACTACTTCAGCAATGGAAACAATGATGACTACTATTCTTTTAACGCCACTGACGGCTGGGGCAGGCGTATACCTAAGTCACTCAAAAAGATCACTATAACAGGCGGCACAAGGATACCTGACTATGCATTCAATAATTTTGCCGGTGTTGAAACTTTTGATATCCCTGAGACGATCACAGAGATAGGCAATTATGCATACGCTAACTGTTCATCTATGAAAACTGCTTATATGCCTGAAGGAGTTGAAAGTATCGGGAATTACTCATTCGCTAATTGCAGCAATGAAGCTTTTGATGTTATCAAGTTCCCGACAACTCTTACTAAGGTCGGAAGCTATGCTTTCTCAGGCTGTACAGGTCTTACAAGTATTTCAGTTCCCACAACTGTAAAAACTATTGGCGATTTTTCATTCAGTGAGTGTTCATCACTTAAAACTGTTGTTGTAAACGGCGGTGCAGACGGTATCGGATATCATATATTCAGCGGCTGTAAGTCACTTGCCGAACTGACTCTTCCTTTTGCAGGATATAATGCAAAGTCAATTGATGATCCTGAGTTAAAGTGCGAGCTTTCGGGATTATTCCTTAACGGTGATGAGAAGGATTATTACTATACAGAAAATACAGGCGGCTGGGGCAGGTGGATACCGAAATCGCTTACAGATGTTACTGTGGGAGGAGGCAAAAAGCTTCCTAAGTACACATTCTACAAAATGGCAGGAATTGAAGACGTATATCTTCCTAAGACAGTTACAGTTATTTCAGACAATGCATTTAATGGCTGCGGAGGAATACAGAACGTTTACTATCCGAGTACAAGAGCAGACTGGGAGAAAAATGTTACTGTTGGCATAAACAATGAGTCAATTGACGGTAAGGTAAGATTCCTTGGTGAAGATTACTTTACAACTACAACAACTTCCGGTACTGCTACGACAACAACAACTACTACTACTGTTACAACGTCCAAGACAACAACTGCAACAAGCAAGCCTGCAACATCGACTTCAACAACATCCAAGACAACAACTGCAACAAGCAAGCCTGCAACATCAACTTCAACAACATCCAAGACAACAACTACAACAAGCAAGCCTGCAACATCAACTTCAACAACGTCCAAGACAACAACTACAACAAGCAAGCCTGCAACATCAACTTCAACAACATCCAAGACAACAACTACAACAAGCAAGCCTGCAACATCAACTTCAACAACGTCCAAGACAACGACTACAACAAGCAAGCCTGCAACATCAACTTCAACAACATCTAAGACAATGACTACAACAAGCAAGCCTGCAACATCAACTTCAACAACATCCAAGACAACAACTACAACAAGCACAACCACTACATCTTCGACAACATCTAAAACTACAACTACTACAACCACCACCACAACTACTAACGAAACATCTACAGTTACATCAACTACTACAGAAACTACTTCGACCGAACTCACAGAGACTTCGACCACAACTTCCACAACATCTGAGACTACAGAAACAACTACTACCACATCTACATCAACTACTTCGGAAACAACTACCACTACAACATCGACAACCACAACTACATCAACAACATCTACCACCACATCAACTACAACAAGTACACCTGTTATAACAACTGAGCCTGATATCGAATTGGGCGACGCATCGGGTGACGGAAAGGTCGATGCAGTTGACGCTTGCATTATCCTTTTGATATATGCAAAGAATTCAACTTCACAGACAGTTCCGCTGACTGATGAACAGAAGAAAGCGTATGACGTAAATGCAGACGGCAAAATAGATGCCCTTGATGCATCGTACATTCTCAGCTACTATGTATATGTTTCTATTGCTAAAGGTGACATTATCTCCTTAAAGGAATTCATCTTTGGTGTATAACTTCAAAAAGCCGTATTCGTTAAGAATACGGCTTTTCCTTTAATAAAATACTGACATTTTATTGCAATAATATACTTATCATGTTATAATAGGCTTGACAGTCAAAAACTGAAAAGGAGTGATATTATGGAAAATACAGTCAGCATAAAAAGCATCTTTAAACGTACTGCCGCAGTCATATGCAGTACTGCAATGCTGATGACTATGGGAAGCTTCGGAAAGGGAGAAATTTCTCATGCTGCCAGGGCTTCAGTCACAGTATCGGACGAGGTTGGTCTTGTTGGAAATCTTTTCTGCATTTTGGACGAAAAAAGTGCAGACCATGCGGAGCTGCAATGGGCGACTACACTCTCGGCTGACAGCTTTACGCTGTATCGTTCAACAGATCCTGAAAATGATTTCGTACCTGTTTATGAGGGCAGCGGAACTTCATATGAGGACGATGATATGGTGACGGGGACGACTTACTATTATCAGCTCGGAGTCAAGTCTAAGGGTAAAGAAGTGTACTCCTCGGTGAAGTCGCTTACTCCCTGTGTTCTTCCGTCGGGACTCAGCACCTACGACAATCAGAAGGGCAGCAATCTTGTCTATGATACAAGCGGTTATAAAGTAGGGAATACCTATTACAGCTACTCGCTGAAAAAGCATAACGGCAAGGACGATATTTACCTTGCCGAGACTACATCAAGTGACGGCAAACGCTTCGGCAATGAGCGCAATGTAGCTGACAGCTCGCAGAATTCCGCGCTTGAAAGCTGCAAGATAGAGTCTGTGCATATAGATTATATCCCTGCGAAGAATAAAGTAGTGGTATGGGCACACTGGGAAAAGCCAAGCGGTTACAGTGACGGAAAAGCACTTGTTATCACAGGAACTCCGGGCGGACAATTCACAGTTCATCACGTATACAATCCTCTTGGGATACAGGTGCGCGATATGGCTATATTCTTCGATGATGATGGAGCAGGATATCTTATAGCCGCCGCCAACAAAGAGGGACAGGGCGCAAATGCGACTATGTATATTTTCCGCATGAACGATGATTACAGCGATGTTACGGAAGTCGTTACCACCCTTTTCGAGGATCAGTATCGTGAGTTCCCTAACCTTATCAAGAAGGACGGATACTACTTCCTGTTTACTTCTCAGGCAGCAGGCTGGTATCCAAGCAGCGGAGCCTACAGCGTTACAAAAGACCTGAAAGGCAAGTGGAGCGAGCTTCGCAGTATCGGTAATACATCAACTTTTTCATCGCAGTCGGGCTGGATAGTGAATATGCAGGACAAAAACTATCTTATGCACGCATACCGCTGGCTGAGAGCTTCGACCACAAGCGGAACTACTCTTTGTCCGCTGTACTTTGACAATGGCTTTGCATTCTATGATTATTGTCCGTATTTTAAGTACAATACATCTACAGGTGAGCTTTATCCTGTTCAGCAGGGTGAGCTTCTCTCTCAGGACAGACCTGCTTCTTCATCGCTTGCAGCAAAAAGCGGAAACTCTCCTGCAAAAGCCTTTGACGGCTCGTATCAAAGCTCATTCACAGCTATCGGCGATTATAAGAAATGGCCATTCTATTTGCAGGTAGACCTTGAAAGAGTATGCGAACTCGCGAATATCCAGACTTCGTGGTATATTTGCAAGGGTTCTGAGGGATACTATACATATACAGTTGAGGGAAGCGTTGACGGTGTGAACTGGACAAAGCTTCTCGACCACACTGATAAGAACAGCGAAGTCGTAAGCAAGACATACGGCTTCAACAGTGATATGCTTTCGGGCAAGGCACGGTATGTGCGCCTTAACGTACAGAATGCAACGCTACAGAACAATCCCAACAATAACTGGTATACTCCTACGGTATATGAGGTCAAGGTGTTCGGAACTCCTGTAGGTAATGCTGAAAAAGCCAAGCCTTATGTTGATATTGATTTTGAAAATGGTACGGGAAACCTGTCACTTAACGGCGGAGCTTCCGTAAAACAGGACGCTCAGAAAGGAAAGGTGCTGTATCTTGACGGAAGCGATGATACATACGGAGAATTTCCTATGGGTATGCTTGACGGCTGCCGTGAGTATACCGTGAGCATGGACATAAAGTCTGAGTCGGAGGGGAATTTCTTCACCTTTGCCGCAGGAAAAAATGATGAGAAGTATGTATTTTTCAGAGTGGCAAATGAACTGTTCAGATTTGCAGCTACTACAGACTCATGGCGTGATGAAACAGAGCTTATCTATGACCTTGACGGTACGCAGTGGCATAACTATACACTTGTTGTGAGCGGTGCGGATACGAAGCTGTATTTAGACGGCAGGGAAGTGCTGCACACAACAGAGACACACGGACAGATAGCTGATATGGGTTCGGGAACGAGCTGTTATCTCGGCAAGTCTTACTATTCTGATGACAGCTATTTCAAGGGAAGTATCGACAACATAAAGATATATAAATGCGCACTTACCGAGTCGGAGATCAGCGGATCAGAAGCGGTCAGCGGCGATGTAAACGGAGACGGAGAATTCACAGTTGCTGATCTTGTGACTATGCAGAAATTCCTTCTCGGAAGCGGCGGACTTGCAAACTGGAAAAACGGTGATCTCTGTCAGGATAATGTGATCGATGTTTTTGACTTGTGCTTTATGCGTAAACTGATAACAGGCTGATATAATGTCAAAAATGCATTTTATGCAAGACATGAAAACGGCAGCGGGGAATATCCTCGCTGCCGTTTTTTGTAATATAAGTTTTTAGTATGCGATCGTAATACAGTTTTCAGGTGATCGCATCAACCCCCAAGCCGTTGGAAACGGAAATATCAAGTCCGTACCTTGCAACATTATCAAGTGACAGGGAATCGAATTCATCGGCAGTTACGTAAATTACCAGACGTTTCGGATCATTCATATACTCATATCTGATGTTCTGCTTATCGAGCTGTTTTACGGCTTCATTGGTTATGTACCTGTAATAAGCCTTTTCAGCTTCGTCATTGGCAATACGGTTTTCTTTCATCAATTTGTTGATATCAAGTCTGAGGTTTTCTTCAAGGAATTCTCCGTCAACGATGTACTTTGAAAGAAGCTCTTCACCAAAGTATTCAACCCTGTCCTCGTACCATTCCTGAGTCCATTTCATGCCGTTTGGAGTACCTGTTGTGTAGACCATTTCACCGTATTTCAGTGTAGGACCGTATCCCATAAGATCGCGAAGCTTTGTCATGTACTCACTGTTATTAGCGTTTGCATACTCCGATAACTTTTTGCCTTTATATACAAAGTTATAGTCAGGACTCATTGAAAGCTTGAAGTTTATTGGGAGCACTTCGTCACTTGGCTTGCGGAGCTTATCGTACAGGTTTGACATTACTTCCTTGCCGTTCCATTTAACATAAATGGAATCATAGAACATGATGTCATCATCGGATTTAGCTTCATAAGCTATCTTCGCAGCTTCCCAGCCGTTATTGCTGATACCGACACCCTCCTCACCTACATAGAAATACATCGTCTGCTCCATGCCTATGAAATCACTATTGGCATCAAGCGTGTTTTCTCTGTCTGATTTCCAACCGAATCTGAATGTGATACAGCCTGTGCTTCCTGTTTCGTAGTTTGAGAAGTCTATTTCGGCTGTTTCGTGGTAATATTGGTCATAGCTGCCGATATCAGGACTGATATCAAGTGCCTTCATATCTTCCTTTGTGAATTCTTTGGTGTACTCGCTTTTTTCGCCGTTTATGAGGAGTCTCTCATCGTCGATTACTTTATAGTTTTCAGTAGCCATTATGCTGTATTCGTGGTGTCCCGAATTTGGATAGCCCTCGGAATCATAATCGGAATACTTCTGGCGTGATAAGATATCTCCCATAGCCATGTCGACTGTGAGAACTTTGCCCTTTGCGCAGAATGAATTGCAGTTCAGTACAAGCTTCTGCGTTGTTGAACCTGCACTGCTTACACTTTCATTTCCGATAAGATATTCGGAGTTGTCGATATCAGATGAATTGAGGTCAAGGAGCTTAGCCATATAGGTGTTATCAACGTACGGATAATCATAAAGCCAAGTATTTCCCACAATGATATACTCATGCTCACTGTCGCACCATGTTATCTGAGCAAGTTTGCCGTTATGATAGTTGTAACGCTTATCCTCAGTCTCATAATATGCGTATTCTGCCTCTGTTGCAGCTGTTCTCATATCGGACTTGTTTATCTGAGCGTCGGTGAGCTCCGCATACTTATGTTCGTTCGTTGATTTGTGGTCGATGTCATTGATAATGATATCGAATGTCTTTTTCGAACCGTCATCAATTATATAGTAAAGCGAGAAGTAATTATTCTGCTTCCAGTCATAGTTGATGAAGAACTGAACGAACTGTCCGTATTCGCTGAGCTTATCATAGGTCACGATCTTGTCCGCGAGCTCGTTTTCCTCGATATACTTTGTATAATCCTCATATTTGTAAAAGCCGTAGGTCGTAGGTTCAGACGGCGGTACAAAAATCTGTATACCAAGTTTTTCGTACTGGAACACATTCAGAAACTCTGTCAGTTCATCTTCGGATGCACTGCAATTTACAGTGAAATAGTGGTTCTCATCAATAAATGCACCTGCATAGCTCTGACCGTTATCCGATAGTAGCAAGCTGACGTTTTTATCATTGACAGTTATCTCCTTATCGCTTCTGCGTCCCATACGCTTTTGGAGATACTGGGCAATACTGTCTGTTTCGGAAAGAACATCTGCATCAGCGTAATAGAATGTGATATGGTAGTTATTTCCTTTGAATGTAACATATGAGCCTATACCCATATCCTCGTATTTAGCCTTCGGGAAAAGTGCAACACCATAGTTGTCGTTAGATTTTATTGCATCATTGTATACAACCTGATAAATGCTTCCGTCTTTCCTGAAACTCTCGAACATTTTGCGGTAATCTTCGCGGTAAGCCTCATCATAGTCGCTTACATCGCAGCTGTTTATTGCAGCAATAGCAGCTGCCGTATCCTTAAAGCTGATAGGCTGAGCTGTTGTAGGCTGCATGGGATCAACTGCATCCGAACCGTTTACAGCTTTGTTGTAGGCTTTTTCAGCATTTTCAATACTGTCACCTATGGCTGTGCCTTTTTCGCCCACATAGTAAAACATGAATCTTTTTGTTCCGTCAGTTGAGATGCCACTGCCAAGGTCATTTGTATGTTTGGAATAGAAAGAGAATGTTATGCAGCCTTTGCTGCCTGCCTTGTAATCAGAAAAGTCTATCTCTGTAGTTTCATGATGATATAAATTGTAGTTTTCATACTTACCGTCAATATCGAACAATTTGATATCATCTTTTGAATACTCTTTCTTATATTCGCCTGATACGCCGTTTATTTTAAGAGCATTATCTTCAAGTTTGTGATCGTTAATGCCGTCAGACGCATAAACATCATACTCATATGCTCCTGCTGCATCGTAATTGAGAGAATTAAGGACAATATCGCCCATAGCAGCATCGACACTGAGTACCTCGCCTTTAGGGGAGAATGATTTGCACTTCAATAAGATAGTTGCTGACGGCATCGGCTTTCCGCTGTTGATATCTTCATATCCGAAAAGAACGTCAGTATTATCTTGATTTGCAATATCAAGTCCTAAAAGCATTTTCTGAATTGTCTGAGCATCGCCGACTGTAAGTCCGTCGCCGTCCATATCTGCATTTTTCTTTCCTTGGACGGTAAGGTGACTTTCAGATGTACCGTTTTCACCGTACTTGTTTGGATTTGCAAGAGACTGCATAATGAGCACGATATCGGACATATCAACTTCTCCATCGCAGTTGGCATCGCCCTTGACTGCAACAGCTGATGCAGTACCATCGGCAGCATATGCGGCTATTCCGCTTGACAGTGAAGCTGATGCAAGGCAGGTCGCTGCAAGCATTATCGACATAAATTTATTTTTCATAAGATCACCTCATACCTTTCATTTATAGAATTACTCTTTCGTAATCAAACAGCTCTAAAAATGAGGTAATTTCGTCTTTTGTGGCATATGCGGAAACGTTTAGATAGTGTTCCTCATCAATAAAACAAGCTGCGCTTATCTGGCTTTGGTCATTTGAATAAAGCATTGCATAGGTCTGATGACCTGCAACAATTTCATCATACGTGCTTCGTCTGAAACGTGCATAAAGATAATCAATAATGTTGTACGGTTTGCTTATAAATGAAGTATCGGCATATCTGAACGATACCTGATACATTTTTTCATTGTAAACTACCTTGTACATGATACCTGTGTCTTCATATGCAGCATTCGGCAGAAGAATAACAGTGTCTTTTTGTTCCAATTCGTCTGTATTGTCTGTTACAGGACGATAAACAACACCGTCATCATTGAATCTGTCGAACATTTTGCGGTAGGCATTACGATATTCCTCGGCATATGAAGATACATCATTATGCTTAATGGTATCTATAGCTTCTTCAGCACTATTAAAAATGATCGGCTGTGCATTAAAGCTCGGCTCGGGGTTAGCAGCTGATGAAGAAGTTGTTGCAACGCCGGGACCTTCTTGTATAATACCTGTAGTAGAAGTTGACGGTTTTTCTTTATTTTCATCAGCTGTAGTTGAAGTTTCAAGCTGTGTATGCGTAACAGATACAGTCGTCTTAGTTGTTTTTGACGTTTTTATAGCTGTAGTCTTTGCAGTTGTCGGTGCAGTATTGCGATTTGTTGCCATAGGTGCAGCAATAGTTGTTGTTTGAGCCTTATCTGCTGTTGCTGTAGTTTTTGAAGCAGTTACAGCTGTAGTAACAGTCACATTTTTACTGCTTGTCTGAGTTTCGGACTGCTCTTGCGTCGTGACCTCAGTAGTTACATTGTCAGCGTTGGTAGTCACGGTTATTATAGATTCGTCTATAGTATCGGATATCATTGGGATAGAATGCATATTGCCAAAATGCTGCCAGCAGCTCAGTCCTATGCCAACGACCAGCACGAAGCCGGCTAAGACAGGGACAGTACGTTTTATCAATAGTGTCCGTTTTTTCTTCTTCTCTTGATATTCGTCATATCTGGAAAGCAAGCTCTGATACATCTCATCATTATTCTTCATACTCAAAGCCACTCCTTTCCAACTCGGATCTTAACGCTTTTTTAGCGTTATACAGTAAAGCTTTTATCTGCCTGTCTGATTTTTTCATTATTATGGCAGCTTCACCATTGCTGAATCCTTCTAAATGGACAAGATACAGTACCTGACGGTATTCAAGTTTCAATCGGTGCAAAGCCTGATGCACCTTGCGTTTCTGTTCGGCTTTTATGTGATCGCTTTCGACGTTTTTTGCATCAGCAAGATATTCCTGTGATTCCAGCGGAACGACACTGAGCTTTTTGTGCTTTCGGAGATATTTAGCAGTAGTATTGCGACCGATAGCATACAGCCATGTTTTGAAAGAGCTTTTTCCCGAGAACTTAGGACGCTTTGTCATAAGTTCAAAAAAAGTATCCTCTGTCAGCTCCTCAGCCGTGTGAATATTCTGGACAAAGCTGTTCAGATAGAGCATAAGTCCTGTTCTGTATTCGCATACTATCTCGCGCATTCCCTCATTGTCGCCCGCAAGGAAACGGCGGTAGCTACTTTCACCGTTATCCATACGGAAACCCTCCTCTCAGGGGTGGAATTTGATCCTTTACTTATTAGTACCATTTTTTACGGAAAAGTCAAAGCAGAAATAAAAAATATTTATTTTTAACTATTATATCATAGCTTATCATGCTTTTCAATATATAAATGATGAATAAAAAACGGCACTTCCGATCATTCGAGAGTGCCGTTTTTATATTTTGATTTGTCCCTTACTTAAAACCCAAAAAGTAAATTTTTAAAATCAAAAATATGATATTTGCGATACTGTAAATTGAAATAGTAAAGAAGAAACTCTGTAATAAAGCCATTAGCAATTAGGCATTAGCCGAATGTGTTCGCTTACGCTCATATTATTTAAATTATTCGCCGAAGGCGACACATTGGCTAACAGCTAACGCATAAAGGCTAAAGGCTGAGCTCCGTGATAAGTGAGAATGAAGATAAATACTTCCCTAATTTACTCATTATTTATACTCAATAGAGCCACTTTGAAGCAAATGTATCTGCAAATGAGTCTTTATTTTTTGGAAGAGCAAATACAGAGGTCTGAAGCTCTTCAAGGTTCATTTTTGGCTGTATTCCGTATACATGATAGTCGAAATACTGTACCATTTTCTCAACGTCCTCTGCTATGACTGCGTGACCTGATTTATGGATATTTATAGCAAGATGATCACTGAGTCCTACATAATCCCATACGTGCTTCATACCGAGGTAAGCCATCCATACTGACGGAGCATTTACCCAGTCTTCGCTCTCGCATGAGCCGATTATAAACAGATATCTGTTAGGATCACAGCAGAGAGATCCCAGCATATGCTGATCCATTGGGAACTGTTCGGCGTTTCTGAACTCCATGAATCTTCCGTTGAACCAGCCCTGCTCGCCTGAAGCCTGTAAGCTTCCGAGGGGCTCGTTCTCCTTGTATGTATAAGATGAAGATCCGCCCTTGCTGGAGAAGTCATAGGTCTTTCCGACGGAGCTGTAGCGATACAGTGCCAGACCGCCTGCACCAGAGCATGAAGGAGCACACATCTTGATACGTGTATCAAATGCTCCGCAGACAGAAGCGGCTTTACCGTATCTTGAAACACCTGTAACGATAGAGCTATCAGGATTGATGTTCAGTTCCTTTGCGGCTCCATTGTAAAGAGCGTCGAGTATCCTGCCGATTCCCCATGACCATGCCATAAGATCACCAGTCTGCTCGTCCCAGTTCCTTCCATAAGGATAGAGATCATAGAAAGCACCCTTATGCTGGTTGTTGTCCTGTGCAGTTCCCGGGGCGCTGAACATTCCGTCACTATCGTATGTGATCACTGCATAGCCATTTGAAGTTGCTGTGCTTTCAGAAATACCCTTGTGCATACCAAGAATAACAGGAGCTCCGCCTTCATGGCGAACATTCTTAGGAAGATTTATAACTGCCTTGAATGAAGCTGTCTTGCCTGTACTCTTGCGCTTAACGTTGATAGTCATGCTATTGCCGTTTATGCTGTAAGTAGTTTCGTCATCAGAGCCGTCTATCCACTTGCCATACATATAGTATTCATACATACAGCTTATTTCGCTCTGACGCTTCCACCAGTCATCGACGGACTCTACCTTTGAGCCGTCCATGAATATAAACGGATCGGGAACGTCTTTTGAACTCTTTAATTGATTTACAGCAGGGAAGTTGTAGCTCTTTTCAAAAACAGGCTTTTCTGTGACAGGCTTTTCAACAATAGTGAACTCTTTTATCCTACCAATTATAAAGCCCTGGAGCTGGACGAGGTCAGCTACCTCTACCTTGCCATTCTGATCTATATCAGCGGCTTTCTTTATGTTGTTGTCCTTGAAGTCATTTATGAGTCCCTTTCGCATGATAACTGCATCAAAGGAAGTTATCATCTTATCTCCGTCGAGGTCTCCGTAAATAAACTCGGGACTGTCGTTACCTTGTGTTGCAGGCTGAACTGGCTGTGTCTGCTGCTGATCATCAGAGCCTTTTAAATAGCCTTCTATCTGTTCAAACCAGTATTTGCCCATTTTCTCATAGCCGCCTGCGTTGGGATGAACTCCGTCCGCAAGGTCTTTCGTGCCGTCAATAACGCTGTGGATATCTGCATATATAACGTTTTTGCTGCTGTATTCGTTTGCTACTTTCTTTACAAGCTCGTTATACTTGGCAATATCACCGTTTTTACTGCTGTTATTGCCCCAGCCTGAATTGCCGAGATCAGGAATTGTCGTCAGGAATATTTTTCCGTCAGACGGCATTTTCTCTCTGAGATAGTCCAGAAGAGTGTGAAGGTGCTCCTCCGAGTCAGTAACGTGTCCGTTATTGACATCATTAGTTCCGATCTGGAGCAGGATAATGTCAGGAGAATACTTTGTAATGTAATCACCGCTCTGCATTGTCTCAAGGATACCGTTGAGCTGACCGAACCAGCCGCCCGGCAGGTTGGTTATGGTATAGCCGCTGTATCCTGCATGATTATCATCATAAGTCACGCTTTTTCCATTATAATTGAAGGTGGCACTGTCTTTTCCCTCTGGACCGACAAGGTCAACATTTGTGTAGCCCTTTTGCTGCAGAAAATAGCTGAGATACTTTCTGTAGCCGCCCTCGTCAGCCATACCATATGTGATAGAATCGCCCAGAGGCATGATCTTGATGGTGTCGGCTGCTGAACTCTGCCTCGGTGCAGAGGGAAGCAGGCTTAGTGTAGAGATCGAAAGTGCAAGAGATGTGCCGATTCTGAGAAAACGTTTTATCGTTTTCCCGACAATAAAGTGCTTTTTCATAAGTACCTCCCAAATAAAATTAATTAAATGATGTGTGCGTTTTGTTTCCCCATCTTTTATTTTTTGTTGATGCAGAATGCATAATTTTATTATACATAATATAACACAATTGTACATTGCCTTTGACAACAATATACACCAATCTACAGCAAATTGTAAAGAGTTTGTGAATAAATGAGCAACTTTTGGTCATAAGATAGCAATAAATGATTATTTGCATAGCAATATGTTTACTGTATATTTATGATAATGGTATTGTAGTGATTACTTTTGACCAAAAATTGCTTTAGCGCACTAATTGTGACTATAATTATATATATTACTTAATAAATATGGATTTTTTGTGCTGATGAGCGAAAAATGATACAACGTATTTACGTTAAATAATAAGCAATGATAATTAGTGATTTAACATTAGTACTGAAAAATAAAGACTCAAACTTTATTTGGTATCAGTTAAATATGAGATTTCTGTTTTACGCTTACTTTCAATTGATAAAATCTAACAAATATTTGATTAAATAATAAAAATATATTTTTATATGCTACACTTTTATGGTATAATGTAAATATATATAATGAAAGCTTTTTCAGCGAAAGGAGGAAACAACGATTGAAGCAAAGTGAGTACCATGATCTTTTAGAAACTGATAAAAGTAAAGCTCAGCGCGTTTTATTCGACGAATATCTCAACTATGTTTATACAATTGCATTCAACCGATTGCGAAGCTGCGGCAGCCTCGAAGATGTAGATGAATGTGTAAGTGACATTTTTAAAGATGTATTTGATTCATATGAATATAAACCAAATCAACACGATGATATCAAGGGATTTATCGCAACTGTAGCGTTGAGAAAATCCGCAGCTTACTACCATAAGCTATGCAAAAACAAAAACAGCATTTCATTGGATGACGAGAACAGCAATGCTTTTCCGTCAAATGAAAATATATCCGAATCCGCTGAAAAAGAGGAAATACGCCAAACGCTACTGAAACTTATAGATAGTCTCGGCGAACCGGATTCTACAATAATAATACAGAAGTATTACTACGGACGGAGCTCATTTGAAATATCAGGATTTGTTTCTCTTTCACCTGCAATGATAAGAGTTCGCAACAGCAGGGCTTTGAAAAAGCTGCGCAGATTACTTTCGGACAATGAAATAGTGATTTGAAGGAGAGTTATATATGAACAGGAAATTAGATCTTAGAATTCTTGAAAACTGTGATATGAAAACGCTTGAAGTGATTTCGCGTAAATACAAGGCAGTAGATGATAAAGAGGCTGAAAAGATATTCAGACGTATAGAAAATTATGCAGACTATTATGAGGACGTACAGGTACATAATATTGAGCCCTATCGCCGCCCTGTGTGGAGAAAGATATGTTCTGTTGCTCTGCCTTTGGCAGTAGTTGCATTAACTGTGTCGGGCGGTGTATATTTTAATTCTCAGCTGAAAAACAGCAAAAACACAGATGGTATTTCGGAAACCGATACTATGTCAGGCAGCGTTGAAAATTCATATGCGGCTATATCAGTAACTGAAGATTATAAAGGATCTATTCTCGGTATCAGCAACTGGCATATTGAAAAATATGATATCTATGAATATGACAATTCTGTGAGGATCACATTCATAAATGATGATACAGGCAATGAATTTGCTTATTCTGAAATAAAATCAGGTGAAAATTATGCTTATCTTGCAGATCTTGATAATGACGGAACTGATGAGATGATCTGTAATCAAATTAGGGCATTAATTAACGGAGAGAATAACGATCACGCTGTAGTGTACAGACTCAGAGACGGAATGCTTGAGGCAGGAAAAATTATTGATAATTATGAGCATATTTTAGAAGAACATGATATCAGTTTATCTTCATATGTAGATTTTTCAGATGAATATTCTCCCGAAAAGAATAAGATTATTTTTAAAAGCCGCTACATTGACACAGAGTATGAACTTGGAATAGAGGATTATTCATTCAGGCCTGCATTTCTCTATCCGTATTATATTAATGATAATACTGGGTATTTGCTTGGCGTTAAAAATTGGCATATCAGTAGGGAAAGCGTAACTTCCGATATAGAGAATACTTATTTTATCAATGATGCTACAGGAGAGAAATTTGTAGAATTTACAGGATATAAGGATAAGACTTCCGTTTTCCTTGCAGATCTGGAAAATGATCAGTCTCCTGAGGTGGTATGTAATTATCAGTGGAGTGAAGATCAGAAGAACATGAATAATCATGTGAAGATATACAGAGTAAATAAAGGCGTATTGGAGTGCGGAGAGTTCCTTAGTGATTTTGAAGCTTTTGAAAAAGCAGCAAACATTGAGCTGGATAGCTGTGATGATTTCACCGAATATTATAATACAGATAAAAACAAGATAATGCTGAAAAAACAGGACGAATATACTGAATACGAACTTGGTATCGAATACTATCATTTTAAACCTGTAGACCTGCAAGACACAGTACAAACAGGCATAGATCCGGAATAATCGGATATTAGCTAAAGATGTATAAACATATCTCAGATAATGTTTTATAAACAACATAGTACATTTTTCAAAGGAGGACCCGCTTATGTAATTCAAAAAATCCACTCACGAAAACACTGTATTTACTACAGCATTTTAATCAGAAAGGATCGATGAAAAAATGAAGAACTTTACACGCCATTTGCTAAGCATGACAGCTGCTGCGATGATCGGTGGAGCATCAGTACTTAACTGCGGACTTTCGGCTGCATTAGCAGCGTCCGAATACGATGCAGAAAAATCCGAAGATCTTGTATCTGTCATAATCAGTCTCAGCGGAGAAGCATTGCTTTCTGGAGAAGAAGCAGCAGAACAGGGAACGGATTTCCTTGATACTGCCGAGTCAGATGAAAAGGCTGAGGTGCTCCGTCAGATAAGCAGTGAAGCAGAAGCCTCACTCAGGACCCTCTATCCTGATCTTGAGGTTGGCTACCACTATAACGTTCTCACGAACGGCTTTTCGTGCAAGCTGCCTGAAAATCTTCTGGATCAAGCAAGGTCATGCCGCTGGGTAGAAAGTGTAACAAAGGTCAAGACAGTGAACACGATCAAACCTCAGCTCTACACAGCACCCGAACTCAGCGAAGTCAACTATTTTGGAGAGACGACAGGTTATTACGGAGAAGGCGAGGTCATAGCTGTTCTGGATTCCGAGTTTGATGTCACTCATAGTATGTTTGCTCCCATAGATGACAAGGAGAACAAGCTCACAAAGGACGATATAATCGCCGTATCAGATGATCTTAATGTAAAGATCGATCCCGATAAGGCGTATATCAGCAGTAAGCTGCCGTATGTGATCGACTATGCCGATGATACACCGTATGAATACTCTGATATGCAGGAATATCACGGTACTCACGTTGCAGGTATTGCAGCTGGCGATAAGATAAGTGATGACAATGGCGCAGAACTCTCAGGTATTGCAAAAGACGCTCAGCTCGTAATGATGAAGGTATTCAAACAGATGTTTGTTGATGAGATAAGCGGAATGTCTGTCAGTGCTGTGGATTCAGATGCAGTTCTTGCAGCTCTGGAAGATGCTGCAAAGCTCAAGGCAGATGTTATCAATCTCAGTTTCGGAAGTGCTTTGGCTGATCCTGAAAATGAGCCTTACAGGAATACTATTGCAGCCCTCGATAATGCAGGTATCGTAGTAGTTACAGCAGCAGGCAATGACAGCAATAACATTAACGGACATGGGGAGTACTGTGATATAGATACATCATCACCTGATACCCATACAATTGGCGAGCCGTCAGGATTTAAGGAGGCGTTATGTGTCGCTTCCGCCAATAACTCTGTCTGCCGTTTTCCATGTTTCAAAATAGAAGGTCTTGATGATGAGATCGCCTTCAATGAGTGCGACAACAGTAAACTCAGCGATTATCTGAGTGATGAGGTATATGAATATGTATACTGTGGTCTCGGTGCGCCCGAGGATTTTGAGGGGAAAGATGTCGAGGGAAAGATAGCTCTTATCGACAGAGGAACTTTAAGCTTCGTGGAAAAGGCATTAAATGCTCAGCAGGCAGGAGCTATTGCAATGGTCGTATGCAACAACATTGAAGAGGACTTCCTCACAAAAATGGCAATGGACGAATTATATTTCCCGTCTGTGTTTATCTCAATGAATGACGGAAATAAAATGAAAGAGGCTGACTCAAAAAAGATACGCTTGGACAGTACATTAAGCATAGCTACTCCGCTTGACGGCGGCATCAGCGAATTCAGCTCTTTCGGACCTGCAGAAGATCTTACGCTCAAGCCTGACATCGCAGGTATCGGCGGTGCAGTTTCATCTGCCGCATATGACAACAAGATAATGCAGCTTGACGGTACTTCCATGGCTTCACCATATGTTGCAGGCTGTGCTGCTGTATTCGATCAGTATCTCAGAAAAAACGGCCTGGAGCTCACAGGTGCTGAAAAGACAGCATTCATCAAGAACCTTATGATGAACTCTGCCGTACTTTTCTCAAACGGAGATGTATACGAGAGTCCGAGACGTCAGGGCGCAGGACTTGTTAATATGAAAAACGCGCTGAATGACAGAGTTATCCTTACGGGCAAGGACGGTCTTGCCAAGGTCGAACTGAAGGATAATATCACAGATAAATTCAGTTTTGATATTGATATCAACAACTTCACCGATCAGGACGTTGAATTCAAGGAGGCAAAGCTTATACTGACAGCTGAGGACGGTGCTGCGGCAGAGGGCGACGAATCAGGACAGCTCTCTATCAGCGGTGCAAGCAATATCGGTGTCACAGCTGACCTTTCATCACTGCTGAAAGCAAAAGCACAGGAAAGCAGAAAAGTAACGGTCAGCGTACAGCTTTCAGCTGCCGATATTAAAGCACACAGTGCTAACTTCCCAAACGGTTTCTTTGTTGAGGGATATCTCTTACTCAGCGGTGCAGAAAACTGCTGCGATATCTCTGTCCCTGTACTGGGATTTTACGGAGACTGGGCACAGGTACCGATCTTCCATAATGGTACAAAGGACCTTGAACCTTATGTATTATATACACAGACAGGTGACGGAACATTACCTGCTTCTGATTCGTTTGCAGCTAATGTTGAAGCTTTATACAAGCTGCTCGGAAGACTTCCTGCTGAGGCAGCAGATGAAGTAGCCATGTCACCATTTGCCATTCAGCGTTATTTTGATGATGAATACAATAATACACTCGCAGGGTGTAAGAATGAAAGCATATACCTCTCTCCTGATAAGGACGGAATGGCTGAACAGCTTGAAATATCCTATTCTCTGCTGAGAGCGGCAAACACTTCAGGCATTAAGATCTATGACAAGGACAACAAGTTGGTATCAGAATCAGATGACGACTCTTTTCTGCCTCCGTATGCGCCAATAATCTATTTTTCCGAAACTAAGATCGGCGATCTTGCAGACGGCACGTACAAGGGCGTGATCGAAGCCTATATCAACTATGAAGGTGCAGATAAGAACCCACAGAAATATGAAGTTCCTATCGTTATAGATAAAACAGCACCTGTACTTAAGCTCAAAACAAAGGAAGAAAAAGGAAGAAAACTCCTTGAGATAACTTCCACAGATAAGAATATTGACGGTCTTTATATAATGGGCAAGGGCAATGGAGGAATTGCAGGGGAGTATACGGCAGAAAGCCCGAAGCTCACAGAGATGAAAGACATCGACCGTACAGTAAGCGCGATCTATATCCCGAGTTATGGTACACCTGAAGAATTCAGAAATCCTGTAAGATCAGACTCTCTCATTATAAATGCGATCATGGGAACAGCAGACGCATATGAAAAGGAGATTATTGAGTCGTATGACTTCTCGGATATCCTTCCTGCATACAGATATCAGGACGAGGGCGGAAGTATTTCTGTTACATATGATGTTACAGACCTTGATGAGTATCTTGTAGCAGCTATGGACAAGGCGTTCAATACTATCGAGATCATGTCTGACGATCGTGATATCACACATCTTAAAACAGGATTATGGTGGTCAAAGAACGGCGGAGAAAACGATGTTTACTACAATTTCCTGAACAGCAATGCAGGAAATATCTATTATCAGAGCGGTGCTCCCGAGAAGAGCTTTACATTTGAACAGAAGGGCGATTCTGTTACTATGAAGATCTCTGACGAAAAATCATCAGAGACACGAACAGGAAAAATATCCTTTACAGATAAGAAAAATGCAGTGATCGCATGGAATGACGGAGCTACCGAGAAGCTGTACTTTGCAGGCTCCGACGGTATTGGAATTGCAGATCATATCACTACACCCGAAATGAAAGCTATCGTAACTGAATACCACAATGCACACAGCAAGAGCAAGGCTGAATCGGCTGAGGTAACATACGATAAAAACGGAATGGGCATCGTACGCCTTATGGATAAGGACGGCAGCGTTATCGCTGAGTATTCCTCTTTCGACAGATTTGAGAATACAGCAGTTGATCCTGACGGCAAGTCTGTTAAATTTGAGTACATCAGAAATGGCTTATACCGTGTTTCACAGGATATTGATCTCAGTTCAAAGCATTATTATGTCATTTTCAAAAATGACGGCAAAGCAATTGTATACTCTGCTGAGGACGGCGAAGAATGGAACTGCACAGCAGAATACGGTGACAATGCTATTATCTGCAACAAGGGCAAGGACGATGAAGAATCCTTAAATGTTACATACGATAGTCTCACCAAATTATCAGTAACATTTGATGACGGAAGCAAGTATAAACTTACATATGAGCCGAATTACGGTACTGATGTTAAGATATATACAACAGCTGAAATGGAAAAAATGGCAGCAGATTACTGCGAGCATATAAAGGGCATTCGTCCTGATATCGCATTCGCATCGTTCGACGAAAATAACAGATACATGATACAGTTCATGGACGGTCAGGGCTTCACAGTTGATCCAATTGGCGGAGAAAGCTTCGATCTGAACGGAAACAAGATCGACTTTACGGCTCTTCCCGAGATAAAGGATCTCTTTACTCCGGGTCTCTGGAGTTGCAGTACAGATGACGGTCTGAAATACTACAGCATAGACGGCAAGGGCAATATCACAGTTATCAATACTGAGGACGGTTCAGAGGAGAAGATCAAGTATAACTGGATCGGCTCAAAAGCAGTAGAACTTATCTCAGGTGATAAGACTGAAATAGCTGCCGCAACAGTTCTTTCCGATACTGAGATAACACTTACAAAATCATTTGCTCAGCCGGATGTGCTGACATACGTTGGTGAAAAAACTATTGACCAGCTCAAATGCTATAGTGATAAGCAGCTTGCAGATATGGCAGCAGCTGACCGCTGCAAAAAAGCAGGCAAGAATGTTAAGGTATCCAATACAGCAAGTTCAGCAGACGGCACAGTTGTCATAAATCTTGATGACGGTTCTGAGTACAAAGTAGACCGTTTCACAGGTACAGGCACTGATGAAAAGGGCAATGCCGTAGATCTTCCTCAGACAGGAATGAACTCTCTCGGCTTAGCTGCATCAAAAGCCGCAGCAGGTATCCTTATAATCCTTGGCGCAGCAGCAATGTTTGTTTCAGGAGTATTCCGCAGAAAAAAAGACTGCTGATAAGCTTCACTTAATACAAAGCTCCCGAACGGCGTTTATCGTTGTTCGGGAGTTTTTTCTTTTTGAAAAGCATAAAGATATAGAAATAATCTATAACTCAAACACTTGATATGATATTCGATTTATGGTATACTTAGTATGTAAATCGGAATACTCGAATATGATAACGGAGGTGAATTAATGAAAGTTTCAACCAAAGTAGAATGTGGAATTATAGCACTTATTGATATTGCCGTAAACTCGCAATATGAACGTGTTGTTAAAGTCAACGCCATTGCGGACAGAAACGATATTTCTGCTAAGTATCTTGAACAGATCATTCCTCTGCTAAAACAATCAAATATCATAAGCAGTGTAAAAGGAGCAGGCGGAGGTTACACTTTAACACGAGATCCCTCAAAGATTACTCTGAATGAAATAGTAAACGCACTTGATAATTCGATACTTTCATTGACTGTTTTTAATGAAAATCTGATATCTGAAGCCAATACTGCAATAAATGAATGTTTATGGAAGCCAATAAATGATTATTTTTGCAGTTTTTCCGAAAAGCTCACATTAAAGGATCTGATCGACAGATTTAATGAGCTGAAAAGTTCAAGTTCTGATCTGATGTATTATATATGATCTTTTATAGAAAAACGGCAGCGTTAAGCTGCCGTTTTCATTTTATTTTCTTCCTTTTTCAGCAAGGATATTTCTTACTGTGTGTTTCGGATCTTTTATGAGGATATATACTACCCATACAACCAGTGCAAGTGCAACTACAGATATGCCGAGGAATGCATCATTGAGCATATCCTTTGGGGCAGGTTCAAAATACTCTGCGCCAACCTCTATATACTCAACGACTGCATCGACGAGCCACATGAGAGAAGCTCCCCAGAACATATAGAGCAGTACGCCTGTTTTCAATTCTCTTGCTTTTGCACTTGAATACCATATAACTGTTGAAATAACAGCTGCGATAACTGTAATAAGCAATGTCATACCGTTGCACCTGCTTCCTTTTTTTCTTCTTTCTGAGAAGCCGCTATTTTATTTGTAACGATAACAGCTCCTGCCCACACAGCTGTAACAAGTACAGCCATAGCCGAACCCGAGGTCGCCATTTCGTGCAGCATCTCCGCAGTATCAGCAGGAGCGTTTGCCGCAGTCAGGAACGGGAAGAACGGTGTTATCTCTCCGTGCCATAAATGCTCAAATGCAAGGAGTCCTGAGCCTCCCCAGAGCATACCGTTGAGCCATTTAAGCTTATCAGAAAAACGCAGCTTATTCTCACTGCCCTTACCTTCTTTGCCGTCTTCCTTCTTCTTAACGACCTTCTGAATAACAGTAGTCACTACTGCTTCTGTTGCAGGTACTATAAAACAAGCCATATTTTTTCCTCCTGATTATTTATCCCAGCCAAGTGCTTTTCTCTTGGCTTTCATGTCAGCAACTATCTTTTCTCCCAGCTTTACGGGATCGGTATCCACGTTCATTGAAGAACCGAGAGTTTCGAGAGTGCCGTATTTCAAAAACTCAATAACATTTTTTGAGCCGTATATCTGTGCCTCTACGCAGTGATATGAGCTTATGCCGTTAAGTCTGAAACCGAGTGCGGCATCTATGCCCTTCTCATTGCCCCATTCGGGAGAAGAAAAAGCAAAGGGCATTTCGTACATCTTATGTCCCAGTGCTCCTGCAACTCCTGCAAAAATTCCCGATGAACGGGTATTGTCGATACATTCGCCAACGTGCCATACAGGCGGCAGATCGGGTTCTAGAAACTCTCTCAGGCTGTCTCCTGCCTTTTCTTTGCCTGATACAGCGCAGTATCCAAGCTTCATAAGCGGGAAAGAAGCACAGCCGTTGGAGATAATAAGCACATTGTTTTTCAGCAGAACATCGGCTACATCAACTATGCACTTTTCGTAAAGTACCTTTGGATTGTTACAGCCTACCATATTTACGATACCGAGTATCCTGCCGTCCCTTATTGCCTCAGCGAGAGGCTTCATGCTTCCGAAGCGTTTGTGTATGTATTCAACCGAGAAGCCCACTTCCGCTTCCACTTCGTAAGGCGGTATGTATACGGGGATTCCCTTTCTTGCTTCAAAGCTCTCGATAGCACGGCGTACTATCTTTTCGGCAAGTGCCTTTGTCTCGTCTATATTTGAATGGTGGTGATCGTACTCATAACGCTCAGCACCGGGAAGTCTTGCTGACTCGCTGGTAGTTACTACTGTTGTCTTGAAGCAGTGAGCGACCTCCATGATAGACGGGAATACGTCCTGAACATCTGCTACCCACAGATCAAGTGCGCCTGTTCCGAGAACAAGCTCGGCAGATACGGCATTTGAAAGGGGGATTACGCCTGCATAGCGATACATTGCAGAAAGTCCCGAACAGCATATACCGTAAAATCTTATGCCCTTTGCGCCCTTTGACTTTGCAAGCTCTATCAGGTCGTCACGCTTGCCTGCTTCCACTATCTGGCTTACAAGCAGCGGCAGATGACCGTGTACAGCTATATTCACATAGCCCTTTTCAAGTGCGCCGATGTTTACTTTTGAGGTAACTCTGTCGCCTACGCCGAAAAGGCTGTCTGTAGCTATCGAAGCTCCAACAACGCCCGAGAATGTAAATGCAAGTCCGCATCTGAGGAACTGCTGCATTACTGATTTCCAGTCGCCGTCAGTGGCACAGCCCGACTTGTGGTATGCTTCAAATACCTCATGGTACGCGCTTATGGGGAGTATATCAAGCTCCTTCCATACCTGCTGCCTTTCGGGAACGGCACAGGCGGAAATAGTCTTGTACTCATCGGGAACTGTTCTCGACATATCCTCAAGAAGTGCGTCAGCAAGGTCTCTTGCAACGTTTTTCAGCTGACGGTTCTTCTGCTTTATGCCAAATGCTTCAGCGGTGGCGCGTATCTTCTGCTCGCCGAGTATAGGCACATCGAGCTTGCCCTCTGCTGCCCATTTAAGTGCGAGCATTACTTCTCTTGCGTGCATTCCGTGCTGTGCAGCACCTGCTGCAGCGGAACGTAGAAGATTTCGTGCAACTATAAGGTCAGCGTCAGCTCCGCACACGCCCTTGGGCGATTTTGGCGTAACTCGGCAAGGTCCCATATTGCATATCTTGCAACAGACACCTGCAAGTCCGAAGTTGCACTGGGGCTTCTGCTGGTCAAAGCGGTCAAAAGTGGTATCTATGCCAAGCTGTTCCATGCGCAGGAGCATTTCTCTTACAGCAGGATCGGGAGTCTGTTCGATAACGTCCTGTTTTGTGGGGAATGTCTTTCTGTATTCGGAAACTGCATTCATGTAGTCCTTTATAAATGCCTGCGGATCGTCCTGTTCACCCTCGCCGTGGCTTGCTTTCAGTATGACTGTAGGTATACCGTGCTCGTCAAAGCCTATGATATTTCTGTGGGAATGGATATGTGCAGGCGAATGATCGTGGTGTTCATGGTGCGCATGACCGTGATCATGCTCATGACAGTGGTCATGATCTTTTTTACTCATTACATCATCTCCTAAATAATATTACACTAATTATATCACATTAGTATGAAAACTTCAATATCTTATAAAAAGAACCTGTTTTTTCGGGCTCTTTTTATGAACACAGTATCAGATGATGTATTCTATATAGTTGTCCGACTTCATATTGAACAGGTCGAATATCTTGTCACGTACATACAGGAAATTCTCGCTTGTTCTGTCGCGGTGATCGCCTAAAGGAACTTTTACAACACTCTTTATCCTGCCCGGATCAGCCATCATTACAACTATCCTGTCGGCAAGAAATACAGCTTCTTCAATGTCGTGAGTAACGAATATTATGGTCTTTTTCTCTTCGCGGGATATCCTGAGTATATCTTCCTGCAATTTCATACGTGTGATAGCGTCAAGCGCACCGAATGGTTCGTCCATGAAGATGATATCGGGATCTACCGCAAGTCCTCTTGCAATAGCCACTCTCTGCTGCTGACCGCCCGAAAGCTGTTTGGGATAACGCTTTTCATAGCCGCTGAGTCCAACAAGCTCAAGATACTTCTTAGCAGCTGCTGCGCGTTCCGACTTTGGAACTTTTTTTGATTCAAGTCCAAGCTCAACGTTTTTCTGGACGTTTCTCCATGGGAGCAGTCCGTAGTTCTGAAAAATGGTGATATTGTTTATGGACGGAGCAGTAACTTCCTTACCGTCTATTTTAACACTTCCGCTGTTTACCTTTTCAAATCCTGCAAGCGCGTTGAGCAGTGTGCTCTTTCCGCAGCCCGACGGTCCGAGAAGGCATATGAACTCGCCCTTTTCAATGTCAAGGGAAACATGGTCAAGGGCAGTGAATTCTTTGCCGTCCTGAACATAGTTCTTGCAGGCTTCTTTTATTTCAATATACATTACACTGCACCTCCCCACGATCTCATTACTGCCTTTTCAATTAATTTAAGGATACTGTCAAGAAGTATTCCGATAACACCTATGACAAGTATAGTTGCAAGCAGGATATCCGCGCGGATATTGTTTCTTGCGTCGATTATCTGATAGCCAAGTCCCGACTGTGCGCCGACCATTTCGCCTGCTACAAGGAATATCCACGCTGTACCGAGAGCAAGATGTATACCGTTTGCTATCTGCGGAAATGCCGCAGGAAAAATGACCTTCCATGTGAGTGCAGGCTGCTTTATACCAAAATTCTTTGAGACTTTCAGGTATATAGGATCTATATTGCCGACTGCGGAAACTGTCGAGAGCAGTACAGGGAAAAATGCGGCAATAAAGATTATAACTATAGCAGGTACATCACCGATTCCGAATAAAAGAACGATAAACGGCATCCATGCAGTAGGGGAGATAGGTCTTAACAGCTGCAATGCGGGATTTACATACTGGAATACCTTAGGTATCCTGCCGAGGATAAGTCCGAGAACAACTGCAACTACTACAGAGCTTGAATAGCCTACAACAAAACGGTACATACTCGTTTTGATATTTTCAAACAGCCTGCCGTTTTCTATCATTTCCAGCAGTGCGTCAAATGCCATTTTCGGTGACGGGAATAATGCTTTGTTGTAGCTGCTCACGGAAAACAGTATCTGCCATATAAGTATAAGAATTGCCAGTGAAACAATAACATTTTTAAGTGAAAGTATCTTTTTCATAGGTATCACACCTTATCAGAAATCATTTTTTACGAATTCGGAATAGGTCGGAGGATTGTCTGACAGACCATATTCCTTTACTTTTTCAGCAAGAGTATTGTACTCTTCCTCTGTTATATCAAGGTCGTTGTATGATATCCACTGTAATGAGATATCAAGTACTTCATCGCTCTGGCTGAAGTATTTCTTTGCAGTCTCTTTAGCCTTTGCTTTGTCGAGTGCATTTCCTGCTTTTTTGTAGCTTTCAACAAATGACTTTGCATCAGCCGTGCGCTCATCAATGAATTTATCTGTGAGGACAAGTCCGCAGCATAATGAGTTTTCCCAAAGCTCCTCAGATGTGAAAAGCACCTTTCCTACACCGAGAGATACGCCCATTGCACCGAAAGGCTCTGCAACACAGTAGCCGTCTATCTGACCGCTTGCAAGTGCAGACGGCATCTCAGTCGGTGCAAGCTCTGTGACCTTTACATCGTTTATAGTAAGTCCTGCTGTTGCAAGTGCATCATTAAGAAGTATATTATGCGATGACTGTCTGTGTGGGATTGCAAATGTCTTGCCTTTAAGGTCGGCAGCTGATGCGATATCATTTGATACAACGATAACGTTTCCGTCGTGGTGTCCGAGTGCTACAGCCTTTATGCCTATGCCCTCCTGCTTGGACTTCATTGCAAGCTCGATAAGTACGGATGCTCCGTCAACTCTGTTGGAGTTGAGCGCGTCAAGGAGCTCATTCCATGAACCGTACTTTACAAGCTCTACCTTTAAGCCCGACTGCTTTTCAAGCTCTTCTGCCTCTTCAAGTACAGCAAGAGAATGTGTGATAGGCAGGTAAGCTATTTTAACGGTATTTGCATTGCTTTCATCTTTCTTGCCGCATGATGCAGCCGATAAAGTAAGAGTAAGGGCAAGTGCAGATGTGATAATTCTTTTTTTCATAATTATTTCTTCCTTTCATAAAAAAACGGAGAATCAAAGATCCTCCGATACGTACTGTTTTTCATAGTGCATGACAAATCTATGATACAGTATGTTCGGAGCACTGCATCATGCACATCATATTAAATTCAAAACTGTTATTAATGATATAAAGCATATACAGCCCTCCAATCACATAATTCATATCGTTTTACTATGTTTTTATTTTACAGCATTTTCAGATGTTTGTCAATGGCTATTTCTTAAAAAATCGAAATTCAGATTTTTTTACACAACCTTTTAAGTTATAGCTAAAAGGTTTGTGTATAATCACAACTTTGTCTATATGTTTGATATGCTTATGTAATGAGCTGTTATTACATCTGATTATGTGAACGCCAAAGTATGTTATTGCTTTAATAACAGAAATTATAGTATTGATTACATCATTTGTAGCATTTTATGGACTTTATTATATGATAAGCAAAGAGGAATATGGAAAGGATTAAGGAAATAGGCTCAGCTTGCCTATATGATATCAGTACATATTGTAATACAGCCTTATTATATATAAAAAAATAACTTTCGGAAGTGTTTTTGTATATGTTCTTCAAACATTCTGTTATAGTACAGGAAACTTGTCCGAGATAAAAAATCATGTACGAATATTCCGTATGAAGGAGTATTGACCTATTTTATTATACTGCTTACTTTTTTAAATAATCAATTATACCACAGAAAGGAACATTATTTTATGAAAAAGCAAATCTCAAAGCGTGTAACATCTCTTTTAGCAGCTGCTTCAATGGTTCTGTCGACATCAGCAGCTTTCAATGCTTTTGCAGCAGACAGTGGGGCAGATGCTTATAATGAACTTTATGCACATTCAAGGCTTTTCAGAGTCGATAATGAAGTTTTTAACAGTAAATATTTGAAGGCTAAGGAGCGTCTTGATAATGATCCAAGTTTCTTTGATTATTCAGTAAACGCTCCATATACTAACGGAACTGACATAAACTACATTGATTATCAGCAAGTGAGAGATGTTATAAATGAGCTTTACAGTACTGACGGATTCAAAAAAACATCATTCCCTTTAAGTGAGATTGCTGATTATAATACGATCAAATGTGATATTGACGGAGATCAGGAATTAAGCTACTATGATTACTGTTGTATGCTCAGATATATACAGGAAAAAGTTGGTCTGACAGATAAGTTCACTGATCTTAACAATAAAGACCATTCAAGTGAAAGACTTGGTTTAATTGACGGTCACGGTGGCTTGGAAATTAAAAAAATCGAGTCACAAAGCAAATATATAACCATACCTTCGGAAATATGCTGTAAACTTATTACTAAAAACGAAAAGAATGAAAATGTTGAATCATGGTGTATTCTTCCTGTTCTGAAGATCAAAAAAGGTGCTTTTTCTGAGTGTACAAATATGGAAAAGCTTACTATAAGGAATTATGTTCAGCCAAAGTGGTTCTACGGTATAGAAACTTATGACCACGAACCTGAATTGTATACAGGCGGACTTAAAACTATTTCGACAGGCGGTAAAGTTACAGCCAGCACATTTATCAATATTGAAGACGGCGCATTTGAAGGCTGCTCTAATCTTGATACCGTTAATTTCCAGGAAAATGTAAACTTCAGCTATAATGTTTTTAATGGTACAAAATTCGGAAATAAACAAGGCAACCATTATGATGACGGTGTAATATGTTACATTAAAAGCAGCGATGAAAAAGCTGTTGCTGCCTGCGGCACTGTAGATGGTATTGAACTTGCTGACAGCAATAATGACGGTATATCTGATCTTAATATTGCTGATAAAACAACTACTATCACAAATAATCTTAGGGCTGTGCTCAATAATGATAATAACAAAGATAAAACGATCTCACTGAATATTCCGGATACAGTTAAATATATCCATGAAGATGCTTTTTCCAATTGCTGTAATATCAAGTATTTAAATGGCAATGATCTTGATTATTATCAGGAGCAGGAAAGAGAGAATATTTATAAGGATCGTGTGAACGGTGCAGAGAAATACAGCTTCTATGATCTTATAGTCAAAAATAACGGTTCATTCAAGCGGACTCAGCTTTTAGCCGATCATGTACAGCAGAAAATTGATTTTGAAGTATCTGAAATCAAAAATGCATATGATAACGAAAAAGATAGGATAGAAGCTGCTTGCCGTATAATATTCAATAGCGTTGAGTATTCATCATATGTAAATAATACAGAAAAATTCGATCTTTTCCCGAATTATGAATACAATATACTTGATGAATCAAGAGAAAATGACAATTCTGCCTATAATGCTTTCCTTTCTAATTATACACAGTGTGAAAGCTTTGCCATGGCAGTTTCATTGCTCCTTGACGGTCTTGGTGTAGATAACTTTATTCTTGGTTGTTCCGGTCATGCAGCAAACTTAGTTTTTGTTGACAAAAAGTGGCAGATTATTGATATGTCTGTTTATGGTGATTTCGACCGTAATGAGAAGCTGCTTGAACGTTCGGGTAATACTTCGTTTGTAAGAGAAATTTATCAGTTTGGCTCATCGGATAAGGGGTATTATATTACACCTGTTCAGCCTTTAAAGCTTTTCAGCCTTTCAAATGAGTTTGGTTATTATCCCGGTGCGGCTGTCTGCGGCAAGAATCAGTTAGGATCTTTCAGAAGCAATAAAATGTTAACCTCTGATTGTTCGTTTAATATTGTTGACGTTAATTCTGACAGAAGCTGCTTAACAATTGAACTTCCTTTAGATTATGAAATTCCTGAACCAATAAAAAATGCAGTTTCTCATAAAAAGATAAAGCTTAATTTTAGCGGCGTCAGAAAGGAAAACGGTTCATATTATTTTTATAAGAAAGATAAAAAATATACACAGCCAGGAATGTTCACTTATAACAATAAAACATATTATGTCAATAATGATGGCACTTTAGCATATAATAAGATTGTTGATGTAATTGAAAACGGAAAAACAGAGAAATACTGGTTCAATAATGAATGTGAAAGAACAAGCGGTTGGTATAATGATGGAAATAATTATTATCTTTTTGGTAAAAATCATAATATGAACACTGATGCTTACATATCCATGTATGGAAATTATTATCATTTTGACAAATCAGGAGTTATGGATGCAAAAAAGTCGGTGGACTGGAAATATAATATAAAATTGTATGCAAATCAAGATGGTGAACTTGATTTAAGCAAACTGTATACTGATGATTTGTATAGTGAATTTATAAATGGATTGAAAGAAATATATTAAAGAAGCATCCTTAGTAAATAAGGTATAATTTGAAAAGTTATATAAAAAATATGCATAAAGCAGAAGAAATGCCGAGTTTATTTAGCTCGGCATTTCTTTTTATTTTACGAATATAAAATGAAGTGTCCTGAAAATTAAACTTTATGGCACACTCAGAAAACGGCTGAAAAAGCGTTCCCCAAAGTCAGATTTTAGTTTTGGAATGTACCGAAACTGCGCAGGACTTTTTGAACAGATTGGAGGAAAAAATGGATAACCGCGTATATGGATATGCTCGCGTTTCAACGCGTGAACAAAACGAACACAGATTGAAGCTCTCACAAAGTTCATAGTACCTGAACAGAACATTATAATTTACAAAGCATCAGGGAAGGATACTGAGCGTGAAGTATATCAGTATCTGAAACGTCAGATAACTCGTAAAGGAGATACTCTTGTTATCAAGGAATCGGACAGGCTCAGTCGTAACAATGCCGATATAAAGCGAGAGTTAGAAGAGTTCGAGGAAATTATCAGTGTTAAGACACGGGATATACCTACTTCGCTTACAGACTTTCCGTCGGAGCAGGCATGGGTACTGGCAGAAGTATGTTGTGAAAAAAGCCTGTGGAAGCTATGCGAGAGCTTGGTATCTCCAAGTCATACTACTACAGGCTATACAACAGAATATAGATAAGTTTCTCCATTTTGGAGAAACACAATTTATTGAATATTATGGTGTTTGAAAAGCTACTTTTTCCACTGTTCAAATGAATTGACCTTGCCTTTTTTTATCCGAAGTGTGTAGTCACAGCATTGCTGAATAAACTCGGGATCGTGTGTTGAAACAAGCACCGTACTGCCTGAGCCTGCAAGCTGACGCAGAAGCTCTCCCACTTTTTTCATGTGAGCGTAGTCAAGTCCCGAGGTCGGCTCGTCAAACAGCAGAAGCTCTGCACCCGCCGCTATTGCTGAAGCTATAGCGACACGCTGTTTCTGCCCGCCTGAAAGTGCCATAGGGTGAGTGCCTTTATATCCAAGCAGACCGAGGGTACTGAGTATCTCGTGACATCTTTTTTCGTCTTTATCTTTCATTGAAAGCAGCACCTCTTTTTCCACGCTGTCGGTGAAAAGCTGGTGGTTCACGTCCTGCATGACCATGTAGGAAAAGCCGATGCGCTGACGCTTTCTGTATTCCTTTCCGTTTGATATGATAACGCCAGAGCAATCTTTTTCCAGTCCGCAGATACACCGAAGAAAAGTAGATTTTCCCGTACCGTTGCTGCCGATAACTGCGGTCACTTTTCCTTTAGGGAGCATGAGTTCGGGAATACAAAGGCTGAGGGCTTCGCCGTCAGAGACTGAAAACTTCTTTCTTCGCAGGATATATGGCTTGTGATTATAGGAAAAATAAAAGTCCTTCAGCAATATCCCGTCTGATATATCCGCTTGGCTGCACTCTGTATGTCCTTGATCTGAAAGCAATGTCTGATAGTGTTCATTGATACTTGTCGGACGAAGTCCAAGCTGTCTTATCTCTTTCTCGGAAAGCTTTGTGAAATCCTTAGTGTTCCACTCATGTGCTATCCTGCCCTTATCCATATAGATTACACGATCGGCAATATCTTTGAGATACCAGAGTCTGTGTTCGGAAATGATTATCGTCTTGCCCTGGCTTTTCCAGTCACAGATAATATCATGCAGCATCTTTATTGCTTCCATATCAAGATTTGAGGAAGGCTCGTCCAGAAGTATTATTTCAGGCAGCAGTGCAGCTACCGAAGCACAGGCTATCCTTTGCTTTTCGCCGCCCGATAATTCAAACAGACTTTTGCCCAGAAGCTTATCAAGCTTCATCTGTCGGGATATGCTATCCTTTCGGGCTCTTATCTCGTCAGGTGCAAGCCCTATATTCTCAGGACCGAAAACGATCTCTCCGTCGGTATCTACCGAAAAGAACTGACTTCTCGGGTTCTGAAAGACAGTTCCTACAATGCCTGCAAGCTCATAGAGCTGTGTTTTTGCAATCTCAAGTCCGTTTACGGTCACTTCGCCTGTCATATCGCCTTGATAGTAATGGGGAATAAGTCCGTTTAGCAGTCGTATCACCGAGGTCTTGCCTGAACCTGATGCACCGCACAAAAGAAGTGTTTCGCCTTTCTTTATCGCTAAAGAAACGCCGTCAAGGGAGTTTTCGGCCGCACCCTTGTATCTGTGCGTAACATTGTTTATCTGCGCTATCGTCTGCATCATCTGAAATACTTAGAAACCAAGAAAAATGCAAGAGCTGCTGAGAACAGCAGCATCAGCATATAGTCTGCCGCCCTCATTTTCAGCACCTGCACACTGGTTCTTTTCACCTTTCCTCCGAGACCTCTTGTAACAGCGGCTGCGGATAATTCATCTCCGATATTCACGCATGAAAACAGCAGCGGTATCAGACGGTATTCTATCATGCCTGTAGCATTTCCTCCGCCCAGCATGATACCTCGCATTTTCATAGCGTCACGGATAGCTGTGTATTCCTCCTTTATGGTAGGGAAAAAACGCATGACCACCGCAAGTGAGATCGTTATACCGTCTGGGATATGTATTTTCTGCATAGCGCAGACAAATTCGCCGATCTTCGTAGTTTTTATTACATACCATGCTGTTATCATAGCAGGCATGAACTGTACTATGATACTGCAATATCCAACAAGAAATGCCGACAGAAAGCCCTTTGAGTTTTCGGAAAGATACCTGAATGTCAGGAGCAAAGCTGCCCCGTAAAGTATCAGAAACCGAAACGCCGCAAAATGCTTTTCTGTGATAAGCAGAAGTATCGGTATCATGGTCATGATAATTCGCACTGTCCATAGAAAGGGCGTTGTGGCACTCATCATCACAACCGCCGATACTACAAATATCATGTACAGCTTTGTTCTTGGATCGAGCTTTAAGGACATTATACAATACCTGCCTTCTCAAAATGTTTCTTTACAACAGCCTTTCCAATTAACGCCCCCACACAGCCGAATACAAAGCAAAGTACAAGCAATACTGCTATAGTTTTTGAGTTGATTGCACGGAAAAGACTGTCGCAGTACTCCGCCGAATAACCGCCTTCAAGAAGATTTTTTCTGTAGGAATTTGCAGATACCACCACAGGGAAATAATTTGCACATATCCACAGACAGAAAACGCCATAGCTTATAACTGTTTTCTTAAAGCTCTTATAACCGCCCGATTTTGCGATCAGATCTGCTATAACACCTGAGGCGATGATAAGCGGCGCACCGAGGTAGCCCATACCCGTTACGAACATTATGATAGCAAGCAATACGGACATAATGCTCAGCATACCGAATTTCTCTATCTTAGTATAAAACAGCATCATTGGAATAGAACCGACTATCGGTATCATTACTACATAGGATGCTACTATGTATGGGTGAATAAATCCCAGTATTCCGCAGGCAAACTCCACAACGAATAAAAGCGCTGTGAAAATTCCTATTGTAATAAAATCCTTTGCCTGTAATTTCTTTTCGTTCATTTTTAAACTCTCCTTATCATTTTTGCGATTACGCAAGCTTCCAGCTTACCGCCTGTTTTCTGCCGCTTATGAAGTTCTTGTAGATACCCTCCTGCGCCATAAGCTCTTCGTGCCGTCCCTGCTGAACAATGCGTCCCTTGTCCACGACAATGATCTGATCGGCGTTTCTTACGGTTTTTAGCCTGTGTGCGATCATGATGATCGTCTTGTGCTTTGTCAGGTTCTCAATGGCTTCGGTCAGCTCCTTTTCGTTTTCGGGATCAACGTTTGCAGTCGCCTCGTCAAGTATGATAATGGGCGCGTCCTTCATTATCGCACGGGCAATGGCAAGCCTCTGCTTTTCGCCGCCGGAAAGGGTAGCACCGCCCTCGCCGATCACGGTATCATAGCCGTTTGGAAGTGACATAATGAAATCGTGGCAGGCGGCTTTCTTTGCGGCTTCTTCAACTTCCTCCATAGATGCTTCGGGTCTGCCGAAACGTATATTGTTGGCGATAGTATCCTCAAAGAGGTATACCCGCTGAAATACAAAGCTGAAATTCTCCATAAGCGTATCAAAGCTGTAGTCTTTCACATTTCTGCCGCCCAGCGTGACCTGTCCCTCCTGAACGTCCCAGAAACGTGATATAAGAGAAGTTATAGTAGTCTTGCCTCCGCCAGACGGACCCACGATCGCGGTGGTAGTGTTCTCCTTTATCTCAAGCGACACATCGTCAATGATCTTTCTGTTTTCGTAGGCAAAGCTGACGTGTTCAAGGCGGATATCCCTGTTCTGAGGCGTGATGTTTTCTCCGTCGATATCCATTTGCTCAATGTCCAGTATTTCATTCGCCAGGTCAACACCTTTTCCGATAACACGGAGCAGGGCAGTGTAGATACCTGCTGAATCCAGCGACTCAAAAACCATGAACGAGCACAGCAGCATTGTTATGGTATATACAAGATCCATGCTTCCGTTAAGGTAGAAATAAACTGACGCACCTGCTATTGCAACGCCTATCAGCTTGCAGATAAGATTTTGAACGCCAACAGCAGGTATCGCTGCCAGCTCTGCGGAAATGTCAGCGTTTTTCTTTCGCTCAATGGAGCTTTTGAGCTTCGACTGATTGAGACCGATGATGTTATAATTTCTGATCTCCGATATTCCCTGAATGTATTCCAGTATCACGCCTACCATTTCTCTGTCGGCAGAGAGCTTTTCATCTGCGACCCTTGCAACACTTCGGTTCGTCCACTGATTTACCAGAATAAAAATACCTATGCCTGCAAGCGAGATCAGACCGATACGGACATCAAACACAAACATGAAAAGTGCGATTACCGCAGTTGTGATGCTTCCCTGCAATACCAGCATGATAGCACGGGTAGCGATATCTCCCATCTGCTCCATTGTGTTTGTAGCGACCGAGGTGATATGTCCCAGACTTGTATCATTGAAGTAACCCATAGGAAGATATCGCAGGTGCTCGCCGATCTCGATACGTTTTAGTGCGGCAGTATCATATCCGCCTTCTGTCTGTAGCATTGTGGAAAAGCGGCTTATTACCGTCTTTCCGAGAGTGCTTACCAGCATAAGAGCTATGACTGTAAACACAGTTTTCGTGTCGATATTGTTATCAAGCACCGCTTTTATAGCAACAAATGCGGCAGGTATCTTCATGGCTGTGAACATTGCCTCAATAACGCCCAACACGATAGCTTTGTAGAATTTTCTTCTGTTTTTGTCATTACAAAAGTCAAAGAACTTTTTTATCATCTCAAGCATATGCATTCTCCTTTCCGCTGTCATTATCCCTGACCATACTGTGAGCTGTCCACATTTTTCTGTAAAGCTCGCAGTTTTCAAGCAACTCCTGCTGTGTTCCGCAAGCCACGATATTTCCATTGTTGACGACGAATATCTTGTCTGCGTCTACTATCGTCGAAAGGCGATGTGCGATCACTATAAGTGTTCTGCCCTGTATCAGTTTTGCAACACTTTCCTGCACAAGTGCTTCGTTTTCGGGATCGGTGTAAGCAGTCGCTTCATCAAGTATGACGACAGGGGCATTTTTGAGCATTGCCCTTGCAATACATATTCTCTGACGCTCGCCGCCTGATAGGTGTCCGCCTGCGCCGCCGACAACTGTGTCATATCCGTTTTCAAGCCCCATAATGAATTCATGACAACCAGATGCTTTAGCCGCATTGATAACGTCCTCGTCAGTTGCTCCCGATCTGCCGAGCCTGATATTTTCCTTTACTGACATATCAAAAAGGTAATTATCCTGCGCCACATAGGATATCTGACCCATGTAGTAATCAAGTGGCAGTTCTCTGATGTTCACTCCACCGTATGTAATATCGCCAGAATCAGTATCCCACAGCGAGTCGATAAGCCTTGCTATAGTGCTCTTGCCTGAACCCGAAGGACCGACGATTGCTGCGATCTCGCCATGTTTTATCTCCATATTGATACCGTGCAGAACTTCTTTCTCATTGTAGGTAAATCTCACATCGGAGAGCCTGATGTCCGAACCAGCTGGCTTATTTTTCAGCTCTGTCGGCCTTATCATGTCATCGCGTTCAATGATCTCAGTCACTTCACCGAAGATGGTTTGCATTTTAAGGATATCGTCTATGTAAGAAAATGCGACAACAAGGGGAGTGATAAGTCCTGCCGAAAGAATGATACCTGTAATGAAATTAACAGGAGTCAACGAGCCATTTCTCACAAGCAGCAGACCTATCGGCAGAACGCCTAAGAAAGTTGCAGGCAGAAATGACATTGTTCCCGACTGAGGCCAGATGCACCTGCGCATCCAGTCAATGAAAACATCTGCGCCCTCTCTTGCAGCATTCACGAATTTTTCATAGGAGCTGCCTGTCTTTCCAAAAGCCTTGATGACTTCTATTCCGTTGATATATTCCACAGCAGTATCATTGAGCTTTTTGGTCTTTTCAATTGATAATTCATATCCGCCCTTGCTTTTTGCAAACATTATCATAGCACATACAAGACCTATGGCTGCGCCAACCAGATTAGCCAGTCCAAGCCGCCAGTCGAGTGTCAGCAGATAGATGAACATGATGACAGGCAGCAGGAGATTTGCTGTAAACTCAGGCACAATATGTGCCAGAGTTGTTTCCATTGAATCCACTCTGTCAACTATGATGTTTTTGTAGCTGCCGCTGTTGTCATCAAGTACTGAGCCAAGCGGTATCCTTGACAGCTTTTCACAGAGCTGCTTTCGTATGCTGCCCAGCACAGTAAATGTTGCCACATGAGATAATGAAGTCGAGAATGAGTGCAGAGTGACCCTTATCACCCAGAAAACACCCATAAACAATACCTGTTTCAAATAATAGTCCCATTCTCTGTTGCCGTCAAGCAGCTTTTCAACAATATCCGCCATAATAAGATAGGGGATAAATGACGCTGTTACACCCAGAACAGCAAGAAAAACGCTTCCTCTGAAATAGCTTTTCTTTCTCCCTGCAAATTCAAGTACCCAGGATAACAGGCTACGTTTCTTTTTCATTATGATCATTCGCCTCCATAAAATATGTTTGTTTTATCTAACATATATACTTTTTTATAGGGAAACGCAAATGATACGCTTCCCTTAATTTGATTATTGGATTAATATTAAAGTCCGAATAAAGCTTTCCACGCAGGAAGATAAAACTTTTCCAGTGTATGGGCGTAGTGCATAGCTTCATCTTTCGTGAAATCATGAACGACTGCTTGAAGTATCGCTTCAACACTTGCCGTGACAAGCAAATGGAATTCCTTTTCGTCTACTTCATTGACAGCTATCCCACTTTTATTCAGTGCATTCATATATCTAATTGTTACTTCTTCCTCAAGCTTTGCTATGTCATGAGTAAAGTTTTCGTATTTTGTACCCTGCGATCTGCAAACTATCAGCTTGAACTCGTCAAAATGATCGTAGATGTATCCCATAAACCTGACAGTCTCCATCTGATCTTTCCATATGGATTCAGCTGCTACCTTGCCTATCTCATCAAAATAGTCACTCTCTATCCCGTGAAAGCATTCCATAAGACCTTCTATCGTTGGATCTACCAGCGATGCAAACATTTCCTCCTTACTTGAGAAATGCTTGTAAAGACCGCCTACCTGAATGCCTGCCTCAGTCGCTATTCTTCGGAGCGAAGCGTCAGTAAAGCCATACTCCAGAAACTCTTTTTTGGCAGCCTCAATTATCCTTTCATGGCTCTGTGTCTTGTCTCTTGGCAAAGACTCACCTCCCTGGAAAAAGTAAATGAACAGTGTACACTAACATTGTTAGTATACACTGTTCTCTTTCACTTGTCAAGTGTTTTTCAGAGCCAATTATCTTTTCGTGGGAATTTTTCCGTTTTAAATATTTTTCAAATGGGCAAGCTTTTATATTTCGTGCGTTTTCACCTGTAAAGAGTTATAAAGAAAATCTAGCTCCCGAAGGAGTTGGTTTTCCTGCAAATTCAATTATTATATCTACTTCTGCAACAATAGTGTCCGCCATGTTAGCGGATTCCATTTTTAACCTATCCATTTATAAATAACTCTCTTAATTATCTATATTTAATATTTATTATATTGATTAGCTTCATATGAAAATGTAAGGTGCATATTGGTTCGGATAGATGCAATAGAGTGCATTCGTGTATTTCCCATAATAAAAGGGATTAGCATATTTTGCTAATCCCTTTTATTAGTTCATTCCGATTTAGGCTAAATAAGAAAAGCACCCCTATAAATAGCGGTGCTTTTCTACGGGCACTACAAAGTATTGTCTCATTTGTGAGTACCAAATATGGCAGGGGCAGAAAGACTTGAACAAATAGACATATGCTTGCCTTTTGCCTGTATTTAGAGGAATATCCATACACAAATTGTAACCGTGTGACTTTTGTGTGACTGAAATTATTAAGCAACTTCTCCAGCCTTTTTTGTTCGTGTATCTCTGATTACTTCGTACATATAATCGTCGAACACCTTAAGACTATCTCGGATTCGTTGCTTAGGAGTCCTTATGTATACGCTGTCAAGGACTTTTGAGTTAGCCCATCCTCCAAGCTTTTCAAGTACCTCCTTCTCAACACCAAGACCGTTCATAGTAGTTGCAAATTGGGCACGAAGGTCATGGAAAGTCATTTTGAGGTCATGTTTCTTGAGCAATCTGTCGTAGCGGCGTTTTAATGCCCCATAATTTTCGTTAATGATAAAGTCATCATCACTTTCATGTGGAACTTGTTGAATGAGGGTGTAGATGTAATCAGGAATAGGCACATCGCGTGTAGACTGTTCAGTTTTATTCCGATTCTCAATAACATCGTGACCATTTATACATACTCTTGCTCTTCTGACTCTTATGTATCTATTGTTGTTTTCTTCATAAATGTCACTAAATTTGAGCCCACGAACTTCGGATATACGCATACCACCGCACCAAACCGAAAGAAGGCACGGGAGCTCTACACTTGAACCTATAATTACTCTTAGTACATCACCAAGAGGTGGAAGTTCATCTTTTACCGTTTTTGGAGGTGATCTGAGCTTACGGATAGAAGGAAGTTCAACACCAAAGATCAATGCAGCACTTCTGATAAGAGTATACGCCGATTTTATAGTTTTATGGCTTATTCCTTGCTCAGCATCCATGTTGATGGCTCTTTGGATATCGATAGTCTTGAGATCTGTAAGTATGCATCCCTGTATAGCGAGCAATCTATTCTTCGCAAGTGATTCATACCCATAAAGTGTTGTAGGTGCAATATTCAAATACAATAATATTATCCTTAAATGCTTCTATATTCAATAGCTAATAAGTAAAAACCATAGTTTTCCGATTATTTTGATTTTGTAAATATATATAATTATTATGTAATAATTATTATTGTTACATTTTTTTGCCGGTTTACAGCTCAATTCCTATTATTTCTCATTTCTGTATATATATATTATTGATATGGCAAAAGATTTTGTCACTAACAATAATGCGAAAGGAGGAACTGATACTGTGTTTGACAACAACCGATACCTGACCTGTGGCGCTGATAGTGTGATTCCATTGGAATTGCAGCTGTTTCTTTGGGAGTGTGTAGAGCGAATGCCTGCTCCAAAAGACTATTTACAGGTCTTTGAACTGAGTTCAGCTGGTCCTATGCAGGCTATTACTCATAGCTCGGAGGTGCCTGAATACCGTATGACGTATCTTATACCGTCTGATATGCCAATTACAGAAACGCTGTACATAATTGATGACGGTGATCACTGTACAATGCTTTTAGCAGAAGAATATTGAACGTAAAGCCAGCCCCTTCGGGGGCTGGTTCTTTCTATTTACGGAGGTTTTTACAATGGATGAAAAGAATGAAAATGTCATGTATTGCTCTCACTGTGGAGCTATTATCGACGAAGATGAGGATTATGAGACTATTGATGGAGAGATTGTCTGCACAGACTGTGTGGAACAGCATACTACTACCTGTGACAGATGCGGTGCTATAATCTGGACAAATGAAAGCTACGGAGATGATTACACCACTCTCTGCAGCCACTGTTATCACAATCACTACACTCGTTGCAGCTGCTGCGATGCGCTATTACACGAAGACGATGCCTATCACTTGGACGGATATGACTACTGCTCGGAATGCTACCACGATGAAGTCGATAAGAACCGCTCTATCCATGATTACGGTTACAAGCCTGAGCCTATCTTTTACGGTGATTCCAAGCGGTATTTCGGCGTAGAACTGGAGATTGACGGAGCAGGCAAGGACAGTGACAATGCCGACGAATTGCTTGTTATTGCCAACAGAGATCAAGAACACATATACATCAAAGGTGACGGCTCATTGGACGATGGTATGGAGCTTGTAACTCACCCCATGAGCCTTGATTTTCATAAGCAGTTTCAGTGGGAAGATATCATGAAAAAGGCTATATACTTGGGATATCGCTCACATCAGACAAGCACCTGTGGACTTCACGTCCATGTCAATCGCTCCTGTCTAGGCGATAGTCGTGAAGAGCAGGATGAGGTTATAGCACGTATCTTGTACTTTATCGAACATCACTGGAACGAGATGCTTAAGTTCAGTCGCCGCAGTGAGTACAGTATGAACAGGTGGGCTGCGCGATATGGCTTTGAGAAGACAGGTCGTGAGATCCTCGATAAAGCTAAGAAAGGAAATAATGGCAGATATGCAGCTGTGAACCTCATGAACTACACAACTATAGAATTCCGCCTGTTCAGAGGCACGCTCAAGTATAACACTCTTATTGCAGCGCTTGAGCTTGTAAACGCTATCTGCGATCTCGCTATCAGCCTTACTGATGAAGGCATAGCACAAATGTCATGGTCAGAATTCGTAGATACAGTGAAAGAGCCGGAGCTTATCCAGTACCTAAAGGAACGTCGGCTCTATATCAACGAAGAAATCGAAACACAGGAGGATATGTAAAATGGGCTTATTATCAGATTTATTTGGTATGGACGAAGATACCGAGAAAGATATAAAGGACGTGCTAAAGACGGTCGGTGTTATCGCTACAATACTTTTTGCAGGCGGTGCTATTGACGGTATCGGCTGTAACGACGATAAGGAGGAATGAAGTATGTGCGCATTATTCGGATGGCTCGATTATAAAGGAATCGTTCCGTATAGGGTACTCAAGAAGCTTACCCAGGCTCTTGCTAATGCCGCTGAGGAGAGAGGCACAGATGCTGCAGGCATAAGCTATATCCACGATAATAAGGTCACTATATTCAAGCGACCTAAGCCAGCTCATAAACTGCACTTCAACGCTCCTGCCGAAACGAAAGCTGTTATGGGACATACGCGGTTAGCTACCCAGGGCGATAAGAAGCAAAATTACAATAACCATCCCTTCGCAGGTCATGCAGATAAGGAGTTTGCCTTTGCACATAATGGCGTACTCTGGAACGACAGAGATCTGCGCAAGGACGGAGTAATTCCCAATACATACATAGATACAGACAGCTACATCGGTGTTCAGCTCATAGAGAAACAGGGAAAGCTCGACTTCGACGGCTTAAAATACATGGCCGAGACCGTTGAGGGGAACTTCTGCTTCACCGTACTGGATCAGAATAATAGCTTATACATTATAAAGGGCAGCAATCCTATGTACCTGCTCCATTTCGAGACAATAGGTCTGTATGTATACGCAAGTACTGAAAGCATTATGAAGAAAGCTTTGAAGCAGTTGGGGTTGCACAAGTTCGAGAGCAAGCGTATTGATACAGAAGAAGGAGATATACTCCGCATTGACAAAAGCGGTAAAATCACACGCTCACGGTATGAACCTAAGATATATCGCTCCAAGTACATGAGCTGGTATGATGATGACCTCTCTTCTTATTATAATATGCATGAAGAAATATTGCTGGCATACTGTGGCTGCTATGGTGTGGACAGTACAGATGTGGAGCTTTTGCTGGAGTATGGTTATACCTGTGATGAGATTGAAGATATGCTCGCAGATCATATTCTGCTCCGAGAAGCACTCAGGGATGTAAAGTATATGTGCGGTGAAGATGTTTATGAGAGTTACTGCGGAGCTTTTTAAGTCCAAAATAGTTACTTTATTGCACACCTTGAAAACAGGCAAAAAAGTGTACATAAAAGTCCTGTTTTGACTTTATGGACGTCCACAAAGTAACAACCACATTTATGGACAAATTGGAGGTAATATGGATAACAGAATCTACGGTTATGCCCGGGTATCTACCCGGGAACAGAATGAAGACAGGCAGCTTGAAGCTCTTATTAAGTTTGGCGTTCCTGAGCAGAATATTATTATAAAATACTCTTTTAAGTAATATTCACTCATTTATTTCCCAAATCTTCTTAATAGATACTTTGGGAGGTTCAGGTTTCAGCATTAAACATTCGTAGTATCTGAACATATCCCCAATCAAAGGCCTACAAACCTGATATCTGGTTCTACTACAGATTATTATCTCCTACTATTTATTATGTTAGGCTTCAATTCTGCACAGGTGTAAAGCCATGCGCGATTAATACATTTATATTTTTTTTCTTGTACCTCTCAAGTTCTTCTGAGAATACTTGTTTAAGTTTTGGAGTATTAAGTATTGTCTCGCAGATTCCTTTTTGCTGTTTACGATTATCTCTGAATTTCTTTTTAAAATCCTCGATATTTGCAGCATCGCCAAGACCACGCCTACCATGTTCTATTGCATCAACATACATAGCAAGGTCTCGTTCCGTATATTTGCTTGTATCAGCGGTATAATTTTCTTTTATAAGCAACAATCCATTGCCGTCTTTACACGTAATTTTTCTAAAATCATTAATATCCGTGCTTAATTTCACATCACGCCTTAATGAATAACAATATTCGATATACTCTTTATTATCCTTGATTTTTTCCATTATAGGAAGAACCACATCTTTGATGACATCGCAGGTATTATTTAAGGCTCTGAGTAAGATTCCTGAATCAGAAGTACTGCAAAGACAATGTCCAATACGTTTGTCAAATTCACTTTTTCGCACTTCGGGATCACTAAAGAAATTCTTATTAATATCCCATAGTTTGCATTCAAAATCGATTACATTATCAATGGTTTCGTTTCTCGGCTTGATACCAAGCTCTCTATAATAATCACTATTATAGAGACCTTGAATGCAATATAACGAACATGTTGGTTCGTCCAGAAAGATAAGTTCCGGATTATACAGAGAAAGTATTCCCAACATCATTTCAACATTTTTATATCCTGTTTTGTATGCTGATAATGTGCGATACGTTATGACATTAATTATACCGTCACCTATAATCCTTACATAACAC
>NZ_JAEEMU010000045.1 GCF_016283395.1 Ruminococcus sp.
CAGTTGATGAAGCAGTAGAAGTAAAGAATTACTCAACACCTTCACCTGACGGAGCAACAAAGCTCACAAACATTGTAGTCATATTCAAACAGCAGAAATTACAGCAGTTCATCGAAGCTATGGAACATATTGATGTCAAGGGCATCACAGTAACGAATGTTCTTGGCTGCGGAATGCAGAACGGACAGCGTAACTACTACCGTGGTGCAGCTGTTGAGATGAACCTGCTTCCAAAGGTAAAGGCTGAGATTGCAGTATGTGCAGTTCCTGTTGAAAAGGTAGTTGCAGCAGCAAAATCTGCTCTCTACACTGGAAACTACGGCGACGGCAAGATGTTCATTTACGATATCGAGAACGTTATCAAGATAAGAACAGGCGAAGAAGGCTACAACGCACTCCACGATTCGGCAGAGTGGGAAAAAGCATAAGCTGATAAGGGCGTTTGCGGACATCATCACACAAATCTCCCAGATGTTCGCAGACTGCCTTTCTCATAAATGTATTTCAAGGAGCATAAAAAAATGTCAAAGTTCATTTTTGTAACAGGCGGAGTCGTTTCGGGACTCGGAAAAGGTATCACAGCTGCTTCCCTGGGCAGACTTCTCAAACAGCGAGGCTATAAAGTCACCATACAGAAGTTTGATCCCTATATCAATGTAGACCCAGGTACTATGTCACCATTCCAGCACGGTGAGGTATTTGTAACCGATGACGGTGCTGAGACTGACCTTGACCTTGGTCATTATGAGCGATTTGTTGATGAAAACCTTTCAGTCCACTCAAATGTCACTACAGGAAAGATATACTGGAACGTCATAACAAAAGAGCGGCGCGGTGACTACCTCGGCGGTACAGTACAGGTCATACCGCACATTACCAATGAGATAAAGGACAGAGTTTACAGCGCAGCAAATGAAGCAAATGCAGACGTTGTCATCACCGAGATCGGCGGTACTGTCGGCGATATAGAGTCCACACCTTTTCTTGAGGCGATACGTCAGGTAGGTACTGAACAAGGACGCGAAAATGTATGCTACATACACGTTACGCTTGTTCCCTATATAGCAGGCTCTGAGGAACTTAAATCCAAGCCAACACAGCACTCCACCAAGGAGCTCCTTTCAATAGGCATTCAGCCTGACATAATAGTTTGCCGAACGGAAAAACGCATACCAGATGATATGGCTGAAAAGATCGCACTCTTCTGCAATATCCGAAAGGAAGATGTTATTCAGAACCTTACAGCCCCGTCACTGTATGAAGTTCCGCTGTGGCTGGAAGAAGAAGGACTGGCACATTCAGTATGCCGACACCTCGGTATCGCAGACAATGCCCCCGACCTGACAGAATGGACAGAAATGGTACACCGTGCAGAAAATGCACACAAGGCAGTAACTATAGGACTTGTGGGCAAGTACGTTGAACTCCACGACGCATATCTCTCAGTCGCAGAAGCACTCCGACACGGCGGAATCATCAACGATGCGGCAGTTGAGATAAAGTGGATAGACTCTGAGAACGTAACTGCTGAAAACGCCGCTGATACCTTTAAAGACTGCAATGGTATCATAGTACCCGGCGGCTTCGGTCACAGAGGAATTGAGGGAATGGTTGAGTCTATCCGCTATGCGCGTGAGAATAAAGTCCCCTTCTTTGGTATCTGCCTCGGTATGCAGATGACAGTCATCGAATATGCACGAAATGTATGCGGACTTACAGGTGCAAATTCTGCTGAGTTCGGAGAAACTCGCTACCCCGTCATCGACATTATGGACGAGCAGAGGAACATTTCCGAAAAAGGCGGTACGATGCGTCTCGGACTTTACCCCTGCAAGCTGACAGAGGGTTCAAGATGCCGCGAGATATACGGCGAAGAGCTCATCTACGAGCGTCACCGTCACCGCTATGAATTCAACAATGCATACCGCAAGGTACTTACACAAAACGGACTCCATATCGCAGGTATGTCGCCTGACGAAAAGCTGGTCGAGATAGTGGAACTCTCAGACCACCCGTGGTTCATAGGCGTGCAGTTCCACCCCGAATTCAAATCACGTCCAAATAAACCGCAGAAGCTCTTTGCAGACTTTATAAGAGCTTCACTCGAAAACAAATAAGCCATTAGCCTTTAGCACTTAGCTATTAGCTTATGGTGTCCCTTCGGGACAAACAATTATAAATAATATCGTACAGCGATACCTTTGGCTAAATGCTAATGGCTAACGGCTAAAGGCTAAATAAATGGAGGAAATAAAAATGGAAAAGGTAACAGAGTATTTTGGTTCAATGGTATTCGATGAGAGAGTCATGAAAGCTACCCTCTCCGAGAAAGTTTACAAGTCACTTAAAAGAACTATCGACAGGGGCACTCCTCTTGATATCTCAGTTGCAAATGCAGTAGCAGCTGCTATGAAAGACTGGGCTATCGAAAAAGGCGCAACTCACTACACACACTGGTTCCAGCCAATGACAGGCGTTACTGCCGAGAAGCACGACAGCTTCATCACTCCCGCTCCCGACGGCAGAGTTATCATGGAATTCTCAGGCAAGGAACTCGTCAAGGGCGAGCCTGATGCTTCTTCATTCCCGTCAGGCGGACTTCGTGCAACATTTGAGGCTCGCGGATATACAGCATGGGATCCTACTTCCTACGCTTTCATCAAGGACGGCACACTCTATATCCCTACAGCATTCTGTTCATACACAGGTGAAGCACTCGATAAGAAAGTACCTCTTCTCCGTTCAATGGAAGCTCTCAACAAGCAGGCAATGCGTGTACTCAAACTCTTCGGAAACGATAATGTAAGAAGCGTCCGTACATCAGTAGGTCCAGAACAGGAATATTTCCTCGTTGACCGTGAAATGTACAAGAAGAGAAAAGACCTTGTAATGACAGGCCGTACCCTGTTCGGTGCAATGCCTCCAAAGGGTCAGGAAATGGAAGACCACTACTTCGGCTCTATCAAGACAAGAGTCGCAGAATATATGGCTGACCTTGACAAGGAGCTGTGGAAGCTCGGTATCCTCGCTAAAACAAAGCACAACGAAGTTGCTCCTGCACAGCATGAGCTTGCTCCTATTTACAAGACTACAAACATTGCTGCTGACCACAACCAGCTCACAATGGAAGTTATGAAAAAAGTTGCAGAGCGTCACGGACTTGTTTGCCTGCTTCACGAAAAGCCATTCGAAGGCGTTAACGGTTCAGGTAAGCACAACAACTGGTCTATCTCTACAGATACAGGCGTAAACCTCCTTTCCCCTGGTGAAACACCTTATGAGAACGCTCAGTTCCTGCTCTTCCTTGCAGCTGTTATCAAGGCAGTTGACGACTATCAGGATCTGCTGAGACTTTCAGTTGCTACTGCAGGCAACGATCACCGTCTCGGTGCAAACGAAGCTCCTCCTGCTATCATTTCTATCTTCCTTGGTGATGAGCTCACAGATATCCTCGAAGCTATCGAGACCGACAAGCCATACGGCGGCACAGCAAAGGAAAAGATGAAGCTCGGCGTTGATGTTCTTCCTCAGTTCAGCAAGGACACTACAGACCGTAACCGTACATCTCCTTTCGCTTTCACAGGCAACAAGTTCGAGTTCCGTATGCTCGGTTCATCAAACAGCATCTCCTGTGCAAACATTCACCTCAATGCAGCTGTTGCTGAAGTATTAAAGCAGTTTGCTGACAAGCTCGAAGGTGCAAAGGACTTCAACAAGGCACTCCACGACCTTATCAAAAAGACTATCAAGGAGCACAAGCGCATAATCTTCAACGGCAACGGCTATGATGATTCATGGGTAAAGGAAGCTGAAAAGCGCGGACTTTCAAACCTCAGAACTACAGCAGACTGTATGCCTAAAATATGCGACAAGAAGAATGTTGATATGCTTACATCTCACGGCATCTTCACAGAGGCTGAGATATATTCACGCTGCGATATCATGCTTGAGAACTATGTAAAATCCGTAAACATCGAAGCTCAGACAATGGTGGATATGGCTCGTAAGGAGATAATCCCTGCTGTTGCTAAATTCGCTTCTGATACAGCTTCCGCTGTTGCAGTAAAGAAGAGCGTATCAAAAGCTGCCTGCAAGTATGAGACAAAGCTCGTTGAGGAGCTTTCAGTACTCATTGACAAAATGGACGAAGCAACCACCGAACTTGAAGGCACAGTTTCAAAGCTCAAGACTATCGGTGCTATAACAAAGGAATCCGAATATGTACGCGACAAGATGATACCTGCAATGGATAAGCTTCGTGCAGCTGCCGACAAGGCTGAAACAATAACTGCCGAGGATTACTATCCATTCCCTGCATACGATAAGCTCCTCTTCGGAGTATGATAAAAATTTGTTCCCTCTCGCTTAATTATTATAATGACTTCAAAAGTGCAGTTCAATAAAATACTTTCTATCAGTAAGTTTTATTGAACGAAGCAAAATACCGAGCCTGAAATTATGGCTCGGTAATTTTTTGTCCCCATTTAAGGGGCGATTTCAACTCACACGCCCGCGTGGGGCGTGACCTGTAACGGTTGCAGTAATATCTCTGATTTGCTTATCATTTCAACTCACACGCCCGCGTGGGGCGTGACCTGTGTTTGCCATTCGCCGCCCATATCCGTTGCATTTCAACTCACACGCCCGCGTGGGGCGTGACGGCGGTTATCGATACCAGCAGTTACATTACACGTATTTCAACTCACACGCCCGCGTGGGGCGTGACAAGGACAAGTACGAGTTAGCAGCATTTATTCAGATTTCAACTCACACGCCCGCGTGGGGCGTGACATGATGAAGGAAATCCGAACCCCTTCATAGTACAGGATTTCAACTCACACGCCCGCGTGGGGCGTGACATGACAACGGCCAGAGAATGACGATCGAATGTGATTTCAACTCACACGCCCGCGTGGGGCGTGACTTGCGGCTCTTATCGAGCGTTATAATACATTTAAATTTCAACTCACACGCCCGCGTGGGGCGTGACCCACTCATCTTTGACAAGTGCGTACGTTACAGATTTCAACTCACACGCCCGCGTGGGGCGTGACGCCTACAACGCTCATACCAAGGAAAAGAGCGCAATTTCAACTCACACGCCCGCGTGGGGCGTGACTGCTTGAACTCAGTGACGAAGGATACGATGTCATAGATTTCAACTCACACGCCCGCGTGGGGCGTGACACTGTGGCTATATGATTTATGATAGCACAGACGATATTTCAACTCACACGCCCGCGTGGGGCGTGACACAGCGGCAGTTGTAGGATTGACTGTAGCTCTCGATTTCAACTCACACGCCCGCGTGGGGCGTGACTCAGTCGACGATACTCCTTGCGCGCTCTCTTGCTATTTCAACTCACACGCCCGCGTGGGGCGTGACCAGCTCGGAAATGTGGTGCTGCCAAAGGTAGAAATTTCAACTCACACGCCCGCGTGGGGCGTGACTTGACAAGATTTGCGATTCCGTTCTCGTCAAAGACATTTCAACTCACACGCCCGCGTGGGGCGTGACCCTATATTTAGTATATAAAGAGTCACTTCCGCCACAACGGGTGGACTAATTCAAACAAAATCATATAGTTTTGTTCACATTTTATTAATAAATCGTTGTTTTTTTACTGCGAACCTATGGGCATTTCAATATCATTTGGCTTTCGCAGCTCAAATTATTATCACTCCTTCGGGATCATATGTCTCTTTAGCACCAAAATGTTCAACTCGCCTCTGCCAGTTATTTCCAAGATAGTAAAACCTCAGGCTGTCATGTTTTTCGTCTATAAGTTTCAGAAGTTTGTCTTTGACTTTCAGAAATATGCCATAATCAACATCTATCTCAAATACAGAATTCTGCACTCTCTGTCCGTAATTCTGACATTCCTTTGCTATTTTACGCAGTCTTGTTTTTCCCTTGCTGTCAGTTGTTGAAACATCATAGCTTATAAGCACCATCATATGTATCACCTACTTCATGATAAAACAAGGATATTCCTCTATCTCTCCTCTGAAATACTTTGCCAGAAGACTGCTCTGTACAAACGGCAGTATTCCGAGGGTGATCTTTTCATTAAGATATGGGTGAACTATACTTGTCCTTTTCTTTTCCTGCCATGCGGACAGGACTTTCTTTTTGCCTTCCTTTGTAAGATATACTGCTCCGCTTTCCTGCTTTTCAAAATCGCTGATATTTATCTTTTTCAGATTTATAAGCGTCAGTGTGAGGCGTTCTGCGATACATCTCACTTCCTCAACAAGATCACAGGCGAGACTGCTCCTGCCTGACCGAAGTGCATGATAGAAGCCGTAGCAGCTGTCAAGTCCTACACTTTCAAGCGCGGAAGCATACCAGCTCGTCATTATCGTATAAAGGAACGACAATACGGCATTTACGGGATCAAGAGGCGGACGCTTGATTCTTGCTGTTACGTAAAAATCATCTTTCTGATGCAGGATAAGCTTATCAAATATATTGAAATATGACTTTGCACAGCTTCCTTCAAGTCCCATTATAGTTTCGGTATCATTCAGTTCATAAACGTGTTCCATACCGCTCTCGAGATATTCAATACATCTGCTAAGCTCGCCGTCACTGTCAAGCTGCGGATTATCACGCATTGAACGCCGTATAAGGAAGCGTGTATTCGACAGCTTTGCAGCTACCGTATTCTGAGCAAGAAGTATATCAGGCTTTGCAAGCTGTTCAAACTGTGCCTTTCTCAGAAAAATGTTGCCCTTTGTCTTGCCGCATACCGAAGCAAGATACTTGCCTGACGGAGATATAAAGCTGATCTTTACACCCGTATCCGCACATTTTCCAATAAGCGCAGGCGAGCAGCCAAGATAGCTGAAACAGTATATATCCCCTATATTTACAAATGGCAGGCGGAATTTTTCCTTATCCTCGCATTTACATACAATATTTTCGCCGTCAAGGGTGAGCCATGCTGTCTCATCGAGGATATACAAAGAATTCAATAGTTTTTTCACGGATAATCAGCTCCTTTCTGCTGCATAACAAGCTCTTTTACACTATACTTTTTCTTCACGGGAAAGCAAATATCACTTAATGAACAGCCTGAACATTTCTGTCCTTTTTTACGCTGAGGGATAGTTTTTTCCGCAAGGACTCCTCTCATTTCTTCAAGAAGCTTTTTCAGCATATCATCATACTTCTGATATTCCTCATCAAAGGGCAGCCGTACTCTCCTGCGTTTATCTGCATAATAAATGTAACATTCACAGCTGCATTTCCAGATACTGTCCGCACATATCTTCTGAGCAAATACCTGTATCGCATCTGTTTCGCTGAACTCCTCATTCTTAGGAGCTTTCGGCTTATATTCGACTATGCGCACCGTAAAGCTTCCGTCATAGCCGTCAAGCCTTACACCGTCATCGCTCCTGACAAATTCGATACAGTCAGTCACACCGAAAATATCATACTCAGGCATATCATTATAAACTGTTATATCGCTCCGCACTATCTTTTTACTGTCAGAAAAACTGTGACTGCCGTCGTGTACGTGTTCGTGAAGAAGATTAGCCTTTACAACGAATGCATTTTCTGCCCAGTCGCTGTTTACTTCCAGCAGGGCAAATCTTCTCGGACAGTACATATAATGCTGGATAGTGCGGATATTTATTGTGCTGTCATTCATAGCTTTTCGATAAACTCGATGCCCTCAGGCATATCCCTGTCAACAGTTATCTCGTAATCGCCGAAGCTTCTCGGCGGCTCGACACCTGCCTTCCTTTCTACCTTGATCTTATCGAAGAGGATATGTGCAGGAGCATTTCCAAGTGCAGACTCATGCTTGAATACGTAAAGCTTTCTCAGACACATTTTTCCTCTTGCAGCACTTCTGTCATTCTCAAACATATTGATTATCGCGGTCCAGAGGAGCTCCAGATCGTCCTCTGAAAAGCCTGTGACCTTCTGTGCCAGCATTGCGGAAACATAACCCTCAGCGCGGTAAAGTCCATAGGAAATAAAGCTCTTTTTGCCCATTTCACTCTGCTTTTTTTCATTAAAATCCTTATCGGTCGTTACTGCCTGACGAGTGACTGTGATATCCTGAACATATACAGGATCAATGCTCTTTGCAAAATTAAGCTGAACAGGACCTCTAACTATTCCGCAGGGATCATCACCTGTACTCATTACAGCACCAAAAGTTCTAACATCGAAATAGTTATCGCATATGTATCCCTGTGCCTTTTTTACATCATCTGTATTCTTGCCTTTCTGCTTCTTTTCAAGTCCAAGTGCATCATATGCCTCAGTGAATTTTGAATTGAGCGAACGGTCAGCCTTCACAAGTATATTGTATCCTCCCTCGCCTTCCTTATAAAGCTCCACAAAGTTCCTTATCTTACGCTTCAGACATACATCAGTAACGATACCGAAGGAAGTCTCGGGATCAGTTCTCGGCATATTGCCTGCATCGGGATCACCATTGGGATTACCGTTCTCCACATCGAAAAGCATTACAAATTCATATCTGTTCTTGATAGCATTATTTTCCATAATTGACCGTCCTTTCATTCACTTTTTTCCGAAGTATACAGCTTCTTGTTCATCTGATAATAGCCTATGATAAATCTTCCCTGATCGTCAAGACTGAGCGTCTGCGGATATTCTCCGTCAAAACCGTCACATACGCTTCCTATGAGACGATTGTAGTATATCTGTTTGCCGTCGCCCAGCTTTCTCATGTGGTTCTGTGAGAGCTTCGCAAGCTTCGGAAACACACTGGCAGGTCTTGAACAAGCCGAAGCAAAATAAGCATCTTTAATAGTTCTGTTGAGATTTCCGCCTGATGACTCCTGCTGTATTTTTTCATAAACTGCAAACAGACCTCCGCACAGATAAGCGGGATTTTTGTTTTCATCGTTCCAAGCCAAAGTGAATTCCTCCTTATTATTTTTTCTGTTAAGACAGGCTTTTATTATTCCTGCCCTTGTATCGTTGAGTTTGATAAATTGATTTTTTTCCTCATCACTGTCTGTTTTTACTCGTCTTACAGCAGTTGATAGCATAGCGTCAGGGTACTTCGCACCGTTAAATGCAGCAAGCATTATGCCTGTCATAAGCGGCGGCGGTACTTTGTCATTTGATGATTTTGGCGACACAAGCTCTTTTGCTATTCTGCTGAAATAAACGGGACGAGTATTCTCCTCGCTTATATTAAGATCACTCTGATGACGAATGAGATTTTTCAGCATATTCCCGAATTTATCACGGTAGATGAACTTCTGACAAATACGAGAACTGTTAGCAGTTAAACCTGCAATATAGAAAGTTACATCATTGTCAGTTTCAAGTTTGTCTATTGAGCTTTTATCGGCTGAATATCCGCCTTTGGCATAGCTCATTATCGTACTGATCTGCAATGTTGTTTTCTCGTCATCACTGCTCATACCAAGAAGAGCTGAAAAAAGGCTGCATTCTGCCGAATCGTCATTCTTCATTGCAAAGTATACGATCACCATATCGCCTATTGTAACATGACGCTCGGGTGAGGCAAGAAGCTTATTAAGCGTTGCCGTGTATTTCTTCATTGCAGCTTCGGAAACATTGCTGTTGAATGACTGCGTCTTGCCATATGACTCAAATGCAGTATCATTCATGCATACAAGCTGACAGCCTGATGCCTGTCCGCCGGGAAACCTCATAATCTTATCATGCAATCTTGCCTGCGGAAGTTTTTCACCCAATATGCCGCAAACAGATATTTCGGAGTTACTGTTTTCATCTTCTTTTTGGATTTGCGTTTTCTGATACTTTTCAATAAACTGCTCATCAGCTTCAAGGTCTGCCATTCCTACACCTAAAGTAAAGCCAAAATAAGCTTTTTGGTATTCCTTGCCCAGCTGCTTCAGCACATCATTCTCTGTCTCGTTTTCGGGCACCCATTTTTCAATGAATTTACGATAAGCCGTACATATCTGCGAGTCAAGTCCGTCAAAGAATTCAAGCTCATGTTCCACAAAGGCTTTATGTGATTTCCTTGCTTTTCCAGTCTTGTCATCGGGAGTAAAAACTCCATCCTCATAGTTCAGACCGAAAATATACAGCGGTCTGTGTTCTATGTAATTTGAGTCTATACCGGGCTTCTGAGTTCTGGCAGGCAGACAGGCTTTTCTCGGCACGTCAATAAACTTCTCATTTCCTTTTTTGTCCTTTATTGGCTTTTTATCCTTGAAGGGTATAATATCCTTCATGTCTCCGTTCTCGGAAAGAACAATACGAAAATTGATATCCTGTTCGGCAAAACCGTCAGGTATTTTTTTATTATCGCCTTTTAACGCTTGTTTGTCCGCATAATCACACAGAGCTTTTATCAGCATATTATCCCCTCCCTGTATTTTCCAACGTCTATCACTCCGTTTATCATGTGAGGACGATAATAAAGCGGAGAGGCAATATCCGAAAATCTTGGATTTTCCCAGTCACCGTTCACCGGCTTGCCGCCGTCATCGAATTTAAGGCCGTAAAGCATAAAGCCAAGATCAATATCACCTTCAAGCTCACTGTCAATGAGTGACATATCAAAATCATCCACAATCTCCATTCGCTTCACCGAGAATTCCCTGCACCCAAGGCACGGCTGTCGGAAAAACTGGCCGTTCCTGAGCCGCCGCAGCATTATATTGTAATGCTTTTCTTCACATTCATCTTCATGCTCTGATCTGTTGCCTGTAAGCTCAAAGTGGAACTCTATGCCGTATTTTACATCTCTCAGCAACATTCCTGCACGCTGGCTGCGCTGTTCAGAGGCAAATATCTCCGCTGAGCCTTTTCCTTTCATCTGTGACTTTACCGATGAAAGCGGTATTTTGCATTTGATCTCGTTTCTTCTTATGTTGATAAAACGTATAGGGTTAAAAACAATGATCTTATCCACAACTATCCTTATAGCAGGCTTCCAGTACACTGATTTTATGAGTCCCTCTATTGCCGATATAGTCGGAACATCATAGCTTACTCTTTCTACCTTGAACTCAGGTCTTGTGAATAAGGCATAATCGCCTTCAACGATTATCTTAAATCCATATCCCATATTATCACCTCTTTAATATATATTGTCACTTTGATAATCAATATCAAGTCCCGTATCTGATCTGTAATTATCATTATTCGTCAGTACATAGATACCGTTTCCAACATCCCGGATAAGTCCGAGAGAAAGTGCTTTGTCGTATTCTCCGCGCAATTTAAGTGAAACAGTATATTTCTGCAATTTACGCAGTGCCGTCTTTTTGCTTGAAAAAACAAGCGCAATCAGTTCTTCTGTTTCGGTGTTGTTGTTTATGACAACTCCCACAGTATCGTCCCGTATGAATTTGAATTTTTCAGAATAGGTACGAAACGGGATACTGTCAAGACTATGAGTTATATTCGCAATGGAGTTCCTTTCTATGGCTTCTTTGCTGTAGTTGAATATACGGCTGTAATACTCCCTTATGCACTCCTGTGAGGAAATGTCATCATAATTCTGAAGAAGTTCCCTCATCGCACTTGCCCTGATTTGCAGATCACCGTGGGGCTTTTCATCGGTTTCAAAAATGAAAACGTCACCACATTCCCGTTTTCCCTCACGATTACATCTGCCGCCCGATTGCAGTATGCTGTCAAGTCCTGCAAGCTGTCTGAAAACAGTCTCAAAATCAAGATCAACGCCTGCTTCTACAAGTGACGTAGACACAACAGTTATCTTTTCGCCTTTCGCAAGATCGCTGCGTATAGCCTTTATCGTAATGGAACGGTCTGACGGAGTCATATACGTTGAAAGATGATATTTCTTTCCGCCAAGAATATTATACATCTCTCGGGCTGTTCTTCGGCTGTTGACAATTATAAGACTGCTGCGGTATCCCATAGCACGTTCAGCAATGCTTTCAATTGTTGTTTTACCGAGATCAATATACCTGCACTTGCTGAAATATGAGAAATCACTTCTGTCGCATATAAGCTCACAAAGAGGAACATTTATGGAAAACTTCTCAAAAAGCGGCATGTAATCAGGCATTGTTGCCGACAGGAACACTGCTTCGCTGTTTAAGTACTTTGTCACGAAACCTATTCCTCTCAGACAAGGCTGAAGCATTTCAACGGGCAGCATATGCACCTCGTCAAATATGATGATACTGTCAGCATAGTTATGCAGCTTTCTCAGTCCTGAACTCCTGTAATGATACAGCGACTGAAAAAACTGAACACAAGTTGTAATAATTATAGGAGCGTCCCAGTTTTCAGCTGAACGTTTCAGCTTATCGGCTGTGAGATCGTTTTCACCAATATCCTCAAAGCAATAATTTGAATGATGCTGTAAAATATCAGCATATTCTCCGAACAGCTTCTCAAAAGTCTCAGCCGTCTGTTCAATTATGCTCGTATAAGGAATGACGTAAATAATTCGCTTTTTTCCATGCTCACGCAGCTTTTTCAACGCTATCTTTATACTGCAAAGAGTTTTTCCGCTTCCTGTAGGCATATTGAGTATACTTACCGCACTGTCATTTGAACTGCGGCTCACAGCCTGTTCCTGTAACCTGCTCCTTGCAAGCTTCAAAGGCGTATCGTGTACAAAACCTGAAAGGCACTCATCAACAGTTTTTTCAGCTTCTGAAAAATCCGCATCACATCCACGTTCTATCTCAGGCGAACAAAAATGCTCAGTATCTATAAAATCCGCATCTGCAAGGCATGAAAACAGATACCGAGTAAAAAATGCGTACTTTTCGAACAATTCAGTTTTGCCGTTTACTTTTTTAAGTTCATCAGCAAAACGTATCGCCTCAGGAAAAACCAGATCTATCTGCTGACGGTACGCACTATAATCCGCATCACCAACATAATTTTTTTCACGTTTCAAACGACTGTGAAGAGTAGTATCGGCATCAGCAAGATCAATATCTGTACCGCCGTCAGGAAGTCCAGTATGATGTCCTGCAATGCAATATTGTATCATATACAGCAAAAATAAACGGTTTTCTGCTGAGATATTAGTATTCAGCTTCCCTGCCTCTATCGCACCGCATGACGAATGTTCAAAACGCTCATTGCTGCCGTTTAGTCTGCGCTGGAATGTCAATGCAAACTTGCCTATATCATGGGCAAGTCCGATAAAATACGCTATATCCTTTGTAAGTTCAACAGAATTATCACGAGCCGCTTCCGCAACATTTTCAAGATGTTCCCGAACAGTCTGCTTCCTGTCATCTGTAGTGTGAGCATAGTATTCCATCATTTGCCTCCTTATACGGCATTATTCAACATAATATACATTAGTTTTTACGTTACAGCGATTATTATAGTAATATTATACCATTACATTATATCTTCGTCAATGCATAGTGAGTATAATTAACAAACTGTTAATCACCTTCCATCCGACATTTCCCCCATTTAAACATAAGAAAAACGCCCCTGATTATCAGGGACGTTTTGTGCTGTTGATTTATTCTTTGCGAATTTGTTTTATCTGATCGGATATTCTCTTTTTGCTTGCAGCAGGTCCGCGGAATAAACGGTATATGTACGCAGCAGGGATAAGCAGCTTGCTCTTTTTCACCCACGGTACAGATACTTCAAGGTATTCCAAAGACGGGAACAAACGATATCGCAGATATCCTAATTTTGAGCCTTTGGCGCGGTATTTGAGATCGTTTTTAACTCGGTTTTCACGCACACCATAAGTTCCTGACATAATGTAGTAATCAAGAAGCTCTTTTTCCTCACTTGTAAGCGGCTCATTCGAGAAAATTTTAACTGCAAGCTCACGGTTAGTCTTTTCAAAATCAACAATATCCAGCTTTTTTAGCTCTGCATTGATATAATCCTTATCAAGCGAGTCCTTAAATCTGCGCATGAAAATATATGTATCCACAAGAGAACGCACACCTGTTCCGTCACTTGCAAAATGCTTGTATTCATGAGCTATGAAGTATATGTAAAAATCCTCGTCACGGAAGTGATAACCGTATTCGTTTTTCTCGTCCTTGATGAGCCTTTTCTTCACATCTTCATAATAACCATGAAGCTTTCCTACATGAGCTCCCGTGAACAGTTCGTTGTGCATCTCAAAATTACACACAGGCGGCTTGAAATAAGCATCATCATTATCCTGCCCGAAATGATCGCAGGTAAAGCTCATATCAAGCATAACTTCCTTTATATATGCTCGTTTAGTGCCGTCACATAGTATATCATTATCCGACATCTGACGCATACCGAGCTTAGGGTACCAATCCTTGAATATAGCACCTTTCAAAGGCATATACCATATTTTTTCCGCTTCAAGACGCTTTAGTATCTTTGCGCGTTCGGAATCAAGGAGTATATTCTTACGGATAGATTTTTCCTTAGCCTGTGTGAAGTCATTGTCTTTAATGCCTGCTGATTCCAGTGCATAAGCCACGCAGGCTGTAAGGATATGAGTCTGACAAACCTCAAAAAGCTTTGGCAGATCAAGAGCATCTATTCGCTCACGGTCAGGAGTTACACCGTTTATAGAACAAACAGTAAGATATATCATATCCTCAGCATTGCTGCGGAATTCACTCTTCTCCATTTTCTATCACGCCCTTTTCGGTAAATTTCAGTATCCTGTCGCAAATATCCAAAGCAGCAGGTCTATGAGTCACGATGACCACGGTCTTATCTGTCATATTCCTGAGATTTTCAAGAACTTTGCGTTCAGTAGCTTCATCGAGAGCACTTGTTGCTTCGTCCAGAAGCATTATAGGACATTTCGAGTATATAGCCCTTGCAATGGCTATACGCTGCATCTGTCCCTCTGAAAGACCTGTTCCGCGCTCGCCGAGAAGTGTATCCACGCCGTCATCAAGCTCACTTACGAACTCGTCAGCACAGGCTATTTTCAGCACATTGCTGATGCGCTCATCATCGCTCATATTACTTTTATCCGCAAAGCAGACCACATCACGGATAGTTCCGCTCATAAGCTGATTGCCCTGCGGAACATATGCAAATAACCTGTGGAACTTCGCCGAAAGCTCTTCGGTATTGCCGCTTTTATCGGTTATGTAGCGTCTGCCGCCGTCAAGCTTATATATGCACATAAGCAGTTTGAGCACGGTACTTTTGCCGCAGCCGCTGTGACCTGTAAAAGCAACATACTGTCCTTTTTTTATCTCCACACTGATATCTTTCAGCACTGCAGGCATAGTATCCTTGCTGAGTTCACGGACACTGTCACCTGACGGATAGTAAGCAAACTCAGCGTTTTCAAGTCCCATCGCCAAGAAGTCATTGCGGTAATAACCAAGAGTTTCGTCAATGTCCATAGGCTGAACATCGGTGTCATTCTCAAATGCTTCTATCTCCATGAGACGTTCGGCACTTGCCGTCATAGCGTAAAACTTGGGCAGATAGCCTGTAATATTTGCAAACGGAGACTGTATCTGTGAAATGAGCTGTGTGATAGCTGTCAATGTACCGTAGCTTATAGCTCCTGTGAGGATACCGTAGCCGCAGTAGATAACTCCTCCCACATACATTCCCTGCATACCTGCATGAAATCCGATATTGCAGAAATTTGAAAAGCGAGTGCGCTTCATGCGTGACTTCTTATGGTCAAGCATTTTTTCGAGTGCATCATTTTCGGTCTGTTCTTCCGCAGTAAATGAACGTATCATCATCATACTGCCGAGTCGTTCCTGCAAATATACACGGAGCTTTCCGTCGCGCTCCTGTATGTTCTTATGGAGTCTTTTCAGCACCTTGCGGAAACCGTATGTAGCAAAAAACAGGACAACTCCGACAGGCAGAAGTATAAGCGCGAAACGATAATCAAGCACTATCATCATCGTCATTGCGCTGACCATTTTCACGACCATACCTGCAAGCCCAGGCAGTATCTCCACACTGTTCTGAGCCACAACTACTGTATCATTTGTAAGGCGGTTCAGCCACTCGCCCGAATGTACCGCACTGACAGTTCCGAAGTCTTTGGTAAGGATATTGTTGAGCAGTCTCTGCTTGAAAAGGTTTTCGAGCGAAGCACGGGAAAGCTCTTCAAGCCAACGAATTACAGCCCTCATTGCCACTTGTGCAAGTACAAGGAGAATTATAAACATAACATTCAGCCTGAAACTGCTCCTGTCGCCGTCAACTGCGTTATCAACAATATTTCTAAGCAAAAGCGCGTAAAGAACTCCGCTTGCACCGTGAAGTGCCTGCACTATTATCAGCCACAATATGTTCCATTTTTTTCGTCCTGTAACTGAATACAGCCATTTTACCGCATTGTTCTTCATCGCTTTATCAGCCTTTTCAACTTCAGTTTAACACGCATAAAAAAGATCCTCACAGCTGCAAGATCAACCCAAATATGGCTGTAAAGGCGATAACTGAACTCGTCGATCGAATGTTTTCTGCCGTTGTGGACAAAAGATGTCATTACTCCGATAATATCTTCATCTTTAATGCCGTATTCCTTGTTGATACAGTTATCGCCAAGAATAACATAATCTTTGTCACACACCTTTATGATTCGGTGCAGAACATAACTGTCAGGTGGTCGCCGATATAATACAACATCATATTTTTTGCAGCGTTCTTCGTCCTTTTTCTTTACAGTAAAAAGGTCGCGCCCTTGTTTAAGAAGGGGCATCATACTTACGCCGACATTACTGTAAGTCATTTCACCGTTCTGTTCAAGGTAGTCTTCATACGTTGTCTTAATCATCTATAGCCCCGATTTTTCTGAGCTGATCTATGATCTTCTTCACATCACGTTCCAGAGCTTCCTTTGGAGCGTCATACTTCTCCTGCATTTTTGCAACTATTTCAGCCTCGGTAGTATCATTTTCGAGGCAGCTTATTATAAAACCTGCTGTTTCATTGCTGCGGACAAGTCCCGAAAACTTGCTTGCTCCTGTAGAAACGAGAAGCTTCTGATCTCCGTCATCATGTGTTAAAAAACCGCTGTTAATTTTCATAAAATCAACCTTTCATTCCGTTATATGCGACTTCCGCCGCTTCCATATCCATATTGCAGGCGAGCCTGTAAAGTTCGATACCTGCCGCCATTTTGTCCACAAGTTTAAGCGTTTTAGCCATTTGTAAAGGATCCTGCGGACGATATACCTGCTGTAAAAGCATTGAATAAGCCTCTGTTTTACCGATAGGCACGATACTGTTTTTTTCACCGCGTGTAAGTATACATATAGCTTTAAGCGGCACTGACATATTGCAGCCAAGCCTGTGCTTACCGTTATATGGAGTACCGTAAGCGATAACTCCGCTGTCTGTTATTTTCAGCATAGGTTTGTCGTCATTGACCATTACCGCCCTGTCACCGAGATACTCGCGCCAAAGCCTGGTATGCGTGGACTTGCCTGTGCCTGACTTTGCCGTAAAAAGAAATCCCTGTCCGTCAACTGCTATTACAGAGCCATGAAACACAAATGTATCATAGCTCGGCATATACTCTGCTATCTTACGGTATACCGCGGTCTCTTCAAGAAGATCGTCCGAAAAATCAGGGATATCTTTTCCTTCATATGCAAATTCAGAGTCCGACTTCTGCTTTTCATAAATTATATCCTCAGCAGTTATCTTCACTGAAAGATCAGCAGGCTCGTCTGTGAGATAATCCTTGCAGTATTCGTGAACTTTTTCATATATTGAATTCACTTCAATGAGCTTATCCGCCATTTTGTATTTTCCTGTAAACATTGATCTCTCCAATAAGTAATAATTAGTATTCCGTTACGAATATTATATCATAGTAATAATAAAATAGCAAGTCATACGGTGCTGAATTAACGTTATCAATCAATAAAAAATGCCATAGTATAACCGATAACAACTCGGAAATACTATGGCTGAAAAAATCTTTATTATTTTACTGTTGCTTCTCTTTTAATTCTGAAATCAACAGAACGTTTCAGATAGCCGAGATACTCTTCATCTCTGCACATTGCCTTGCCGATATCGTCAGAAAGCTTTGCAACAGGTCTGCCGTTTACATACTGGAGCTTTATAACGATATTTAAAGCCTTTTCCTCAGTATCATTTGAGCAGAACGTGCCTATACCAAAAGATACCTTTGTCTTGTCGCAGAAATAGTCATGCAGCTTCTGAGCTCTGTCAAAGTCAAGGCTGTCGCTGAAAAGAAGGAGCTTAGTTTTCGGGTCAACGCCGTACTTTTTATAGTGAGCGATCATCTTTTCTCCCCACTCATAGGGATCACCGCTGTCATGGCGGACACCTGTATAGTTATTGACCATGGAACGGTTGAAATCAAGCAGAAACAGGTCTGTTGTAACCGTATCCGTAAGTGCAGTACCGTTATCGCCGTCGTACTCGTCATACCAATCCTTCATAGCATAATGGTTGGTATAAGCAAGAGGGATAGAGTCTATTCCCTGATACATCTGCACGAATTCATGTGCATAAGTACCGATAGGTGTTACATTATACTTCATTGCAAGGTAAACATTTGAAGTACCTACGCAGTTTTTAGTCTCTGTAACAAATCTCTTTACAACAACATCCTCCCACTCACGTGAAAGTCTCCTACGGCAGCCGAATTCAGCGAACTTGAATGTATAAGTTCCATCGTTCATAGCCTTTATCTTAGCGTCAAGACGCTCCTCAGCCGACTTTTTCAGCTTCTCGTAGTCATACTTCATACGGAAGTATACCTCATTTACAATTTCAAGGAGATATATCTCGAACTGCATAGCCGAGAAAAGAGGTCCGTTAACTTCGATAACAAGCTCACCGTCTTTCAGTTCAGCTGTAACGTAATCACGGATAGGTCTCCAGAGCCTGAGGAATTCAACATAGTCATTTTTTATGAAACGTATTGAACGAAGATAATCAAGCTCTTCCTTTTTGAAAGTAAGTGAGCAAAGGTGGTCAATCTGCTCGTTTATCTCCTGAACCATTTCGGGAGTAAACACAACGTCCTTATTTCTGCATTTGAAGAAATACTGTCCGCAAAGATCGGTGTGCTTGTGGAAGATGACCTGATCCATATTGAATTTATACAGGTCTGTATCAAGAAGTGAAATAACGATAGATTCGAGTTTCATAGCTTTCTCCTTTCTATATCAAAGAATATCTATCTGACAGCTTTTCATTGTCTCTATTGCAGCACCATGCTTTTCGGGAGTTACGCCTGCACAGCACTTTTCATCTACTGCAATTGGAGCTTCGGGGAAGCTTGCCTTTAACAACAGTGCATTGCTCACAACGCATATATCCGTACAAAGTCCGATAAGTTCAATGCTGAATTCTTCGCTGCCTGCTGCCTTTTTTATAAGCTCGGGGAGCTTTACAGAACCGAATGTATACTTTTCAACAGGAGTATACTTTTTTCCTTTAAGTGCAGCAGATATCTCTCTGTTCAGCTGCCAGCCCTCAGTCCCCTTTATACAGTGAGGTACAGGAAGCTTTTTGCCCTCTGCTGTGTCCATATAATCATCAAAATGAGTATCATATGTTGCAAAGATCTCGCCGTCGAAATCAGCGATCTTTTTTACAGCAGCAGGTACTATAGCGCAAGCCTCTTTTGAGCCAAGTGCTCCGTCGATAAAGTCCTTCTGCATATCAACAACGATCAAAAACTTTTTCATAACCTCATATCCTCCTATGATAAAAGTAATATACCTCAATTATACCGCAGCTTTTATGCAAGGTCAAGTATAATTTTTTAAGTTTGCTCGATTTTACACCTTTCGCATATAGCTTAACGGTACGTTCTTCGGGTGATGCTCTTGTTTCTTCTATTATGATATTATCATATATATATTATCTTGTCAAGGGGTTTTTAAAAATTTTTTTGATTTTTATATTCACATTACCTTTTTCATTGCCGTTATTGCATATTTTTATTAAATGTGGTAAAATAGTCATAGCATTATTTTAGGGGGTAATCATATGAACCAGCATACAAGATTCAATCTTCCAATTTGTCTTGCAGTTGAAGAGGACGCATTCTTCCACTCGGACGAGATAGTAAAGAGATACATTCCCGATATAATCGGTCAGAAAACTATCATCATTTCCGAGGAATTCCTCATTGGCATCTATAAGGACAAAATAACAGATATAAGCAGTGATTTCGGCAACGCAGAAATAGTTGCAATGAAGAGCGCGAGCTTCGACGAGGCTGTTTCTATTGCCAAAAAGGTATGCGTTGAAGATGTTAAGGTCATAATCGGCATAGGCGGCGGAAGAGTGCTTGATACAGCCAAATATGCAGCTCATATCAGCAAGGCTGTATATATATGTATGCCTACATCTCTCAGCAACGACTCTCTTGCATCTCCATTTTCTGTTCTTGAAACTTACGGTAAGGCTCGAAAGACACTGACCTGTAAGATACCTACTGCAATAATAGTTGATACAAATATGATAATCAACGCTCCCGAGGGACAGACCTTATCGGGCATCGGTGATACTATTGCAAAACACACTGCACTTTTTGACTGGAAGCTCTCTGCGTCAAAGACCAATTCCCGCGTTGACGACTTCGCGTACGCCCTCAGCCGAATGAGTTATGATTCGGTTTACCACTGTGACGAAAAAGACATGAAAAACCGTGTATTTATCCGTATCCTTTCAAGAGCACTTGTTATGGGCGGACTTGCTATGGAGATAGCAGGTTCTTCACGTCCGTGCAGCGGCAGCGAACACCTTTTCGCCCATGCTATTGAAGAATACTACCCCGATGTAAAAATATCCCACGGACTTGCAGTAGCTCTCGGAAGTATACCTGCCTGCATATTCCAGGGACAGACTCCACAGGGACTTCTTGACTTTTTCAGGACATACAAGCTTGACATCAATCCAAAGTCCTACGGCATAACCGAGGATATGTTCGCGGATATGTGGGATAAGGCTCGCACTGTCAGAACAGGCAGGATAACAATACTTGATGATATCAAACTTGATCGGGTTCAGTTCGATGAAATATACAGCAGAATGGTGGAAGGAAAATGAAAAAAGGCATAATTTTTGATATGGACGGTACTCTCTGGGACTCCTCGGCAAATGTTGCTGCTTCATGGACAGAGATAGTACGCAAGTCCGAATACGATCTTCCAGATATAACTCAGGAAGACGTTATGGGTGTAATGGGACTTACTATGGACAGGATCGCAGACAAGCTTTTCAGTTCACTTTCTCAGAAAGAACGCATGGAGCTTCTTGAACAGTGCTGCAATTACGAAAACGACTACTTGCTGAAACACGGCGGAGTGCTTTATCCACAGCTTGAAAAGACTTTTATCCGCCTTAGAGAAAAGTTTCATCTCTATATCGTAAGCAACTGTCAGAAAGGATATATCGAAACATTCCTTGAGCACTACGACTTTGGGAAATACTTTGACGATATCGAATGTTACGGCAATAATCTCAAAGGCAAGGGTGACAATATCGCTCTCGTTGTAAAGCGGAACAAGCTTGACAAGGCTTGGTATGTTGGCGATATACAGGGAGACTATGATGCTACTATGCAGGCAGGCATTGACTTTATCCATGCCGCCTACGGCTTCGGTAAGATAAAACAGACTGTTCCCGAACTTGCAAAATTCAGCGATCTTCCCGAACTTATGGAAACACTGCGATGATATGAAAAAACAGCGAAAGGCTCCGTTCACATAATACAATGACGGGCGTATCATAAAGACGGAAAGATATATGTTCAACAATTACTACGAACTTGTCAGCAAAAAATGCACCGTGTACGAATACAAAGGCAGGTATTACTGTAATAAATTCAGATAAAAGTATTGACAACGCCTAAAATGCATTGTATAATGTACTCAGAAATACAAAATAGTGTATTTCAAAATTTATTTTAAGGAGAAGTTGTTTGAAAAATAATAACAGAACTGAGATAGCAGCGTAAACGGGTGGTTTGCGAATACTATCTCACACAAACCTCCCGTGTCTTGTCAGCTAATTCAGGAGGAAAAAATAATGAATAAACATGACTACATCATTCGTAAGGAAACAAATAACGACTACCGCGAAACCGAAAATCTCGCACGCGAAGCATTCTGGAACATGAGCAAGCCCGGCTGCCATGAGCATTACTTCATACATATTATGAGAGATCATGCAGACTTTATCCCCGAGCTTGACTATGTTATCGAGTTTGACGGCAAGATCATTGCAAATGTTATGTACTGCAAAGCAACTCTCACAGATGAACAGGGCAATGTAAAGCCTGTGGTAACTATGGGACCGTTGTGTGTACTCCCTGAGTATCAGCGAATGGGCTTTGGAAAGGCTCTTCTTGAGCATACATTCAAAATTGCAGAAGAAATGGGCTATGACACTGTCATAAACTTCGGTAATCCCGACAACTATGTTGCAAGAGGTTATAAAAGCTGCAAGAAGTACAATGTGTGCTTTGAAGGTGATATATTCCCTGCCGCTCTGCTGGTAAAGGTGTTGAAGGAAGATGCTCTCGACGGACGGAAATGGTTCTATCACCCAAGCGAGGTGGACAAGCCGTGCGATGACGAAAAGGCTGTAGAGGAATTTGACAAGCTGTTCCCGCCAAAGGAAAAGGGCTGGCAACCAAGTCAGGAAGAATTCTATATCCACAGTCATTCAGCTATAACGTGGTGATCAAATAACATTAAAGCCGACAAGATAAAACTGTCGGCTTTTTATTGTCTGTGATATATCTTTTATATTATACTATTTGTGTATCGTGTGCAAACTTATACATTAAGTCTATTTTGTATCAACACAGTTGACTTCATTTTATGTTCTCTCGAACGTATTTATCTTATCCAAATACAGGCTTGATCGGCAAGTAAATAAGTTCACACGAACTCATTCAGAAAGTGACCATAAAAAAAACAGATAATTGTCTGCATGATGCGTTACGACAATGAACCATATATAAAACATCATAGGATCATAATTGCTGCGGAATAATATATCACTTGGCAGGATCTAAACAAATACAGTGATAATTGACATTTTGCCAATTATGATATATAATATATAAAACGTATTTTTACCAATCTTAATGATGGGGGGATTGTATTGAAAAAATATTTCGGACAGATCATTTTCAATGTGACCGTTGCTATCATGTCAGTATTATTGTTCGGATGTACGGATCTGCTCGATTCCGCGTTATTATCAATAATAGCTATAATTGCAACAGTTGCGCTTCTGTCATGGGGAAATTATTATTTCATAAAGATCGCAAGCCTTGGAAGAAAGGCTTTTCAGCGTGCATATATAATAGACGAGCATACCTTTGAGTCACTTAGTCAGCCTGAGGATTATCTTGCAGTCATGAAAGATTTGAAGGATTATGCACCGTGCAGACAGGAAGCTGCAAGACTTATAGACCAGTGGGAAGTTTTCCAGAAAAAATCCGTCACACTTAACGCAATAAGCGACGGTGCAGGAGTCTATGAGCTTGTAAATCAGGACATACAGTCGGTAATGCTCAGCAATATGCTTCTTTTTATGAAAAGAACTGCTATAATACAGTCCGCTTCACGCAACGGTGAATTGACTATGCACAAGGATTACCTTAAAATGCTTACAGGCAGAAACGAAAAGATACTTAATGATTACACCAACTTACTTATTGAAGTTTCACAGCTCACCGACAGTGAACGTAAGAATACAGAGATAAAATCTTTAAGTCTTATAATCGAATCAATACATGATTATAAAAAGGAAATGGAAAGTGAGGATATATAATGAACAAAAGTAAATCACCCGTTATAATCGCTGTTATAGGCGCACTGGTAACTATGATACTCATAATTGTAGTTATCAACAGCAACTCTTCAAAGAAAGAAGGAAAAAAGGCACCTGTTACGCAGAAGAATGTTACTCAGACACTTGAAGACTGCCTTAAAAGCATTAAAGTAACAAATGCAGAAAAGGTAAAGGGCACTGTTGATTACTCAGACAAAAGTGCAGCTAACCTGCCTAACATCAATACAAAATATCCCCTTACAGTAGAGGGTACAGGCGATGTTGACATAGAGATCTTCTCAACATCTGAAAAAGCAGGCAAGAACAACAACGGCTGGCTCAACGAGGTTGCTGAAGAGTTCAACAAACAGGGCAACCGCCTCTCAAACGGCAAATCCATGTCAGTAAGCGTCAGAAGTATCGCTTCAGGTGCTTCCTGCGATTACATTACAAATAATGTATACATTCCACAGGCTTATACACCTTCAAACGAGCTCTTCGGTGAGCTTGCTGTCGAAAACGGTGCAAAGCTCAAACTTGAAGCTGAGTCACTTGTTTCTAACGTAGCAGGAATTGCAATATCACGTACAGCTGCATCAACTCTCAAATCAAAGTACGGCAATGTATCCTTTGAGACTATCGTAGATGCCGTTGTATCAGGCGAATTACAGATGGGATATACTTATCCTTATACATCTGCAACAGGCCTTAACTTCCTCGTAAATGCTCTCCAGCACTTTGACGGCAGTGATATGCTCAGCAGTGCAGCTATTGAAAAGTTCCAGCAGCTCCAGAAGGGTATCCCATTTGTATGCTATACCACAGACCAAATGGTAAACGCTATGCAGAGCGGAACTCTCCAGGCAGGCGTTGTTGAATATCAGGCATATACCAACAGTCCTGTATTAAAGGGCGGCTATGATTTCGTACCATTCGGCTACAAGCACAGCAACCCTCTTTACAGCGTTGGTGAGCTTACACCTGATCAGCAGCAAACACTTTCTGCTTTCCTTAACTATGCTCTCAGCGACGGTCCTCAGGCTCATGCAAAAGAGTATGGATTTGATCCCGATAATTCATTCAGCTACAACACTTCAAAGCTCAACGGTTCTGATATAATCAGCGCACAGCGTCTCTGGAAGGAAGAAAAGGACTCAGGCACACCTACAGTTGCTCTCTTTATTGCCGATGTTTCAGGCAGTATGGGCGGCGACCCTCTTGCAAGACTTAAAGAATCACTTCTTCAGGCTTCAAAGAATATAAAACCTGACAACTATGTCGGACTTCTTTCCTACAGCGACAACGTTTCATTGGAGCTTCCTATTTCACAGTTCACTCTTGAACAGCAGTCCTACTTTGCAGGTGCTGTTGAAAGAATGAGAACAGGCGGAAATACCGCAACATATGATGCTCTCCTTGTAGGCGTTGACCTTATAAATCAGTACAAGCAGACAGTTCCTGATGCAAAGGCTATGATATTCCTTCTCAGCGACGGACAGTGCAACGAGGGATATGATTACAAAACAGCAGCAGATATCGTTGATTACTATGGTATACCGATCTATACTATCGGCTACAATGAGGATATCGAATCCCTGAAGGATCTTTCTTCAATAAATGAAGCCGTATATATAGACGCTGATAACGACGACGTTGTTTATGAGCTTGCTGCTCTCTTCAATGCACAGATGTAAAAGCAAACCGCAGGTTTTAACTACGATGCTCATATAGAAGTTTATAGTTATTACTCGGGGAAAACCTTTCTGAGGAAAGGTTCTTCCCCGAACCCTTTTCCAAAGACTTTTATCTGATTTTTTTCTATATAGAGCGCGACCTGTTTTTTACAGGTCTTTTTTATTATTCACACGCGCTCTATATGGAAAAAAATAAAAACAGAAGTTTTAGGGAGAGAGTTTGAGGGTGACTCCCCGCAGTGCGGGGAGATGTCACGCAGTGACAAAGGGGCACGCCTCCGTCAGAGGGCCCCTTTTTCAAAAGGGTCTCCCTCAATAATAGTTATAAAAGCCTCTACATCAGTACCACGGTTAAAACTGCGGTTTTATTTTTTATAGCTCTATTGTACGTGTTGCAATTTTTTCACGGAATGTTGCATCGTGCTCAACAAAAAGCATTGTAGGCTCATATTCCAGAAGCAGTTTTTCAAGCTGCATTCGTGAAAAGACGTCGATATAATTCAAGGGCTCGTCCCATATATAAATATGTGCAGGTGTGAGCAAACTTGCCGCAATAAGTACTTTCTTTTTCTGTCCCTCGGAATATTCCGAGATATCCTTTGAGAGCTGAACACGGTCAAGATCAAGATCACGGAGTATTGTACTGAACATACTCCTGTCAAAACTGTGTTCCTCGCAGTATTTTTCGATACTGCCGCAAAGTCCGCTCGTATTCTGGTCTATATAGGATATTACAAGTCCGGAAGCGATATCACATACACCGCTTTCGTGTATATTGCCAATAGGGACATTATATCCTGCTTTATTAAGAATAACTTTTATCAGCGTTGATTTTCCGCAGCCGTTGCTGCCATGAAGTGCTACACGCTCACCGCCGCATATATTAAGGCTTATACCGTCAAGGACTGCTGTCTCTGAATTATCGTATCTGAGACTGTAATCCGCAAAGCTTATGAGATTTTTCCTGTAATGTGTAAGCTTTTCAAGCTTGAGCTGCTTCATTCTTTCGATATCACTGAGAAGTCCTTCCTTTTCTTCAATCTGACGGTCGATACGCTTTTCTATGTTCTTGACTCTGCTCTGCATTTTCTTAGTCTTGGCACCGATAAATGATCTTGTAGAGATACAACGGTCATTTTCCTTTATAGGATCAAAACCTATCTTTGTGCGCTCGTTTTTATCAGCCCAATCGGAAGTTTTTTTAGCAGCCTGCCTAAGCTTGCGTATCTCCTTTTTGTGTTTCTCGTTTTCAGCCATTGCAAAGCTGTCCCTGCGCTGCTTGTTCTCCCACCATACCGAGAAATTGCCGCTCTGCACCTCTATGCTCTTACGGTTAAGCACCAGTACATGGTCGATACAAGCGTCCAAAAGGTCACGGTCGTGCGATACAAGTATAAAACCTTTCTTGCCCGACAGGTATTCCTTTACTTTTTCTCGGGCTTCAAAATCGAGATGATTTGTTGGCTCATCTATCAGCAGAAACTCATTCTCGCCCGAGAATAGCACCGCAAGCAGAACCTTTGTCTGTTCGCCAAGACTGAGCGTACCAAAGCTCCTGTAAAGTATATCCGCAGATTCACCAAGCTTTTCAAGCTCGCATATAACACGCCATTCTTCGCACTCATTCCTGAGTTCGTATATAAGCTCAGAGCCTGTCATTTTCTTCTGACTTTCACTGATATGATACGGAAAATACTCAAATCTTACAGAAGCGGTAATATTTCCGCTGTACTGATATTTACCGAGAAGAAGATCAAGGAACGTAGTTTTTCCCTTTCCGTTTCTGCCTATGAAGCCAAGTTTCCAGTTAGTATCAATGGAAAAGGATACATTCTCGAATATATTATCGAAGCTTCCCTCATAATAAAATGTAAGATCATTAACTCTTATCTGTGACATAAAAATTCCTCCTTCCACGGTCCTGTATGAAAAAACAGAACCATTTGCTGCCAAACAGTTCCATTACATACTTATAACCTCATGGTCGGAGGAAATAGACATCACAATACACCTATAATGTGATATATATATACGCAAAAAAAGAGGTTATGAGAACATAATCCACTTTTGGCAACATGATAAGACAGTACGACCTTCGCCACACTGCCGCATAACTATTCATGTGTTCAAAAGCAGATCATTTTTTCATCCTGACACCTCTTTTTAGATTTTTTTACATTATATCATATTATCATTTTATTGTCAAGTACTGTATATGTGAAAAAGCTGCCTGTATTAAACCAGGCAGCTTTTATCATATCATTATTTACTGATATCTATCAGTTTTTTTCTCATTGCTATCATATCAAATATATCAAGCTTGTTATCATCTGAGAAATCGGCTGCTTTCCAGTTCCCCAGCTTGTTTTCATCAGCATTGAGCAGCCACTTTCTGAATAAGACAAGATCAGATATGTTGAATTCACCGTCACAATTAACGTCACCGTACATATCACTGAACGTGCTTAGTCTGTTGTTTTCGTCCCAGTTGTATTTCTGGTACATTTCATATGACTCGTCAGGTACATATACTGTGATATCACTTCCGTTAACGAGAAGGTTTCTGTAGCAATCACGCCCTCCGCCTCCCCATGAAGTGTCGTCAACATATTCCGAGACATCTTTGCGCATCAAAACTATGTTTTTCAGCGAACTGCATCCTTCAAATGCACTGTATATGATCTGTACGCTCTCAGGTATGATTATTGATTCAAGTTCATCATTTCCGAAAAAAGCTCCATATTCCACAATACCAAGAGACTCAGGAAGATCAAATGCAGATATCTTTGTATCAGCAAAAGCATATTTATCTATCATTGACAGTTTGTCTGGCAGTTCTACTGATCTGAGATTTCTAGCTCCGCAGAAAGCTTTCTTTTCTATACGCCATACAGAATCGGCAATTTCATAACTTTCTCCCTCTTTTGCAGACGGGTAACAGATAAGCTTTGTTTTGTCCTTATCATACAGCACTCCGTCTACAGAGCAAAGATACGGATTATTCTCATCAACATAAAAAGCTTTGATGGACGGACAATTATCTACCCACATATGCTCAATTTTATCATGCAGATATACTGTTGTTATTTTGTCATTATCTTCAAAGTTCGCACTGGTCACAGGCTTATCAAATATAAAATCAGGAACAATTACTTCCCCCTCATCATCTTTACCCGCAGAAAAATATGTATAAGGGGGGTCGGCTGAATATGCTGTCATATAGCTTACAGGCAATGCAGTCATAAAAGTCATCAGCAATGAAACCGCACTTATCCGCACTCTCTTTTTCATATAATCACTCCTAAATAAAATCAAATAAGTTTATCGTTTAAAGTTTTTCTCGTTATTCAAGTATAACCGTAAAAGGTCCGTCATTGAGAAGCTCGACTTTCATGTCAGCTCCGAATGAACCTGTTTCTACGTGCTTGCCCTTACTGCGGAGATACTCCACAAAGTATTCATACAGCGCATTGGCTTTTTCGGGATTGGCAGCCTGTATGAAATTCGGTCTGTTTCCCTTTCGGCAGTCGGCATATAGAGTAAACTGAGGAACTACCAGAAGCTTACCGCCTACGTTTTCAAGGTCAAGGTTTATCTTGTCGTTTTCATCTGAGAATATCCTAAGTCCGCATATCTTATCGCCAAGTCTGCGGCAATCCTCCTCAGTATCTTCGTGACCTACTCCGAAAAGGAGAAGAAATCCCGTATCTATCTTTCCGATAACTTCACCGTTTACTGTTACGCTTGCTCTGGTAACTCGCTGTAATACTATCCTCATCTGCGCTTACTTCCTTACTATATCCATATCAAAGGGCTTCAGACAAAGCTTCTCTCTGTCTCCGCCGTCGATAATACTGTACATTGCCTTGGGAAGTGTTATATGCACTTCCTTTTCTGTATTGTTGAAGAAGAATATATAATCATCTGTTCCGTTGGTGCGAGTAGTTACTTCTACTCCGCGCGGAAGCTCCATTAATCGCGGTATGCCTGTCTGTTTCATTATGTTGGCTGCAAAGCTGTCATAGAACTTGTAATCACATAATGTTCCGATGTAGTATGCTACACCGCTGCAATAACGGTTCATGGTGACAGCAGGTGTGCCGTCATAGAAAGTATCCTTATATTCGGCATATGCACGGGCTGTTGTAAGCTCTATGATATCGCACCATGCTGTACAGGTGAACCTGCTTCCCGAAAAGTCCTCTATGGTCTGTTCAAGTGGTCCAATGGGATCGTATTCAGTTATTTCCGCACCGATAAGCTCCCTGTAAACTGTTGGCAGAGGTTCCATGATACAGTTGTTGTTCTGATCCTTTACGCCGCTTCGATTGGTCATTACAACAGTTCCACCCTTGATAACATACCTGTATATATTCTCTGTAGCTTCTTTTTCGTAGATGTACATTGCAGGAGCTATGACTGCCTTATACCTCGACAAGTCAGAGCTTGGTGAGATTATATCCACATTTGCTCCGTAACGTGTAAATGATGCGTGAAGGAGTTTCAGCTGTTCAAGATAGTCATAACCCTCAGTCTGGGGCTGTATACCGAATGCCCAGTCATTATCAGGCGAATAAAGTATAGCTATCTCTGATACTATCTGTGTGGTCTCTATGACACTGAGCTTTGCCGCAGTACGGCAAAGTTCTGCGAACTCCTTGAATCTGCGTCCTAAAACGTTGCTGTGGTCGATAAGTCCGTGCCAGTACATCTCTGCGCCTGTGTTAGCTGTTCTCCAGCGGAAATGCATGACCGTATCTGCTCCGTGTGCCATAGCCTGCAAAGCGTAGCCCTTTATCTGTCCGGGACGAGGCGTGGGGCTCATTGGCATCCAGCTGCCTGTAGGTCCGCTGAGCTGCTCCATTACCCAGAAGTTGCTCTGCTTGACTCCGCGCATGAGATCAAGTTGGAAGGAATGTGAATATATCTCCCCTTCCTCCTCGGGTATAAGTACGGGCGGATAATTGTCATAGGATACGAAGTCCAGCAAGTCGAAAAGCTTGTAAAAATCAGGGGTATTCTGACTAAACCAAACGTTAGTGGTCACCTTGGCGTTTGGATTTACACGCTTTATCATCATTGCCATTTCATTTATGAACTTGATCGCCATGTCAGATGAAAATCTGCTGTATTCAAGACAAAGTGCAGGGTTCTGCCATGCTTTGGGGTATGCATTTGGCGGCTGTATCTGCGATATATCACTGTATTCACCGCTCCAAACAGTGTTGCCGAATGCAGCGTTTATATTTTCAAGGGTGTCATGCTTGTCAAGGAGCCAGTCCCTGAAAAGTCCACGGCATACCTCACAGGTACAGGGATATGCTTCTATCTCGTTATCTATCTGCCACGCAACGATCGCACGAGAATTGGCATATCTCTTTGCAAGCAGATCAGTTATGCGCTTGGCATAATACAGAAACATGGGCGCATTTATACATCTGTGTGCTCTTATGCCAGTCTGTATCCTGTTTCCGTCTGCTCCCACACGGGCAATGTCGGGATAAGTCTCATACATCCACAAGGGAGGACAGCTTGTTGGCGTACACATTATTACTCCGATAGAGTGACGGGCAAAAATACTTATGGCTTCATCAAGCCATTCAAAGCAGAATTCGCCGTCGCGCGGTTCAAGCTTTGACCATGCGAATTCGCCTATGCGGACAAACTTTACGCCTGTCTTTGCCATAAGGTCTGCATCTATCTTCCAAAGCTCTCTGTTCCATTGTTCGGGATAATAATCTACGCCAATTCTCATAACATCACTCCGCTCAGTTTACGTTATATTCGATAAGTCCGCAATTGTCCGTGAACCAGTTTGCAAACTCATCTGTTGTCATATCATTGAAATAGGTCTCTATTACCCGGCATATTCCGCCATGACTTACTATAAGCACGTTCTTGTCTCTGTACCTGCTTATAATATCGTCAAGTGCCGCATAGACCCTGTGGGAAAGCTGAAGAAGTGATTCGCCGCTCTTTCCCATTCGTACCCCAAAGTTTATTTTGTTTTCGGCAAAGCCTTCCGTAAATCGGCTCTTGCCTTCGTATTCACCATAATCCCATTCTCTGAGACGCTCGTCGATGACCATATCTATGCCGCATTTTTCGGCAACTGCCCTCGCAGTTTTCATAGCACGTTTCATCGGCGATACTATCATAAGGTCGATATTTCCGAGCTCATTTATCTTCTCGGCAAGCTCCTGCGCCTGCTTTTCACCTGTTTCATCAAGGTCGATATCTGTAGTTCCGAGAATTATCTCCTGCTTGTTGTACGCGGTCTGTCCGTGCCGCGTGGAATATATCTTCAATACCTGTGCCTCCATTGTTCGTGTTGTACATATGGAAAGTCTATGTACACTATTGAGGAAGAACCTTTCCTCAGAAAGGTTTGCCCCGATAAATGCACATATACCTTCATATAAACAGCACGTTATAATTCAGATGCTTTTTGTATTTCGGCGCGGGCGTTGTCAAGCATAAGTGCGCTTGGATCATCACCGCCCATTATTCGCGCAATCTCGGACACTCTGCCGTCCATATCGAGCTGCATAACATGAGTCTCTGTGCGGTCGCCTACTATCTGCTTTTCGATAAGCAGATGATTGTCCGCCATTACTGCTATCTGAGACAGATGAGTAACGCATATTACCTGTCTGACTTTACCTATCTCTCTCAGCTTTATGCCGATTTTCTGCGCTGCCTTGCCGCTTACCCCTGTATCTATCTCGTCAAATATCATAGTGGGGATAGAGTCCTTATCGGCAATAACGCTTTTCAGTGCAAGCATTATTCTCGAAAGCTCACCGCCCGATGCTATCTTGGATATAGGCTTGGGTTCTTCACCCTTGTTTGCGGAAATGAGAAACTCCACTGAGTCCATACCGTTTACTGTGAGCTTGCCCTTTTCATGGCGGACTGCAATTATTACTCCTGCCATGTTGAGGAATTCAAGCTCTGCCGTAACACGCTCTGTGAAACGCTTTGCAACTTTTTCGCGGTATTCATACAGTGCCTTTGCCTGCTCCGTTACCTTGTGAAGAAGCTCCTCTCGCTTTGACATGAGCTCTTTTATCTCAGTATCGGAGCTTTCAAGCTGCATTATTTCGCGGCAGGCATCATCGTAGAGTTTAACAAGTCCTTCGCAGTCTGTTGCGTACTTACGCTTAAGTTTATTTATGGAATTTAGCCTTGTACCGAGATACTCCAGACGCTGTCCGTCAAGCTCCACCTTGTCTGCAAGGCTTTCAAGCTCGGAAGCTATGTCTGCAAGCTCGATCTCTGCTGCCGAAAGTCTTTCGTAAAGGCTGTTCAGAGTCTCGTTTGTATCGGTAAAGCCTGCTATCTCAGTCTCTGCGGAAACTATCATATCAGAAGCTGCTTCCTCGCCTGTCAGAGCGTTTACCGCACTCTTTATGGCTATTATTGTCTTTTCCGAATTCTTTGCAGTCTCGTACTCCTTTTCAAGCTCGTCATCTTCGCCGTCACGGAGTTCAAGCTCGCCTATATCGTCGATTATCTCGTTGAGCTTTCTGCTGCGCTCGATACGGGTCTGTTCAAGCTTTTTTAGCTCGCCAAGCTTTCTCGCAGTCTGCTGCAATTCGCGGAACGTCACTCTGTATTCGTTTAAAAGTGTATCATCTCCACCGAAATCATCAAGTATCTGCAAATGCTTCTCGCTGTCAAGAAGTATCTGGTTATCATGCTGTCCGTGGATATTGATAAGCATTGAGCCTATCTCTTTGAGAAGTGCAGCAGGAGCTGTTCTCTGGTTTATCCTTGAAACGCTTCCGCCGTCCGCGCTTATCTCTCGCGTTACAGTTATCTCTTCATCATCGTGTGATATGCCGAGCTCGTCAAGCTTTTCGCAGACCTCATTGGAAAGATCTGTGAACAATGCGGTAATTACAGCTTTTTCGCAGCCTGTACGTACTATGTCCTTTGTGCATCTCTGTCCGAGAACAGCATTTATTCCGTTTATAAGTATGGATTTACCTGCTCCCGTTTCACCTGTAAAAATGTTCAGCCTGCTGTCGAGTGGAATGACTGCTTCCTTGATAACAGCAAGATTTTGTATATAAATCTCCTTTAACATCTGTCAGAGCTTACCTCCTCGGGAAAAGCTCGCTGCGGAACTTTTTGGAAAGCTTTTTCGCATCTGCTTCGCTTCTTACAAGTATGAATATGGTATCATCACCTGCAATAGTACCAACTACGCCCTGATGCTCCACTGAGTCTATGGCTGCACAAGTTCCCTGAGCCATGCCTGCACGGCATTTCAGTACTATGGTATTCATTGCGTAATCCACTGATATCACGGCTTCTTCAAACAGCGATCTTTCAGCAACAGCTGCCGCAGGTACGGAATAACGGTATACTCCGTGCTCGTCCCTCTGCTTTATAAGTGACAGCTGCTGGATATCTCTTGACAGTGTTGCCTGTGTAGTCTTTATACCTCGCTGTGCAAGAAGCTGTATAAGAAGCTCCTGCGTTGCTACGGGCTGCTCGTTTATTATCTCAAGTATTGCTTCATGTCTGCGGTTCTTCATAATACCACCGTTTTCCTTACTTTATAGGTTTGCACATTTTTTTGCAAAGTGACTCATGGAACGAATTTCCTATGAGATTTATAAAGTTTATATTGTTCTTTCCACGGCATATCTCTATACTGTCGCCGTTTCTGAGACTTACAAACAGCTCACCGTCAACATTGATGACCATGCTGTCATCACGCACAGTAACGTCCTTCATAATAAGCTTTCTCTGGGGCGAGAACATTGTCGCACGGGAAAAAAGTGAGTGAGGACATATAAGTGTCATTTCGATACATTCAAGATCGGGCTCTATTACAGGTCCGCCTGCCGAAAGGGCATATGCCGTAGAGCCTGAGGGAGTGCTGAAAAGTACTCCGTCAGCACGATATCTTCCAACGAGATAGCTTTCGGAATAGACCTCGAATTCACATATCCTGAAGCTTCCCGACCTTGCGGATACTTCGTTGAGGACTGTGGCTGTTTTATCACCGTCATCACTGTGGTATACCACATCAAGCGTCATTCGCGGTGAGAGCTCATACTCACCCGTTGTAAGCAGACTGAGCTTGTCAAGCTGGTCGGCTTCAAGTCCTGCCATAAATCCGAGAGTTCCGGTATTTATGCCCAGAAGCTTTGTATCACTTCCGATGAGAAGCTTAGCACAGCGCAGTATCGTTCCGTCACCGCCTATGGCAAGTACATAATCCGCTGTCTTTGCAGCTTCTCTGATATCTTCAAATTTAACAAAATGCTTATCAGAAAAATCATTTCTGAACACCTCGCTGACAGATACCTCTATACCGCACCTGTCAAGCACATCGCATACCTCGCGGGCACAGCTGAGCGCATTGGGCTTCTGAAAATTAGGGTACAACGCTGCCTTCATAAACGCACTCCTTATAGTTTATTGAAGGAGCTATCGGTAAGCTCCTTGAAATCATGTTTTTTCTGCTCTCCTGCCGACTTCCTCAGCAGGACAAGATATTCTATATTTCCGCTTCCTCCGCGGACGGGGGAATACGTATATTTCTCAGTGACAAAGCCTATCGACACGGCAAAGCTGTCTGTCTCGGAAAGCACACGTATATGCACCTTCCTGTCCTTGACGATGCCGCGCTTGCCTATATCGCTGCGTCCTGCTTCAAACTGCGGCTTGATAAGAACTGCTGCACACTCTCCGTCTTTGAGGAGCTCATACACCTTTGGTAGTATCTTTGTAAGGGAGATAAAGGATACATCTACAGAGATAAAGTCTGCTTGTCCGCCTATATCCTCCGCAAAGACCTCGCGTATATCAGTTCCTTCCATGTTCACCACACGGGGATCGTTTACAAGCGTTTCTGCAAGCTGTCCGTGTCCTACGTCTACGGCATAGACCTTAGCTGCACCGTTTTGCAGCATGAAATCAGTAAAACCGCCTGTGGAAGCTCCTATATCAAGACAGACCTTGCCATTAAGGTCAATCCCGAATTCGGCTACAGCCTTTTCCAGCTTTAACGCACCTCTGCCTACATATGCCTCTGTTTCGGAACATTCTATCACATCAGCCTCAGTGACTTCGTCAGAGGGCTTGCCTGCTTTTTTTCCGTTTACAGTAACACTTCCCGAACGTATCATTTCCTTTGCACGCTCGCGGCTCCTTGATAGTCCTCTGGCTACAAGCTCAGCGTCAAGTCTTGCCATTTATTTTCTCCTGCCGCGGATATACTCCGCCATTTTTTCACTTGTAAGTCCAAGCTTTTCGAGACATGACATTACGGAAGCCTGCTTTACAAAGCCATTAGCTGTAACTCGGCTGTAGTCTCCGCGATATCCAAGCTCGGAAAGCACATCTCCTATCTTTTCGGAAATACTTCCCTCGCCCATAGACTCCTCAAAAAATACGATAGTATCATACCTGCTTATCTCTTCGCCTAAGTCGCTCTCAAGTGGATATATCTTCGTAAGCTTCAGTATATCGCAGTTTATGCCGTCTTTTTTGAGTTCCTGCTGTGCCTTGTATGCTTCATTGTAAAGTCTGCCGTAGGTTATTATGAGTATATCACTGTTTTCTTCACGTATATAAAGATGCTCAGTAGTAAGGTGGTATTTACTGAACGACATCTCCTCAGAACCGCGGGGATACCTTACCGCTGCAAGTCCTGTTTCGCTGTATAACGCCTTTTTCATGCACATCTTCATCTCTGAATAGCATGAGGGCGAATATATTACCGTATTTGGTATAGTCGTAAGCATAGGTACATCAAGAAGTCCCTGATGTGTCTCGCCGTCCTCGCCGACTATGCCTGCACGGTCGATGCCAAGCACGATATGCAGTCCGCCTATTGCGATATCATGTACCAGCTGGTCGTAGGCGCGCTGCAAAAATGTTGAATATACTGCAAATACAGGCAGCATACCCATTGATGCAAGTCCGCCTGCAAATGTGACTGCGTGCTGTTCGGCTATTCCAACATCAAAAAATCTCTCGGGATATTTGAAATGAAAGAACTGCAAGCCAGTTCCGTATTTCATAGCAGCTGTTATAGCGCATATCTTTTCATCTTTTTCCGCTAGACGCACAAGCTCCTTGCCGAATACTGTAGAATAGCTGTCTGCTGCCGAGACTTCGGGATTTCCTGTAGCTATGTCGAACTTTGAGATACCGTGATATTCTCCCGGATTTTGCTCGGCAGGCGCATAGCCCTTGCCCTTTACAGTCTTGACATGGATAAACACAGGCTCGTGATAGGACTTAGCCATGTGCATTACTTCTTCAAGCTCAGACAAATTATGACCGTTTACAGGTCCAAGATAGATGAAGCCCATGTCCTCGAACATCGTACTCTGCTCAAGGATATTTGACTTTACGGAGTCCTTGACGTTCTTGATGCCCTTGGCAACACTGTTTCCCACAAGGGGTATCATTCCGAGACCGCGTTCAACTGCTCGCTTGGTGGAAAGATACTTCTCGGTATTTCTAAGAGAAGTAAGGTACTTTGAAAGCGAACCTACGCTCTTTGATATGGACATATTATTGTCATTGAGTATGACTATGAGATTTCTCTGGAGTCCTCTGCCGCAGTTGTTCATAGCTTCATAGAACATTCCGCCCGTCATAGCTCCGTCACCGATAACTGCCACAGCATAGTTATCCTTGCCTTGCAGCTCCATAGCTTCTGCAATTCCGCAGGCAACAGACACAGATGTACTGCTGTGACCGCTTATGAATGTATCATGAGGGGATTCCGCCGGCTTTGGAAAGCCTGATATACCGCCCTCCTGCCTGAGCGTTGAAAAGCTGTCAAGTCTGCCTGTAAGTATTTTATGTGTATATGCCTGATGACCTACGTCCCATACTATCTTGTCCTCAGGCGAATTGAAATTGCGGTGTATCGCCATAGTGAGCTCTACAGCTCCCAGATTTGAGGCAAGGTGTCCGCCTGTTGCGGATACCGTTGAAATAAGGATATTCCTTATCTCCTTGCATAAGCCTGCACACTGGTTAAGCGAAAGCTTTTTCAGGTCCCTGGGGAGATCAAGCTCCTCCAATGTGACCTTTTCATTTATATTATCCTTCATTTTTACGAAATGCGGATATATCCGCAGCTCCTTTTATTAGTTCTTTCTTTTCAGAAGCATTTCCGTCAGCTCTGTGAGGAATGCGTCCTTTCCGAATACTTCAAGACAGCCAAGTGCCTCTTCTGTTATGCTGTTGGCTATCTCCTGAGCCTTTTCAACTCCATAAAGTGTTACAAATGTGGTCTTGTTTTCCTCGGCATCACTGCCTACGGGCTTTCCAAGCTCCTCAGTTGTGCTTGTAACATCAAGGATATCATCTATTATCTGAAAAGCAAGTCCAAGCTTGAAGCCGTAGTCTGCGGCTGCCTGTATCTTTGCTTCATCTGCTCCTGCACATATACAGCCCATGATGCATGATACTGCAATTAGCTGTCCTGTCTTGTGGCGGTACATATTGCGCAGATTTGCTTCGTCAACGTCGCTGCGCTCCTCATTTTCCATATCTATGACCTGTCCGCCTATCATTCCCTCTCTGCCTACTGCCTTTGCAAGACATGAGATGATCTTTACTTTCTGCTCAGCAGTAAGGCTGTCGTCATTGGCGATGATCTCAAAGGGCTGAACCGAAAGTGCATCACCTGCAAGTATAGCCATTGCTTCGCCGAATGCCTTGTGGCATGAAGGCTTTCCGCGGCGGAAATCATCATTGTCCATTGCGGGAAGATCGTCATGTATAAGCGAGAATGTGTGTATCATCTCTATTGCAGCAGCAGGTGCGGCTGCCTTTCTGTAGTCGCCGCCCAGTGCATTACAGAATGAGTATACCAACACGGGACGGATACGCTTTCCGCCTGCTTCAAGAGAATAATTCATTGCATCTATGAGGTTTTTCTGGGCTGTCATAGTTTCCGAATGGGTATTGTATTTTCTGAGATTTTCCTCAGTAAAGCTTATATATTCGCTTAGCTTTTCTTTAAATCCTGACATATTATTTCTCTGACGGAACTGTTCCGTCGTCCTCCGTGATCTTTATCTGTGCTTCATCGAGCTGTTTGCGGCAGGCAGCTGAAAGCTTTACGCCCTCGCCGTATAATTCCACAGCTTTTTCGAGCGGGATATCCCCTTTTTCAAGCTCGTTCACTATCTTTCCGAGCTTTGTCATATTATCTTCAAATGTAAGCTTTTCTTTCATTATATCACCATTTATCAGTAATCTCTGCTTCAGCACCGCCGCTGCCGAATGTGAGCTTTATCTTGTCGCCCTTTTCAAGAGTCTCAGAACTGCTGAGGAGCTTTTCCTCTTTATATACGAGAGAATATCCTCGTGAAAGCACTTTGAGTGGGCTCAGGCTGTCAAGCTTTGCAATCCTCTCCGAAAGCTGGTGCTCAAGGCGTTCATAGTATCTCGAAAATGCGGCTTCACGCCTTTTGTCAAGTCCTGCAAGCTTCTCGGCAGTAAGCTTTACCCTGTTCTCGGGAGACTGTGCCGAAAGTCGGGCGTTAAGTGCGATAAATCTGTCGCTTGCCTTGTCAAGCTGCGCAAGTACAGACCTTTCTGCTCTGCGTTCAAGTATGGATATCTTTTCATACAGACTTGCCATATCGGGAGCTGCAAGCTCCGCTGCTGCCGACGGTGTAGGCGCACGAAGATCGGCCGCAAGGTCAGCTATGGTATAGTCAGTTTCGTGTCCTACTGCGGATATAACAGGAACTTTGCAGTTGTATACCGCATATGCCACCTTTTCGGTATTGAAGGCACTGAGATCCTCGCTTGAACCGCCGCCGCGTCCTACGATGATAACGTCACAGCCTGCGGCTTCTGCTTTCAATATGCCTCTGCATACCGACTCTGCCGCACCGTCGCCCTGTACGAGTGCATTGACTGCATATATCTCACACAAGGGATAGCGTCTCGATAATACGTTTATTATATCGCGCACAGCTGCTCCGCTGAGCGAAGTAACTGCGCCTATTTTCTTAGGCATAGGAGGTATGGGACGCTTATGAGTTGTATCGAATATCCCCTCTTTGGCAAGCTTCTTTTTCAGCTGTTCAAGAGCTGCTCCTGCTGCTCCTGCGCCCTCGGGAATGATATCATTGACGTAGAGCTGATAAGCTCCGTCACGCTCATATACTCCGATACTTCCCGAAACTATTACCGACATACCGTCCTCGGGCTCAAATCTGAGACGCGCTGCCGCACTTGCAAACATCACTGCTTTAAGTGAGCTTTCGCTGTCTTTTAATGTAAAGTATACGTGTCCGCTTCGGTAATGCTTTACGTAGTCCGTTATCTCGCCGCGAACCATTACGCCCTGGATATTTCTGTCGTTTTTGAGTATCGAGCCTATGTATTTATTTATCTGTGTAACTGTGATTACAGGCATCTATTTCTCTCCTGTGGTTTTCAGATAACCATATATAGCCACTCCTGCTGCATTGTCGCATGAAAACTGCGGCTGCGCAAAGCTTGCTGACGGGAAACGGGAAATTATCCTGTCGCGGATAATAACGTCCGACATTACTCCGCCTGCAAATACAAGGGGAAGCTCTCCGTATTCGCCGACAGCATGGGCTGTCATGGCAATAATTGTCTCGGCAATGAAGTCAAGACAGTATTTCGCTATATTTTCGGGACTTTCGCCGCTGTCAAGCATATCGCCGCACTTATTCTCAACTCCCGAAAGACAGCAGCTGCCGTTTTTCAGTACAGCCTTAACCTTGAAGTGCTTGTTTGCGTTCATGGCAAGCTTTTCAAGCTCTGCTCCGCATGGAAATTTAAGTCCCAGCATTACGCCTGTACGGTCTACAGCCTGTCCTGCTTTAAGGTCGAGAGATGTACCTATCTCTGTTATTTTCAGTACAGTTTCTTCATCAGGCTCGCAGAGGAGGCAGTCGGTAGTTCCGCCGCTTACGTGAAAGGCTATGAAACGCTCATTCACAAGGTCGAGCCTGTCCGCAGAATACAGGGCTGCAAGTATATGTCCGATCTGATGCGAGGTGGTGAAAAGCTTTGCGCCAACTGCTGCCGCATATGAACGGGCAAAGCCCTCTCCGCAGAGAAAGCAGGGCATATACGAACCCTCGATGTTTCGCGGTCTGGCAGAAGCTGTTACCACCTTAGGAGCTGCAAGCTCATTCTCGCCGAAAAGCTGCTCCAGCATATCGGGAAGCTGCTTCGTATGGTGGAAAACTGCATCGCTCTGTCTGAGTCCAAGCTCTCCGTCCTTTACTGGAAGAAGCTTTTTACACTGATATACCTTGTTCTCCTCGCTGACATACACTGCCGCAGAGGTGGTATAATTACTGGTATCGACTCCGAGAAACTCAGGCATCTGTTTTTTCTTCCTTCTGCTCGTCTCGTGAGAATGCTCCGAGAACGCCGTTGATAAATGCTGTATCTTCCTGATATGTATACATCATTGAAAGCTTTATCGCTTCGCTTATTGCTGCGTTCATAGGTGTATTGTCATCATACAGCGACTCATACATAGCTATGCGCAGGATTGCAAGATTGAGCTTGGATATTCTCGAAACGCTTCTTGACTTGCTGTATTTTGAGATGATGCCGTCAAGTTCCTCTGCATGAGCAAGTGTGCCCTCAACTATCTTCTTGACCTCATCGTTTATAGTTATCTCATCGATCTCCTCTGCTATCTCGTAAAGCTCATTTATATCATCATCGCGCAGAAGCTGTTCAAATACCAGCTTGAATGCGCTGTCTCTTATTTCACGCCTTGTCATTTGTACACTCCTTATTTTTCATCTAAAACCCGGTACATGAATATCATGCCCTCGTTTCCTTCAAATCCGTTTTTTATGTAAAACTTCTCGCTGGGATAGCCCTTAGTTGTCATCAGAGCCATTGCTACGACTCCCTCTTTTACAAGTTCGTCCTTTGCATATCCTATGACTGCTGTGCCTATACCGCTTCTGTGAAGCTCGGGCAGTACGCAGAATTCATCTATAACGTATTCAGGTCCGTGGAGATATGTAAGCTTTCTGCCGCATAATATCGCCTGTATACAGCCGTTTTTCTCACAGACGTATCCTATGGACTGAGGTGCGGACATAAGCTCGCTTATCCTTTTACGTGACAATTCATCAGACCATGCCTCGTTCCACGGCGGTGCAGCAAATGCTGCTGTGAATACAGCCGCGGCTCCCTCAAGATCATCTTCCCTGTATCGGCGTATCATTCAAATACTACTCCGCCTACTGTTACGTTGACTCTTGCCACAGGGACACCTGTCATATTCTGCACGTTTTCCTTGACGGCAGTCTGCACTTCCTGAGCAATATTGCAGGCTTTTTCACCGCTCTTTATAACTATATTCATGTCAATGGCAGCTACATCGCCCATCATACTTATTTTAATAGGTCCGTTTTTCCTCAGCTTGCTCATCTTATTAATTTCACCGCCAAGACTTGCAACTCCGTTTACATCAAGAGCTGCAAGCTTTGCTATTGCTATTATTACATCTTCGGATATCTTCAATCTACTTGATGCCGCAGGCTTCATCTCTTCAACTTCCATACTGAACCTCCATAGCACATATTTGAGTGTAAATTTTAATCAAAACTGTATTTACACCAGTACTATTGTATTATAACATATAATTCAAGAAATAGCAACAGACGCGGAGAAAAATTTACTTTATAATGTATTTGAACTACTGCGCTTATTTGACTTCAAATATCCTGATATTTTCAGCAGGAACTTCCGCTTCACCGAGGATAATCTCCTTTATTGAAGCTGCCTGTGCCTTGTCAAGCCCCTCAGTCTTTACAACTACCTTTGCTGTCTCACCGTCAAGATATGCCACGCAGTCCTGAAATCCCTGCGCTTTTACGAGAGATTCTATAGTCCCCTCGCTCTCTATGAGCTTCGATACTTCAACAGCATCAAGTGCATTAACTACCATTTCATTTTCGGTAATATCCCCGCCGCCGATTATTGACTGCAAGGTCTGTACTGCTTCGTCACGGTCATTCATCTTGTCGAGCCGCGCCTGTGCAAAATAGTCACCTGCTGTCCCCTCAGCTGCGGCGTTCACGAACTCGGTCTGACCATAGTTTATGGTCTCGCTCTGCTTTTTCATTGTCATTTTATCTTCCTTCATCATGTCAGGCGATGCTGTATAGTTTATGTAGACCGCTACTGCAAGCATAAGTGTAAGACAGGTCATTATTATCTGCTTTTTTCCTATAATAAGTGATGGCTTTTTCATTGCCGTTCTCTCCTTTTATCTGAGTTTGGTTACGTATATTCTCGATGTTGGTATATCAAGTGCAGCTGATACTGCCTTGTATATGCTTTCGCGTACCTGCGCACTCCCTCCGCCCTCACAAGCTACTACTGCTCCTGTTATCTCGGGCGATCTGACTGTTTCCACAAGCGCGTTCTTCTCGCTTCCCCCTCCGACTATAACATATCTCTCTTCCTCCTCCGTTTTATTATCACCGCGGCTGCACCGCCCCTCAGTTGCATAAACGTAGCGTTCATCACTCCCCACTGTAAGATATACCCTCACTTCTCCTGCACCTTCGATCTCCGAAAGAAAGACTTCGAGCCGTTTTTCTGTGTCATTGCAGTATTTTTCAGTATCAACTGCACCGATGCATCTGTCAGATACATCATTCTTTTTGGGAGCATCATCAGGTATGAGCGAGGATATCATTATCAGCAGCAGTCCGGCAATTCCGCATATTGTCATAAATACAGCCCATTTCCTGCCTTTTATAAGTTCCCTGAGCTTTTCAGCTATTTCCATTTATGACCTCCGTTTTTTGTCCAAGACTGCTGCGTATTATTTCGGCTGCTCTTTCAAAATCAGCCGTTCTGATAATGACTCTATTAATAGATATGCCGCTTTCTTCTGAAATATTAACCTCTGTCACAATGTCATCAACTGTTATTCCTGCTGCACTCAGCTGCGAAAGAAGTATATCTGAGATATTTGAAGCTGTCTGTTCGGCTACGGCATTGTCATATGCTTCTGTTGAAAAGCTGAACTCATTGCTGTCAAATATACTTAGATCGGGAAGTTCTATTTTTTTACTGCCGCTGAATATAAGTCCTGCAACAACTATTGCAAATACAAGCCTGTACACGAATTCCGCCTGCGAACGCAGCCTTGTCCCCTCAGTAAGATGACTTATTATGCATATGCCTGCCGCCGTAACACAGACAGCTCTTACAGCTGTTGTTATATCTTCCATGTTTTCACCCCGCAGTCTGCATTAGTATAGCTGTACACAGAACAAACATCATTCCATAGCAGATAAGCACTGTCTGAGCTATAGCAAGTCCGCTGTCAAGTGACTTCAATACCGCGCTCATGTTCTCCTCACCAAACATATCCGCAGCCGCCGAAGCAGTCCATATCACTGCCCTGTATATAAGAATATGCAGAACAGGCGGAAGTATCATAAGTATTATTACTATGCAGCCCCCTGTACCAACTGTTCCGCGAAGTATATCGAAGCTGCTCCTTACTGTTGCATATGCATCGGAAACTGCTCCGCCAACTACGGGCACAAGCCCTGATATAAGGAAACGCGCCGTCTTTGTTACAGCTCCGTCTGTCTTGGCTGCAAGCGTACATTTCAGCGTGAGAAAGCCCGTAAACAATGTCATAGATACTGTAAGCACCCATGTGATTAGCTTTTTCATAAGCTGAACTGCTCCGCCGAAATTGTTTTTTGAAACTGCTCCTCCTGTTATCGAAAGCATGGTAACTGCACTCAGGATAGGCACGAGCATACCGCTGACAAGCTGCACTATAAACTCTGAACCTGCAAGGAGCATTATATCATATACTCCTGCGCTGCCGATATTGCCGCAGGCGGCTGTTATACCCGAAAATACAGGTATGTAAACCGCAATAAAACTGCCGCAGAGCCTTACGCTCTCTATCGTCTGTGAAAAGACTTCAAAAAGCGGCGGTGCAATAACTGTAACAGCTGTAATTACACAGACTGAGCTGTATATCTTTTCGGAATTTCCTAAAATACCGCCTCCGAAGCTCTTTAAAACAGATGTTATCACGATAATAAGAAGCATAGTTCCAAGAAGTCGCAATGGTGCTCCACAAATCTCAGCCGTCCTTTTCGTAACATCGCCTACAAGGCTGCTGAAAGATATGCCGCTCAGTTCATCAGTGCTGTAGCTTATATCGTTATCCTGCAAGACCTCGTCAAACTGTGATACCATTTCGTTTTGTGTGGAAGCTGTATCCTCTGCATGAGCTTTTACAGGTACACAAAAAGCGACGAGCAATATAGTTATAAATAATATCGGTAAGAACTTCTTCATATCAGACCTTTATAAGCTTGTCTATCAATTGGACAAAGCTTGTCATAAGCGGCAGACTAAGTACCATTATTGCAGCCCTGCCGCAGAGCTCCGCCGCTGATGCTATGGCAGTCTCGCCGCTGTCACGGCAGATTTCAGCTGAAATATGGGTAATGCAGCATATTGCAAGCACCTTGAATATTACTGATATGCAGCTCTCAGATATGCCTGCCGACTCAAATATACTGCGTATCTCGTCAATAGTCCCACCAAGAAATGAAACAAAAAATGCTATCACCAGCACACTGACTGCTATTGATACCAGTATTGACTGCTCGGAGCAATATTGTTTTAAAATCATAGCAAGCAATGCTCCCACAACACAAAACGCTCCCACTGAAAAACAATTGTCTACCATAAGCCGAACACCGTCTTTACCTTGTCGAAAAGATCGCCTATCTCGTCAACGATGACCACAAGGACTACGATAAGTCCTGCAAGAGTCGTCATCATCGCCTGTTCCTCGCGCTCTGCCCGTTTCAGTACAAGATTTAGCACCGCTACGATTATGCCTGTACCTGCAATTTTAAAGATCAGATCAATTTTCATATTATCATTATCCCTATTGCTGCGCCCGAAAGCAAGCCTATACTCCTGTAAAGCCTCCCTTTTCGGTCATATTCGCCTTGTCTGTTTTTATACAGCTGTCCTACTCTTGTGCGGATATCGTCTATGCCTCTAAGCTGCCCCTCAGTATCGGTAGTCCCGAGGATACTTCCGAGCGAGAGCATGATATCAAGCTCCTCATTATCGAAATAGCTGAGTTTGCGAAAAGACTCCGACCACTGCTCGCGGAAATCAGTCTCGTAACTGTAGCACTCGGGCAAGCTTTCAAAAGAGATATCTATTTTAAGCTTTTCACTTTTCAGCCGCCTGATTATACTGTATACGTCACTGTTTTTTGAACGTATTTCCGACTCGCATATGTTCAGTATCCTTTCTGCTGACCTGCAAAAATCCACTCCCTTTTTAAGCCTGTCTGCCATACTAAATCCGCAGAACATTCCGCCAAGTATGAAAAGAAATCCTGCACTTAGCTTAATCCACATTTTTAAGCCTCCTTATCTCCCTGACTTCTCCGGGTGAGCTTGAACCGGTCAGAAAAACTGCTGCATCAAACTTGCCTTTTTCGAGCAGATAGTTTATCTCTTTCCTCCTGAGCAGTTCAGTATAATTTACACCATGAGCAGTTACAACAAATTTTACTCCGCAGCCTATACCGTCAAGTATTGCCTCTGCGTCACTCTGTGAAGCTATCTCATCGCAGAATATAACATCGGGAGAAAGAGATCTAATGGCAGCCATAATACCTGCTGAGCGCGGACTTCCGCTTATCACATCGGTCAGACAGCCTACATCATTCTGTGGTATACCGCCTGTAAGACATGATATTTCATTGCGCTCATCTATCAGCGTGACCTTGCGAAAGCTTCCCGTAAGTCGGCAAAGCTCGCGTAGTACTGTAGTTTTCCCCGAGCTTACTCCGCCGCATATGATAACGTTCTTTCCGTAAGTTTTTGAAAAAACATCGTCTGCACAGCCTTTTATGCACCTTGATACTCTGAAATTTACTGACGCGAAATCAGTTAGTATCGGTGTTTCATTTGTTGAGTATGTACCTGAAACTCCCACACGCACTCCGTTTTCAACTACGAAATAGCCTTCTCTCAGCTGCTTCACACAGCTGTGCATTGAATAGTGACACAGCCTGTCGATAACTTCACGGATCTGAACTCCGCTGACATTAAATGTATTGTCAGTCATCATTTCCGAAATCTCTCCGCTTTGACTTAAATAGCATATTTTGTCCGCATAGACAAAATATACAGGTCCGCCTGCACGAAGTCTTATCTCCATTACATTTTCGAGTTTGTCGTACGGTATCGCTTTGATATGCTCCCTTATCTTTTCGGGTAAATAGTTCATTACTGTTTCAATGCTTGTACTCCCGTGCATTTAATCATCTCCTTTTACTAAATCATATTCAATGCTGTTTTCGTTTATGCATAAAAAAAGGACGCTCAAAGCGTCCATAAAAAAACAGCACACCGAAGTGTGCTGTGATTTGTATTATTATTCCTTTACGCCACCAAGAGCTACACCGGCAATGATGAATCTTGAGAGAAGTACGTATGCAATAATGATAGGAATAATTGAAAGTGCAATTGCAAGATAGATAGCACCGTAGTCATTGAACTTATCTGATGACTGAAGAGCGGCAACCATCATTGGAAGTGTCTTCTTGTTGAGCTTAACATTGATAAGGATCATGTTAGGTGTGTAGAAGTTGTTCCAGCTTGCGATGAAAGCGAAGATAGCCTGTACAGCTATAGCGGGCTTCATCATAGGGATTGCAATTGATAAGAATGTTCTGAACTCACTGCATCCGTCAATTCGAGCTGCTTCAACGATGTCCAGCGGGAATGACGACTTCATGTAGGAACGCATGAAGTATACGACCGCAGGTGCTGCAATAGCAGGGATAATGAGCGGCCAGTATGTATTTGTGAGATGCATATCAGACATGAATGATACGAAACCTGCTGATGTAACCTGCATAGGTACCATCATTACAAGGAGGATAACTGAGTAAGAGATCTCCTTGAGTTTGAAATCGTATACATGGATACCGTAAGCTGTAAGAGCTGAGAAGAAAACTGTAAGGAAAGTAGCACAAACAGTGATTATCAAGCTGTTCTTATAACCGTAAAGAGCGTTATATGAAAGCTTGAAGTTCTGGTCTGTAACTATCTTATGGAAGTTTGCTTTCAGGTTAGAGCCCGGTATGAATGAAAGTCCGTTTGCAATATCCGAATGCTCACGAGTAGCATTGATAATAAGAATGTATATCGGAAGCAGACAGATGATGGTCAGTATAACGAACCAGACAACCAGTATAGTTGACTTTAATTTGATCTTAAAGCTATAGTTGTCCTTTGCCTTACCGTAAACTGATTTCATATTAGTACTCATAAGCTGATCCCTCCAAACTGTTTGCTTTCTCTCTTAGCCTGCTGAGCGATCTTTTTACGCTGCTTCTTCTTAGCGATCTCATCCTTATCACGAGTAATGTAGAATGCGATAAGACCGAGTGCAAGAGTAATGAAGAAGAGGAGTACTGATGCAGCACCTGCATAACCCATCTTGTTATTATCAGCCTGAGCATGGAAGTACTGGAAGATCATTACAGCCATAGTTCTGAGGTGTTCCTTTGGAGTAACTGAATTTGTGTAAAGGAAAGGAATATCAAACATCTGGAGACCACCGATCATAGATGTGATAAGTGTATATGCCATAATAGGTGTCAACAGAGGAAGAGTGATCTTTCTGAATACCTGTCCGGAGCTTGCACCGTCGATGCTTGCAGCTTCAAACAGTGAAGGGTTGATACCCTGAATACCTGACATGAGCATAATCATGGTATTACCGAACCACATCCATGTCTGGATAAACATTACAACGCCGCGTGACTGCCATACACCGTCAATGAATTGTATAGACTCATAGTGCTCGGATACCGGGTTCCTATGTACTATACCCATCTTGTGAAGGAGTAAGTTTAATGCACCGGGGTTTGTTTCTGACTGTCCGCAAAGCTGAAGGAAAAGTACAGCAACTGATGCAGCTGTGATGATATTTGGAAGATACATAACTATCTTAAAGAAGCCCTTTCCAGGGATCTTTAACTGCGCTTCTGTAAACCATACAGCCAGAGATAATGAAAGAGCGAGCTGAGGAATAAAGTTACCAACCCAAAGTATAACTGTATTCTTCAGACACTTGAAGAAGCTCTCATGGATAACTCTGACTTTACGAGTACCGCCAAATAAAATGTCTTTGTAGTTCTGAAGTCCTACCCATTCCTGAATGGACTTACCATTGCCGTGGAAACTTACAATAAAGGTGTTAATCAACGGCCATAACTGGAAAAAGAAATAAACAAGGAAAAAAGGTAATATAAATATATAACCATACTTAGCGTAGCTAATAGACTTTATACGTCTCTGCGCGCCTGACGCCATAACACACACCCTCTCGGAATAATAGTATAAATAAATATACACCTACGGAATACATAAGTATTCCGTAGGTATATTTATTACATTGTAAATAGTTCAGACTATTTTAAATTAGTCATCCCAGTCGAGAGTTGTTACGTCTTCAGCAACCTTGTCCTTGAACTTATCCATAGCTTCGTCCCAAGACTTGCCACCCTCAAGGTACTGCTCTCTTACAGCTGTTACGAAGTCAGCCTTAACTGTTGCATCGTAAGGAGTGATGAGGCCCTTGAAGTCGATTGACTTAGCGTTCTTAGCAAGCTCAGCGAAGTAGTTCTGACCATCCTTGAAGTTGCCAGAGATCTTCTCGTTGAATACTGTGTTGCCAGCAATAAGGTCATCCATAACCTTAGAGTTGTTTACATACTCAGGCTTGTTCTTAGCATATGTTGTCATCTGAGCTTCATCTGATGTAGCTGAGAGGATGAATTCCTGAGCTTCCTTACCGTTATCTGTCTTTGGATTTACAACGATCCAAGTACCGCCCCAGTAGAATGACTGTGGTCCTTCACATACATTCCACTTACCGTACTGAGCACCGCCTTCGCCGCCTGCAGCATCGAGGAAGAATCCGCCGAAGCCCCATGTTGATACGAAGTAACCCATTACGTTACCAGATACGCCAGCAGCTGTCCAAGCTTCATCTGACCACTGGTTGTTCTTTGTTACACCGCCGCAATCCCAGAGTGCCTTAGCTGTGTCGCCGAACTTTGTGCAGAAGTCATCGATAACGAGCTTGTTGTCCTTAACCCATGGCTGTGTACGTCCACAAGCAAATGCCTGCCAGAGACCGCCGAGTGAGTCAGCAAGAGCAACCTTCTGACCTGACTTTTCAGAAACTGTCTTAGCAGCTTCTACGAAAGCATCCCAGTCCTTAACCTTTTCCTGCATCTCAGCTGGTGTCTTAGCCTCGAGGTATTCCTCAGCGAGGTCAGCTCTGTAAGCAAATCCGCCTGCTGCTGCCTGCCATGAAACGCCCTTACGAACGCCGTCAGTTGTAAGACCGATCTGGTTTGTGTAATCATACATATTTGTGAAGTCTGCATCGCTGAGACCAAGCTTAGCAAGGTCAAGTGTCTTCTCATCATCGTTGATGTACTTGAGTGCCCAGTCAGCTTCGCAGAAGTAAACGTCGAGATCGCCGCCGTCGTTGAAGAGCTGATCATAACGCTCAGAAGCTTCACCGCCGCCAACACCGAAGATGATAGCGTTTACGCCGTCAACCTTATTGTTTGCGAGATCTTCAACGATTGTTTCATATGAAAGGCCCTTCCACTGTGCGATGAGGTAAGGTACGTCATCAGCGTTCCAAGCTGCAACTGTGAATGTGTCGCCGCCCTGTCCAACTGAAGCATCGATTTCGTGATCCTTTTTCTCTGTGCCGCCGTCAGTAGTTGTTGTTTCGCCGTCGCCAGCAGTTGTTGCCTCTGTAGCAGCAGCTGTTGTTGTTTCAGCCTTATTGTCGTCCTTCTTGTCATCGCCGCAGCTTGCAAATGCAGTAGCTGTCATAGCGAGTGTAGCTACTAAAGCTAATGTTCTCTTAAGTGTGTTCATGAGATTTTTCCTCCTTAAATATGTATATTATACATTACCGTGTATAATATTCGTGAATTGTTTTTGCGGTACGCATCGCGGTCAATCGTTCTGCCCGATGATTGTCCTCACCGCAGCGTCCGGCAGCCGTTATGTTTACCCTGTCTTCTGTTCATTGATTATAACAAGGACTTGCGTCCATGTTGATCTTGATTTTTCTAAGCAATCATTCGCATCACTGTCCGCAAGCGGCATCAGTCACGAATGTACTCCGCAGACCTTTGTCAAAAAAGCCTGACAGGACACTGTATGCTCCGCAGTGCTTTCAAATCAGCAGAACAGTTAATCCTAACTGTTTTTGTCTGCACTGTGCAACAATTGCTTTTGCATATACAAATATACCGTATCTTGCGGTCAAAGTCAATATTTTGTATCGTTCTTTAATCTTTTTTGAACACCATGTACATTTTCAACACCTATTTTTTGTCAATTATAACACAAATAGTACCATTTCTATCTAAAAGTTACAAAACGGTAAAAGCAAAATAACACCTATTACACAAAGAACAAGGCTCGGTTTTATACTTATTGACTAAACTATAAAAAATATTACAGTTCTTTTGTGCGGTTTTAGTAAACTTAGTCAAACATATATTCGTATTTTTTGTACAACAATAGGTACCCTATTCGGTCATTGCTTTGGTGTATATCACCATGATCTGTGAAGCGTCTACCGACGTTATAGTTCCGTCATTATTTACATCAGCCATAAGCTGCTGAGACTCGTCAAACAGACCGTCCTTTCCTACAGATACGAGGGAATAGTGCTTTAATACCAGTGATGCGTCAACAGAATCGACTTTTCGATCTCTGTTCACATCTCCCCTCGTGTAGAACACGACCTTTTCTCCCTGAGATGCAAAGCTGCTGCCTGTAGCAGGATATCTGACAAGATATTCAACGCCGTATTGCAGTTCATTAATGCTTTTGAAGGTATTACCCGTAAAACCCTTTACGTCATCATCGCTGACACCAAGTCTCTGCTTCTGGAGTTCTGTAAATCTTTCCCTGCTGTAACCGAAGTCCTCTGCCATTGCTTCGTACATTATATCATTCATGTACATGAGCGGTGATGCTTCGATCATTGCAGTACCGTTACATTTTACCACAGCTGCATCGCTGGTGTCAAACATTTTTTTATCAGGCTTTGCGGCAGGTGCCTGCGGGACTCTGCATAGATAGGGTTCGCTCTCGAACATACCGTCGCCGCCGTCTATTTTGACGGATATGACCTCACCCGGTATCACCGAGAGGTAATAATAGCCGTTCTCAAGCATTATCCAGTCGTCGCCGCTTACCTTTCTGCCCCTTGCAGAATAGTAATTGTCATTCTTATCAGCATCGACACATATCTCGATATAGTTCATCATTTCCTCGGTAAAAGGTCCAATAACTTCTGCCATATAGTTTATTGCTATATCGGGCATTACCCTTCTTTCGGGGACTTTTACCTTTATCTCCGAACCGTCCTTGATGACGCGCAGCTCCTGTCCGCAGTATTTTCCCACGTATGAATTGATCTTCAATTCTGTACCGTCAGGAGCATATATCTCGTCTGCAAGAGAGAAATTAATAGTCTCTGACAAATAATTAAAGCCAAGTATCCTTCTGTTTATATGTACGGTCACTTCATTATCGACCTTTTCATCTCCCGAAAGCTTCAGCTTTATATCTGTATTGCCGTACTTCGCCGAAACGTTCTCTATCCAGCTGTAACCGTCATAGCTCTTTCCGCCGTATTCAGTATCAGCTGTAGTTCCGAGGGAAAGGCATATATGGTCTTTATCCGAGGGAAGATCAATACTGTACTCGCTGTCCGATATACGCTGTGCATATTTAAGTTCACCTTTATTATCAGGTGACGATGTATTATATGCAAGCCAGTTAAAAACTGCTTTCGCAGGTTCAAATTTTCTTTCAGCTGCTGCACATAGGCTTGTTTCGGGTACTTTATCGCCGTAACTGCCTGTAAGGTCTGTATAAGCAGATATGGTAACAGGTGAAGTAATTGTTATAGGTGAAGTGTATTCCTTATATTCACCGTCATCAGCTTTCCAGTATATCTTAGCGTCATCAAATCCCGATGAAAGCTCTACCTTTTCATTTTCTGGTACATATCCCTCGGCATGAGAAAATCTTACCTTGCCGATCGGATCTCCGTATACCTTCAATGATGCATTGCCCATTCTTGTTTTGATATCACATTCGGAAAAAATATTTCTGAAAAATGCCTCCTTTTTCGCAGCATCTTCAAGGAGCACGGTATCATCTTCATCAAGTCCGTCATAAAACTGTTCTATGAATGACTCTAACAATAACGCCTTTTCTTCTCCGCTGTAAACCTCAACACTATCATATACATCTTCCCAGTCTTTTCCGTCAGCACTGATGAAGCTCTCGCCCTCGCCTGTATGTGCTGCGATCTGTGCATCTGTGGCAAAACTTGTAATATCATACAGTTCCTCTTTCTCCTCATTCTCGGCATAAAAACTGCTCTCGAAGGGAAGTACAAAAGGAGTATCCTCGCTGTAAAGCTTAACGACTACCGAAAACTTTTCTGTGCTGTCAATGACTACAGGCTTGTCAAGTCCCAGCTGCTGAAAGCCTGTGAGCTTTGCCTTACCCTTTGTAACCGATGAAGGAGTTCCCGATACAGGATCGGAAGCGTCCTTGATATCAGTATATACCGTTATTTCATATTCGGTATCGGGATTGAGTATATATGTGCCTACTGCGCTTATCTGCGAAGGTCCGACAGCATCGAAAACATTTGCAAAATAGGAAGGTCCTTCCTCTTCGGCAGTATCATAGGCTGAATAATTCTGTATCGGTACATAGGTGTCGTGCTGATAAATTATCTCATGCTCATCAGCGTTTTCAAGTTCAAAAACGGTAAAATCACAAAGTGTTCTGTCATAGTATGATATCCAGAAATATCCGTCATCACTATCTTTTGTACCCCAGCTGTTCTTGCAAAGCCATGCACCGTCGCCCTCAGGCTCGTTCACGAATTTATCTGCTGAAATACTATCGTCCCAGCCGACTATAGCAACTCCGTGATCTGCAAATCTTGGTTTCTTTTTGGAATTTGATGTACAATATTCAGGGTTCCAGTTCGATGACTTTTCAGACATATAAGATATATCTACTGCTTGTCCCTTATAAATGAACTCCTTTACAAGTGCGTTTACATCATCAAAGTTGCTTCTATCCGCATCGAAATCGAAGCTGTAAGCGTTTTTCATGTGATAATCGGACTGATACTTCATAAATACGGTCTTTGAAGCATTATCAAAAACAGCTGTATCGGAATACGGCATCGCACTTTCGTTAACAGGTCCTATCCACTGCGACCAGAGATTTGAAACTATACGAGGACTTCCGCCCTCGGACAGTATGCCGTTTGTGGTATTGCTGCTGATTATCATCTGATCGTCGCCGTAATAGCTGTAATAAGAAGTGTGCAGCTCCGAAAGGTCGATATACGGATCAGCTGCAAGCATACTTGTCTCGGCACTAACTATAGCCGAGTGCGCCCAGCAAGTACCGTAGTTTCCCTGCTCCTTTACAGATGTCATGCTGTAAACTTTTCTCATATCAAAGGCTTCGGGAAGTGATGCAGCTTCTGTTTCGGAAGCTGTGCCTCTTATAGGTGAATATGTGACCAAAGGCACAAGGTCAGTACATTTACCGACCGTAACACTGTGCAGCTGCGGCATGGAGAACGAAAATGTATGAGATGATGATATCCCTTTCTTTCCATAGTCACCGATGTTTATTAATTTGCCTGCTTCCGCATATACTGCGGCAGGAACTGAAACTGCCGTTACTATAGCTGCCGAAAATGCAGCCGAAAACCGTTTTAATATCCGCTTCATAATGTACCGTGCTCCTTTCGGTGGACATTCAGATCAAGTATAATGAATGACTGTATCCATTTACAATGATTATACCACATCTGAGCAGGATTTGTAAAGAAAAAGCTATGCTTCATAATTGTATAATGTTACTCACAAATTTAATCCAATTCGCTCATTCTGTCGGCTATCATGCGAAAAACAGGTGCTGCTGCATCATTTCCGTATCCGCCGTTTTCAATAAATACTGTAACCGCGTATTTAGGCTTACGCGCAGGGAAAAAACCTGTTATCCATGCGTGACAGAGCTCCTCACCTTTTGCGTCTGTTTTTCCCGTCTGTGCTGTGGAAGTTTTAGCACCAACACTCATTTTCTTTGTCTTTGCCTTGGAATTCTCATTTTCCCTGACCGCAAGTATCATCATCTTCCTCAGCTGCTCCGCTGTATCTTTGCTCATGACCTGAGAATACCTTACTTTTTTCTCGTTTCCGACCGTCTCACCGTCCACTGTAAGCCCCTTTATCAACCGCAGAACAGGCTTCTTGCCCCCATTTGCTATGGAACAGGTAAGCTGCGTTATCTGGAGCGGAGTTGCAGAAAGCTTCCCTTGTCCGAAGGAGAAATTCGCCCTCTCTGCAGGTATGCTCAGTTCCTTTTCTGTGGGCAGTACTCCTGCCGAACCTATCATGCCTGTGCAAAGGTAGTTTTCTCTTCCGAAGCCCAATGAATAGGCTCTTTCTCTCAGCTTTTCAAGGTCAAGGCATTGACTCAGCTCGATAAAATAGGTGTTGCAGGAATTTGTAAGAGCTTCGCTCATGGTCTGGGTACCGTGTCCGTCAAGCTTATGACAATTGAATACCTTGCCGTCTACGTCTGTACTTCCGCAGCAGTCATACACAATATCTCCTGCTCCTTCTTCGAGTGCTTCTGCTGCCGTCACGAGCTTGAACACAGAGCCAACACTGTAGGAATATAATGCTCGATTTATAAGCGGACAGTCCTTGTTTTCCATTGCTTCGTCCAGCTTTTCGGGGGAATAATTGGGGAAACTCGCCATTGCCAGTATATCGCCGCTTTTTATATCAGCACACACTATAGCTCCTGTCTTTATGCCCTTTCCGCAGTCCTCGCATATCTTCTGTATATCCTTGTCAATAGTAAGAACTACTCCACATTTGTATGAATTTGTACGAAATACGCTTTTGCCGTTGCCCGTTAATATCCTGCCGAAGCCGTCTGTTTCGTAAGATACGCTGTTATTGGCATGATCTGCTCTCAGTATGCTGTTATATGCGTATTCCACGCCGTCAGCTCCCTCATTATCGGAAAGATAGCCTATTACGTGTCTTGCAGTCTGTCTTTCGCTGTATCTCTGCGGTACTTTGAATATGGTCAATCCGTCACTTTCGTAGGCTGAGGAAGTATACTCAAACTCGAAAGGCAGTCCCTTGTCATATTCTTCATAGAATTTATCACGGTCAACTGCATACTCGGCTGTTATTTCCCTGTCCGTCATATCGGGAACAGCTACTGCTTTCAGCTTTGTCTCCGCATTTGTCAGCGGACGCATTTTTGTATCATATATCGTTCCCTGACACCGTCCGACTTCATATGTGAATATCCTGCTCTGCTGAGCGGCAGGTACGTTTTTCTGCTCCAGCGCAATTCTGTAATAGTTTGCAGTTATCACCGTAAAGCTGATAAAAAATGCAGCTATAAGTACTATTACTCCATGCTCTCCGCGTTTTCTGACCATTATATCACCTCTATTATATAGTCTTGTCAGTTTTATGAGTTCATATGCAAAAAACATCGGGGACTCTTTCACGAGAAAGAGTCCCCCGATAATTTATATATGATCATCGCGTTAAAGCATAAGTATTTATCATTATTTTACAGGTTCAAGAGATGATATCTTATGGAGAAGGAATTCCTGAATAAATACAGCATCATTAGATGTGATGCCCTTGCTTGCAGTATCAACATCGCCGTTTGCCTGACCCTGTGCTGTTATAGCTTTTTCATCTGTACCGCCAAGACCATATTTATTCGGATTTGCAAGGCTCTGCATGATAAGCACTATATCAGACATATCAACATCTCCGTCACAGTTAGCATCACCCCATAATGTTACAGCAGGCAGTACAACTGTTGCAGTGGTAACTGTAGAAGTAGTTGTCTCACTTGTCGATGTAAGTGTTGTTGCAGAAGTTGCAGAAGTTTCTGTAACTGTTGTCGCAGATGATGTAGTAGTGGTAGATGCTGTTGTGGTTGTAGTAGCAGATGAAGTTGTTGTGGAAGCAGTTTCCTTTGGCTCAAATCCTGATATCTCGTTGAAGAGCTTCTTTAATTCCTGATCCACAAGCTTACAGGTTGCTCTGTCATAGTGCCCTTTTATAACAGTTCCGTCATCTGTAGTTGAATCAGGAGTTGACCAGAGTATAGGGCAAAGTCCGTGTTCGTATGCAGATTTGCAGACAGAGCTGAGGAAAAGTCGTACAGAATCTGTTTCTTTTCCCTTTGTAGGACAACCGTATTCGCCGACTATTACAGGTATACCCTTGTCAATGAAGCCTTTTTTCATCATTTCCATATTGTCGTTGAGTTCCTTATAGTCATCAGCTGCTCCCCATGTGGAACGTGCCTTTGCCCATGACTCATCCTTATCTTCGAGGATAGCAAAACCTGCGGGAGTATAATAATGTACCGAAACAGCCATACGGTTTGCGGGATCGTCAGGCATTTTGAAAAGAGGATCACAAGTGCGGTCAAATCCTGTATTATAGCCTGATATGAGCAAATGACGCTTAGGATTGTTACCGCCTGAATTTCTCACAACATCAACAAACTTCTGATTTATCTCGTTTACAAGTCCGTAGGACTCAGCTTTTCCGTCGGTACTTCCCCACGGATTCCATACGCTCTCCCAGCCAAGCTCCTCATTCTGTGACTCGAACATGAGCTTGTCGCCGTAATCCTTGAAGCTGTCAGATATCTGCTCCCACATTACCTTGTAACGCTTCATACATTCGTCCTTATTATCGGGAAATGTATTGACCCAGCCGTTGTCCCAGTGGATATTGATGATACAGTACATATCAGCGTCTATTACCCAGTCAACGATCTCATGTACACGCGCATCGAGCTCCTCGCTGATCTTATAGTTATCACCCATAAGGTTTGACCACGCCACAGGCACACGAACGACTCCGAAGCCCTCGTCAGCCATTCCCTGTATCATGGCTTTTGTGATAACGGGGCTGCCCCATGCTGTTTCATAATCCTTAACAGTAAGGATACCGTCGCCCCACTGAGCGTCAACATCGGCTATCCAGTCGCCGCAGGCTTCCATGGTATTGCCGAGGTTTATGCCTATTCCCATGTCCTTGACTATCTCCATAGTCGTCATGTCGCGTATACTGTTATCAGCAGCACACACTTTCCTTTCGTATTGCGGAAAACTTCCTAAAACAGAAGTCAGCATAGCAGCCGCAACAACAAAACTCGCTTTCTTGATCACCATAAAAAATCCTCCTTAAATTTTTAATATCCCGATCGAACCTCTCCCTGATCTGTATTATATCACCTTTTTTTATACAATGCAACATCATTTTGATATTTTTAGGCACTAAAAGTAATAATATTGTTATATATTGAACCTAATCTGTGTTTTGTCCACCCAAAGTTAAAAATCAGCAGTAAAAACCACATATTCTTTCTGAGCTAAATAACAAAAAAATCGCGGAACGACATTTCAACAGAAATGTTATTCCACGATAATAATTATTAATATTTATATCAGCACTTTATTCAGGCTGATTTTATCTCTTTGCATACGCTTAACTCACCGGAAGCAATACGCTCCCTGAGCTGCTCTAACGGCACAGGCTTGCTGAAAAGATAGCCCTGTACTCGTTCACAGCCTATATTGCCAAGAAACTCATACTGTTCCTCAGTCTCGACACCTTCGGTAAGTGATATCATTTTGAGCTGCTTTGTAAGATCAACAATGTTTTCAAGTATCGGTCTTGTCTTTTCATTGCTCTTAAAGCCCGAAAGGAACTTCATATCTATCTTCAGAACATCAAAGTGATAATCCTTCAGAACATTCAATGAAGAATAACCGCTTCCGAAATCATCGAGCCATACTTTATAACCGAAATCTCTGAGCTTCTTTATAGCATCAGGCAGGAAGTCCTGCTGTACTGTAAGTGCGCTTTCTGTTATCTCAACATCTATGAATTCCTTTGGCACATTGTATTTCTCCACTGTTTCGCACAGGTATCCCACAATATCGCAAAGCTCGAAATCAAGCCTCGAAAAGTTAAGAGATACGGGAGCAAAAGGCTTGTGGTTATCAACAGAGTCACGATAATCCTTGCATACCGCCTCGATTATATACTTATCAAGCTTATATATCTGGCGATACTCCTCAAGTATTTCGATAAATATACCCGGTGAAAGAAGTCCGTATTTCGGATCCTGCCACCTTGCAAGAGCTTCAAGACCGCATATACAGCCTGTTTTCGTTGAAACTATAGGCTGATAATATACTTTTATATAATCGTTCTGGATAGCCGTATCAATGTTATTAACGATATACTGTTTAAGGTGGAACTTATCCTCCAGTGACTTATCATAGAAACGAAGCGTCCTGTCATAGTGCTTTTTGATACTGTTGCAGGCAAAACGAGCGCGGTCACAGGCAAGACTTACGTCAGACTCATTGCCTATAGGCTTGTAAGCACCGCATTTAAGTTCAAGATGCACCTCTCTTTGCTGCTTTTTGACCTCTCCCGAAAGTTCGCCGATAACGTTCTGCACTCCGTCAACTCTTGTAAGTACAACGAAATGGTCATCGGAATATCTTGAAACAAGAGAATTATTGAAAGCCGCATCTATCATATGAGCAATCCTTTTAAGCAGATCATTTCCCTCGTGGAAGCCGTACTTCTCATTATACGACTTGAAATTCTCGATATCAAAGAAAAGGAAAATTATGCTCTCTCTGTCAGTAGTTACGTAATTGAGGAGCTTTTCTGCTTCTGTACGAAAATACACCATATTATGTATGCCTGTAAGCTCGTCCTCAACGGATATCTTTGAAAGATAGGTGTTGACCTCTTCAAGATTTTGATCTTTGAGAGCCTGTGAACGAGTATTGTTATAATTAGCTATGCATACCATCATGGTAGATATCCACATTATAAAGAAATTGATGCGTGTAGCATCTGTTGTGCCTAACTGCCCCGTATTCACAGCTACCATATCATCTATCTTGTAGAAGAAATACATATATGACGATGCTGATATAAGAAAAGCGGCATATGGCTTCCATGTAAGGAGACACAGCGAAAAGAGCTCCATAGTAAGGAAAGTCAGTATCTGTTCGCCCTTGGAATAATCATTCAGCGATATCTTTACGCCGAAATAGATACAAACGAACGTAAATACCCATTTTATGACCAAGCCGACTCCCTTGTCGATCTTTTTTCCCCTTAGATACCTTATGGCATAAACGAGCATTATTATTCCTGAGGCAAGAAGAACAAGGTAATTGGCATAATACTTCTCAAAGTAATGCTTAAAATTGCTTTGAAGATTATTCTCGAATATGGTCTTTGTCATTCTTATGAGCATCCATACCTCAAGTACAATGACTACCATAGACATATATATGCTTGCGCGCATATTTGTCCTGTAAAAATAGTCACGGACATACTTGCTTTGCTTCTCAAAACCAAGTCCTTGCAGCAGTACTTTCATGAATTATCCCCCCTTAACGTAATTCACAAAAATAAATATTTAATTCATTGACATTATAACATATTCACTGTAAGTTGTCAATAGAAACGTTGATAATTTGGCGTTTTTGTACATATAAGCAGCTTAAAAACAATTATTAAGGCGGTTTTTGAGATAATATCCACTTCCCAAAAGTATAAAATAATACAAAATAAACTTACCGTGATATTTTTTGTCATATTGCTTTGCGGAAATTTTTATAGTATAATAATAATACGAAAGGTGGGAGAACAGTTGAAAAAGACTTTGATAAAAAACATTGCCGCATCAATAAAAAACTTTCTTACTGATGAATTGAGTTCCGATGATGCTGAAAAGCTTTCTTTTGAAGTTTTTTTCTGCTCCGTTTCTGCACGTTATATGTACGAAAACGGCTTTGACGGTTTTCATGCTCCCACAGATATGCACAGGCTCATGCCTGAAATATTCACTCAGCTATGCGACAGCAGAGCCCAGCTGCTATCACAGAAAGTCTTTGATATGCTCTCTGCGGTACCCCATGAAAAATGGCTGAAAAACGCACAGCTTATCGGTCAGCTGTACCAATACTTCAACAACGACCGCAAGGACAGGATATTCAGCGAGCTTAAAAAGAATATAAAAATAAGCGCAGACAATCTGCCTGCGGCTACTCAGATATTTACTCCCGACTGGATAGTGCGATATATGACCGAAAACACTCTCGGCAGGATATTAGCAGAAAACTGCGGATATGATACGTCCGAGCTGCAATATCTTGTTCCCGTAAAGACAAAATGCAAAAAAACCTTATCCCCCGAGGAGATATCTTTTCTTGACCCTTGCATGGGCAGCGGCAATATCCTTTTGTATTCATTCGACCTTTTTATGAAGCTTTACCTTTCAAAGGGATACAGCGAAATACAGGCTTGCAGGCTCATACTAACGAAAAATCTTTTCGGTATAGATATTGACAGCCGTGCCCGCAGACTTGCTCATTTTTCACTGCTGATGAAGGCTTGCGAATACTGTTCCGAAGTTTTAAGCTCAGGCATAAAGCCTCAGCTGTATGATATGGAAGATATTACTACAAATGAGAATGATATTTTCTTTAACAGCAGCCTTTTCGGCAGTCTCATAAGACCTGTAACTCTGCCCAATATCGGCAATACAAAAGCTATGAAGCTGTATGAGCTGCTCACAAGGAAATATTCGGCTGTAGTCACTAATCCCCCTTACATGAGCACAAGGAATATGAACAGCAGTCTCCTTGAGTTTATGAAAAATAATTACGCAGAGTACTCCGCTGATCTATTTTCGGCGTTCATAATCCGCTGCACCGAGCTTACCGAAAACGGCGGCTATCTCGGTTTTCTTACTCCTTATGTTTGGATGTTCATCAAAAGCTATGAGGAGCTGCGGAAGCACCTGTTTACTCAGAAGCATATCAATAATCTGATACAGTTCGAGTATTCCGCATTCTATGACGCAACCGTTCCTTTATGCGCGTTTACTGCAAAGAACTCGCAGTCAGATGAAATGAGCACTTTCTTCCGTCTGACGGATTTCAGAGGCGGACTTGAAGTGCAGCAGGAAATGTTCCTCAAAGCTCTGACTGACGAAAACTGCGGCTATGTTTACCAAACGGACTCCAAAACCTTTGAGAATATCCCCTCATGTCCTGCTGCTTACTGGTTAAGCCCGAAGATATCGGAGCTTTACGCGAAATATCCTCCACTCGGTAGCATTGCTGCTCCGCGCAAGGGCAATTCTACCTCTGACAATGAGCGTTTTCTCAGGCTATGGTACGAAGTGGACAAAAACAAGATGAACCTTTGCTGCCGACACATAGACAGAGCCGAAACGCTGATAAAACGCTGGTTCCCATACAATAAGGGCGGCGGATACCGCAAGTGGTACGGCTTTAACGACTATCTTATCGACTGGTATGACGATGCCGCGGAGATGAGAAGCATACCTACCGCTGTTATTGCAAATTATAAGTACTTCACCATGCCGGGACTTACATGGTCTACCCTCACAAGCGGCAAATTCAGCATAAGGCAGTTCGGGGAAGGCTATATCTTTGACAACGGCGGCTGCTGTATATTCGAGCTTGGCGACAAAAAAAGCTACATCTGCGCACTGCTCAATTCCAAAGTTTTCGCATATATTTTCGGTCAGCTCAACCCTACGCTGAATTTTCAGTCGGGAGAAGTCGCAAAGTTCCCCTTCGTTTACAAAAAATCGACTGCTGTTGATAAGCTTGCCGAGGAATGTACAGCCATTTCAAAAGCCGAGTATGACAGCTTTGAGACAAGCCGTGATTTCAAACGCCACCCCCTCGTATAAACCTTTAGCCGTTAGCAAGTGAGTAGTGAGTAGGATTGCAGGGAACGCCGCCCTCGGCTTTCCGCGCCTTACGCTGCAAATAACATGAGCGTCCCATACACACATACTTGCCATCTTCCATAACTATCATCTTTATATCACGTAAAAAAGGGCGGAAATATCCGCCCTTTAATTATCCAACCGTAACTGTAGCCGTTACGCTCTTATTTGCCGGTGATATCTCGGCATCATCGCTGAGATTAAGTACAGGTGTACCGTTTCCGTCAAAGCACACTCTCTTTATGCGTGTATGTCTGCACGGGTCATAGAGTGGGTCTTTATTATAAGTTCCGCAGCCCTGTGTTGCATGACTTGCAGGACGGGCATGATAAACTATGAGCAGATTGCCCTTTTCATCAGTAACAAAGCTGTTATGTCCCGGACCAGACTGGTCTTTAAGGTCTGAGGTCTGTAGTACGGGACTGCTCAGCTTTTTCCAGCTGCTTATATCCATAAGGTCGGAATTAATATCAGCTTCAAGCCTGCCGACGCAGTATTCCGAGCCCGTACCAGATGCAGAAAAGAAAACATACACTTTCTTGTCAGTTTTCAGTACTGCCGCCCCCTCATTTACACGGTTATTCACCTTTTCCCAGTTAAATTCGGGCTTTGTGAGCATTATGGGCTTTGAAGTGAGCTTCCACGGCTGTGACGGGTCTATCTCCGCCATAAACAGTGAGGAGTCCCCTTTTATTTCCGCCCATATAACATAGTGCTTTCCTTTGTTCTCGAAATATGTCATATCCAATGAAAAATTTGCAAATGACGATGTGTCCCCCGATGACGCCTGCATTTGTCCGCACTCTGTCCAGCTGCCCGTAAAGGGGTCACCGTCACATTTCAGCACATAGGGTCTTATTGCCCATATATCGCCACTTGCGCCTGCGGCAAAGAAAATATACCACGAATTGCCTATCTTGTGCATTTCGGGTGCCCAGATATGCTTGGCAAGTATACCGCTCGAATGGGCTTTCCATATAGTTTTTTCCTCAGCAGAAGCAAGTCCGCCCACAGTATTGCTGCGTCTGAGAATTATGCGGTCATAGCCTTTGTCAACGCTGCCGTATGCAGGATAAGAAGCTGTAAAATAGTAGTAACCGTCCTCGCCGTCAACTACATAGGGGTCGGCTCTTTCCTTTATAAAAGGGTTATCGTAAAGCTCCGAGCTGGACTTTACTGTGCCGCTTACCTTGTAAGTACCAGCCTTTGTTGTGTCAACTTTAGCAATATCGGAGCTGTTCCATTCAACGCTCAGTTCGCCCTTTCCACCGCCTGTATACTCAGCGGTAACAGTTTTCGGCATTTCAAGCCGCTGACCAAGCCCCACATTTACCGATACAGGCTTAACTCCCGTATTTATAGGAGCAAGTCCTGCGGAGGGATAAGCGTTTATCAGAGCTGTGTACTGATCTGCATTTATTGGTATCACATAGCCGTGACGAGGTGTGAAGTTGAAGCTGTAACTGTTTCGGCTTACTGTTGTGAAGTTCACAAGGTCGCTTGTTTCCTGCATTACGTAATAGCCGTCACCGTAAGCATCTGACATCATAAGCCATTTGTCCTGACCGATGAGCTTGTAGATATTAGGACCCTCAACACCGATATTTCCTTCGGACACCTGTTTTATCTCGCTGTACGGTCCGCTTGCATGGTCGGCTGTAGCAAGATAAATGCGCTTGTTAGTCTCGTTCTTGTAATACATATAGTACTTGTTTCCAACGTGGATTATATCCGAGTCGATAGCATCATTGCCGTTCTTAGGAGCAAAAAGCAGCTGCGGCTCTGTATCAAGGCGTTTCATGTCCTTGCTGTATGCGTAATACATGATAGTTCTGTCATCACGTCCGGGCACTCTCGCTGCAAAGTAAATCATGTAGGACTGCTTTTCGGGATCGTAGATAGCTTGCGGTGCCCACGCGCGGTCAGCCCCCTGCATGAGAGGATATTTATTTGCTATCTCAATGCTTGTCTCATCGAACCAGTGAACAAGGTCCGTGGACTTTGCACTGAGAAGATTTCGGTTGCTGTTCCAGCCAAGTGAGGACTTCATATCCGTAGCAAGCATATAGTACAGTCCGTCCTCGCCCTTGAAGATATAGGGGTCACGTAGACACTCCGTACCTACGCTTGATTTCCAGACTGCACCGCCGCCGTTGAGTGCCTTGAAGTTATAGCCGTCAGTACTTACTGCATATGAAAGACGCTCCTGCTCGGGAGAGTTACCGAGGAAGTATGCAAACAGATATGCCACATCGGACTTTTCAGTAGAAATCATGCTGTAAGTCTCAATATCCACTCCTTTTCCTGCAATGAAGCTTGTAAGAAGTACAAGATCGGCAGTATTTACAGTACCGTTATTGTCAATGTCGGCAACTGCCGACATAGTATCGTCAAAGCCGCCGATAACGCCTTTTTGCATGATGATTCGGTCGAATATATCAACTGCACCGTCAAAGTTAAGGTCGCCGCGGACAAATTTAAAATCGCCGCCCACAGGTCGGATATAGAACTTCTGTCCCTCACCTGCCCAGTAGTCCCACTGGTCGATATTAGCTCCGTTTTCGTGGCTGATGTCGTATACATCAATTGCAGCATTTCCCGAGCACTCACCTGTGATATAGTACGCATCATCTGTACGGTGAAGTATGAAATGCTGAGCCGCTGTGTCCTTGTACTCCGAGAGGTATATGTTGTTTCCGTTGGTGGAGTCGCCGTTCTCCACGGTCAGTGCAAGACTTCTGTCTTTACCCGAGAGTATGCAGCATTTTCCGTCCCCTGCACTCTCGATATGCCATACCTGAGAGTCGTCCCCCAGCTTCTCCCACTGGTTAACATTTCCGTCATTTGCCGCTGTTATGTACTTGCCGCTGAGTCGCACCATGATAGTATAATCAGCACCGCTTATTACTTCGCCGTAGCTGTCCGCATATTCAGCTGTGACCGCAGCCCGAGCTGTAACAGGACAAGCCGTAAAAGCAAGTGCAGCCGCGCCTGCTGCCGCAAACAGCCGTTTAAGTTTTCCCATTTTTCAACCTCCTATTTACGTTTTTTCTTAGGCAATGGCAGTTCGTCAACCATTGTCTCAAAAAGCTCCTTCAGAAATGCTTTATTCTCAATATCCTCAACAAGCAGCATTCCCTTTGCACCTTCATATGGTATTTCAAGCGTTACATCGGGAATAAGTGCTCTTGCTTTTTTCGTATCCTTTACAAGAAATCTGTCATCATAGATACCGCCGATAACTCTGCCCTGATAGTAGATGATGTACTCCCCCATCATAGCCCTGTAGGATATATCGCTGAGTTCCGAGAGCTGTTCCAGTACAAATTCAAGATAGTCCTTTGATGAAGCCATTTGTAAAAATTCCTTTCTTTTTTTAAGTCCTATTACATTTCTGATAAACAATGCAGCTTTCATGGATAGCAGCCACAGCAGCAACCGAGCAAACGACAACCGCACTGTACCTTATATCAATAAACGGAACTGTAAAAGGAAGAATAAAACACAGACCTCCTGCCGCCTTATTGATAACTGAATGAACTGCTGTGAGTTTTTTATGTATCATATACCCTGATAATATATTACCGAGCTTTATCACTGCAATGATAGCGATGTAATAATATACCCATGTTGGTATACATAGCAAAGGCAGAAGCTTTATACAGCATATCGCCGCAAATATCAGGTCAGCAGCCGTATCCAGCCTTGAACCGAATTCACTTACCGTATTCGTTTTTCTCGCAACTGCTCCGTCAGCAATATCCGAAATACCTGCCGCCAGATACCAAAAATAAAAAGCAGGAGTGAATGCCGTGCAAAATAGCAGTGCAATACTCGCAAGCACTCTTATCCCTGTAATGATATTTGCCATTTCATTTATTCTCCGATAATATATATAACGGGACGTCGAGGACGCCGTCCCCTACAATTCTACTTTCTACTCACTACTAACTAATCACTAATCACTAATCACTAATCACTAATCACTAATCACTAATCAATCTAATTTTACTCTATTTTCTCCCAAAAAGCAATAGATTTTTGTGCTTTTTCATATCTTTTGGCACAAAAAAGCTCCGACACGAAGCCGGAGCTTTTAATGTTATGCTTTACTTTACAAGACCGATGCCCCAGATAGTGAAGCTGCCGCTGCCTGTGATAGAAACATCGAGGTCGCCCGAAGTCTCCTGATAGTAGCCGAGCTCTGCATCAGGACCGCCCCATGTGTACTGCTTGTTGCCGTTGACCTTTGTAGTCTTTCCGTTTACAGTTACATTGATGCTGCCCATTCCGGAGCTGTTTGCCTTAAATACGATTATGAGTCCCTTACCCTGAGTCTTGAAAGTCATAGGACTTCCGCCGTTAAGTGTGTAAGAATAAGGAAGTGAATTATAACCTGTACCTGCTGTCCATGAGCCTGCATTGAAGCCTGTGAGAGTCTTAGGATCAACGTTCACGCATGATGCATACTCTGCACCATAAACGTATGAAGTAGGCTGTGTATAGCCTGTTGACTGGTTCTCTGACTTTAATGCCTGACGTACATAGTATGCCATACAGTCTGCTACGAGCTGACCGCCCTTCTGATGCGGGTGATAATCGTCAGTGTAGTAGTCGCTTGTCTGGAGGAATCCGCTGTTGAATGCCTTTGTAAGAGCATCGTCCATACTTATAACAGGGATATTGAAGTTCTTACCGATAGGATACATCTGTGACTGGCTTGAGAAACCGCCTCTTGCGCGTGTGATAAGTACACATACGGCAGGCTCGTTAGGCATATCAAGGAACTTCTTGATACAGCTCTCGAAGCACTTCTTGTACATTATATCCTCATGGTCGTTAACCGAGAATTCAAGGAAGATGATATCAGGATTCTGAGATACGATATCCTTCTCGCTGCGGACAAGTCCTACAACTGAGGAAGTACCTGACATACCTGCGTTTACTTCCTTGAAGCTGCCTTTAGCGAATGTGTTCTTGAGGTAGTTTGAGAATGGAGTCGTATAGTTCTTGCCCTCTGTGATAGAACCGCCGAGGTAAGCTACTGTAAGTGACTCACCGTTTTCAGCTGCTGTAAGCTTCTGAGCAAGTCTGTATGTGTTGCCCATGTGCTTGATAGAGCTCTTATAGAAGTCTATATACTGAGCAGAAGCTGTCTCCTGATAGCTGTCCCACTTGGAAGTGTCTACCTGTGGTGCAGGAGGAGTCTCAGGCTCGGGCCATGCTGTGATCTTGCCAAGGATAAACGACTGGATAGCAACAAGGTCATTTACCTCGAACTTGCCGTTCTGGTCAACATCGGCAGCCTTTGAATAATCGCCTGCTATGATAGTCTTTCTTGCAGCTATCATATCAAGAGAGTCGATAGCTCCGTCGGAGTTTACATCGCCGAGGATAACAGGCTTGGGAGGCTCTGCGCCGTTTATTTCTGTTCCCTCAGGAGCACCTACAACGTCATCAACGAAGAAGCTGATATAGTCGATGTCGTTCTCGTCAGTCTCAACATAGAGCTGAAGATCAGAAGCACCTGCGGGGATAGTATAGCTCTTGTTTGCAAGCTGTACCCATTCGCCCTTAGGTACGGTAACAGATGCGATGTGGTCGTACTTTGTCTCAGTACCGTCAGAGTACTGGAGAGAAAGCTGGAATGTCTGCTCGGAAGGTCCGCTGTTATACTTTACATTTGCAGAAAAGCTGTAAGCATTGCCGGGTACAAAAGTTCTTGCGCTGAGTGACTTTACAGCACCGTTCCATGTAGCAGTTCTGCCTGAAACTGCAAGGCTTCCGTTGCCATTGAGCTTTTCAGATGTAGTTGACTCTACAGTTGCAGCTCCTCTTCCTGACCAGCTGTTTGTACCTGCGTCAAATGTATCGTGGAAGAAATAGCCGTTTTCGTCTACATTCTTTGAAGGATCTACTGCCTCGCCCTCTGTTGAAAGAACAAATGTAGTTACGCTCTGTGCAGGAAGTGAAGCTGAGAAGCTTGTTCCGCTTGCGCTGAGTTCCTTCTTGGAAATATTTGAAGCAGACGAAGTTGTATAGCTGTCAACGTATGAGATAGACTCTCCACTGCCCATGCTGAATTCCTGATTAACAGCTGAATTGTTCTTATTTATAGCAATTACAGCAATATTACCGTCCTCATTCTTGTATGCCGATACGAGAACGTTGCTGTTCGGCTGCTCGGTAACGCCTACACGCTTTGCACCTGGACGTACCCACTTTGAGTACTGAGCCATGCAGTATCCGCGCTTACTGATAGTGCCGTTTTCCTTCATAGGACCGTAGTTTCTTCTGATATACCACCATACGTAAGCGTTAAGGTTGCCGACAACAAGTCCGTTATGGATATTCTCAGCTACCTGAAGTGCTTCAGGCCAGCGGTCATTTGAATCAGCTTCACTGTTCGGTACATAAACTTCTGTCATCCAGATATCCTTACCGCAGTTTTCAAGTGACGGGAAATCCATCTGGCCGCGCTGCGTGCCGTAGAAGTGAGTACCAAAAAGATCTGTATTTGCCATTGCCTGACTATTTCCGAGGATAGCATTGTAGATATCCTTCTTGTACTGGAAGCTTTCAGGCGACATGAGCTTAACATTTGTGCCTTCCTTTATAGTCTTGCCGTACTGAGCAATGAAGGAAGCAAGATCGCTTGCACTCCAGTATGTCCACTCGGAAGCGTAGTCAGGCTCATTCTGGATCGATACGGAATAAAGATCAATGCCCTGACCTTCCATGTACTTACAGTAGCTGTTGAGGTGCTGTGCGTAATCAGCCCACTTGTCCTTCTTGAGCTGATACTTACCGCCGTTAAGTCCTCCGTTTACTGTATTACGGATAGCAGCAGGAGGATTCCATGGTGAAGCAAATACAGTTGCGCCAAGTGCCTGAGCACGTTTTGCTGTAGGAACAGCTCTGCTCCATGCGCTGCTGTCATCGCTTACATAAATACGCAGGATAGTAAATCCAAGTTCGTCTTCGCCGTTGCCAAATGCCTTCTGTACTTGTGCATCTGTCATATCCCCTTGTGATATCCAGTCAGGAAGGTTGATACCACCGAAACCTCTGATCGTCTGGTAAACATCGGTAGTATCAATTACCGCTGCACCTGCCGCAGAAGCTTCAATAGCTGAGTCTTCGGGAAGGATATTTATGCCTGCGAACAGAAGAGCCGAAGCTGTTACAACAGACAGCATCTTTCCCAAAATGGTTGAATGTTTCATGCTATCACTCCTTTTTTATTAATAAACATATTATCACTGATTTAATTATACTTTACTGTTTGTAATAAGACAACCTATTTTTTACATATAAGGTGGACTTTATAACGGTTAAGTGGAATTTTTGGAACTTTACACATTGTTTACGCGCAATTATTGTGCAAATAAAACAAAGCCACAGCTTGGTTTAATCAAATTTCATATTTTAAATATTATACACAAATTACAGGCGTGTTACGCTACTTTTATTATAACTTATCCACATATATTTGTCAAGTGAGAAGAATATCACTTCTGTGCAAAAAAGAATTCACGGCTTTTGCCCAAATTGCAAAATGCCGTGAATCAATACCATTATCAGAAAATGCTTTTCTATACCTATTATGTCATGCCGAATTCTGACATAAATTCAACTACTTTCTTCCCCTGAAAGCCAGTTCTACAGCGCGGTACGCTCCGTCGTACACGCCTGCTTTTTTAGCTGTGATTATATGTCCACACATCTTTTCGATGATATCTCCGCCATGCTGTATCATGTCTATCATTGCCGCAGTTTCGGCAGCTGTAGCACATTCATACGTACCATCGCCTATCTCTGCCGCACGGATAGCTCCCCATGCTTCGTGACCGCCTACACGCTTTATCATAAGCTTAGGAACGGGATAAAACGCAAGCTCACTTGGCTTTGTTATGAGCACATCACTGCACCTCATAAGCAGATTTGTTGAATATACAGCTGCAAAGATATCTTTATGACAAAATGCGTGGATACCTCTTACCTCTCCGTCATAAGCTGCTCTGCAAAATCTTGATGTCTCGCCGAAGTCGTCAAAATGCTCATGCAGGAAAGGTTTCATCTGCGGTACAGCAGTAACAAGCTCGTGCCATACCTTATCATGATCACCCACATTTATAAAGAGTGTTGCCTTGCCTGCCTTTATTGCAGGTAAAAGCTTCATGATGACCGCTATGAATATTTCCTTCTGCGCGCCTGCTCCGCCAACAGACATGAGCCAGCGTTTGGACTTTCCGATTGTGGCGCGAGCAATGCGTCTTTTGCAGTCCTCTTCGATATTGCTTACAAGCTCGTGGTCGATATAATGACCTGTGTAAACTATATCATCCTTTGGCATAGGCTTCAGCTGACGCTTTTTGTCCATGCCTCTCAACGCTCTGTATCCAAGATAAGACGACGGAGTCTGAACTGTATGTATCGCGCCCTCGGAAAGATGAAGTCCCATTGGCCAGTTGTCTGGAATTGCATTCACAACGTGAGTCAGTCCTGCATGGACTGCCGCCTGTGACGGCCACACATGAGTTGCAACATAGGGAATTTCCTTTGGAAGATTGCGGAATACAGCCGTCATAAGCTCTGTGGTCTTCTGATCCATACTGTTGTATGTAAGCTTACGGAAGCCTTCACTGTTGAGCGGTTCCCACACAAGCTTATTGAAAAGGCTGAATTTCTGAGACAGTCTCGAACCAAACGAATACAGCTCGTTCTGCTCAGCGATTATCTTTCCGCAGGAAGCCTGCTTGAATGAGTGAAGATCGAACCAGTAGGGCTCATAGCCCATTGCATGAGCTGCCGAAGCTATAGCCATTGATATCCTGTAGTGCCCGAAGCCCATACGTATATTGCCTATGATGATGCTCTTTTCGTCGAACTTGCAGCCACTCTCCCTGCTGAGGACAATATTGCGAACTCCCAGAGTCTTGCCGATAGCAGGTGCGGGTACAGCCGAAAGATGATATACGGTCTCGGTATCATCGCCGTACTTGCTCATGTACTTTCCCTTGGTCTTTACCGCCTTTTTGTAGGCTTTACGGGAAATTTCATTCGCAAAAATATATTTCGATCTGTCCATAAAAATCCCTCCAAGGTCTTGACAAAACTTATAAAATATGTTAAAATATTTCTAAGGAATGATAGACAGTCTATCATCTGATATATAGTCTATCACAAAAAAGGAGGTTTGTCAAGTGGTAAACGAATTTTCTCAGGAAACTTTAAAAAATAAACGCTTTGAGAAAGCCGTTGAAGTAAGTGCTCAGCTCTTTCTGAAAAACGGTATCGAAGCCGTGAAAATGACCGATATTGCCGATGAATGTGGTATCGGCGTGGCTACTCTTTACAGATATTTCGGAACTAAAAATGGTATCACCATAGCAGCTATGACCTATATGTGGAATGAGCTCAACAAAATGTTCAGCGGTATTTTCGAGTCAAAGGTCTTTCTTGCACAGACAGGCATAAAACAAGTAAACGACCTTATGAGAATGTTCGCTGTACTCTATCAGGCACACCCTGCTTTTATGAGACTTCTTGCGGAGTTTGACCTTCTCCTCTCTTCCGAGGATATCCCCAAAAAGGAACTGAAGGATTACGAGAAGTCCATTATCAACTTCTATCCCATATTTGAAAGAGCATATATGACAGGCATTTCCGACGGAACTGTCCGCGAGATACCAGATGTACGCCTTTTCTACCTTTCATACGCCCATACGCTCATGGAGCTCAGCAAAAAGCTCATACAGGGAGAACTTCTCCCCGGAGATGATTTCTCACACGCTGAGCAGGAATTATGCACCATTATCGACACAGCCGTATTCTTTTTGAAAAAGGAGTGACGTATTATGGAGAACAAGAAAACTGCGACCAATAAGGTATTATGGATATTCGCTATAGGACAGCTTGGCTGGTCTATACTTGCAGGTATCATTTCCAACTGGCTGGTTTTCTTCTATCAGCCAAGTCAGGAGGAGCTTGCAAAAGGACAGACCGCTCTTATACCACAGGGCACATTCATAGGTCTTACCGTTATCGGTGTTATTACTGCCGTGGGACGTATCTTCGATGCAGTTTCAGACCCGTACATTGCAGGAAAGTCCGACTCCATGAAGCACAAGCTTGGCAGACGTATCCCGTTCATGCGTCTTGCTGCTATCCCATTCGGCATAGTTACAGTTATGATGTTCGTTTCTCCATTTGAAGCAGGAAGCAAGGGCAATGTTGCTGTTTTATTCGTATTCGCCATGCTTTTCTATCTCTGCATGACCTGCTACTGCACTCCGTATAACGCACTTATCCCCGAACTGGGCAGTACACAGAATGCGCGAATAAATCTTTCCACATATATTTCCGTGACCTATTTCTTCGGCACGGGCATTGCATTTTTCCTGCCAAGCCTTGCAGGTATCTTTCAGGACAGCATGGGCTACGCAAACGGCTACCGCATCAGCATAGCCATACTTGCAGCCTTTGCCGTGATATGTATGCTGGTCCCTGCATTTCTCATTGACGAGAACGAATATGTTGACACTACTCCGAGCAAAAGCTCTGCGTTCAGTTCTCTCCTTTCAACATTCAGAAACAAGGATTTCCGCATATTCGTATGCTCGGATATACTTTACTGGATAGGTCTTACCCTGTTCCAGACAGGTCTGTCATTCTATGTAACCGTTCTTCTCGGACTTGACACAAAGATGACATCTACGCTCTTTATAATAATGACAGTATCTTCACTGGTGTTCTACCCTGCTGTAAATGTATTTTCAAAGAAGCTGGGCAAGAAAAAGCTCATATCCTTTGCTTTCCTTTTCTTCTCAGTTGCATTTATCGTAACAGCAGGCGCAGGTCTGTTCAGCATACCTGCTATGGCATACGGTGTTATAATCGCAGTTCTTGCTGCTGTACCAATGGCTATACTGGGTATACTCCCACAGGCTGTGGTAGCTGATATCTCGGAAGAGGACAAGCTGGCTACAGGCGAGAGCCGTCAGGGTATGTTTTACGCCGCAAGAACATTCGCATTTAAAATGGGACAGTCCCTTGCAATGCTCCTGTTCACAAGTATCGCTCTTGTGAATTCAGACGTAAAAAAGGGTGAGACCGGCTACGGTCTCGGCTATCGCCTTACCGCTGTGATAGCAGCTGTTCTTTGTCTGCTGGGCGGTCTGGTATTCCTGAAATATGACGAAAAGAAAGTCCTCAAACGCATAGAGGAGGGGCGTAAAGATGCTTAAATTCAAGTCACTGCAATTTCTCTACAAAGACGGCGAAAACGACTTCATGGCTATCACTTCAAGCTCACTGCGCAACGACCGAATGGAGCTTGAAATAAACACGCAGGACGATATTTTTACCGTCACAGTAAGATCAAACGAAACAATAACTATCCAGAAAATGTATGCGGAATTTGAATACGTGTACAGCGATGACGAAAAGATCTTCCTCAACGGCTATCAGTCGTGGACGGACTCCATTGAACACGATATCGGTGATAAAATGCGCGGTATCAGTCATATCCCCTGCGCAATACGCGAAAAGTACGCTTTTTCACAGTACGGCGACTACAATTTCGCCGATTACGGCGAATATCTCCACGGCTGGACTTACGGCTATATCAGGCGCGGCGATAATTACCTTTTCATGGGCTCGCTCTCCGAGGAAAGCGGCTTCACGCAGATGATAACTCAGACAGACAAGGATATCATCGCTTTCCAGAAGGACTGCTCAGGACTTGAGATCAACGGCGAATGGTGCGCATTGAAGCTTTTCATTACGGAAGGCTATGAAAAAGAAGTTTTTGACCTTTACTTTGATCTTCTCGGAGTTGCTCCGCGCAAGGGCGCAAAGCCTGTTTTCGGCTATACGAGCTGGTACAACCACTATCAGGATATCAGCGAAGAAACAATTTCCGTTGACCTTTCGGGCATTGAAGCTATATCAACAAAAGCCGACGTTTTCCAGATAGATGACGGCTGGCAGACTGCTGTAGGCGACTGGTTATCGGTGGATAATGATAAGTTCCCCAACGGAATGAAAAAAGCTGCCGATGAAATCAAAAACGCAGGTATGACCGCAGGAATATGGCTCGCTCCTTTCGTCTGTGAGGAAAATTCTGAGATATTCAGAAATAAAAAGAGCTGGCTCCTCCTTGACAATAAAGGCAAATATGTGAAAGGCGGCTCTAACTGGAGCGGCTTCTACGCCCTTGACATCTACAATTACGAAGTAAGAACGTATATCAAAAACGTTATCAGCACTATCGTCAACGACTGGGGATACGATCTGCTAAAACTTGATTTCCTTTATGCAGCCTGTATCGTTCCGCGCAGAGACAAGACCCGTGGTCAGATAATGTCGGAAGCTATGGACTTTCTGCGTAAATGCGCAGGAGATGCTCTAATACTTGGCTGCGGAGTCCCTCTTGCTTCTGCGTTCGGAAAAGTGGATTACTGCCGCATCGGCTGCGATGTCAGTCTCGACTGGAACGACAAGCCACATATGCGTCTGATGCACCGTGAGCGTATCAGTACGAAGAATTCCATTCTGAACACTGTTTTCCGCCGACAGCTTGACCATAGAGCATTTCTCAGCGATCCTGACGTATTCCTGCTGAGACCATGCAATATTTCCATGTCTGAGGTGAAAAGGAATTGTCTCGCAGAAATAAATGCACTTATGGGCAGCGTTCTGTTTACTTCCGATAATTTCTTTGATTATACCGAAAAAGAGCTGAAAGAGCTGTCAAAGATAATGAAGATACGCGATGCAAAGATCATCTCTGCCGATCTGAACGATAACGAGCTTGTACTCAGATTTAAGATTGGTGAGAAAAAGTACATAAAAACATACAGCATATAGACAAAAAGGCTTACTTTCTAATGAGAGTAAGCCTTCTTAAAAAGAATTTCATGTCGAATTTTGTTGCTTTTTGTAGGATTATGTGTTATTATGTTGTATGATAAGAGGTGATGTTCTTGAAGAACGCAAAATCTTTCAAAACGTACCTTCTCTTTTTGCTCTGCGCATTTATGATCATCGGAGCATCGGTATTCTATTTCAAGACTTCCGACACAAAGAAAAATACCTCAACTATTATTTTCAGTGAAAAAACAACTGCACCTACAACTCAGCCAATAAAAAATATCACCGACATCACAACGTCCAAAGCGATAAAAAGCACCACATCTGCAAGGAATGACAAAACAAAGATCACTACAACTGCTGTTACAGAAGAAATATACATTGACATAAATTCAGCAGGTGCAACCGAGCTTACAAAGCTCAAAGGTATCGGAGAGGTACTTGCTGACGAAATTATAAGCTATCGCGAAAACAGCGGCGGCTTCCGCAATATAGAGGAGATAATGAATGTAAACGGTATCGGTGAGAAAATATTTGCCGATATCCGCGATCATATATTCGTCATTGATCCTGTTTACGATGAAGAAGTGCAGGAGAATGAGAATATTACGGACACTGAACAAATGACAGAATATATCCCCACTTTTGAGGAGCTTGCTCCCATAGACATCAATACAGCCGATATTGATACACTTACGCTGCTTCCTCATGTTGACGAAGATATCGCCAACAGGATAATCGACTTCCGTGAGCATACGAAGTTTCAGAATGTTTATGAGTTGCTGCTCATAAACGGACTCTCGCAAAATGATGTGGGAGATATAGTTCCTTATGTTACGACATAAAAAGCTGCGCTATCACGCAGCTTTTGTCTTTATATTGCCATTTCTAAGCACTAACCACTAAAAACTAACGCCCTGCATAAAGCAGGACGCAAAAAGTGCTGTAAGCGATGTACGAGCAGCATTTCTGATGATAGTGAGCGAGCTCGCGAGCGGCAACGTGGCTGCGGTCAAGCTGGCTCAGCTTGTGGTTGGGGCAGCGGGATTTGAACCCACGAGTGCAGGAGTCAAAGTCCTGTGCCTTACCGCTTGGCTATACCCCAAAAAGTCACTATAATATTATAACAAAAATCCTGCAATAAATCAATACCGCAGGATTTTTATTTTTATTTTAACAATATATCCTCATCAATACCATTCTCGTTCATGCATATCCTTGAATTCATACATTGCCATAATTACTGCAACTATAGCAGCAAGACCGTCCGCAATAGGACCTGTATACATGATTCCGTCTATTTTGAAGAACAGCGGCAATACGAGAAGAAGTGGCACAAAAAACAGTATCTGTCTTGTAAGCGAAAGGAATACACCCTTTATGGATTTTCCTATCGAGGTAAAGAATGTGGAAGTTATAGGCTGTAAACAGTTGAGCCATGTGAAGAACATTGATATCCTGAAAAACTTCGCACCAAACTCATAATATCCCTCACTTGCATTCTCATTTGCAAATACGCTGAGTATCTGTCTCGGGAAAAGCTGGAAGCATACAAATGCCACAAGTGAAATAGCTGCGCCTGCCTTTATAGCCATCCAGAAAGCACTCTTTACTCTGTCGTAATTCTTTGCTCCGTAGTTGAAGCTCTCAATAGGCTGAGTACCCTGAGCAAGTCCGATAACTATTGAGAATACGATCATATTGACCTTCATGATTATTCCCGCAGCTGCTATCGGATCATCTGCACCGTACTTTGAAAGTGCTCCGTAATGGGCGAGTGAGTTGTTGAGAACTATCTGTACAACAGCAATAGCTATCTGATTGAAACAGGAAGCCATACCTATTGAACAAACTCTGCTCACTATGCCCGCTTTCGGTAAAAGATGTCTGCCAAAGAGATATACTGTCTTGAAATTGAAGCAGTATACTATAACAATAACTGCCGAAACGACCTGTCCAATTACTGTTGCAATAGCTGCGCCCTTCATCCCCCAGTCAAGACCGAGAACAAATATGGCATCAAGTATCGTATTGATGATAGCTCCTGTGATATTGCATATCATAGTCATTTTAGGACTTCCGTCCGCACGTATGATATGTCCGCCGCCTGCTGTAAGAATAAGGAACGGGAAGCCGAATGCCGTATATCTGACGTACTCCTTGGCATAAGGCAATACCGCGTCAGTTGCTCCGAATCGTTTCAGCAGCGGAGTAAGAAAGATCAGCGTTATCGCAGATATTACGACACCGCTGGCTGCCAGAAGTGAAAGTGCGTTTCCCGCAAAGTACGGGGCTCTTTTTTTATCTCCCATACCAAGCGCAAGGTTAAAGCACGAAGCACCGCCTATTCCTAACAGGAGCGCAAGTGCCATACATCCCGTTGTGAACGGGAATGCGATAGAAGTCGCCGTATTTCCGAGAGTTCCTACAGCCTTTCCGATAAACAGCTGGTCTACCATATTATATAACGCACTTACCAGCATACCTACGATACTCGGGATAGCGAACTTCATCATAAGAGAACGAACAGGTGCATGACCCAGCGGATTGCCGCCCATTCCTCCTGCTCCGTTAGGTGGACCTCCTGCTCCAGGGGGCGGTCCTCCCATTCCTGACGGCGGTCTGCCTGTCCCCTGTGGTGGTCCGCCGACTCCTGACGGCGGTCCTCCTACACCTCTGGATGGTTCTCCAAATCCATTTTCTTTCATGTTTCCTAAACCCTCTTTTTCAAATTTCCAAATACTTTCCTATTATACACCTTTTATAGCAAAAATACAATAGCCTTATTAAAAAATAATATCGAAAAAAATATCAATACAAAAGGTTATTTATGATGCAATATAAACAAATAGGAATATATTATATCTTGACAGTAGGCCTTGTATGTGATAAAATAATTAATAGTATATATTAATGCAAATATGGAGTAAATACATGAAGATAATACTTGCTTCTGCTTCGCCGAGACGGCGCGAGCTGATGAAATATATAACCGAGGACTTCGAGGCTGTGTCTACGGACTGTGACGAAACTCTTCCAGATGATATTTCCCCTATGGCGGCTTCCGAGTACCTTGCTGTGCTTAAAGCAAAGGCTGCTGCGGAGAAATATCCCGACTGCACAGTTATAGGCTGTGATACCACAGTTATATGTGAGGGTGAGATACTGGGCAAACCAAAGGATAAAGCACAGTGTATCGCCGATATATCAAAGCTTTCGGGACGCACACATCAGGTAGTAACAGGCTGCTGTATTATCAGCGGCGGCAATATCAATTCATTCTCTGAAGTGACTGATGTTACTTTCAGAAAGCTCACAGCTGCCGAGATAGAAGCCTACGCTGATACCGATGAACCTTACGACAAGGCGGGCGGCTACGGTATACAGGGAAAAGGCTCTGCACTTATCTCCCACATTGACGGTGATTTCTTCAACGTTGTGGGACTTCCCGTAGGTCGTCTTTTCAATGAACTCAAAAAAGCCATTAGCCGTTAGCTTTTAGCCATTAGCGTTGATTTAAAGTAACCACGGACTGCCGAATAAGCAGTCCCCAAAATCTGTGATTTGGCTGGCAATGCTATATGCAGAGCTGGCAGCCCCTACAAATAACTAAGCACTAAGCTCTATAAACTAAAAACTTAATTATAAAGGAGTACCCAATCATGAACTCAACCGCATTTCATTCTGCTGACATTCTTATCCCTAAGGACTGCGATATGCACAAGTGGTCCGTTATCGCCTGTGACCAGTACACCAGCGAGCCTGAATACTGGGACGAGGTAAGCAATACAGTCGGAAACGCACCGTCTACACTTAACCTTATTCTCCCCGAGCTGTACCTCGAACAGGACGGCGTTGCACAGCGTATCGACAATATCCACTCTGCTATGGACAAGTACATTGCTGACGGCATCTTCACAGAGTACAAGGACGCTATGGTATATGTTGAGCGTACTCAGAGCAACGGCATACTCCGCCAGGGCATCGTTGGTGCTATAGACCTTGAAAAGTATGATTTCTCCAAGGGCAGCACATCAGAGGTAAGAGCTACCGAAGCTACCGTTATCGAGCGTATACCTCCACGTATCAAGGTAAGACAGGGGGCTCCCCTTGAGCTTCCTCATATTATGATACTCATTGACGATCCCGATAATACAGTTATCGAGCCGCTGGCAAAGAGCGTTTCGGACGACAGCAAGCTCTACGATTTTGAACTTATGCAGAACGGCGGCAGCATTAAGGGCTGGCTGGTCGACAAGTCCGCACAGGAGAATATCGACAAGGCTCTCTGCGCACTTGCCGATCCTGATACATTCTGCAAGAAATACGGTCTCAGCAATACTCCTGTACTTCTCTATGCTATGGGCGACGGAAATCACTCTCTCGCTACTGCAAAGGAGTTCTACGAGCAGCTGAAAAAGGCAAATCCGGGTAAGGACTTCTCAAATTACCCTGCTCGCTACGCTCTCGCTGAGATAGTTAATCTCCACAGCGATGCACTCAAATTCGAGGCTATACACCGACTTGTATACGATGTAGACTGCGACAAGCTCATTTCCGAGCTCACTGCTGCACTGGAGCTCTCCGAGACTAAGGAGTCCGACCAGTACGTGATCTGCACCTGCAAGGGCGTTGAAAAGAAGCTCTTCATCAACAAGAAGTCATCAAATCTGTCAGTTGGTTCGCTACAGAACTTCCTTGACGGCTATATAAAGGCAAACGGCGGAAAAATCGACTATATCCACGGTGCTGACACAGTTAAGTCACTTGCCGAGAAGCACAACGGAATCTCATTCGTTCTGCCTGATATGGACAAATCTCAGCTCTTCCCCACTGTTATCAAGGACGGTGCGCTCCCGCGAAAGACCTTCTCAATGGGACACGCAGAGGACAAGAGATTTTATATCGAAGCAAGAAAGATCGTTGACTAATGGAACTTCTGAAAAACCTCGCCAAGCTTCATACCACGGAGCTTGGCGTTCTGCGTATAAAACGAAATCTCGGTATCGAATGTGATGATACAGTCGCATGGTGCAGGGATAAAATACTTTCCCCCGAAGCTGTTATCGAGCGCAAAGGCAAGAACTGGTACATAACTGTAAACGGCTGCATAATTACTGTCAATGCCTACAGCTATACTATAATAACCGCACACAAACTCAGAAAGGAGCGATAACATGAATATCAGGAGATTTAAAGAATCAGATGCCGAAGCAGTTTCGGCTGTTGTCATAAAAACTATAAGAATATCCAACGTTAAGGACTACCCTGCGGAGCTTATGGAAGAGGTAGTTAAAAGTATGCAGCCCCAGAATATCCTCGAACGTGCAGGCTGGACGCACTTTTATGTAGTCGAGGACGGCGATAAGATAATCGGCTGCGGTGCTATCGGTCCTTACTGGGGCAAGGAGGACGAGAGCAGTCTGTTCACTATATTCGTACTCCCCGAGTATCAGGGCAAGGGCGTGGGCAGACAGATCATCGAAACTCTCGAAAAGGACGAGTACTTCCTCCGTGCAAAGCGTATAGAGATACCCTCGTCTATCACAGGCTGTCAGTTCTATCGAAAGTTCGGCTACGATTACAAGAACGGTATCGCCGAAATTGACGAGGAACACGTTTACCGCCTTGAAAAGTTCAGAGAAGTATAAGGAGTAAAAAATGTCCGATATTTTTTCAAGAACAGAGCTTCTCATTGGTGAAGAAGCTATGGATATACTGGCAAATTCTCGCGTTGCCGTATTCGGCGTGGGCGGAGTTGGCGGATATGCTGTTGAAGCTCTCGCACGTTCGGGAGTGGGCGCACTTGACCTCATTGACGATGACAAGGTATGCGTGACAAATATAAACCGCCAGATAATCGCCCTCGGCAGCACTGTGGGTATGTACAAGGTTGACGCGGCTGCTGAGCGTATCCGCGACATCAATCCCGACTGCAAAGTCACCTGCCACAAAATGTTTTATATGCCTGATACTGCCGATAAACTGGACTTTACACAGTACGACTACGTTATTGACGCTATCGACACAGTAACGGGCAAGATAGAGATAATCATGCAGGCTGAAAAGGCAGGTGTACCTGTCATAAGCTCTATGGGTGCAGGAAACAAGCTTGACCCCACTGCATTTGAGGTGACTGATATATACAAGACATCGGTATGTCCCCTTGCAAGGGCTATGCGCTATCAGCTGAAACGCCGCGGCATCAAGAAGCTGAAGGTTGTATACTCAAAGGAGCAGCCCATAGTCCCACAGGGACAGGCAGTTGATGACGGCTCGGGCAATACCGATATGAGAACAGGTGCGGCAAAGCGTTCAACTCCCGGTTCTACGGCGTTTGTACCGTCAGTTGCAGGACTTATCATCGGCGGCGAAGTAATAAAAGACCTTATAAAACTGAAAAAGACATGAAAAAGGACCTCTCATTCAGAAAGGTCCTTTCTCATTAATGACATATATTTGGTATGTGTAACATGGTCACGGAGGCTGTTTTTACTTCACAGCTTCAAAACCGTGCTGGAGGTCTGCAATGATATCGTCAATGTGCTCTGTACCTATGGAGAGTCTTACAGTTGTAGGCGTGATGCCTGCGGCAAGAAGTTCCTCATCGCTCAGCTGCGAGTGAGTTGTTGATGCAGGGTGTATTACCAGTGACTTAACATCGGCTACATTTGCAAGAAGTGAGAAGAGTTCGAGACTTTCTGTGAACTTCTTTGCGTCCTCGGCTGTACCCTTTATCTCAAATGTGAAGATAGATGCCGCACCATTCGGGAAGTAATTGTCGTATAACTCCTTTGCTCTGCCTGTTTTAAGTGAAGGATGGTTGACCTTTGCTACCTGTGGGTGGTTCTTGAGGAAGTCAACTACCTTGAGTGCGTTCTCTGTATGACGCTCAAGACGGAGAGAAAGCGTTTCAAGTCCCTGTAAGAGCAGGAATGAGTTGAAAGGCGAGATAGTTGCGCCCTGATCTCTCATGAGAGTTGTACGAAGCTTGAGTATGTATGCAAGGTTTCCGCAAGCCTCTGTGAATACAACTCCGTGATATGAGGGATTTGGCTTTGAAAGTCCGGGGAATTTATCATTCTGTGCCCAGTCGAATTTACCTGAGTCAATTACTACACCGCCCATTACTGTACCGTGTCCGCCGATAAACTTTGTTGCAGAATGTACTACAACGTCTGCACCGTGCTCGATAGGTCTGAGGAGATAAGGTGTAGCAAATGTATTGTCCACGATAAGCGGAATACCGTGCTTGTGAGCGATAGCTGCTATAGCTTCGATATCAAGAACATCTGAATTAGGATTGCCGAGAGTCTCAGCGTAAAGGAGCTTTGTATTGGGATTGATAGCCTTTTCAAAGTTTTCGGGATCGGAAGGATCAACGAATGTTGTTGTAAGTCCCTGCTCGCGGAGTGTATTGTTGAGAAGATTGAACGAACCGCCGTAGAGGTCTATGGAAGCTACGATGTGGTCGCCTGCTGTTGCGATGTTCTGTATAGCATAGCTGATAGCTGCTGAACCAGATGCTGTAGCAAGTGCGCCTGCACCTCCTTCAAGAGCTGCTATTCTCTGCTCGAATACATCAGAAGTAGGATTCATGAGTCTTGTGTAGATGTTTCCGCCTTCTGTAAGTCCGAAACGGCCTGCTGCCTGTGCAGAGTCCTTGAAAACGTATGAAGTAGTTGCGTATATCGGTACTGCTCTCGCATCTGTTGCGGGGTCCGGCTTCTCCTGACCTGCGTGTACCTGTATTGTCTCAAATTTATAATTGCTCATAACTGAACTTCCTTTCAAAAATTAATTATTATTGTTGTTTACTATCCATTATCTGATTTTCCGACACATTCGCTCGGAATTGATTATCTGTCTTATATCATTCATTTTAAGCACCTCTGTGTTTTTCTTTACTCATATCATACCACAGTAATAGGTATTTGTCCAATACATATGAATTATCATTTGTTATAGACTCAGTCTATAACTGTAAATAAAAAAAATCCCCGAGAGATCATCTCGGGAATTGAACGTTATATTTTGCTTTCCTTGAATACCTGCATCATCTCATTGGTGAGGCTGTGGTTGTAGGGCTGGAGCACTATGTCCTCGCGCTTGACCCATTCTGCGTATTTTAGCTCGCTTTCGTCCATATGTATCTCGCTGTCATCTTCCGCATCGCAGAAAAATCCCACAAGTATATCCTGTGCCATGCCCCAGGGCTGAGACTTATAATACCTGATATTTTTCACCTTTACGCCTGTTTCTTCCATTACCTCGCGCTCAACGGTCTGTTCGAGAGTCTCGCCGATCTCCGTGAAGCCTGCAACAAGGGCATTGTGTGCAAAACCGCTGCGATACTTTGTTATAAGTATACTGTCGCCTTTAGTAACTCCCACTATTACAGCAGGATTTATCCTCGGATACTTTGTATTTCCGCATCTGCTGCATTTCAGAGCACGTTCTCTCTCGTGAAAGGCAAGCTTTTCTCCGCATTTGCCGCAGTAAATATTATCGGAATACCATTTCCAGAGATGATATGCAGTAAAGGCTGCAAAAAGCTCCTTGCCGCTGCACTTGTCCCTGAGCTCACGTATGGTCATATACTCAAATGAGGGATAAGAACGCTCGAACTGAGTGAGTGAGATGAAATAATTCCTTTCATCAACAGAAAAGGCATAGACGCTGCCTATAGCGTCCATATCGCTTCCTTTCGGGAAAACTATCTCCCCGTCGCTGATATTTACAAGGAGTTTTCCCTCTGTGTCAAAAAACAATACCGTATCATCATTAGTCATAGTGTACGGTATGTACTTGTTGTCCAGTCTGCTCGGATATATGTCCTGTATCATTTTACCACCCTTTGCAACATTATATGTTATTTACATTATACGCCATATTGCTATATTTGTCAATTATAATCGAGATTTACGGGCGGATAATATCCGCCCCTACATTGCGCTCTTGTCGCTTTCATCGTAATTGGCGGACGACCAATGGTCGTCCCTACAGCGCATTTATGTTAATTGCATCGTAAGGCTCGGGCTGATGTAGGCATCAGCCCCTACAATCTACTTTCTACTTTCTGATTACTACTTTCTAATCACTACTCTCTACTTACTACTCACTAATCACTATGTACTAACCACTAATCGCTATAAACTCTTGACCTTTTCGGCAATTTGTGCTATTATATTTTGTATTGGAATAAATGGAGATAAGAGTAAGAAAGGATAAATATGCATTTTAATGAACTGAATTTATCACAGGAGCTTCTTCGTGCTGTTGACGAGCTGGGATATACGGAGATGACGGAGATACAGCAGGAAAGTATCCCCCTGCTCCTTGAAGGGCGTGACGTTGTGGGACGTTCCAACACAGGTACGGGTAAGACCGCCGCTTTCGGCATACCTGCTGTTGAGAGCATTACCGAGTCTGACAGAAAGTCGGCTGTAGTGCTCATACTATGCCCTACCCGTGAGCTTGCTATGCAGGCAAATGAGGAGATACGCAAATTCGCCAAGTACAAGGAGGGTGTGAAATCCTCTGCTGTGTACGGCGGCGCAAGTATGGAAAAGCAGATACACGAGCTGAAGCGCGGTGCTAATATAATAATAGGTACTCCCGGAAGAGTAATGGATCATATCCGCAGAAGAACTCTCAAGCTTGACAATATAAGGACAGTTATCCTCGATGAGGCTGATGAGATGCTGAATATGGGCTTCCGTGAGGACATTGAGACTATACTCGCCGATATGCCCGAGGACAGACAGACCGTTCTCTTCTCCGCTACTATGCCAAAGGAGATAATGGCTATCACCGAAAAGTACCAGACAGACCCTGTACATATCAAAATAAAGTCAGCACAAAAGACTGTAGAGCTCATCGAGCAGTTCTACTTTGAAGTGGCTATGGGCAGAAAGACCGATGCGCTGAGACTTCTCCTTGCGGCTTATAAGCCAACATCGGCTATGGTGTTCTGCAATACAAAGGCTATGGTGGATCAGCTCACTGAGGAACTCGTAAAGCACGGCTTCCGCGCAGCAGGTCTCCACGGCGATATGAAGCAGATACAGCGTACTCAGGTAATGAACAGCTTCAAGAACAAGTCCACGGAGATACTTGTAGCTACAGACGTTGCCGCAAGAGGTATAGATGTAAGCGGAGTCGATGCAGTGTTCAACTACGACCTGCCCCAGGACAATGAATATTATATCCACCGTATCGGCAGAACAGGCAGAGCAGGCAGGACAGGTACTGCTTATACTCTCATAAGCGGAAGAAGGCAGCTCTTTGACCTTCGTGCCATAGAAAAGTACACTCACGCCGAGATACGCGAAATGCCACTCCCCGACAAGTCTGATATCATTGCCATGAAAAAGGAAGCTGTAGTTAAGGAGATCTCCGAAGCCGCAGCAGGTCACGATGCTTATGATATTCTCGACAGACTTGCATCAACAGGTATCGACTACCGTGAAGCTGCCGCAAGAGTTATCGCTCAGATGCTCAGGGCTGAGACCGAGTCGCTCCCTGACTTTGAAAAGGCAAAGCCTCTCAGAAAGGGCAGGAACAGCGGTGCAAAGACTGTAAAGATAGTCATAAATATCGGGCGCAACCGCAGGATAGCTCCTAATTTCATACTGGGCGCACTTGTTGACGCTACGGGCATGACAGGCAAGGATTTCGGCAAGATAGATATATTCAACGATCATACTACCGTTGAAGTTCCCGAAGCTGAGTCGGAATACATCATTGAGAGTACGGACTCTATTAAGATAAACGGAAACAAAGTAGAAGTCAAGCTCTATAAGGGCGGAGAGAACCTTGCTCGCAGAGGCAGCCGCCGTCCCGATGACAAGCCTCGCTTTGACCGTAAAAAAGCCGCTTACGGCGGTAAAAAGAAGTCCGAGATATACACGGATTATATACCAAATCGTAAAAAACGCATGAAAAAAAGACACTGAGAGGTGATATGAATGAGCACTAAACATACTCCCGAGAAAAAAACGTGGATGCGTATCGCAGTCCTTGCTATTGCAGGACTTATGATAATCGGAGCTATCGTTCTCCCGTTCCTTTAATATGCAGCAAGGCTGCGGTTTCAGTTTTGAAGCCGCAGCTTTTCTTTTTCAGTGTAAGAGTGGTTAGTGATTAGTGATTAGTGAGTAGATAGCAGAGAGTAGTGATTACTACTTTCTAATCACTGCTCACTAACAACTAAGATATGACATATTTCTCGTACTCGCTGCATTATAATGGTAGTACAAGACAGCAAGTCAGGAGGTGTACCATGCAAACCATTTATGTTGATGTACTTATTGTACTGAACATTTATGTGAATTTCTTCCTGCTGCGCATTACCTCAGGTATTACCCACTCTCCCCTGAAAACAGGCAGATGTATTGCAGCGTCCTTATACGGGAGCTTCTTTTCGCTCATCATTCTGCTCCCACAGCTTGGAAGCATAACAGCTCTTATTATAAAGACTGCGGCGGCTATAAGTATAGTTGCGCTTTCATTCGGTATTCACGGCAGAAAGCGGCTTATTATCAATACTTTGGCTTTCTTTGCCGCAAATTTTGTACTGGCAGGGACGGTCTACGCTGTTTATTCCCTTTTCAAGCCTGAGTTCATGCACTTTAACAACGCCTGCTTTTACATAGACTTCTCTCTGCTCATACTTATACTTACTACAGCTGCTCTTTACGGAGCTGTAAGGCTGCTGAGAATATGGGTGGACAGGACTCCCGAGGGGAGCTACCGAGTGTTTATACGCAGCAGGAGCAAAGTCATATCAGTAAACGGTCTTGCGGACACAGGTAACGGTCTTGTGGATCATTTCAGCGGATCACCCGTTATAATATGTGCAGCCGAATACTTCACAGAGCTTACAGGCTCTGAGCTTGATATAGCTCATCTCCCCCGCGGATTCAGACTGCTCCCCTGTACGGCTGTTTCGGGAAGCGGACTCATACCTGTATTTCGCCCCGATGAAGTTATTATAAGCTGTACAAGCGGCGAAAAGAAGCCTGTAGACGCTGTTATCGGCTTCGGTGAATGTGGTGGGAAAGCCGTGTTCAATCCAAAGCTGCTGAAAATATAGGAAAGAAGGAGAAAATATGAACATCATCAAAAAAATCAGAACATTTCTGCAAAAGCACCTGCAAGGCGAGGTTTTTTACGTCAACGGCTCGGACACACTTCCGCCGCCTCTTACAAGGCAGGAGGAGGAAGAAGTCTTTTCACGGCTCATGCTCCATGATACAAGTGCCAGAAACTGCCTTATAGAGCATAATCTCCGTCTTGTGGTATACATAGCGAAAAAGTTCGAGTCTACGGGAATAGGCATAGAAGATCTGATTTCTATCGGAACTATCGGACTCATCAAGGCTGTGAACACCTTCTGTCCGACGAAGAATATAAAGCTTGCCACCTATGCTTCGCGGTGTATCGAGAACGAGATACTCATGTTTCTGAGGAAGTCCTCACAGTACCGCAATGACCTTTCTATTGATGAGCCGCTGAATATAGACTATGACGGCAATGAGCTTCTCCTGTCGGATATTCTCGGCACTGACGACGATATCGTGAGCAAGGGCATTGAAACAGAGGCAGAACGCGATATACTGAGAAGTGCGGTGTCCGAACTTGGCAAGCGTGAACGTGAGATAATGGAAATGCGCTTCGGACTCATTGACGGCAAGGAAAAAACGCAGAAAGAAGTGGCAGACTGCATCGGCATCTCACAGTCATATATATCAAGGCTCGAAAAGAAAATCATCAAGAAGCTCCGTGTGAAAATAGAAAGCATCTCCTGACGTGTTCAGCCCATAGCCTTTAGCAAGTTGAGAGCAGTATCAATTCATAATTGTAGGGGCGGCGTTCCCTACAGGCTAAGGGCTAATTGCTTAGGGCTCATTTTTTTCGCTGCGGCTGTTGATATTTTCATATTTTTATGTTATAATTATTTGTTGTGTATATTATGCTTTTTCGGGAGTAGTTGTATGAAAAAATGGACAGTCGGTATGCCCGACAGAAAAACTGTATCTTCACTTATGCTCAGCTGCGGTGTAAGCTCTCTTGCAGCCGCTGCTATAGCCTCAAAAGGTTATTCATCGCCTGAATCGGTCATGGAAGCCCTCAACGTTTCCGAGCTCTCAGACCCGTTTCTCATCAAAGATATGCAGAAAGCCGCAGATACCATAAATGCTGCCATTGACAGCGATGAGCGCATCTGCATTTACGGGGATTACGACTGTGACGGCATAATGGCTACAGTAATACTCTATTCCTACCTTGCCGAAGCAGGAGCGGACGTTTTCTACTATATCCCCGAACGCTCCGAGGGCTACGGACTCAATATGAAAGCCATAGACAGCATAGCCGAGGAAGGAGCTTCACTTATAGTCACCGTGGATAACGGTATTTCCGCAATTTCCGAAGCTGAATATATATACTCCAAGGGTATGAAGCTGGTAGTTACCGACCACCACCAGCAGGGCGAACTGCTCCCCCGAGCAGAGGCTGTAGCTGACCCTCACAGGCACGACTGCTTCTCCCCTTTCAAATATATGTGCGGTGCAGGCATAGCACTGAAACTCGTTGCTGCCCTTGACGGCGGCGACTACACTATGGCTCTTGAACAGTTCGGCGACCTTGCCGCAATTGCTACAGTTGCCGATATAGTAAGCCTTACAGGCGAAAACCGCTTCCTTGTATCATACGGTATGGAGCTGCTGAGCAATTCTGATCGTCCGTCCATAATGGCTCTTAAAGAGGTCTGCGGACTTACGGACAAGCCTGTGGACTCTCAGGTCATCGGCTTTGGTTTAGCTCCCAGGATAAATGCCGCAGGACGCTTCGGCTCTCCTAAAACAGCGGCGGAGCTGTTCCTCTGTGAGGACTACGATGAAGCCCTGACAGCCGCCCGTGAACTGGACAGGCTCAACAATATGCGCAAGGACGCTGAAAACTCAATTATTTCCGAAATAGAAGCCATGATAGACAAAGAACCGAAGCTTATCCGCGGAAGAGTCATCTTCCTCTGCGGTAAAGACTGGCATCACGGCGTTATCGGCATCGTTGCTTCGAGGATAGTTGAGAAGTTCGGAAAGCCCTGTTTCATTGCTTCCGAAACTGAGGGAGAGATACGCGGTTCAGCCCGTTCTTTCGGTGAATTCTCGGTATTCGATGCACTTACTGCCTGCTCAGATGTGCTTGAAAAGTTCGGCGGACACCCGGGTGCAGGCGGTTTCACCATAAAAAACGGCAAAGCTGATGAGTTCGGACAGCTCCTTGAAAAATATGCCCTCGAAAACCACAAGGTCATGCCTATAGCGGAGATAAAAGCCGATATACCTATATCTCCCACGGAGCTTACCGTTGAGAATGTACAGGGACTCAGTGTTCTCGAACCCTTCGGTACTGATAACGAAAAGCCTCTTTTCTACATTGAAAAAGCTGAGATAACCGATATCATGCCACTTTCCGACGGTGCTCACACAAAGCTGCATATAAAGCTCGGCTTCACTCAGGCTGACGCGCTCATATTCAGAAAGTCGCCAAGTGAAACAGGTCTGGCAAAGGGCGATATATGCGATATGATAGTTAATCTCGGTATAAACGAATTCCGCGGAAAGACCTCGGTAAGCATAGTTGTATGCGATATACGTCCGCATATGTTCGAGCAGAACAAGTACTTCGCGGCAAATTCCGCCTTTGAAGCTTTCCTGCGCGGTGAGGAGCTTCCGCAGAACTATTACCCAAGTATGTATCCGTCACGAGATGACGTTGTAAAGATATACAAAGCTATCCCCAACGAGGGAATATGCTCCGATACGCTGTATATAAGGCTAAATGACAGAAATATCAATTACTGTAAGTTCTGCATAGCCGCAGAAGCATTGAGACAGCTGGGACTGGTCACAGTCTCATGTTCAGATACAAAGATAAAAAGAGTTAAAGTCTCACAGAAAGCCGATCTGGATTCGGCTGCCGTTCTTGTCTCACTCAGGAGCAAGCTGGCAAAAAGCCACTGATAAAGGAGAATAGATATGACAGATGACATGAATGTATCAAATCTCATACATCACGAAAGAGAGATACCCATACCAGAATCTGCTATCCCAAGCAATCCGGAGGACTTTCTCAAGGATATCCCCGATTTCAAGGACGATTTCACCATTGAAAAGATCATACAGAAAATACTCACAGACGACAAGCAGTATGATCTGAGCAAGATAATCTCTGCCTATGAGTTCGCTGCAAAGGCTCATGAGGGTCAGAAACGTTCATCGGGTCAGCCCTATATCACTCATCCGCTGGCTGTAGCCTATACTCTGCTGGAACTTGGTATGGACACGGATACCATATGCGCTGCACTCCTGCACGATGTAGTCGAGGACACAGACGCTACTCTTGACGATCTGAAAAAACGCTTCGGTCAGGACGTTGCACTCCTCGTTGACGGCGTAACAAAACTGAGCAAAATACCTACCTCTACAAAAGAGGAACAGCAGGCTGAGAATATCCGCAAAATACTCCTTGCCATGTCTCAGGATATCAGAGTAATGATAATCAAGCTCAGTGACCGTCTCCACAATATGCGTACACTGAAATATCGTCCTATGGAAAAACAGCGTAATACCGCTCTTGAAACCATGAATATCTATGCTCCTATCGCTCACAGGCTCGGTATCAGAACCATGAAAGAAGAACTTCAGGATCTGGCTTTCCATTTCCTTGACCCCTACGCTTACTCGGAGATCGAGAATATCCTTGAAAACAAAAAGGAAGAGCGTGAAGCTTTTATTGAGATAATCAAGAGCCGTATCGCTCAGCGTTTCAAGTCAGAGGATTTTTCACAGCCGCCTCAGATAGACGGACGAGTAAAGAGTATATACAGCATCTACCGCAAAATATTCATCAATCATAAGAACATTGACGAGATATACGATAAATACGCTGTACGTATAATCGTTACCACTATTGCCGAGTGCTATAACGTTCTCGGACTTATCCACGATATGTTCAAACCCCTGCCAAACCGCTTCAAGGACTATATCTCCACACCTAAGAACAATATGTACCAGTCTCTCCACACAACTGTTCTCGGCAAGGAGGGTATCCCCTTTGAGGTGCAGATACGCACATGGGATATGCATGAAACAGCCGAATACGGTATCGCTGCACACTGGAAGTACAAAGAGGGCATACAGGGCAAGGACAAAATGGAACAGCGTCTTGCATGGGTACGTCAGGTCATCGAAGCTCAGCAGACCTCAGACGACGTTGAGGAGATAGTCCGCATCATCAAGACCGATCTTGACCCCGAGGATATAGTCGTTATGACTCCAAAGGGTATGTCCGTGAGCCTGCCTATAAATTCCACTGTCATCGACTTTGCCTACCGTATCCACACCGAGATAGGTCACAAGACCACAGGCGCAAAGGTGGACGGAAGAATAGTGCCGCTGGATTATAAGCTCCAGACAGGTCAGATATGCGAGATAATCACAAGTAAGGATTCAGATAAAGGTCCTAACCGTGCATGGCTCAGCATCGTCCAGACCAACGAAGCCCGCTCGAAGATACGCTCATGGTTCAAGAAGGAACGCCGTGAGGAGAATATCATCGAGGGTAAGACTCAGCTTGAACGCGAATTCAAGCGTCACAGGATAAACCTTACCGAAGAACAGTACACCGAGTTCTTACAGGACGACTTCAAACGCCATAACTGCGATACTCTCGAGGATTTCTACGCTTCCATAGGCTACGGCGGTATACTTCTCTCAAAGATAATGCCGAGACTTAAAGACAAGTACGAAAAGCAGCATGAAAGCGATGAACCGTCTGTAGTACCGCTCATCAAGCCAAAGCCAAACGGACGCAGCAGTATAGTTCTCGACCAGATAGACGATATGCTCATAAAGTTCGCACAGTGCTGTAATCCTCTCCCCGGAGATGATATCATCGGCTTTATCACACGAGGCTACGGCGTATCGGTACACACAACAAGCTGTACCAACTACAAGGCTGCTCTGGCAAGAAACAATCCCGAGGAGCTTGACCGCTGGGTTGATATACAGTGGACTGACAACAGCGATACTCAGCTACAGACAAGCTTTGAGGTAACTGCTACGGACAGAGTCGGACTTGTTTACGATATTTCCGCTATCCTCTTAGAAGCAAGAGTACCTATCGTACATTCCGCATCGAGAGTCCTCAAAAACGGAAATGCTCTTTTCGAGGGCACTATCGTTATTTCCAGCACCGAACAGCTCAAGAACCTTTTCGAGAAGCTCAGAAAGATAAAGGGCGTTATTTCCGTAGAAAGAGCCGCTATTTAAGGAGTAATTAACATGAAGATACATCATTTACAGCTCGGACCTCTCCGCGCTAACTGCTATATAGTCGAGACTTCCCCGGGAAGATGCGTTGCCGTTGATATCGGCGGCGACAGCAGACTGTTCCTGGAATTCCTCAAAATGAGAAAGCTCCGCCTTACAAAGATACTCCTCACCCACGGTCACTTCGACCACATCGGCGGCGTTGAGGAAGTCCGCAAGGCTACGGGAGCTGAGGTATATATCCATGAGCTTGACGCACATATGCTTGAAAGTGCGGCTCATTCACTGGCTGCGGATATGTCATTCATGACATTTACTCCCGTTACCGACTGGACCTGCGTATATGGCGACTGTTATATCAATGACGGAGAATGTGAATTCCGTGTGCTCCATACTCCCGGACATTCACAGGGCAGCGTGTGCTATATCTGCAACGATGCTATGTTCTCGGGCGATACACTTTTCTGCTGCTCAGTGGGCAGAACAGACTTCCCGGGAAGCAGTGCTTCCGCTATGACATATTCGCTGAACAAGATATACCACCTTAACGGCGATTACAAGGTATACCCGGGTCACAACGAGACCACCACCCTTGACTATGAACGTGAATCAAACCCGTATCTGGGACAATTCAGAGGAAAAAATGACGACTGATAATTCAAAAATGCCGATTGTACTGATCGGCAATTCTTTTAAATACGAGATCGAAGCCACATTGAAGCTCTTCTTCAATACTGCCCGTTATTCCTTCGGAAGTGACCGCAGCGAGGCTTCGGGCGATGCATATGTTATCGCTGAGGTTAGCGGTGATACTCTTTCCGCAGAAGTAAAGCTCCACGGAGAAGCTCCCGTAAACAGGAGCATTACTGTTGATGCTACTCAGGACAAGGAGCACGAGATATGCCGCCTTATCTATCATATTCTCTCCGAAAAAACAGGCATTGCTCCCCCGTGGGGACTTATGACAGGCATCAGACCCGTAAAAAAGGTCATTGAGCTCATGCGTCGGGAGCTCCCTAAAGATGAGATATTCTCAATACTCAAGGATAAATACGAAGTCACAGACAAGAAGTTGCAGCTTGCTTATGATACGGCTGTAAATCAGATTCCCATACTTGACAGGATAGACAGCTCGGCTGTGAGCCTTTATGTGTCTATCCCCTTCTGTCCTACAAGATGCAGCTACTGCTCATTTGTGTCTCACTCTATGGACTCAGCTATGAAACTCATGCCTGAGTATATTTCCGCACTCTGCCGCGAGCTTGAAATAATCGGAAAAATAGTTAAGGACACCGATACAAAGATAGATACTATCTACTTCGGCGGCGGTACTCCTACATCTGTTTCGGCACAGGAGCTCCGCGCTATCATGGAGACTGTGGAGAAAAACTTCGACCTTGACAAGGTACGTGAATACAGCGTTGAAGCAGGCAGACCTGATACTATAACCGAGGAAAAGCTCCATGTCATAAAGGAGCTTGGTGCAGAGCGCATCTCCGTAAATCCTCAGACTCTCAACGATGATGTTCTGAAAGTCATCGGCAGACAGCACTCGGGCGAGGACGCAGTAAAAGCCTTTGAGCTTGCAAGGAAAGTGGGCTTCAAAAACATAAATACCGACCTTATTGCAGGACTGCCTACAGAGTCCGCCGACAGCTTCCGCCATACTCTTGACCGCATGATAGAGCTTGACCCCGAAAGCATAACTGTACATACACTGACTATAAAACGTTCAGCAAATCTATTTGAGAGCGGCAGTTCCAACATCAAAAATCCTGCGGCTGAAATGGTTGACTACAGCATACCTGCACTTATGTCTCACGACTATCTGCCTTACTATATGTACCGCCAGAAGAATACCGTGGACAACCTTGAAAACGTGGGCTACGCCAAAAAAGGCTTTGAAAGCTATTACAATATATTTATTATGGACGAAACTCAGACCATTCTCGGTGCAGGCTGTGCAGCTTCCACAAAGCTTGTCTACCCTGATGGCAGGATAGAGCGTATCCATAATTACAAGTTCCCTTACGAATACATCAGGAGCTTCGACAAGCTCATGGATAAAAAAGAGGAGGTGACGGAATGCCTGAGAAAAATCAAGTCTGTACAGCCGAAATAACTGCACTTACTTCCGAGGGAAGCGGTGTATGCCGCGTTGACGGTATGGCTGTATTCGTACCCGAGACCGCTGTAGGCGATGTGTGCGAAATAAAGATAGTAAAGGTGCTGAAAAGCTATGCTTACGGTATCGTGGAGAAGATAGTAACCCCCTCGGCTGACCGTATCGAAAACACCTGCCCTGTTTATAAGAAGTGCGGAGGCTGTCTGCTGAGACATATCTCCTACGAGGCTGAGTGCCGCACGAAAAACGGCATAGTCCGCGACGCCTTTGAACGTATAGGCGGACTTTCTCCCAAATTTGATACTTTCCTTGGTGCTGAGGACACCGAGCACTACCGCAATAAGGCTCAGTACCCTGTTGCAAATATAGACGGAAAGGCTGTATGCGGCTTTTTCGCTCCGAGAAGCCACCGTCTCATACCTGTTACGGACTGCGCTTTACAGCCTAAGATGTTCCGTGATATCCTCGACACTGTTATAGCTTACATAAACGAGAAGAAGATATCCGCTTACGATGAAGCTTCAAATACAGGCATAGTCAGACATATCTACATTCGCCGCGGCGCACATTCGGGCGAGATTATGGTCTGTATCGTTGTTAGAAAGGACATCTCCCGTCAGCTTTCCGCGCTCTGCCGTCAGCTGTGTGAGAAATTCAGCGATGTAAAAAGCATCATTATGAACATCAACGACAGAAAGACCAATGTCATTCTCGGTGACAAGTGCGTTACTCTGTGGGGAAATGATACTATCTCAGATGTAATGTGCGGTAATACCGTGGAGATATCTCCCCTTTCCTTCTATCAGGTAAATACCGTACAGGCTGAAAGGCTCTATGCAAAGGCTCTGGAATACGCTTCACCAAAGGGTGACGAGGTAATTGCCGACCTTTACTGCGGCGCAGGCACTATAGGTCTTTCAATGGCTAAGCAGGCGAAGAAGATAGTGGGCGTGGAGATAATCCCTCAGGCTGTTGAAAATGCCAAGAGAAACGCGCAGCGCAACAATATAAATACTGCGGATTTCTACTGCGGAGATGCAGGAGAGGTGTTCGGAAAGCTCCGCAAAAAGGGCTGCGCTCCCGATATCATAGTAGTCGATCCGCCGCGAAAGGGCTGCTCGGCTGAGACTATAGATGTTATCGCAGAAGCTGCTCCTAAGAAGATAGTTATGATATCCTGCAATCCTGCTACTGCCGCAAGAGATGCAAAGCTCCTCAGTGAAAAGGGCTATAATGTGGAAAAAGTCTGTGGAGTCGATCTCTTTCCGCGAACAGGTCACGTTGAGTGCGTAGTTTTGATGTCTAGGAAAAAATAGAGAGCATAAGAAAAGTGCCGAAAATTCGGCACTTTTTCTCTTATGTATGAATGAGATGGACAAAGTCAAAAGGATTTTGATTGTCCTCGGGAACAAGTCTGGTGTCTTTTTCAGATACAGTGTTCAGTGACTTACTCAAAGCACCCGACCCTATGTAGTTCGAGGGAAGAAATCTGACCGTTACTCTCCTCCGTTCGGCTATCATTTCGCAGTGTCCTTCTCCAGTCCTTGCCAGCCGAACCGCATAATTGATATCAGAATTGACACAATCGTGATTGATTCGCTCACCAGTCCGCCCCATGAATTTACGATAATATCGTATATCAGCCAGCACGGTGATGCACAGGTGTGATTCATAAGACTGATGTTATTTATTCCTTGGCGGGATTTGCCTCAAAATTTCTTGTATTTCTGCAAGGTGCTTTGCCGTAAAAGTTATAGTATCAAAATTTCCAATCGGTATGTCAACTTTGCCTTCGTCAGAAACAACGTAGTCTTTTATGCTTTTTATGAAGGCCCTTCGTATTGGCTCGTTACGTCTGAGTGCCTCAAATCTTTTACTACATTCTAAGCAAAGAGCGAGTCTTAGTTGAGAAAAGAAGAATTCAGGCAGAATATCTATACTGTTAACTTCTATATATACTTTGGGTTTAGGATTTCGACACATTTGGCAAAAGCATAAATCCCTGCTTCCTTCAGGTGAATATGTATTCAAAATTATGTTTCTAGAATAGCTCCTATCATATGAATAAACTCTGTCATCATGTGTTTTTATTTTCTGAACTTTACACATTTCTTCTACTGTGATTATTCTAACAGGAGTTTTACAAAGCTTTTTTACGTGCGATATAAGTACCGCTCGATTTTCAACTTGCTCACTAGGAAAATCATATGCATAATCCATCGTATCATATCCTCCGTAAGAGAGGTAATCCAACTCATATTCTTGTAATAATGCTTCAGGCAATAACCCCTCACGATAAAATCCTCTTAATAATTCCTCGTAGTTCAAGAAATAGTGATCAGGATCATCAATTAACTCTTCTATATCATCCGCTGTTAGTTCATTATGGTATTGTATATCTTCATAATGAATGCCACTAAGTGATTCAGTTCCAATATCTTTAGCTAGACCTAAACACTCATCATGTACTGAAATGCCCAAAATCATTTCAGTAGTAAAGTAATTGGAAAGATCACATACGAACAAGGGCTTACATGTAATCTCATTGCACTGATTTTTGAGCGGAACATTGTATGAGGATAAGATCTTAAAGGAACCATTTTTCAGTAGCCTTCCTGAACGATATTCAGAAAGCAAAAAGCTATATATTGCAGATATATCATCTTCTTCGCATAATAACGCTTCTAATCTGTCATTATATTTTATGCGCTCAATCTCATGGCTCCATTCATTTATGTTATCAGAATAAATCTTTTCGCATAAGGATTTCGGCATATAGTGTTCATTCAATATATAATGATCGGTTCCGGATCGTGTTTCATTTCGTTTAACATAAATGCTTTTTTCTTTCCAAGCTATGTATTCCGTAACATTGGATTCAATTCCGTATACAGGTATTATTTGCAACTCTTTAATTTTAGACATGTAATCAGCAGGTGCTTCAGAAATATATTCATAAAAAGCATTGCGGAATACTTCATCTCTTATGAAGCGTTCAGCATATTTGAATAGAATCGGTATAACCATAGAATAATCAGCTTCTTCACATGATAAGGCGTTCAAAACAGAGTCATTATCGCTCGAACCAATATCAATAATGGACGAAGAATTAATCTCTTCATATTCTGATAGCGAAAGTTTTGTGATAATATAAATGGCAGCCTCTGGATAGCGCTGAGCTGTATTCTGAATAGGAACCGCAAAAATATCACGATTATATGTGGGGATTATTTCTTTCGAACGGAGCTGAGTTAACAAATCGTATCCATTTAGATATTTGTTATCAAATGTGTCATTAACATAACCGCGGATAGTTCCTTGGAATCTAGAAACAAACTTGAGATATTTAAATATATTAGAGCGTTCGTCTATTTTGAGTGAATCTATTACTTTCATCACTGCGACATACATTTCCCTGCGAATAATATCATTCCATTTTGATCCTTCTGTTTCAATTTCTTCTCTTGAAGTTGTTAATGAGAATGGTGCATCTATTGCCATTGGTATATTGAGTTTGTGCTTTGTTGGAAGTCCACAGTATAAAGGAAAATGATAATCTTTATTGATTGAATACTCAGGAACATAGCAAACAATCTGTTGTTCAGCAGAAATTTCACGGCTTCCATTCTTTCGTTCTTCTAATGCTGTCTCGTCCGTAATTGTAAAATAGTGATGAAATCGCTTAAAAACAAAATCACGATTTCCGATTGAGATAGTTCTTTTATCGTCAGTATCACTTATGGTTACAGTATGCTTTCCAATCGTCAGCTTTTTCAGATTTCTCAGACAAAGGCATAATTCCAAAATATCTTTTTCTTTGTAAGTTGGGAATGTTTCGCCTCCTTTTAGTTCGATTTCCATTTTGGTACCAGGTACCGTTTCGATAACATCTTCATTTATAATTTTGGGAATCGTAGGCTCTTTGTCACTTAACGAAAAATGATAGTCTCCGCTGTGAATAGTAACCTTAGATGCAATGGCAAATATGGTTTTGAACCCTACTCCTTTTTCACCAATGGATTGATTACTATGTGAAAGCAACTTATTTTTTGTAGATTCGCCGATGGCGGTGATTGAACGGATATTTGCTCTTGTGAAACCCATTTCATTATACTCGGTTGTAATTGCACTCCCATTCATGGATAACGAGAAAGTAGGTACAACCTCATTGTAATACAAGCAGTCGTCAGCATTCTGGAGAAGTTCTTGAATAAATCTACCTCTATCTGTACCAGCTTTTAGAATAATTTCAAGATAGCTTCTATACCCGCCTTTACCAAGTGATTCCTTGATAATTTTTCGTATGTTAGATAGTCTGCGAAGATATTCTTCATCGCTACAATCTCCGTTTTCATAATAGTCAAGTTCTTTAGATGCTTCTCGCATTTTAATAAGGATTGAAAAAGTATCTTTCTCATCTATCATATAGCAAAATGATGCAAATGATGATAATGGATTATTTGCGGATAACAGAAGAACATTATGACAAGGTAAGAAGAAATCATCTTTTTCACCCAAACACAAGCATTTATTATTACAAAACCGTAAGTAATTTCTCACAGTTTCTGGAACATCACTCATTTCAAATTCATCATCAAAAAGGTCAGATATTTCTTTAAAATCCGCATCGGTTATTTCTAATCCGAACCGCTTATTATTCTTTATATTCTCATTGCTTATTGCTCGTAATGTATTTGATAATTTTCTATGTTTTACGATGATTTCCAACTGAGCCTGTGATACTTTAATAGGTTCAAGCTTGCGTATCACCTCCATGGGATAATCATAATTAACAGAGTCAAGATAATCAAGAATGGCAGATGTTCTAACGGCTGAATCTAATGCCCTTTTGAACATCTTTTGCTTTACACCAGTTACTATTTTTATAGAAAAACGACTTGCCGAAACCGGCGAAAGGAATAGTGCAAGACGATACCCCATAAGTCTATATACCTTTTCAGGTTCTTCTATGTTTTCGCTTTCACTAAAACAAAATACTTCATCTGATTTCTTGTAATCATTATCGACTGTATAGAAAACCGGCAAATCAAGATAATGAGAACCGCTAAAGCATTTTTGTTCTGTAAGGCACTCCTCTTTACCATTATTTATAGCAAAAAGGCTTTTGCCCTTATCAGGTAAATACCTGACTATGTTTTCTTTAACAACGTGAGAATAATCAAGAAAAACCTTATCCATGAGTTCGGACAGGTATCTACTTGCTTCCTGAAACCAAAGATTATTCTCCTGCGGATCAACAAACTCTCTGGAGGCATCAAGTTTGAAAGGCACATGACATACGATAGGTACAGTAAGTTTAAGCTGAGTTGGGAGAAAAGAGTATAATGCCCCGTTACCGATTTCCGAAATAAAGTCAGAATCTGGTATAACTACACATAGAATCATAGCCTTTCCGTTTTCCTGTCCGACCTTCGTTTTATCGCCATAACGAGCTCGGCAGGCTTCTTTGGAAAACTTGATATAAGACGTGTATCGTGTGCAGTGTACCTCTTCTTTCACATTCACTTCTGAGCCATTTTCATAGTCTCGCAAATCAACAGAAATCACAATTCCTTTTTCAACTTTAAACTGATTGGAACCATCATTTCCGGTGCGGGATACATGAAATTCCATACTTCTGAAATCATCGTAATAGAATTTTAACGATGTAAGTTTATTCAAAAACAGAAGAGGATTGCGAGAGAAAAGAGCATCTCTTTTACAGTACTGTTTTTTTATTTCCTTATAAAGCTGTTTAGCTTTGCCAGGTACATATAGCGTCATCTGCGTTCCGTTACAGTATTCAAAGGAATTATAAATCGGAACAGGAATCGTAAAATTCTCTTTATAGAGTTCAAAAGAGAACCAACCGCTTCTGATCCATACTCTGTTTGCTACTCCAAATACAGATTTAAAGCCGATTCCTTTTTCACCTATCTGATTCTTTTCAGAAGAAACGTTCTTAGCTGCTTCTGCAATACCTGTGATTGCAAATACGTTAAATGGCGAAAAGCCGACTTCGTTATATGTTAATATGATTTCGTCTCTTGCAAAATCAAAACGCATATCAAGCTTACAGTCAGCACTGTCTTTATAATCGCAGTCATCGACATTCTGTATTAGTTCAAATATAAAGCGCAGACTATTAGAGTACAGACCGTCTTCTCCAACTGATAAAAGAGAGTTGAGCAGCTGGGGATAGTTATCACCATGAAGCTTATCGTTTTCTGCAACAGCTTCCCTGAATTTTTTCAGCAATTCTATGTAGTCTTTACCATTCTCGGCTGAAATAATCTCTGCTGAAACAACCTGCTTTAGACCGTCACGCAACTGTTCTAGTTTGCGTGAACCGAGATCTCGACAGTCGATCATTCCATAATCGCTTTGTAATTGACGGAGTGTTGTCATTTTAATCCCCCACAATCGTGATGACACCATTTACCAATAAAGCAGATAAAACATCCGCCTTATCAGCAGTTGCTTTTATTTCTGAAATCTTTCGAGTATATTTAGCACGAACAGTCTCCAACTCGCTTTGACGCATACGTTTTATATTCTCGTCATAGGCGTCCTGAACCTGCTGTTCCAGTGAGCGAATTCTATTGCGGAATGTATTCGCTATACTTTCAAGCTTAAATGATTCGGTTGATTTAATATCGCTTTTATGCTTTGCGCTGGCTTCGAGCCACATCTTAACATGACGTTTTTCTATGTCAGTCCAGTCAAACTGACCATCTGGTTTGCCTTCGGAATTAGAAGCATCTTCTAAAAGGTATGGTAATTCTGAGGCAATCTTTTCATTCGCACAAACTGTAAGCAATTTTGTATAGGGATTATATCCTGTATATTGCCAAGCATAGATTGAAAAAACGTATGATCCCGAAGGAATATCAGAAGTGTTTAATGTTAAATGCAAATACGGCTCTTCACTATGACCAAAGTATTGTGCCGCTTGCTTTGCCAGAGGATGCATAGCGGTAACGAAGAAGCTGTCTCGCTCTTTTGAAGCGGTCTCCGGGTCAAATGTGATACTATGGTTAGGTTTTTTACCGCTTAAATAGTTTTCCCATGTTCTTCTAAGAGCATTACGTCCGCCGGAGAGCTTTTTCAGATCATCTCTCAGTATCTGCCTTGCTGATGCAGATAGACGCAGTGTTTTAAGTGAGGATTCACCTAAAATATACTGACCTTTTCCTACACGGGCAGTAATATAGTTTTCTATCAGTTTTTGCAGGAAGTATCCGGAAATCCACGGATTTTCTGCTTTTTTAATTTCCTGAGAAGTAGACAGTTCTGTCAGATCAAAGCCGAAAAGTTCTTTTTCCTCATCTTCAAGACGGTTGAGCTCCTGCATTTTTCTGACTTCATTATCTGCCATCTGTTCAAGTTTTCTGTTTCGTTCTTCTTCTGTAAGGGTAGTATCATAAACGAGTGAATCAATATCAGAAGCAATCTGTCCGAGGATTTCTTCACAGTCGCCGATACTTCTCTCAAATACGCCGATACGCATAAGGCATCTGTGGTATATGTCTGCATCGACCGTACCCTCGGTAATGATATTGTAGATGTTTACTGCATCGCTCAACTGACCACGACGGTCAATTCGTCCTATTCTCTGTTCGATTTTCATAGGATTCCACGGGAGGTCATAATTTATCATCATATCGCAGAACTGATAATCAAGACCCTCTGAGCCGACTTCGGTAAACAAAAGAATATCTATAGCATTTTCGTTTTCACGAGGAAGTTCAAAACGTGATTTCAATTCGTATCGTGCATCATCTTTAACACTACCATCGATCTGTTCAACTCTAAGTCCGCATTCAGACAGTTTCCTTCTTAGATATGACAGCGTATGCCTGAATGTGCTGAAAATCATTATTTTGTTGTTGAACTGCTCCTGTTTTTTACAGATGATATTATATGTCTCTTCAAATTTCGGGTCTTTTTCGGGGAGATTATCTGCCATCATCAGCGCTTTTTTTGCAAGAGATGAGATTTCATTTAATGATTTATCATCAACATCATTGACTAAATTATCAGGATCATAGTCCAACTGCATCAAACGTCTGCTGATAATATCCCTGATGTATGGTGCAAGTCCAAAAATACAGCTTGCAGCTTGTCTGCGGATCGTGCTTATCATAAAAGCAACAGAATTCGCATTATGGAGTGTAGAAAGTGCTTCGTGTTCAAAATTCAACAATTCATCGTGGAGCGTCTGCTGATAATCAGTAAATGAAGTTGAAACAGTATGAGATCGTCTTACGCAGAAATCCTGTATATCACGTCTTCGGGTTCTGTTGAGCATAGTACCGAAACTGTGCAGTGACTCAATATCAGAAATAAGCTTTACACGTTCTTCTCGGTTTATTTCATTACTTTCAAGGCGGCGCAATATATCATTATACAATGGATTCTCTGCTATAACATTATCGCCCCATTGCGTTTTTTGAAGGTCAAGTAGTTCTGTTGTCGCCTTTTCATTCCAGCCTTCTTCCATTGCCCGAACTAAATGTACAGCACGGGAGATATTAGCGTTCGGACGTGACATCATCTCAAACGTATCTTTATCCACAACAATATCAGGACGAAGAACGTTGAGAAGCGTGAACAGATCATTATCGCTTGTCTGTAATGGCGTTGCGGTAAGCATTACGACAGCATCTGCATGGTCACAAAAATATTTCGTACACTTGTAGGCAAATGCCTTTTCTTTATCATCGCTGCCGTTTCGTATATGATGAGCTTCATCAACGATAACT
>NZ_JAEEMU010000058.1 GCF_016283395.1 Ruminococcus sp.
AGCGTGGAAAGCTCAACGTAAACGAGCCTGTTGAGATCGTTGGTCTTTCTGACGAGAAGCTCAACACAGTTGTTACAGGTCTTGAAATGTTCAGAAAGACTCTTGACTTCTGTGAGGCTGGTGATAACGTTGGTGCTCTTCTCCGTGGTATCACAAGAGATCAGGTTGAGCGTGGACAGGTTCTTTGTAAGCCAGGCTCAATTCACCCACACACAAAGTTCAGCGGTCAGGTTTACGTACTGAAGAAGGAAGAGGGCGGCCGTCATACTCCTTTCTTCAACAACTACAGACCTCAGTTCTACTTCAGAACAACTGACGTTACTGGCGTTGTAACTCTTCCAGCTGATAAGGAAATGTGTATGCCTGGCGATAACGTTGCTATGGACGTTGAGCTCATCACTCCTATCGCTATCGAAGAAGGACTCCGTTTCGCTATCCGTGAGGGTGGTAGAACAGTTGGTTCAGGCGTTGTTACAAAGATCAACGAATAATTTAGTGATCATATAAATAATAACGACTTTAGGCGGTCGTGCTTATAGCATGGCCGCCTTTTTACGTTATCACATTGTTATAAAATAGTCAAAGGCAGGTCGATATTATGGAATACATTCTACAGACCCAGCAGCTCAGTAAGCAGTACGGAAAATTTCACGCACTTACCAATCTTACTTTAAATGTTCCAAAGGGTGCAATATATGGTATGGTCGGACGAAACGGCGCAGGTAAAACTACATTAATCCGTATTATCACGGGTCTTAACAATCCTACTTCGGGTGAATACTCACTTTTCGGAGTAAAGAACAGTGACAAGAAGCTTCTTGAAGTCAAGATAAAGACAGGAGCTGTTGTCGAAACACCTTCACTTCACCCCGATATGACTGCAAGGGATAATCTTATCCAGCAGACAAAGGCTCTCGGCATATCAAACGATAAGATAGATGAGCTACTCAAGCTGGTCGGTCTTGCTAATACAGGCAAGAAAAAGGCTAAGGACTTCTCTCTCGGTATGCGACAGAGACTTGGTATAGCTTTCTCACTTGTTGGTGATCCCGAATTTCTTATCCTTGACGAGCCTATAAACGGTCTCGACCCACAGGGTATCATTGAAGTTCGTGAAACTATTCTCCGCCTCAATCAGGAAAAGGGCATCACTATCCTTATTTCAAGCCATATCCTCGATGAGCTTGCTCGTCTTGCCACACATTACGGCTTTGTCGAGCAGGGCCACGTTATCAAGGAAATGAGTGCTGAGGAGCTTGAAAAGGCTTCACGCAGATATGTTCGTGTAAACGTTAGTGATACAGCTGCTCTTGCAGATGTACTCAACGGTATGGGTGCTGAATTCAATATCACATCAGAAAATGAAGCTGAGATCTATACACCTGTGGAGGTAACACCTCTTGTACTCGCTCTTAATGAGAAGAACTGTTTTGTTCACTCCATGACAGAGAATCACGAAAGTCTTGAAAGCTATTTCATGAATCTTGTAGGAGGTGCTCAGAATGTCTAATTTACTCGCAGAAGGTTTCAGACGACTTTTTAAAGGAAAGCGTTTTTACGTTGTTCTTACTATTATAATGGCTATCCCCGCAGCTGCCTGTATATTCATAAAAATTTTTGAGGATTCGACAGTAAATGTCGGTGATGGAATAGTATTTGGTATGATAGGCACTATGACAATGTTCATAAGTGTTACAGTTGGTCTGTTCATTATACATGATTTCAAGAACAATACCATAAGAAATAAAATAATCATCGGTCATTCAAGGACTAATATTTATCTTGCAAACCTGATAATATCATTGGTTGTAGCTTTTATTTATCAGTTAGCTTACTGGCTCGTACTTATCGTTTTCAGTAAAACATTGCAGAGATTTGAATCATTCCCATGTAAAGAAATTTTCGTGAATATGCTTTTTACAATTGTTATCTTATTTGCATTCACAAGTTTTTTCGTATTCCTCTGTACTTCAATAAGAAGCACAGGCGGTTTTGTACTTTCACTTATGCTTGATACCATTGTAACTATGATAGCTGGTATTGTATATATGTTCGTAAAAAATGAATTAGTCAGAGATATTATTGATTATGGTCTTCCAAGTACGCAGATTGACTGTTTTAAATATGCGCCAACAACTGTTTCTGATAACTTGATGTGGATGATACTTGTTGATATCGGTATATGCATTGTTTCAACGATCGCAGGTATTGCAATATTCAAAAAATCTGACCTTAAATAACTGTTTTGAAGCTTCCTTCGGGGAGCTTCTTTTTTATGCACTTTTCTTTACTGATGATACTATATTATATGTTAAAATAGATACCAAAGCACTAAAAAGCAAATATGCACAGTAAAAAAGTACTATATTTCATTGCTAAATTCACGAAAACAATGTATAATGTTAATATAGAAAGTATAGCTTTTTATCAGGAGGGTGTTAAAATGAATATAGAGTTGAAAAGACTAACTGCCCTGCTAATGGGAGTAGTGACTGTTTTCGGAAGCAGTTCTGTATATGCTCCAAAGCAGAGCGGCAGGATAACCACAGCTTCTGCGGCAGGGAAGATACTTGCATTCCCCGGAGCTGTAGGCGGCGGAAAATACGCCACAGGCGGACGCGGCGGCGAAGTATATCACGTAACTAACCTCAATGACAGCGGCGAAGGTTCTTTCCGCGACGCTGTAAGCAAATCGGGAAGAATAGTTGTTTTTGATGTCAGCGGCACTATCGAATTGCAGGGAAATATACTCTGTTCCAGCAATGTTACGATTGCAGGTCAGACTGCTCCTGGCGGTTCGGGCATAACTCTGAAAAACTACAAAATGGGTATGTCGGGAGACAATATAATCTGCCGATATATAAGCTCACGTCCGGGGCCTTATGCTTCTACCAGCTCGGGCAATGACGCATGGGGCGGCGCAAAGGGCTCAAATTCCATAATCGACCACTGCTCAATGGGCTGGACTACTGATGAACAGTGGGGACTTTACTCCAATAACACAAACTATACCGTTCAGTATTCCGTGCTCGGTCCTGCGGACTCATGGGGCGGACACAAGAAGGGGCTTCACGGTTTCGGGATAATGCTCGGCAAGGGTGATCTGACCTTTGACCATAACCTTATTATCCATAATGTTTCCCGAAACTTCCGCGGAAAAGTGCCTGACCAGTACACAGCGGATTTCACCAATAATATCATCTATGACTGGGGCTACCAGACGACTTACGGCACTATCGGACATCTTAACTACGTGAACAATACTCTCAAGGCAGGCAACTCCACAACGGGCGGCTATCACTATATGTACGTTGACAGTACAACAAAGCCTGAGAATTTCAAGGTATACTGTGCAGGCAACCGCCTTATAAACAAGGACGGCTCGTTCCACAGTGTCACTAATGACAACTGGGCAGGCGTTACAGTCAAGGACGGCATAGGCATAACCAAAAATAACCTTTACAGCAGCACGGCATTCCCTATAAATTCGGACGGTGAGAACCTGTCCACAGCTATGACTTGCGAAAGTGCGGCTGCTTCATACGACCACGTTATTAGCTTTGCAGGTAACGGTATCTCACCTGATAAGCGTACAGCTATTGACAGGCAGTGCGCCGAGGAGACTAAAAACGGTACGGGACAGTGCAGCGGTACTGCGGCATATGACTCGTCTGAGGCTAATCTCAGCAAGTACAACATAAAATGCGGAGTTACCTACAGTTACCCGTCAGCAGTTACCAAAAAGGAAATAACCGATGCCGATAACGACGGTATGGACGATAGCTGGGAGCTTGCCCGCGGACTTGACCCGACCGATCCCGACGACTATGCAGACGATTACTGCGGTCAGGGATATATGAATATCGAGTATTACATCAATGACCTTACGGTGAATTCGTTCCCCGAGGGTGTTGTGAAGCTTTCTCCTACAGACGGCAATTTCACATCTGTTAAAACAGTATCCGCTTTTGAGACTATCGAGGCTGAGAGCTTCACAGATCAGGACGGAATTCAGACCGAGGCAGGCACAGGCTTCGGCAATATAGGCTATATTCAGAATGGCAGCTGGGCAAAGTACAGCGATATCAGCTTCGGAACTGGTGCAAAGAGCTTCAAGGCTAAGCTTGCAGGAAATACCTGTACTATGGAGCTTTACCTCGACAGCATGAGCGGTGAGCCTGCGGCAAAGATAGACTTTGCAGGTTCGGGAAGCTTCACTGATTACGTGGAGATAGAAGCAGGAATACCGAAGATCAGCGGCAAGCATGACCTGTATATAAAGTTCACAGGCGGCAGCGGTTATCTTGTAAATGTGGACAGCTTCGTATTCGGCAAGGACGCACCTCCGCTGAGCGGAAAGGTCTTTAAGAATGTTGAAGTCACTGAACAGGCAAATCCCGACTCATGGAAGATAGCTTCAAATGCAGCTGTAGGTTCGCTCATATTCGGCGACAGGGAGTTCAAGATCTCGGAGCTCCAGTCTAATCTTGAAGGTGCAGAGATACTCCTTACTTCATGCGATGCCAAGGGTACAACAGGCGATGCTGCGTACTTTACGGCAGGAAGCGATATGTCGCTTTATGTGGGACTCGACAGCCGCGTGGAAAATGTTCCCCAGTGGCTCGGCGATTATACCCTTATGAGAACGCTGTGCAAGTCGGATAACGATGTTACATTTATGATGTATAAAAAAGAGGTCAAGGCAGGTGAGAAGGTAACTCTCGGCAGCAACGGACAGACATACAAGTGCGTTAACTATATCGTTATGGGAGTCCCTGCGGTCAATATCGCTCCCGTATATTCTGTGGGAGATTTAAACAACGACGGATATATTGGTATCTCTGACCTTGTAACGCTGCAAAATCACCTGTTAGGAAAGATGCTGCTGATACAGGAGCAGTTTGAATATGCTGATATAAACGGTGACGGAGATATAGACGTATTCGACAGCGTTGACCTGAGAAAGCTTATTATCTCGGGAATGGAAATCATAATGGATTAAGCTAAATTTTGATTTGAGCCGTTAGCCTATTGTAGGGGCGGATATTATCCGCCCGAAATGTAGGGGACGGCGTCCTCGACGTCCCATTAATGGAACGCCTTCTCTTGCAAGGCGACCCTAATCGTGTCCGGCACCCTCTGTCCTACGGACATCTCCCTGCACAGCAGGGAGTCACCCTCTTCAAAAACAGTCCACTGGACTGTTTTTGAATTCACCCTTTGCGATGCGCCTTCGTATTATTTCGCTGTTCATTAAAAAATGGGAACAGCGACCAGAGACGCTGTCTCTGGACTCTGCCAAAGGAACACAGTCCCTTTGGAATCCCGTTCATACGCTCGGCAAGTTTTTACGCTACTAAATTATGATTTATGTGAGCTTTATATCGAATCGTTCCAGCCAGTAATTGAGCTGAATAAAAAATGCGATAGTCTGGGGCAGATTCATGAGCTGACCGTACCATTGTACGTGTTCCTCATGCCGCAGCAGCTTTTCGAGTTCCTCGCGTTTTACGAGCTGAGTGAGCCTTTCACCGCCGTTGTCAAGGATATCACGCAGCTTCGCGGTAACTCCCTCAAGAAACGCAGGATTATGAGTTTTCGGATATGGACTTTTCTTGCGCCACAGGACTTTTTCGGGCAGCCATTCCTTCATGGCTTCGCGGAGAAGTCCTTTTTCTCTGCCCATATAGTCCTTGTACTCCCACGGCACGTTATAAAGGTATTCGGCAATGCGGTAGTCGCAGAAGGGTACACGGACTTCAAGTCCGCTGTACATGGACATTCTGTCCTTGCGGTCAAGGAGAGTCTGCATGAACCAGTGGAAATTCAGCTGTGTCATCTCGCGCATACGGTATTCCAGGGGACTGTCCTCAGGGAGCTTCATTGCGTAGTCGGCAGTCTTACGGTACGCGCTGTAAACGTATTCCTCCGCATCTATTTTAGCGGCGTAGTCATTGCAGATGAAGCGTTTGCGGTATGCAGTGCTCTGCGCCCACGGGAAACCGTCAGTCATGCGGATATCCTTATCCCTGTACCACGGATAGCCGCCGAATATCTCGTCTGCGCACTCGCCCGAAAGTGCGACTGTGCCGTGTTTTTTTATCTCACGGCAGAAGAGCAGGAGGGAAGCGTCCACATCTGCCATTCCGGGGAGCCCCCGTGCTTCCGTGGCTTCATCGAGAGCGGCTATAAGCTCGGGAGTATCCACTACTGTCCAGTGGTGGTCTGTACCCAGATATTCAGCCATACAGGAGATGTATTCGGGGTCGCTGTCAGGCTGAAAATGGCTGCTTTGGAAGTATTTATCGTTATCGCGGTAGTCTACGGAAAATGTGGAGAGCGTTTTGCCCTGCTTTTTCAGCTCGGAAGCTGCCACCGAGGATATAAGACTTGAATCCAGTCCGCCCGAAAGAAAGGTGCATACAGGCACATCTGAAACAAGCTGACGGTGGATAGAGTCAAGGACAAGCTCACGAACGTGCTCGGCAGTCTGCTCAAAGCTCTCGTGGAGCTCATACGCCCGAAGCCGCCAGTATTCCCACAGCCGCAGTCCTTCCGCGCTGTAATAGCCGCACCAGCCTGCAGTAAGCTCCTTGACTCCGCGAATGACACCGCAGCCCATTGTTCTTCCCGGAGCAATGAGGAGAAGTTCAGCCGCGCCCTGAGCGTCTATCTCATGCGGGATATCGGGGTGTTCAAGAAGAGCAGGGAGCTCCGAGGCAAAGATGAGCTTTTTGCCCGTATCATAGTAAAAAAACGGCTTTACGCCTATCCTGTCACGGGCAAGGAAAACGCGGTGTTCCTGTTCATCATATATGGCAAATGCGAAGATACCATTGAATTTGTCAACACAGGAGCTGCCCCATTTTATGTAGCTTTTGAGGACTACCTCCGTGTCGGAATGAGTATCGAATGAAAAATCTTCGGACAGCTCTTTGCGGAGTTCATCGGTGTTGTAAAGCTCACCGTTGTATACTATCGTATATTTCCCGAAGCTCATAGGCTGTCTGCCGCCGTCAATGTCTATGACTGCAAGACGGGTGTGGATAAGTGCAGCTTCACGGGTCAGTGTCATGCTGTGCTGGTCGGGACCGCGGCGCAGAAGCGCACGCTGCATTTTCTCGTAAATCTTCATATCCTCGCGCATATCTTCAATAAAGCTGATAGCTCCTGCAATTCCGCACATAATATCTCTCCACCGCTTTACAGCATACGGCACGCTGGTTTTAGCCTTTAGCCCTTAGCCATTAGCCAATTGTAGGGGCGGATATTATCCGCCCGTGTATAACTTGCGCAATAAAATAACATGAACCAATGTGTAGGGGAGGGCGCCCTCGCCCTCCCGCGTGGGTATGTATTATTATTGCGGGAGCCCGAGGGCGGGCTCCCCTACAAATGTAAATTATGATTTATTATATGAAAAAGACCTCTGATGTGTGTCAGAGGTCGTGAGATATTATTTTTGTTTGCGGAGTCCCGAACGTATGCCGTCCATAATAGTGTTGCGCGCTTTTATAGCGTCCTCCTTAGAGAGGGGCGGTGTGTCGCCGAGAGGATAATCAAGTCCCAGTTCAGCGTATTTCGGCTTTGCCATATCGTGATAGGGGAGCACATCAAGTGCTTTCAGATTGCTGAGAGTAGCCAGATACTCGCCCAGCGCAAAAAGCTCCTCATATTTATCAGTGATACCGGGGACTACAACGTGGCGTATCCAGACGGGTATGCCCAGATCACGGATATGCTCGGCAAATGCAAGTATATTGCGGTTTCCTTTGCCTGTAAGCTCCTTGTGGCAGTCGTTATCGATGTGCTTTATATCCAGCATCACAAGGTCGGTATATTTCAGCACTTCGTCTATTTTTTCGTGATGTGCAGGATCGTAAACTCCTGCGGAAGTGTCAAGGCAGGTGTGGACACCCTTGCTTTTAGCAAGTGCAAAAAGCTCTGCAAGAAATTCGGGCTGTGCAAGAGGTTCGCCGCCTGTTGCGGTGATACCGCCTGTTTTAAGGAATTCCTTATAGGAATCGTACTCCTTCATAAGCTCCTCTGCGGTAGTCTCTTTGCCGCCTGAAAAGTCCCATGTATCGGGATTGTGGCAGTACTTGCACCTCAACGGACAGCCCTGAAAAAATACCACAAAACGTATTCCCGGACCGTCTACTGTTCCGAAGCTCTCTGTGGAATGTATCCTTCCTGTCATATACTGCACCTCTGTTCTGCATAGTCCATTATCTCGGCTTTGTCGTTGTTAAGATCGCCGTCTATGACGTGACCAAGTATCTCATGCAGCATCGAGCCTATTTCCGAGCCTTTAAAGCCCAGTACTGCAAGGTCAGAGCCTTTTATAACAAGTCCGCGGACATTTCTGCACTCGTTATTGGCGATTATTTCGTGTCCCATTGCGATAAGCTTGTCAAAGAAGATGTTCTCTTCCAGTACGAATTCGTTTTTTGCCGAATTATCACACTTTTTCATGACCATAAGGCTGAAGAACAGCTCATCACCTATATTGGACATCATTTTCTTCACATCTGCGCGGCAGCGTATTTTTTTGCTGTGGTTGGCGATAAGTGTGGAAACATCGGCTATTGACCTGTTGTCATAGCGCAGCTCCTTCATGATCTTCCGGGTCATTTCCGCACCTACGCTGTCATGCTTTTTGAAGTGTCCGCGACCGTTCTCGTCAAGTGTCATGCATACAGGCTTTCCGATATCATGGAAGAAAAGAGCTCTGCGGAGCAGAAGATCCTCGCATGGAGCGGAAGCAAGAGCGCGGACTATATGCTCCCAGACATTGTATTTATGGTAGGGCGAACGCTGGTCGAGTCCGATACATGGCTGAAATTCGGGGATAACTGCGGTTATTATGTCACTGTATCCAAGCAGTACATCAATGCAGTTTTTGCCGCATATGAGCTTGTCAAGCTCCTCGCGTATGCGTTCACGGGATATCTTTTTAAGGTCGTCCTTCATGCTGTGGACGGCTGCTGCGGTAGCTTCGTCGATAGTGAAGCCGAGCTGCGACGAAAAGCGAACAGCGCGCATTATCCTGAGAGCGTCCTCGGTGAAACGCTTTTCGGGTTCACCCACACATCTGATGACACCTGCTTCGATATCGTTTTTTCCGCCGAAAGGGTCGATGATACTGCCGTTTTTGTCCATTGCTATGGCATTTACGGTGAAATCTCGCCTTGCAAGGTCTGCGGTTATATCAGATGTGAACTCTACCTTGTCGGGGCGGCGGTGGTCTGTGTATTCACCGTCAATGCGGTATGTGGTTATCTCAAAGGGTGAGCCGCCGCACAGTACGGTAACAGTACCGTGCTTTATACCTGTAGGTATCACCCTGTAATCGCTGAAAACTTCCAATATCTGCTTTGGAAGAGCATTTGTGGTTATATCTATGTCGTGGCATTCTCTGCCCATTATGCCGTCACGGACACAGCCGCCGACCATATATGCTTCAAAGCCGCAGCTTTCAAGCTCTGTAAGTATCTGCCGAGTATTCGTATCTATATTCACAGTGGCTGCCTCCCTTCAAATCATAATTTTGCGGAGCAAAATTATGATTTAGTTGAGAATTGAGAGTTTTGGTGTCGCCTGCAGCGAACACAATTATACTACTCACTATTCACTAATCACTAATCACTAAAAACTATTATACTGCAAATGCGGCTTTTTTGCAAGTCGTTTTAATTTATACAGCAATAATGGACTGCTTCTTGCATTGTTTTGGGGATTAGGCAATATGCGCAATACGAATATGTTGTTTTTGTGCTGATTGCTCAATTGCTTAAAAACGTAAAAAAGTGTATAATAAAAGTAGAGTGGGGATATCAAAAAACAAAAATATTCGTCCAAAATAGTAATTTTAAGGCTCGTTTAAGCAAAATTTAAGATTATTTCAAGGTGCAGCCATTATAATCTAATCATAGTCAAAACTTGGTTGACTTTGAATGGGCGATATTAAAAAAGGAGAATGATGTTTATGAAGAAGAATGGCTTAAAGAAGCTTGTTGCAGGCCTTTCAGCAGTATGTGTTGCTGCGTCCGCGCTTCCTGTTTTCAGCTTTGCAGCTGATGCCGCAGTTTCAACAATGGTCGGCGATGCCAACAGTGACGGACAGGTCGATCTTTCCGATGCTGTTATGATAATGCAGGCACTTGCTAATCCTAATAAGTACGGCGTAGGCGGTTCGGACGAACACTCCATTACTGAACAGGGCTGGAAAAATGCTGACTGCAACGGCGCAAACGACGGTGTATCCACAAATGACGCACTGGCTATCCAGATGTATCTCTTAGGCAAGGGCGAGCTTAGCAGCGGCAAGACAGACGTTCCGCCTGTTACAGAAGCTACTAAGATCCACCTCAAGAACACTTCTATCACAGTCGAGGGCGATAACGCAACAGTAGACGGTACTACAGTTACTATCACACATTCGGGTGAGTTCTACGTTGACGGTACTCTCGATGACGGACAGATAAACATCAATATTGCTGATACAACAGCAGATGCTGAAACAGTAAAGATATTCCTCAACAATGCAAATATCACAGGTAAGACTGCTCCTGCTGTCTATGTTACAAATGCGGAGAATACCTCTATAAACATTGTTGACGGTACTACCAATACAATTACAGACGGAGACACTGCTTATTCAGGGGATAACGCTAAATTAGCTGTTATCGAAGCTAAGGACGACCTTACTATCAAGGGCGGCGAAAAGGGAGACGGCGTACTTGAGATCACTGCAAATACTCAGGACGCTGTTTCATGTAACAACGATATCAAGTTCAATGGCGGTGATATCACTATCACAACTCTGAACTCTACAGATAAGACTGACGCTGTAAAGGGTAAGAAGTCCGTTACTGTAAAGAGCGGCAAGCTCAAGATCGAAGCTGAGGGCGACGGTATCAAGTCAGGCAAGGGCGCAGTTGCTATCTCAGGCGGTTCTACCAAGGTAAAGGCCGGCAATGACGCTGTACAGGCTGAGACTACTATCGACATCAGCGACGGTAAGCTCATCGCAGGCGGTGACCGCGGACTTACAGCTGTAACAGGCGTTAATATCACAGGCGGTACAGTTATTGCTACTGCTACTGATAATCAGGTAGATGAAAAGCTCCTTGCAGGCACTACTCAGACTACTGCACTTCTCAATTGTATCGCAAATCCTGAAAATGAAAATGACGGTACATGGAGCAAGGATAATGCAATAGTTACAGACAGTGTTGATGTCAAGTATCAGAAGAAGTTCAAGTATGTCCTCTTCAGTGATACTACTATCAACGGTGCTAAGTCATGCGGCTTCAAGAACCTTACAACAGGCAATGCCGTAACTCATACAGACGGCAAGCAGACACAGTTCCAGCTCAGTCTTGTAACTGTGTTCAATAATGTTGATCCTTCAGGAATTGCCAAGAGCGATGTAGTTCCAACTCCAACTCCTTCACCCGATGAGCTTACAATAACTCTTTCGGACGCAGGAATGACTACGAATGCATCCACAGAAGCAAAGGTCGAGGATAACGTTTGCACAATTTCACAGCCTGGTGTTTTTACAGTAACCGGCGAGATGAAAGGCGGACAGATCGTTGTCGATGTTGACAAGACTGTCTATCCCGACGGCGTCGTTGAGCTCGATCTCAGCGGCATGAGCCTTACAAATACTAAAACTTCTCCTATATATGTAGCATCTATCGCAGACGAGGTCATCATTGCTGCTAAGAACGGCACAGAGAATACTATCTCTGACGGTACAGAGTACACCAATGCTGATAATGATACGGGAGCTATCTACTCCAAGGACGATATAAAGTTCAAGGGTAAGGGCAAGCTTACAGTAAACGGCAACGCATCAGATGCTATCGTAGGCAAGGATGATATAAAGATATATAACGGCACTTTGGTCGTAAATGCAGCTGATGACGGTATCCGTGCAAAGGATACTGTCACTATCGGCAATACATCATCAGACGGTACAGAGGTGGACTATTCAGCTCTCTCCGTAACAGTAAAAACAAAGGCTGGCGACGGTATCAAGGCTACTTCTACTGATGTTTCTTCAACAGCAAAGCAGCTCGGAATTGTTACTATCAACGGCGGTACTATAAATATTGAATCATATGCTGACGGTATATCGGCAGAGCAGTTCTTCACCATGAACGGCGGCGACCTGACTATAAAGACCTTTGAGGGCAGCTCGTATACAGGCAGCGGCTCAACAGGCGGGAATACAGGCGGCTTCAATCCAGGTGGTGGATTCGGCGGCGGCAGACCCGGCGGTGGCGGCGGAATGGGCGGCATGATGGACGGAAACTCCAACAAGACCGACATCTCCGCAAAGGGCATAAAGGCAGTAGGTCTTTATGACGAGGCTGGCACAACATGGCAGAGCGTAGGCGATATCACTATCAATGGCGGTACTGTCACTATCGACTCTTCAGATGACTGTATCCACTGCGGCGGCAGTATGCAGCTTATCGGCGGCGAATTGAAGCTTTCATCAGCTGATGACGGAGCTCACGCCGACCACGATCTCACTATCGGCACAAAGGACAGCGGCAAGTACGATGATATCGTTATCGCTGTAGAGAAGTGCTATGAGGGTATCGAAGCACAGAAAATTTACCAGAACAGCGGTTCTGTTATCGTAAACTCCACTGACGACGGCTTCAATGCAGCAGGCGGCAGTGACGGTTCGGGAATGGGTAACACAGGTATGCCTTGGGGACAGGGCGGCGGCGGTTTCGGAGGCGGCGGCTTCGGCGGCAACTCAGGAAACTATCTCCTCCAGTTCAACGGCGGTTTAGCAATAGTTAACGCTACCAACGGCGACCACGACGGTTACGATTCCAACGGTAATATTGAAATAAACGGCGGCTACATCATATCAAACGGAAACGAACCGTTTGACTGTGGTGACGGCGGCAGCACTATCTCAGTAAAGGGCGGAACATGGGTGTCCAACTGCCCGTCAGGCGGTATGAGCATGGGTGGCAGCGAGATGTCAGCAAGCGCAACAGCTTCAGCTAATTTATCCGCAAATACAAGATTATCACTGGTAGGAAGCGACGGAAAGGTAATAGTATCTTTCATCGTAGACAAGGCTGTAAGTCAGTTAAAGGCAGGCGGCAATGGAACATCGGGCGCATCTTTCTACACAGGCGGAACCCTTAACGGTTCTACATATTTCCAGCAGGTCGATCCGACTCAGCTTGCAGCCTTTGGCGGTACTCTCTCAGGAGGTACGAAGTGTTAATGACTGTAAGGAAAGTCGTTTTCGATAAATGATATTCTTTACAATTTATCATAAAAGCCACAGTGTAAGCTGTGGCTTTTATGATTTCATAGAAAAAGTTTAGAGTTTAGAGTTTAGAGTTGAGAGTTGTGGAGTCGCCTTCGGCGACATTATTAAAAAATGTGAGCGGAGCGAACACAATAACTCTCAACTAAAATAGCCCCGAAGCAATTAAACTGCCTCGGGGCTAAAATTATCATATGATGTACTAAGACTTATATTATTGCGGATTTTCGCCGCCCTCGCCGCCTTCAACAGGCTGCTGCTCAACTGGTGGAGCAGGAGGATCTGTAGGTGGTTCTGTCGGAGGATCTGTAGGTGCAGGAGCCTGAGTTGTAGGCACAGGAGCCTGTGTAGTAACTACAGGAGCCTGAGTTGTAACTACAGGTGCCTGTGTAGTCGGAGCAGCTGTAGTGTACTGCGGTGTTTCGGAAGTCTCGGAAACATAATAAACTGTAAGCTTCTTGCCTTCCTTGTTGCTGAAGAAGTCACCTGCATGGACTACCTTGCCGTCAACCTGTATCTCTACTACAGTATTTGCCTTGCCGTAGGAGTTTTTAGACTCAACGAACTGATAATTGAAATCAGTGATACCTGCCTTGTCAAGAGCGTTCTTGTACTGGTCAACGGTCAATCCTGCGTAGTCGGGGATATAAGCTGAGGACTTACCCTTGCTGACCTTTACCTTGATAACCTGTCCCTGAGCGATCATTTCACCTGCCTTGACGCTCTGCTCATAAATCATGTCGTTTTCGTAATCGTCATTATAAGCATAGTCAGCATCAAGTACAAAGTGTTCTTTCCACAGTTCCTTTGAGTGCTCATAGAACTTTCCGACGAGATCAGGCATTTCTGTGTCGGCAGTATTGGTCGTCTTGGCTTCGTCTATTACATTCTCGGTAACTGACGGACGTTTCGGCTTTACTGCTGTATTATCCTCTTCTTCGGGATTTGAGAAAAGGTTGATTATTATCACCGCAAGGGTCATAAGTATTGCAAGCAGCAGAAGTCCGATGATTATCGGGACTTTTATGCGGTCAACGGTATTGACCTTTTCATATTTATAGCTGTCATTTCGGCGTGACTGAGCACTGCGCTGGTGTATCACATTCTGAGGTTCAGGCTGCTGATACTGCGGCTGCTCATATGCAGGCTGTTCGTAGACAGGCTGCTGATACTGCTGCTGTTCATATGAAGGCTGAACAGGATCAGGGAGCACTGTTGTATTTTCGAGCTCTTCCTCTTCTTCCTCGGAAGGCTGCTCAAACAGTCTTGTAACAAGCTCTGTGATAGTCTGTATACGGTCTCTGCCGTTTAAATTCATACCTTCCATGATAACTCTTGATACATGGCGCGGAATACGCGAATCAAGGTCATGGGGTTCGTGCAGGTCGTCATGCTTTAAGCGGCTGAGAGAGTCAACAGGCATACAGCCTGTAAGTGCTCTGTAGAGGAGAGCACAGACTCCGTAAACATCAGTCCATGAACCCTGACGGCTGCTGCTGTTTGCAGAATACTGCTCGGGAGCTGCATAGCCCTTGAAAAGCTCGTATTCAAGACCTGCATTGGCAGTTCTTACAGCTGATACGCAGAAGCCTGAGAGCTTCAGCTCGCCCTTGTCTGTGATATACACAGTATCAGGACTTATTGCACGGTGTATGATACCTGCGTTATGGAGTATGCCGATAGTAGTAAAGAGCGGTGGGAATATCTTTGAGACCTGTTCCCAGCTCAGCTCGCCTGCATTTTCTTTGAGATAATCCAGCATTTTAACGCCTTCGATGTACTCAAAGATAGTGTAGGTAGTATTATTCTCGGCAAACATATCAAGGATAGGCGGTATATTGGTATTGTTCCTGAGTCGTGCAAGAGACTTGTTGAGCTCGGTATATTCCGCCATAAACGCCTTGTATTTAGCAAGGTTGTTATAGTTTACGCTGATAGTTGGTTTGTTTTTTACACGGGTGCAGAGGTTTATAGGGACATATTCCCTTATATGCACTTTCTTTCCTGTAGAAATATCAGTGCCTATATATGTAGCACCCTCGCCGTTGTATTCCAGAAGAATACCGCAGAGGTACTTGCCGTGGAGTATTGTACCGGGTGGGACATACATGGGTTCATGAGCGTCGCTCTCAACAAATCCGCATGACGGACATACATGAAGCGATGCATCGTACTGTTCCATGCATCTGTAGCAAAATTTACTGTCTCCCAAAGCAGCTCCTCCTCCTAAAAATAGTCGATGCATAATAAAGGCATCATATCTATTTTATCAGTAAAACGGAAAAATGTCAACTATTTAGAGCCTTATAATACCCATTCTTGTGAATTTGTATTTTTTTTGTAATAATTTCACGGAGTTTTTTTCTTAATTGTAACATTTGAGGTAAAAGAAAGAGGTCTGAAAGTAACTTCGGTACCCATATAGAAGTTTATATTAATTTATCGGGGGAAACCTTTCTGAGGAAAGGTTTCCCCCGAACCCCTTTCCAAAGACTTTTATCTGATTTTTTCCCATATAGAGCGCGTACAGATAATAAAAAAGACCTGCAAGTTTACAGGTCGCGCTCTATATGGAAAAAAATAAAAACAGAAGTTTTCGGGAGAGAGTTTGAGAGAACCCCTTTTTCAAAAGGGGTTCTCTCAATAATCAGTATAAAAATTTCTGTATAAGTATTGAGGTTATTTTCAGACCTCATTATTGTTATATATTTCCGTTATTAACAGAAATGATCTTCATAGAACTGAACTTGAATGTGCCGTCCTCTTTTTCGGTAAGGCGGAATTCAACTTTCTTTGATACGTTCTTGTCCATCCACTGCGGGAGCTCGTCAACATAATCAACATTGAGAGTATAGGTATTGCCGTTCTTGACGATAGACTTTATCTCAGGTGAGTATGTATGAGTTATAGGCTTTGATCTTACGTTATACACGCCGTCTGCATAATAGAAGCGTGATTCGATAGGACCTACGGTAGCGTGTTCAAATGCAGGCAGGTTTTCACCGAAAAGCTCTACTGCATACTTCTCAACATCTACATCTGGGATAGAAACTGTATCAAGTGTGAGCTCATACTTTGATATTTTGCTTTCGTCCATTATGATAGACCAGATAGTAGCTGTGATTATCTGCTCGGATGTGAGCTGTGACGGATCGGAGAATGGCTCTATATCCATGATAGCAGCAGGGTATATCATCTGCGTGAAGCTGTCCTTTTTAGCTTCTCCCGAAGTGAAGCTGCGAAAAAATCCAACGCACTTGATTATAGTAGCGATGATACCGATAACTGCAAATATGGTGAATATTACGCCAAGAACAGTGAAAAGGCGTTTTCTCTTGTATGGATCACCTGCGGTGAGCTCGTCGGCCTCGGTATGCTCACTGCGCTGTATGATAAGCTCATCAGGATCTTCATCAAGTATGCGTCCCAGAGCAGAAGTTATCTTGCCCTTTGGCTTTTGAGGAGCAGTTTCCGTAGGCTCAGATGCTTTTTCGGCTTCTGTCTCAGGCTTTTCTGCAACTTCCTCGGCAGCTGATGTTTCAGTCGTTTCTGTATCCTCAATAGCTGATACAGCTTCCTCCTCAGCAGTAAAGACCTCGCCCTCGGACTCTGAGTCTGTTATTACAGCAGGTGCAACTGCGCCCATCTGTGCTCTTCTCATTTCGATGACCTGCTGCTGTTTATCAGCGGAAAGCTCGTCAAAACGCTCCTTGAGCTCGGGTGAGAGTCCTGCGATTATATCTTCATCGGAGAGTATCAGCGGCTCACTTGGAGTTTCAGCAGCTTCTTCCTTTGGTGTATCCATATCTGCAATGGCTTCTGCTGCGTTCTCGCGGATATTGTCCAGCATATTGCCGACAGGATCACTGTAGGTTTCGGTACTCTCGCTGTCCTCGGGGTGATTTATAGCAGCAATAGCTGCGTCAATAAGCTCTGTTGCCGACGGAGAATCGTCTGACTCAAACAGTCCGTCCTCGGGAGCAGGCTCTGTATCTGCATCGGGCTTGGGTTCTTCCTTCCCCTTGTTCATAAGCTTCTTGAAGAAACCGAGCTTCTTTGGCTTTTCTGTTTCTTCTTCCTGTATTTCGGGCACTGCTTCCGCAGCAGCTTCGCCCAGAGCTTCTATCGCTTCATCAACGTCTTTATCGGCAGGAGGAGCAAATGTACTTATATCGCCTGAAACAACTGTCTCGGGCGCACTGCCTTCGATCTCCTCTGCAAGACGTTTCATTTCTTCGATCTGGCGTAGCTTTTCTTCTTCTGCATCAATACGATGATACTTAGCTTCTTCTTCGACAATGCGCTGTCTTTCAGCTTCCTCAGCCAGTCTCTGGCGTTCAGCCTCTTCCTCGGCGATACGCTGTCTTTCGGCTTCCTCAGCCAGTCTCTGACGTTCAGCCTCTTCCTCGGCGATGCGCTGTCTTTCGGCTTCCTCAGCCAGTCTCTGGCGTTCAGCCTCTTCCTCGGCGATGCGCTGTCTTTCAGCTTCTTCAGCCAGTCTCTGACGCTCTGCTTCTTCTTCGAGCCTTCTTCTTTCAGCAGCTTCCTCTGCGAGACGTTTTTTCTCCGCAGCGGCTTCTGCGATCCTGCGTGATCTTTCTTCTTCCTCAGCTATGCGCTGTCTTTCAGCCTCTTCACGGGCAAGTCTGCGCTGCTCGGCTTCTTCCATCAAACGCTGTCTCTCGGCAGCAGCCTCAGCGGCTCTTCTTGCTCTTTCCGCTGCTCTTGATTCCTCAGCAGCAGCTTCGCTGGCAAGCTGAGCCTGTCTTTCTCTTTCAGCTTCTTCACGTCTGAGTGCCTCATAATCAGGAAGCTCTCCTGTTATGACGATCTTCTTTTTCTTTGCAGGCTTCGGGAGCTCTTCACTCATGGGGATAGCATCGAATACCCTTGTCATCTCAGCCGAAGCCTCTGTATGCATGACTTCGGATATGATATTCGGTACTTCTTCCTCTTCAACCTGCATTTCAGGCTCAGAAGCTTTTTCTGTCGGCGGTGCGAACTCCCATACAGAAGGCGGTGTATCCTCATGATACTCCTCAGTGGGAGCGGCATCATCAAGGTAATGCTTTTTCTCGTCTTCAAGTGCGTGGAGCAGATCATCGACCGACATATCATCGAATTTGCTCTTTCTTACGGAACGGGGAGTGTTATGGCTGCGAGCAGGAGTGCTCCCACCGCCGCCGCCGTCCATAAGACTGTTGAGCATATCGTCAAGATCTTTTCTAATAGCCATTTCGACCTCCAAAAATCAAATAAAAACTGGATATATAACTAAGACAGTTATCTTACCTGACCGTTTCCGTTTATCAGATACTTAACTGTTGTAAGTTCAGTAAGTCCCATAGGACCTCTTGCGTGGAGCTTCTGTGTGGAAATGCCTATTTCTGCGCCGAAGCCGAATTCTCCGCCGTCTGTGAAGCGTGTTGAAGCGTTTACGTAAACTGCCGCAGCGTCTACCTGCTTCTGGAATTTCTGTGCATTTTCAAGTGAACGTGTGATTATGCACTCTGAATGTTTTGTGCTGTACTTTCTTATATGAGCGATAGCTTCATCTACATCGTCAACTACCTTTACAGCGATGATGTAGTCATCAAACTCTGTTGCGTACTCTGTTTCGGTAGCCTTTTCTACGGAGCTGCCGAGAATAGCGATAGTTCTGTCACAGCCGTATATCTTTACGTTATGTACCTTGAAGCGTTCAGCTATGAGAGGCAGGAACTTTTCTGCGATATCCTTGTGAACGAGAAGGCTCTCGATAGCGTTGCATACGGAAGGACGCTGAGTCTTGGCATTGTCGGTTACCTCTACTGCCATATCGAGATCGGCAGAAGCGTCAACGTAAACGTGGCAGTTTCCTGCGCCTGTTTCGATAACAGGTACGGAAGCGTTAGTTACTACAGCCTGTATGAGACCTGCGCTGCCGCGCGGGATTATAACGTCAACGTAGCCGTTGAGACGCATGATCTCGGTAGTTGTCTCACGGTCGGTCTTATCCACCACCTGTATCATATCGGCAGGGAGTCCTGTTTCTTCAAGGGCTTTTCTCATTATGCTTCCGAGGCATACATTGGAGTTGATAGCTTCCTTGCCGCCCTTGAGGATAACAACGTTTCCTGTTTTAAGGCAGAGTGCAGCAGCATCAACAGTTACATTCGGACGTGATTCGTATATGATAGCGATAACGCCCAGCGGTACACGTGTCTTGATTATCTGCAAGCCGTTGGGACGATTGCCGCCGCCGATGACCTCGCCGATAGGATCGGGGAGATTGATGATATCGTAAAGGCTTTTAGCGATGTCCTCGATACGCTTTTCGTTGAGCAGGAGTCTGTCCTGCTTGGCTTCTGACATACCATTAGCCTTAGCGTTTGCGATATCCTTTGCGTTTTCAGCGATTATAAGGTCTTTGTTTGCTATAAGTGCTTTTGATATCGCTGCAAGAGCATCATTTTTCTGTGATGTGGAAGCACTTATGGCAGCAGCTTCCGCAGCCTTGGCTCTTTTGCCCAGTTCCTCTGTATAACTCATAATTACACCTCGTTGTTAGTGGTCTGTATTTATTATTGTGCTTTGAAAAGAGTGCCTATTTCCTTATTTTCAAACAGGTCATAGAGCTTTTCGGGATCTTTTCCGTTCATGATTATCATGTCTATGCCTGCATTTGTAGCTATTTTTGCAGCGGTTATCTTTGTGGACATACCGCCTGTACCGAGACTTGTTCCTGCACCGCCTGCCATAGCCTCTATCTCTGGAGTTATCTTCTCGACAACAGGTATGGGCTTAGCATCGGGATTTGAACGGGGATCGTCATCGTAAAGAGCGTCAATATCGGAGAGTATCAGCAGCAGATCGGCTCTTGAAAGCTCTGCAACGAGAGCTGAAAGGGAGTCGTTCTCGCCAATTTCAAGCTCCAGCTCATCAATAGCGATAGTGTCGTTTTCGTTTACTATAGGGATAACGCCCATATTCACCAGCTTATCCACGGTATTCATGAAGTTTTCGCAGTGATTGGGGTTATTAATAATTGCCTTAGTGAGCAGTATCTGTGCCACTGTTACGCTGTATTTTGCGAACATATCATCATAAACGTGCATGAGCTCGCACTGTCCGATAGCGGCTACAGCCTGTTTTGTCTTGGTATCCTTTGGCTTTTCGGGGAGACCCAGCTTTCCTGCGCCCAGACCTACAGCTCCCGAAGATACCATGATTATCTCACGGCCTGAGTTGTGAAGATCGGAAATAACGCGCACCATATTTGTCATTCGGCGTATATTCAGCTTGCCTGTCTTGTGGGCAAGTGTGGAAGTACCAAGCTTTATGACGATACGCTTTTTTTCTGATATATTTCTCATAGGATCAGCTTCCTTTAGTTGACTTTATTCTGCGGACAGCCATTCTGCCACGCCTTTATATTGCTGCATACGATGTCTACAAGGCGTTCTCTTGTTTCGAGAGGTGCCCACGCTGTATGCGGAGTGATTACGCAGTTTTCAATACCTTTAAGTGGCGTATCCGGCGACATTGGCTCTTTTACCAGCACATCGAGATAAGCAGCTGCTATCTTTCCGTCATTGAGAGCCTTTGCAAGGTCGGCTTCGTTTACAACTCCGCCTCGTGAAGTATTTATCAGCATAGCAGAGTGCTTCATATGTGAGATGAGCTCGTTGTTGATGATGCCTGCTGTCTTGTCAGTAAGGGGACAGTGGAATGTGAGCACATCAGCCTTTTCAGCGGCTGTATACAGGTCTGTGACCTCATATGGGCAGTCCTTTGGCTGAGTTCTTGTGCTTACGACTATATTCATGCCGAAGGCAGAGCCTATCTGAGCTACCTTGCGTCCGATAGAACCGTAACCCACAATGGAAAGAGTCTTTCCTGCAAGCTCGGCAGTAGGTACAGGGAAGTACGAGAAAGCAGGTGAACGCTCCCACTCGCCGTTCTTTACAGCGATATCGTAGTCCCTTATACGGCTGTAGCGGTCGAGTATGTAAGCAAAGGTCTGCTGTGCAACAGCGTCAGTGGAATACTGACCTGCATTGCATACAACGATGCCTTTTTCTGCGGCATATTCTATATCCACGTTGTTGAAGCCTGTGGCGAAAAGTCCGATATACTTGATATTCGGGCAAGCGTCCATAACTTCCTTTGTAATGAGCACTTTGTTGCAGAGCACTATGTCTGCATCTCCGATATTAGCAGCTGTCTCCTCGGGTGGAGTAAGCGGGATTATCCTTACATCGCCCAGCTCTTCGAGCTGAGAAGTGGGGATATCACCACTGATATTGACTGTATACCAGTCAAGGACTGCAATTTTCACAGCTTAGTCCTCCTTGTCTTTCTTGTCGGAAGAAGTGTTTTCCTCAGCTGTCTTGGGCTTTACGAATATAGAAGTGAAAAGTGCTGTGACAATGAGTACGAGTTCGATTATACCGATAGAATAGAAAAGAGTCTTGTTGTTTGATATCCATAAGAGAAGTGAAAGCGGTACAGCTATTGCGAAAATAAGCTGGAAAGGCTTTTTCTGTACTGCAAATCTGTAGCTGAAAAAGATAACAGAGATAACTGCCAGAGCAATGTGCATTGAGAATGGGAATGGGAAGATAGTCGGATTTTCTGCGTCTGATATCTGGGCTAAACAAGTAAACATATTTGTAAGGTTCATATTATCTCCTGACCTCCGCCGTCCGTAGTATATCTGAAATTGGGCGGAATTTATAAATTTGCAAAAGTCTGCACATTACAGTATACCATAAACAGCGCAGGAATTCAACTATTTTTTAAAAAATACACAAAAAATTTATGACGCATTTTTGCGGATTTTCGGATGTTTTTAACAGGGGGTTGAATTTTTTTCCGAACAGACGTATAATATAGTGAGTAGAATGTAGGGGCACAGGCTCTGCGCTGTAGGGGCTGATGCCCACATCAGCCCGCAATTTACAATATAATTAAACGGCAACCATGTGTAGGGGCGCGTTCCGCGCGCCCGTGTATACCTGACGATGCAAACAACATAAACGCACTGTAGGGACGACCATTGGTCGTCCGTAAATCACGCATAAACTATAAATGCCGCACTGTAGGGGCTGCCTTTGGCGGCCTGCATATTGAGAATTGAGAATGTAGGGACGCGCATTGCGCGTCCGCAAATTGATAGTCCGTAACGTAAATTGATAAATTTGAGAAGGAAGGCGTTATTATGATATATATGCTGGAAGATGAGGCAGGTATAAGGAACTTCGTTATATATGCCCTTGAAAGCTCGGGAATGACCGCGAAAGGATTTGAAACGCCTTCTGCTCTGAGAGAAGCTATGGCGCAGGAGCTGCCCGAGCTTCTGCTCCTTGACCGTATGCTCCCCGAGGAGGACGGTCTTTCGGTGCTGAAAAAGCTGAGAAGCGACCCCGAGACACAGAAGCTCCCTGTTATCATGCTCACGGCAAAGGATTCAGAGCTTGATAAAGTTGAGGGACTGGACAGCGGTGCTGATGATTATATCGCAAAGCCTTTCGGCACTTTAGAGCTTATCTCACGTATAAAGGCACTTCTCCGCCGTACTGCGGATATCCCTTCCGAAAAACTGGAATTAGGCAGGATAACTGTATATCCCTCAAAACACGAGGTATTTGCGGACGGAAGCAAGATAGTGCTCACCCTTAAAGAGTACGACCTTCTTATTATGCTTATGAAGCACAGGGGAGAAGTCTTTTCCCGTGACGACCTGCTGAAAGAGATATGGGGCTATGACTTTGCAGGCGAAAGCCGTACAGTTGATGTTCACATAAGAACTTTACGTCAGAAGCTTGGGGACTGCGGCGATCTGATACAGACCATACGCGGAGTCGGATATAAGGCAGGTGACGATATTATTGACTAAAAAAATATTTATCGGCATCATAACTATCTGCGCGATATCGGTCATAGCGGCTATAATGCTCGTAACTGCGCTAATGTACGACAAGTCGGTGGAGTCGGCGGAAAAAGAAGTGAAAAACCATGCACTTATAATATCCTCTGCCGTTGAAAGGCTGGGCGATGATTTTCTCGAAAGCAGCGATTTTGGCGATGATATCCGCGTTACATGGATAGATCAGCGCGGACAGGTGGTTTTCGATACGGAAGAAGCTCCCGAAGCTCTTGAAAATCATTCCGACAGAAAAGAGATATCCGAAGCCTTTGAAAAGGGTGAGGGAAGCTCCTCACGCTATTCAAAGACTATTATGCAAAAGACCATAAACTACGCTGTAAGGCTGAAAGATCGCTCTGTAATAAGAGTTTCAAGTGTACATATATCCCTTGAAGCACAGCTCCTGAAAGTATTGAACCCTATGCTGCTCATACTTGTTGTAGTCGTTGTATTTTCCGTACTTGCGGCAACAAGGGTATCACGAAATATCGTTAGACCTATAAACAATATCGACCTTGCTCACCCCGATACGAAAAAGAGCTATAAAGAGCTTGCTCCTCTGCTTGAAAAGCTTCGCAGCCAGAACAGCAAGGTAAGCCGTCAGATGGACGAGATACAGAGCAGCCGTGAGCAGTTCGGACTTATGACAGAGTCTATGGACGAGGGACTTATAATCACCGACCCAAAGCTGAATGTGCTAACCTGCAATACCAGTGCGAAAAAGCTTCTCGGAGCAGGCGCATTTACGGAGGGGCAGAGCGTTTACGCTCTCAATAATTCGGAGGATTTCAGAAGATGTATCATGAATGCTCTGGGCGGCAGGCGTTCGGAGTGCATACTGCGTACAGGCGGCGGTCAGCGTGAAGTCATTGCCAGTCCTGCTAACAGTATAGACATGGTATGCGGACTTGTGGTATTCATCATGGACGTTACGGAGAAGCAGGAGCTTGAAACTATGCGCCGCGAGTTTACGTCAAATGTGTCCCATGAGCTGAAAACTCCTCTCACGACTATATACGGCATCTCCGATATGCTGGCTAACGGTATGGTAAAGCAGGAGGACGTTGCGCAGTTCGGCGGAAATATACGCAGCGAAGCCGAAAGGCTCATCAATCTCATCAATGATATCGTTTCCCTTTCAAAGCTTGACGAGGACTCTGCTCCCCGTGAGAATGAAAGCGTTGAGCTGTACAGCCTTGCTGAGGAAGTACTTGAAAGACTGAAGCTGAGCGCAGAGGAAAAGGGCGTGACAACAGAGCTTACAGGCGAAAAGGTGTCACTTATCGGAAGCCGCACAATACTCGGCGAGATACTGTACAATCTCTGCGATAACGCCATAAAGTACAACGTAAGCGGCGGCAGCCTGAGTGTCAAGATATCCCATATACCTCAGAGGGCTATAATCACAGTAAGCGATACGGGTATGGGAATACCGCAGCAGCATATAGGGCGTATTTTCGAGCGTTTTTACCGCGTTGACAAGAGCCGTTCGCGGAAAATAAAGGGTACAGGTCTCGGACTTTCTATCGTTAAGCACGGTGTTATGTACCATAACGGTACTGTAAGAGTTGAAAGCGAGGCAGGCAAGGGCACTGTTTTCACAGTAGAGCTGCCTATAGAGAAAAAACAATGAGGTGTTTGAATGAACAATGGCATTACTGCCGCAGAGCTTGAAAAGCTCGATAATTCGGAATATAAAATAATAGATATACGTGACAGCTCCGCTTTTGAGTACGGTCATATCGACGGAGCTGTGAATATTCCGCAGGAGGAGATACTTTCCGCGGAGCTGCCGAAGGATAAGAAGCTCATAATATGCTGCCGCAGCGGCATCATCAGTGGAGATATCGCTGATAAGCTCTGCGAAAAGGGCTTTGAAGCATACAACCTTGAAGGCGGCTATGTTGACTGGCTCCGCGTAAAAATGGAGAACAGGGAAGTCACGGAGGCTGTGGAGCTGAGTATCAGGAAGAAGTTCAAGAAGTCCATATGGTGCAAGTTCACAAAGGCTATAAACGAATATGAGCTTGTAAAGCCGAATGACAAGATAGCTGTCTGTATCTCGGGCGGCAAGGACTCAATGCTCATGGCAAAGCTCTTTCAGGAACTGAAACGCCACGATAAGTTCCAGTTTGAGTTGGTGTTCCTTGTTATGGACCCCGGCTACAGTCCCGAGAACCGCCGTGTTATTGAGGAAAATGCACGTTCTATGTCCATTCCTGTGCATATATTCGAGTCGGATATATTCGATTCTGTATACAATATTGAGAAGAACCCATGCTACATATGTGCGCGTATGCGCCGAGGTTATCTCTACAGCCACGCAAAGGCTTTGGGCTGTAATAAAATAGCTCTCGGACATCATTTCGATGATGTTATTGAGACTATCCTCATGGGTATGCTCTACGGCGGACAGGTTCAGACTATGATGCCGAAGCTCCACAGTACCAACTTTGAGGGCATGGAGCTTATACGTCCTCTTTATCTCGTAAGAGAAGCCGAGATAAAGCACTGGCGCGACTATAATGACCTGCATTTCATACAGTGTGCCTGCAAATTCACAGATACCTGCACTACCTGTGCTCCCGACAGCCGCTCGGTCTCGAAGCGACTGGAGATAAAAAATCTCATTGCGGAGCTTAAAAAGGTCAATCCGCAGGTTGAGAAGAATATCTTCCGAAGCGTTGAAAATGTCAACGTGAATACAGTCATCGCCTATAAGGACAACGCAGGTGTTCATCGTTTCCTTGATAAGTATGATGATATAAAGGAATAAAAACGCCTGCATGAGATGATGTTCTTTTGTAAATGGGCTGAAAAATGGCGGAATTCAATGCAAAAACGTTGAATATCAGAAAAATAATTTTTGAATTCAGTGTTTTGTACAAAAGTATGGACTGAGTTTTGTGAAGTATCACAGATATTGAAAAAGGACTGAGATTTTCTCAGTCCTTTTTGCTTATTTCCAGAATATAACTGCGTCTTCAAGAGTATCTATAAGGCTTGGAAAGTGCTTCATAATAGTGCCTTCTCCCCAGTTGAAGAGCTGACCGAAGATGAATACAACTGTCAGTGCCATAGAAATACCCGAGAGAACGTATCTGCTCTTGTGAGCAGAGGGCTTTGAACAGCCGCGGAATATGCCTATCATAGCTGCAAATGTCATAAGAGGCATGATATCGAATAAATAGTGTGTGATAAATCCGCCGAGACAGAAGTCAGCCCATGCAAGGAATACGGACATTGCAAGGCATATAGCTAAGAACCATCTTCTGTAGCGGTCGGTGAGCTCCTTTGTTTTCGGTCCGAAAGCCTGCGGCTGGAGAAGTATACCGAAGAGGATAACAGGGAGTGTGAGTGCTCCGAAGCCCATTACTGCGTAAACATATGAGCCGTAGTTTTCAAGTCCGTTGAAGCCTGTTTCAAAGAATGGGAATGAAGTCTTTGACTTTGGTGCCTGCAGGAAATAGTGGTATATTGCCGACGGCAGATTTGAAAGCCTGAGAGTATTTGCGTGGATATCGCTGACTGTGAGCTGGTATGCTGCACCAAAGTCAAACGGTGAGCCAAATCTTGCGGCGTTGTACTTCATTATAAGTGCTGCACCTGCAATAAGCGGAGCTACAAAGCTTGCTGCAAGTCCGAGACGATAGCCGAGCTTTTCCTTTTTGTCGAGGAGTATTCCGATGAAGAAAGGTACAAGAACTGCGCCGCAGAGTGCAACTGTAGGACGTGAAGCAACTGAAAGTGCAAGAGCTGTACCGCCTATGATGAGCAGGACGGGCTTGAGCTTCTTCTTTGCAGTGGTGCAGGCTGTCATGCCTGTGAATAAGCTTATCATCAGGAAGCAAAGTCCCGAGATAGTTGGCAGAGTATAGCGGTCTATCTCATTTCCAAGCGTCCAGAAGCCCATTGTGGCTGTTGCTGTAGGCAGCATCAGCAGCAGGAGCAGGAGCTTAGGCTTTATTTTGAGAAGCTTTAAGGCTGCAAGTACAGTAAGGCACATGAAGAGTATGCCTATAACTGTGTAGAAGTTGTTTGCCATTGCCAGTGTTGGCAGCTTGCCTGTTAATTTATAATAAGGATAGTAGAATGTGAGCACGGGAGCTACGCCGAAATAGCTGTAGTATTTGCTGTTGTAGTATGCAAGATCCCAGTAGGCGAAAGCCTGTGAATTGCCGCGGAGTCCCGAATCATACACATTTTCAAGTTCATCAAGAGCAGGATCAGCGTCAAGGTCAAGGTATACCTGATCCTTTTCAAAAGCATCGAGAGTCATTGCAAATGGATCGTCGGTGTATTTTTCAGTACCTGTATATGGTCTGCTTTCCTGATTTGGCTGACGGAGACAAAATCCCGAAAGGGTACATAATACTATTACGGAGGCAACAGCGATAACGTGGGAACGCTTCTTTCTGTCGTAGTCCACTGCATAAAAACCGAAAGTCTTTATTGCAAGACAGCCTATAACTATAATATAGAGAAGAATAAATCTCAGGTTCGAGAATGAATAGGGAACAGCACTTAATGCGCGTATTTTGTGGATATTAATGGTTTTTGTAACGCCTGATAATGTAAGTGTGAGGGAGTTGAGCTTTTCGTATGGTTCAAAACAAAGGGAAAGCTCTGAATATCTGCCGCAGGTGCGCTTATGCTGAACTAAGATATCCTGAGTTGAGAAGTTTTTGTCTGTCATGGAGAGCTTTACATCAAATGGTGTTGATGAGCCGCCTTCAGCGTCAAGGCTTACAAGAAGCACTCTTGCATCTTCGGGAATATTGTACATCTTCATGTCAGAGTCGCCTGTAACGGATATATCGTTATCAGCCGAGATCTCAGCATTTGAACCGATGGTGATATCGGAAGTAGATAATACCTGATCTGTCTTTTGTGAAGTGAAGCTTTTTCCGTTGAAAATAAGTACTTCCGCAGCAAGTATCACGCAAGCACATATAGCACTCTTTTTAAGAAAAGCACTTATGCGTGGAGCTTTGTATCGTTTTGAAAGTACAGCTCCGAATACTGCGGCACTTGTAAGGGCAGAGCCTATAAGCGATATTCCGCTGTCTCCGTCTATCATGCCCACTGACGTTACTGCGCTTAGCAGTACCATTGCGCAGATAAGACAGCCCAGGGCAGCTGCAAGGTTTTTCATTGTGGATTTTGAGGCATCTTTTTTCTTGTTGTCACTGTATTTCTTGTCGCAGATATTCATTATTGACAGTGATATAAAGAAGATGATCGGCGGTATGATTATTGACCAAAGCATTTTTTATAGCTCCTTAAAAATTATTTCTATTATTAGACGTTAACATATCCTTTTTCTCTTGTATAAAAGCAGAAAAGACTATTTTTTTCGCAAATTATACCAAAAGACACAGACATATATATTATACTATCAATACGGTGTCAAATGCAAGCATAAAAAACATTAGTATATAGCATTTAGTGGATTTTCGTCATATTGTACATATTTTTCCATGTAATAAAAAATCATAGCAGGGCTATAATACTATCACGGCATCAAAAAATTATTAAGGAGATAACAGAAATGAGCAATAATAGCAATAACAATGGTGTAATGACTGAAAAGGGCAGAGAGGCTCTTGAAAGATTTAAGATGGAGTCTGCAAACGAGCTCGGCATCGACCTCAAGAAGGGCTACAATGGTGACCTTACTTCTCGTGAAGCCGGTTCTATCGGCGGAAGCATGGTCAATATGATGTGTCCGGAACAACAATGGAAAATTCCGCGAAATAACGTGAAATCGATGGGACATAAGATAGTGTATACATACTATATGCAGATTGGAATATAAATAGTGAAGTTAAATGGTTTATTTATGTATGCTAAAATAAAACTGAGCCAAATATGGCACAAATGATAATAAAAAAGTGAGCCACTAATAATAATAATAATCCTGTATAATAAGAGAAAGAGCTTGTGTACAGGAGGAACAAGGAGTGGCAATAGCAATGGAGATCTATGAAAAGATCAGATATTACAGCAGTCAGAGAAGTAATATCTCCGGCTGCTGTTTTTTTGTATAACATAACAAAAAACGCAGAAGTATTGACATTATTTACAAAAAATCTTTATATGTGTTGATTTATCATGTTATAATACAGCTGTAAAGATTCTTTTATATTTAACAAAATCAAAGCGGCCATTATTAAATATATTGAGTTAGTTGTGTACTATTTGCTTGCCGATTACAAATCTGTAATTATCCGCATTCGGGAGAAAAAATATGCTACAATGACTTTGTCATTAGAAAAAAGGACATAAATGCTTCCAATAAAACATAAAACAGAAGCAAATATATCTGCATAGGGGGATTGATGATATGTTGTAACAATGTTTTTTATGAAATACACAGATAAAAGAAACGGTTTAAATTTAAAAGGAGGAATTGAAATTGTCTAATCGAAGAATACTCAAAAAAATGCTCAGCTTTACCACAGCAGCTCTTACCTGTACAAATCTTATGTTCGCAGGTAATTGCGGTCAGCTCTTTTCACAGGAAGGTTTTACAGTATTTGCAGCAGAAACAGAAAATACTGGGATAAGTATCGACAAAACTTACTTGAAGGTCGGAGAGGCTCTGAAGATCAATAATCCAACAGGAAGCATGATAAGATGCCTTGCGGACGGCAGTGAGGTCGATCCTGAGAGCTTTGTCCTTACAGAAGAATTCTATGAGAAGTGGATAGAAGTTCAGGAATTTGACGGTGAAGGATACGAAACAGTGGACAAGGTATACTTCAGCAAGCTTCCCGTTATTTATATCAATACAGATGACGGTCAGGTCCCTGCATTTAAAAAGGACGCCAAGAGCGGCGAAATGTTCATACAGAACAACGAAGATACAGCAGAGCCGATTTACAACGGCAAAATGACTATGCAAGGCCGCGGCAATACTACATGGGGTTGGGAAAAGAAGCCATATAAGATAAAGCTCGATAAAAAGACCGACTTTTACGGTATGGGTAAGAGCAAAAAATGGTGCCTGCTTGCAAATTATCAGGACGAAAGCCTTCTGAGAAATACGACTGCTTCAAAGCTTTCCAAGGAGCTCGGTCTCACCACTATGGAGACAGTCTGGACAGATGTAGTCATAAACGGTGAATACGTCGGAAACTATCAGCTCTGCGAGCAGGTAGGCATTGAAGAAGCAAGAGTGGATATATTTGACTGGGAGGGCGAAGCTAAGGACGCCGCTTCTGCTATCGCTAAAAAGGAAAAGATAAAGGGTGACAAAAAAGACGAGCTTACAGATATGATGACAGAGGATATGTCATGGATAAAAGAAGGCGGTACAGTTACTTTTGACGGAAAAGAATATCTGGTATCGGACTATTATGACTTTGAAAGCGACATTTCGGGCGGTTACCTTTTTGAGTCCTCTGAGGAATACGACGAGGAATCAAAATTCATGACAGATTCGGGACTTAAAGTAATGCTCAAATCCCCCGAATTTCTTGCTTCAAACGACGCAATGATGAGCTATGTGCAGGATTACTGGCAGAATTTTGAAAACGCCTATCGTTCCGAGGACGGATATACCGAGATAGACGGCAAGATGACTCATTACACCGAGCTTGCTGATTTTGATTCAATGGTATCCTATTGGCTGCTTATGGAGATAATGGGAAATGACGATTCGCGCTACAAGAGCAGATATATCTATAAACCGCATGATTCTCTCCTTAAATTCGGTCCTCCATGGGACTTTGACACAGGCGCAGGTTCAATAATCGTAAGTCAGGAAATAAGCAGTGAGGCAACAGGCTGGAAGGTATCAAAGTTTGAAAATCCGCAGAATTTCTACAGAGAGTTCCTTGATGATCCGCTGTTTATTTCGGCAGCAACCGACAGATACTGGCAGATAAGGCCTTACCTTGAAGACGTTATAAAGGAAAACGGCGCACTTGAAAGAGACAGCGAATATCTTTACGAATCGGGTATGGCTGACAGTGCGCTCTGGGACAGAAATAATCAGTGGCCCGGTTACGGCAGAGGCTATATAGCCGACAGAGACTTATTCATATCGTATATGCGCGAAAGGATAGCGTGGCTTGACGAGCAGTTCAGCTCGGATGACGCATTGCTTGCAAGCACATATAACGAAAACAGCGCTTCACCGTATATCAGATCGGATGCAGTGAATATCTCGACACCAAATGCTGTTGATGATACGATATCAGTCAGCGCTCCTGCCGATGCTGTTATCAAGCCTGAAAAAGATCTTATCATGCAGATAACCGTAAATGATCCGCAGACAACAAGTCTGAAAGTATACGTAAACGGTTTGTACTATGATACTTTTGCACTGTCAAACGGTTCTGTAAGATTTGAGCTTCCTTCCGATAAGTTAAGTCAGGCAGCAGAAAAGAAAAACGTGATATCCTTTATCGGAAGAGACAAGTATAATAATACTACAGTGAGAAATTTCACTACTATAAAACAAAGCGAATACGCTGCTGAACCCTTTCCTGAATTCAAGACGCAGAGTATTGTTCTGAGCAGACAGATCAGCTTTAATTTCTACCTTGACATTACTTCTCTTACAGAAGAAGAAAAGAATAACAGCTATATGGAATTCAATATCAATGGCAAAACATACACAGATGCCTTTGACGCTGATTTTATGAGCTGTGACGGAAAATATTATGGCTTTACTTGTTCTCCCGATTCATTTGCAATATCCAACAGGATAACTGCGGTATATCATTACGGGGACAATAAGACCATAACAAATACGTTCTCGGTTCCCGATTATATAAATACGATAATAAGGAACACATATAACAGGTACAATGAGAGAATAATTTCTATTATCCGTTCATTGCTTGGTTTAAGGAACTATTTCTGTCCGCCGCGCCAGAATAATAGTATTTTCAGAACATGGTACTAAAATGATGTAAAAAGATGGAGCCGCTTTTGCGGCTCCATTATCATCAAAAAAGCTTTTGCGGCAACGACCTGTTCAGTGTTTGACTTTCCAGCAGCTTTACGGATAAATACGCTTGTTCTTGGAAGAACATTATGTATCACAGCCCTGTCGCCGCCGGTTATATCAGCCATAACATAATCGCCTACGGCAGGAAAATCAGATACCGTTCTTGTATCGTACCTGAATTTGCCTGATACCTGTGCCTGCATCATTCCGCCTTTATGTATGACATGGTAAAGATCTTTTTCCTGCAAAACTACACGGCACACTGTAAGATCAGGATAATCTGCACTGTATGCCTCATATACAGGCGGTAAGTTCTCTAATTTCATTTGTCTCTCCTATCTGTTCAGTGCTCACTTTTTGGAAGTTTGAAAAGCATTATTCCCTTTATCAACAGCAGCAGGAACGCTACTGTTGCCGCATAGGGTATTCTTGCTATGGTCAGAAACAAAACTGCGATAATGCTGAGTACAAGCGACGCGCCTGTAACTGCGCTTCTGCCCTTTTCTATGTTCCTGTAATTCATAAACATCTTCACTGCACCGATAATGATGAGTGCGGCAAAAAGTCCCCAGCAGATACAGCTTATCCCGAACGAAATATGCGTGTAATCAAACAGTGCAACCGCCGAGACTGTTTCTCCTGTCTTTTCAGGAAAAAGCGGCAGAAGAATAAGCATTATGCTCATTATATCTAATATGCCTATCAGTAGGTCTATCATTTTCCCGATATTTGAGCGGTTCTCGTCTTTTGCCGCAGTAATGAGTTCCTCTGATGACAGAAGCTCATCTATTGTCACGGAAAAGAACTTTGATATTTCTTTCAGCGAATCGATATTCGGATAGCCCTTTCCCGATTCCCATTTTGAGATAGCTGTACGGGATACATATAGTTCCTTTGCAAGCTCCTCCTGTGTGAGTCCTTTTGCTTTTCTTAGTTCCTGCAATTTATCATGAAATTCCATTTTCATTTCTCCGTTAGTTATTTTTTGTCAGTGAGCTGAACTGTGCCCTGATAAATGAGGTAAAGTCCCGAGCTCAGCAGTACAGAGCCTGCTATATCTGTCAGCCAGTGTACTCCCGCAACGGTGCGTCCCACCACCATAAACGCCGTGAATAAGACTGTAAACGCATAAAGCCCGTACCTGACTTTAGTATTTCGCACTCTTAGCTGCAACTGAAAATCCAGCGTCGGCATTACGCTCATAACAAGAAGCGTTGTTGAAGATGGATAAGAAGCCTCCATACGTCCTTCTATAAGTATCGGTCGGTAGTTTATAGGTATCATCTCAAATATGAGATAACCAAATATCACAAGGATATAGTAAATACCAAGCAGAATAATATCATTATCCACTTTGAGAAGGCTTCTCCGCTTTATGAGCTGAACCAGACCTACAACTCCGAATATCATACAGATAAAGATCGGCACAAGTCCAAGCCAGTCGGTTACAGTATACACCC
>NZ_JAEEMU010000001.1 GCF_016283395.1 Ruminococcus sp.
GCTTCAAGATAATGTCCGAAGACATCGCCGACAAGCACGGGGTTTATTCCCTGCACGATGACGGCACATGGGACTTCGGCAACGACCACCCTATCGTAAACTGGGATCACGAGACAAACAAGTCAAGCTACCCTATGGAGCGTTCACTCAGCTCCGCATTTATAAATTCAAGCAATATATTCTTTGCAAAGGCTTTTGATACTATCGGCGAAGAAGCTGTACTCAGCGATCTTCAGACAATTTTCCACTTCGGTAAGGACGACGCATACGATATACACTGCGATTTCGGCGACCTTAGCAACAATATTGAGATAGAGGATATAGACGACCTGCGCAGAAGCGCATTCGGTCAGTCAAAGGTGCTCACCTGTCCTATCTTCCTTGCAGCACTTGGCAGAGAAGCCGTATTCGGCGATATGGTAACACCTTTCGTACTTAAAGCAACTGTTGACCCTGCCGACGGCAGAACAAAGACAGGCGACGGCTCAAAGGCATATGACGTTATCGCTTCTATCCCTGTTGAATGTCGTGACAATCTCCTCAACGGTATGAGCGGTGTTGCCTCTGATGTAGGCGTATACGCAAACGGCAACTACAGCTTCTACGCAAAGACAGGTACAGCCGAGGGCTGGAGAGGCGATTACCTCTATATTACAGGCTGTGCAAAGAACAACAACGGCACAGGCTCGGAGACATACGACAACTATGATAACTACGGCGAAACAGGTTCATATGTACTGGTAATGGAGGTGCAGAATCCACAGGCTCACGGCTTTGAATTTGCATCTCAGTCCGCAGGACTTTACAGCGGTATCCTGAACATCGTTGCAGGAAATTAAAAACGTTTTTTAAGATATTCCCTTTTGTATTTGCAGAAGGGAATTTTTTTATATTCTTTTTTAAAACGTATTGACGAAAAGAGAAAAAAAATGTATAATAAAAAAAGAGAGATTTCCCACTGATTTAAAGTGGAAAAAGCTAATATATACAAGGACGGTAATCATAATGATTTTCAGGGGAAGATGGCTTATTCCGCTGCTTGCAGCAGCGGCGGTATTGTCGTTTCCGTCCTGTTCAGCGGAAGTAGGAAAAGTTACGATAAACCGCGACTCTGATTCAAGCTCACAGCAGGAAAACATCGGGGCACAAGCCGCTACGACAACAGAGGAAACAACAACGACCACTACTACAACAACACTGGTATACAGAGGTAATATCTACGATACTAACTATAACCTTATAACATACGGCACTTACGCCGACGAAAACCAGGATCAGCGTTTTTACGGCGAAGGCTGCGGTTATTCATTCAGCAACTTAATAAGTGCGGCATCGGCAGGCTTAGACGATGTTTTCGGTGATATTCTGCGTACAAATAATCCCACACCCGTTGACGGGAAGGCTAACGTGGGACAGTCGGTACGCCTTACTGTAGACGCAAATGTTCAGAACGCACTTTCAACATATATGGCAAATATGGGCATGGCAGGCTCAATAGTAGTAATGAGAACAGACGGCTCACTGCTGGCTGAGGTATCCTATCCAAACTATGATCCTGAGCTGTTCGATGCCGACCCGTCATACGGCGAATGTCTTATGGGCGGTACTATTGCAAACAAGGCTTTCCAGAACGCTTCACCCGGCTCATGCTTCAAGATAATGTCAGAGGTAATTGCCGACAAAAACGGCATAACCACTCTTTACGATGACGGCACATGGGTAGACAGCGGTGCTACTATAGTCAACTGGGATCACGATACGGGATATTATCCTGTTCCAGAGAGAACTCTGACATCTGCATTCGTAAATTCAAGCAATATATTCTTCGCCAAGGTATTCGACACACTCGGCGCAGAACAGGTGCTTGCAGACCTTAACGATATATTCCATTTCTGCGACCCTATCCAGTGCGATTTCGGACCTATCGAGAACAATATCGAGATATACTGCCTTGATGATCTGCGCAGAAGCGCGTTCGGACAGGCTTATGTCCGCACCTGCCCCATATACCTTGCAGCTCTCGGCAGAGAAGCGGTATTCGGCGATATGGTAAAGCCGTTCATCATGCAGCAGGTGGTGGATACCAACGATCCGTACACCCAGACTGTCAAGGGAAGTACTCCATATGAAGTACTCGGAAGCATACCAGAGAACTGCCGCGGCAATCTTCTTGAGGGTATGCGCGGAGTAGCAAGCAATCTCGGACTTTATGTCCCCGAAAATTATGAGTTTTACGCTAAAACTGGCACTGCTGAAACAGGTGCAGGAGATTATCTGTACATAACAGGCTGCCTTAAAAACATTTATGACCGCACAGGCGAAAAGATCACTTATTCAAACTATGATGAATACAAGGCAAGCGGTTCATACATAATTGTTATGCAGCTGCAAAATCCTGCGGCTTTCGGATTTGATTTTGCCAGCCAGACAGGCTATCTCTATCAGGGTATAATCGACACCGTGCTTGCTTACTGATTATTAAAACGCCATATACAACAAAATAAACCAATATAGACGTATAGCCCCGATGCATTGAACTCCTTCGGGGCTAATTTATTGCATGACTCACCACATAACTTGCTGAGCGTATGAACGGGATTCCAAAGGGACTGTGTTCCTTTGGCGGAGTCCAGAGACGGCGTCTCTGGTCGCTGTTCCCAGCTTTTAAAGAACAGCGAAATAATACGAAGGCGCATCGCAAGGGTGAATTCCGAAAACAATCCAGTGAATTGTTTTCGGAAGAGGGACGCCTTGCAAGAGAAGGCGTCCCTAATTGAACGTTGAAGATGCCGCCATCTATAATCGTCTAAATTTCTATATTAGCAACACGGTTATCCGCCCGTTATTTATATCATATGCCTTTTACTTCTGTATAATAATATACTGCAAGCTGAGTCCTGTCGCGGAGCTCGAGCTTGTCAAGGAGATTGCTTATGTAGTTGCGGATAGTGCCCTCCCCGAGGAAGAGCTTGCCCGATATCTCTTTATTGCTCAGTCCCTCTGCAACAAGCTCCATTATCTCGCGCTCCTTGTCGCTGATACCATGAGCAGCAAAGTCATACCGCTCCTTGGGCTTCATAAGCTCAGGGAGCTTGTTCATTATGGTATTGCCGTAGACGCTCTGTCCGCCCATGACAGTTTCAAGTGCAGGTACTATGCCGTCAAAGTCCTGCTTGAGTATGTATCCCTTTGCGCCCATGTTCAGTGCCTTGATGATGTACTCATCATCTGAGAATGTGGTGAGGTAGAGTATCTTAGCGTCGGGGAACTCTTTCAGTATGACCTCGCCTGCCTCTATACCTGTCATGCCCTCCATGCGTATATCCATAAGTATAACATCAGGTCTGACGTTCCTGTATAGCTCTATTGCTTCATTTCCGCTTGAACCCATAGCGGTAACAGTTACCTTGCCCGAATTTTCAAGTATAGTCTTTAACGACAGAGCTACGAGCTTGTCGTCATCTATTACGATAATGTCCATAATTGCTCCTTTATGCCGTGATCTTTTCATTATTATATCATAGCGGTACATTTTTTTCAAGTACACAATGTGACAAATGTCATATGCAAAAACTGACTCCAGACACTACAAAAAGCTTTTCAGCTGAGGTATAATGATTACAGTAAAACACAACAGGGAGGATTTACCATGGAAAACACAGTTATCAAAATAAATAATCTTGTAAAACGCTACGGCGATCTTATCGCACTGGATCACCTTGATCTTGAAATAAAGCAGGGGGAGGTATTCGGACTTCTCGGACCGAACGGCTCGGGCAAGACCACTACCATAAACTGCCTTCTGTCACTTCTTGCCTTTGACAAGGGCGACATCGAGATATTCGGTAAGAAGATGACTCCCGTAAGCTACGATATCAAAAAGGAAATAGGCGTTATCATGCAGAATGTCACTGTTTTTGATGAGCTTACAGTTTACGAGAATATCGACTACTTCTGCGGACTCTATATCAAGGACAAGGCAAAGCGCAAGGAATATGTTGAGGAAGCAATAAAGTTCGTAGAACTGGGGGATTTCAGAAAGTTCTATCCGAAAAAGCTTTCGGGCGGACTTCTCCGCAGACTCAATATCGCCTGCGGTATCGCTCACAAGCCAAAGCTCATAATCCTTGACGAGCCCACAGTTGCAGTTGATCCTCAGAGCAGAAACCGTATCCTCGAAGGCATACAGGAGCTCAACAGAAACGGTGCTACAGTCATCTATACCTCGCACTATATGGAAGAGGTAGAGCAGATATGTACCCGCATAGCTATCATGGACAAGGGCAGAAAGGTGGCTGAGGGCACCAAGGACGAGCTCAAACGTATGATAAAGAATACTGAGACCATAACCATTGAGATACTGGAGATACCCGACAGTGTGCTTAAGGAGATAGCAGGGCTGACCCATGTTTACGATACGGATTACAGCGACGGAAAGCTTGCAGTGTACTGTTCTGGCGGCAAGCACAATCTCACAAGAGTGCTTGAAGTGCTGCAGAATAACGAGCTGGGCTTCGGAAGAGTATATACCGAGCTGCCTACGCTGAACGATGTATTCCTTGAAATTACGGGTACTGCACTCAGAGACAAGGAGGAATGACCATGTTCATGCATATCCTTAAATATGAGCTGAAAAACGGTCTGCGTACAAAAGACCTTATCATATGGCTCATACTCTTTCCTATAATCCTCGGCACTTGTTTTAAAATAGCTTTCGGAAGCATTTACGAAAAGACCGAGAAATTCAGCTCAATCCCCGTTGCCATAGTTGAAGAAAGCGAAAATGCTGCTTTCAAACAGGTCATCGAGGGCATTGAAAAATCTGATGAACCCTTCCTCAAAGCCAGCTTTGTGGATAAGGAAAAGGCTGAAAAGATGCTTGACGACGGCAAGGTAGAGGGAATAATCTTTACTTCCGACAATATCAGCCTTACAGTAAAGGAAAAGGGCATACGCGAGACAATGCTGAAATCCTTTATCGAGCAGTATAAAGTTCGTGAAAAAATAGCTATGGACGCTATAAATACTGCTCCCGAAAAGGCACAGGAGGTCATCGCTTCACTCACATCTGAGACAGCTTCTACGTGCAGGGATATACCCCTTACACAGGGCAACCCCGATATGTATATACAGTATTTCTATAATCTTATCGCTATGGTGGCAATGTTCGGCTGTATAACAGGTATGCATATCACTATGCAAAATCAGGCAAATCTTTCACCTCTTGGTGCAAGGAACAACTGCTCACCTGTACCGAAATCAATAAATATAATCGCTTGTCTTACAGGCAGCTTTATAATGCAGACAGTATGTATGCTGATTTGCGTTACTTATCTTGCATTCATTCTTAAAATAGATTTCGGCGACAGACTGTGGCTGGTTTATCCTTCGGCTATACTTGGCGGTATCACAGGCGTTTCATTCGGTTTCTTCGTAGGTTCACTGGCTCGTGTAAGCGAAAAGGCAAAGAGTGCGATACTTATTTCTATATCAATGCTGCTGTGTTTTTGCAGCGGTCTTATGATGGGCAATATGAAGGCTATTATTGCAGCAACGATACCGTGGTTCAATAACATCAACCCCGCAGCAGTGATTTCCGACTGCTTCTACTGCCTCAATATCTATGAGGACTATGACCGTTTCATATCAAAGCTCATAACTATGGCAGCAATATCCGTTATGTTTATAGTTCTTGGCTTTGTGACTTCAAGGAGGAAGAAATATGCAAGTATTTAAGGCTATGTTCAAGGTAATGAGGAGCAGGCTTCCCTCAGCATTAATAGGTATCGTCTGCTTTTTTGCCATATCGGCAATAATTGCAAATGCTTCCACCAAGGAAAACAAGTTTGAAGCAAGCAGACTGAATGTATGTATATTCGATGAGGACGATACTGCCGAAAGTCATGCGCTGGCAGACTTTATAAAGAAAAGCAATGATATAGTTGAAATAGAGAATGACAGGGATATTATCATAGATTCAATTTACTACAAAAGAATCGATTATGCACTCATAATCAACAAGGGATACGCTGAAAAGATCAAAGCAGGGGACACAGCAGACCTTTTCGGCAGCTACCATTTGAGTGACAGCTTTTCTGTAGTATATATGGGACAGGTGCTTGACGAGTATGTCAACTCAGTAAAGGCTTATCTCAGTATGGGCAAGACCTTTGATGAGGCTGTTGCAAGTGCAGAAGTTGCACTGTCTCAGAACGCAGAGGTAAATATGTTCAGGGCAGACAATGCGGGCAACTCACACTTCAGCGTTGATTTTGCAGGCTATTTCCAGTATATGCCATATATACTCGTATCTATCATTATCAGTGTGGTAAGCCTTGTACTTGTTACTATGAACAAGAAGGATATACGTTACCGTACCAACTGCTCATGTATGAAGGAATCTTCATATACGTTCCAGCTTTTCCTCGGAAGCTTCCTGTTTGTGTTTGTAATATGGCTGATGTTTATGATTGGCGGTATGATACTCAACAAGGAGGTTTACAC
>NZ_JAEEMU010000046.1 GCF_016283395.1 Ruminococcus sp.
GAAATCTCAAGGGTCGTTACTTTTCTTATTCGCATTGTTCAATTTTCAAGATGCTGTTTACCATCTCTTGCGAGACAGCTTTAATATTATATCACTTTCCTTCAGACTTGTCAAGAGGTTTTTCGAATTTTTTCAAAAAACTTTTTCTCTCAACCGCTGCTTTTCAACAGCTCCTTGCCGGACAGTGATTATATTATAACACCCTTTTGAGGATTTGTCAAATCAAATTTTATGAATTTTTCAAGAACTTTTTTATATAAAATCACAACTTATAAACAACAGCACCCCATTGCTGAGGTGCTGTCAATATTACTCTGCTGCAAGAAGCTGCTTATACGTATCAATATAGAGCTCAGCCGATGACGACCAGCTGTGATCGCACTCCATAGCACGTATAACAAGTTCTTCCCATACCTGTTTATCCTCATAATCACGACGGGCACGTTTCACAGCATCAAGCATATCGTTTGCATTATACGTCTTGAATGTGAAACCGTTTCCGTTCTCACCGCCGTTATCTCGTACAGAATCTCTTAATCCGCCTGTTTCACGGACTATGGGGATAGTTCCGTATCTCATTGCTATCATCTGTGCAAGTCCGCAGGGCTCACTCTGTGACGGCATGAGGAACATATCCGCTCCCGCATATATCTTATGCGAAAGCTCGGGATTAAATCCAACTGTCACCGAAACTTTATCAGGATATCTTGCAGCCATTTCGAGGAAGAAATCTTCGTATATCTTCTCGCCGCTACCAAGTATCGCGAATTTTACGCCGCTGCGCACGATCTCCTCAAATACGCATCTTATGAGATCAATTCCTTTATGCTTTACGAAACGTGAAACTATACCTATAACAGGTTCATCTCCCGGTGCGATGCCAAGCTCTGCAAGGAGAGCTTCCTTGCATATTTTCTTGCCGTCCAGCTTTTTGGAAGAGTAGTTCTCTGCTATCATTTTATCCTTATCAGGATCATACAGCTTTGTATCAATACCGTTCATTATACCGCGCAGCTTATACTGCTTGGTAACGAGTATCCTGTCGAGACCATGAGCATACCACGGGTCAAGTATCTCCCACGCATAGCTTGGGCTGACCGTTGTTATCATGTCACTTGTCTCGATAGCCCCCTTCATCATATTGACAGAGCCGTCGTACTCGATAAGTCCTGCATTGTACATAGGGATACCCATGAGTTCGCTGAGAACTTCCTTTCCGTATTTGCCCTGATACTCTATATTGTGTATGGTATAAACGATCTTGATACCATCATATCCCTGCTGATACTTGTAATAAACATTGTAATACACAGGTATCAGCGCAGTCTGCCAGTCGTTGCAGTTGATGATATCGGGAGTAAAATTAATGTACTTCAGCATTTCAAGCACAGCCCTGTCAAAGAAAACAAATCTCTCACAGTCGTCATAAAATCCATAAAGTCCTTCTCTTGAATAATAATACTCATTATCAATGAAATAGTAAGTTACTCCGTCCTTTATCGCCATAAATATACCGCAGTACTGCTTACGCCATGAAACATCAACTGTAATATTCGTAAGGAATACCATTTTATCGCGGAATTCGGGAGCGATAGATTTATACAGAGGTATGACCACCCTGCAGTCATGCCTTTTTGATTTTATTGCTTTTGGAAGTGAACCTACTACGTCTGCAAGTCCGCCCGAAGCTGCAAAAGGTACAGCTTCACTGGCAGCAAATAGTATTTTCATATATTATCACCGCCGTCAGATCTTACCGCCTTTTCCTATATATAGCGGATATGTCTCAGAGCCTGTAAGCACCTTTTCGTTGCTTATCTCAACGTTTTTATCGGTTATTACCGATGCGATGCTGCAATTTTCTCCTACCTTTGTTCCCTGAAGGAGTACGCAGTCCTTGACCACTGAATCCTTTCCGACTTTAACGCCTCGGAACAGTATAGAATTGATTACTGTACCTTCAATGACGCAGCCGTCTGCAATGAGTGAATCCTTTATATTTGACTCAAGACCGTATTTTACAGGTCCGTTATCACCTATCTTTGTAAGAACAGGCATATTTTTCTGGAAAAGTGCATCTTTCTTTGCAGGATCAAGAAGGAGCCTGTTGGCTGCATAGTACTCCTGGATACTGTCTATCCTTGTGAAGAATCCCTCATGCTTATAGCCCATTATCTTGAATTCATCCTTCTTTCGCTGAAGTATCTCACGGGTAAAGCTGTACTGGTTGCGGCTTGCTGCATCGGATACGATCTTCTTTAAAAAGTCCTTTGTAACGATGCACATTTCAAGCCAGATATTGCACTCGCCTGTTATCTGCGGATCAACAAGAACGTCCTTTAATCTGTTCTCATCATCGAATTCGAGAACTGTTGTGCAGTTGTCCTTTTCACAGTTATATAATCCTCTGCTGTACACCAGAGTGATATCAGCCTCTGTATCCATATGCTGCTTGAGCACAGGATTGAAGTTGAGTGTAGTAACTACATCACAGTTCGACATGATGACATATTTGGCATTTGAATGCTCAACATATCCCCATATATTATTCAGCGCATCCAGTCTGCCGTTATAGATACCGCCTGTCTGACTGTACGGCGGCAGAAGATGAAGTCCGCCCTTTTTACGTGAAAGATCCCAGTCACGTCCTGAGCCGAGATGATCGAGGAGAGAACCGTAATTCGACTTTGTGATGACACCCACCTCGGAAACTCCCGAATGAACGAAGTTTGAAAGCGGAAAATCTATCAGTCTGTAACGTCCGCCAAATGGGATAGAACCCATAGTTCTCCTCTTAGTCAGCTCACTGACATAAGAATCATGCATACTTGCAAAGATAAGTCCCAAAACATTATAATTAACACTCATAGTAACATTCCTCCGTCAGATATTTTCGCCGATGATCTGTTTTGGCTCGACTACCTTTTCAGCCGAAACAGTCACGTTATTTCCGACAACGGCAATGCCCCATTTATCCTTGTCCTCAATGCTTTCAGGACTTGATCCGATATGAGCGCGATTTTCGATAACGCTGTCGCTTCCGATTATTGCATACTCTACAACAGCACCCGATTTTATAACAGTTCCGGGCATAACGATACTATAGTTTACAGAAGCACCTGCTTCGATAGTAACGCCCGAGAAAAGTATGGAGAAATCAACAGTTCCGTCGATAGTGCTTCCCTCTGATATCATTGAGTTTTCAATGCAGGCATTATCTCCTACATACTGCGGAGGCATATTGCTGTTACGTGAATATATCTTCCAGTTCGGATCATAAAGATCAAGAGGAACACTCGGGCTGAGAAGGTCCATATTTGCTTCCCAGAGCGAATCGAGAGTTCCTACGTCCTTCCAGTAGCCCTCGAATTCGTAAGCGAAAAGTCTCTGCTTGTCGCGAAGCATAGATGTGATGATATCCTTTCCGAAGTCCTTTGACCACGGCTCACCCTTTTCGCGTTTTGCGTTAGCTTCGTTTTCGTTTTCGATAAGGTATTTGCGGAGCTTCTCCCATGTGAATACATAGATACCCATTGAAGCCAGTGTGGACTTTGGCACCTTCGGCTTTTCAACGAAATCTGTTACCTGCTTCTTTTCATCGCAGATCATTATGCCGAAACGTGATGCCTCAGCCTTTGGTACATCAATTACGGAGATAGTACAGTCCGCATCGTTTTCAACGTGGAAATCCACCATTTTTGAATAATCCATTTTGTAGATATGGTCACCGCCGAGAACGACAACATACTCAGGATCATAACGCTCGATAAAGCGCATATTCTGGTAGATAGCATTAGCTGTGCCCTCATACCATGAAGCACCTGCCTGAGTCTCGTAAGGCGGGAGAACGTGTACGCCTCCGTTCATCTTATCAAGGTCCCATGGCTGTCCGCTTCCGATATATTCATTCAGTACCAGCGGCTGGTACTGTGTAAGAACACCAACTGTATCAATGCCTGAGTTGGTGCAGTTTGAGAGTGGAAAATCTATCAGACGATATTTGCCGCCGTATGGTACTGCGGGCTTTGCAACATTTTTGGTCAGTGCATATAGTCTGCTGCCCTGACCGCCTGCAAGGAGCATTGCAACGACTCTTTTTTTAGTATACATATTTTTCCTCCTGGATAGTAAAAAACATAATGGAATTTATTTTGCCTTGGCAGAAGTCTTTTTCTTTGCCGTGGCCTTTGTCTTTTCTGTCTTGTCAGCCGCCTTTGCCAACTTTACAGAAGTTTTGGCTGTTGAAGCTGTGCGCTTCTTGACCGGAGTTTTCGCAGTCTCTGTCTTTACAGCCTTTGGCTCTCGCTTTTTCACAGGTGAGAATTTAAGATATATCACCGAGAGAGGGGCGAGGGTCATTGAGATACTGTTATCATGTCCATGCATGGGCACACTATCCGACTTGAACGTTGTTTCGGTAATGCCCGAGCCGCCGAACTCTACAGCATCTGTATTGAATATAAGCTTGTATCTTCCCTTCTGCGGAACGCCTATCCTGTAATCGCGGCGTTCTACAGGAACGAAATTGCATACAGCTATTATCTCGTCGCCATTGTCGTCGATACGTCTGAAAGAGATGATACTCTGCTTGTAATCGTCATTGGATATCCAGCTGAAGCCGTTCCATGTATCGTCATTCTGCCAGAGAGGAGGATTATCAATATAGAATTTATTCAGCTTTTCAGAGAACTTCAGCAGACTCTTGTGCGAATCTGTTCCAAGCAGCTCCCAGTCAAGCTGAGACTTGTAATCCCATTCCTTCATCTGACCGAATTCCTGTCCCATAAACAAAAGCTTCTTGCCGGGATGTGCGATCATATAAGCAAGGAAAGCACGGTATGAAGCAAATTTCTGCTCATATTCCCCGGGCATCTTGTTTATCATGGAGCATTTTCCGTGTACTACCTCATCATGTGAGATAGGCAGGATATAGTTCTCGGAAAATGCATAGAAAAACGAGAATGTAAGTTTATCGTGGTTGAATGCACGATAGATCGGATCAAGAGACATATAGCTGAGCATATCGTTCATCCAGCCCATGTTCCACTTGAAATTAAATCCGAGTCCCCCTAAATCGGTAGGCTTGGTAACCAGCGGCCATGCCGTTGACTCCTCGGCGATCATAAGTGCGTCGGGGTGTTTGAGAAAAACAGCTTCATTGAGATGCTTGAGGAACTCCACAGCTTCAAGGTTCTCGTTGCCGCCGTAGATATTGGCTGCCCACTCGCCCTCACGTCTGTCATAGTCAAGGTAGAGCATAGATGCTACAGCATCGACTCTGAGACCGTCTACGTGGAATTCGTCAAACCAGTAATTTGCGCTTGAAATAAGGAATGAGCATACCTCAGCCTTTCCGTAATCGAAAACTCTCGTTCCCCATGCCTTATGCTCCTTCTTGCGGTCATCTGTGTATTCGTAGCAGCAGCCGCCGTCGAACTCATAAAGACCTGCTTCGTCCTTAGGGAAATGTGCAGGCACCCAGTCGAGGATAACGCCTATCCCTGCGGCATGGAACATATCTATCATCTTTCTCATATCATCGGGAGTACCATAGCGCGAAGTAGGCGCAAAGTAACCTGTTACCTGATATCCCCACGAGCCGTCGTAAGGGTACTCCGTAAGAGGCATGAACTCTACATGAGTATATGACATTTTTTTGAGATACGGGATTATTTCCTTTGCGAATGTTTCATAATCGAGGAATATCTCTTCGCCGTAATTCTTCCACGAGCTGAGATGTACCTCATAGACATTCATAGGGCTTTTGTAAATGCTCACAGAACTTTTATTTTCAAACCACTTGTCATCTTCCCATTTGTAATCGCTCTCGTATATCTTTGAAGCTGTGCCGGGACGCGTCTCAAAATGATGAGCATAAGGATCGGCTTTCATGATGATCCTGCCGTCCTTAGTTTCGATGCTGTATTTATAAGCATCGAACTGTTTAAGTCCCGGGATATCAGCCTCCCAGATACCGTCTGAGATAAGCGACATTTTATTTTGCGTTCTGTCCCAGTTGTTGAAATCACCTACAACAGATACGCTTACAGCATTAGGAGCCCAAACTCTGAAAGTGAAAACCTTGCTTCTTCCCTTTTTCTTAGAATGAACGCCAAAAAATTTATATGCTTCATAGTTTTTTCCCTGGTAAAAAAGGTACAGCGGAAAATCGTTAAGATTGTTATTTTTATTAACAGACATAATTCAGCCTCCTTTGCTATAATACATTTTATCAGAATCAGCAGAATTATTCAAGCTTTTTTGAAAAACGCACATAAATTTTATAGGTTATGCTAATATTGCCATATCTAATTAGTGCAATTTGACATATTTATTTTGAGGTTTTCTCCTACGCTCTTGACAAATTGCACAGCTATTGACCTTGTTTCGCCTATGCTGTATGACATTTGAGTTAATATTTTGTTAACAATCTCATTTACTCTTTTAATCTGAAAGCTATTACCGTAACGTCATCTGAGTGTATGGTCTGATTGAAAACATAAGCTTTTGTGCAAATTTCGTCCACGATATGTTTTATATCATCACCGCCCATGAGAAGCTCTTTTATGAACGGATAAGCGTTCTCGGATATGCCGTCCGAAAACATTATCACTATATCCCCAGCTTCAAATTCGCACTCCCTTGCAAACAGCTCGGAGTGTTCATATATGCCTATGGGGAAAGTGGGTGCGGTTATTTTCAGTACGTTCCCACCGTGGCGTATAAGTGTTGCCGCAGCACCTGACTTTATCACCGTAAGGCTGCCGTCATCAAGGTCTGCGCACAGCGCATCAAGAGTTGCAAAGCTCTCCTCCCGTGACTTCGTTACCATGAACGAATTTATCAGCTTTACCGTTGACGCTACGCTTACTCCGCCGCTTACAAGTCTGCGGAAAAGTCCTGCTACCATACGCGATTCCATAGCTGCATTTTTACCTGTTCCCATGCCGTCGGACAGCACAACATATCCCATGCCTGCACCGTCTGTGAACACAGTATAAGTATCACCGTTTGCAGCCGAATTATCAGCGCATGATGACGAAACATATACCTCCATGCTGTAGCGCGGTCTTTCGTATACCCTTATGCGCATTTCATTTCCCGAGCGTATCAGCTCAGTGCAAGACATATTCAGATGCAGCTCGTCTGCAATAAGATCGCATATCCTAGTCCCGTTTTCGGGAGCATTTTCAGCTTTGAAATACACCTCCGCAATAAGCCTGCTGCGGCTGTTGTAATAGGCTATCACTGATGAGATCACAAAGCCGAATTTTTCCAGTTTGAGCCTTATGCTCCTCCCCACAGTTTCCGAACAGCGTATATCCAGTTTCTCACTTGTTGACCTTATGATATCCTCGGTTATGAGCATCTGTTCATGCAATAGTTCACGGCTCTCGGAAAAGCGCATTTCCATAAGCTTTGCAGCCGCCTTTTCTCTTGCACTTTTCACAAATACTTCCTCGATCTTCTCCTTGTGCAGACAGTCCGCAAGCTCCTGCGGAAAGCTCTCCTGCGCAAACTCTCCCATTTCCGCAAGCTTCGCAAATCCGCGGTATGTGTTGCCCTTATCTGACTTCCAGCAGAAAGGTCTGCGATAACATAGCGAACACACCTCTGCCGAATTTTCCTCTATTTCATTCACAGTATCACAGCTTTTTGACAGCATCTGTGAAACTCTTTCCGACTCTCTTCTCAGCTCTCCCACAGTCTCGGAAAGAAAACTCATTCTTGTGTTTATCATATCCGTCAGAGAAGTATCTTTCCCGTCAGTCCTTACCCATTTATCAGAAAATACCGATGCAGCAGGAATAAAAATACCTGACGCGCATATAATATCAATAATGCCGCCGACGCTGTTCACAGTAAGTCCTGTAAGCACTGTAAATACAAAGCTTATCCCTGCAAAAAAAGCTGCCGCCGTAAATGGTTTCTGTCTGCGCATATATCCCGTGAGAAGTCCCGAGGCAGGCAGAAGCACTATTCCCATTCCTGCTTCGGAAGATGAAAGAAATGCTCCGCAGACCGTCAGCGCACCGCATATGACTCCACCTGACTGACCGTAAAAATATGCACCCGTCAGCGTTACGGCTGCGCCGATAACTACACCCACATTCACTACGGGAACATCAGCTCCGCACAGTGATGATACCGCCACTATGTATACAACTGCACATGAAAATCCGCCGCTGTTAGAAACGTCTATGACTTTCTTGTGCTTCAAGTCCATAATAAACCTTGCCGCCGAATATGCTGTAAAGCCTGCAAGCGCACCGTAAAAAGCATAAAAAAGCAGCTTCTGCGGAAGCTCGCCTATAACAGCTGAAACAGCCGCACCCGAAATAAGTACGCTCACGCCTGTATTGATACCGCATAGCTTCTCATCGTTTTTCGGTTCAAGGAACATCTTGATTATAACGATAAGTGCAGATGCCGAAAGCTTTACTATATTCCTGCCGACTGTGCCGCTTATGATGCAGCGCACCATGCTTCCTGTAAATACCGCAGCCGAGTACGGAAGTCCAACTGCTCCTGCTAAAGAAATATCCGCAAATGAAGCAACTCCGCCCACCTTTGCTCCCGACAGTACAAAGCCAGCCGCCGCACATACCGAAAAGAAAAACGCAAAGGAAAAATGCTGCCATTCTCTGAGTTTTTTTATATTTATCATCACACATCACCTCGCAAAATATACAAAGGATTATACCACATCTTTGGCGCGTGATATGTCGAAGTCAGCTGTCGGATATGCACTGTTTTTGACGCAAAATAAAAAGCTGTGCAGATGCACAGCTGAGTGATTTATTCTTTTGTCGGATACGAACAAAATAATATATTGATTTTATGCAAAACAGAGAAATCAAAAAATTTTTTTTTGATAATCAACGGTTTCCCATTGAATTTTTACGTTTTTTGCCCCTTTTACAGAAGCACATTTTCATCGCAGTGTTAAATCACTGTTCTCTCCCAGTTGCCATATACAAAAGAGCATTGCAGATAGCCGCAGCAACATTGCTGCCGCCCTTTCTGCCTCTTGCAACGATACAAGGGATACCGCTTTCGATTATGAGCTCCTTGGACTGCACAACATTCACAAATCCCACAGGAACGCCGATTATCAGCCGCGGCACGAAGCTGCCTGCGTCGATATGTTCGCGAAGTCTTATAAGTGCAGTAGGAGCATTTCCAACTGCATAAATAACAGGCTTGCCAAGCTTTGCAGCCTTGTCCACCGACGCAACAGCACGGGTCGTACCGTTTGCAGAAGCCGTCTCCGCCACGTCACTGTCAGCCATGAAACATTCCACCGTACAGCCAAGCTTACCAAGTGCAGTTTTATTTATGCCCGACTTTGCCATATTGGTATCGGTAACTATTACAGCCCCCTCGGAAAGTGCAGAAAGTGCTTTCTGAACAGCACCCTCGGAAAAGTACATATTGTCGTAGTAATCAAAATCCGCTGTAGTATGTATAGCTCTCATAACTATTGGACGTATATCCTCAGGTAGCTTTCTGTCGCCCAGCTCAGACTCTATTATCTCGAAGCTTCTGTGTTCGATATCCTGAGGAAGAACGTATTCAAGCTCCATTATATCCCCTCCTCTATTATCCTGTAAAGCATATCCATATCAATACTTCTTCGAACTCCGTCAGCAAGCATATCAAACTGTGACTGCTTGTATTCTTCTCTGCTGACTGTACCGCCGCGATAAGCGATACCCTTACGTTCAAAGAGATGTCTGACAAGTCTTTCCGAGACGTACTGACTGTCGAATATACCATGTATGTAACAGCCGCAGACATTACCCTCATAAGCACCGCCGCAGTCCAGAAGTTCAGGGCTTTCGCTTTCCGTAGTTCCCATGTGTATCTCGTATCCTCTGAACTCCGCCCCGCTGAAGAAGTCCCAAAATCCGTTGATATTGCAGAAATTCCCTTCTGTCTGAGTCTGTACCTTTTCCGAGCCGAATACGGTACTGCATTTCAGCATTCCCATACCGCGTATACTTCCGCCGCCTTCACTTCCGAGGGGATCGGATATGCTTTCACCAAGCATCTGAAAACCGCCACATATACCAAAGACGGGAACGCACTTTTCAGCACATCGTTTTACAGCCATTTCCATACCGCTCTCACGCAGCCATTTCATATCAGCAATGGTACTCTTAGTACCAGGGATTATTATCATGTCAGGAGTACCAAGCTCCTCGTACTTCGTTACATATCTTACACCCACGCCGTCATACTGAGCGAACACATCAAAGTCGGTAAAATTTGATATTTTCGGCAGCCTAATTACAGCTATGTCAATAATTCCTTTACTGCTTTTGCTGTCGAGTTTTCGTGAAAGGCTGTCCTCGTCCTCGATGTCGCAACGGAGATACGGAACGACTCCGAGAACAGGCTTTCCGCCGCGCTGCTCAAGTATATCTCTGCCGCTGTCAAACAGTGATATATCCCCTCTGAACTTATTCACCACAAGTCCCTTTACCATATCAAGCTCTTGCTTTTCAAGGAGACTGAGAGTGCCAAGAAGCTGGGCAAAAATGCCGCCTCTGTCTATATCTCCCACCAGAAGTACAGGAGCTTTCGCAAGCTCTGCCATACCCATATTCACGATATCATCGGATTTAAGATTGAGCTCCACAGGACTGCCTGCCCCCTCGATAACGATGATATCATGCGCAGCCGAAAGTGCATTATAGGACTCCATTATCTGCGGCACAAGCTCGCGCTTGCGTTTGAAGTACTCAGCGGCGGTCATATTGCACACAGCTTTTCCATTGACGATTATCTGCGAACCGCAGTCAGTAGTGGGCTTTAAAAGCACAGGATTCATCAGCACCGACGGCTCAACGCCTGCGGCTTCTGCCTGCATAGCCTGCGCCCTGCCTATCTCGCAGCCGTCAGAGGTTATGTAGGAATTAAGTGCCATATTCTGGGATTTGAAAGGTGCGCAGGAATAGCCGTCCTGCTTGAAAATGCGGCAAAGTGCAGCCGCAAAAAAGCTCTTTCCTGCGTTGGACATAGTACCCTGTATCATTATTGCCTTAGCCATTGACGCACCTCCTGAGCACGGAAACCAATACTTCATTTTCTTCGTGTTTTTTTACTGCCATTCGGTAAAAGCTGCCGTCAAGTCCACTGTAGTCATCGCAGCAGCGCAAAAGTATCTTCTCTTTCAGCATACGCTCTCCGAGATTTTTATCAGCTCTGAACAGGATAAAATTCGCATCTGAGGGATAGCTTTTTATCCCGAGGATATGCAGTTCTTTTTCCAGGTATTCCCTTTCATTTTTCACAAGCTCAGCCGCTTTGCGGACATATTCTTCTTCATCTAAAGCAGCTATACCTGCTGCCTGTGCAGGTGTGGAAACGCTCCAGTACTGCCCCGTACAGGCTATCTTTTCCGCAATGCACTTATCTCCGCAAACTACGTATCCAAGCCGCAAGCCAGCCATTGCATACAGCTTTGTGAAGGACATAAGAATAATAGTTTTATCGTTCATGCAGTTCATAGCTGAAAACTTTTCTGCATTGTCCATAAAGCCAATAAAGCTTTCATCACAGAAGAGAAAAGCGGCATTTTTTTCACATTCACGGGATATTCTTGAGAGTATATCAGGTTCGATAGCTCTGCCAGTTGGATTGTTGGGAGTACACAGAAATACCATATCATGACCGCTGATATGAGAGACGATCTCTTCCGTAACTTCAAATTCTTTTTCCTCGGAAAGAATGTATTCATAGACCTCGCAGCCGTTTTCGGCAAGTGCCTTTTTGTACTCGCTGAACGCAGGCGAAACTATGAGCGCATTTTTCAGTTTTAGCGCAGAAACAGTGCGGTAAATAAGATCATCAGCACCGTTTCCGCAGACCATATTATCAGCCGAAATGCCATGCTTTTCCGAAAGCATTTCACGTAGTTTTCTGCATGACGGATCGGGATATACGTCCGAAAAAGCTACTGCATCAGCAGCCGCCTGACGTACACTTTCAGGCATTCCAAGTGGGGAAAGATTTGCGGAGAAATCATGCTGTATATCCAGTGAAAGGTCATTGCCGCCGTGTTTTCCGTTCAGCATAAGATACCTCCCACAATAACACATCTGACTGCAATAGCAGCCGCAAATACAAGAGCAGAGCTTGCATACATGAGCCTGTTTGCACGGCGTATATCCTCGTTCTCGATCGGGCGTTTCCTGTCGCCGATGAACTCCTTTTTATGGAGCTCCCCGAAGTAATATGCATCGCCTGCAAGCTGAACTCCGAGAGCACCTGCGCAGGCTGCTTCTGTCTGAGCTGAATTAGGACTTGCGTGTTTTCGTCCGTCACGTATCCATATGCGGTAGGAGTCCCTTCCGCTGAGTCCGATAAAAGGCGCAGTCATCACCATTGCAAGAGCTGTCAGACGTGAGGGAAAATAGTTCAGAACATCATCGAACTTCGCAGCAAAACGTCCTATATCAGCGTATTTTTCATTTGTGTAGCCTATCATTGAATCCATAGTATTTACGGATTTATAAAACGCTCCGAGGACAGCTCCACCCAGTGACATATACATTATGGGAGCTGTAACGCCGTCGGAAGTATTCTCCGCAACAGTCTCCACAGCAGCCTTTATTATGCCCTCTTTGTCGAGGACTGCCGTATCACGTCCGACTATCATTGAAACAGCCTTTCGCGCTCCCTCGATGTCATTTTTTTCAGTCGCACGATATACCTTCATGCTCTCATCTCTGAGGCACTTCGCAGCCACAAGATAATAGCACATTATGCCCTCTGCTACAACTCCAAGCCACAGGGATATCGAGTACAGAGCAATGAGTATCACAAGTGGCACTGATACCGAAATAAGTATCACTGTCAGTGCAAGAAATACTCCGCCCTTTCGCAGATCATTGCTCAATTTTCTGCGCACTAAGGCTTCAAGGTGTGATATGAGCTTACCGATGAGCCTTATAGGGTGCGGCAGGCTGTAAGGGTCGCCGAGGATACAGTCCAGCACCGCCGCTATAACAAGCGGCAATGCCGCAATTATGTAATTCATATTTTCTCCGTTACCGTAATATTATTTCCGTCAAATTCTGTGATATAGCCGTGACCGTTGGCGATATGCCAGTCGTAGTAGCTCTTATGCGGAACTGCAAAATGCTCAAGTATCGCCATGATAGTTCCGCCGTGAACTACAAATGTAAGGTGGTCGTCCTTGTCAGCATTCTCAATGCACTTCATAAATCCGTCTATGCAGCGTTTTTTGAAGTCCGCAGGAGCTTCACCGTTTGGAAAAGCAGCCTCGCCGCCGCTGTCTATCCAACGCTGATAACGGCTGTCCATAGAAAGCTCGATGTAATTTTTGCCCTCAAAGTCGCCGAAATCACACTCTCTCAGTTCATCGCAGATCGTCATTTCAACGGACGGAAATATAAGCTCCGCGGTCTGTATACAGCGTTTCATGGAACTGCAAAAAAGCTTTCCGCACTGAGGATAGTCTATTTTCATCAGCTCCGCAATTCCCGAAAAAGCCAGCGGCTCGTCAGTTCTTCCAATGTATCTCAGCTCGGTATTTCCTGCTGTTTTACCGTGACGAATAAGATCTATCCTCACTCAGATTTCTCCTTTCAGAAACTCCGCAATACCGCATATTACACGCACTACTGTATCGCTTTCGGCAGCTATGATACATCCGCAGCGTCCCACGTTTTCACGGTATACACGCTCCCTCTTTTCCATTGGAACTATACCGCAGCCTATCTCGTCCATAATGATGATACATTGGCTGTTCTCGCTGCAAAGCCGCTGCGTAAACTCAACGGGGTCAGTTCCCATATCCATAAGCCTCGAAACAAGCCTGTGATAGTCACTTATACATACTGCCGAGAATACTTTTTCCATATCGCAGTCCAAACCGCTTATTATCTCATCAGCCTTTATCCCAAATAGCTTGCAGGCGGTTTCAGCCTTGCCCTGATAAGCTCCACCTGTGATAAATCTCATGTTCAGACCACCTCCGTAAGCCTAAATACAACCGCAGCTGTCAGTGCGATGACAAGTTCGCAAATCTGCAAAAACCAACCTGCAAGATCACCTGTGATACCACCGAATTCCTTATACGAAATATAGCGGTAATAAACCACTGTCAGCAGCGCAGCTGCGCTTACTGCCAAACCTGTGGTAAGGTCAATACACATCATAGCCGCACAGGAAAGAACTGCAAACAGAGAAAGTACACAAACACTGATTTTCTTATGGGCAGGCTCTGTGAAGCTTTGCAGCGTTCCCTCTTTTTTGGCAGCCTTTAAAGTCATGGCAGTAAGTCCGCTGAGTGAACGCGAAAGCACATATCCGAGACCTGTTATAACAGCTCCCTCAAAGAAGAAAAGCTCAGATAAAGCAGCAGTGCAGACAATAAGATAAACACCAAGCTTTATGGCAGCAAATGCGCCGATATGTGAGTCCTTGAGTATGGCAAGCTTTTTCTCCTTATCACCCCATGAAGCCCTCGCATCACAGGTATCGCAGAAGCCGTCCAGATGAATACCGCCTGTAACAAGAATATTTATCAGCATGACCACTGCTGCATACATAAAATTGCCGAAATCAACTTCTTCGCAAAGCATCTGCCAAAGCACTGTAAGTACACCGATAACTGCACCTATAACAGGGAAAAAGCAGAGAGAATAACGCCTGTTTTTTTCATTCCATTCCACCTTCGGCATAGGGATTCGGGAGTACATCTGGAACGCCGAAATAAAAGACTTTAACAAATGACCGCCCCTTTCCGCGGTACGGGTATACCGTAAACACATTCTATGACATTATCTGCAAATTCAGCTATTTTTCGGTTGATCTCAGTAAGCTGACTTATGTATTGAAGCGTTTCTGCGGAGTACTCCACACCGTCACAGCCCACTTCATTTGTAACGATGATAAGCTCCAAAACTCTCTCAGAAAGAGCTCTTATATCGGAAACTATCTTATCCGCAGGCTTGAAAATATTGCTCCCAACAAATATCTCATTTGCACAGAGATTTCCCATACATTCGATGAGAACTCCGCTTTTTTCAGAAACGTCAGCATTGCAGATATCACGCTGACATTCGACAGTGATATAGCCCTTTCCCTCGCGCATTTTTCGGTGACGCATGATAATTTCTTCTGCATCGCTCCCAACGGGAGACATAGTTGCGATATAGTATTTTTCACCGCTGAAAAGGTTCAGTACTTTCTCGGCATAACGCGATTTTCCGCACTTTGAACCGCCTGTGACAAGAGTTATCATTTAAGTTCAGCATACCTTTCTATACCCGAATTTTCAAATTTATGGGAGTTATAATAAATTGCCGCAGCACCGTCAAGAAGAGGCAGGAGCAGTATACCGCCTGTCCCTTCGCCAAGCCGCAATCCTCCGTTAATGACAGCTTTCAGCCCAAGCTTTTCGAGAAGTCCCTGTCCCGCAGGCTCGGCAGAAACATGACTTGCAAGCATATAGTCCGTACACGCTTCCGAGTACATAGAAGCAAGCACAGCGGAAACAGCCGAAATTACACCGTCAATAACAACTGTAACACCGTAGACCGCACCGCCGAGGAACAGCCCTGTCATACCTGCTATCTCGTAACTTCCAAGCTTTGAGATAAGCTCGGTGGGATCATCTGAAAACGGCGAATTGACGGCAATTGCGCGTTTTACAACTTCAATTTTATGTTCAAGCATATCGCTTGAGAGCCCTGCACCTCGCCCTGTAACGACTTCAGGCGGAAGTCCGAGCAAAACCGAAGAAAGCGCAGATGTCGGAGTCGTATTTCCAATGCCCATTTCTCCCGTAACTATAAGCTTTATGCCCTTTTCAGCAAGGTCGCGAACAATGTCCATACCGACCTCGACAGCTCTGAAAACATTTTCACAGCTCATTGCAGGACCTTTAGCAATATTGTCCGAACCATAGGCAACTTTTCTGTTGAGAAGCTGTTCGCACTGCACATCGTCAGCAATTCCGATATCAACAGCAACGACCTGCGCTCCATATATCTTGCCAAGTGCATTTATATTTGATTTTCCGCAAGCTATAGCCTCAGCACATATCCTTGTCACAGAACGATCAGTCTGTGTCACACCCTCATCGACAACACCGTTATCCGCACACATTACCACAACAGCGCGTGAAGAAATATCAGGTGACTCTGTTTTCTGAACCGCCGCAATTTTGTTCCAATTATCTTCAAATAAACCAAAACTGCGAAGCGGCTTGGCAACACTGTCCCAGTGCTCCTGTGCAAGAAGTGCAAATTTTTTATCAGTGCGAACGATCTTGCTTATTCTGTCCATGTTTCTCTCCATATTCCGCGCAGGCAGCAACAAAACGCTCCGCAATTCTCACATCAGCATAAAAGTAAAGATGTGGGAAGCCTGCATATGTCGATTTATTGGCGTGTACGCACTCCCAGTTCCTGCCGTCACTTTTACGCGCAATAAAGTCCGAACCACAGTTAGTACTGTCCCAATAGTGAAATTCATGTGCAGCAATTTTGTCCGATTCAACACATACAAGGCAATCCTTTTTCGCCTCAAGCGTAACATATCCGAAACGCTGAAGCTTTTTCGTCGAATAAACATCTCCCTTAACTGCACCGACAAAACCGAATATTTCATCATCAGCCAAAATGATATTTTCATGGAGATACATAAAACCTCCGCACTCGGCAATCGTTGGAATGCCGCTGTTAATAGCACTTCTGACAGCTTGCAGCATTTCATTGTTCTGTGAAAGCTTTTCCGCATACAGTTCGGGATATCCACCACTGAGAATAAGTCCGCAGCAGTCATCAGGAAGTTTTTTATCTTTCAGCGGAGAGAAGTATTCAATACGGCAGCCGAGCTTTTCGAGCAAAGCAATATTGTCCGAATATACGAAGCAAAAAGCTGCATCTTTCGCAACAGCAATAATTGGTCTGTTATTATACTCAACAATATGCAATTTTGGCTCTCTGAAAATTGGAAATGAAGCTTCTGAAACTTCAATTAGCTCGTCAAGAAATATATGCTCTTCCGCAAGAGTGCTGAGTTCAGCAAGCTTATCTTTTAGATCGCCTATTTCGTCAGCAGTCACAAGTCCAAGATTCCGACTTTCAAAAGTGAAGCTATTTGTCGGCATATAGCCAAAAAACGTTGTCCCAAGTTCACGGCACATCTCTTTTATCCGCGGTACAAGTCTCTCGGGCAGCCTGTTGAAAATGAATCCTTTTATCATGTTTGGCTGCTTATAGCTGAGAAAGCCTTTCATGACCGCACCTATTGACTCGCTCGCGCCCTTGCAGTCGATGGCGACAACAGCAGGTGTTTCGGTTATCATTGAGACCGAATGTGCAGAACCGCGTCCGTTCACTCCGTCATAGAATCCCATAACGCCCTCAACTACGGAAATATCAGCGTTTATGCTATTTTCATGCATGAGATATTTCAGAGTTTCATCGTCGCAAAAGAAACTGTCAAGGTTGTGAGAGTCCACACCTATCACTTTCTGATGAAACATCGGATCTATATAGTCAGGACCGCACTTGAACGCAGCCACATTCAGCTTCCGAGCTTTCAGCGCAGCAAGAATTGCACAAGTGATCGTTGTTTTTCCGCAGCCGCTGTGCGTACCTGCAATCATTATTCTCTTCATGTTTGTTTCCTTTTTATGATGAATACTGGATTTTCAGCTGACATCATTGTATGTTTTCCGATTTTTCGTGTTCTTGTTACAGATATCTGCGTAATTTCAGCTTCAAAATCAAACTTATCAAAAATGCTGATACACTCCGATAATGTTTCAAGAGATACGGCAGTTATAGTCAGTCTTATATTGCGATTTTTACTGAGTGCAGTCTGAATAATGCTTTCCATTTCTCCTCCGGAACCGCCAATGAAAACGCATTCGGGCACAGGAAGTTCTTTTACAATCTCAGCAGCATCACCCTCGATCGTATCAATGTTATCACAGCCGAATTTTCGGCTGTTTTCAAGGGTAAGTCCAACTGCTTCTGGATTTTTGTCCACTGCGCAGACCTTTCCGTTTTCGCACATCAAAGCCATTTCCACAGACACTGATCCCGTACCGCATCCTATGTCCCAGCACACATCATTTTTGCCTATTTCAAGCCCCGTGACCACATTTGCACGTATCTCTTTTTTAGTCATGGGTACTTTTCCTCTTACGAATTTTTCATCGTCTATCCCACACTGAACAAAACGCTCATAGTCGGGATTTTCAACCAGAAGTACGCTCAATCCGCTTGCACTGTACTCCGTAAGCTCGCAAGGCTTTCCCACAGTTATCTTCTCATTGGGATATCCAAGTTCTTCGCCTATATATACCGAAATATCGCCTTTTCCATAGTTGCTTAGCTTTTTGCAGATATCAGCTGCCGTTACATCTCCCCCAAGAAGGAAAAATGTTTTTTCATGTGAACAGACGCTTCTTACTACGTTTCCGTTCTTGCCGTGAAGGCTAACGAAATGGCAGTCTGACCAATCTTTTTTCAGCTTTGACATAAAATAAACAGGTGAAGATATACCGCAGATAAACTCCGTTTCGATATCGGTAAGAAGTTCAGAAAGCTTCTTTGCACCGCTGAAAAATCCACAGTCTCCCGACATAAGAACAGCTGCACGCTTGCAGTCGCTTTCCTTGATATACCGCACTATTTCATCACTTCTGTACTCCTCGAAAACAGGCTTTCCCATATCTCTGAACGGCTCGACCATTCGCCTTGCGCCTATAAGAAACTCCGCTTTTTTAACAGCTTCCAAAGCTTCCGAAGTCATTGTTCTCGCGCTGCCCATTCCGATACCGATTATATATACCTTCACCTGCTCACCTCATTCTGATATCATTTTCTTAATTTCACCCAGTGTATAGCCTTTTTCAGCTGGCCTTTCAATGACAAGCAGTTCAGCTCCGCACAATTTTGCTGCTTCGGTCTTTTCAGGAAAACCGCCTGCCGCACCGCTCTCCTTTGTCACAAGTATCTCAGCTCCGCTGAGCTTTAAATGTTCAATATTCCGCGCAACGCTGAACGGACCTTTTTCCGCTATAACACGCTCTTTAGCGATACCAATTTCCTCGCACTGCCTTATTATATCCTCATTCGGAAGTACCCTTACCCACAGCCTTTCAGCATAGTTTTTCATGGCTGTAAGCTTAGGTATTTCCTTGCTGCCAAGGGTACTCAATACCGTTTTATCCGTACTGTTCAGCAATTCCAGAAGCTGCTCCATATCCCTGACTTTTTTACAGTCCGAAGTTTCAGAGCTGCTGCGTAAAAGCCTGTAATACGCTGTATTTGCTGCTGTGCAGGCTTTTTTTATATTCGCGGTCACTTCCGTAGCATAGGGGTGAGTGGCATCAATCACACGCTTGCATTTCAGTTCCGACATCAGCTTTTCCATACCGCTGCTGTCAAGCCTGCCTGTGATTTTCCGCAGATATTCGCTTTCCGGAAGAAGCTCCGCACCATACTCCGTAGCCACCGATACAGCAGAAAGAATATGATTTTCGCAGCAGAATTCCGCAAGCTCTCTGCCCTCTGTAGTACCGCCGAAAATAAGCAGCTCACACATTGCGGTATCCTCTCGGAGTGACCATTTTTCCGCCTATTACCTTAGTCTCGGAATTGCCTATAAATACTGTCGTGAACATATCCACCTGCGTATCGCGCAGTTCACCGAGTGTCAGCACTCGGCTCTCCTGACCGTCCCTGCCTATATTGCGCACATAGCCGCAGACCGTATCCAACGGGCGGTATTCAAGGACAATATCGCAGGCATTTCTGAGATAGTCGGCTCGTTTTTTGGACGAGGGATTGTATATCGCCATGACGAAATCTCCCTCAGCGGCACATCTAAGTCTTTTTATGATCTTCTCCATAGGTGTAAGCAGGTCGGAAAGGCTTATTATCGCAAGATCATGTGTCATAGGCGAACCAAGTACAGCTCCGCCGCTGAGTGCAGCCGTAACTCCTGCAACTACCTCAACTTCCACATCGGGATAGTTTTCGGAAAGCTCGATCGCAAGCCCTGCCATGCCGTAAAGCTGACTGTCACCGCTGCAAACAAGTGATACAATTTCTCCGTTTGAAGCCTTTTCCAGTGCAAGTTCAACTCTGTCCTTTTCCTGACGCATACCTGTTGAAAGGCAGTTCTTTTCGGGATAAAACTGCTTTATCTGCTCGATATACACCGTATATCCGACTATTATCGAACTGTTCAGTATTGCCTGCTCAGCTTCGAGAGTAAGACCGTTCCTGCTTCCGCAGCCTATACCAACTACATAGAGCTTCATAGTATCTTCCTCTCAAAATCAAGATATACCGCTTTTTCCGCAGCCGCTACAGTTACTCCGTCACCTGATGTCTTATGTATCACAAGCTTTCCGCCGCTGCAAAGTACGGCACTCCTCTCGCATACATTGTCCGCACCTGTGGTTTCAAGTACAAAATCGGAGCTTTCAAAATTTCCGCTGACGCTCATAAGTTCCTCGGCAGTATAGGTCTTTAGGGGCAGTGAATACTTCTCCGCAAAGGCGCAAAGCCCTTCCTCATTCTTCTTTATATCAATTGTAGCTATCTCCGATATCGTTCTGATATCAACACGATATCGTTCAAGTGTCTCGAGAACTGCCTTTTCGATATCAGCTTCCGAAGTACCTTTTTTGCAGCCGATACCAAGCACTATATTTCTCGGGAGAAGCCTTAATGTAACATCAAAGGGCTTCGCACTCATATCATTTCCGACGTAGATACCCGTACGGCATATGCCGAAAGCTGTGAGCTCATCAGGAAGGCTGCTGTGAGGATATTCCGTAGAAAAACCTATTTTTTCATCGTCTATAACTGCCGCAGCTATCTCCTTTGCGGCTTTAAGGTCGGTGATTATAAGGTCGTTTGCAACGGCAAAGCTGTCGGGTGAAAACTTTCCGCCCACATCTGTTGCAGTAGTTATAACAGCTGTTCCGCCTACGAAATCGGCAATTATCTCCGCAAGGCAGTTTGCTCCGCCTATATGTCCCGAAAGTACGGGGATTGCGAACTTTCCGTGGTCGTCCATAACTATAACAGCCGGATCATCTGCTTTTGTGCCAAGATACGGTGCAACAGCCCTTACAGCTATCCCGCAGGCACATATAAAAATAAAAGCGTCTGAACGCTGGAAAAGTCTGCCTACCATGCTGCCCATATTCCAGAATACTGCCGAATCATCATCGGTATGCTTATGGAAACAGTATCGGCTGACGAAGTGCTCACCTCTCAGCATTTCGGCAACGCGCTGAGAAAGCTGTCTGCCGTTTTCGGTCACAGAAAATATTGATATATTCATGTTTTGTCAGCCTTTCTGAATTCAGTTTCAAACTCCTTGTCGTAGAGCTTTGAGAGCTGATAAGAGTCACCGAGGAAATCCCCTACGGTTATAAGTGCAGTCTTTGTAATTCCGTTTTTCTTTGCGGACTCAGCAAGCTCTCCGACTGTACAGCGTATCACCTTTTCATCTTCCCATGTGGCTTTGTACACTATCGCCGCAGGTGTATCACTGCTGTAGCCGCCTGCAATTAGCCGCTTTGACAGCTCCTCAAGCATACCTGTACTGAGGAATATGACCATTGAAGCTCTGTGAGCTGCAAGGCTTTCGATGCTTTCCTTTTCGGGTACTGGAGTCCTGCCTGCCATGCGTGTAAGTATAACAGTCTGGGATACGTCGGGAAGTGTGTACTCGGCTCTGAGAGCCGCAGCAGCTCCGCAGAAAGAGCTTACTCCGGGAGTTACATTATAGGAAATGCCAAGCTCGTCAAGCCTGTCCATTTGCTCGCGTATAGCCCCGTAAACTGAAGGGTCTCCTGTGTGCAGACGAACTGTATTCTTCCCCTCGGACTCCGCCTTTTTCATGACTTCTATTACCTCGTCAAGGTGCATGAGGGCACTGTTATATATATCACAGTCCTTACGGGCATAGCTTAGGAGCTGAGGATTTACCAGTGAACCTGCGTATATTATAACGTCTGCATTACTGAGCAGCCGCTGACCGCGAAGTGTTATAAGGTCAGGTGCGCCGCAGCCTGCTCCAACAAAATCAACCATTTTCTTCCTCCGAAACTGCCTTTATAAGTTCATCTGCAAAAGCAGTTTTTACGTTTATCTCGCGTTTATACGAAAAAGCAAGTGCGGCTATTTTTATCTCGTTCTTTACTCGTCCGCGAAGATAATAGTCCATACGCTGACTGAGTATATCAAGTGTTTTTTCAAGATAGCCTGCATCTGCAAGTATGTCCATTGCCGCATCAGCCGTAGCACAGTCGGGAAGCTTTTTCAGCGTATCTGTATCTGCTCCTGCAAGCAGTCCGCAGGTGACGAGAACCTCCATTCTTCCGTCCGCCCATGAGGAATGGGTGTTCATTATGCCTGCTCCAAGCTTTACAAGCTTGCCGATATGACCGATGATAAGTATTGAACTGAAACCAAGCTCGATACCGATATCTATAGCGTCACCGATAAAGTTGCTGCACGTAACGCTTCTTTCCAGTGAAAAGGGCATTTTGTCCTGCACAAAGCTCTCACTGTAATTGCCGATAGTCAGCAGCATATTCTTCTGTCCCTCTGCACGGCGCATTTTTGCTTCCGTGCGTATAGTTTCTATGAGTGCGGTATTGCTCATAGGCTCAACGATGCCGCTTGTTCCGATTATGGAGATGCCGCCCTCTATGCCCATTCGGGGATTGTAAGTCTTTGCGGCAAGCTCAACGCCCTCGGGTACTGATACTGTTACCTCAAAACCGCCTGAGTAGCCGTACTTCTCGGCTATTTCCATAACTGCCGCCGTAATCATTTTTCGGGGCACAGAATTAATTGCAGCTTCGCCTACAGGCTGGTCAAGTCCTGCCTTTGTGACTCTGCCTATTCCGGCTCCGCCTTTTATTTTCACGCCTTTCTGCGCAAGAGCAACAGCTGCAAATACCTTTATTCCGTTAGTTACATCAGGGTCATCACCGCTGTCCTTTTCAACTGCACATGATGCCATACTTTCGGTTATAACAGGTTCGATAATATCGGGACGGATAACTATGCCCTTGGGCGTAAGTATCTCCGCAGTCGTCAGCACTCTTCCCGTAAGGAGCATTTCCGCTGCCGCCTTTGCTGCCGCCGCCGCACACGAACCTGTGGTGTATCCGCATCTCATCTTCTGTGAGCCCTTGTAAATATACTCCTCAAGCTTCATGCCGCTTCTCCTTGTCATGTACTATAAATACCGTGAAATAGCCAAGCTCGTCATTAACTTCGTCAAGACTGTGATACATCTTCTCATCAGGCAGTCCGCAGTTTTCTACTATTGACGTATGCTCTGCAAAACCTTTCCTGTGTAGCAAGTCTGCAAGCTCCGCTGAATGGCTGCCTGTTTTCATTATCACCTTTGTACCGCGGATATCGAGGAGCTCCTCAAAGTCCTCGCAGCCATAAGGGATAATATGCAGCGGCTCATTCCCGAGACAAAGTGGTAATTTCAGTTCGGCTGCTGCCGCACAGAAGCTTGTGACTCCTGCGCATATCTCAACATCAAAGCCCTTTTCAGCTACACGCTCAGCAATATAGCTGAATGTAGAATACACGGAAATATCCCCGAGAACAGGTACTGCAACATCATTTTCTTTCAGCTCGCTGCACAGGAGCTGCGTTATCCTGTCATAGTTTTCATCAAGCAGCTTCTTGTCCCTTGTCATAGGGAAATCAAGATATATTATCCGCTTGTCTTTAATGTCAGCTGCCTGCTGAGCTATGGAAAGTGCAAGAGTGTTTTCGCCCTTTGTGCGCGGTACTGCCAAAACTCCGCAGTTTTCAATTATCTTCACTGCTTTGACAGTCATGAGCTGAGGATCGCCTGCTCCCACGCTGACACCGTAAAGCTTGCCCATATCAGTCCTTCATCAGTTTTGCGGAAAAGTCAATGAGCTGTTCCATATCAAGCTGCTCGATACGAGCGGTTTCAGGCAGTCCCATATCTTTCAGTGAAGCATACACCTTTTCCTTTGGTATTCCCATTATGGACGCAAGTGAATTTGCAAGGGTCTTTCTGCGCTGTTCAAAGCCTGCCTTTACCACCTTGAAGAAAAATCTCTCGCTTTCCTCGTCAAGGCGGTGCTCGGTGTTAAGGTCTATCCTTATTACAGCCGAGTCAACATTGGGCGCAGGCATGAAGCTGCCACGCGATACGTCAAAGAGCTTTTTTACTTCGCCGTAGTAGTTTACACCTACTGTTATTGCTCCTGCGTCACGGCTGCCTACCTTTGCGCAAAGACGCTGTGCGGCTTCCTTCTGCACCATGACCGTTATGGACTCGATAGGAAGTCGGTTTTCAAGGAGCATCATAATGATAGGAGATGTGATGTAGTACGGAAGATTTGCGCACACAGCAACTTTAAGTCCGTCAAACTCCTCTTTGATGAGCTTGTGCAGGTCGCACTTCATTACATCCTCGTTGATTATCTTCACGTTGTCAAAGTCCGCAAGAGTTTCTTCAAGTATGGGAAGCAGCCTTGTGTCGATCTCAACTGCCGTCACCTTGTCTGCACGCTTTGCAAGCTCTGCTGTGAGAACACCTATACCCGTGCCTATCTCAAGAACTCCGAAGCCCTCGCAGGCATTGCCGTTTTCTGCTATTTTCGGGCAGATGTCTGGATTTATGATAAAGTTCTGTCCCAGTCCCTTTGAGAAGCTGAACCCGTGACGGGAAAGTATCTCCTTAACTGTGCCGATGTTAGTTAAATTCATTCGATATGCTCCTTAAACCTTGTGCCTTTCCTTTTCGGAAAACTCCTTCTGCTTTGCATCATTGAGCTTTTCCATTGTGTTTACCAGATAGTCGGCTGAACGGTACGCTCTCTGAAAATCCATGTCCTTGAAATGGACCTTCAGGTCTACAAATTCACCGTCTATGGTAATATCAAGCTCACCTATCTGTCTGCCGACATATTTCTGTCCGACGTACTTTATGTACTCGTCTATCTCGCGTCTGTCCATTTCTCCGCCGATAACATTGATCTTCATAACTAAGCCTCCGTTTCGATTTTAAATTATACTTTCGGGACTTCGCCCGTTTTTTACGTTACTGTCCGCTAATGGCTTCTATGACAGCTTCGGCACACTTCATGCCGTCTACAGCTGCCGAAACGATACCGCCCGCATAGCCTGCTCCCTCACCGCAGGGATAGAGTCCTTTCAGTGATACGGATTGCAGGTCGTCACCTCTGTTTATCCTTACAGGTGAGCTGCTTCTGCTCTCTATACCCGTCAGGAGAGTGTCACTATCATCAAAGCCCTTTATCTTTTTGCCCATTTCCTTTATGCCAAGCCTCAGAGACTCGCACACATAGTCGGGAAGATACTCCTCGGGAGCTGCAAATCTTATATCAGGGCGGTATGACGGCTTTACTCTGCCAAGCTTTTCACTGATACGTCCTTCCATAAAATCACCCAGGACTGCCGCAGGCGCATGATAATCACTGCCACCTGCAATGAAAGCCTTTTCTTCAAGCTCTTGCTGGAAGTACATTCCTGCAAGAGGGTGGTCACTTCCGTAGTCATCTGTATTTATATTCACAAGGAGTGCGCTGTTGGAGTTCTCCGCATCACGGGAGAAATAACTCATGCCGTTAACTGCAAGTCTGCCCTCCTCAGATGAAGCTGCCACAACGTGTCCTCCGGGGCACATACAAAAAGTATACAATGTGCGTCCGTTTGGGAGATGTACTGCAAGCTTGTAATCTGCGGCTTTAAGAGCAGGATGTCCTGCAAAATCACCGTACATTGCTCTGTCGATATCTTTTCTCAGATGCTCTGCACGAACTCCCACTGAAAAATTCTTCTGCGAAAGCTCTATCTTTTCATTGTAAAGCAGCTCAAAAACGTCCCTTGCACTGTGACCTGTAGCAAGTATCAGACTTTGGGCTTCAAGCTTATGCTCCTGTCCGTTCTGTGTATATCTCACTGCGGAAAGGCTACCGTTTTCAGCTTCAGATCCGCAGAATTTTGCGTTAAATCTCACTTCACCGCCAAGTGATATGACTCTCTCTCGGAGAGCCTTTACAGCTCCGCGGAGCTTGTCCGTACCGATATGTGGCTTTGCAAGATAAAGTATCTCATCGGGCGCACCGAATTCCACAAGCTTTTCCAGTATCCAGCCGATACGCCTGTCCTTTATGCCTGTAGTCAGCTTTCCGTCGGAAAATGTTCCTGCTCCGCCTTCGCCGAACTGCACGTTACATTCGGTGTCAAGCTTTCCGCCGCTCTGAAATTCCTCAACAGCCTTTACACGTGAGTCCACATCGCCGCCCCTTTCGAGGACTATTGGCTTTGCTCCTGCCATTGCAAGGACAAGAGATGCGAACATTCCCGCAGGTCCGAAGCCAACAACTACAGGGCGGTACGGCAGACTTTTCAGCTTTGGTACTCTGTAGTCCGTCTTTTCGATTTTTGAAGCATTTTTCAGAGTTTTCAGCAGCTTTTCCTCTCCCTTTGCTTCAATATCAAGGGAAATAAGGAAATGCACATAAGACTTCTTACGTGCGTCAACTGACTTTTTCGCAAGCTTTACGCTGATTAGCCTGTCACGGTTTATATGCAGCTTTTTCTCGCATATCCCTGCAAGATCGCTGAGGTCGGTATCAAGCGAAACCCTTATGCCGCCTGCTCTTATCATAGTGCTGCACCCCTCAGTGACTCCGCACAGTTTCGTCCTGCAAATATTCCCGATGACCATGCCCATTGCAGGTTATAACCGCCGCAGTCGCCGTCGATATCGAGTATCTCACCGCAGAGGAAGATGCCCTTTTCGCTTCTCAGCTGCAATCTGTCGTCAACGCACTCGCCGCTGATGCCGCCTGATGTTACCTGTGCATCTTTCCACGGTGCGCTTCCGAGAATGTCAAAATCCATATTCTTTATGAGTTGCGCAACCTTTTTAAGGTCAGCATCAGTCAGTGAAGATATCTTTTCAGTGAGGGGCTTGCCCAAGGCTCTCTTGGTTATGTATGCTGCAAGATTACGCTGGAAAAGTCCTGTGAGCAGCTCGTCCGTGGTGTGCTTTCCGCGCTGATAGTGTATGATGCGGAGGTAGCCCATGAGCTGTTCATTCTCCATGTCTGCCGCAAGGTCAAGTCTTAGTGTGAGCTTGCCCTCGAACTTTGAGATGAGATATGCCATATTAAAAACGCAGATACCCGAAAGTGAATTCTCGGTAAACTGTATCTCGCCTGTTTCGTCCTTGAGGAAGCGTCCGCCCGAATAAGCTGTTACTCTACCCTTTGCGCGGACTCCTTTGAGCCCTTTCAGAAGCTCGGGACGTACTCTAAGAGGTGCTACGGCAGGGCATATCTTTGTAGTGTGGCAGCCCTTGCTGCGGAGAAGCCTTATAACACTTCCGTCTGTTCCGAACTGCGGTGCAGCATAGCCTCCTGCTGCAACTATTATGCGTCTGCAAGGGTACTTCTCCCCCGAAGCAGTACATATCCTGAAGCATTTGTCAGTACTCTCTATGAAGTTTGCTTCAAAGCCGCATCTTTCAATGATACCCAGCTCCTCTGCCCTCATTCTCAGCGCATTGAGCACAGTTGCCGCATTATTGCTGCGAGGGTATATCCTGCCCTTTGAATCAGCTGTACACAGCACTCCGAGACTGCCGAAAAACTCCTTTGCCGAGGGAGTTGACTGCATTATCCTCTTTGCGTTCCTTACGCTGCCGTGAAAATGTCCGTCACTGAGATCAGTGTTGCTGAGATTGCATCTTCCGTTGCCTGTTGCAAGCAGCTTCTTGCCTACTCTGTCAAGCTTTTCAAGTATGACTACCTTTGCATTGGGCATTATTGTCTTTGCCTCGATAGCTGCCGCAAGTCCTGATGCTCCGCCTCCGATAACTGCAATATCTGTAATATTTTCCCTGCTCATACCTTTCACCTCTTTGGTTCAACATCTAATATGACTACTTCGGGTCGGTTATTAAATCGGAAAGGTCCGGGATAAACTCCTATTCCCGATGTTATGAACATCTTCCCCCCGTCATAATCAAAAAAACCTTTGTCATATATATTAAGCTCTTTATCCGAGAGCTTTGGAAGCCATTTTTTTGTTTCCGTATCGTAAAGCGGTCCTAAGAACGGCAGCTGTACCATGTCGCCGTGAGTGTCTGCACATATGGTAAGGTCAGCTCCGAAAGCCGCGAATTTCTCATAGTTCGGTATATGTGCAAGCAGAAGATCAAAGCTGTTCTCATCTGTGGAAAACTCGTTCCTGAGATCAAATGTGGAACTGTAGTACACATTGTCTATGCCCATAAGATGAACACGATTGCCCTTTACATCAATGTATTCGCTCTCATACTCAAGAACGTTAACACCTGCATTTTCAAGATCGTTTATATACTCTCTGTCCGTATCATGCTCGCCTGTGACTGCATATACGGGATATCCCGCAGATATGAATTCCTCTGCAAGTTCCACGGGCTTGCTCATAAGCTCTCTTTCACTTTCTCTGGTATACATATCCCCGAGGAAGAATACCACATCTGGCTTCTCTTTATCAACTGCCTCAAATATGGTCTTATTCTTTATGCCGTGCTTTGTGGCGTGAAGGTCACTTATAACTGCAAAGCGCATTTTACTGCTGATCTTTGCCGATTTCATGCTGACGCTGTTGGTTTTCAGCGTATAGTTATTGAACCACCATATAATAAACAGTATTACTATCCACAGCCACTTACCTGACTTTTTCTTTTGAGTCTCTATCTTAGGGGCTTCGCTCTGTTTTGTCTCTTTTTTCTCGCTCATCAAACCTTATCCTTTATGTGTATATCTAACTGGTCAAACGGTATCTCTATGCCGTTTTTTTCAAATGCAGCCTTTACTGCTTCTGTCATATTGTAGCTCTCTTCAAGAAAGTCTCCGTTATTTACCCATACAAGAACTGCAACGGATACGGAGCTGTTGTTATGTGAGCTCATTCTTACAACAGGTGCAGGCTCTTTCAGTATGAGCTTTTCATTTGCGATAACATCGAGTATCACCTGACGAGCCTTTTCAAAGTCTGAGCTGTAGCTTATTGCAAAGCTCATATCAATACGTCTTGCAGGAGTCTCTGTGTAGTTCACTATCTTTGCATCAGTTACCTTGCCGTTTGGTATGAATACGGTCTTGCCGTCAAAGGTGAGCATTTTCGTATAGAATATGCCTATATCACGGACTCTTCCTACAGAACCGTCAAGCTCTATGGTATCTCCCGTTGTGAAGGGCTTGGTGAACAGGATTATAAATCCGCCGCTCAGATTTGACAGACAGCTTTGCAGCGCAAGGCTGATAGCAAGTCCTGCTGCACCGAGAATGGTTATTATTGATGACATCGGCACTTTGAGTACGGACAATGCCATGATGATAACTGCGATGTAAAGTATTATCTTTATCAGCGACACAAGAAAGCTTTTCGCTGCGCCGTTAACGTTTGACTTTGAAACTGCCTTGCCTACTATCTTTGCTATGAGCTTTGAGATAAGTATACCCAAAACAAGTATCAGCAATGCAACTATTATCAATGGCAGTGCCTTTCTCAGATATTCTGCCGCATCGCTGAAAAAGCCTGTGGTCTTTTCTACAGACTCCTGTATCGTCCCTATAACTTCATTGGTCGCAGCTTCGGTCACTGTTTCATCCACAGTGGTAAGTTCGTTCATTTTTATCATCTCCGTAAAGAGTAAATCTCTGCATTGCAGAGTTGCTTTAATATTATTAATGTATAGATATAATTATTATAACAGATTTTGCTAAAAACGTCAATATAAAAGGCATTGTCAAAATGCTCAAATCCGCAGCATATTTAAGTAAAAATGTAAAATTATTCATCAGTGCTTGCAATGAGAGGAAAAATGTGATAAAATAATATACATAATGTGTCCCAATAGCTCAGTAGGATAGAGCGACTGCCTCCTAAGCAGTAGGCCGGAGGTTCGACTCCTCTTTGGGACGCTGATAAGCTCCCCGTAAAAAACGGGGAGCTGTTTTTATAATTCACGAAAAATGACTTGACATTTTTCACTCATGGGTATATAATGTAAACCGCTGAAAACATTACTAAGCAAGCAAATGCTGATATGGAGAGAATTATGGAAGATGTTGAAATTTTTCTGAGCAGACTGGCTAATGAGGAAAAGCTCTATGCCGAGACTGCAAAAAAACTTGATGACCCCGACATTAACGACAAGTTCACGCTTGCAGGAGCTATCGCAGAAAAAGGCTCTCCTGCTTCGTATAAGGTCTACGTGTCTAACGAGGAAACAGAAAATGCAGCTGTTGACGAGATAAAGGCTGTATTCACAGAAGCTGCCGAGGAAAACCCTGATATTAAGGTGGAATTCATTGTTGATGAGTTCCTCAATCTCATTGACGATAAGGCAAGGATAACTGCCGACAGCAAGCCCCGTACACTTGTACACAGGGACGGTGAGCTCCACCCGACTGTGCATATATGGATGATAAAACGCCGTGACGGCGGTATTTTCGTGCTTCTTCAGAAACGTGCCCACGAAAAGGATATCAATCCCGACTGCTATGATGTTTCGGCAGCAGGTCATGTTTCACAGGGTGAGGAATTCCGTCACACTGCTCTAAAGGAAGTTCACGAAGAGCTTGGTCTCGATATAAACCGCAGCCAGCTCGAATTCATTGGTCTGAAAAAGGCTGAATACTCAAAGGGGGACATTCACGATAATGAGCTTGTGGCTGTATATATATGCCGTGTGCCTATCGAGATAGAAGAACTTACATTGCAGTCATCCGAAGTCTCTGAGGTAGGCTGGGCTGAGATAGACGAGCTCCTCTCAGTAATGAAATATGAGGATATCCCCAACTGCATCTCGCTCAAAGAGCTGGATATGATAAAAAAGGCTGTTTTCTGATAAAAGTATAGCCCCGATGCATTTTAACAGCTTCGGGGCTATTATTTGTTCAGATCATGATTCGCCAAATAGGTCGCTGAGTGTATGAACAGGATTATCTCCTGTGTCATTCGGAGTTTATGCGCAATTTATTGGTGAACAGTCACGAATCACACGGGCGAGTGGAACTCGCCCCTACACATCGCTTATGGCACTTTAATTACAAATTACGAATTAAAAGGGCGAACACTGTTCGCCCCTACTACTCACTACTTACTATTCACTAAGCACTAAAAACTAAGGCTTCCAAATCAATTGGAAGCCTTTCTTTGTATTATTCTGATGCAGCAGCTCCGCCGCCTTCAGCAGGTGCAGGTGCTTCACCACCGGTTGCTCCGCCGCCTTCTACAGGTGCAGGAGTTCCGCCGCCTGTTGCTCCGCCGCCTTCTACAGGTGTTTGCGTTTCACCGCCTGTTGCTCCGCCGCCTTCTACAGGTAACTGAGCTTCTCCGCCTGTGCCTGTGCCGCCGCCTGTAACTCCACCTGAGCCTGTACCGCCGTTAGGTGTACTTGTGATAGGATAGCCACCATTTGAATATCCGCCTGCAACAGATGTTGTTGTAGTCTGGAAGGTAGGTGTTAAGTAATTCTCACCAGGTGTACCGCCGGACGGTATCTTCTGTCCTGTGTAGAAGCCCGAACCCTGAGTCACATTAGGTATATCTGTTCCTGTAGTTCTGCGGGCAGTGGTTGTTTTTGCCTTAGTGGTCGTAGCCGCTTTATTTTTATCTGAAGTAGTTATCACTGTAGTAGTAACTGTTGTTCCGGCAGTGTCCTTTTTATAGATAGTTTCGCGTCCGAACGCTGATATCACCTTTTCAGAAGGTGTTATCGGGAACATAACGAAGAAAAAGAGGATAGCTGCTGAAAGTGCAATGAAACAGCCGCAAGAGATGAGAGTTATCTTTGTGGATTTTTTCAGATTACTGAAAACGCCGTTTCCTTTACTCATTAAAAAAACACGCTCCTATTTAATAAATATAGAATATTATACTACGTATTCCCGAAAAAGTCAAGCCTGAGTTTGTCCGCGTTTGTGATAATAAAATGAAAATTTGTCTGTTTAAAGGCTTTTTTCGTATTACGGATAAAAATACCGCAGCACATCTGTACCCAAACAGACATACTGCGGCTATGTTTTATTTGCTGTTCTTTTTCAGCTTTGCCATTTTATACACGAAAAGCTCCAAAGAGATAAGACCTGCAACTGCTGCGCCGCAGATAAGAGCTAATTTACCCAGACCGTCCGACTTATCGTCTTTTTCTTTCTTGGTGTCCTTATCCTCTGTCTTTGCTGCCTTTGTTGTAGTGTCTGACTTTTGCTTCTTGGTAGTTGTCTCAGTCTCCTCTTCCTTCTCAGGCTTTTTGCCGTTGCTGTGATGACCTATTTCAATGCCTTCGTCACTTGCCTCCTGTGCAGTAAAGGCTGTGAGCCATGCAAGAGATGCGTTCCAGTTGATAGTACACTCATTCACAGACCACGCCTCGATATTGTCGAGGTAGCACTTCTGGGGCGGTATCTCGCCTTTCTTCCAGCCTGAGCCCTGTACCCACGGATCCTGCATACCCGAGTTTGGTCCGCCGCACATTACGCCGTTCGGTGCTTTCGGGAAAGTCTCGTCTATCTGCTTTGCCCAGAAACGGTGGTGAGGATACTCTATAGCGTGTGAACCGTAGCCCGTAACATAGGAATAGTCCATAGCATTTCTGCCCAGGAGATAGTCCATACCGCCGATAGCTCCGTCAAGATACTGATCCTCGTTTGTGAGGAGATACGCATATGACATAACTATGGCATTATCTGCTACGAATGAGTTTGAACCCCATATATAGCCCTTATCGCTGTCGTTGTAGCTGAGTGTGCTTGAACCGTACGGCAGTCCGTAGCCCTGATTTTCCTCCATTGTGATGTACTCGTCTGCTGCGGAGATAATTGCTTCCTTAACTATCTCAGCATCGCCCTTGTCGAATTTCTCGGAATTGAGTGCGGCACTGAGAGTTGCAAGAGCTCCTGTGTTGCCCCAGTCGAAGCTTCCCACAGTATCAACGCTCTCACCGCCGCCAAGTGACTTAGGTACATTGAGGAAGAACTTGTTCTCTGTTGCCTCGTCATAATAGTCCTCATTGCCTGTTGTGATGAAGAGCTCAAGAGCTGCCCAGCAGAACTCGTCCTCAACATCATCGTCGCCGTAAGCTCCGCCGCCAACAGACTCGTCAAGAGGTGCATACATTGCAGGGTGCTTCTTTGCAGCAGCAAATGCTTTTTCGGCAGCTTCGAGACACTCATCGGCGAATTCCTTGTCGTAATCTTTCCAGAGTCGTGCAGCCTGTGCGCCACAAGCAGCAAGATTAAGGGTAGCTGCTGTGGTTGGCGGTTTTACGATACGCTTCATATCGTCATCGGCAGGAGCGATGCCAAGAGCAGTCCACTTCTCATCGTGAGCCTTGTGGTAAGCCATATCCTTGTATTCGCCCTTGTCCACTATCATTTTCAGCATCCATTCCATTTCCCAGCGAGCCTCGTCAAGAAGGTCGGGAGTGCCGTTATTATTTTCGGGAATGAGCATAGTGCCGTCGGCATAAGCCTTTTCAAAGCCGTATTTAAGAGCAGTCTCGTACTGGTTCTGCATGAGCCAGAGTGAGAAGCCGCCGTTTACTACGTATTTACCGTGGTCGCCTGCATCGTACCAGCCGCCTGTAACGTCGATAGTGCCGCTGCTTCCGCTGTAGCCCCATGTCTGCTCTATCTCAGCCATATCCTTCGTATGACCTGCCGCACGGGCAAGCTCTGCGGTATCGCCTGATGAGATGAAATCACTCTCTATCTCGATGCCGCTGCGGTTCTGGTAGAAGTAGTTAAGCGAGTCATATAGCAGTGAGGAATAGTCCTCAGAGCCGCCTATGGTGAACTCATGGCTTATGCTGCCGTCCTCAGCCTCAAGGTAATAAGTACCTGTCTTTTTGAAGTCCGAGAAATCTATGATATGTACCTCGTCATCGGAGTCGCTGTCATGTCCGAAAGGTACTGTTTTTCCCTCGTATACTTTTTTGTCGGAGTCGTCTTTGAGAGTGAAAGCAACAGGCTTGTCCGAGTCGCTGAGGAGAGTTGCTCTCTTTGCTCTGTCCTTGAAGTAGCCCACCTGATTTGTAAGAATCCCTGCACGTTCGTACTTCACATTCTCGGGATAATCATTCTCATCGCTGGTAAGGTCGATAAGTGACATATTGTCAAACTTTATCTTCGTTCCCACAGGAAAGCAGTCACCGTTTGTGTACTGACCGTCGCCGCCTAAATGGAATGCCCACTCTGCAACGTCAAGTGACTTGTCGGCAGTAAAAGTCACGTCAACCTTTTTTGTCTCGTTCTTGCCTATCTGTATGCAGTCCCATGTGGAATTGAAATCAGGTCCGTTATCCGACATCATGTTGTGCCATATCTCAACATCGCCGTCAAGGTTGCCTATCTTGGTGTAGTACTTTCCGCTCTCGGAGGGAGTTATCTCGTAGGATACCTTATATTTGTGTCCTGATACTATTTTCAGTCCTCTGTGTCTGAACTGGCAGTCCCAGCGATCCTCACCGCCTCGTGAAGCTCCGCCCGGATTTACTATCTCAACTGTATATACTCCATTGTCTATCTCAAAGTCCATTTCTCCCGGAGCTGACTCCACTATATGCCATGGGAGTCCGACGCCGTCCTCAAAATCTGTCTGTCCAAGCTGCTGTCCTGCATTTGCTGTCAGCGGTGCAAGCTCTGTCCCTGCCTGTAGGAAAGAGCTGCCTGCAATAACAGCAGCAGCCATTGCCCAGAATGCTCTCTGTGCAAATCTTTTTCTTCTTTTCATTCATAAACCTCCGTTCATGTTTTCAGCTTTCCATGTTATACTTTAATACTTTTTTTACCCGATGTAAAGCCATGAAACAGAAAATTTACAAATCCGTCCATTAAAACAGCACTTTTGAACATAAAAAGCGACGTTTCTGCTGATATTTCGTTGAATTAGACTATTTATACCCACTCCATAAAAAATAGCAATAATTGAACATCTAACCCCTTGATTTCTCCAATATATTGTGATATAATTGAATACCGTGGAGTAATCTGCAAAAACATGATTTTATTTTCGGAGCTTGTAAATGAACCACATTTTTTATATCATGGGTAAGAGCTCTTCAGGAAAAGACACCTTTTTCAGGCGCATCGTTTCCGAACTCGGACTTACCCCGATAGTCCTGTACACTACTCGTCCTATCAGAGACAATGAAAAGGACGGAAGAGAATACCATTTTGTTGACAGAGATACTTTCGATGATATGATGAAAAAAGGCATGGTCATCGAAGAACGTACATATGATACTGTCTACGGCGAATGGACGTATTTTACTGCCGCTGACAGCATATCTCTCGATAAAGGCAGCTGTATAGGCATCGGCACTCTTGAATCATACATAAAAATAAAAGAGCATTTTTGCGGTGATGTCGTTATCCCCTTGTATATTGAGGTTGCTGACGATGTAAGGCTAATACGCGCCATTGAGCGTGAGCGTACTCAGTCCGTACCGAAATATACCGAACTCTGCCGCCGTTTTATTGCTGACAGTGAGGACTTTTCCGAAGAAAAGCTGGCTCAGGCAGGTATAACAGTAAGGTTTGACAACAGCGGCGAAGAGGAAAAATGCTTTTCGGAAATAAAAAGATATATAAGCGAAAAGATTTTTTGAAGTTATTTTCCGCAACAGAAGCGGTGTTTTGGGAGGTTTATTGTGAAATCGGAAGTAAAATTCAGCGACAGCGCGAAGCGTACTATGATCATCGGTGGTGGTGTATGCTGCGAGATGCTTCTCAACGAGATCTTCAACGCTCAGAAATCGCCTTATACCGAGGACAAGTATTCAGCGCAGTTCAACCCTGTCTGCATTATCGACAATGACCCTAAAAAGGTCGGCAAAGAGATAATGGGTGTCAAGGTCGTAGGCAGAGAGGACGAACTCGTAAAATATGCCAAAGAGTATGAGATAGAACAGCTTATCCTTGCTATCCCCTCACTTACATCTGACGAACGCAAGGCTGCTATAGATATATGCAACGAAACTAAGCTCCCTCTGAAGATAGTTCCCTTTATCGGTACACTTATCCTTGACGATTCTGCTACACTGCTTGGACAGGTACACGATATCAAGGTCGAGGAGCTTCTCGGTCGTGATCCTATCAAGTTTGACAACAAGGATATAAAGGACTTCATCAACGGCAAGGTATGTATGGTAACAGGCGGCGGCGGAAGCATCGGCTCTGAGCTTGTGCGTCAGATCGCTAAATATCACCCACAGCAGATAATAATCGTTGATATATACGAAAATAATGCATACGAGATACAGCAGGAGCTTGTCATGGAATACGGCAGCGACCTCAATCTCGTTACACTTATTGCTTCTGTTCGTGATTATTACCGTATAAATCAGATATTTGAAAAGTACAAGCCTCAGATAGTTTTCCATGCAGCGGCTCACAAGCACGTTCCTCTCATGGAAGTATCCCCTATGGAGGCTATAAAGAACAACGTTGTAGGTACGTTCAATGTAGCTACACTTGCTCAGTTCCACAATGCTGAAAAATTTGTTATGATCTCAACCGATAAGGCTGTAAATCCTACAAATGCTATGGGTGCTTCAAAGAGATGCTGCGAAATGATAGTGCAGTACCTCTCTCAGCAGCATGAGGGCAAGACCGAATTCGTTACCACACGTTTCGGCAATGTTCTCGGCTCAAACGGCTCTGTTATACCGCTTTTCAAAAAGCAGATCGAGCAGGGCAAGCCTGTAACAGTTACACATGAGGATATTATCCGTTACTTCATGACTATCCCCGAGGCTGTAAGCCTTGTTATGGAGGCTGCTGCCATTGCTCACGGCGGCGAGATCTTCGTTCTTGACATGGGACAGCCTGTAAAGATAGTAACTCTTGCAGAAAACCTCATTCGTATGTACGGAAAAGTGCCTTATAAAGATGTACCTATCGTGTTCACAGGTCTCAGACCGGGTGAAAAGATAAAGGAAGAGCTGCTCATGAACGAGGAGGGTCTCAAAAAGACTTCAAACAAGCTCATCTTCATCGGCAAGCAGATAGATATCGATGAGGAATGTTTCGCTGCAAGCCTTAAAAAGCTCCGCGATGCAGCTCTCAAAAACGATGAGGCTATCGCTATAAAGGCTCTTCATAAAATGGTACCTACATTCATTACTCCCGAGGAATTCAACACCAAGGAGCTTCATATTTTAGAAGGATGTACGGAATAAAGCTTATCATAACACCGCAGCACTCAGCTGCGGTGTGTTTTATATCAAGGAGGAATAATTATGGAATTCATCAGTGCAGACAACATCAGAGAGCTTTCAAATCCGGGAGTAGTTTCCCGTCAGCTCCTCAATCCCGAAAATTCTGCAAGTACCCGTGTTACTATTACTGAGGTACACCTTGAAGTGGGTGCAAGTCAGCCAAGACATACTCACGATGCTTCGGAGCAGATATGGTACGCAACAAAGGGCAGCGGCAAGCTCCTTCTCGAAAATGATACCACCAAGCCATTCAAGGCAGGAGATGTGGTGCGCTTCGCAGATAAGGACGTTCACGGTCTGCTCAACGATGGCAATGAGGAGTTCGTTTACGTGTCAGTAACTGCTCCGCCTATCAATTTCGGCTACGCTTATAAGGATAAGAAGTAAGTAGTTATTAGTTATTAGTGGTTAGTGCTTAGTAGGGGCTGATGCCTACATCAGCCCGAAAACAACACCTTCTGAGCCGCAATTCTTTTATAAATATAACAAATATAAAAAACTTTCAGTAATACACCTTTTATCTTCGCTTGACAGTGTAAAAGTGAAGTGCTATAATAATTTCATAAATGAATATTATGCAGTCCGAAACTGAGGGAAGCACGGTGAAATTCCGTCGCAGCAGTCACTGCCGTACAGTCGGATCGCTCGTCGGACATTGCAGGTATTTATCGTTTTTGGACAATGAAAAACGTATGCCTATTGCTTTGCTGTGATGCTAAGCTTTTAAGCCGCGCTTTTCTGCCCTTCGGAAAGGCTTTTTTGTTGCCCTATTAAATTTAAAGGAGTCGGTCTATATGAAAAAATCAATCGCTATGGCAGCTGCTGTTGTCATGTCATTCTCAGCTTTAAGCATAACAGCGGCCGCAGAAGATGTAACAAAAGTCTATGTTACTATCTCAGACAATAATAAAAAAATCGTTCTTGCTGAGGAGCCTATTGAGGTCACTGATATCGACAGTGACGGCAAGCTCACTATCAATGATGCACTCTATATCGCTCACGAAAAGTTCTATGAGGGTGGGGCAGCAGCAGGCTATAAGTCATCAGTAGGACAGTGGGGTCTGGGTCTCGACAAGCTCTGGGGTGTTGAGAACGGCGGAAGCTATGGCTATTACGTAAATCATATCGCTGCAAACGGTCTTTCCGATATCATTGCAAACGATGCTTTACTGGACGCATTTGTATATTCCGATGCAAAGAATTACTCAGACAAATACACATACTTCACAATGAGAAATCACCCGGACAGCGATCCCGGCTATGAAGTTGAAAGCAGCCTTATGTACGTTGATTTCGATGCAAACTGGACACCTGTCTCAAAACCTGTTGCAGGTGCAAAGATAACTGTAAACGGCAAGGAAACAGACGTAGTTACAGGCGATGACGGTTCATTCAAGATAACTCTTACAGAACCGGGCAAGAACGTTGTAAGTGCTGTTTCTGATACACTCAATATCGTTCCGCCTGCATTTACTGTAAAAATCAACGGTGAGGCTGCAACTACGACAACAACATCTTCAACTACTACAACTACTACCGAAACAACAACTACAACAATTACTTCTACAACTACTAATGCAACAACAGCCAAGACTACTGCAAAGACTACTGCTAAAACTACCGCAAAGGCAACTACTGCAAAGAACAACTCTCCAAAGACAGGCGACAAGGGTGCAGGCGTAACTGTTTTCGCACTGGGTGCTGCTGCCGCAGTTGCTATCGCTTTCAGACGCAAAGATGAGGAATAAGATACTTTCGGGTATCCTGTGCTCTGTCATCACTTTGATGCTTGGTCTCAGTCTTGTTCCCTTAAAGGCTGAGTGCTACGAATATACCGCCGATGATATCGAATCTGTCATCGGCGGTATCGTTGATTATAAGCTAAGACAGACGGGCTCGGGCAGTGTACAGGAATGGCTGGTTGGTGAAGCGGCAGAGGGTGCAGGCAGGACTTCGGACTGGTACGTTATAGCACTCAGTCAGGACGGATATACTGATCTTTCGGCGTATGAAAGCTCTCTCAGGAGCTATCTTGCAGGTAATAACGTTGCTTCAGCTACTTCCCGTGAGAAATACGCACTTGCTCTGTGTGCGGCTGGAAGCTCCGACAGCTATATCTCCGATATCCTTGACAGCTCCATAGGTGAACAGGGCATGATGAGCTGGATATACGGACTTCATGTGCTCAATAACGGCTACACCTGCCATAACTTCACTAAGGACTCAGTTGTTGACGCTATCCTTTCCATGCAGTACGATGACGGCGGCTGGGCTCTTTTCGGCAGCTACGGTGATATTGACGTTACGGCTATGACCGTTCAGGCTCTTGCGCCAAACTGCGGCAGAAGCGATGTCTCAGAAGCTGTTGACAGAGCTCTTGACTTTATGTCAAGCCGTCAGGAAGAAAACGGCGGTTATCAGAGCTTCGGCACGCCCAATCCTGAAAGTGCGGCTCAGGTGCTTACAGCACTTTCGGCTTTGGGAATAGACTGCAGGTACGATGAAAGATTCATCAAGAACGGCAATAACGTTATCGACGGGATAACTGCTTATCAACTCAGTGACGGAAGCTTCTGCCATGCTATGGGCGGAGAGTTCAATGAGACAGCGACCGTGCAGGCTCTGTACTCTCTCATTGCTTTCAAACGCATGACTGAGGGACGCTCTCCACTGCTGGTGCTTGACAATAACGCGATGCATAAACAGTCTCAGCCCGATACTCATGATAATAATCACAGCGACGGACATCAGGATAATAACAGCAGTGATAATAACGTTAACTCAAATACGCGGACTACTGCTGCAAAGACTTCTTCTGTAAAGACTACCGCCACTTCTACGGCTGCATCAACGAAAAACACTTCTTCCGCAAAGACTGACGTAGTTACAACTACTGTCACGGTCAAGACTTCTAATACTCAGATCACTGTAACGACTATTGCACCAAGTACTGACAAGCATGGCAGTTACAAACCCACTGTCATACTCATAATCGTGGGAGCGGCTGCGGTGATAGCTCTTATACTGTTTATTACAGGCAGGCGTAATTACAAGAACTTCATCTTCCTTGCCATTGTTACGGGAGCGGCTGTTGTAATAGTCCTTGTTACGGATATATCCTCACCCGAGGAATACTACAGCGGCGAGAAAAAACACAAGGAAAATGCTATCGGCACGGTCACTATGGAGATAAACTGCGGCACTATTGCAGGCAAGGCTGAGCATATCCCAGGGGACGGCGTTATTCTTGCGCCTACTGCCTTTGACATAGAGGCTGGGGATACTGTGTTCGATATCCTTACGGAAGCTGCTCAGACCTATGGCATACAGGTGGAGAATACAGGCAGCTCGGGCGGTTCACACGGCATGGTCTACATCGCAGGCATAAACTATATATACGAATTCGATTTCGGCGACCTTTCGGGCTGGGTGTACCACGTAAACGGTATCACTCCCTCTCGCAACTGCGGCGAATATGTCCTCAGTGACGGGGATAAGATCGAGTGGCTGTACACCTGTGAACTGGGTCACGACCTTGATGAGGTATACGAAAAATGAGGAAATTCTCTGAATACAATCCCATAGTCATTGCTGTATGGTTTTTCAGCGTTACGGGAGTTGCAATGTTCTGCAATTATCCTATACTTATGGCGATATCCCTTGTGGGAGCGGTTGTTTTCTTCGTTTTCAGGAATGGTCTTTCACACGGCAGGGAGCACATTTTCTTCTGGATACTCTTTGCCGTACTGGCTCTTGCAAATCCCCTTGTTTCCCACAATGGAAAAACTGTACTCTTCGTTATGAACCATAATCCCGTAACTCTTGAAGCTCTGCTTTACGGCGTAAATTCGGCAGCCATAATAATCGGTGTGCTGTACTGGTTCAGGTCCTTCACTCAGATAATGACAAGTGAGAAGCTGCTGTATCTCACAGGTGCGCTTTCACCGAAGCTGTCGCTGGTACTTTCAATGGCACTCAGGTTCGTTCCCCTGTTCGGCAGGCAGTCTGAGAAGATAAACAACGCTCAGACTGCTATGGGACTTTATAAGGACGACAACATCATTGACGATATAAAGGGACGTTCGAGGGTATTCTCGGTCATGGTCACATGGGCACTTGAAAACGGCATCATCACTGCCGACAGCATGGAGGCAAGAGGCTACGGCACAGGCAGACGCACTCAACTAAGACGCTTCGGCTTTCGTGTGGGAGATATAGTATTGCTCATTGTAACGCTGCTGCTTCTTGCAGTTACCGCAGCAGCTGTGGGTACGGACTCGCTGAGTATTGACTTTTATCCCGAAATAAATATAAAAACTCCCGATATACTTGGCATATCGGGTATAATCTCATACGGCGCACTTATACTGCTGCCGCTAATCATCGAAACGGAGGTCAGATTAAAATGGAAATACTTGCGGTCAACGATCTGACCTTTACTTACCCTCAGTGCAGCTCATCTGCGCTCAATAAGATAAGTTTCTCCCTTAACAGCGGTGAATTCGCCGTTCTATGCGGAGCTACAGGCAGCGGTAAGTCTACGCTGCTGCGTATGCTGAAACGTGAGCTTTCTCCGCTTGGTGATGTGAGCGGTAAAGTGTTATTCTGCGGAAAGGAATTATCCGACCTCGATGACAGGACTTCCGCCGCTTCTATAGGCTTTGTTATGCAGCGTCCCGAACAGCAGATAGTCACGGACAAGGTGTGGCACGAGCTTGCATTCGGTCTGGAAAATCTGGGCGTAAAGTCCGATGAGATATACCGACGTATCGCGGAAATGGCAAGCTATTTCGGTATCGGGGACTGGTTCGACAGGGATACTGCGGAGCTTTCGGGCGGTCAGAAGCAGCTACTCAATCTTGCTTCCGTACTCGTCATGCAGCCTCAGCTCCTTATCCTCGATGAACCCACGGCTCAGCTTGACCCCATTGCAGCTGCGGATTTCATCGCTACTCTGAAAAGACTAAATCAGGACTTCGGTCTGACCATAATAATGGCAGAACATCGGCTTGAGGACGTTGTTCCCATATGCGATAAGCTCATTGTCATGGAGAAAGGCAGTATCATCGCAGACGCTACTCCGTCAGATGCAATAAATACGCTGAAAATCCGTCCTGATATACTATGCGGTATGCCTGCGGCTTCGCGTCTGTACGCGAAGCTCAGCGGCAGCGGAGGCTGTCCGCTGACAGTCCGCGAGGGCAGAGCGTTCATTGAAAGCAATTACGAAAATACTGCTCGCGGACTTGCGCAGGCATCCTATGTGCATGAGGACAGTATCGCTCTTGAATTCAAAGATGTTTATTTCCGCTACACACGGGACGGCAGGGACATTCTCGACGGACTCAGCTTCAAGGTGTACAGCGGTGAGATATTCTGTATACTGGGCGGCAACGGTTCGGGAAAGACTACGGCTCTTTCCGCAGCAGCAGGACTTCTAAGAGCATACAGCGGCAAAATAAAAATACTCGGCAAAAAGCTCAAAGACTACAAGAACCGCTCGCTTTACCGTGAGTGCCTTGCTATGCTGCCGCAGGACGTTCAGACCGTTTTTCTGAAAAATACTGTCCGAGAGGAACTGGAAGAATGTGACGCGGAGCTTAACGACCTGCCATATGATATCTCTCATCTTCTTGACAAGCACCCCTATGACCTTTCGGGCGGCGAACAGCAGCTTGCTGCACTGGCTAAAGTCCTTGCCGCAAAGCCGAAGATACTTCTTCTTGACGAGCCTACAAAAGGACTGGACGCAGCCTCAAAGCTGAATATGATGTCAGTCATGCAGTCCCTTAAAGAAAAAGGCGTTACCATAGTCACTGTTACCCACGATGTGGAATTCGCCGCTGTATGCGCTGACAGGTGCGCTATGTTCTTCGGCGGAAAGATAGTCTCAATAGGGACTCCACATGAGTTTTTCCCAAACAGCAGCTTCTACACAACGGCTGTGAGCAGAATGACACGTGGTTATTTCGACAATATCATCACCGTGGACGATGCGGCTGAGATATGCCGTATCAACGGCAGAAAGGAGATGTGAGATGCTCCTGATAAAAAGTAAAAGACTGCGTGATCTCATAAGGGTAGCCGTACCTTTCGTTGCAGTCCCTATGATAACAATTGTGGGAGCTGTCGCCTTTGACGAGAAAAAACATATCATCATCTCCCTTGCAGTTGCTGTCTCGGCACTTCTTCTCTTTGCGGCAGGCTTTGAGAAAAAGTCCACGGGAACGCGCCGAATGGTCATAGTTGCAGTAATGGTGGCACTTTGCTTCGCAGGACGCTTTATTCCCTTTCTGAAACCCATAGCTGCACTGACTATAATCACTGCCCTGTATCTCGGCGGTGAAGCAGGCTTTCTCGTTGGTTCGCTGTCAGCTATACTCTCTAATTTCTACTTTGGACAGGGTCCGTGGACTGCCTTTCAGATGCTTGCATGGGGGCTCATCGGTTTCTTCGCAGGAGTTCTCGCTGATAAGCTGCTGAAAAGCCGCGCTCTACTGCTCATATACGGTGCTGCGGCAGGTCTTGCGTACTCATTCATCATGGATATATGGACTGTCCTGTGGTATAATCAGGGCTTCGATGTGAAGCTCTATCTTGCGGCACTTTTTACCGCTATCCCCTATACTGCGTCATACGCAGTATCAAATGTGCTGTTCCTTTACCTCCTTGCCAAGCCTTTCGGCGAGAAGCTGCACAGGATAAAGGTGAAATATGGAGTCTGAGCTTTTAGTGATTAGTGTAGGGACGACCATTGGTCGTCCGTGTCGGATTGATATGAATGTTTGCGGACGCGCAATGCGCGTCCCTACAGTGCGTTAATTTTATTTGCATCGTAAGACTCGGGCGGATAATATCCGCCCCTACTACTCACTAACCCCACGGTACGCCGTCCCCTACTATGCACTAATCACTAACAACTAACCACTAATAACTGATTGACTTTGCGAGGCAACTGTGATATAATAGTAAGGTAAAATTTAAATCCAATGGAGGTATCCTAAAATGGGAATGTTTGACAAGCTTATAGCAAACCTTAAATCCAGCAAGAAAACTATCGTCTTCACTGAGGGCAGCGATCCTCGTATCCTCTCCGCAGCTGACAGACTTATCAAGGAAAACCTTATGGGCGTTATCCTCTGCGGCAACGTTGACGAAGTAAAGGCTGCTGCTAAGAACGGCGGCTTCAATATCGACGGTGCAGAGATAGTTGACCCTGCTACATATCCTGAAATGGACGCTCTCGTTGCTCAGATGTTCGAGCTCAGAAAGGGCAAGATGACAGAGGACGAGTGCCGCGCAGCTCTGGCTAAGTCCAACTACTTCGGAACTATGCTCGTTAAGGCTGGCAAGGCAGACGCTCTTCTCGGCGGTGCTACATACTCAACAGCTGATACAGTAAGACCTGCTCTCCAGATCATCAAGACAAAGAAGGGTTCTAACCTCGTAAGCTCTTCATTCATTCTCTTCCGTGAAAAGGACGGCAAGGAAGAAAAGATAGCTATGGGCGACTGCGCTATCAACCTCAGCTATGAAGACACAGTTGACAAGGAAGGCAATGTAGTTCTCACAGGTGCAAGAAAGCTTGCTGAGGTAGCTGTTGAAACTGCAAAGACTGCTGATTTCTTCGGCATTGATCCTAAGGTTGCTGTTCTCAGCTTCTCTACATACGGCTCAGGCAAGGGCGGCACAGTTCAGCTCAGCCACGATGCTGTTATCGAAGCAAGAAAGATAAACCCTGACCTCGTTATCGACGGTGAGTTCCAGTTCGACGCTGCTGTTTCAGCAGAAGTTGCTAAGACAAAGTGCCCTGACTCAAAGGTTGCAGGACAGGCTAATACTTTCATATTCCCACTTATCGAGGCTGGCAACATCGGCTACAAGATAGCTCAGAGACTCGGCGGCTATGAGGCTTACGGTCCTATCCTTCAGGGACTTAACGCTCCTATCAACGACCTTTCAAGAGGCTGCAACGCTGACGAAGTTTACAAAATGGCTATTATCACAGCTGGTATGGCAAACTGAGGCAGTTTGATCCCAGCCACGTTGTCACTCGCAAGCTCGTTTACTCTTAACAAAAACGTTAACTGTACATCGCTTACTGCACTATATAACATAAAAAATCGGGACTGCTTATTTTGCAGTCCCATTTTTGCAGCGTGACGCTGCACCCTTGCCACGTTGACACTCGTAAACTCGTTTACTCTTAACCAAAACGTTATTTGTACATCGCTTACGGCACTATATAACATAAAAAATCGGGACTGCTTATGTTGCAGTCCCTTTTTTGTTATTCATTTATATTCGGGTCATAATTATCGCTTTCAGGTACGCCGTAAAGCTTTTCTTTAGCTTCGCTTATACGCCAGCCGTTTTCGGTATTGATGATAGTAAAGCTTGTTTCAAGAGTATAACCATTAGAGTCTGTCTTAGTGAGTGTTGTTATTATATTGCCGTTATCGTCAAACTCACCCTTTGCTATATTCTGATCCCATTCAAAAGGACCCATGCTGTCATCGTGAATAGTTTTTGCGATATAGTATCCGTTATCAATAGTGTACATAAATGTATAGTAGTTGATATCCTCTTCTTTATCGCACATACAATTATCAAGTATTACCTTTCCTAACTCCGCATCGAATATCTCATAGCACCTCTTTTCTAAATCAGACCATTTTGGATATCTCAAGTCGGTGACAAGATAGAACTCTCTCTGAAGTTCACTGCCGTCAGGTGTTGTGAGTGTCTTTGTAACGACATTAGACTTATCGACTTCAAGAGTTCCTGCGTGAAGATCACAGACAAAGTCTCTGTAAGCGTCGGTCAGCTCCTTGGCGATAGCGTCTGCATCTGTTTCTTCTGAATTTGTCATGACAGGATTTTCTTCAGCCTTGCTTATACGCCAGCCGTCCTCTGTGTTCACGATAGTAAACTTTGTTTCATAAACATGATCAGGGTCAACATCTAAATCAATATGCCTTCTGGTGGTAATTATATTTCCGTTCTCGTCGAACTCGCCTTTTACATCGTCATCTAACCACTTGTACAGCCTGTCACTGGTATCGCAAGTCTCTGTATTAACGTAGTATCCGTCAGCTGTAGTATATATCAGAGTCGTATAGTCAATATCCTCTTCCTTTGCGCAGGAACAGTTATCAAGGACTATCTTTCCAAGCTCAGAATCGCATACCTCGTAACAGCGTTTTTCCAGATCTTCCCATGTTGGATATCTCTTATCGGTAACACGATAGAAGTCCCTTGATATCTCATCTCCGCCGAAAGAAGTTATTGTCTTGGTAACAACAGATGACTTATCGACTTCAAGAGTTCTTCCGTGAACGTCATACAAGCAGGCAAGCCAATTATCGGTAAGTAACTTAGCGATTGCGTCGGCGTCAGTTACGTCCTCATCACCGTTCAGATAGACAGTATCCTCGGCATCTGTGGTCACTTCTGTCGCTGTCTCGGTTACTGTCTCCACCTCTGCCGCAGGAGAATGACCGTTACGGCTTATAAATGCCATACTTCCGCCTATTCCTGCTACAAGGAGCACAGCCGCTGCTGCAATGCTCGCTCCCTTATACCACTTTGGTCTGCGGTACTCCTCAACTCCCGATACCTCAGCAGCGTTATTCTCATGCTTTTCATTTATATTGTACTTTCTTTTACTCATGGCGTATAACCTCTCTCTCTTTTCATCTTTGAGGACAGGATACTCCTTAGAGAGCCTGTCTGCCGTATTGTTGTCTATATCATTGAACAGATCATCAAATCTCATTTATATCCCTCCTCCGAGATACCTGCTTCACTAAGCAGCTCCATAAGCTTTTTTCTTCCTCTGCTAAGCCTTTTCTGTACAGCAGTATCGCTCAGTTCCACAAGTGAAGCTATTTGTTTTGTTTTCATACCGTAGTAATAGAAGTAAATGATGATAGTCGCATCAGGCTCGCCCAAGCTTTTCACGCAGTCAAATACAGTCTCACGAAGTACTGTTTGTTCCGTTGCTTCTTCAACTCCAAAATCAGATGAAAGCTCACCAAAGCTGTCGGAGTCGATAGATACAGTAGTATCACTTTTCACAGACAGCCGCCTGAAATAGCTTATGGCAGTTCGCTTTGCTATTGTGCCAATTATGCCTTTAAGCTCTCCGTCCGTTCCTGTATGGCTGTCCAGATATCGGAATACCGCAGCGAATGTATCGCTCAGACATTCATCTGTGTCCTCGCTTGTGCCGCAGCCTTTAAGCTTGTTTGCGCAGATCGCATACACGTATCCGCAATATTCATCAAACAAAGCCCGTCTGCCCTCCTCGGGAGACTGCTCCATTATGCAATGCAGTTCTTTGTCTGTCATCATTTCACTCCTTTGAATGCATTCACCTATTACACTCGCTTTGACCTGTTGTTTTCTGACCGAATTTATTAGTTGTTAGTGATTAGTGGTTAGTGCATAGTAAGTTGAGAGTTGATAATGTAGTGGCTGGCATCCTCGACAGCCCGCGTGAATAGTGAGTAGTTATTAGTGTTTAGTGCATAGTGATTAGTAAGTTGAGAATTGAGAGTTGAGAGTATGGAACGTAATTATATAAAAATCGGGACTGCTTTTTTGCAGCATTTTTTAGCACAAAAGTATTATTTTATTTTGAAAAACCACTTGACAAACAGCAACACTTGTGATATAATATTAACAAGATTAGCGCGTTGATCTATTAATTTTTTGTAAAGGATGTAAAAACAAATGAAAAACGTACTCAAAAAAATCTCAGCAATCGCAATGGCATTCACTCTCCTTGGATCTGGTACAGCTATCGCAAAAAATCTGAATCCTAATTCAGTTCCTACACTCACAGCAAGTGCTGCAGCAAATAGTTGGACTTATTGTGGAACCTGCAACAGACTTATAGTTATTCATCCGAATGGCACAGCAGATGTTTATACATATAAAAATCTTTCAGTATATGTTCAAGGAGATATGCTGAAAATGTATGCACCAAATATCCCTGTAGCAATGTACGCATATTCTGTTAAAGAATTCTATTTATTGTCAAGATAATAAAATCAAGCTCCCCGAAATGGGGAGCTTTTCTTTTTTACAGTGCGCTCATGTTAATTATGGTGTAAGGCACGGGCGCACGGAATGCGCCCCTACACTATTCACTATGCACTAATCACTAATAACTAACCAATATTGGTAAGCATTTTCGCAACTTCCTCGACTGAGCATTTATAGTCGCCGTCGCCGCTGCGCTTATAAGTGCCTGTATAGACACTGCCGCCCAGATATATAGGCTCATCGCCCTTTTTTATCCGCGGAACGTTTATGACGATAATATGCTTGCCCTCAGTCTCAACTATCCTCACATCTCTGTCAGTAAGGATATTCCTGCTGACTTTTCTCTTATCATTGATTATCTCCCAGAAGTCACTGATAAGCCACTCGGGGTCGGGCAGGTCTATGGGGTGAAGTGACTTGTCCTCATGCTCCTCTACACCAAGCAGGATTATCCCACCAAGTGTATTAGCGAATGCGGAATATGTCTCCCACAGACTCATAGGCAGTCCGCCTATGGCCTTTTTCGCTTCTATACGGTTATTCTCTTTGTATTTCTCTATCTTTGTAAGGTCTATCAAGTCATCACCACCTTTTTATACGAAACTGTATCAGCCCTGAGCAAGTGCCTGAAACTCTTCTTCTGTGATAATAGGCACTCCAAGCTCTTTCGCTGTTTTATTCTTCGATGAATTCGATGTACTGTCATTATTGATGAGGTAATCAGTCTTTGAGGATACCGAACCTGCTGCCTTTCCGCCGTTCTGCTCTATAAAGGCTTTAAGCTCGTTCCTGTTCTTCCAGATATGGACTGAACCTGTTATTACAAAGGTCTTACCTGCTATGGCAGACTCGCCGTTTACGGCTTCTGCCTCTGTGATCTCAAGCTCTGCAAGCAGGTTATGGAACTCCGCAAGATTTTTGCTGTCTCTGAAAAAGTTTACATAGTCATTCGCAAGAACCTCACCAATACCGTCAATGGATGTAAGCTCGGCTGTGGACAGCTTTTCTGTCTCTTCGGCTGTTGTGTAAGTGCCGCAGATAAGTCTCGAAGCCTGTCTGCCTATATTGGGTATACCCAATGAATACAGCACACGGCTCAGCTCGGTCTTTCTTGAAGCTTCTATTGCGTCTTTAAGCTTCTGATAGGACTTCTCACCGAAGCCTTCAAGGGTTACTATCTTCGCCTTATGGTCGTCAAGGTGGTAGAAGTCGCGGAACTCGCGGACAAATCCCTCAGAGACAAGAGTCTCTATTGTAGCCGTTGACATTCCGACTATATTCATGGCATCACGCTGTACGAAATGCTCGAATTTGCCTATATGCTTGGCTGCGCAGTCCTTATTGGGACAAACGAGAGTCTCAACATCATCATCTGATGTGCGTACTTCTGTTGGTGCTCCGCAGACAGGACATACAGACGGTATATCAAGACTTCCCGAAGCTGTCTCGTTTTTCAGCACCTGCGGTATTATCATATTCGCCTTGAATATGGTAAGTGTATCGCCTATGCCGAGCCTCAGCTGCTTAACTATGCTCAGATTATGGACAGAAGCTCGTGAGACCGTAGTACCTTCCAACTCCACAGGGTCGAATATAGCCACAGGATTGAGCAGACCTGTACGGCTCGCCGACCATTCAACTTCGCGGAGAACTGTGTCCGCAGTCTCGTCACGCCACTTGAATGCAATTCCGTTTCGGGGAGCATGAGAGGTCTCTCCCAGACTTGCTCCATATGCTACATCATCATACATGAGCACAAGTCCATCTGAGGGAAATTCGTTTTCGGTAATGGCTTTTTCAAAGTCAGCAACCGCTCCCTCAATGCTTTCAGAATCAACAATAATACCGTAAACGCGCTGAAATCCCAGTTCCTCCAACCAGCTCAGTCTTTGTGAGAAGGAGTTCTCCTCATAGCCCTCTGCTGAAACGAGATTGAATGCAAAGAAGTTGATATTTCTCTCAGCAGTCACACGGGAGTCAAGGTTGCGTACTGTTCCCACGCAGAGGTTACGGGGATTCTTGTACTTTGCTCCGTCATCTATCTCGGCGTTGACTTTTTCAAAATCCTTGTACTTCATAAGTGACTCGCCGCGGACTACCATACGACCGCTGAACGGTATACGTGCAGGTATGCCCTTGATATGCCTTGCATTTGCGGTTATGTCCTCGCCTATCTCGCCGTTTCCGCGAGTTACAGCCTGTGTGAGTTCGCCGTTCTCATAGGTCAGTACAAGTGTAAGTCCGTCAAGCTTCCAGCTGAGAAAGCCCTTATGACTGCCAAGCCAGCTTTTAAGCTCGTCAACGCTCTTGGTCTTGTCAAGTGAGAGCATCTTTGAGGGGTGACGTATCTTTTTCAGGGCTGATGATACCTCATAGCCTACCTGCTGTGTACGGCTTCCGCTAAGAACTACTCCCGTCTTTTTTTCAAGTGCCGCAAGCTCGTCGTATAGGTCATCGTACTGCTTGTCGGACATTATCTCAACACCTGTGTTGTAGTATGCATCGGCAGCCTTAGCCAGCAGCTCGTTAAGCTCTTTCATTCTGTTTATATCATTTACAGCCATATGTTTAACTCCTCATTTTTTGTTACTCCTATTATACCACGTTTTCCTCAATAAATCAACCGAAACTTAGCTCTTAGCCGTTAGCTCTTAGCTGTAGCTATGTGTAGGGGCGAGTTCCGCTCGCCCGTCAATTACGTATTTTTTTCTGTTGGTACGTAAACAAAAAGGACGACCCTTGGTCGTCCTTTCTATGATTGATGTTGTATGTTTTCGGACGCGCAATGCGCATCCCTACAGCGTTTCATTTTTAGTTTATGCGTAATTTGCGGGACGTCGAGGACGCCGTCCCCTACAGTACGCTAATGTAATTTGCATCGTAAGGCATACACGGGCGCGCGGAACACGCCCCTACAGGCTAACGGCTTAATTCACGGAGTCTGTCCATTAATTCCATGACGGCGATAGTGTCGCTGTGTGGAATGAGTGGACTCTCTTTCAGCCCCTTTTCGAGACAGCTGTGTACTTCCTCGACCTCGTACTCATAGCCGTTTATTGCATCAGGGTGTACGAACCTTTCTATCTCTTTTCCGTCCTTGCTGTAAAGTGTTCCCTCGCAGGTGCAGTGGAACCAGTTCCCGAGAATGATATAGCCCTTGCTTCCCGATATTACCGCATTGTTGCTGAGCTGTACCTCAAAGCCGTTGTCAGCAGAAACAAATGCACCGTTTTTATAGCGAAGCCTTATGGAGTTGCTTATATCCACTCCGTAGCGCATATGAGCATCGTATACTATCTCATCAGGCATACCAAGCAGGTCATGTGCAAGAGTCATCGGATACACACCTAAATCAAGCAGACAGCCGCCTCCGCAGTCCTCTCGGAAAAGCCTGTCATTTGGGTCATATGAGATATAGTTGCTGAAATCAGCCTTTATGTACTCTATCTCACCTATCTGTCCCGAAGCTATCCACTCTTTCATCTTCCTGTACACAGGTCTGCACTTCATCCACATGGCTTCCATGAAGAAAAGTCCCTTTTTCTCTGCAAGTGCAAGAAGCTCCTTTGTCTCCTTTGCGTGTACGGTTAGGGACTTCTCACAAAGCACGTTCTTGCCGTTTTCAAGGCATAATACTGCATCATCGAAGTGTGATGACATTGGAGTAGCTATATAAACTATCTCAGCATCGCTCTGCTCGGCGAACTCCTTATAGCTGCCGTAGCTCTTCTCAAACCCGAACTCCTTTGCGAATGACTCAGCCTTTTCTGCCGTTCTGGAAGCGACTCCGCAGAGCTGTGCATTCTCGTCATGTTTAAGTGCTGTAGCGAATGTGTGGGCTATCTTGCCTGTACCGATAATGCCCCATTTAAACTTTTTCATATTGACCTCCTCGGATATTAAAGTTTTATTGTTTATTATGCCGTTTACGATGTCATATCAAAGCTGTCTTATCTGCCAAGCTGCCAGAAAGCAACTGCGCTTGCAGCCGCTACGTTAAGGGAGTCCACCTCATGTGACATGGGTATCTTCACTGTATAGTCGCAGTCCGCAACCGTCTTGTCAGCAAGGCCCTCACCCTCAGTTCCAAGGACTATGGCAAGCTTTTTCTCAGCTGCAAGCTCGGGAGCGTCTATACTTACCGAGTCATCGCTGAGTGCCATAGCAGCCGTTTTAAAGCCAAGCTCACGGAGCTGCTGAGGGTAGTCTCTGTCGCTGTCGAGATAAGTCCACGGTATCTGAAAGACCGTTCCCATGCTGACCCTTGAAGAACGCCTGTACAGTGGGTCTGAGCAGGCAGGAGTAAGCAGCACAGCGTCCATATTAAGAGCTGCTGCGGAACGGAAGATAGCTCCCACATTTGTAGGATTCACAACGTTCTCCAGCACAGCTACTCTCCTTGCGTTTCCGCATATATCACTGACTGTGGGCAGCTCTCTGCGTCTGAACGCACAAAGCGCACCGCGTATGAGCTTGAAGCCCGTAAGCTCAGTTATCTCGTCAAATTCTCCCGTATAAACAGGTACATCGCCGCATCGTGCAAGTATATCCCTCATCTGTCCGTCTATGTCCTTATGCTCCATAAGCATGGCATAGGGCTCGTATCCACCGTTAAGTGCCCGTTCTATGACCTTGGGACTTTCCGCAACGAAGAGTCCGCCCTCAGGCTCGAAATAGTGCAGAAGCTGCGGCTCGGAAAGTGCGGTGAATATCTCCGTTTTCCCTTTATTTTCGGGAGTTATATCAATTACATCTGCCATAATGTCATTCACCATTTCTTATAAAAAGAGAGCCGAAGACATATTTCAAGTGCCTGCGGCTCTCTCTAAAACCTTATTTTGTACCGAAGATACGGTCGCCTGCGTCACCAACGCCGGGAACGATGTACTTATCCTCGTTGAGTCTCTCGTCCATTACACCTGCGTATATCTCAACATCAGGGTGAGCAGTCTGTACTGCCTTAACGCCCTCAGGTGAGCAGATGATGCACATGAACTTGATATGCTTTACGCCAAGATTTTTCAGCTCTGTAATTGCTGCAATTGCCGAGTTGCCTGTTGCCAGCATAGGGTCAACTATAATAGCATCACGCTCCTCAATATCGTCAGGAAGCTTTGAATAATACTTTATAGGTGCCTTGGTGTCAGGATCGCGGAAAAGTCCGATGTGACCTATCTTAGCAGCAGGAACAAGTGTTGTTACACCGTCTATCATGCCAAGTCCTGCACGGAGTATAGGAATGAAAGCAAGCTTTCTGCCCGAGATTATCTTTGTCTTTGCAACTGCAAGAGGAGTTTCAAGCTCTATCTCCTTCAGCGGAAGGTCTCTTGTAGCCTCATAGCATATAAACATTGCTATTTCCGATACCAGCTCACGGAATTCCTTTGTACCTGTGTTCTTATCTCTCAGAAGAGATATTTTATGCTGTACCAGCGGATGGTCTATGATGTGTAATTCTGCCATATTTAACAGCCCCTTTCAGTTTTTCTTTTCTATCTCGGTTATAAGGTCGATTCGTCTCTGATGACGACCGCCCTCAAAGCCCGTAGTAAGGAATATCTCTGCAAGCTCACAGGCAAGTCCCTGTCCGAGAGTCCTTGCGCCCATGCACATAACATTTGTATTGTTGTGCAGGCGTGTGAAGCGTGTTGAGAATGAATCAGCACACAGTGCAGCTCTGATGCCGTTTATCTTGTTTGCGGCAATCGACATTCCTATACCTGTTCCGCAGATGAGTATGCCCTTTTCGCAGTTGCCTGCAAGTACTTCGTTACATACCTTTTCTGCCATTACAGGGTAGTCACATGGTTCACCGTCAGTGCCCATGTCCTTGAACTCAAAGCCCTTTTCGGAAAGAGCTTCGATAACTGCCTTTTTCATTTCCACACCAGCGTGGTCACAGCCAATAGCTATCATCTTAAACATCTCCATTGTTATTATTTATTTTTTGCTTCCAGATCCTTTTCAGCCTTTACCTTCTGTAAATAGGATACCTCCAGCTCTTCGGGCTCTGCAAGCTTTCTTGAAACTCCTGCGAGACATACTCCCACAGCACTCTGTAACCTGCCCTGAGGGGGTGCTATAATGAATGCAGGAGAATTATATGTATTATAGAATTCAGCAGCACCGTCTCCGCAGAGCAGTGCTTCCTTAACATTGAGTGCAAGATACTCCGCAAGCTCGTCACGGGATATTATCTGCTCCTCAGTGACCTGTTCCACGCAGTAGCCGTCGCTCTTGTAGGTACAGGTGTAGACAAGCTCTCCCCTTGCCTTCATTATGGCACATATATGTCCCTTATAGGCAAGATTGTTGCAGGCAAGTCCCAGAAGAGTAGATACGCCGCAGCATTTTACTCCCAGACCGAAGCTGAGTGCTTTTACAGCTGCAACGCCGATACGGAGTCCCGTATACGAACCGGGTCCATTTGCAGCAGCTATGCCGTCAAGGTCGGAAAGCTCCTTTCCTGCCTGTGCAAGAACGTCCTTGACCATAGGCATTATGACCTGCGAATGTGTCTTTTGGGTATATACTGTGCTCTGAGCAAGAAAAAGCTCAGTCTCAGAATCGAAAAGTGCTGCGGAAGCTGTCTTTCCCGATGTATCAATCCCAAGCAGCAGCAAATCTTCCACCGTCCTCAATTATAATTTCTCTGTCGTTTTCACCAATGCTGTTTATTGTAACGTAAATAGTATCCTTCGGGAGAAAATCGTCGATATTCTCAGACCACTCAACAGCCGCAACATTATCCTCGAAAGGATAATCGTAAAATCCCGTAGACTCAAGGTCATCCTCGGAGTTTATGCGGTACATATCGAAGTGGTAGAGAGTGATATCCTCTCCGCGGTACTCATTTACAAGGGCAAAGGTAGGCGAAGTAACGCTGTCGCCAAGTCCCATGCCAATGGCAAGACCTCGTGTGAAGGTTGTCTTTCCTGCACCAAGTCCGCCCTTATATGCTATCATATCTCCCGCTTTGAGGAGACCGCCCAGCTTCTGCGCTGCATCAATAGTCTCCTGCGGTGAATGAGTTATTATCTTCATATCAGAAAAGTCCTGTGATACAGCCGTTATTGTCGCAGTCGATATTCAGTGCAGCAGGAGCTTTAGGAAGTCCCGGCATTGTAAGGATATCACCTGTGTATATTACAACAAATCCCGCACCTGATGAAAGACGTGCGTCGCGGACTGTTATCTTGAAGTTCTTTGGCTTTCCGAGGAGATTAGGATTATCGGAAAGTGAATACTGTGTCTTTGCTACACATATAGGAAGATCCCAGAAACCGATGCTCTCGATCTCCTTGATAGCCTTTTCAGCCTGAGGTGTGAATACTACTCCCTCAGCGCGGTATATTTCCTTAGCTATCTTCTCTACCTTATCCTTGATAGTAGCGTGAGTATCGTAAATGGGCTTGAATTCGTTATCGCTTACAAGGTCGATAGTCTCGCATACCTTCTGTGCAAGATCCTTTCCGCCTTCTCCGCCCTTTGCGAATACCTCGCACATTGAAACTTCAACACCCATATCAGCGCAGAAGCTCTGTACGAATTTAACTTCTTCGTCTGTATCTGTAGCAAATCTGTTTATAGCAACAACTACAGGTACATGATACTTATGCATATTCTCGATGTGAGTTCTCAGGTTCTCAATGCCCTTTTCAAGTGCCCACATATTTTCCTTTGCAAGGTCCTGCTTCTGAACTCCGCCGTTATATTTAAGAGCCTTTATTGTAGCAACGATAACTACACATGACGGAGCAAGTCCGCCTATACGGCACTTGATATCGAGGAACTTCTCGGCACCCAGGTCAGAACCGAATCCTGCCTCAGTTACAACATAGTCGCCAAGCTTCAGCGCAAGCTTTGTAGCTCTGAGAGAATTGCAGCCGTGAGCGATATTTGCAAAAGGTCCGCCGTGGATAAATGCAGGGGTATTTTCAAGAGTCTGTACAAGGTTAGGCTTGAGAGCGTCCTTGAGGAGAGCTGTCATAGCACCTGTACAGCCTAAATCCTTAGCGTATACAGGCTCACCGTTGAGATTATATGCAACGAGGATATTTCCCAGTCTTTCCTTTAAGTCTGCGATATCGGAAGCGAGACAAAGTATTGCCATTACCTCAGATGCAACTGTTATATTGAAGCCGTCCTCACGGGGGATACCGTTAGCCTTGCCGCCAAGTCCGATGAGTATATTTCTCAGCGCACGGTCGTTCATATCCATACAGCGTTTGAACATTATCCTGCGCTGGTCTATCTGTAATACATTGCCCTGCTGGAGATGATTGTCTATCATTGCGCAGAGCAGATTATTTGCAGCTGTTATAGCGTGCATATCACCTGTAAAATGGAGATTGATGTCCTCCATTGGAACTACCTGTGCATATCCGCCGCCTGCTGCGCCGCCCTTCATACCAAAAACAGGTCCGAGAGAAGGCTCTCTCAGCGCAAGCACTGACTTTTTGCCTATCCTGCGCATTGCATCAGCAAGACCTGTACTGATAGTAGTCTTGCCCTCACCTGCGGGAGTAGGATTTATAGCTGTAACAAGTATGAGCTTTCCGTCCTCTTTATCTGCAAGCTTGGAATAAAGAGCCTCTGAAAGCTTAGCCTTGTAATGTCCGTAGGGTTCTATATCCTCTTCAGCAATGCCGAGATCCGCTGCAATCTCTGTGATACGCTTCATTTCAGCACTCTGTGCGATTTCGATATCAGATAACATTATAGTGTTCCTCCGTGTCATGTATTAATAGATTAATTATACCACGTTTTTTCTTTAAATGCAAGGTCTAAGCAAATATTATCAGCAAAAACAAAGAGGACTGCTCCTTGCGGAACAGCCCTCTAAGATTTAAGAAAGAAAAATGTGATAACTTGAAGAATACATCAGCCCTTAACGCCGCCAAGTGCAACACCTGCGATGATGTGTTTTGAAAGCAGGAAGTATACAACGAGGAGCGGAATGACTGTAAGAAGAAGTCCAAGATATACAGCACCCATTTCGGTCTTGTATGAGTCACCGTTAAGGAGACTTACCATCATAGGCATTGTATACTTATCCTTATCTGATGAAAGAAGTACCTGTGGCAGGAACAGCTGGTTCCATGAGGCAACGAATGCAAATATTGCCTGTGTAGCCATAGCAGGCTTCATCATCGGGAGAACTATCTGGTTAAAGATCCTGAACTCACCTGCGCCGTCAATTCTTGCTGACTGAAGAATTTCCATAGGAAGTGAAGGGATCATATACTGCCTCATAAAGAACACAACTGTAGGTGCTGCGATAGAAGGAAGTATAAGTGGGAGATAGCTGTTGAGCCAGCCAACGTTATGCATGAACTGATAGAAACCGATCGATGTTACCTGTGCAGGTATCATAAGTACAGCCATAATAACTGTAAAGAACGGTTTTCTGAGTTTCCAGTCATATGCAACAAGTGCAAAGGCTGTCATAGTTGAGAAATAGATAGTACATAATGTGGAACCGCAAGAAATTATAAGAGAGTTTTTAAAGCCAAGAAAAGGTCTAAAGTCTCTTCCTGCAAAGCACGCATAGTTTTTAAAGAGGAACTTTGAAGGTATCAGCGACAGAGCGTGGCTCTGGATCTGAGGAGTACTTCTTGTTGCATTTACTATCATGATTATGAAAGGCAGAAGGCTCAGTATAGTAAGGAGTCCACAAAATATGTAAGCGGATGTTTTAAATGCTATATTCTTAGCACTTCCGTTATTTACAGACGCCATTCGTTTACTCCTCCTTTCGCAGCCATTCTGGCCTCTTTCTTTGCTTTCTTGATCTGCTTATTCATCTTGATCTCGTCCTTATCGCGCATTACGTAGAACAATACTGCCGAGCAGATTACAATTACAAGCCACATGAGCATACTTGCGGCAGCCGCTCTGTTATAGATATAGCTTCCTGCAAATGCCTGTTTATAAATGAATACACTGGTTGTAAGGGTTGCACTGTCAGGACCACCGTCAAGGAATACCTTAGGTATGTCGTACATATTCAAACCACCTACAAGGCTTGTTACAAGTGTATACAATAAAACTGTCTTTAAGTTAGGTATTGTAATACGGAAGAAGGTCTGAACACCGTTCGCTCCGTCGATCTCTGCTGCTTCGTAAATGTCAGGGCTGATACCGAGTACGCCCGAAACAAGTACGATCATAGTATTTCCGTACCATGTCCAGAACTGGATAAAGGCAACAATAAGTCTTGCCGCTGTACGGCTGTTAGTAAAGAAAAATTCTTTATCCAGAAGGCCTGATGTTACGAGAAGATCGTTCATAGGTCCCTTTGGATAGCTGAAGATAGCTTTAAACAGAATCGCAACTGTTGCAGCAGTAATGATGTTCGGCATATAGAATACTACTTTAAAGAAACCTTTACCTTTAATCTCATTACTGTGCGAGGTAAACCAGGCAGTCAGCAGAAGAGCAATTGTTATCTGGGGAATAAAGTTCATTACCCAGATAAGTATCGTATTCTTCAGAGATTGTTTAAAGGATTCATTTTCTAAAACATCCCTAAAATTCTGGAAGATGTCACTTTTTAAGAAATGATAATTTTCCTGTATAAGTCCTTTACGATCAGTAAAACCGAGAGTCGCTGTAAAAATAGTAGGATACAGCGTAAAAATCAAAAATGCAACAACAAAAGGAATACTAAAGAGATATCCGTATTTTGAATAACTAATACCCTTGAGCTTCGTTTTCAAAGCCGCAAACCTCCTTTTTATTTATAAGCAGTACCGCAGAAGCGGTACTGCTTATAGGGGAAATATTAGTCTACTTTAATGTCAAATGTATCGCCTACAGCCTGCTTGAAGTCCTTGATAGCTGCATCTCTTGTCTTAGCTCCGCCAGTGTACTGACGAACCTGATCACGCCAAGCACTGTTGATACCCTCATCGTACTGAGTGAGGTTATCGCCCTTAGCGAATGTGTTAGCCTTCTGATATACTTCAAACATATCCTGACCGCCAAGGATTTCAACCTTACCGTCAGACTTAGCCATAACAACATTTGAAGCTACAACGTCCTTAGTTGGGTTTTCAGGATCAAATGTACCGTTAGCCCACTTGTACTGTAGACCGTCCTCAGATGTATCGAGAGTTACCCACTCAATGATCTTACCAACAGCATCCTTGTTCTTTGAATCCTTGTTAGCAATGAGCCATGTACCGCCCCAGAAGAAACCTACAGGTGGCTGGCAAACTGCCCAGTCGCCGTATGTGCCTTCGCCTGGCTTTTTACCGCCGCAGTTGTCCTTCAGTGAGTAGTTGATGAGCCATGCAGGACCGAAGAAGCCGAGAACTGGCTTTTCACCTTCGCCCTTCATATCTGCGAACCAGCCGTCCTGCCAGTCCTGAGTATCGTTGTGGTATCCATTATCCTTGAGCTGCTTAGAAAGATCGAGGAATGCCTCACGCTTAGGATCGATATTGAGAGCACCGTTTACAACCCAACCTGTGTCTGAGCTGTTCTCAACTGCGTGCCAGAGGTCACCGTCACCTGAGATGATAGCGATATTCTTCTTCTTGAGGTCATCAGCGCACTTGAAGAACTGATCCCAGTCGCCTGAACCTGCACCGATCTGCTTCTCTACTTCTGCAACATCGTCTGTACCGAATGCATCCTTAGCTACTGAACGTCTGTAGATGAATGCACCACCTGTAGCCTGGTAACCAAGACCAACTACCTTACCCTCAGGGTTTCTGCCGATTTCTACTGAGTAAGGAGCGATTTCAGCTTCCTTGATCTTGTTCTCAACGTCGATACCGAGCTCTTCGTATGGGCAAGCAAATCCTGCAGCATCGCCCTGTGTATACTTCAGAACGAAAGCAGCCTCTGCACAGTAGAAGTCAGGAGCATCTTCTCCGCCGCCTGAGAGTGCCTGGTCGAGAGCAGGCTGATACTGTCCTTCAGTTGTCGGGATCTCTGTAACCTTTAACTCATACTTTTCAGCGAATTCAGGGTGTGTATCGAAGTACATCTTTGTCATGTTGATAACTTCCTTAGTAAAGGACATGAGCTTGATGACTGTCTTACCCTCCTTGGTTGTTGTACCGCCGCTTGAGCTTTCTTTCTCCTTACCACAGCTTACCATAGCTGAAGAAGCGAGAAGAGCGAGTGCTGAAATGACCGATAATACTCTTGCTTTTTTCATTTTTCTTGACCTCCAAATAAAAAATGTTTTTAATATTGTTCAGTCTTACAGACTGAAAAGAACATTATTAACGATAGACTCAAGCATCTCCTGTCTGCCGCTTGAGAGTGAAGCTGTAACCTCTCCCTTTTCGAGAGCATACTTTTCAAGTGATGCGAAATCAGCCTTGCCAGCGATGATATCTGCACCGATACCTGACTTCCATGAAGCATATCTGTCGTCAACAAACTTGTCGATACGTCCGTCCTCGATGAGCTTGAGAGCTGCTCTGAAACCGAGTGCGAATGCGTCCATACCTGCGATATAGCTGTAGAAGATATCCTCAGGTGTGAAGCTGCCTCTGCGAGCCTTAGCGTCAAAGTTGAGACCGCCGTTTGTGAAGCCGCCAGCCTTGATTACTTCGTACATACACATTGTTGTGTCGTAGATGTTTGTCGGGAACTGGTCTGTATCCCAGCCGAGGAGCGGATCGCCCTGGTTAGCGTCGATAGAACCGAATACACCGTTGTCTCTTGATACACGGAGCTCATGCTGGAATGTGTGCTGAGCAAGTGTAGCGTGGTTAGCTTCGATGTTCATCTTGAAGTCCTTATCAAGACCGTACTTTCTGAGGAAGCCCAGAACAGTAGCTGTGTCAAAGTCATACTGGTGCTTTGTAGGCTCCTTTGGCTTTGGCTCGATGTAGAAATCCCCATTGAAACCGATCGAACGTCCGTACTCAACTGCCATCTTCATAAGACGAGCCATGTTGTCGAGTTCAAGACCCATATCAGTGTTGAGAAGTGTTTCATAACCTTCACGGCCGCCCCAGAATACATATCCGTTACCGCCGAGCTTTACTGTAGACTCAAGAGCCTTCTTTATCTGTGCTGCTGAAAATGCAAATACGTCAGCTGATGGTGAAGTACCTGCACCGTGCATAAATCTTGGGTGATCGAAGCACTTAGCTGTACCCCAGAGGCACTTCTTGTCGCCCATTACAGACTTCATATAATCTGTAACGATATCGAGCTGTGCATTTGTTTCCTTTAAGTTGCCGTACTCAGGAGAAAGGTCACGATCGTGGAAGCAGTAGTAATCAATTGAAAGCTTATCCATGATCTCCTTAGCTGCATCTACCTTAGCCTTAGCTCTTGCAGCAGGATCAGCCTGTCCCCATGACTTGTCTGTTGTGCCGCAGCCGAACATATCTGTTCCGTCGCCGCCCATTGTGTGCCACCATGAAAGAGCAAACTTGAGGTGGTCACGCATCTTCTTGCCATTGATGATCTCATCGGGATTGTAGTACTTGAATGAGAGAGGGTCTGTACTGTCCTTGCCCTTATACTCGATCTTACCGATATTCTTGAAAAATTCCATTTTATCCTCCATTAGACATTTATTTTCAGAGTAGTGCATTTTTTTCCGTTAAGCTTTTCACTTAACTGGTCGGGCTGCGATGTTCCTGCGTAGAGGGTGAATTCGCTGCCTTCCTTTACCCATTCTCCGTTGTCGTTTACAGCCATGAAAGCTCTTTCGGGGAGAGTGACCTGTACGGTCTTGCTCTCGCCAACTTCAAGAGCAACTCTCTTGAAACCGCAAAGACTATGGTTGGGAACTGCGTTCTCCGAATAACCTTTAATATAAAACTGGACTACGTCCTCTGTTGCACGGCTGCCTGTATTTGTGATCTTTACAGAAGCTACGCCGTCTTTAAAGGACAGCTCCGAACATTCTGTTTCGGAGTAAGTAAGTCCGAAGCCAAAGGGGTAAAGTATATTGCCCTTGGCATATCTGTAAGTACGGTCCTTCATGCTGTAATCCGAGAAGTCGGGCAGCTTTGAAGCGTCCTCATAGAATGTTACGGGAAGCTTTCCCGAAGGTGATACCTTGCCGAAAAGTATATTCGCAAGTGCTCTTCCTCCAAGCTGACCGGGATACCACGCCTGAATGAGCGCGTCGCAGTCGGCTTCCACATTTATCGCACTGCCTGCGGCAGTTACTATGATGACGGGCTTTCCTACAGCCATTACCGTCTTAACAAGCTTTCTCTGTGACTCGGGAAGTCTGAGGTCGATCTTGTCGCCTGAGGAGAATTCGTTTCCTGTATCTCCTTCTTCACCTTCGATAGTTGCATCAAGACCTACGCAAAGAACGACTACATCTGAGTGCTCTGCGATTATTGCAGCCTCTGAAAGTCTGTCGTCAGGAAGAGCAAGTCCCATGCATCTGTCCTTATAAAGGTGACTTCCCTCGGAGTAGATGACTCTTCCGCTGTGAGCCTCGCGTATTCCATTAAGGAATGTTACGTACTCGTCAGCCCTGCCGTTGTAGTTGCCCTCAAGTGCGGGAACGCTGTCGGCATTCGGTCCGATAACTCCGATAGTCTTGTATTTGCTGCCGTCCAGCGGCAGGATACCATTGTTTTTCAGGAGCACCATTGAACGTTCCGAGCATTTAAGTGAGAACGCCTTGTGCTCATCGCAGGATACGATATCATAATCAAGATCATCATATTCTGTGGACTTGTCAAACATACCAAGTCTTACCCTTGTTCTCATAAGCTTTACACAGGACTCTCTGAGATCATTCTCATTTATAAGTCCTTCATTGAAAGCACTGAGAAGGTGGAGATATGTATTACCGCAGTTGAGATTGCAGCCTGTCTTTAATGCCAGTGCAGCAGACTCGGGAGCGGTCTTTGTCACACCGTGATTTGTGTGGAAATCTCTTATTGCCCAGCAGTCTGATACAAAGTGTCCGTCAAAGCCCCATTCGTCAAGCTTGCCCATAAGGAACTTGCTTGCACAGGCAGGCTCACCGTTTACACGGTTGTAAGCACCCATGACACTTTCTACCTTAGCCTCTTTTACGAGAGCTTCAAAAGCTGCTGTATAAGTTTCTGTCATGTCCTTCATGTTTGACTTTGCGTCAAACTCATGTCTTGTAGCCTCAGGCCCGCTGTGTACTGCAAAATGCTTTGCACAGGCAGCTACTCTGAGAACCTTTCCGTCACCCTGAAGTCCCTTTGTATAAGCAACTCCCAGACGAGTTGTAAGGAACGGATCTTCTCCGTAGGTCTCCTGACCTCTTCCCCATCTCGGATCACGGAATATATTGATATTCGGTGACCAGAGCGTGAGTCCTTTATATATGTCACGATCTTCGTGAGCGGAATATTCATTATACTTTGCTCGTGCTTCAACAGAAGTTATTTCTCCGGCCTTCTGTACAGCTTCATCATCAAACATTGCCGCAAGACCTATAGTCTGTGGGAACATAGTAGCTGTTCCTGCTCTTGCTACACCGTGAAGTCCTTCACTCCACCAGTTGTAAGCAGGTATCCCCAGTCTCTCCACGCTTGGAGCGTCATACTTGAGCTGCTCTGCCTGTTCCTCTACTGACAATCTGTCTGTAAGATCTTCGGCTCTCTCAAGTGCGGACAATGCTTCGTCCCTGTACTTTTCCATAAGCATTCCCCTTTCAATCAATCAAATTTTACTTACAAATTCCTCTATGACCTTTTCTGTTGCCCAGTCGGTCGTACTGAGCTCCCATTTTTCCGTTATTGATGCTGTCTCACCGGGCTGATAAGGTCTCAGCTCGCCGAGCAGCTCACATTCAAGGAAAATGGCGTTTGTGTAAGTTTCAAAGTTACAGCAAAAATCAGGATATTCTGTCTTAGTATACTCATCGAAGCACATTCTGAAAATGTTCTTTCCATTTATATACAATATCTGCTTTCCCGTAACATTAAAACCAGCCTTGAAAGGTTTCTTGATCTTGGGATCCTGTTTTAGCAGAACGTACTTATCGGTTAGTGTGAATCTTTCGTCTTTTACATCTGAATAGCTCCACAGCGACATAGTTCTGTTTGGCAGGAAACCTTTGTCATCTCTGCAAAGAGGAATGATCTCGGTTCCGCCCACCGCAAGTCCTGTTACGGACCAGGGCGCAAACTCCGCAGGCTTATCAGAGCAATTAGTGATCTTGTTTTCAATGGTTACCGAGTTGCTTTCGTCCATCTTAATGATCAATTGGAACTGCTTGCCAAATACAGTTTTCGGAGGCGTAAGAGTGAGTGTGCCATTATCAAAAATTGCTTCGACTTTTGAATTATCAGGAAGATAAGTTTCAGGCATGACTTCCGGAGCACTCCATAATCTGTGTCCGCCGTATGCATACCATACGCCGTAGCCGTTGTTTATCTCATAGAAATTCCTGTCAACGTCCTCAAACAGAACGTTTTCCCCGTCGGTAAAACCGAAAAAAACTATTCTCGGACCTACTTCAATAGTAGCGATAAGCTTTATTTCGCCATTATCAAGGCACAGACACTTTCCATAGTTTTTATAATCAGTTTCGTAGCATTTTATTGACATTACACATCACCTTTCGTTTGCTCTATTGCTATTATATAACACTCCGTCAATTTATACTAATCAATTATTGCGGCTGTTTAATCAAGAATTGCTAAGATTGCACAAATTCTTTAAATCCCCTTTACAAATATTATCGTAATGGTGTATAATTGCTATATAAACCACGGAAAATTATGAACATTGACATAAAATTCACAACAATTTTTGGTCAAGGAGGCTAATCATGATTAAGAATCTATCGGGCGATTACGAGACTGTTGAATACGAAAATCAACGTTTCGTAATGCTTTATGACAATGATGAAATCGAGGAATATCCTACTCACTGGCATAACGCCGTAGAAATCATCATCCCCTTGCATAACGGGTTCACCGTAACATCAGGCGGCGTAGATTATCATTTAAACGAAAAGGAGATAATCATTATCCCCCCAGGCGAGCTCCACTCGATGCCTGCACAGGAAGGACGAAGGATAATATTCCAGTGCAATAACAGTATACTCAGCGATGTACCGGCTCTTGAAGCTATAGTACCTGTTTTTTCATCAGCATTCCATATCACACCTGATGTCAGCAAGGAATTGTATATTCTTTCGCGCAAAAGTATACTTGATATTTACTCCGAATACTATTCAAAATCTTCACTTGCAGATGTCAAGATCTACATATATTTAATAAAAATGCTTACTGCTGTCAGAGAATATCAGCTCACACAGGCTGCCGATATATTCGCAAATGATGCTACAGGACGCGATGATACGAGAAAATTTGGTATGGTCATGAAGTACATCAATCAGAACTATATGTACGAGATACCTCTTGAAAAGATCGCTTCTATCGCAGGTTACAGCAAATATCATTTCTCCCGTATTTTTAAGAAATATAACCACGTTTCGTATATCCAGTATATCAACAGCAAGCGAATAAAAGCTGCCGAGCGTCTGCTCATTGATCCAAACCTTTCGGTAACAGAAGTTGCTATGAGAGCAGGATTTGCAAGCCTTACCACCTTCAACCGTGCTTTCAAAAAGGCTAAAAACTGCACTCCTACGGAATTCAAGACGCTTTATAAGATATCTGACCATAATTAAAGCAAAAGCTGCGGTTTATCCGCAGCTTTTTGTGCATACAAAAGCCGAAGGGCGGTACTTTTTGTACCGCCCTTGACTAATGTATAATGGAAAGATATTTACAATTTCATTCACCAATTATTGCTTATTGTATGTTACCCACTGATAACGCGCAACAAGAGGTGTTTTACCATTGAATGCCTTGAGCCAGTCATCAACTGTAAGACCAGGCCATGCATTCATCATGATCTTGCCTGCTGTACGTGGTATATTATCATAAGCTGTGTGAACAGCCTTTCCGTCGATATACCATGTAATGTGGTCAGGCTGCCAGTCAAATCCATATGTGTGGAATTCCTGTGATGCATCAAATCCGAGATCGATCATCTTTTCGTGTTTGCCCTGACCATTTGTGTAATAGTTGAGCTGTACCTTAGTTGTGTCCTTGCCGAGGATCTCGATATCTATCTCATCCCAAGGATTCTTGTCAGACTCACCTGTATAGGTGAAGAATGAAGATACAACACCGTCATTCTTTATAGCCTGCATAGATGTCTCATAGTAGCCGTAGTGATAGAAGTTATTTGTACGGAACTCACCGCCTGAATAGCGTGGATTCCAGTTTGGATTTTTGTCATCTGTCCACTTCTGGTCTATGCTGAGCTCAAGGAGACCATTCTTAATAACTGCATTGCGCTCATACCACCAGCAATCAAAAGGCTTATCGTTTGTCCAGCCGTTAGATGCAAAGAAGTCGCCGCCCTTTCCTGTACGGAAATCAGATACCATTGTTGCGCGAGTGTTCATAGGTGTGCCCTTGTCAGGGAACGGGAGATTTACACTCGGAGCATTTGTGGTAGTAGTTGTTGCGCTTGTTGTAGTTGTAGTCGTTTTGCTTGTAGTAGTTGTTGTGGTAGTAGTTGTTGTTGTTGCAGGCTGAGCAGTAGTTGTAACTACAGGCTGAGTTGCATATGACTCAGGAAGATCAGCAAGTCCAAGGAGATACTTCTGGATAGAAACAGCATCATTTCCTGTAAGGTTAGTGCCGTTCTCGTAAACGTCAGCATTTGCAACGCCCTGTGCTGTTATATGGTCTGTGTTTGTACCGTTAACACCGTACTTGTTAGGATTAGCAAGCGACTGCATTACAAGTACAACGTCAGACATATCAACATCGCCGTCGCAGTTAGCATCGCCCCATTTGGTTACGCCCGAAGGTGTAGGAGGTGTTACTACAGGCTGCTGTGATGATGCTGCGCCGTCTGTAAGTGTGAGCAGATATGTAAGCGGAGAATTCCAATAAATTGTGATCTCGTTTGTTGAATAGCTCTCGCTGTTGTCGATGTAGCACTTGTAAGCAGGTGCATCTGCACAGTATGCCTTTGCAGCACTGTCTTCAAGTGCTGAGTTTACACCGCCAACCAGCATACCCTTCATTGCTTCGCCTGCTGCAATAGAAGGTCTGTGGTGAGGATTCTGAGGCGAAACTTCACCATAGCCTGTCACAAAGCTTGTTCCAAGAGGATTTGTGCCAAGGAGATAGTCAAGCTGTCCGTCAGCAGCATTGAGGTAAGCTGTATCGCCTGTAAGCTGATATGCAAGACCAAGAACGATACCTGCATTTGCAACTGTCATATTGCTGCCCCAGTTGAATGTAGAGAGTGCTACACCATAGCCTGTTCCCTTAGCTCTGCTTACAAATTTATCTGCCTGAGAAATTATCTCCTGCTTAGCATTTTTATATACTGCAGAATTAACATCGGGATCCTTCATCGTAAGGATAGCGATATTACCATAATCGCCAACTGTTGACCAGTCAAGTCCGCTCAAAGCTCTGCTTACATCACTGATATACTTGCTGTCGCCTGTTGCACGGTACATCTGGATAGCTGCCCAGTAGCGCTCGTCCTTGTCAGTCTTATCGCCGTAATCACCTGTAACTATATCAATAGGATTCTTGAAGTTGAAATCAGGATTCTGCTTGAGATAATCCCAAGACTTCTTTGCACGGTCGAGACAGTCAGCAGCAAATGTGCTGTCAACGTCCTTGTAGAACTCATATGCAAGAGCCATAGAAGCACAGAAATCAGCAGTTGCTGTTGAAGAAACAGGAGTTACTATAAGCTCACCTGTTTCCTTTTCAGGCATTATAAATCCAGGGAAGTTTGCGCAGCTTACCTTATGGTATACGCCGCCGTCGCTTCTCTGCATCTTCTTCATCCACTCAAGCTCGAAACGTGCTTCGTCAAGAATATCAGCTACGCCGTTTCCGCTCTCGGGGATACCAATGCTGTCACTGTAGAGTGAAGGTGCAGCACTGTAAGCATAAAGAATATCAGCTACAGCCTTTGCGCCAGGAACCACATATCTTCCGTAGTCACCTGCATCGTGCCAGCCGCCTGAAACGTCTATCTTATCACTTGTGCCGTAAACAGTTGCCATTGAAGTGTGGCAAGCAGGGTGACTGAATTTTCCGCCCTCTACTGCAACACCACAGCGCTGTAAGTAAAGCATCTTTACAGAATCGTCAAGAAGATTTCCGTAAACATTGTCGCCGATAGCGAAAGTATATGAATTATCAAGCCCGCTGCACTTGATGTAATATTTTCCAGGAGCAGTTACCTTTGAGAAATCGCCCTTATAGTTTGTCTCGTTTGCACCTGAATTGCTTACAGGACCTTCAAGCTGTCCTGTATAAACACTTACATTTGTATCAGCATTAACGACCTCAAATGTTCCTGCTGATTCAACGTTTCTGAAAACAGCGATCTTCGGAGCATTTGTCCTGTAGCCTACCTGATTGATATTGATATCATTCTCATAAGGCTTGTCAGCTGAATAGTCAACCTTGCTGTCGTCAACAAGTTCAAGAGAAACGTTGTCAAGGTAGATAGTGTGCTCACCAAGCTCAGGATCCTTCTCCTGCAATCCGCAGTTGAAACACATTTTAGCCATGATATCAGTATCTTCCTCCATTGTGAACTCATAGTCCACTGTCTGAGGAGTTGATGATATCTGGAGTCCCTTCCATGTGTATGCCTGATATTTGCCGCCGTTCTGCTGGATCATGCCCTCTACGTAACGATCAACGGTGCTTGATATATCGTACTTAAAACGATAAACTCCGTTCTTGTAAAGCGGAATGATATCATAGTTGAGCTGAACAGCATAGTTGAGCTTACCGACAGAAGTGATCTTCAGTGCAAGCTTACCATCCTCTGTTGTGAGCGAACATTTTCCTCCGCTTTCTTTGTAAGTGCCCCATCCTGATGTACCAGTTTCAAATGTCGAGTTCTTGATGATGTTTCCTGCAGCTGAAACAGGAGCAGAAACAACAGGAAGAGCTGATGCCATGATCGTGCAAGCAGCAAAAACTGCTACACATCTTCTGAAATTGTGCTTTTTCATTACATTCCCTCTCATTCCGTGACATTAGTCACAATTTATACACTAATTGTAACAAAACGTGCAAGCAAATGCAATAACAAATCGAGCACGTTATGTAACATTTTGTGCTTTTTTGCGGTATTCAGACGGAGTATAGCCTGTCTGCTCCTTGAACTGCCTTGCAAAGTGAACATAACTATGGTATCCGCTGCTTGTTGAAATGTCGGTTATGTTCATGTTGGTAGTTGAGAGAAGCATCTTCGCATAGCTAACTCTGCTCTTTACAAGGTCTTCGATAAAGGTCATGCCAAAGTGCTTTTTATAAGCGTGCTGAAAAGCCGAACGGCTCATGCGGACTTCATGTGCTGTACTGTCCACACTGCGCTGTTCATAAGGTCTGCTATATATCTTATTGCGCACAGTTGATATAAGTTCGAACTGTGAGCTTCTTCTGCCTGATGTACTGTTTAGTGTTTTTTCACGTATCTTAATAAACATCAGACGCATAAATAACTCTGCGGATTCTATTTTGCAGTAATTGTCGGAATACTTCTCATAAGCTATGGATTTTACGCAATAGCTGAGGAATTCCAGCGGCATTGTCACAGGTGTCTCAAGCGGTATGCCCATTTTAAGGAATTCTTCTTCCTCTCCTGCATCGTCGAAATCAAAATGTACCCAGTCATTCTCAAAAACATTCAGCGGTACACAGCGGTAACGCTGAGGTCTGCCCTTTGGATAGATAAATACCGCCCCCGCAGGTGTAGTGATCTCTTTGCCGTCGATCTCGAAAACAGCCGGAGTACGAACAAGAAGAAGCAGGTAGTCACCGCTTCCGTCGGGTCTGTCAATAAAAAAGTCTGCGTCATGGCAGTGGTCGAAGCCAACATTATTAATTATCATTCAGCATTCTCCATTCTTAAAAATAACGTTTTAATGACAAATCCACATTGAAAAAACAAGAAAAATCATATTCATTGTGGAGATTATAACATTTTCAAGCCCGGAATTATATTATTTTAGTGTCATATTTGGCAATTTTATGATATCTGCATAAAATGTTATCCCCCGCAAAATGCGAGGGATAAGCCATTTTAATGATTTTCTTTTGTAAAATCCGGGAATTTATATCGCTTTTTGTACTCCTTCGGAGTAACTCCCAGATACTTCTTGAATATCTTGATAAAGTAGCTCTGTGAGCTGAATCCAAGAAGATTGCTTATCTCAGAGTCGGTATACTCGGAGAATGTCAGCAGATTTGCTGCTTCCTCAGCCTTAGTCTTGCTTACATAATTGCTGAACGCGATACCCGTCTCTGCTTTGAACAGTCTTGATAGATAAGCAGGACTGATCTTGAGATAATCCGCTGCATCTTCTATCATTATCTTACCATGCAGGTGGTCGCTGATAAAATCCAGCGCACGTACTATCTGCTTTGAATAGATGCCGCTGTTACGGACTCTTCTCATATGTCGGGTATAGCCTTCGATCATTTCCTGATGCACCTGATGAACCTCCGCCTCGGTACGGCATTCATCAGCCTTCATAATATAAATATCGCTGAGATTGTAAGCCTCTTCAAGCGTCATTCCGCTGTTGATACAGAAACGAGCTATAAGCGCAGCCGAAATGCTGAAATGATATTTCAGATTCCTAAGCGGATCTTTGCTGAGCACACCATAGCCTTCGCTGCAAAGCGGAGTTGCAAAAACTTTTACAAGCTCGATATTGCCTGAGCAGATGCTCTCATAGCAAGCTATCTCCCTGTCAAACGGGGCGTGCTCAAAGCCTTCTTCGCGCTTTAGGAAGAGATGTGAGGAAATGTACTTTTCGGTATAATCACTCATGTATTTCACCTCTCATATTAATTACTTTACCTTATTATACCATTTATTTATGAATTATTCAACATCTTTATATGTCTTAAATCAAGTCCGCCATACATTTTGTGCACAGCGGACTCGATAAAGAAAAGAGGTCGATTATTCAACTATTTCGCGGAAAGAATACGAAAGCGCATCACAAAAATAATGCCTTACATATTCAAAACCGTGCATTTTGCCCCGAGGAACAAACCTGTAGAAGCTGCCCCCTGTGAGAAATCAGATTAGTAAAGTAGTTAGAACGGGTGTTGAGATCCTTCATCTCGGGCTTCATATTACCGTATGCAATATCATCAGAACCGTCAGTCACAAGGACGAAATCCTGAGGCTTTTTTAGTCCGAGGCTGTCTGTTACCCCGGTAAGAGTTTTCATGCCTTTAAAGTTATCACTTGAAAGCGGCATTATCGCCGCAGCAGGAATAAACGAAGCCACAGATGTTATGAGTGAAAGAAATTCTTTTTTCATAAGTCTGCCCCCATTATTTAATTTTCATTCACCCTTCTTGTGTGCATTTTAGATAAAAACGGTGTAAAATGCGCGTCTCTTTTTTATATCACTTAAATTATAATGATACACCGCAATATCTTATACTAAAATAATGACAAAAATAGTAATATTTCTACTATAAATATTAATTTTTTGTTAACGGCATTGACGTTTAGTCATTTAACTTTTGATATTTAATAATTTCGTCACAATTTACACCATATCATTAGAAATTGGGTTGTTATATCCGATAAAATAATGTATTATAATAATGTATATACATTTTTGCCCACAATAAAATTTAGTACACTTATCGAGCAATTTTTAGTGACTTTTAATAATCACAACAATAAACGACTTGCTTTTTTAAAAATCGAAATCTATAATCAATTCAGAGAAAAAATAAGTGGGCTGTGTGCCCTTCACAAATTACTAAAATTATATTATATTTAAGTGACATGAGGAGTGATTTAAGTGGATTTAAGAAAACTCAAAAGGATTTTAAGCACGAGTACAGCTCTGTTGTTAACTGCCGCAGCTGTTCCCTTTTCAGCAAGTGCTGCTGATAATCAGGTAACGGGGACGATCAACGGATACACATATGAAATGTGGAACGCGAATTTTTCTGGCGACACTTCAATGACACCTACCGAAGACGGTTTCGAGTGTTCATGGGACGGTATTCAGGATTGCCTCTTCAACAGAGGATATGAATATAACAAAAATCCAAAGACCTATAAACAGTTAAAATCTGACATCATAGTAGATTACGACTTTGAATACTCGCCGCATGGCAATTCATTCTTCGGAGTATACGGCTGGACAGTTAATCCAATGGCAGAATTCTATATAGTTGAAGGCTGGACTAGCTGGAGACCCCCCGGAGGCGATTTAACGCGTTTGGGGACTTTTACTTCGGACGGAAACATATATGATGTCTATAAGTATTATCGTTATAATCAGCCGTCAATTATGGGTACACAGTCATTCCCGTCATATTATAATGTACGTCAGCAGAGCTCAAGCAAAGATGACATTACGCAGGATCTGCACGGCACTGTCAATGTTACCAGACATTTTGATGCATGGGAGAAATTAGGACTCGATGTGTCAGGAACTATTTACAATGTTACTTTCAACATTGATTGTTACCGCTCCAGCGGTTCGGCAAATGTTAAAAAAGTACAGATCACACCCAAACCGACTCTGCCTGCTCCTTTAAAGCCTGACTCGAACGGATATTACATAAAGTCCAAATTTGATAATGGTCAGATTACTAAATGGAACAAAAAAGGTATTTCTTATTTTCAGACATTAAATGATGTTATGTCAAGAGGAAAATCTTTATTTGTCAGTCATCGCAGCTGCTCATCGGACGGTCTCGTTTATGCCCTTGATCCTAATACTTTCAAGCCGAATACCAAATACAGTATCGGTGCTGCCATGATGCAGTATTCCCTTAACAATTCCACTTTCCGTATTACTTTGGAGTACATGGACAAGAACGGTATACTGCAAAATGACATTATTGCTGCTGTGAAAAGTAAGAAGCTTGAATGGACAGATATTTCAAATCTCTCTTATACAATACCTGAAGGAGCAACTGATCTGAAGCTTGTTTTCTCCACCGACGACGATGAGGAATTCTACTTAGACGATTTCTATGTTGGTGTTGACGGTACAAAACCTTTAGCTGTTGACCTTGAAGGTACTAAGAATGAAGTTATCATTCAGGGCGATATCAACAATGACGGTGTTGTTGATATATATGATATGCCTGCGATGAGAAAAGTTCTTATTAATATCTTATCATTCGGAGCCAAGCCAACTATAAATGCCGACCTTAACGGCGACGGCGATGTCAATATCGCTGATCTGGTAATGCTCCATAAATACCTGCGCGGAGCTGTAAAGGAATTCAAACAGCCCGTGCCAACAACAACAACTACTACTGCTACAGAAACAACAGCTGTATCTGAAACTACTACAGTGGATACTACTTCTGCTGCAGCGGCTTCTGAGGCAACTACAGAAACTACAGCAACAATAACTACCACAGAAGTAACTACCGAAGAAACAAGCAAAACCACTACAATAGTAACTACAACGTCAGAAACGGAGACAACTGCTTCTGAACCTACTACTGTGGGGACAACTACAGAAGAAAAGCCTTCAACCACAACAAAGGTCTATGTGAACTACAACGCACAGATAAGACAGGATATGCCAACTAATGTTCCGAGCAATGCTCAAAAATCAAGCAAATGCAAGGTCGAGAAAAAGACCTACACCTGCAAATTCACAGGCGGAACGAAGTCCTGCAATGTTATCCTGCCCCCTGACTACGACTCGAATAAAGAATACCCTGTAATGTACGTTCTTCACGGTATAGGCGGTGACGAGAACAGTATGCTGAACGGTATGGGAGTTCAGGAGCTTCTCACAGGTCTTACTGCAAACGGTCAGGCTGAGGATATGATAATCGTTCTGCCAAGCCAGTATACAAGCAAGGATGGTAACGGCAGCTTCGGTATCAATCAGGAGACCTGCGCTGCATACGATAACTTCCTCTATGATATCTCCGACAGCCTTATACCTTTCATCGAAGAAAACTATCCCGTAAAGACAGGCAGAGAGAACCGTGCTATCACAGGCTTTTCAATGGGCGGTCGTGAGGCTATCTATATAGGTCTTATGCGTCCCGATCTCTTCGGATACGTTGGCGGTGCTTGTCCTGCACCAGGTATAACTCCCGGTAGGGATATGTTCATGGAACACCCCGGCTGTATGACAGAAAGCGAGATGAAGTTCAGAGATGTTGGTCCTGAGCCTGCTGTATTTATGATAACAGGCGGTACAAACGACTCTGTTGTGGGATCATTCCCAAAGGAGTACAGCGAAATTCTCACAAAGAACGGTGTTGACCACGTTTACCAGTCTATCCCCGGAGGCGGACACGACGGCGGTTCAGTAAAACCTCACCTCTATACCTTTATGAGATACGCTTTCAAGTAATTTAAACACATTTATACTCATACATAATTATTGCCCCTAAGTGATATGATGTCACTTAGGGGCATTGTATTATCATATTAGTTGAGAGTTATGGAGTCGTATTACGACATTATTTAAATACTGTGAGCGAAGCGAACTCATTCATTATACTCTCTACTAACTATCCTCTACTCACTCAAATCTTACGAAAAAACGTTATAGTACTTCTATATAAGTACTGTTATATTACGAGGTCTGCATTTTCAGCTGGGCGATGCTTTTCTGCGTAGAAATGCTCCGCAGGGAAATAGCGTTTTTCATACTTTTCACGGATATCAGTTTCATCTCCGATATATCCGTCTCTGAGAAGCACTCTGCCAAGTCTTTCTTCTTCGGGTACATCAACATATATCATGCAGTCAAATGCACCTTTAAGCTCGTCACGCTGTAAGAATATCCCCTCGGTAATGACGATGCTGCCATTTGTTATGCTCCTCATATCTGTGATATAGCTGTCATTATCCTTGTCGTAAAGCTCCACAGGCGGCACTTCCCTGCTTTCACGCAAAGGCTTGACGACCGCACTGAGAAAGTAATCATACCGCCACTGCAAATAGTAATACTGCTCCCACTGAGGATAGTCGTCATTATATCTGACAGCCTTTGGGTGGATAAAATCATCTATATGAAATACCTCAGTATTTATACCCTCGGCTTCAAGAAGTCTGCTCACCTCATCTGCAACTGTGCTCTTGCCTGCTCCGCCAAGACCGTCAATGCCGACTAATAGCGTTTTCCCTTTTGTATAATGTTTCTTCAACTCTTTTACGATCATTTCCGCGCTCATAAATTTCTCCTTTAACAAAAACGGAAGTACCACCGAAGTGATACTTCCATATTGATCATTCACTTACTGCAATTACTGCTTTTTTCAGTTCAACAAGATCAAATACATCAACTGTACCGTCCTTGTTCATATCGGAAGCAAGATACTGCCTCTTGGTGAATTTATCGGACTTATTGAGGATATAATCCTGAAGTAAAACGATATCCGAAACGCTCAATTTGCCGTCATCGCTGAGGTCCCCCATAACACCGCTGTATACATCGCTGCTTATTACAAAATCGCTTGATACAAGGGTATATGCCTGTCCGCTTGTATCCTCGGCAACTATCTTGTAGGTATACTCACCTTCATAAAGTGCATTGAATACGATATTCTTGTCAAAATAAGATGAAAGATCATACTTCACATCATTCGGAGCAGCTTCCGCACACTGGCTTGTAGCTTCACCGTTTCGGAAATAAACACCGCCGCTTACCTTGGTTATTTTAAGGTTAGAAGTTATAACGCCCTTAATTGAAAATGGCTTGCCGATCTCGACAGTTTCCTCGGGAGCTGTCTGATTTTCGATCTTCATTCCCGACTTTATCTCTTCCTTGCGCTGCATATAATCCATTGAGGCATATCCCTTGACTCCGTTATACTCAACGTGTGCCCACTGTCCGTCACCCTTAGTTACCGTAAACTCAGCATTTGCTGGTATCTGACCGATAACAGATGTATTCGTACCGTGTCCCGAACGAATATTGAGATATGTAACTACATTTTTTGTGGTATAAAGTTCTGCATAATCCTCAGAGCAGCCACATTCAGCAGCAGGAGTATTGCTTGGCTGCGAGCTGCTTCCGCCTGCATTATCCGAAAAAACAAAGTAGCTCAGCGGATCATAGTATGTACGTGAGGGAAAAGCTCCGAGAAGCTTGTCACAGACTCCGAAGTGGAGATGATTTCCCGAGGACTGTCCTGTGCTTCCTACCTTGGCAATAACATCGCCCTGCTTTACCTTAGCTCCTGCTGAAACATTCAGCTGTGAAGCATGAGCGTAAAAAGTATATACTCCAAGATCAGAATGGTAGAGTATAACCATATATCCGTAAGCGTCCTTCCAGTCAGCCGAAATGACCTCACCGCCGTAAGCTGCATAGATATTGCTGCCGCCTGCTGCTTCGATATCTATCGCATTATGATGATCCGAAGTATCATAGGTATTTCTTGCAGGGTCAAAATAAGTAGTTATATTCTTATACTTTGCTTCTGTCGGCCATACTGCATATACCGCAGCCTTTGCGTTCAGTGTGGGAACGCATATGGAAACAGTAAAAATTACAGCTATAGATAAGAGGAAAGCAGCTGCTCTCCTTATTAAATTCTTCATGATATTTTCTCCTTTTGCAGTAAAAAAATAATATGACAATACATATATTACCATATTTTCAATAAAAAGTCAATCCAAATCCGTAACTTTCACCAAAGCGCGTCTAAAAAAGCCTTTCGTACGGTGCATAATGACCGAAAGAAAATTTTCTTCTTTTTTGTTTTTAATACTTTCAAGTACATAAAACACCTCCTGAACGTGAAATATAACAATAATATTCAGCACTACTTGACAGCTTCAATAAAAAAGAGTACAATAAACTTGTCAGTATAAACTAACTAAAGGAGCTGAATTATATGGTAAAGACAATAATCAAAGTTGAAGGCATGATGTGCGGAATGTGCGAAGCTCACGTAAATGACGCTGTCCGCGCCGCAGTTAACGCAAAAAAAGTCAATTCCTCTCACAGTAAGGGCGAAACAGAAATAATCTCGGAGGAAGAGCTCGATAAAGCATTACTGAAAGAAACCGTTGAAAAATCAGGATATAAAGTCCTCGGTATAACCTCAGAGCCATACGAGAAAAAAGGATTATTCCGCAGATAAAGTAAAAAGAGAGCTGGATAATCGTTTGCTCATAAAGAATTTTAGGGAACGCCTTCTCTTGCAAGGCGTTCCCTCTTCCAAAACAGTCCACTGGACTGTTTTGGAATTCACCCTTTGCGATGCGCCTTCGTATTATTTCGCTGTTCTCTGAAAACTTGGAACAGCGACCAAAGGCTCTGCCTCTGGACTCTGCCAAAGGAACATAGTCCCTTTGGAATCCCGTTCATACGTTCAGCAAGTTATTTGGCAAATCGTAATTAAAAAAAATAGCCCCAAAGCACTTCAAATGCATTGGGGCTTTATACTTTTATATTAGTACCGCAACTAAAGGCAGCACGCTTTTCAGCTATCTCATACCGGCAGGGAGACATAGAACGTATTATAGCAGTTCTCGCTTTCTGCCCATATTTTTCCATTATGCTCGCTTACTATACTTTCAGCGATAGATAATCCCAGACCATAGCTCTGACCATCATTTCTTGACTGATCCACACGGTAAAAACGCTTAAAAATATTCTCACAGTCCTCCTTAGTAAGCGGAGTTCCCAGACCTGTCACGGACAATAAACAATTTGCCGACTGACGTTTCAGCTTTACTGTGACCTTATCAGCAGGATCTGAGTATTTCAGCGCATTGTCAAGAAGTATATTTATGACCTGTCTGAGCTTTTCCTTGTCGCCTTCAACATTGATATTTTCATCAATATCCGTTGAAAGCTCCATTTCATTCTCGTAAAACAGCGGTTCAAATGGCAGTATACTGTCATTTATGAGCTTACTGCAATCAACTGTAGTGAATTTCTGCGGTGCTCTGTTACTGTTATTATCCAGCCTTGCAAGTTCAAGCAGGCTTTCTATCAATCCTCTCATGCGCTTTGACGTTGAGAGGATATTTTTTGTAAAGTTGTCCCTGTCACTTTCTGCGTAGGTCTTATCGGTCATCATCTCAGCATTCGTCATAATTACTGTAAGCGGAGTTTTCAGCTCGTGGGAAGCGTCTGCTATGAACTGCTTCTGCTCATTCCATGTCTTTTCAACAGGCTTTGTTACCCATTTTGCCAGCAGCAGACTTATGATGAAAAATACTACATAGCCTATCAGACCTATTATGATCGAGTTTCTGATAAGTCCTCTTATCATGGCTTTTTCACTTGATATATCAGCAAATACTATGGCTTTCATAGGTCCGTTTTCATTCTTAATATATCTAAGGTCATAGTCTGGAAGTATGCCAGTATTCTTTGAACTTTCTTCCGCAGCGTTAACAAGCTTTTGCAGCAGTTCCTTATCCGTAAGGTCATAATAGCCGCCGCCAAAAGCCGTCAGCTCACCGTCCTTGGCAATATGTACCGTAAAAAACGGCAAACGTATATTGTCGGGCATATTGTCAGGCTTGTGCATAGGTTCAGAAGCAGGCGGTCGAAATGCCTGAGTGCGCATCATCTGTATGCTTTCACGCGCGATATTCTGCTTTGTGAAGTGCAGCACAAGTCCGAATATAACAATAAAAAGCACAGTAACGATACTCATTATTACCGCTATGAACTTTATCCTCAGTCGTTTCAGCATTTTGCGTCACACTCCAGATGATAGCCTAATCGTCTCATTGCTTCGATACGCACATCTGAACCGATACTAAGCAGTTTTTTCCGCAGAAAGCTCACATAGGCTTCCACATGGTTCTCGACTGCATTTGAGTCATATCCCCATACTTTCGTAAGCAGAGCTTCCTTTGATATATGATTAGTTCCCGAAGTCATAAGAATACGCATTACCTCAAACTCTCTTGCTGATAATCTTATGCTGTTATCTCCGCACACAAGGGAAGCCGACTCAAGATCAAGTCTCGTGTTCCCGAATACAAGCTCATTTAACTGTGTTCCCTGTCGGCGAAGAAGCGCGTTCACGCAGGCAAGAAGCTCCCTTGCGTCAAATGGCTTGGTAAGATAGTAGTCAGCTCCCGCATTGAGTCCCTGCACCTTATCATCTATATCTGATTTTGCTGTCAGCATAAGTATAGGTGTGGTATTACGCTTTTCACGTACAGCCTTTGCCACCTGATAGCCATTCTTTTTTGGCAGCATAATATCAAGTATTATAAGGTCATAAATATCCAGCATAGCATACTGCTCGCCGCTTTCACCGTCATAGACTGCCTCTGCCTCAAAGCCCTTTGACTCCAGCATCAGCTTCAGTGAATCTGCTAAAACCTTCTCATCTTCTATAATAAGTATTTTCATTTGTGTTCCCCCTTTTTTAACATTATATGCCCGAACAGCAGTATGCCTGAAACGACATTCTGCGCCTTTATTTTTATATTATTATAATACATTATACAGCTGAATTCAAGCTGAAAAATCACATCTGTGTATAATAATTTCACTTAACTTTCACTTTTGTTTTACTTTATCTTCACCCGCTTTCAGCGTCAATTCAGCAATGATATGTATAATTAAAGCATAGGATAAACACACACAGGCTTAAAAAAAATCGCCCATTTGGTCTGTGTGTGTCCTATATCAAAGAAAAGAGGTGATACTATGGATTTCAGACACGAGATAAAGCACGAGATAAACTATTCCGACATGATCACGATCAGACACAGACTCAGCACAGTTGCATATCCTGATCCACACACCATAGACGGTAAATACTTTATCCGCAGCCTTTACTTCGATAATCTCGCAGACAAAGCTCTTATGGAAAAAGTAAACGGAATGAGCCGAAGAGAAAAGTTCCGCATAAGATACTACAATGGTGATACTTCTGTTATCCATCTGGAAAAGAAAAGCAAGATAGGTCATCTTGGAAATAAGCTGAGCGCACCGCTTACAGCGCAGCAGGCACAAATGATCGTTGACGGTGATACCGAGTGGATGATAGAGTCAGAGCATATGCTCATTCGTGAGCTTTACTCAAAAATGAAAACTCAGGGAATTGCTCCGAAAACTATCGTGGATTACACAAGAGAGCCTTTCATATATCCCGCAGGCAATGTACGCGTCACACTCGATTACAACGTAAGAAGCGGTATGAGATGCACCGATTTTCTTGACCCCGACTGTGTGACAGTTCCCGTTTCAGATTCTATCATACTTGAAGTTAAATGGGACGGATTTCTGCCTGATATAATCAGAGATGCAGTTGCCCTTGCAGACAGGCGTGAGGGAGCTTTCTCAAAATACGCTGCCTGTCGAATTTACGGATAAAATATAAAGGAGTTTTTTGCAATGAATAGTTTTAGTGATATCTTTAAATCCAATTTTTTAGAGAATGTGACAAGCGTCAGCATTCTTGATATGGCGATCGCACTTGTACTCGCTTTCGGTCTGGGAATGTTCATATTCCTCGTTTACAAAAAAACTTACTCTGGAGTAATGTACTCATCAAGCTTCGGTACTACTCTCGTTGCACTTACAATGATAACTACAGTTGTTATCTTAGCAGTCACAAGCAATGTCGTTCTTTCACTTGGTATGGTCGGTGCGCTTTCTATTGTCCGTTTCCGTACAGCCATAAAAGAGCCGCTTGATATCGCTTTTCTGTTCTGGTCTATTGCAGTCGGTATCGTTCTTGCAGCAGGAATGATCCCACTTGCAGTTATCGGCAGCATCATCATCGGCGTTATCCTCCTTGTATTCGTTAACCGCAAGGCTTGCAAAAATCCTTACATCGTTGTAGTTCGCTGCGACGGTCATGACAGCGAAACAAAGGCAAAGGCTTTTCTTGACGGAAAAACAGAGAGATGCGTTATCAAGAGCAAAACTGCTCAGAAGGGCTCTGTGGAGCTCAACATGGAGATCAGACTCAAGGACGATAATACAGATTTCGTAAATACCCTAGCTGATATGGAAGGTGTCAGCAGTGCAGTTCTTGTAAGCTACAACGGAGACTACATGGGATAAGGGTGTGATAGAATGTCAGCACATAAGAACATAGATAAAATATGTACGGTCGTTATCGCGGTCACACTTATTATATCTGTCATATTTTGCAACGGTCAGGCACTGGGCATAGAAAAGACCGCTCATGCCATTGGCTATGAAAATCGTCTATTCGACCGCTCTAAGGTACATACCCTTGATATCGTTATCAACGACTGGGACGGCTTTATCGAAAACTGTGAGAGCGAGGAGTATTCTGCCTGCAATCTGGTCATTGACGGTGAAGCTATCAAAAACGTAGGTATCAGAGCTAAGGGCAACACTTCTCTCAGCTCCGTAAAGAATATGAACAGCAGCCGTTACAGCTTCAAGATAGAGTTTGACCAGTATGAAAACGGTAAGACCTATCACGGACTTGACAAGCTCTGCCTTAACAACATAATTCAGGATAATACCTTCATGAAGGATTATCTCGCCTATACTCTCATGTATGATTTCGGCGTTGATGCTCCTCTTTGCAGCTATACTTATATCACAGTCAACAGTGAGGACTGGGGACTGTATCTTGCTGTGGAAGCTATCGAGGAATCATTCCTTGAAAGAAACTACGGCAGCAACTACGGCGACCTCTACAAGCCAGACGCAATGAGTTTCGGCGGCGGCAGAGGAAACGGCAAAGAATTTAGTATGGGGAATTTTACAAATAAAGAGAGCGAAGATAAAAACAGCTCCGATAACGATAAAAATCAGTTTGATCCGGGAAATTTCGGCGGCGGTATGCCCGATTTCGGAGGAGATATGCCACAGTTCGATCCCGATAATATGCCTGAGGACTTCGATTTTGAAATCTTCGATCCTTCAAAGATGTTCGGCGGAGATGGCGGCGAAGCACCTGACTTCGGCGGCAAGGGAGGCTTTGGCGGATTCGGTATGGGAAGCGACGATGTAAAGCTCAAATATACCGATGATGATATCGACAGCTATTCCAATATCTTCAACAATGCCAAAACTGCTGTTACAAAAACAGATAAGAATCGTCTTATAAGCTCACTGAAAGCTCTCAAAGAGCAGTCTGATCTTGAAAATACAGTTGACGTTGAGGAAGTTATCCGCTACTTTACAGTACATAATTTCCTTGTTAACGGCGACAGCTATACAGGTCAGATGATACACAACTACTACCTTTACGAAGAGAACGGACAGCTCTCAATGATACCGTGGGACTACAACCTTGCTTACGGTTCATTCATGGGCGGAAACGCTTCATCTTCCGTAAATGATGCCATTGATACTCCTGTATCAGGCGATATGAGCGACCGTCCAATGGTTTCATGGATATTCGATAACGAGGAATACACAGAGCAGTATCACCAGCTTATGAATGAGTTCCTTGACAGTGTTGACTTTGAGAAGCTTATCTCAGATACAGCAGCTCTTATCGACAAATACGTTGAAAAGGATCCAACTAAGTTCTGTACTTATGATGAGTTCAAAACAGGCATTGAAGCTATGACTAAATTCTGTACTCTCCGTGCAGAAAGCGTTCGCGGACAGCTCGACGGCACTATCCCTTCAACATCTTCCGGACAGAGCGCAGACAGCTCAGCTCTTATTGATGCATCAGGTCTGAACACTTCTGACATGGGCTCTATGGGCGGCGGAAAAGGCGGTTTCGGCGGCAGCAAGAATAACAAGTCAACTGACAAGGACGAAACCACTGATAAGACCGACAAAACTTCCAAAAATGACAAAACCGAAAAGGTCGCAAGAAAGAGTATGCCAAATACATCTTCCTTATCTGTTACGAATCTGAGCAATATGCAGGCTCCAAGCGGAAACGGCAAATCAGACAGCAACAGCGATTCTTCAAAGGGTTCAAAAGGCGGAAAGCCAAGCTTCGGCGGCGGTCAGCCACCACAGGGCTTTAACGGCGAGATGCCAGACGGATTTGATCCGAGCAATATGCCCGATTTCGGCGGTGAGATGCCCGACGACTTCGACCCGAGCAATATCCCCGATTTCGGCGGTGAGATGCCCGACGGCTTCGACCCCAGCAATATCCCCGATGATAAGCAGGGCGGCTTCAAGCCTTCCGATAATACAAAGGAAGATACAACAGAGGCTGATGATGACAAGAAAGCTTCAGAAAAAACTGCTGAGACTGAAATAACTTCTGATGCAGAATCAGAAGCAACTATACCAAACAACGATAAAGGCAATGCTCCCGAAAACGGAGACAGATCAAGAGGCGGCGAAAGACCTGATATGGGAAGCTTTTCACCCATGAACGGCGGCAGCGAAAGCAGCAATACCACAGCATATATACTGCTTGGTGCGTCAGCACTCGTTCTCCTGATCGGTCTTGGATTTGCATTCAAATTCAAAAGATGATTCCAATCCCTCTCTTATATAAAACAGGCAGATACCTCACATGAAGTATCTGCCTGTTTAATTTTTTACTGTTCTGAAAAAGACTTGTCTCTTTAATCCTTGACATCGTCATTTATGAAGAAAGACTGTATCTTCTTTGTTATCAGTGTCAGGTAGCGGAGACATGGTTCTGCGATTATTGAGAAGTTTACGCAGAGAAGGATACAGCGGTTAGACATATTTGTTATGTCGAACATCTTGCTGATGAATATCATACAGCAGGCAAGTCCCACACCGCAGAGTATCCACATCCACATCTTGTACATATCCATAGGTCGGCATATCTGGAATACGATCATCATTCCGACGATACTCATAAGTATGGTAGAAGCCGTAGCTATATCCGTAGGTGCAACGTTGAAGATATTTCCGAAATATACCATAGCACATACCACAAGTACATCGGTAAGTGCAGCAGGCAGAGCTTTCAGAAGGATATTCGTAATGAATTTACCTTTGATAAGATCACGGTTAGGCATCTGCGACAGGAAGAAAGCAGGTAAACCTATGGTGAATATACTTATAAGGGATATCTGTGCAGGCTTCATCGGATAAGCAAGTCCGAAGAAGATGAACAATATGGATATTATCAGCGAGAAAATATTCTTTACGATGAAGAGACTTCCCGAGCGTTCAAGGTTATTTACGACCTTTCTTCCCTCTGCAACAACATCAGGCATCTTTGAGAAGTCCGACTCAAGCAGAACAAGCTGTGAAGCCTGTGCGGCTGCATCACTTCCCGAAGCCATAGCAACGGAACAGTCGGCATCTTTAAGTGCGAGAACATCATTTACACCGTCACCTGTCATGGCAACTGTTTTGCCTGCTTTTTTAAGTGCTCTTACAAACTTGCGCTTCTGTTCGGGAGTAACTCGTCCGAATACCGTATAACGTGTAACAGCGTCCCTTATTGCACTCTCTGTTGTAAGTGTCGTAGCATCAACATATTCCTCGGCGTGTTTTATTCCTGCCTGCTTTGCCACCTCAGATACGGTAACAGGATTATCACCCGAAATTACCTTTATCTCTACTCCCTGCTCAGCAAAATACCTGAATGTATCAGGAGCATTTTCACGTATAGGATTTGACATCATAATAAAGCATACAGGTTCTACCGAAGCTGTAAGTGCCTTTCCGTCTGGAACTCCTCTGTACTTTCCGAAAACAAGTACTCTGTAGCCCTTGCGGTTGTATTCCTCTATCTTTTCTCTATATTGTTCTATCTTTTCCTTGAGGACAAATTCGGGAGCACCAAGCACATATGACTCACGTTCAAATGTAACACTGCTGTACTTGAACTCAGACGAGAAGCCCGTTATGGATAAAGCAGCTCTGCCCGCAGGACGGTGGAAGTGGTTCTTTATCGCTTCCATTGTCTGGTTGTCCGAATCCTGAGCAGCAGCAAAGTCGCTGATAAGTCCTTGCACTGAGTCTATATCGTATTCTTCTGTCGCAGGAACCACTGCTGTTACAGACATCGCATTCTCTGTGATAGTACCTGTTTTATCAACGCAGAGAACATCTACTCGTGCAAGAGTCTCGATACATTTCATGTCATGGACAAGTACCTTGCTGAGAGCAAGTCTCATTGCACTGATAACAAGAGTAACACTGGCAAGGAGGAAGAGTCCCTCGGGTATCATTCCTATTACGGCAGCGACCATAGACTGTACACTTGCACGTATGGTATCATGGTTTATATAGTAGGACTGATAGAAAAGTATGCTTCCGATAGGGATTATAGCAACACCTGCAAACTTGACTATCCTGTTGAGTGAGCGTATCATCTCCGACTGCTCACCCTTTCGTGACTTCTTAGCCTGTATAGTCAGCTTTGAGATGTACGATTCACGTCCGACTCTTTCAAGTCTTGCACGGCATGAGCCTGATACTATATAGCTTCCCGACATGAGAGTATCTCCGGGCTTTTTGCTTATCTCATCGGATTCACCTGTCAGGAGGGATTCATTTACGGAAACATTTCCGTCCACCACTATCGCATCTGCGCTTATCTGATTTCCTGCCTTGAATATTACTATATCATCAATTACAAGGTCCTTTGAGGGGACAGTCTTTATCTCTCCGTCACGGACTACTGTCGTAACAGGTGCATTTAGCACCTTTATCTTATCAAGTACTGACTTTGAACGCAGCTCCTGTATGATACCGATAAGAGCATTGGCTATAATTATAGGCATAAATGTAAGGTCACGGTAAGAGCCTACAACTACAAGCAATACTGAAAGGATAACAAATATAAGGTTGAAGTACGTAAGTACGTTATCAGCAACGATCTCCTTGACCGTTTTCGAAGGAGACTCAACAGGCTTGTTGTCCTGCCCTGCTTCAGCCCTTTCCTTGACCTGTGCAGAGGTAAGTCCTTCGTTGAAATCTGCCTTTACTCTGTCGGGAACGATTACATCATTAAATTCACTAATTTTCATTATGTCAAAATACACCTCGCAAATATATACTTTTTTTATTGTAACATATTTCTTTAACAATTTCAATCATTATTCAAAAATTTATTGTCAACCATTTTCTTTAAAATAGGTTGACAATGAGTGACAACTGTGCTATAATTCATTTGTAAGATCTTATAAAAACCGAAATACGCAAAATTCGTCACAGACGATACGCGCTTTCATATCACGTAAGGAGTTGTATTCAATGGTCGATAATACGACAAAAGGTAAAAAAATCAGTTTTACAACAAAAGAAATGGTACTTACAGCCATGTTCGCAGCAATAATGGCTGTTTGCTCATGGATATCCATTCCCATAGGCACTATCGCCATTACATTGCAGACATTCGCTATTTTCTGCGCACTTTGCATTCTCGGCGGCAGAAACAGCCTTTTCTCCATACTTGTATTCATACTTCTCGGAGCTGTTGGACTGCCTGTTTTTTCAGGATTTAAAGGCGGTATAGGAGTTCTTACAGGTCCCACAGGAGGCTACATATTTGGATTTATATTCATGCCGATAATTTACATGGCAGGAGAAAAGCTTTTCGGAAAGAAGTTTGCCGTAAAAATTATCCTTCTTCTCATAGGACTAATCGTCTGCTACACATTCGGCACAGCATGGTTCATATTCGTATGCTCAAATAACGGAAATTCAATGCCGCTTTCAAAGGCTTTGAAACTCTGTGTAACTCCGTTCATACCATTCGACATTATAAAACTGGTTCTTGCTCTTATCATTTCAGACCGCGTAAAAAAATACGCTCATATATAATATCGCCTGACCTGTCTGATATCAGACAGGTCTTTTATTTTTCAAGAAAAGCTTTCAGCTCATCAAGGCATTTTGTGGCTGTACGCCTGCCTATACGATAGACCTCACGCATCACATCGGAATCATGCTCCACATGACCTACTGGCAGTTTTTCGGGCGGAGCTATTACAAAGGCTCTCCCCTCTTCTTCCTTACTGCGTATGTACTTCAGCTCGCTGTTGTACATCTTATGGCGATTTTCGGCAGCCTTTATAAGCTCGGGATATTTGTGATATCTCAACTTCATAAGCTTCATTCCGCTTGCAGGCTTCTTTACGTAGTCACGGGGCTGAGTAAGTACGACAACGTTCTTTTCACAGCCGCGGCTCTCCATAAATTTAAGCGGTATTGAGTCGGAAATACCGCCGTCAAGCAGCTTATGTTCACCTATTTTTACTATCCTTGCTGCAATGGGCATTGAAGCCGATGCACGTATCCATTCGAGCTCGTTGTAGTCGATATTTCCGCATTTATGGTATACTGCCCTGCCTGTGGTTATGTCAGTGCAGACTACCCAGAAATCCATAGGAGATGCATTGAAAGCTTCCGTATCAAATATATCCAGCTTGTCGGGAATTTCATGATAACAGAATTCAGAGCCGAAAAGGTCGCCTGTCTTTATGTATGAAAACATACTGCAATAGCGTTTATCCTTGCAAAATCTTGTATTGTAGCGTATCGCCCTGCGTATCTGTCCCGACTTGTAGTTGCAGCCGAAAGCTGCACCTGCGGAAACTCCCACAGCTGCGTCTAATTTTATATCGTTTTCCATGAGGATATCAAGTACTCCTGCGGTGAAAAGTCCGCGCATAGCTCCCCCCTCAAGAACAAGTCCGTATTTCATATATTTCTCCTTGTTTAGTTGATAAGTGGTTAGTGCATAGTGATTAGTTACGAGATAAATAATCTTTCTATATCTCAAAATCATGCATTATAATTAATCGCTATCCACTATCATTATGTATTCTTCATCGTTTTCAGAAACTGTCTTAAATCCTACCTTTTCATACATTTTCACTGCATAATTGGCTTTCTGGACTGCCAGTGACAGCCTTTTATAGCCTTTTTCAGCATAAGAAGCTATGATCGCACGCATAAGTGCCGTTCCGATGCCTTGTCCTCTGTATTCCTTGTACAGTGATATGGCAAGTGACGGTGTTTTATCGTCTATATGCCCGTAATCGTTCATTATACGTCCCCAGACAGCCCCGACGATCTTTCCGTCTGCTTCCGCAGCAAGAGCCATGTCGCCCTTTCTTTGCCCGAAATCCTCTGTATATACCTGCAATTCGGGCTGCTTGATTATCTCTCTCGGCGGCGGAGCTGCGCCCTCGGGGATAAATATTGCTTCATAGAGAAAATCAGACAGTACCGAATATTCTGTTTCGGATAAAGGTCTTATGCAGTATTTCATTTATTTCTCCATATTCTGTGATTGCTGTTAACTAATAACGTATTAAGAAAGGAGCTGCCAAAACAGCTCCTTAAATTGTCAATTGTCACTCAGGTCGTATGGCGGTTCTTCATTTGAGAGCGCAACTTCTATTACTTTTCCGTAAAATCCAGCAGGATTGAGCAGTATCTTCTCACCTATGAGCTTTGCCTGAGCAAGGTCGGGAGCATAGAGCTTGAGATCCATAAGGTCAAAATTAGTATCTACGCACCTTACATGGATATAATAGCCGTTTCCAACAGGCTCATACTCTATTTTCAGTTCCTTTTCGTACTGAACACGGGCAAAGTATCTCAGTGCCGCAAGCACAAGCTTGTCCCTGTAGGACTTTGGAGCATAGTTTTTAAGCTGTTTTGCACATTCTCTGCCCTTTGGCTGGAGTATGTAGCAATCCTCGCCACTATCATCCTTTTCGGAAGTTATATGGCCGTTTTTCAGCAGATAGCCGATCGAGTCCTGATAATAGAAGTAATTCACCACGCCCGTACCGATAGCTATATCATAAAGCTGGTCGGGACTTACAGGTCTGTCTATCTTATAAAGCAGATAACACAGCAGAATATTCAGCGTCGGTACATCTTTTATTTCGATATCGGCGCGTTCTGCCATTTTCATTATGTTTTCGTCCTGCATAAAAGTCACCTTAACAGAAATTTGGGAAATCCAGCATATGTGAAAGAAGCGCGATATTAACAGCTGCTTCAACACATGGTACAGCCGAAGGGATAGCACATGGGATATGCTTTTCGCTTTCAGCCGTCTCACTGGTCATATCACGGTAATTAACAGCGTTCTGAGTCTGTGGGATATACTCCGAGGGCTTGAAAGCCACTCTCAGTGTAACAGGCATACCCGAGGATATACCGCCGATGATACCGCCGTGATTATTGGTCTTTGTAAGCACATGACCGTGGTCGTTGACATAGAATTCGTCATTGTTCTGGCTTCCCACCATTTTTGCCGAAAGGAAGCCTGCTCCGAACTCAAGTCCAGTAACGTTGGGGATACCGAATATGAGCTGAGCAATGGTATTTTCAAGACCGTCAAATATAGGCGAGCCTATTCCCGCAGGAACATTCACAGAAGCACACTCGATAACGCCGCCGAGAGACTCTCCTCCCTCGTAAGCCTTATTGATATCCTCTATCATCTGCCAGCCCTTGCGATCGTTTATAACAGGAAAATCCTTCATTCTCACGCTGAGAACACCGTCCCTTGTGATATTTACAGGGTCGTAGGGATTGTCCTTTACATTGTGTATCTGTAGTATATGAGCACCTGTATAGATGCCGCGTCTTTCAAGTATCTGAGCGCAGACTGCTCCCGCAAAGCACAGCGGAGCTGTGAGCCTGTCCGAGAAATGTCCGCCGCCTCTGACATCATTGAAGCCTCTGTATCTCATTGCACCTGTATAATCTGCATGACCGGGACGCACAAGATTGTCCGTCTCTTCATGCTGAGGTGCAGATGTATCAGTATTTTGCAGGAATGCACAAAGCGGAGTACCTGTTGTACGCTCATTGAAAACACCTGACATTATATGAGGCATGGAATTTACGGCAGTCTGACCGCCGCAGGAATATCTTCTTGCCATGAAGCGTGCAAGCTCCTCAGCATCTATATATTCTCCAGACGGGAGATTATCCACTGTAACACCTATTGCAGGTCCGTGGGCTTCGCCGAACATGGAGACAGATATCCGATTATTCCAGAATGATGACATTAGCTTTACCTCCGAGCATTTTGTAGTCGTCAAAGAAAGCAGGATAAGACTTTTCAGCCGCCTCAGCACCCTTTATGACCACTTCTCCGTCGATACAGGTAGCTGCAATGGCTGCTGCCATAACTATTCTGTGGTCGCCGAAGCTGTCAACTGTACCTCCGTGCATAGCTCCCGTAGGCTCGATGATAAGTCCGTCATCTGTAACGGTAACATTTCCGCCCAGTGAATTGAGCAGAGCCGCAGTAGTTTCAAGGCGATCGCTTTCTTTTATTTTAAGACGTTTAGCATTGTATATTACTGATCTTCCGCTGCCGAAAGCTCCAAGCACCGCAAGTATAGGAACAAGATCGGGAATATCAGAGCAGTCAGCGTTATAATTGCCAATATTGCCATTATAACACATATCACGTATAATTTCAAGGATTTTCTTGTCGCCCTGAACACTGTTTTCATTAAGATTATGAAGTTCTACCTGTGAACCGAGAGCATTTGCAACACAGAAAAATGCTGCCTGAGAGTAATCTCCCTCGATCTTTTCGTCATGTGGCTTGTACTTCTGTCCGCCTTTTACACGGAAGCCGTCATCAGTTTCCTCAACTGCTACACCAAAACGGCGCAGAGTATCAATGGTTATGTCAACATAGGGACGTGATTCAAGATGTGATGTAAGGATTATCTCTGAATCGCCCTCAAGAAGAGGAAGTGCAAAGAGAAGTCCCGTGATGAACTGTGAGGAAACATCGCCCTCTATCTCAAATCTTCCGCTTTTAAGTCCGCCCGAAACGGTAAAGGGCATGGTGTTATTATAGTCGAATTTTACGCCGTTTTTGCCAAGCTCTCTTGTGAAGATATCGATCGGTCGCTGAGGAAGCCTGCCCCTGCCATGAAATTCCGTCTCTTTGCCTACAGCAGCTGCAATCGGTATAATGAAACGCAGTGTTGAACCGCTCTCGTTACAGTCAACGATGCACTTATCAGCAGGTCTGCCGCCGTTGCCCTTAACGGTGATATCCTCGCCGTTTACTTCAAACTCAGCTCCCAGAGCTGTCATAGCACCTATGGTAGCTTCGATATCCTTTGACATGGTAACTCCGCTGAGATGCGAAACTCCGTCAGCAAGTGATGCGCATATTATGGAACGATGAGCACAGCTCTTTGAAGCAGGAACGCTGAGACTGCCTTTCAGCTTTGAAGGAGTTATTCGTATATCCATTCTCAGCCCTCCATAAGTCGACAGAATTCAGTGAAAGGCACTTTCACGATCTCGCCCTTGCCTATCTCTTCGCAAATGATATAGTTGATATCCTTTGCCTCATTCTTCTTGTCCTTTGAACAGAAAGGAAGAAGCTCTTTCATAGGGATATCACTTCCTGTAGGCAGCTTATAAGCTGCGCATACCTTTTTCAGTCTGTCGGAAAGCTGAGGTGCAAGGCGGTCTGTTATCATGCACATACCTGCTGCAACGCCCTCACCGTGGAAGATGCCTTTATAGTTGTGCCAAGCCTCAATGGCATGACCGAGAGTATGACCGAAATTAAGCACCATTCGCTCTCCCCTGTCACATTCATCGTGTTCAACTATGATACGCTTTATATCAACACATTCATATACCATTTCGTCCATTATCTCATCAACTGTACTGAGATCATGAGACTCCATAAGCTCAAAGAGCTTTTCATCGCGTATCATACCGTATTTTATGCACTCACCCATGCCCTCTGCAAGAGTCTCCTCAGGCAAAGTCTTGAGTATATCACTGTCGCATATAACGAGTGCAGGCTGCTTGAACGCGCCTACAAGATTTTTGCCGCCTGCAATATTTATTGCAGTCTTTCCGCCCACAGATGAATCCACCTGCGCAAGAAGTGTAGTAGGTATCTGCACGAATTCTACGCCCCTGAGATAGGAAGCTGCGGCAAATCCTGTAATATCGCCTACAACGCCTCCTCCGAGAGCGATCACGATATCACTTCTTGTAATATTGCTCTTACAGAGGAAATCATATATATTTCCGAGGTTTTCAAGGCATTTTGACTCCTCACCATTGGGAAAAGAGTAAACACTGCACTCAAAGCCCTCTTTCTTCAATGAGTCAAGAGCTGTCTGCAAATGCAGCTTTTCAACGATATCATCGGTGATAACAGCTGCTTTGCGTGACTTTGTTACGTTTGCAATATATTTTCCGCACTCAGCAAGTGCTCCACGCTCGATCAAAACTTCGTAAGGATGACTTGTCCTTACATTTATCTTTCTCATAAAAAATGACCTCCTGTCAATGATGAACGCTGTTTTCACAGCAAAAAGCTTCATAAAAATTATACCATACACCGCCTTAACTGTCAACACTTTTCCACTGTAAAACTTTTATTCGCTGAATTATAACTTTTTTGATGACATTAATAATTGTTTTGTGCTTCAGCTGCTTTTGCGCTGTTTTAATTGTGCATCTTCGATAATATTATTTAAAAGCTCCGCAAAACTTGTGTAATTTACATTATGTTAATAATATATACATTTTTTCCGTTCCATCATATGTTATAATAGTTTTGTATATAATGCAAATCTGATACAGACATTGTCTGTTTTCGGAGGGGATATGAATGAATACAAATGAGTATCTGACCGCGCTGGAAAATTTCATCAATAAAATGCAGCAATTGAATTCTGCTACTCCTGTACAGATATCAGAAGCAATGGCTGAGCTTTGCTGTGTCCTGAAGATCGGAAAAGTTGAACTCTTTGCCTATGAGAATGAAGCATCCGAGCATTTTGATATGCCCGATACTCAGTGCTTTTATGACTGCGGCAATTCTTCAAACAGCGAATACATAAGCAAACGTATCGTTACCGTTGACGAAAATATCGGAGTTTATAAAATTTACATCAGAAATGATGTCCCCCAATGGACGGACGAAGAACGCAGCAAAATAGATACCTTCATCTCTCTTTTCAGCACTTTCAGCGGTAAATTCAGACTTCTCAAGCTCACCCAGCATATGACATTCTTCGACAGCGAACTGAATATGCACAATCTCAGGTATTTCATGAAGTGCGGCAAAAGACTGTGCAAATCAGGTAAAATAGATAATTATACGGCTGTAAGATTCAATCTCAAACGCTTTTCTGTTGTCAATCAGCATATCGGACGCGAAAGCGGTTCCTTAGTCATGAAAAAATTCATCGGCTATATCTCCGATCTTCTCGATGACGAGAACGAATCTGTTTGCAGGATCGGCGGAGATAACTTCATAACCCTTATAAAAAGCTATAAGCTCCAGAATGTTCTGAAAATACTCAACGGCTCAGGCGTTACATATGACGAAAAGCGCAATGAACGTATATACATCTCCGCTACAGTCGGCGTTTATATCATACAGAACAATGACACTGTCATACTGCCCACAGATATAATGGACAGAGTAAGTCTTGCTTACAGTCTTGCAAAAAATTCCGCCAAGATCGACATAGCGTATTTTGATGATATGCTTCTTGCTCGTAGCAAGAGAAACAATGATATCACTGTAAGCTTTCCGAAAGCTCTTGAAGAAAGAGAATTTCTTGTATACTACCAGCCCAAAGTCGCTATCAACGGCAGACACGTTGCAGGTGCAGAAGCACTGTGCCGTTGGATGCATAACGGTCAGCTCGTGTCTCCGGGTGAGTTCATACCTGTACTCGAACAAGGGCGTGATATCTGCAAACTTGATTTCTATATGCTCGATGCAGTATGCAAGGATATACGCAGGTGGCTCGACAGCGGCAAAGAGGTCGTCCGCATATCTGTAAACCTGTCACGCCGTCATCTGTCTGATATGGATCTTCTAAAGCATATCGTTGACATCGTTGACAGAAACAATGTGCCTCACGAGTACATCGAGATAGAGCTTACCGAAACTACCACAGACGTTGAATTCAAAGATCTGAAGCGCACTATCGGAGGTCTGCAAAAAACAGGTATTTCCACATCTGTTGACGATTTCGGAGTCGGTTATTCTTCCCTTAATCTCATCAAGGAGATACCGTGGGACGTACTGAAACTCGACAGAAGCCTTCTTCCTACGGAAAATGACGAGAATCCACTTCAAAAAATCGTAATGTTCAAATACATCGTTGCTATGGCTCAGGAAATGGGACTTGAATGTATTTCCGAGGGAGTTGAAACCAAAGAACAACTGCAGCTTCTTGCTGATAATAACTGCAACCTCGCTCAGGGCTTCTATTTTGACAGACCGCTGCCCGTAGAGGAGTTCGAGACACGGCTTGATAAAAACTATGTATATGACAAATAATAAGGCTGCCTGAAAAAATGGCAGCCTTAATTTGTAAAAAACTATTGACATTATTTTTATCATATGTTATAATTATAACAATGTGCCGGTGTGATGGAATTGGCAGACGTGACGGACTCAAAATCCTATCAGCATTTTTTCAGGATTTGAGTACCTATTGTTTTTCAGCATCGCTCTAACGGCTTACCTACGAGGTTATCTGATAGCTTTGGTAGAACGGACTTGTTCGTGTTTCCGTTTTTTCTACCATTTTTCTACCGATTTTTCGTGGTTCGTTTACAAATTGACGTTTGATTCAAAATCCTCTTGCCATTCTTGACGGTTTTGAATTTTGACTGATTTTAACATCGCTCTAACGGCTTAACCACGAAGAATTATGAAGATTGTGGTAGAAAGAACTTGTTCGGTTCTTTTTTATTCTACCTTATTTCTACCGAAATATCAGTTTCCTTGAAAACTGTCTTTCTGATAAAAAAATCAATATGTGCCGATGTGGTGGAATTGGCAGACACGCTTGACTCAAAATCAAGTACGAAAGTGTGCGGGTTCGAGTCCCGCCATCGGCACCACTAAATTCAGCGTAGAATCGGGCTTTTCGTAAGCTCGGTTCTTTTTTTATGCGTTCTCATCATTGCTTGTCGGCGTGTTACTCTTTGCTTTACCGCTTGCTTCTTCCGTATCGGGATTGCAGGCACCAAGAGCCTGAGCGATAGCATCTGCCGAGGACAGCTTTGAATTGAACTCCAAGTGACTGTAAAAATCAGCAGTTACCTGGAATGTAGAATGACCTAACCACTCCTGAATTGCTTTCATCGGAACACCATTAGCAAGCAGAAGGCTTGCACATGAATGTCTGAGATCGTGGAAACGGAGCTTCTTGAGTCTGTGCTTCCTGATCATACTTGCGAAGTGGTCGGTTACATAAACGGGTGTGATAAGATTACCGAAGTTGTCGGTGCAGATATAATCATCATAATCATGACAGTATTCGTGCTTCATGAGCTTGGAGAGATATTCGTTTCTCTCTTTCTTCTCTTTCAGAAGATCTCCTATATAAGGTATAAGCGGAAGTGTTCTGTAACTCGCTCTTGTCTTGAGCTGATTATGGAACTTAGTAACTCCCTTTCCGTCCTCTCTTACAGTATAAGCCTTTTCACGAATAGTGATCGTTTTCTTGTCGAAGTCGATAGCGTCCCACCTCAGACCGATGATCTCGCTGCGGCGAAGTCCGTAATAGGCTGCGATAAGCACCACGATTTCCATACGATCTCCTCTGAAAGCATTGAACAGCAGTCCAAGCTCCTGTTCGTTATAGAACATGCCTAATCCAAGCATTTCGCTTACGTCTTTGACTGTCACAATATCAGGGTATTTGCTAAAGAGCTTGTCATAGGCTTCATAGTCCGTCATAAGCCAATCCTCCTTATCCCTATATCTCGTAGTTATAGCCTTGATGAATATTCAATTTTCAAGTTGCTTTGCCGTAAGAACGGCAGTACATCGTCTATCCGTTATTTTTATGCCCGAAATTGATGTACTGTTGGCAGCTTCCCCTGAATCTCAGAAACGGGGAAGCTCCCGACAGCATATCGCTGTCAAACTGATAGGAGATTTCATAATATGAGATGATATCGGCAATGCCTGTCTCTTTAACGTACAGGCACTCCCGACAGCATCTCTGCTGTCATTTGAAAATAAAGGAATCATACTTGATGGCTTTTTAAAGATGGGGACGGTACAGAAATGGAAAAAAATGCACCGTCCCTTAACTCGGAGGTAACAGTATGTCAGAGGTCGTTTATTTCCTCTCACACCGCATAGAGGTCAATGCCCTCTATACATCAACCGAGAAATTTGCGTTTTTGGGGTTGATTT
>NZ_JAEEMU010000059.1 GCF_016283395.1 Ruminococcus sp.
TTGTAACAGGGTAAATACTTACGAAACGCTGACTTGACTAATACATAGCTGTATGCTAAAATTAAGGAGCTATATCATTCAGCTGCTTTGTGAAGCAGCAACAGGAAAGGAAATCAGTACCGATAATATCAGAGCAATATGCTTTTGTCAATACTAAATGGAATGGTGAACCTATGCAGAACGGCACACCTTATTTCTGGCTTGGTGAGTTCTGCGAGAAGCACGATCTTCCATTCTACGGCTTGCACAGTTTCAGACACCTGTTCGCATCGCTCCTTGTCAACCAGGGTGTGGACATCGTGACGGTCTCAGGGGCGTTGGGACACTCGACGGTTTCTACAACGAGCAACATTTATTGTCATATGCTGGAAGAATCCAGAGCAAAAGTCTCAGATGCGGTTAGCTCAGCGCTCAATTTTCGCACAAATAAAAATGAGCCAAAAGGCACATGACCTCTGGCTCAAAAATCCGCAATTCATGAATAATGAACAGATAAAGAACAAAGCGGATTTTTAGTATAAAAGAAAAACTCGGAAACCGCGATATTACGCTGTTTCCGAGAATCGTGTTAAGTGACCCGTACGGGAATTGAACCCATGATTCCGCCGTGAAAGGGCGATGTCTTAACCTCTTGACCAACGGGCCATAATGGTAGCGGCAGTAGGATTCGAACCAACGACCAATCGGGTATGAACCGAGTACTCTAGCCAACTGAGCTATGCCGCCATATTTTTATTGCCGTCACCTGCGACTAAATTATTATATTACAGAATTGGTGAAAAGTCAAGCATAAACGCGAAAAAAAATATTGTTTTGTAGACTTGCACAAAACAGTGGCTTTGCTTGCACTGTTGAAGAGCATATTTTACAACAGACGGATTGACAACACTGCTGATATATGATAAAATCAATGTAATGAATTTTTTGATTTGGGAGGAAGAAAATGGGAACAGATGAAATAAAGTCGTTTCTTATACGTGCGAAAAAGGCAACATATGCAGGAAAGGGTGCGGAGACAGTCTCATCGCGTCCCGAGTCTCACGACTTAGAGTACACTGAGGGGGAGCTAAGATACCTCGATACATACCTCGGCGGAGCGCATTTCGCAGGTGAGGAAGCTTTATGGATAAGCGGCAAGCCCTACTGGAGTATGAATTACGCAGGGCAGGTCATAGGAGAGCCTTTCAGCGGCGATTTTCTGAAAGAGGCACTTTTGCTCGTCCCTGCGGACAAGCCATTCCGAGGACCTGCCGAGTACAGTAACGGAGACTACACCTACAAAAGCACAGTCAAAGGCGATTTCGGGTGGTTTCAGGGGTATGAAGTGATAGCGTACAAAGGCGAAGTTATATATGAATGTCACTATCACGGCACTCTGATAAAATAATCGGCTCAGGACTTATCCTTTTGCCTGAACAGGAAAGAAGCGATCAGTCCGAAGAGAAGAGCAGCGGTGACGCCGCCTGCTGCTGCGGTAAGACCGCCTGTGAATATACCAAGCAGACCATCGTTTTCGATGGTCTTTCTTATGCCCTCGGCAAGGAGATGACCGAAGCCCGTCAGGGGCACTGTAGCTCCTGCGCCTGCGAAGTCCGCAAATGGTTCGTAAAGTCCGAGAGCGGAGAGAATTACACCTGTTATGACGAAGCCCGTGAGTATACGTGCAGGCGTGAGTTTGGTAAAGTCGATGAGGAGCTGTCCTACGGCGCATACAGCACCGCCAACAAGGAAAGCTTTAATGATATCCCAGAGCATATTATCGTTCCTTTCTTATATGGACTAAATGTGAGATAGCAGGTATGCTTTCGCCCTGCTGCATTGACATGGGTGACATGAGCGCACCTGTGGCTGCAAAGAGTATATCGTGGACTTCTCCTTTTTCGAGGAGCGGCAGGAAGTTTCCGCAAAGCACACTTGCTCCGCAGCCGCAGCCCGAGCCGCCGCAGTGAGTGTCCTGAGAGTCGGGATCAAATATCATTGCGCCGCAGTCGCGGTGCTGAGCCGAGATATCAATGCCCTGCTTCATAAGGATATCGAGAAGGAGCTTGCTTCCAACTATACCCAAGTCGCCTGTGATGATGAAGTCGTAATTCGCAGGGGAAGTACCCGTTGCCGACAGGTAGCGTGAGATAGTATCTGCGGCAGCAGGAGCCATTGCGCTGCCCATATTGTTTATGTCGCAGATATCAAGGTCGGCTATCCTGCCGATGCAGCCGCCTATCACAGTGGCAGAGCCTTTGTCACGGGATAGTATGACAGCTCCCGAAGCGGTGCAGGTCCACTGAGCTGTGGGAGTACGCTGACCGCCGTAGGAAAGGGGGAAGCGGAATTGTCTCTCAGCTGTTGAGAAGTGGGAAGAGGTCACAGCAGCCGCGTGTTCAGCAATACCGCAGTCGGTGAGGATCGAAGCTATAAGGAGTCCCTCAGCCATTGTAGAGCAGGCACCGTATAGTCCGAGAAAGGGGATAGCCAGCTCTCTCATGCTGTAAGCCGAACCTATGCACTGGTTTATGAGGTCGCCTGCGCATATTATGTCAATGTCATTTTCGGTGAGCTGAGCCTTTCGCAGAGCGAGCCCCACAGCTTCGAGCTGGAAGCGGCTTTCTGCTTGTTCCCACGTAGCCTTTCCGAAATGGCTGTCGCTTACCACTTCATCGAAGCAACTGCCGAGCGGACCTTGTCCCTCTTTTTCACCCACAACAGATGCGAAGCTTTCTATTTTTACGGGAGTCTCAAACTGAAAAACTCCCTTGTCGATACGTTTAGCCATGATAATACCTCCGTTTCGGAGTTATTATGCACCGGAAAATTGTAAATATACAAAAAAGTCAATTAGTGATTAGTTAGGGGCGGATATTATCCGCCCGAGCCCTTAGCCGTTAGCAAGTGAGTAGAGAGTAGTAAGTAGAATTGTAGGGGCTGATGCCCACATCAGCCCGAGCCATACAATACAATTTGCATTAGCACGCTGTAGGGGCGAGTTCCGCTCGCCCGTGAGAACCAATGCAAGTAACATTAAACACATAAATTAATTATCACATAAAACAAAAGGGGCGCACAATGTGCGCCCCTACAATTCTAATCACTATGCACTAACCACTAACCACTAACAACTAATCACTTGTCACTGAGAATATCTGGTCGTATGCGTCCCAGTACAGGATATCGAGGGTATCGGACTCTCTTTCCTTAGTGCTGTATCCGCTGAGGTCGTAGCGTTTTGCAGTCGTTTTGCCTGACGGATAGCTTGCCACAGCTTTTGAGCGGTCTGTCCAGCTCTTAGAAGCGGCTGTATATTCGACTTTGCCGTTTCTGACGATGATGAAGTACTCACGCTCATCTGCGCTGCTAAAGTATTCTTTCATACGCTCGTAGAAAATTCCCGTATCGAATGGAACTGCCACATTTGACTCGGGATCGGAGCTTATGATATAGAGTCCCTTGATATTTTCTTCCTCTTTGTTCAGTTCGGAAAGTATTTGTCCGCTTGTTTTGCTGATGTTGTAAGCGTAGCTGTTTGCGTCTGTCTGGCGGACTTTCTCCCTTGCCTGTCTGAAAGCAGGTACTAAGATAGCAATGGTTATAGCTATGAATATTGCAACGGGTATGATTATCGCCCATATCCACGCATTGCTCTTTTTTGCAGGCGGATAGGATATGTACTGATAGGGATATGGCTCATAAGGCGGCGGATAGTTCGGCGGCGGAGGATATTGCATACCGCGGTTCATATTCTGTCCGTATTGCCGCGGATATCCATATGGCTGCTGAGCGTTGCTGTAGCCCTGCCTTGGTGAAGCTGATGTGCAGTCGCATTTTTCTCCGTCACGGAGTTGTCTGCCGCATTGTGTGCAGTATGGCATGATATCACTCCTTAAATGTAATCAAGTGTTTTCAGTATGAACAGCCAGCCTGTCAGCGTGAACGCGCTGCACAGAGTGGTGAGCATAACGGCAAAGGCTGTAACAGTGCCTTTGTGACCGAGGTTTTTTGCCATTACGAAGCAGCTTCCTGTAGTCGCGCTGCCGAGCATTACCAGTATAGCGATGAGCTTTTCACCGCGGAATCCCAGCTTTATAGCCACAGGCAGGAATATCGAACAGAACAGAATGAGCTTGATAAAGGCTATGCCTGCTGTAACGGGCAGCTTTCCCTTTGCTTCGCCGAATTTCACAGAAGCTCCCAGAGCTATGAGCGAAAGGGGAGTAGCCATATTTCCCAGATATGTAATGGATTTGCTGAGTATCACAGGCTGCGGTATTTTCAGCAGCGACCATGTGATACCGACGATAATGCCGAGGATAATGGGGTTCGTGGCAATGCTTTTGAATGTGCTGAGAGCAAGTGCTTTCTTGCCTTTGCTTTTGTCCTTGTCGGGAGATGTTACGGCAAGAGTTGTCACGGCTATGATGTTGTAAAGCGGTACAGTTCCCACTACCATAAGAGCCGCCATTGTGGAATGACCATAGATATTGTTAACGAAAGCGATACCGAGTATAGCGGCACTGCTTCGGTAAGAAGCCTGTATTACCTCACCGCGCTCGGAGCGTTCTTTTGTAAAGATCGAGTAAAGCACTGCAATGCCTACGCTGAGAACAGTCGCACACATACAGAACAGTACGAACCTGCCGTCCCATACGGAGCGGAAATCCGCAGTAGAAAGATCCATGAACAGCAGTGCAGGGAGAAGTGTTCGGAATACGAATTTATTTATCTGTGCCGTTGAGTGGTCGTCAAGGAGCTTAACTCTATGTACGAACCAGCCGAATATCATCATCATGAATACTGGCACAGTGGCGTTGAGACTGAATATAAGATTTTCCAGGAACAAAAATATCACTACCTTATGTTATTTACACCTTGATTATAGCATATTTTTTCCACCGGTGCAACCGGTTTAGTTGTTAGTGAATAGTGATTAGTGCATAGTTATTAGTGAGTAGTAAGTAGAAGTGTAGGGGCGCGTTCCGCGCGCCCGTGTAAGACTTACGATGCAAATAGCATGAACGTGGTGTAGTGGCTAATGGCTAAGTGCTCACTATGCACTAATCACTAACAACTAACCACTGAACAGTCATAATAAAAGGGGGACTGGAATATGATGTAAGGACAAAGCTACGCGAAAGGGTGAAGATATGGGACTTACAGAAAAAGAAGCAGCCGAAAGGCTCATGACCGAGGGTGAAAACGTATTCGGAGAGAGCAGGAAAGCAGTTCCTGTGAAGATATTTCTGGGGCAGTTCAAGGACGTAATGGTGATGATACTTCTTGCGGCGACGGTGGTATCCGTACTCCTTGGAGAGATAACCGACGCGGTGACTATAATACTCATAGTGCTGCTTAATGCGATACTGGGCTTCGTTCAGGAGTACCGCACAGAGCATACCCTTGAAGCCCTGCGCTCCATGACCTCTCCCACGGCTAAATGCTGGCGTGACGGGAAATTAACGGAAATAGACGCGGCGAAGCTTGTAACGGGAGATATCATCGAGCTTGAAGCAGGCGACCGAATACCTGCGGACGGAGTTGTACTGAAAGCGGCAGGCTTTTTCACCGATGAGTCCATACTCACGGGTGAGTCCACAGCAGTAGGCAAGACCGCAGGTGATACCACCGACAGGGACAACTCACTGAATAAGCCGAACATAGTCTACTGCGGAGCTTCTGCCGTAAAGGGTACCTGCCGTGCAGAGATAATAGCAACGGGAAAGAATACCCAAATGGGCAGGATATCGGAAATGCTGACGGGTATCGACAGTGAAGCAACTCCCCTGCAAAAGCGTCTTGCGGAGCTTGGAAAGATAGTAGCCATAATTTGCCTTGTGGTGTGTGCAGCAGTTTTCGGAGCAGGTGTGCTCAGAGGCGAAAATACCTTTGATATGTTGATGACGGGCATAACCATAGCTATAGCCGCTATCCCCGAGGGACTTCCTGCAACGGTGACTATTGCCCTTGCACTGGCTGTGAGCCGTATGCTCAAACAGAAAGCACTTGTGAACAAGCTCCACAGCGTAGAGACACTCGGCTGTACATCGGTGATATGCTCCGACAAGACGGGTACTATCACCGAGAACAAAATGACAGTTACGGAGCTTTCCACAGTGTCGGAAAATTATGGGTTCAGCGGCATGGGCTACAGAGTCAGCGGAGCAGTTACCAAAGGGGACAATATCGCCGTAAATCCCGTTACCGAAAAGGCTCTCACGGAAGCTCTGCGGTGCGGAGTGGTCTGCTCTACGGCGGAGATAAGTGCGCAGGAGACTCCGAAGAGCCGCAACAGAGGCACACTTGCAGGTAAAGGCGAATGGAAGGTAACGGGCGATCCTACGGAAGCTGCACTTCTGATAGCTGCTGCAAAGGCAGGTATCACAAGGGAATCGCTGTCGGGGAACTGCCGTGTTATGGAGGAATACCCATTTGACAGCGAGACACGCTTTATGGCTATGCATTGTCAGTGGGGAAGTGAAAAGCGCATCTACTTCAAGGGCGCGGAGGAAGTGTTGCTGCCGAGATGTTCGCAGTATATGGACGAAAACGGCAGTACAGCTCCCATGACGGCGGCAGTCCGCAGAGAGCTTGAGGAAAGGGCTGCGGATATGTCCGACAAGGCACTGAGAGTCCTTGCACTGGCGGTATGTACTTCCGAAAGCTTTGCTCCAGACCGCGGAAACCTTGTATTCCTGGGATTTGCAGGCATGACAGACCCTCCCCGTGAGGAAGCAAAGATAGCTATACGCAAATGTGCTTCTGCGTCAGTAAAGACTGTTATGATAACGGGCGACCATAAAAATACCGCCGTTGCAGTTGCAAAGAAAGCAGGACTGCTCAAAGGCGGCAAGGCTATAACAGGCGCGGAGCTTGATAAGCTCACAGATGAGGAGCTTGACCGTGATATCGGGAAATATACGGTATTTGCCCGTGTCGAGCCCGTACATAAGCTGCGCATAGTAAAGAGCTTCAAACGGCGCGGCGAGATAGTGACTATGACAGGTGACGGAGTTAATGACGCTCCTGCGGTAAAGGAAGCAGATGTGGGCGTAGCTATGGGCGTTACAGGAACTGATGTCACCAAGCAGGCGGCAGATGTGATACTCATGGACGACAACCTTGCAACTCTCGTGAATGCAGTTGAGCAGGGACGGTGCGTTTATGCCAATATACGGAAATTTGTGCGGTATCTCCTGTCCTGCAATATAGGCGAGGTGCTGACAATGTTCCTGGGCATGATAATGGGAATGCCTGTGGTGCTCCTGCCTGTGCAGATACTCCTCGTGAACCTTGTCACTGACGGACTCCCTGCTGTGGCACTGGGTATGGAGTCGCCCGAGAGCGATATAATGAGCCGTCCGCCGAGACGTTCGGGAGAGGGCTTCTTCGCAGGGGGACTTATGTGGAAGATAGTCATACGCGGAATATTTATCGGACTTTCCACACTTGCAAGCTTCACAACGGTCATGCGTCTGGGCGGCTCTGTTGAAGCCTGCCGCACCGCCGCTCTTATCACACTTGTGGTGTCTCAGCTCATACACGTATTCGAGTGCCGCAGCGAAAGACGGTCGGTGTTCCGCATGAATCCTTTCGGCAATATGAAGCTTGTAGGAGCAGCCTTCCTGTCGGTGGCAGCACTTGCGGCAGCCGTTATGATACCGCAGTTACAGGTGGTGTTCAGCACGGTAACTCCCGATATGATGCAGCTCCTTGCAGCATTGGGATTCAGCTTTGCAGTACCCGTACTGGCGAACGTTGTTCGCCTTTAAGTTGAGAGTTGAGAATGTATGAGCGGTTGTATTAATTCATAATTCATAATTCATAATTCATAATTGTAGGGGCGAGTTCCGCTCGCCCCTACAGGCTAACGGCTAATGGCTAAGGGCTAACGGCTCAAATCTCCAAGCCGAAGCTTATTGAAAGGGCGGTATCCACCTTATTCATGGAATTGAGGTCAAGCTCGCCCATTTTGTCTTTAAGACGGCGTTTGTCGATAGTCCGTATCTGTTCAAGCAGGACAACGCTGTCCTTTGCAAGTCCGCATTTATCCGCCTGCACTTCGATATGTGTGGGAAGGCGGCTCTTGTCGCGCTGACTGGTTATTGCAGCGGCTATGACCGTGGGACTGTGTTTGTTCCCGACATCGTTCTGGACTATAAGTACAGGTCTTACACCGCCCTGCTCAGAGCCTACAACGGGGCTAAGGTCGGCGTAGTATATTTCTCCTCGTTTGACTGACATAAAAATTACTCCCGATATATAATGAATGTGTATCGCTGTCTGTATTATTGCCTTAACGGCTGAGTTTATGCAGCTTCAATTCATTATATGCTCTCGGGAGCTTTTTTGTTTATGTATCTTTATGCGCGGACAGCTTTTTAAACAGCCATATTTCCAGTATTGTAACGGCAGTTCCTGCCACATAGCACCATAAGTCCTCAGTGGCATAGCTTGTGCCTATGATTATGCGCAGAAGCTTGTTCTCAACGCCGAGTATATCTGCGATATGCGCCTTTTGCAGGAACTCCACAGCAAAGGAGAATATGAGTATACCAACTGCTATACCGTAGGAGCTGAATTTCTTCGGCACAAACGAGCGGAACAGGCAGTACAGCACCCACACTATGATGACGTCGCCTAAATATGAGCGTATGAAGTGGCTGAAATAGAACACTCCTATGCACACTTCCACAGCTGTGAGCAGCACAAAGCCGATTATATAGGGCAGCCGCGCTTTCATTCTATCTCACCTGCAAGGTCGGGGAATAAGCCGAGACTGCGTTTGAGTATGCCGTTCATAAGTGCAAGGGCTATGCCGTAGTTTGTGAACGGTACGCTCTGATCTTCTGCGGACTTGCGGCGATAGACCATTTCACGCTCGTTGAGCATACAGCCGCCGCAGTGTATAACGAGACTGTATTTTGACAGGTCCTCAGGGAACTCACGTCCCGAGCTGAGCTCGATATTCAGGGCCTTTCCCGTAGTCTTTTTCAGAAGTGCAGGCAGCTTCACACTGCCGATGTCTCCGCACTGGCGATGATGAGTACAGCCCTCGGATATGAGGACGGTATCGCCGTCTTTCAGCTTCTTTATGGCAGCTGCGCCCTTTACTGAAGTTTCAAGGAAGCCCTTGTAACGTGCCATGAGTATCGAGAATGAAGTCAGGGGAACGTCCTCGGGAACTATTTTGCTGACCATAGCAAATGCCTGACTGTCGGTGATGACCATTTTCGGCGGCGCACTGAGCTTGCCAAGAGTATCCGCAAGCTGGAACTCCTTTGTGAATACAGCCATTGCGTCAGCGTCAAGTACATCGCGGAGAGTCTGCACCTGCGGCAGAATCATTCGTCCCTTTGGTGCAGCTGCATCGATAGGAGTAACGAGTACCACCATATCATTTGGACTGAGCAGGTCACCGACAATTCGCTTTTCCTCTGTGGGGAGCTTCGCAAGTGCGGCAATGCGCTCTTTCAACTCGTATATGTTTTCGCCTTTAAGTGCGCTTACTTCTATCTCGTTGTCCTGACAGACACGGTTTTCTGCGATATCGGACTTGTTGTATACCGTGAGATATGGGATATCCTTTTCCTCAAAAATACCGATGAGCTGGCGTTCGGTGTCGGTGAGACCGACAGTGCCGTCAACTATGAGCACAGCAAGGTCTGTGCGGTTGAGTATCTGTTTTGTTTTACGTACTCTCATTTCTCCGAGAGTACCCTCGTCGTCAAAGCCGGGAGTATCTATTATCACAACAGGACCCAGTGGGAGAAGCTCCATAGCCTTTGTGACGGGGTCTGTGGTAGTGCCCTTGACATCGGAAACTACGGACAGCTCCTGTCCTGTAACAGCGTTTACTACGCTGGATTTTCCTGCATTTCTCCTACCGAAGAAGCCGATGTGGACTCTCTCCGATGAGGGTGTATCGTTTAAACTCATATTTATCAATCCTTTTTGTATAGCCCTTAGCCGTTAGCAAGTGAGTAGAATTGTAGGGGCTGGCGTCCTCGACAGCCCACGAATTACAATGCAAGCAACATGAGTATATTGTAGGGGCGGATATTATCCGCCCGCGAGCATGCAAGCGGCAACTTGGCAAGGGGGCGCAGACTCTGCGCTACTTCTCAGCGAAAATGCCGATGGCCTTCATGCATTCATCGCAGTAATATCCCTCACCGCGCAGTGAGAGGTGAACTGTGTTTTTTCTTATCATTTTGTCCTTTTCATCTTCGGGATACCATATCATCGATGTGAACAGCTGAGTGATACTTCCGCCGTCTTTAGCTTCGATAAAAACCTTTGCGGCATTCCTTTCCACATTCAGGGCATTTCATAATAAGACCTCCGAAATAAGGCTGATTTAATTAGATCTTGCCTTTTTTAGCAGCCGTGACAGCTGTCGTAAGGCAGAAAAATGCAGCTGAGCCGAAAGCTATCTGAGCTATCATATTATCGCTTTTTGTCAAAGCAATACCGAAGGATATACCGCAAGCCAATGCGCCGATTATTGAGATCATTAAAATTATCTTGTTTGATTTTTTCATAGTTTTATTCTCCGTTAAATAGTAAAAGTAATAGTTGCAGAGCGAAGCGCTCCACGGCTTTAGTATATCATATTTTCCAATATTATGCAAGTTGTTAGTGTTTAGTGCTTAGTGATTAGATTGTATGGACGACCATAGGTCGTCCGCAAATTACGCATACGAATAACACATTATGCCCGTGCAACGTTACAGCGTTAACCATAAATGGGCAATATATATGGGCGCACAGAGAGTGCGCCCGAACCGTTAGCTTTGTATGGACAGCCGGGACTGTCCGAATAGTGTGATATTGCCTATAAATGCCATAATATAGGTATTAGCCTTATTATTCACTTCTGTTTTGCAGTCAGGAATGTAGCAACACAGAATACACAAGCTATGCCTAAGACTATCTGTGCCATGAGGAAGCTTTGTGTAACGAGAGAGATAACAAGTACTATAAAGCTGATTATCGTTCCGATCAGACTTATAAGATGAACTTTAGATGTTTTTTTCATAGTGTTTTTCATAGTGTTTTTTCTCCTTGATTTGTTGAATTTATTTTTTTTTATAAAGCTAACGGTTAAAGTGTTTAATAACTGTCAGCCCTTACTTCCGTACTCTGAAATACAATGAGCCGTAAAGCAGAAAACTGTACGGCTCAATTATAACATATTCCTACCAAAAAATCAACATTTGTGAGAAGATTTTTGTGCAATTGACAAATCAGGGGATAAAATCAGCGGCTGCACTGTGCATTATATACGTGCAACGCCTGTATCTCTTGCAGCCTGAGCTACAGCCTTGGCTACAGCCTGTGCAACAGTCTTGTCAAGTGCGCTTGGGATAATGTAATCTGCGCTGAGCTTATCGTCTGTAACGAATGAAGCGATAGCCTTTGCAGCAGCTATCTTCATAGCGTCGTTGATATCGCTTGCACGAACATCAAGAGCACCGCGGAAGATACCCGGGAATGCGAGAACATTGTTGATCTGGTTCGGGAAGTCGCTTCTGCCTGTACCAACAACAGCTGCGCCTGCTTCCTTAGCGAGGTCGGGCATGATCTCGGGAGTCGGGTTAGCCATTGGGAAGAGGATAGGCTTGTCAGCCATAGACTTTACCATTTCTGGAGTTACGCAGCCGGGAGCTGAAACGCCGATGAATACATCTGCGCCCTTGATAACTTCTTCGAGGCTGCCCTTTCTCATCTGCTTGTTTGTTATCTCAGCCATTTCGTCCTTCATTGGGTTCATGCCCTCAGGTCTGCCCTTGTAGATAGCACCGTTTCTGTCGCAGAGAACAACGTCCTTGAGTCCCATAGAGATGAGGAGCTTGATGATAGCGATACCTGCTGCGCCTGCACCGCTTGTAACAACTCTTATCTCGTCAAGCTTCTTGCCGACTACCTTGAGAGCGTTGAGCATAGCAGCAAGAGTAACAACGGCTGTACCGTGCTGGTCGTCGTGGAATATCGGGATATCGCAGCACTCCTTGAGCTTCTTCTCGATCTCGAAGCAGCGCGGAGCTGAGATATCTTCAAGGTTTACGCCGCCGAAAGAGCCTGCAAGGAGACGTACTGTATTAACGATATCATCAACTTCCTTTGAACGAACGCAGAGCGGGACTGCGTCAACGTCACCGAATGCCTTGAAGAGTGCGCACTTGCCCTCCATAACAGGCATACCAGCCTCAGGACCGATGTCGCCGAGACCGAGAACAGCTGTACCGTCAGTAACTACAGCAACGAGATTTGAACGGCGTGTGAGCTCATAGCTCTTGTCAACGTCCTTCTGTATTTCGAGGCATGGCTGTGCAACGCCGGGAGTGTAAGCGAGAGAGAGGTCGTCTCTTGTTTCGAGAGGAGCACGGCAGATAACTTCTATCTTGCCCTGCCATTCCTTGTGCTTTTTAAGGGATTCTTCTGCATAATTCATGGTTTAAATTCCTTTCAGTGTCTTAATTTTAAAAAAGCGGAGAACATAAGAGTTCTCCGCGAAAATGCTTATTTGCGGTTTCTCAGAACTGGATCTGGTCAATAACGCTTCTCAGTGCCTTTGCGCTGGCCTGAAGCTTCTCTATCTCCTTATCGTTGAGCTTTGGTGAGACTTCTCTCTCGATACCGTTGCTTCCGATAACACATGGGAGACTGAGGCATACATCGCTGATACCGTATCTGTCGTTTATCATAGTAGAAACCGTTAAGATGTTCTTTGAGTCACGGAGAACAGTGTCACATATCTTGTTAACGCTCATTGCGATAGCATAGAAAGTAGCACCCTTTCTCTTGATGACTTCTGCGCCTGCCTTGCGGACTTCGTCGATGATCTCATCTTCATCAAGGTCTGCGTGATCCTGATCTGCGCAGTATTCATCAACAGGAACGCCTGCTATGTTCATTATAGACCATGGGATAAATGATGAATCGCCGTGCTCGCCGAATACATAAGCGTGGATGCTGTTAGGGCTGAGACCTACGTGGTCAGCGATTATGGAACGAAGTCTTGAAGTGTCAAGAGCTGTACCCGAACCAATAACCTGATTAGGTTTGAGGTCTGTACACTTCAGAATAGTGTATGTAAGGATATCAACAGGATTGCTGACAACTACATAGATAGCATCGGGAGCGTATTTAGCCACCTGAGGCATTACTTCCTTGATGATATTTACGTTGGTCTGAGCAAGGTCGAGACGTGTCTGACCTGGCTTTCTTGCAAGACCAAGTGTGACAACTACGATATCGGAGTCTTTAGCGTCCTCGTATCCGCCGTCGAATACTTCAACGTTCTCACCGAATGAAACGCCCTGACGTATATCCATAGCCTCGCCCTTTGCCTTAGCCTTGTTGATGTCAACAAGAACGATATCAGAGCAGGTACCTGCTACTGCGAATGTATAAGCAACAGATGCGCCGACATTGCCTGCGCCAAGTATAGTTATCTTTGTACCGTTTTTCTCAGCCATTATGTTAACCTCCATAAATCTCGGTGGACTCTGCCTACATCATATCTTTTTTTCATTTTGCAGAGCTATATGTACTTATTATTATAAACACAAAGGTGAAAAATATCAAGCAAAAACGCGGCTTTATTGCAAAAATCGTAAATTCATACAAAAGGCAGTAACATTTAACAAAGCTTTTTCACTCTGCGGATAATAGGCGGTGATTAGCCCGACCAATTAAAAAATCCGATTTTAAAATGAATAATATGCAAAATAAAGTGAATATTTTTGAAAATAATGAATATTTATGCAAATATACTTGACATTATTTTACTATGTAGTATAATAGATTTATATTGCAAATCCACGCAAAGTTTATGCGTTTATATTCAGGAGGTAATTACTATGGCAAACAAAAAGGATATCAAAAAGGTAGTTCTGGCATATTCAGGCGGACTCGATACATCTATCATCATTCCGTGGCTCAAGGAAAACTACAATAACTGTGAAGTTATCGCTGTTTCAGGTGACGTAGGACAGGGCACAGAGCTTGACGGACTTGAGGAAAAGGCTATCAAGACAGGTGCTTCAAAGCTCATCATCGCTGACCTCAAGGAAGAGTTCATTCAGGACTATGTTTATCCTACAGTACAGGCAGGCGCTATCTACGAGAACAGATATATGCTCGGTACATCATTTGCACGTCCTATCATTGCTAAGCGTATCGCTGAGATCGCTCTTGCAGAGGGTGCTGACGCTATCTGCCACGGCTGTACAGGTAAGGGCAACGATCAGGTAAGATTTGAGCTCGCTATCAAGGCTTTTGCTCCTGAAATGGCTATAATCGCTCCTTGGAGAGAATGGGACATCAAGAGCCGTGACGAAGAGATCGACTACGCTGAGGCTCACAATATCCCGCTCAAGATCAACAGAGAGACAAACTACTCAAAGGACAAGAACATCTGGCACCTTTCACACGAAGGTCTCGACCTTGAGGATCCTGCAAACGAGCCACAGTACGAGAAGAAGGGCTTCCTTGAAATGGGCGTATCTCCTATCGACGCTCCTGACAAGCCAACATATATCACTATCCACTTCGAGAAGGGTGTTCCTACACAGCTCGACGGCAAGACACTCAACGGTGTTGAAATGGTATCAGCTCTTAACAAGCTCGGCGGCGAGAACGGTATCGGTCTTGCAGACCTCGTTGAGAACCGTCTCGTTGGTATGAAGTCAAGAGGCGTATATGAAACACCTGGCGGTGCTATCCTTTACCACGCTCACGAAGTTCTCGAAACAATCACACTTGACAAGGAAACTGCACGTATCAAGCAGTACCTCGGCATCAAGTTCGCTGATATCGTATACAACGGTCAGTGGTACACACCTCTCCGTGAAGCTCTCACAGCTTTCGTTGACAAGACACAGGAGAGAGTTACAGGCGATGTTAAGCTCAAGCTCTACAAGGGCAACATCATCAATGCAGGCGTAACTTCACCATACACACTCTATGATGAGGAAGTTGCTACATTCGATGAGGACGAGGTTTACAACCAGGCTGACGCAGCAGGCTTCATCAACCTCTTCGGTCTCCCGATAAAGGTTAGAGCTCAGCTGGACAAAAAGAGAAACAACAAGTAATCATGGGAAGCTTTCTGTGGGTGTTTTATTGGCTGGTGATAGCGGCAGTTTTTATCGGCATAACGGTGTATCTCGTTATGAATATCATCGCCCTTAAAAAAAACACCACCGACAGCTTTGAAGGCCAGCCTGTTGAAGTCGATGCAGTTGTTGAAGAAAATACTCTTACCTATTTTTCAACTGTAAAGAGTGTTTCTCCACAGGTCTCCGAGAAGATAAACTATGTCACGCTGAAATATGTGGCTGACGGAGTTACATTCACAAAGGAGGCAAAGCTTATAGACGTACATCAGCGTCTGAAAGCAGGCGATACTGTAAAGCTGTACTACGACAGCCTTGATTCGGGACGCGCTCTCCTTGCTGACGGCAGTGAGAAGCAGTCTGCGGTGAACGGCATAAAATGGGCTTTCGGCTATTATGTCATACTGTTTATAGTCGGCGCATTCATGTTCTTCGGAATAGCAAATGCGGTCAGCGAATAAGCAGAAAAACTTGAAAAATATGTATAAGTTTCAGGCAGGGGAGCCTTCTCCTGCCTGTTACGATTTAATAGAATGCATAATTCATAATGCATAATGCATAATTGAAAGTATTCCTGATCAATAATTATGAATTAAGCATTATGAATTATGAATTGAAGGAAAGGAGAATTACTATGGTGAAGATAAGGCTCATGACTATCAATGACTGGAAAGGCGTTGAAGAGGTCTGGAAAGAACACGAAGGCACAAACCCCGTTGACGACTGCGAGGAAGGCTTTACAAGATACCTTAAACGCAATCCCACCACAAGCTTCGTTGCTGTGGACGGCGAAAAGATAATCGGTACGATACTGGCAGGTCATGACGGACGAAGAGGCTTCTTCCACCATGTTGTAGTTGCTCCTGAGTACAGAAACCGCGGTATCGGTGAGGACTTGGTCAACCACGCTATGGACGCTCTCGAAAAAGAGGGCATACAGAAAACGGCTCTCGTTGTTTTTGAATACAACGATCTTGGCAACGGCTTCTGGGAGCACATAGGCTTCACCACAAGACCCGATCTTGTTTACCGCAATAAGTACGTAAAATAATATGGATAAATTCATGAAGATAGCCATTGATGAGGCGCGTACAGGCATTACCGCAGGTCACGGAGGACCTTTCGGCTGTGTCATCGTCAAAGAAGGCAAGGTGGTCGGCAGAGGGCATAACGAGGTAATAAAGCAGAATGACCCTACCTGTCACGGAGAAGTAATGGCTATACGAGATGCCTGCAAAAATCTCGGTACATATGACCTTTCGGGCTGCGAGCTCTACACTACCGCAGAGCCGTGCCCCATGTGCCGCGGAGCTGTCATGTGGTCGAATATCAGAAAGGTGTATTTCGGCTGCAATATTGCTGATACAGACAGTATCGGCTTCAGAGACAAGGTTTTCTACGAGTCTGACGAGGATATATCCGAGGAGCTTGAACGTGAGAAGTGCCTTGAAGTATTTGAGGAATACCGTGCTATAAACGACAAAAAGAGCTACTGACAAACTACTTCATACAACATCACCTCACTAAAAGGAGAACTATTATGAAAAGCGGTAATTTTGGCATAGCTTTGATACTTTTTGCAATATTCCTTACGCTTAACAGCACGGGAATGGAACTTTTTACATTTATTATTGCGCTCACAGGACTTGGCTGTTCCATAGCAGAGAATATAATGCAGAAAAAGAAAAAGTGAGCTACAGGAGAATTATAATGGCAGATATGAGAAAGATCAGAAGCGTTCTTGCGGTTATGGCAGCTTTATCGCTGCTTGCAGGCTGCGGAGAGAAAAAGACTTCCGATAGTAATAATACCACAGAAGCAGCAACTACTACAGCAGTTACTACGGAAGCTGCAACAGAGGATACTACCTCAGCTTCGAGCGATACTGACTATGTAGAGCTTTCGAGAAAGCTCCTTGATGACATCTTAAATGACGATTTCAAGCCTGTTATGGAACTGTTTTCTGAAAACTGCAAGGCACAGCTCACCGAGGGCGTACTCATGGAGGGCTGGAAAAACATAAAAGAAGAAGGCGGCAATTTCATTGCCGTAAAGGACTCCAAGACAGAAACTCAGCAGGGCATGACCATTGTAACTACGGGAATTGATTTCGATAAGACCGATTTTGATTTCCTGCTTGCTTTCAATGAAAAAGGCGAGATAGAGGGCATAATGTTCACTTATCCCGAGGAAGAGGAGATAACTCCTCAGGTAACAGCCACATTTGCAGAGACCTGCATAAAGGTAGGAGAAAAAGAGCTGGACGGTATGCTCACTATGCCAAAGAATGTCGAAAAGCCGCCTGTAGTGATACTCATACAGGGCTCGGGTCAGCACAATATGAACGAGGGCAGCGGCGAGCTTGCTACATTCAACGAGCTGGCACACGGACTTGCCGAAAGAGGAATTGCTTCCATAAGGTACAACAAGAGATTTTATCAGTATTCCGAACTGGGAGCTGACGGAAACTATACTGTAGAAGAAGAGATACTTGACGATGCAGCAGCTGCTGTAAAGCTTGCGAAGTCCTATGCGGACGATGGCAAGGTAAGCGGCATATTCGTAATGGGACACAGTCTCGGAGGCTGCGTTGCACCTTCTATCGCAAAGGCAAACAGTGATGTACAGGGTATAATCTCACTTGCAGGTACTCCGAGAGACCTTACAGATGTTATTATAGACCAGCTTACTGCACAGAGAGATGATGCGGAAGTCGGCGCACAGAAGGACTCGTTACAGGAAATGCTCGATGATGCAGCTGTAATGAAGGAAGGCAATGACAAGGACGCAACTCTCCTTGGCTGGGGATATAATTACTTCAATTCCCTCAAGGAGCTGAAAATAGGCGAAACTGCAAAGAGTCTCGATATCCCCATGCTGTTCTTACAGGGCGATTCCGATGTACAGGTATACCCCGACAAGGACTTCCCACTGTGGAAGGAATACCTTGAGGGAAAGGACAATTGCACATACAAGCTTTACGAAGGTCTCGGACATTTCTTCAGTGATGAGGACGGACATCTTAACAAGCAGGTAATGGACGATACAGCTGAATTTGTAAAAAACAGTGTTAAATAATGATTTTTTATCGGATATGAAATTTGTATTACAGGAGAGATAATTATGGCAGATATGATGTGGGCAGGAAGATTTTCAAAGCAGGTAGATGAGGGCGTCAACGCTTTCAATTCTTCTATTTCATTTGACGGACGTATGTATGAACATGATATACGCGGAAGTATAGCTCATGCAACTATGCTGGGCGACTGCGGTATAATCCCAAAGGAGGACAGCAAGCTTATAATAGGCGAGCTGTGCAAGATAAGCAATGATATAGCAGACGGAGCTGTCGAGCTTGATCCGAATGCCGAGGATATCCATATGTTCATCGAAGCCGAGCTTACAAAACGTCTCGGCGACGTTGGAAAAAGACTTCACACAAGCCGCTCAAGAAACGATCAGGTAGCAGTTGACCTAAGACTTTATCTCCGTGATGAGATAGCTGAGATATACTCACTTGTAAAGGAGCTTGCCGTTACACTTCTCAACATGGCAAGAGAGCATACCGAGACTATAATGCCGGGATATACTCACCTCCAGAGAGCACAGCCTATCACATTTGCACATCATCTTCTAGCTTATGTATGGATGCTTCTCCGTGATATGGAAAGATTGCAGGATACAAGCAAGAGAATGAACTATTGTCCTCTCGGAAGCGGTGCGCTTGCAGGTACTACTTATAAAACAAACCGCAAGCAGACCTCAGACCTTCTCGGCTTTACAGCTCCTATGCCAAACAGCCTTGACGGTGTTTCCGACCGTGACTACTGTATCGAGCTTTGCTCGGCACTCTCCATACTTATGACACATCTTTCAAGATTTTCCGAGGAAATAATCCTCTGGTGCTCATGGGAATTCAAATTCGTTGAGCTTGATGACGCTTTTGCTACAGGCTCGTCTATAATGCCACAGAAGAAGAACCCTGACGTTACCGAGCTTATCCGAGGCAAGACAGGCAGAGTAAACGGCGACCTTGTAACTCTCCTCACTATGATGAAGGGCATACCGCTTGCTTATAACAAGGATATGCAGGAGGACAAGGAAGCTATATTCGATGCAGTTGACAACGTTAAGCTCTGCGTAAAGACTTTCACTCCTATGCTTGCAACAATGCGCGTACTCAAGGATAATATGAGAAACGCAGCTGCAAGAGGATTTATAAACGCTACGGACTGCGCTGATTACCTCGTTAAAAAGGGTATGCCTTTCCGTGACGCATACAAGATAACAGGTACTCTCGTTGCAAGATGCATCGAGGACGGTCTTACACTTGAAACACTTCCTATAGAGGAATACAGGAAGATGACCGATCTCTTCGACAAGGACGTATATGAGGCAATAAGTCTTGAGACCTGCGTCCGCGAGAGAAAGTCAGAAGGCGGTCCTTCGCCTGATGCTGTAAGAGAGCAGATAAAGCTTGCAGAAAAGGCTCTGGATCTCTGATATGAAGAAAAAGGATATAACCTTTATCATAGGACTGACTATCCTTATGGGTGTTACATGGATAATAGGTGAGCTTGTTATGGGACTGTGGATAGCAGTTATGCCGAGAACGCATATAATCTGGTTCGCAGTTATAGTTACCATAACACTTGCAATAAGCATATGGCACTCTTTCATTGAGGACAAGTCAGACCTTGAAGACCCCAAACGCGCTAAGTATGAGCGCAAAGTCAATAAGAGAAAAAATAAGAATTAAGAGTGATTAGTGCATAGTAGTGGCTGCCTTTGGCAGTCCGTCAATAACGCATAAATTATAAATGACTCACTGTAGGGGCGCATGACCTACGCCCGCAAGTGAGCAGAGAGTAGAATTGTAGGGGCTGGCGTCCTCGACAGCCCGATAAATTCAGCATATTGAAAAAACGGAGGAATTAACAATGTCAGTAAAAATCTACATAGACGGTCAGGAAGGCACGACAGGTCTTAAAATACAGGAGCGTTTCAAGGACAGAAAAGACCTTGAGATAATGAAGATCAGCGAGGAGCTGAGAAAAGACCCTGCCGAACGTGCCCGTCTTATCAACAGTGCGGACTATGTTTTCCTTTGTCTGCCTGATGCGGCTTCTATCGAGGCTGTATCGTTCATTGACAAGGATAACGACCATGTACGTATTATCGATGCTTCAACAGCTCACCGTACAAATCCCGACTGGGCTTACGGTTTCCCCGAGCTTTCACCTGCTCACAGGGAAAAGATACGCACATCGAACAGAGTCGCAGTTCCGGGCTGTTATGCAAGCGGATTTGCTTCCATAGTTTATCCTCTTGTAAATAACGGGATAATACCTGCTGATTTCCCTGTTTTTGCATATGCTACATCGGGCTACAGCGGAGCAGGCAAAAAGGCTATCGCAGTATATGAGGGCGAGGACAAGCCCTTTGAGTTCAACAGTCCGCGTCAGTACGCGCTTTCTCAGCAGCATAAGCACTTGCCTGAAATGAAAGCGGTATCGGGACTTACATACACTCCAATGTTCAATCCTATGGTATGTGACTATTTCAGCGGCATGGTAGTAAGTGTGCCGATACAGACAAGAATGTTGGATAAAAAGGTCACAGCACAGCAGGTACATGAGATGTATGCAAAGCACTATGAGGGTGCAAAAATGGTAGAGGTAATGCCTCTTATGTCAGCTGACGAGCAGAAAGCGTTCTTCCTTGCATCGAATACTCTCAGCGGACAGAACAAATTACAGGTGTTTGTTTTTGGCAATGACGAGCAGATACTTCTTTGTTCACGCCTTGATAATCTTGGCAAGGGAGCAAGCGGTGCAGCTGTACAGTGCCTTAACATAATGATGAATATTGATGAAACGACAGGATTAGTATGATTAAACATGAAAATTATCATTTCGGGGGGAATGAAACTATGAGCAAAACACTGAAAGAGATCTATGAGTATGACCTCATAGAGGATGACGGCATCGACTATACTGTTGATGAGTGGTTCAACACAATTATGGAAAAGACAAAGGATCAGCTGAGCGTTGCAGATGTTAGCCGTATGCTGAGACAGAGGATATGCTCACGCATAGCAATAAAGAGAGCTATAGAAATGCTGAGCGATGATCCGTTTATAGGGGAAATGTTTGAAGGACAGCTTATGTTCAACCTTTACAAGGGAAAGGAAAAGTATCTGAAACTGTTCTATACTCAGATGGGACCTGTGCTGGAAAAGGCAGGGCTTATGGCTAAGTGCCACCAGTTCGGCTCAGATGAGGAAAAGGAAGAGTATATGAGCATTATTACTCAATTTGCTCAGAAGATCAAGGAGGAAACCACATGAAGCTTGTAGAATTACAGGGAGTTACATTTATAGAAGGCGGCGTATGTGCTGCAAAGGGATTCAGAGCAAACGGTGTACAGTGCGGTCTTGCGCACAAGCCGCTTGGTGAAATGGACGCAGCAAATGCTGCTGCAAACAATGCTATCCCAGCAGCAAAGAAGAAAAACGACCTTGCACTTATCGTTGCCGACAAAGAGTGTCAGGCAGCTGCCGTATATACAACAAATAAAGTCAAGGGTGCTCCTATCATCGTAACAAAGGAGCATATCAAGGACGGAAAGGCAAGAGCTGTTATCGTAAACTCGGTAAATGCTAATACCTGTAATCCTGACGGCGTAGAAAAGGCAACAAAGATGTGCCAGCTCGCAGCCGAGGCTCTCGGAATAGACGAAAATGATGTTATTGTAGCTTCTACGGGCGTTATCGGTCAGGTGCTCCCTATCGAGCCTATCGCAAACGCTATGGGCGAGCTTAAAGACGGTCTTACTTATGACGGAAACAAGCGCGCTCTCGAAGCTATAATGACTACAGATACACAGGAAAAGGAGATCGCCGTAACATTTGAAATGGGCGGAAAGAACTGCACAATGGGTGGTATGCTCAAGGGCAGCGGTATGATACACCCTAATATGGCAACTACACTCACTTTTCTTACAACAGATGCTGACATCTCAGCAGAGATGATACAGCGTGCCCTCAGCGATACCGTAAAGGTAACTCTCAACAGAGCAAGCGTTGACGGCGATACTTCCACAAACGATATGGTATGCATCATGGCATCGGGCGAAGCAGGAAACACTCCTGTAACCTCCGAGGGTGAGGGCTATGAGCAGTTCAAACACGCTCTCTATACTATCATGATGAACCTTGCAAGAATGATGGCTCGTGACGGCGAAGGTGCTACAAAGCTTGTTGAGTGTGCTGTAAGAGGTGCAGAGAATGACGATATAGCTGAAAAGGTGGCAAAGTCCGTTATCGGTTCAAGCCTTATCAAGGCTATGATATTCGGTGAGGACGCAAACGCAGGAAGAATTTTCTGCGCACTTGGCTATGCTGATGCTGATTTCGATATCAGAAAGGTTGATATCGAAATGGCTTCCGCAGGCGGAGTTATCCCGCTCGGACGCAAAGGCAACGTTATAGAGTTCTCGGAAGTTCTTGCAAAGAAGATACTCCAGGAAGAGGAGATAAAGATACTCATTTCCCTCGGCGAAGGTCAGGGAAAGGCTATCGCATGGGGCTGCGACCTTACTTACGATTACGTAAAGATAAACGGAGATTACAGAAGCTGATAACTTTTAAAGGGCTTTTGAGCCCGTGTCATAAAAGGGTATATTTATGGATTATACAGATTACAGCGGTATTTTTGCCGAGCGTCTCGAACCTGGTGAAAGTATACTGTGGAGTCAGGAACCAAAGAATAAACTATTGAAGTTTACAGATATTGATTCAATTGAACTTTTTGCAGGAGTTGCTTTTATTCTTGCAGGTATTTCATTGTGCTTCATGTTTTTGAACGAAGAAGGAGCTAACAGTGGGAAGAAATACGCTCCGCTTGCGTTCGTTGTGTTTGGCATATGGGTAGTTGTGATCTTTTTCAAGTCCAATAAAAAGTATCATGCCGTTACTGACAGGCGTATATGCAGATTAAGCAAGAATGGATTTACTGCCATTCCCATGGAAGATGTAAAGCACGTCATGATCAACTGCATTAACCAGCTGCTGGTCTATACAAAGCTTCCGAAGTCGTTCGGAAATGATTTGACGGCTGACTTCAACACTTATGAAGCAACATGGATCACCGAAAAAGATTCAGGTGAAACAGGATTGCTTTTTGATAAAGAAAGAGGTTTTTATATCATACCTTTGGAAGAAAAAGCCGAAGTGGTTGAAGAGGTCAAGGATATCATTATACGTCAGGCAAGAATATATAATGGTTATGTATAAAAGAGTTTACAGAGTTTCGGTATGGTGATATTTCCGAAAAAGATATGAGGTAAAGAAATGTCTGATATTGAATTTGAGAAATACCTTAAAGACGACGAGCATATACTCTGGAGTCATATACCTGAAGAGAGAAAGTTCTATTTGCGCAATGGCATTTTCGTCATTATCGGAGCTATACTTATTCTCGGAGGGGTGGGAATGATGCTGAAATCCACGGAGCATAGAGCATGGTACGCCATTATTTTCGGAGCTATAGTTGTATTTTCGTATATAAATCATCCCAAAGCATATCTGCTGACCGATAAAAGGGTACTCATATTCAAAGGTAAAAAGCATAAAGAGATACCGTATTATAATATATCTTTTGTCGCGGTGGAGAAGAAAAACAGTGATATGGGGACTGTTGTCCTCTGTTTTACTCGTTTAAGGAAAAGGCCTGGTCATCACAGCAACGAATATAACGTGAGGTGGCGTAATCTCTATGATATTCAGGGCTGTGAAAAAGCTGCGGATATAATATAAAGTGCAGAAGGAATTGCCAATGCATATGATAAGGCAATAGAAGCCGAGCGTATGCAGGGTTCTGATATTTGTTGATGAATTAAAAAGCCGACTGGGAAAGATTAAAATTCCTTTTGTAAGAAGGGAATATTGTTATGGATTATTCGGATTATAACGGAATATTTAAAGCTTATCTCGATTATGATGAAAATATTGTCTGGAGTCAGGAGCCTAAGATAAAGTTATTCAAAAGTTTACAGTTCGAAGGATTTAAACTTATTATGGGAATAACCCTTATAATATTTGGACTCTTAGGAGTGTTCGGTATTACTAAAGATGACGATGCTTTTGAAAAGCGTTACGGCGGTTTAGCTTTCCTTATAATTGGTTTATTTATATTTGTAAAGTCTTTCAATAACAAGAAAAAATATTTCGCTGTTACGGACAAACGTATCTTTATTCTTGTGAGGAGAAAACTTACCTGCGTTGAGCTTAAAGATGTAAAGCACGTTATGTTCAACTGTTTCAATCAGTTGGTCGTTTATACAAGGCTTTCGGATAATATGTCGGAAGCTGTTATGAATGACTATAACAGTGTTGAGATAGAAGAGCTTGATCAAACAGTTTATGCCAGCGGACACAAAAACGGTGACAGCGAATCCGTTATTCTGGCTATCAAAGAGAAACCTGAGGTAGTGCAGGAGGTCAAGGATATCATAATAAGACAGGCAAGATTTTTACAGAATATGAGATAAACGGACAGATATAACTGTATTTTAGGGGGTGAGGAGATGTTCGGAAGAAGACGAGATGAGGACTATGACGCATACAACGAAAAATATTCCTCAAAGTATGATGATGACTATATTGCACCGTCAGAGGAGTACCGAAGCGAGTGTGACCATGACCATGAACAGACCTACGATGATATCACCGATGTCAGGGAGTGCGACCACAGCCACGAACAGACCTACGATGATATTACCAATGTAAGAGATTGTGACCATAGTCACGAGCAGACCTATAGTGATGCAGACCATGAACAGCGTTCCTACGATAATTATGTAAGCCTTGAAAGCCGTTTTGAAAAGCTCCTCATGCCCAATGAGCATCTTCTGTGGGCAGGCGGCAAGGATAATCTCAATCAGAAGAACGGCAGTGCAAAAGCAGGCGGCATAATGCTGCTGGTGTCCATTATCCTTATGTGTACTGTTGTAATGGCTGTTGTTGGCGTAATAATGCTTATTGTCAGCATAAGTATGATGTCGGGTTCTATGGCAGGACTTTACGGCATAACAGATCACAGGCTCATAATCTTAAACAGTTCAGGACAGACCTCTATCCCTCTTGAAAATATAACGAGGGTAAGCTCCACATCAGGCAGTAATGGCAAGGGCTATATAACAATGTATCTGACAAAGCCAATAAGGAGCAGTAGCAGCAGGAGCAATAACATCATTGGTATGTATAATATCAACGATGCGAAAAGAGTCGAAAGGATACTCAATGACGCTATCCACGGTGCTCTGATGAATAAATGATTTGCAGGCAGGTGTGAAGATGTTCGATGGGAAAGATAATGGATATGAATCATATAATGATAAGTTATCATCGGAATGTGAAGATGAAAGTATTAAAGCTGCGAAAGTGATCGGAGAATATTTAAATGAAAGCGAAAAGATAATCTGGGCAGGCGGTCAAAGCAGCAATAAAGAAATCGCAAAAAAATACGTCAGCAGATCACGATTAATAACGGCAGTAGCGATCATATTGATTTCAACTATCATATTGACAGTTTTTTCAGCGTTTTTTGTTATATCTGTCGGCGCAGGTGTACTTCTCATGATATTTAATCTTATTTTTTCAGAGGTACCTGTGAATGGTCAAAATGATGAGTTCATGGCTGTGACTGACAGAAGAGTTCTGGTTCTTATAAATGAATATTTCAGACAATTCGAGCTTACAAATATCAAAAGCACCGAGTATAGTGAAATAAGTCCGGGAGTTGGAAGAGTTACTCTGGAGCTTTTTGAATATCCGTTTTCTGATCCTAATTATGAACACGTCACACATATTTATGGAAGTGAAGAATACGAGAGAATTACCCCACCGCTCTCTTTTACTCTTGTATCGGTAAAAGATCCGAAAGCAGCAAAGGAAGCAATCGATGCTGCTGTATTGCGTGTACGAAAAAGGTAGTATGTGCTTTTACAGGCGGATAGGATATGTTTGCAAACAGTACATATACTGTATAAATAATAAAAGATGACATCGGGCAATGTCCGTTGACTGATATAATATAATAAAAGGAAGTAAGGAAAAATGGAAAAGATCTCAAATAACGAAAAATCGCAGGTGCTTATTGATGCCCTGCCCTATATACAGAAGTACAATAACAAGATACTTGTTATCAAGTACGGCGGAAACGCCATGACCAACAAGGACCTTAAAGACGCTGTAATGACAGATATCGTGCTCCTTTCACTGGTTGGCGTAAAGGTAGTTCTCGTACACGGCGGCGGTCCTGAGATAAGCGATATGCTTAAAAAGCTCAATATCGAGAGCCGTTTCGTTAACGGTCTGAGATACACCGATGATGCAACAGTTGACGTTGTAAAAATGGTGCTCTCGGGCAAGGTAAACAAGGAGCTTGTACAGCTTCTCGCTCAGCACAAGGGCAGCGCAGTTGGTCTTTGCGGTATCGACGGCGAGATGCTCATGGCTGAAAAGAAAAAGACTGACGACGGTCAGGATTTAGGTTGGGTAGGCGAGATAACCAAGGTGAACACAAAGCCTATCACAGACGCCTTAGCAAACGGAAATATCCCTGTTATCGCAACTGTTGCAACAGATGCAGAGGGTAATACATATAATATAAACGCAGATACAGCCGCAGCAAGAATAGCTGCCGAGCTTGGTGCGGAAAATCTCATACTTATGACAGATATCGCAGGACTTCTCCGCGATAAGGACGATCCGTCAACACTTATACCCGAGGTAAATGTCAGCGAAGTTCCTTTCCTCAAGAGACAGGGCATTATCTCAGGCGGTATGATACCTAAGATAGACTGCTGCGTTGAAGCTGTCAGACGCGGCGTAAAAAAGACCGTTATCATCGATGGAAGAGTTCCCCATTCTATCCTTATTGAGATACTCTCCAATGAGGGCATAGGTACTCAGTTCACTTGATAAGGTTTCTTCTCGTAAAATAATTTACTTGTATACAAAAAGTTTACTTATATTACTTGCAGAAAGATTGATTTTGACTGCCTTTCAGCGTTATAATAATAGTGTGTCTGAAAATTTATGAACTATGTCCAAGGCAGTCTGCACCAAGGAGGAAAAAATGAATACGATAGATAAATTTAATTCCCACGTTATGCAATCCTATGGACGTTACCCACTGGTAATGGAGAAGGGTAGCGGCAGACGCTGTAAGGACGAAAACGGCATGGAATACATTGATTTCGGAAGCGGTATAGGTACGAATTCACTGGGTTACTGCGATGAAAAGTGGGCTGACGCTGTATGCGCTCAGGTAAGGACTCTCCAGCACAGCTCAAACTATTACTATACGAAGGTTCAGGCTGATTTCGCAGATAAGCTCTGCGGCATATCAGGCTATAAGTCGGTATTTTTCTGCAACAGCGGCGCAGAGGCTAACGAGTGCGCAATAAAGGTGGCAAGAAAGTACAGCTTCGATAAATACGGCAAGGGCAGACATACTATCATCACCCTTGTGAATTCATTCCACGGCAGAACTATCGCAACACTTTCCGCTACAGGACAGGATGTTTTCCATAACTACTTCTTTCCGTTCGTTGAAGGTTTCGTAAATGTTACCGCAAATGATATTAGCGACCTCAAGGCAAAGCTTGAGGATAAAACTGTCTGCGCAGTTATGATGGAATATATTCAGGGCGAGGGCGGCGTAATGGCTCTTGATAAGGAATTCGTTGACGCGGTATATGAGCTTTGCGCACCCAAGGATATTCTTGTTATTGCTGATGAGGTACAGACAGGCGTAGGACGTACAGGAAAGTTTCTTGCAGGCGATCACTACGGCAAAAAGGCTGATATCACAACTCTTGCAAAGGGTATCGCAGGCGGCGTACCTATGGGAGCTTGTCTCGTTAACGAAAAGTGCAGCGGAGTCCTGACAGCAGGTACTCACGGCTCAACTTTCGGCGGCAATCCGATTGCCTGCGCAGGCGGTCTTGCAGTCCTTGACAGGATAGAGAGCAAGGGCTTCCTCGATGAAGTGACCGAAAAGGGTAACATTATAAGAGAAGAATTGAAGAAATGCAGCGAAGTTACAGCACTCAGCGGTCTTGGTCTCATGGTAGGCATCTCTCTGAAGAGCAAAGATGCCCATGACGTTGCGCAGAAGGCTCTTGAAAAAGGACTTCTCGTGCTCACAGCCAAGGAAAAGGTAAGACTTCTTCCTCCGCTTACAATATCTTACGATGAGCTGAAGGACGGATTGAAAATTCTGATAGAGATACTGGAGGAATGATTATGGAGTTGCAGGTAGTTGGCACCGGTACTAAATATACCGTTGAAGATAAAAAAGGAAAGCTTCTCTATACTATTAAGAAGAAAAGCTTCAGTTCACGCTATAATCTAATGGATACGAGCAATTACAACTTATATACACTCGTTCAGACAGGCGACGCAAAGCGACCAACTTTTACCATAATCCTGAATGATAATGTTTTTATGACAATGGAGTGTACCTCTTTGTTCCTTGACCCTACTCTGAAAATAAAAAACAAGCAGATGCGTTTTGAGGTTGCGAGCAAGGACAGAAAGAATTTCAAGATAATACTTGACGGGAAAGAGGTAGGAGAGATCCAGACTCTAATGGGAGTAACAGGAGAGCTCCAGTATCATATAAATATTGAAAATACTGCATTTGATGACTATATACCGTTGTTTGCGGTTGCTATAGACAAAGCGTTCGGTGAAATGAACAAGTCATGATGAAAATGGAAAGGATAGAAATATGAAACATTTACTTAAAATGCTTGATCTCAGCACAGAGGAGATCATCGAAATACTTAACCTTGCTGACCAGCTCAAGTACGAGCTCAAGCACGGTATCCCGCACCCACACCTCAAGGGCAAGACTCTTGGCATGATATTCCAGAAGGCTTCAACACGTACAAGAGTATCATTTGAGACAGGTATGTATCAGCTCGGCGGCTATCCGCTGTTCCTCTCATCAAACGATCTCCAGATCGGACGCGGTGAGCCTGTACAGGATACAGCAAGAGTTCTCTCACGATACCTTGACGGTATTATGATCCGTACATTTGAGCAGAAAGAAGTTGAGGATCTTGCACAGTACGGTTCTATCCCGATAATCAACGGTCTTACAGACTTCTGTCACCCTTGTCAGGTACTTGCCGATCTTATGACTATCCGCGAGTTCAAGGGCAGCTTTGACGGACTTAAAATGTGCTTTATCGGTGACGGAAACAACATGGCAAACTCACTTATCGTTGGCTGCTTAAAGGTAGGTATGAGCGTGTCTATCGCTTGCCCTGACGATTACCAGCCGCCAAAGGAGATAATCGACTTTGCAAAGACATACGGCGAAAAGTTCGAGATGACAAATTCACCTATGCAGGCTGCAAAGGATTCAGACGTACTTATCACTGATGTATGGGCTTCTATGGGTCAGGAAGGCGAAGCTGAGAAGCGCAAGAAGGCTTTCGCAGGCTATCAGATAAACGATGAGCTTATGGCTCAGGCAAATACAGATGCAATGGTTCTCCACTGTCTCCCTGCACACCGTGAGGAAGAGATCACAGAGAAGGTATTCGAGTCTCACGCAAACGAGATATTCGAGGAAGCTGAGAACCGTCTCCACGCTCAGAAGGCAGTAATGGTAAAACTCATGGCTCAGTAAGCCGTTAGCCTTTAGCCATTAGCCATGTAGGGGGCGACGTTTTCGACGTCCCACATGATAAAATACATAACGCATGGGCGGATATTATCCGCTTATGAAAAGCAATTGTAAAATAAAGCGGACAGTTGGGGAACTGTCCGCTTTTTAAAAAATGATATAGGAGATAAAAATTATGAAAAAGATCAAAATATCATATGTACCATATAAGGTATATATCCTACCTGTTTTAATATGGGTGACTATCGCAGGCGTCGGTGCAGCACTTTATGGCGAGCCTGGAGTGTATGTGACGGGACTTATAGGAATAATCGCGTTTTTATATTTTTGTACCCGCAGAACTGTAGTAGAGTATGGCGACGGAAATATCATAAGATGCAGATGTTCCTATTACAAATGGAAGATAGACCTTGAAAAAATAGATACATTCGTATATACTATAAGCGAACACATTACAAGAGGCGGCCCGAGATATTCTATGGATATAAGATTCAACCACGACCAAAAGGGCGTGGAAGACTATTACAAGCTCAGCACAATACTATTAGGAAAAGAATTGGATAAAATGATACGCAACAGCTCCGATAAGCTTGATTTAATGCAGCTTTATAAGTATGCTGAGAGCTTGTATCCCGAAAAAGCAAAAGGATATACAAAGGAAGCAGGCATAAACGACTGAGCATATGAGGTGAAGCATGAAATACATAATCTGGGCAGGCATAGGAATTATTATCGCCATAGCAGGACTTATCTATCTGGGAAAGCTGCTTCTGCTGAAAAAGAACGGTATCGAGACCGAAGCGGAAGTTGTCTCGGTGCGCGAGAAACGGCAGAACTACTACGTACACAAGATGCGCTACGGCAGCGGCGATAAGGTCTATGAGTTTGAGGATAAGGCAGGCTTTTCCGAGCCGTTCAAGATAGGCTCGAAGCATACAATAATCTACGATCCGAAAAATCCGCAGAATTTCGACTTCGCCGAGCAGATAAAAAAGAACCTGATAATAATAGGCGCACTTGTAGTAATGGCGGTGCTTTTTGTAGTCAGATGGTGGTGGCTTGGCAAGCTTGGAACGTGATTGTAAAATATGACCAAAATATGAAGAAAAAGCTTCATATTCTTTTAGTTGACAATTGGCTGTAAACCTGCTATAATAAATAAGTCGCCGCGAGGGAAAGACGCTGAAGAGTAAGACTGCTGGGGCAGCATTAGAGGGGTAAAGACGGAGCGGAGATGAAAAACAAATCACAAAAATTTCCGAAAAGGTA
>NZ_JAEEMU010000047.1 GCF_016283395.1 Ruminococcus sp.
GTAATGATGTTGCCGACAGCAATTGCAAGCATTGCGCCTAATATGCCGCTTGTTGCATTAAATCCGTCATTAGCTCTTCCGAATGCTGCAAGCAGAATTATTCCTGCAACCATGATAACCGCAAGAATAATGAAAAAATAAATCCTCTTCTTTATTGTAATTCTGAAATTCTCCATAATGTTCCTCCTTTACAAATTCACATTTTTTTGTTGTAATACAGATTTACAAGTACCGTTATCAAAGCACCTGCTGTCATGTCTAAAAAAAGGGTTATGCTTACTGTCTTGCTGAAAAAGCCTGTGATTATTATTGCAAGTCCTGTACACATCAGGGAGATAACTGATGCGGTACGCATTGTCTCTTTGGAGATCTCTTTGTTTCGCTCGTCAGCAGACTTTATGTATGCTTCTTTCAGTTTCTTCTCATCATGCAGAAGAACAAAACATCTTATCATATAAAATACCGCAAGCAAGTCGCCGCCTACGAGAAGTCCTGTAAGCATTCCTCTTGAGAAGTCGGGAACGTTCTCGGTGAAGCGACTGAGTAAGAAATATAACATTGTTCCCGAACACGTATACATTGTGCATAACTGAAATCTGAACTTTATTTTTTTCTTGAATTCTTCCATAATAGTTCTCCTTATAAGTTTTCATCGCCCTCGAAAATAAACAGTTCCTCGATAGTTACGCCAAAGAACTGCGCCGCCTTGTGAGCAAGTGTAAGAGATGCGTTGTATTTTCCGTTTTCCAGTGATATGATGGTCTGACGCGTAACGCTTAAAGCGTCTGCAAGTTCCTGCTGCGTGACCTTTCGGGCTTTCCGCAGCTCCTGAATTTTATTTTTCATTCTCTTTCTCCTTATCATTCTTACTGTAAGTCATAACCACAGCAAGTACAACACTTACTGCCACCCATGGTAATGCCGCATCAAAAAAAACTTTTATTGCCCCAAACATAGTATTACCTCCCTTGAAGTAAAGTTTACTTTACTTTCTCTGTAATTATAGTATAGCACGCTTTACATTTTTTGTCAAGTCAGCTTTACATATTTTTATATTTTAACATAAAAAGCCCCCCATATCAATATCGGGGGGCTTTGTGATTATTTCAATGATAATATCTTTCATTGTTTTTACAGCACCGCAGTACACACTTCCGCAGCACATAAAGTTGTGTTTCTTAAGCTTTGATCTTTTTGTTCTTTCTTGAATGTGCATAAGACTTGAAAAGGAAATATGCTATCCAGTCATAAACAAATACTGCAGCCAGACCAACTCCTGCATAAAGAACAAACCATAAACCTGCCCATAGCATAATAAGAGCAGCAACTACAAAGAGTCCTAAAGCAAGTGCGCTTACCTCAAAACGTTTTCCGAGGTGGGTGTGGCCATTATCAGCGACGAGATCATTCCAGAAACCTGCTGCCTTGACAGTGCAGCCAACAACAACATTGCTCAGGATCAGTATTACATTACAATGTTTTTCGTTCAGCAGAACAATTGAAATGATAAAGATAATATCCAGAATTGTAGCTAATAAAGCTTCTTTCATAATTTTTTTATTCATACGCTCACTCCCTAAAATAAATCATCTCCAAAATGTTTCAATATGATGCAAGCATCATCCCCTACACTGAAACACCTAATAAAAAACTTTTTCACCTCCGTTTTATAATTTTTTGTCCATCTCTCTTGAATGTTTGTGCGTAAAAGTACAACTAAAATCAAACCCGAAAAAAAGATTGAAATAAGCTGTTATAATCATTATACACTATAAATATGAACATTTAAAGGCTATTTTGTTATTTTGATAGTGACATTTGTCACTAAATTACTAACTACCATGCTATCGAAATACTTTTTCATAAAATCAAATATGTTTTTCTTGTCTAGCTTTTCTGTTGCGCACCCACTTGACTATGTAGAGTATCTGCCAGAAAATGCAGAACGGAAAAACAGGAATAACACAGAATACAAATCCCATTATAACAAATGCACTGTAGAAGCCTTCCCAGCCGTATGACGTTGTGAAGAAAGTGAAACCAAACTTGCTGCAATAAAGGCTGTACAATAACAAAAGCACGTATGGTATATATGATACTATGAACGATATGGTGTATTTTCTGGAGATAGGCTGCAAGCCTGTGACTTTGCGCTTTTTGATATGTTGTGAAATTGCAAGAGTTATAAGTCCGAATACAGAGAGTACCAGGACAACACCGAAAAACGAAGTATAGCCAAGTCCGAGGTAATCCCACAGCGGTGAACGCAATCTGTCATCGGCGGCGATGCATATACAGTTGGCAAGATATACGCCTATACCACCGAAGCATATCCTCTTGAAAATCTGACCATTTTTTGTCATAAGATCATCTCCTTAAAAATCATTACGCAATATCTTTTTTCTCTCCTTTGTTAATATGATTATACTGCATAAAACGAAGTTTTGGAAGATGTCATCCGTCACTTTCTCAGTGACATTCGTCACTAAAAAGTGGTTAGTTTTTAGTGATTAGTTGTTAGTTTGTAAGGGACGATGACTCCCTACAACGGACTAAAGGAAAAAACGAACAAGCCCCAAGGCTTTGCCTCGGGGCTGAACTATATCAGTATTATCTTTAACGTCGTCCACTTTTATCTGTTATAAATTCGATTGAGTTTGCGGATCTTTTTCGCAAGCTCAGGCGTGAAGTCCGACTTGCTTGTGCGGAACTGCCAGTTGCCGCCGAGAGTAGATGGCGTATTCATTCTGCCCTCTTTAGGACTGTCAAGAAAATCCTGAATCTGTGCAGCAGCGACCTCCGCAACACTTCCCCATGCAGCGCGTATAACTGCCGCAGGTATCTCCTTTTTCTTCTTGACGCAGAGATACTGCTTAGCAAATTTCAGCGACTTCTTATCAAGCGTATCCACCCAGCCGATGAGAGTCTCGTTATCGTGAGTGCCCGTATACGCGAAATAATTGGTACTGCTGTAATTATGGGGCAGATACTCGTTATCTCCGCCGCTGAATCCGAACTGCAACACTTTCATACCGGGGTAGCCGCATTTATCCAGCATCTCTCTTACCTCGGGAGTAATAAATCCCAAGTCCTCAGCAATGATATTCAGCTTGCCCAGCTTTTCCTCAGCAAGTCTGAAAAGCTCGTAATTCGGACCTTTTTCCCACTCGCCAATAGTAGCGTCCTCGTTGCCGAAGGGTATGCTGTAATAGCTCTCAAAGCCGCGGAAATGGTCTATCCTCACGATATCGTAAAGCTCGGAAGCCGCCTTGATACGGTCTATCCACCATTCATAACCCGTCTTTTTATGGTAGTCCCAGTTGTAAAGCGGATTTCCCCAAAGCTGACCAAGGGGCGAGAAATCATCTGGCGGACAGCCTGCAACAGCTACGGGACGACGCTTTCTGTCAAACTGGAAAAGCTTAGGTGAAGCCCACGCCTCAACGCTGTCCAGAGCGCAGTATATAGGGATATCACCGATTATCTCGATACCGTTCGTATTTGCATATTTTTTCAGCTCGCTCCACTGTCTGTTGAACTCATACTGTATAAACTTATAAAAGGAGATATCCTTTTTCAGTTCCTTTTTTGCAGCTGCAACAGCCTTGGGCTTATGCATGGAGATATCGCTGTCCCACTCATACCACGGCTTGCCGTCATAGCGGAATTTCAAAGCCATGAACAGTGCATATTCATCGAGCCATTTCTTGTTGGCATCGCAGAATTCCTTATATCCCTGTGCTTTTGCAGGCTTGAACCTGTTGAACGCTATCCTCAGCACATCATAGCAATGGTCGTACAAAAGGCTGTAATCCACCTTTTCAGGGTCACTTCCCCACTCAAAGGAAGCAAACTCGTGATGCTCAAGAAGTCCGTCACACTCAAGCACTTCAAAGTCTATGAAGTATGGATTGCCTGCCTTTACCGAAAAAGACTGGTACGGCGAGTCGCCGTAGCTTGTAGGTGAAAGGGGCAGTATCTGCCAGCATTTGACTTCGGCAGACTTCAGAAAATCCACAAATGCAAAGGCAGCCTTTCCCATTTTACCTATACCGTAGTCCGACGGCAGACTTGATATATGCATAAGTATACAGCTTTTTCTCATATTTATTCAACTCTCTTTCTGTATAAAGCCCTGCAAAAACGCCATACTAAAACCAAAAGGAGTTGATAGGTATGAAGCTTTCACAGCTGTTATTTTCATTTCTTATGGGCTATTTCTGCTACAGTCTTATAGAAATAGTCATGCGCGGCTACACTCACTGGACAATGTCGCTGACGGGCGGCACCGTACTTACGATACTCTATGCAATAAACAGCCGCCGCACTATGACGCTCATACGCAGCTGTATAATCGGTACGGTCATGATAACCGCCATAGAGCTTACCGTAGGGATATTCGACAATGTTATTATGCACTGGAACGTATGGGATTACTCGGATATGCCCTTTAATTTTCTCGGACAGATATGCATCCCCTTTTCACTTTTCTGGTTCATACTGTGTATCCCTGCAAACAGGCTATGCAAACGCATAAGCCGTCAGTTCGGTAACAAAAAGGCTGTTCCGATAGCCTCAGAACAGCCCATGTGATCAATAGTTCTTATTAGAATCAGCATCAAAGAAATTGCTGCTGCTTTCTGTATAGTAGTCGTTGGGTTCAAGCGACATGAAATCGTCATCATCAATATCAGGAAGTCTTGCACCGCATCGGCCACAGAACTGAAAACGTTCATTGACTTCGGCATCACACTTAGGACATATCTTATATCCTCTGATACCGTTAAGCTCATATCTCATCTTCTTGATCCTTCTGCGTCTTGTATCTATATCATCGCAAAGAACTTTAAGAGCTGCCTGATCTTCGCCCTGATTTTTATAGTACTTTTTACCGATATCAGTAAAGATCTCAACTATACGCTCTTCCTCATAAAGGATCTTTCTTTTGAGGTTGCTTGCTTCTGAGATATTTTTAGCCTTTTCAGATACACCCCTGCTTGCATCATTAAATTTATCGAGAATTCCCATCTTAAATCACTCCTGTTCAATATTTTCTCGTTAAATATTGCATTTTTATTATACAACAACAACAGGAATTATGTCAAGTGTTTTCATAATAAATTTAAGTGCAGCCTTGCTTTTTGTGCAATACTCACATTTCAGCTATATCATTTTCGGTAAGCTGAATAATACCAGCTTTGTTAAGTGCTTCTGAAGCCTGAGCATTGTCATCAACACGGATAACGAAGGATACAGCCCTGTCCGAAGTACCGAGGAACGAGTACATATATTCAACATTAACATTATCCTGACCGAGCACATCCAGCACACGGCTGAGCTGTCCGGGAGAATCAGGTATGGATATTGCCAGCACCTCTGTTACATTTACTGCGTATGAAGCCGCTCTAAGAATATCCACTGTCTTTTCCGTATCATTGGCGATGAGTCTGATTATGCCGAAATCAGCGGTATCAGCAAGGCTGAGAGCTCTGAGATTTATACCGCTCTCCTTGATTATCCTCATGGCACCGGCTGCCTGATTAGGCTTATTATCTACAAAAACCGAGATCTGTCTTACATTTGACATATGATCTCCCTCCTTTGTGGTCAATATTTTTCTGCATCAGCAAGAGGAAGGATCAGTTCTTAGGAAGATCCTCATACATTACGAGTACAGAATACTCGTCGATATACTCGTTTACATGAGTCTGTGCATCGTGGCAGAGCCCTGCTGCGGAACTGAACTTTATATCTATTACCTTAACTGTAGAGATAAACTGATTAAGCTCATTCTCAAAAGCAGCGAAACGCTGATACTTCTCCTGCTCAGGCATATAATTTGTGGAAAAAATTTTGATTTTCATAAATGAAACCTCCTTAAAATAAATGGAAATTTATATCACAGGAGCTCAATACTCCTGCTCAAAACAATCAATCATGAAGCTTGCGCTTATCAATAACTCTTACAGCCTTGCCTTCACTTCTTGTGATAGACTTAGGTGAAACGAGATGTACCTTAGGATTGATACCCAGCATTGTCTTAATGGCAACAGCCAGATCGCGCTCCTGCTTCTGCATATCCTTAACCTTATCTGAGAACTGATCGGGATTCATCTCTACGCTGATATCGAGAGTATCTGTATTGTTTACACGGTCTACTTCGATGAGGTAGTTAGGTGAATAGCCCTGTTCAATGAGAACTGTTTCTATCTGTGACGGGAATACATTTACTCCGCGGATTATCATCATATCATCGCTTCTGCCCATAGGCTTAGCCATTTTTATGAGAGTACGTCCGCATGAGCACTTCTTTCTGCTGAGCTTGCAGAGGTCGCGTGTACGGTAACGAAGAAGCGGGAATGCTTCCTTTGTTATGCTTGTGAATACAAGCTCACCGACCTCACCCTCAGGGAGCACCTCTCCCGTTTCGGGATCAATTATCTCAGGGATAAAGTTGTCCTCATTGATGTGCATACCTGTCTGCTCTGAACATTCAAATGCAACACCGGGACCGCTTGACTCTGTAAGTCCGTAGATATCGAAAGCCTTTATACCCAGTGACTTTTCGATGCTGCGGCGCATTTCCTCAGTCCACGGCTCTGCACCGAAGATACCTGCCTTGAGCTTGATATCATCAGGAGTAAGTCCCATATCGTGAAGTGCTTCACCGAGATAAGCCGCATAAGAAGGTGTACAGCAAAGTATCGTAGCACCGAGATCCTGCATGAACTGCAACTGTCTCTCAGTATTTCCCGAACTCATAGGAAGAGTAAGAGAACCAACCTTGTGTGAACCGCCGTGAAGTCCCATACCGCCTGTGAACAGTCCATAGCCGTAAGCTACCTGTACCACGTCCTCGTTTGTGCCGCCTGCTGCTGTAATAGCTCTCGCACAGCACTCGTCCCACATATCCACATCGTTCTGAGTGTAGAAAGCAACTACTCTCTTACCTGTAGTACCGCTTGTGGAATGTATCCTTACACAGTCGCTGAGCGGCTTTGCAAGGAGTCCGTAAGGATATGCCTCTCTGAGGTCTGCCTTGCTGAGGAACGGCAGCTTGTGAAGATCCTCAGTTCCCTTGATGTCCTCAGGCTTTACGCCCTTTTCGTCCATAAGATCACGGTAATACTTAACGTTTTCATAAACGTGCTTTACCTGTGCAACAAGTCGCTCGTCCTGAAGTTTCTTCATATCTTCCAGCGATGCACATTCGATCTCTTTGTTCCAATATTTTTCCATTGGACTTCTACTCCTTATTTTTGGATTTATTCTGTAACATAAATTATGTACAAGTGGTTAGTGATTAGTAATTAGTGATTAGTTTTTGAATTCAGCTTAACAATGATCGAATTTATCATTTCCCCTATCTCGTCGCACAATTTCAACGACTTTTCAGCTGATCGCGATGAAAAGTATCCAAGTTCAATGCAGATCAGTATCTGGGTTTCAAGCTCAAATTTTGAACCTCTTGCAATCGAAAGGAAATGCACAAATTCTTTTGCAGTATTTCTGCCCTGACCTTCAGCAATATTTGAAGGTATGGAAACTACTGCCCGTCTCATCTGAGAATCAAGCGCAAATAATTCTTTCTTTGGCAAAGTCTCAAGAAGCGCGTAAACAGCCTTAACTAATTGCATTGACTTCTGCCATACTATAAGTTCACGATAGCTATTCATACGTTCTCCTTATTAACTAAGCACTAATCACTATAAACTAATAACTTATTTTGCAGCCTTGCCCAGCTCAAAAGCCTTCTTGTTGAGTTCGAGGAACTTAGGCGGTACACACTGTTCAAGTGCCTTCTGCCAGAGCTCATCGGGATAATCCATACGTGAAGCAAGTACGCCCATGAGTACTACGTTTGAAGCCTTTGCAGTACCTGCCTGCTCTGCCAGTGAAAGTGCGTCAACTGCAACGATCTCTGCACCTGCTGCCTTGAGCTTTTCAACGAGGTTCTCAGGATACTGTGCAGCACCTGTGATAACAGGCATAGGGTCTATCTGCTGTGTGGAAGTTATGAGCTTTCCGCCTTTTTTGAGGTAAGGCAGGCATCTTGCAGCTTCAAGAAGCTCAAATGAGATAACTGCATCAGCCTCACCCTTTTCTATTACAGGTGAGTATACCTTATCACCATATTTTACGTATGTTACGACCGAGCCGCCTCTCTGCGACATTCCGTGTACCTCGCTGACCTTTACGTCATAGCCCTGTGCAAGAAGCACATTTCCCAGAAGTCTCGAAGCGAGCAGCGAACCCTGTCCGCCGACACCTACGATCATAATAGATTTTGTTTCCATTTTATATTACTCCTTAAAAGATTATTGATTATATTTTTACATTGCCGAATTTAGTAAATGTTCCGAAGCCGCCAAGTGCCGCAAAAGCAATATTTTCAAGCAACGAAGTGATAAATTTGCCCTTGCATTCGCATTTTTCCAGCAAATTTCCAAATTCGGACGATATCTCAGAAAATGTAACATCTCTGATACCTAAAAACTCATACAATATTTCACTGTCTATTTCACCCGGTTTAAATCCGAGATCCTTTTGCAGGAACGATGATATTTCCAGACACCATGATGTACGGACTGCAAAATAAATCGCAAATATCATTACGACAGCACAGATGATAAGACCTGTTTTCTCCTCCAGATTGCAGTTTTTAGTAAACAGATTGTATCCGAAGAAGATACATACAGCCATTACTGCGCCGCAAAGTGAAGCGATAAAGCCCATTCTTGCCACAAGGATTATAAGTATGATACCAGGAATAGCTCCAAGTACTGCGCCAAGCACACCTTTAACTATAGGCATGAGCTTTGATTCTTCACCATAGCCGCCGTATACCGTATCCGATGCAGGATAGCCGCTCCTTGAGTCGTAGCTGCTGTAGTTGTTTGAGGACTGCTGTCCATAGCCGCTCTGCGCATTGCTGTAGCCTGTGGACTGCTGTCCGTAGCCGCTCTGTGTATTACTGTAGCCTGTGGACTGCTGTCCGTAGCCGCTCTGTGCATCGCTGTAGCCTGTGGACTGCTGTCCGTAGCCGCTCTGTGCATCGCTGTAGCCTGTGGACTGCTGTCCGTAGCCGCTCTGTGCATTGCTGTAGCCTGTGGACTGCTGTCCGTAGCCGCTCTGTGCATCGCTGTAGCCTGTGGACTGCTGTCCGTAGCCGCTCTGCGCATTGCTGTAGCCCGTTGACTGCTGAGCAGTCTGCGCAGCTGCCTTATCAGCTTCCTCAGCCGCCTGCTGAGCAAGCTTTTGCATATCACCTATATCGTCCATTCCGTTGGAATTTCCGATACCACCCATTAAATCATCCATTTTTCATATCCTCCCAACGATTCTTCACTCAGGATAACAATTCAAGCTCACCATCAACAAAACCGATGGCAGCTCCCTTTGCCCCCTTGATAATTCCTGAGTATTTACCATTTTTCAGGTATTCTTCAGCCATTTCCTTAAACAGCTCAAGCGCATGGTTCCACCCTGTATCGTCCTCATCTGAGGTATCAACAGTAAAGATATTCTCTCCGCTGCTCCACACCTCTTCGCAAGCCCAGTCGCCGTCCTTGTCATCAGGGTCAAACTCCCCTGCGGCTATGAGCTGTGCTCCGTAGATATGGTCCTCATCGGACTCCTCATAGAGATTAAAGCAGAAAGCCTTAGTCTCCTCGGGCATATCGTTATTTTCAAAAAGGTCGTCCAGCCAATGTGCGAACTCCTCATATATTGGTAACTGTATCATCTTTTTTCCTCTTTGTTTTCTTAAATCTGAAAAACTCAAGCTTTGCACACTCGGGACATTCGTATATGCTCACTGTAAGCGCACCCGATACCCACTGGTCAAGGTGCTCGAATATCAAGCCGCTTTTTCCGAGCTGTATACGTTTTGTTCCTATGTACTTCATCATTACATTGCAGTAGGGACAGTTTATTTTTCTTATTTTCATTGTAATACCTCGTTAATTAGTTCGTCTTATAATGCGTCCGAAAATACGGGACGTCGTGGACGCCGTCCCCTACTTAGATCTTAGTTCTAATTATTCGATAGCTCCTATCTTACACTGTTCCTGTGCGGAGAGCCTCCGCCCCCGTCATAGGAACTGCAATTCAACGCCTTGAATGAACTTATTCAATAGCTCCTATCTTACACTGCTCCTGGCAAATTCCGCAGCCTACGCAGAGAGTGTGGTCAACTACAGCCTTGCCGTCACGCATTGAGATAGCAGGACATCCCAGCTTCATACACTGCTTGCAACCTACGCACTTGTCATGGTTCACCTTTACAGGCGGATTGTGCTTAACGTACTTGAGAAGTGCGCATGGACGGCGAGAAATAATTACAGAAGCCTCGTCAGCAGCAAGCTCCTCCTTGATAGCAGCCTCTGTCTCGGCAAGCTTATACGGATCAGTAACGCGGACACGCTTGATGCCGATAGCCTTGCAGAGCTCTTCAAGATTAACAGCAGCAGCAGGATCACCCTTGAGGTTCTTACCTGTAGTCGGGTTCTGCTGATGACCTGTCATACCTGTGATAGAGTTATCGAGAATGATAACTGTAGAATTTGAATTATTGTAAGCGATATTTACAAGACCTGTCATACCGCTGTGCATGAATGTAGAATCGCCGATAACAGCAACTGTCTTATGCTCCGACTCAGTTCCTCTTGCCTTGTTGAAGCCGTGGAGTCCCGAAATAGAAGCACCCATACATATAGTTGTATCAATAGCGTTGAGCGGTGCAGCAGCTCCGAGAGTGTAGCAGCCGATATCGCCCGATACTGTAACGCCAAGCTTCTTTAAGCAGTAGAACAGACCTCTGTGAGGACATCCTGCGCACATTACAGGAGGACGTACAGGGATATTCTCGTCAAGCTCAGCGTAATCCTTCTTCTCGCCGAGAAGCTTCTCTGCGATAACAGACTGAGGAAGCTCGCCTATGTAGCCGAATATCTCCTTGCCCTTTACATTGTTCACACCGATATTGCGGCAGTGCTCTTCGATAATGCCGTCAAGCTCTTCGATAACGTAAACCTGCTCGTACTTCTTAGCGAAGTCCTGAATGAGCTTTACAGGGAGAGGATTTACCATACCGAGTTTGAGTACGGAAGCCTTGTCGCCGAGAGCTTCCTTGACATACTGATAAGCTGCGCCGTTTGTGATAACGCCAAATTCAGCCTTGTCAGATATCTCAACTCTGTTGAGCGGAGTTGTTTCAGAATACTCAATGAGCTTCTTTGTTCTCTCCTCAACGAATACGTGTCTGCCCTTAGCGTAAGCAGGCATCATAACGAACTTGCTCGGTGTCTTTTCATAGTCCTTGAGAGGAAGATCATTGCGCTCTTCCATTTCAACGATGCTCTGTGAGTGAGCAACTCTTGTGGACATTCTTACTATAAATGGTGCATCAAACTTCTCTGAAAGCTCGAAAGCAAGCTTGACGAACTCCTTACATTCTGTAGAGTCAGATGGTTCAAGCATCGGAACCTTTGAAGCGATAGCGTGATGACGGCTGTCCTGCTCATTCTGTGATGAGTGCATACCCTGATCGTCAGCTACTGCGATGACCATACCTGCGTTAACGCCTGTATAACCTGCTGTATAAAGCGGATCAGCAGCAACGTTGAGACCAACGTGCTTCATTCCGCAGAAGCTTCTTGCACCTGCTATAGAAGCTCCAAGAGCTGTCTCCATAGCGACCTTTTCATTAGGTGCCCATTCTGCGTAAACTTCGTCATACTTAGCTACTTCTTCGGTTATCTCAGTTGAAGGAGTACCCGGATAGCTTGATACGACGCGACATCCTGCCTCATATAAGCCTCTTGCAAAAGCTTCGTTTCCAAGCATTAATTTTTTCATTTTATGTATTTTCCTTTCATGTTAAAAATTACCACATCAATTATGTTAGTTGAGAGTTGAGAATTTAGAGTTATGGTGTCACCTTCGGCGACATTGTTTTAATCATGTGAGCGAAGCGAACACATTAACTCTCAATTCTCAACTTTCAACTCTCAACTTAAAATTCATCGAGCAGCCACCGTGCAACTCCGTCATCGTCATTAGTGCCGATGATATAGTCTGCGGCAGCCTTTACCTCTTCTCTTGCATTGCCTACTGCAATTTTTATATCAGCCTGCTCAAACATAGGCAGGTCATTGAGATTGTCACCGAACGCCACTACCTCATCAAAGCCGTACCTCTCACGCAGGAAGCGTATACCGTTGGACTTCGATGCTTTTGCGGAAAACGCCTCTAAAAACCACTTTCCTGTGTAGGTGTCCTTATAGAATGCACAGTCTGCATCTTCCATGCTGTCGATAGTTTCCTTTACGGGAATAAGCTTTTCATAGTCGGTCAACGCCGTATAATATATAGTCATATCATCGGCGGCTTCAAGCAGCGAGCTGCACTGCACATATGGCTTGTTGTAGTTGTTTTTCCGCACCTCAGCAAAAGCCTTCATCACGCGGCTGGTTATCTCGGTATAATAACAGGTCAGCACCCCGTTATTGAAGCGGTACATGAAACATTCCGCCCCTGCTTTTTTAAAGGCATCTGTTATCTGCGCCGAAGCACTTACGGGTATGTACTCGTTTTTGATATAGCAGTCGCCTTTCAGATCGTATATGCTGACACCGTTCATGAGTATACACGGGGCATTCACATTTAGAGCCGATGTTATGGGCTTTGCGGAGTATACCGACCTTGCTGTGGCAAAGGTGAGATACATTCCCTCAGCCGTGAGCCTGTTCAGTATATCTGCTGTTTTTTCGGTAATTTTTCCATCGGGATCAAGAAGTGTACCGTCAAGGTCTGTGATGTAGAGCCTTTTCAATTTTAGCCGTTCACCTCCGATAGATACTCATAAATGTATTATAACATATTTCAACTTAAAAGTGAAGATTTTATTTGTACAAACCATTCGATTTGTACATTCCGACGGAATTCAGCCCCCTTGAATGTTAATCCTGCATAAAGCGCGGAGTCCACGCGGCATTTAGTGAGTAGAGAGTAGTAAGTAGTGAGTAGTTAACCACCAAAACGATAGCTCAACTAATCACTAAGCACTAACAACTTATCACTAATAAAAAAGGAGCCATGAAGAGTTATGGTCCTTCATGGCTCAAAGTGTGTGTTATATTATGGCAGGTTTTCCCTTACTTGATCTCGAGTCTTTTTGCGACAGGAGCTTCAGGAGCTTTCTTCGGGAGCTCAATGGTGAGTATGCCATTTTTGTACTCTGCGCTTACAGCGTCAGTATTTACATCTCCGATGTTGAAGCTTCTCCTGTACGAGCCGAATGTGCGCTCGCGGCGGATATAATTGCCCTTGTCGTCCTTTTCATCATTTTTTGCAGTATGCTCAGCTGCTATAGTAAGCTGCGAGCCGTTGATATCGAGCTTGATATCTTCCTTGTCGAAACCGGGGAGCTCCGATTCCATAACGTACTTGTCTCCGTCATCACGGATATCGGTACGACAGTTGTTCAGCGGCATCTTGCTGCCGAAGAAATCATTGTCAAAATCATTGAATGCGTCCCACAGACCAAAGCCTGTGCCGCCGAAAGGTGTAAGTCCATACATAATTCATGCCTCCAAATAATTATATTGCCTGTCCGTCTGACAAGCCTCATATTTATCCTATGCAGTTAACCTCATTATATGCACTTTCCATTGGTATCGCTTCCTTTCGTTTCATTGTCTATATGATACTGCCTTTTTTTGAAAGAAATATCACGGGTTTGTGAAAGTATAATGAAAATTAGCACTCTCGATGTGAGAGTGCTAATTTCTTCTTTACAGTTTATCAGAAAGCCACTTATAAACGTCGTTTATGTCGTTATTTCCCGAATTTATGCCTGTCATACACTTATTCTCGTGTATGCATATTTTTTCAGCACAGCCGTTCTTATCGTAATATACCCCATACCATGCCATTGTCGGAGCTTCCACAGCAGGCAGTTCCTCAGGCTGGACAAGTCCGATATTATCCTTATCCAAAGCTCCTGCAAACTTTATGTACATCTTATCAAGCTCGTCCTTATCAAAGATCTTTAACAGCTTTATATCCTTTTCCAGACTGCCCTCTGAGAATTTTTCCATAAGCTCATCAGGCTTCAGATAATTGACCTCATCGGACAATACACTGTAGCAATTGCCGTTTTTGTCACAAAACTTGCCTGTCAGACCAGCCTCGGAGCTCTTGTAATACAAAAAAGCTATGTCGGGGATCTTTATTTTTGAAGTATTTACGTTCCTGCCGCAGCCTGTGCAGCAGCCTATGAGAAGAATAATTGCCGAAAATGCAGTTAATGTACGTTCCATGGTATCACCCCTATAAAAGTATTTCTACTATATAAGTACGTTCAGGAAGCCATTTCGTTGCACTTTCGGCAAAACTTTGTATGCTTGCACAATAGAGTTGTACGTTTTTAGTAAGTAATATCCAATACAACTCAGATATACGCCTGTTTTTTGAGAAGCGCGGATATAGTTCTGCCTATGACCGCAAAATAATTTATATCCGCCACCGACCATTTTTTGAATCGTCCTATATAGCAGAAGGATATCATGCCCTTTATCATGCTGTCCTCTGTCATCAGGTACTGAACTGCGCCGCCTATATTCTGCTCGGTAAGCTTGGCAAAGGCGTTGTCATCGCGTCCTTCAAGCTCGTTCACGTTGTCTATGACGAGTATACCGTCACCCGAGAAGCGGTCGGTATAATTGTTTTCAAGGAGATATGATGCATTTTTCGATGCTGCATTTCCGCAGCTGAGCATAAGTCCCATATCGCTGCCCGAGAATACGCATATATCATCTATGCCGAACTGTGAGCGCACCTGCTCCAGAAGCACCGAAATATCAGGTATCCTGCCCAGCACAAGATTTTCCGCAAGTCCGCTTACGAAGCTGAGTTTTTCGGAAGCTTCGCCCTTTCCGCTGAGGAAGGCTATCTTGTTTTCCATATCCTTTTCCACAGGACCGTGCTTATTGATATCATAGATGACATAGCGGTTCTGTCCCTTTTCCTTGGCTATATACAGAGCTTTATCCGCCTGCATGAAAAGCTCGTCATAGCTTTCGCTGTCCACAGGATATGCAGCCACTCCCATTGAGCAGGTAAGGTGTATCTTTTCCGACCTGTCCGCAAAAGCAAACTCAGTATTTGTCCTTATTGCGCGGAGTACACCTCGCAGGTCCTCCTCATCACGGGTATTTTCAAGTACGATAAGGAAGCCGCTTCCGCTTATTCTTCCTGCTATGCCCCTTGAACCTATGGCAGCCCTGATTATGGAAGCTACCTTGTATATGACTTCATCACCGAAAAGATGTCCGTAAACGTTATTTATGTCCGTAAAGTTGTCGATATCAAGTATCACAAGATCAACGGTATACGAAGGCTTTTCCGCAAGTATCCCCTGAGCAAAGGAAGTTACCGCACGTTTGTTGAGCAGTGAGGAAAGCGAGTCCTTATTCGCTTCAAGCGCAAGGTTTATATCCTTGGTCTTGCTGCGCGAATCCACAACGGAAATGATACCGCTGACCTTTTTTGCATCGGGCATATCATAACGTGTTATGCCTCTGAAAAGGCAGGTCTCACGGGTCTTGCCCTCAGTGAACATCGACGTTTCAAGTTCATGGTCGAAGCGGTAGACTCCGCTTCTGATATCCCTGCAAAGAGAATTGAATGTTTCGATGTATCTTGTCAGGATATAGCCTGCTTCTATGGCATTACTGCGCCATTTTTCAAGCTCCTCGTCAAGCAGGACTATCTCACGGAAACACTCGAACATATATATGCGTATGCGCTTTGTCTCGAAGCTGTATTCAAAGGCAAGGTCTGAAATAAGACTGAGTACGCTGCGGTATTCCGCGGACTTGCTCTCGCGGCTGTATGCCAGTGACTCCAGAGACAGCACATCGCTGAAAGTTATGGAGTAAAGGGGCTCTGCTTCACCTGCTCCGAAAAGCCTTACAGCTGCCAGTATCCAGCGGTATTCGCCGCTGATACCTTTCATTCGTATAACAGTCCTGCGTACTTCGCCCACAGACACCTTTTCTATACACTCCATAAGTCTCGGAAAGTCGTCATCGTCAATGGTACGCCTTATGGAATAGGTAACATCATTTCCGAAAAAAGAATAAAAGGCTTCGTCTCCGCTCTGAGTATGCAGGCTCTTGTCGACCACAACTCTGCCAACGCTGTAAAGCTCCTCGCTTATAAGCTCACTGTTCATATGCCGCCTCCTTCCCTAACTATATCTGAAATATCAAAGGATAATATCTTCAAATTTACCGCGTATAGCCTTTACAAGCTCCTGCGGCGAAAGGTGTATCTGAGTTCCTATGCGTCCGCCGCTTATGTAGAACAGCGGCAGGCTCTCAGCACTGTTATGTACTACCGTCATAAACTGCTTTTTCATGCCGATAGGAGTACAGCCGCCGCGGACATATCCCGTTATTTTGGTTATGTCCTTTACGTGGATAAGCTCCACGGACTTTTCTCCCACGCTCTTTGCAGCCTTTTTCATATCGAGCTCAAGTGCTACAGGTATAAGGAAGCAAAAATAGTTTCCGCTCTTGCCCTGAGCCACAAGTGTCTTGAAAGTCTCTTCAAGAGGCTGTCCAAGCTTTTCGGCAGTATGTATACCGTCGATGAATTCATCACACTCGTAAGTCTGCACGGTATAATCTATCTTGCTTTTGTCAAGGAAACGCATTGCGTTTGTTTTTAGTTCTTTTCCCATTATCTTCACCCTTTATTATCAACAAATATGTGTTCTGTTTTTTGTTCAAAACATAGAATTCAAAATCAATTTTTGTAATATTCAACGTTTTTCCATTGAAAAACGGCTAATTTCTGCCCTATTACAAAAAGCAAAATGTGTGTCATACATTAACGGCTTATAAGCTCCTTGCTTTTTATCACAAAGCCGTTATGCGTGTATAATCCCACTGCTCTTTTATTCCATTCAGCCACTGTAAGCGTTATGGGCTCGCAGGTATATTCTCTGATATGCCCTATCGCCCATATGAGCAGCTGCTTTCCGAAGCCTTTTCCCTGATACCTCTTATTCACTATAAGGTCATCAATTTCCGCACCGAAGCAGCCCACACTGCCTACGATAGTTTCGCCCTCCATGAGCAGGAAGATATTTTCCTTTTTACCGTTAAGCTGCTGAATATCATACAGGAAGTTATACGGCTCGATGTCCAGTGCCTTTCGCATATCAAAGAAACATTCATTGTATATGCGCTCATACTGGCTATAATATTTATCACAGAACGGCAGCAGCTTTACATTATCCGCCGTTACAGACTCACCTGTGTATTCCATTTCGTACACGTAAAAGCTTTTCATACTATCTCATGCACCTCTCGGGCGAGCGGAACTCGCCCCTACAGCTTGTATATATGACACGGGCTGCCAAAGGCAGCCCATACAGCGCAGTGTCTGCGCCCCCTATCCACGTTGTCGCTCGCAAGCTCGCTCACATTTATCATAAATGTTAGTCGAACATCGCTTACGGCACATTTTTTCTTATAGCGGCAAAACGCCGTCCCTACAGGCTAACGGCTTTTTTACTAAAGACGCAGCCGCAGTAATTCTGCCTGTATAAGTTATACTGCTTTGACAGCTCTATTGAGTGTTTATAGCCCTCATGCTTCTTGAAATCCGAAAACAGATAAGGCACTCCAATCTCCTCCTGCAAACGTGCTCCGCACTCGTTTATGAAAGTGCAGTCCTTATGGGGACTTATGGTAAGAGTGGTCGTGAAGAAATCACAGCCAAGCTCCTTAGCCTTATCACCTGCCATTCTCAAGCGATACTCTATACACTTCCTACAGCGTTCACCGCGCTCGGGAAGATCTTCAAGTCCCTTTGCCAGCTCATAAAAAGGTGCAGAGTCATAAGGCTCTTCAATGATAGGGATATCAAGTCCCATTTCCCTGACCAGCCTTTTCAGTTCATCAAATCTGAAAGCGAACTCCTCCTCGGGAGCTATGTTGGGATTGCAGAAATACAGCGTGATACGGAAGTATTTCTCCAGTACCGTAAGAGTATGGCTGCTGCACGGCGCACAGCAGGCATGAAGCAGAAGCGACGGTCTTTCGCCGCTCTTTTCAAGCTCTGCAAGCTTCTTATCCAGAAGCAGACCGTAATTGGTCTTTGGCTGCTTATCCATTATTATTCCTCAAGATTTTTAAGAGCCTTGAGCTCCTCACGGTTGACTCTTATCTCAACGTCTTTAAGAAGCTTTACTTCGCTTCTGTCAAGAGTTACTGGCACTTCTGACTTATCAGTCTTTACGCGGAGCTTTCCTGTGATAAGGTTTACGTCCTCCACCTTGCCCTTGTCACCATCGGGAGTAACTACGATAGCTCCTATCTTAGGAGTTATTTTCAGAAGCTCCTCATAAGCGTTCTGCTCGTTTTTGAGGCAGCACATAAGTCTGCCGCAGGTACCCGATATCTTTGTAGGATTAAGAGAAAGTCCCTGCTCCTTAGCCATTTTTATCGATACAGGCTGGAAGTCACCCATATATCCCTTACAGCAGAACTCTCTGCCGCAGATGCCAAGTCCGCCAAGTATCTTCGCTTCATCTCTGACACCTATCTGACGGAGCTCAATTCTCGTTCTGAACACTGCCGCAAGGTCTTTTACAAGCTCACGGAAGTCTACACGGTTCTCGGCTGTAAAATAGAAGAGAAGCTTATTGTTATCGAATGTACACTCCACATCAACCAGCTTCATGCTGAGCTTGCGAAATGCTATCTTCTCCTCACATATCTTGAAAGCGTCCTTTTCACGCTGCTTATTCTTTTCAACAACTTTCATGTCGTTATCGTCTGCAAGTCTTATTATAGGCTTCAGCGGTGATGATATCATCTCGTCCTCTATCTGACGATTTGCGATAACTACCTCTCCGCACTCAACTCCGCGGACTGTTTCGACTATAACATGATCTCCCACCTGAGCAGTTATATCTCCCGGTGAGAAGTAATATATTTTTCCTACACTTTTAAAGCGTACTCCGACTATTTCTTTCATAGAAAGCTCCTATCTATGGTCTATCCGATGATATCCATTATCTCAGCGCAAAGTGCCGTCAGCACCAGCGGTATACTTACATTGCTCTCGACTGCGCCCCATGCCTTTTCGATACACGAGTGTATCCTTGCCGCCTGACTCGGTATGATAAGCTCCGACAGTCTCACTGCCCCCTCACGGAAACAGCCTATAGTCTGCCCGTTCGGGTCTTTTCCAAGCACTGCTGCATCACGCACCAGCTTGTCGAGCATAGAAAGCACCTCTCTTACGTCATCGCGTTCGCGTCCGAGTGAGAAAAATCCCACATTGAGAGCATACTCATCTTTTTTTATTATACTATCTGCGAGGGCTTTTGTCAAATCCACACGCTTTCTCAGCTCTTCATCTGTTATATACTGCTCGCACATCCCTATACAGCCATGAAAGCAATCAACAGCCCTGCGTATATCGTCGGGCTCATAACCGCTCTCGGCAAGGGACTGTGCAGCCTCTTCCTCGGTCACGGGCGATGTGGTGAAGCACACGCATCGTGATATGATAGTGGGCAGGAATTCCGACTTTGAACCGCAGGTGAAGATGAAATAAGCGTAATCGGGCGGCTCTTCTATGAGCTTCAGCAGAGCGTTCTGCGTTCTGATATCAACATTATGGCAGTCCTCGAAAATATACACCTTACAGCCGCTGCTGTTATTGGGCTTTACATATGCGTCAGCTATGACATCTCTTGCCTCTTTGACGCTGAAATTATTGAGCTTTCCCGTCTTTTCGGGGAATACCACATCAGGGTGTATGCCCTTTTCTATGTTGGCGCAGGCATTGCACACACCGCAGGGCTTTTCACCCACGGGAGCTTCACACATGAGCGACTGTGTGTAATACCTTGCCATAAGCTTCCTGCCGCTGCCCTTTTCACCGCATATCAGCAGAGAGTGTGCAGTTCTTCCGCTTGAAGCCATACCTGCAAGAGTATCAAGAAGCTGCTTGTTTCCGTAAATTTTTTTCATACTCATTCCTTTTCCAAGGGAAGTCCGTCCTTGTTATTAACAATAAAGGATACCGCTTTTTTATGGCAGCAGATGTGGTTGACCACTTCTACACCGCCGTATTCACCGTCTCTTGTCCACGAAAAAGGCTCGTCGGAAAGATTGGTGATAGTAACATTGTCCGTACGGAAAAAGATTATGTTCTTATCCGTCATATCATTCTTTAAAAGTGACAATGCTGTTTTTCCGAGTTCGGCAGGATTTTGCGGCTTTCTTACGAGAGTCACCTCAAAAGCTCCGTCATCGAGCATGAAATTCTTCATTTTTATCATACCTGCCACAGAAGCTGTATTAGTTACCATACCGTATATGAAGTCTCCTTCTATTACGGTATCACCGCTTTCTATGCGCATAGGCTTTGCCTTTATATGTCCCAGCTGAGTCGCACCGTCTGCTATATAAGCAGCGTGTCCGAATACATTCTTGACTCTCTGAGAAGTTTCATACGTAATATTGGTAAAAGCTCCGAAAGCTGCAACATACGAGAAATACCTGCCATTGAAGCCGCCCACATCGCATAACACAGGCTCTCCCATAGCAGCGACCTCCGCCGCCTTCATCTTATCCGAGGGGATACCAAGATTCTTCGCAAAATCATTTGTAGAACCCGCAGGTATATAGCCTATCGGTATCTTTCTTTCACTGTCCATTACCCCTTGCAGACACTGACTGAGAGTACCGTCGCCTCCTGCTACCACAAGCCTGTCGAAGCCGTTCTCACAGGCATATACAGCCTGCTCCACGGCATCCTCGCTGCTCTGAGTAGTATGTACTGTCACTTCATATCCGTCTTTAACGAATTCGTCTATTATTTTCCCCAGTTTCTTGCTGATAACCGCTTTCCCCGCAACAAGATTAACTATAAAATATATCTTTTCCATTTATATTCTCCCTATATGACGATGCGGACAGTTTTGCCTGTCCGCTGTCGTTATGTTTACTTTTTGCCTGTCTTGAGATACTCGTCTATAGACTTTGCATTGTCTGTATTTGATACATACGCATAGTAAGCAAGTACCTTTGAAGCGTCAACTGAGTCGATAAGACCGTTATTGTCAACGTCTGCTGCCTTACCCTGAGCAGTAGTGAACTTGCCCTTTGCATCGTTTGATGAAAGTCTTGCGTACTCTGCAAGGATACCTGAAGCATCTACAGAATCAACAAGTCCGTCATTGTTTATGTCACCGAGCTTTACGCTGGCAGCCTTTACAACTATCTCAAAGGATGCTGTTCCGTAGACCTTTGAGCCGTCCTTGTTTGTAAGAGTTGCAGTTACCTTATATGTACCTGCCTTTGATGTATCTACCTTTGATCTGTCAAGAGTGATAACGAATGTCTCAGGATTGATGTTTGAATACTCAAGAACATAATTCTCAGTGAATACATCTTCTTTTATATCCGAGAACTTGTGCTCTTTGCCGCCTGTTGCATGAGTCGAGCCATTTTCAGCTTCTACTGTATAATGGAACTTTGCACCTGTATAATCGACCTTTTCACCAACAGTATACTCTGTCTTTTCAGGCTTGTTTACGAATATAGCTCCATAATACTTTGTATTGTTTGCAGGAGAAGTTGTTGTAGTTGTGGTAGTAGTTGGCTTTAATGTTGTTGTAGTTGTAGTTTTTGATGTAGTAGTTGTTGTAGGCTTAGATGTAGTTGTTGTGGTCTTTGATGTTGTGGTAGTAGTAGGCTTAGATGTAGTAGTTGTGGTCTTTGAAGTAGTTGTAGTAGTGGTAGTCTTGCTTGTTGTAGTAGTCTTTGAAGTTGTTGTGGTAGTGGTTGTTGATGTTGTAGTAGTTGTTGTCACCTTAGGCTCGCCTGCTACCTTTTTGTATGTTGCATATGCAATTGCAGGATACTTGTCCTTATCCTTTATGCCGTTGTATACTTCTGTGAGAAGTCCGTCATCAACGTGGAGCTTGCCGATCTTGCTGAGTATAGCAGCTGCGATAGCAAGATGTCCCTTCTGGTTAGGATGAACGTCCATAGTTGAAAGTCCGCCTGTCTGAACGTCAATGAAGTAGTTGGCATTGCCCGGAGTTTCTGAGTCAAGCTCACCATCATAAGATGTAAATTCAGTCTTTATGTCAACAACGTCGATACCGTCAACAGCACTGATCTGCTCTGAATAGCTTCCCATTACAGTCTCCATCTGAGCTCTCAAAAGGTTGATAAATTTAACGTTGCCAGGCTTTGCGCTGTATGTACTTGAGAGATATGTAGGATCGAACTGTATAGGCTGATAAATGTTCTGCACCATTATCTTTGCATCGGGGTTTACTTCCTTTATCTTTTCGGTTGCAGTTTTTATATTAGGGATGATATGAGTCTCGATATATCCCTCATAGGTCTTGTTCTTAAAGCTGAGGTTGCTTCCGATATCGCCGAAAAGAATTGCAAGCTCTATCTGTGCTTTTGTGCCGCCGTTTGCATAAGCAAGAATGTTGTTGATATTGAGCACCTTTGTCAATGTGTTCATAGTCGGATTTTTCGGGATATCAGCTGCTGTATAGCCTTCATTGAAGAAATTCTGATCAGGCTTTGAAAGTGCGAAATCAATAAGTCCCTTTGCGATATACTGCATGATATCGTTGCCGCCTATGGAAATAACAACGTATTCAGCATCGGAAATATTCTTTTTCTGCTCGGCAGACATCTTGTCGATAAGTGCGAGCATATCATCTGTTGTATCACCTACAACTGCATAGTTTGAGACCTTGCAGCCAAGATAATCGCCGCATATCTCACCATAATTATGAGCAACATTGCCCTGTTTTGTATATCCTGTTGCGATACTGTCGCCAAGAATTACCATTCCCGACTTTGCTGCGGCAGTTGCCTTTTCAGCCTCGGCGGAAGGTACTGTAGCGATAGCGGAAACGCTTAAAGCTGCTGCGAGTAATGTTGATAAAACCTTTTTCATAAGATCCTCCTCTGTTTTAATATTGATTTTATTACTGCATTTTTAACTGCGGATCATATAACCGCAGCTAAATGTAGTATATAATATTATTTTATCTGTGTCAAGCGGAAAAATTAACTAAAATTATATGCCGCTCACAAAAACTGCATAGTCTTTTCTGTATTTTTCGTTGAAATACAGCCTTACTCTTTCATTCACTCCGAACTGTTTAAAATATTTCTTGTCAGTTTTAAGTTTCTGAAGATACTGCTGTGAATCAGGAAATATCATTGTAAAAATACATATTCCTAATTCTTCTGCTTTGTCTATTATTATACCGTCCGCATAGGTCGTGGTTTCTCGGGAAAAAGGTTTTCTGAAAACAATCCCCCACGTATACAGAAGCATTATCCCCGAAACGAACAAAACGCCGAAGATCATTTTGCCCATTGTAAGGTCGCCCTTATGTTTGCTGTAGACCAAACCTGCTATGTAGGCAAGTGTTATGATAAGTGAAACGAGCCATGTACCGCTTGCAAGTCCGCGTCCGAAAGGTCTGCATGAGCGCATATCCTCGGGCAATGACATATATTCCGCATCTGTTGCTGTATACTTGCAAAGCTCTTCACAGCTTATCTTCTGATAATTCTGATGATCCGGTACTGTTACCGGCTTTGATGCAAGTTCTGTCGAAACACTTCCCACAACATTATGTTCTGCTGATTCTGCCGCTATCGGCATTAAAGAAGGTGTCGCTTTCGGCGAATAATTTAAATAATGTGAGCGTTAGCGAACTCTTTCGGCTAATGCCTAATGGCTAACGGCTCATGGCTGTATTACACAGTTTTTTCTTTCCTATTTCAATTTACATTAATATAATTTCTGCCTGTTCCGCTTTTATGAACAGAACAGGCAGCTGATCTTTATTTTGCGCCTTCCATTATTGCCCCGAGAAGGTCGCCGTCCCATGTAAGTGCTCCTCTGTTGAAGATACCGAAGCTTGATTCACCGCTCATTTTTCCGTTATCCCAAACAAAGCACTTTATTCCGTTAGCCTTTGCATTATTGATGTAGTATTTATAGTAATCACAGCGTGTAGCAGTACTTGCTGCATTTACGCAGCCGAATTCGTCGATTATTACAGGAGTTCCCTTGTCGATGAACTTCTTTTTAAGCTCTGCGAACTTGGCACTTACTTCGTCCTTGCCGCTTTCGGTAAAGGCTGTTTCCGAACCCTCCGCAAACTTCCACGGAGCATAGTAATGCACGGAAAGGATAATGTTTCCGCCTGTCGGTACTCTGAAATCGTTAAGTGCTATACTGTCGGCAGAAGCTGCATAAGTAGTTACGATAAGTGTTCTTGCAGCATTGTTTCCGCCGCTCTTGCGTACTGTGTTTACAAAGTCGTTGGCATAATCGTTTATGACTGTACGCTCGTCCTTTGTACCGCCCATCCATTCCATTGTAGAACCTACAGTTCTCGGCTCGTTCATGCCTTCAAATATAAGGCGGTCATCATAATCGGCAAAACGCTCGCATATCTGCTCCCATATGGTTTTCAGCCTGAAGCTGTCGCCGTTATATGACGACTTCTGAGGCTCGAACCAGATATAGTCATCATGGTGCATATTGATTATAACGAACATTCCCTCATTATAAGCGTAATCGACTACTTCCTGTACTCGGTTCATCCATTCGGTGCTTATAGTATCGCCGTTCATATGCTCAGCCCACGTTACAGGTATTCTTATTGCATTGAAGCCTGCCGACTTGACTGACTTGATGATCTCCTTTGTGGTCTTGACATTGCCCCACGCAGTCTCGGTCTCAAGGCCTTCCTTGTCAGTATTGTAGCTGTCGAGGGTATTGCCTAAATTCCAGCCCACCTTTATCTGTGATACTATCTCATCTGCTGTACGGAAGCCGCGTTCTGCCGCAGCAACTGTTGCAGTCTGGACAGCAGCGTTATCTTCGGATGCAGCTGTAGTGGTCATAACAGGGAATTCACCTGTAAAGCCCTCGCCCTGACTGTACTTTACAGACACAGTATCAAGAGTAACGGAAGGCTGTTCGCTCCACCAGTAGCCAAGCACAAGCTCGTTGTTCTGAGCTATGCACTCCTTAGCCTTATCAGGCACGAACCATACCAGCTCTATGCTGGAATCGTTGGTGAATACGGCAGTATCACCTGACTGATACTTGCCCTTTGAAGAGTTTATGCCGAATGCTCCCGTATATTTTCCAAAGCCTCCTGCCGCACTTACCTTGAAAGTAACGACCTGAGGTATTACCTTATCGGGAATAAAATCAAGAGGTACATGGATAGTATTGTCAGCGTCGGAATAGTTTACGCTTATCCCTACCTCTGCTGCCCCCATGCCGTCAACGGGAACTTCTCTCGTTCTTTCGTATGTACATACCACATTTTCTATCCTGATACTCTCACAATTGCCCCACCAGTATCCGAACAGAACTTCTCCCCCTGCGTGTATGTAGTCCTTCAGCTCGTCAGGTACATTCCATGTTATCTCACCATAGCTTCCCTGAGTAGGTGCTGAAAAATCAGGGCTCTGATACCAACCTTTATTCGTTGCAGCAGGACAATCGGTGTCAACAGCAATGCCGCATCCACCCTTAAAGCCACCTATGTCGCCGCCGTCACCTGAATAAATAGTAAAAGTAAAAGATTTTACCCTGTCGCCGTCCTCAATGAGATCGGCAAGGGGGAACTTGATCGTGTTGCTTCCCTCAGCTCGTCCGATAGTCCTGTTAACGGTTATCTGCGAATTAAGAGTTGCTGAAACGGTCTCAACTGGGCTGATATGCTCGGTCGCCATCTCTGTAGTTTCCTCCTCGGTAATAACGGTAGTAATTTCCTCCTGTGTCTCCTTATCTTTCTCGACAACATCAGGAGTCCCCTTTTCCTTCGCGCAGCCGACTGCTGATACGGCTAATGCCGCAGCAACTATCAGTGCGATCTTCCTTATCCTCATTTCAAATTTCCTCTCTTCATCATAGATGATCACGAAAACTCAAACACAACCGATACCCCATACCTCTGCTCCGCTGCTGATCGTTTTGAGTCATAATAGTGTATCTTACAGAAGCGGAATATATAGATATCGATTTTAAGAACACTTACTATAATTATAACACGGCTTTGAGCTCTTTGCAATACATGATTTGAACTAATAAACAATAAATTGGTATGACTTTATTTATTAATCTGCCAATTTATTACCTGTTTTTACACTTGCAGGCAAAAATGACAGAACGATGAAATCCCCGTGGTGAATATGCAAAGAATTGATTACAATTTGTTATTCGGCTTGACAAATATTAAAGGCGCGTGTATAATTATTATAAGGTTAGCGAAGAGCACTGCTTCGCATTTTCAATCGTATAAAAACATTATATGAAATGAAAGGACGCAAAATATGAGTAATTTTAGAAAAAGAATGATCGCGATCGCAGCTGTTGCCTGCGTTCTGCTTACATCTGCCGCATCATGTATGGATTCAAATAAAAAAGACAACGGCAGCGGAAATAATGACAGCAGCGCAACTACTGCCGCTGCAACAGAGGACAGCAACGCTCCTACTCTCGAGCACATCGACAACGAAAAAGGCAACGTTATCGTAACTCCTTTCCAGTCAGGTTCACCTGCCGATCTCGGACTTGCATCAGCTCCCGATGAGGCTACAGCACTTAACGCCGAAGATCCTACAGCTGCTAAAGAGCCTGCTACAGAGGTAGTTGAAGTTACTGAGGCAAACGGTGAAAAGGCTACAGACGCTAACGGTCAGGTAGTTACACAGATCGTTACAAAGGCTACAGAAGCTGCAACTGCTGCTTCTGTTGATAATTACGTAAGCAAGACAGACAGCAGATACTGTCTGTGGATCGATATCTCAAAGGATCAGGACTATGTGTTCAATGATGACTTCATTGAGGTATATTTCAAGCTCAAGGACAATATCCCCGAAAAGGACTATGCTGTAAGATTTAACCCTGATTTCTCAACTATCGGCGGCGATTCTCTCAAGCCCGATAAGGTAGTACAGGGTAATATCAGAGTAGGCGGCAGCATCGAGGCTCAGGACGTTTCATCAGAGACAGGCTTCGTTGCATACGGCGACAACGTTTCCGCAAAGCCCGGCGAGGAAGTATGCTACCGCATAAACCTCAAGAACAACCCGGGTATGGCTGCTATGCTCGTATGGGTATACTTCGATTCAAACGCTATGGAAGTTGAGGACGTTATCCCTTCAGGTGAATTTGCTAAGTTCGCTGCTACTGCTTCCACAGGCGAAAAGCCAAAGAACTAAAGAACTGAAAGCTCCCGATATTTCGGGAGCTTTATTTTTTTCTCAAAAAAATCATAAAAAGGGATTGACAAATGTAAATTTTACTGCTATAATAATATCATATCAAACATATAGGAAATATGGTAGAATGAAACGGAGTGAGATGAATGTACGATATTCTTTCAAAACGATGTTGAATATCCTATGCAAGAAATGCTTTTTGAATAAAACGAAATTTTAAATATAATTTATATAAAGGAGATATTATTATGAAAACTTATAAGAAGATCACTGATCTTATCGGCGGAACTCCCCTTCTCGAACTCACAAACCTTGAAAAGACACACGAGCTCAATGCTACTATCCTCGCTAAGCTCGAATACTTCAACCCAGCAGGAAGCGTCAAGGACAGAATCGCAAAGGCTATGATCGATGACGCTGAGGCTAAGGGCATACTCCGCGAGGGCAGCGTTATTATCGAGCCTACAAGCGGAAACACAGGTATCGGTCTTGCTTCTGTTGCAGCTTCAAGAGGCTACAGACTCATTATCACAATGCCTGAGACAATGAGTATCGAAAGACGCAACCTTATGAAGGCTTACGGTGCAGAGCTGGTACTCACAGACGGTTCAAAGGGCATGAAGGGTGCTATCGCTAAGGCTGAGGAGCTTGCTGCTGAGATCAAGGGAAGCTTTATACCTTCACAGTTCACTAACCCTGCTAACCCTGCTATCCACGAAAAGACAACAGGTGTCGAGATATGGGACGATACTGACGGAAAGGTAGATATATTCGTTGCAGGTGTAGGTACAGGCGGTACTTTAAGCGGTACAGGTGCTTACCTCAAGTCAAAGAACCCTAACGTTAAGGTAGTTGCTGTAGAGCCTAAGAGCTCTCCTGTTCTCTCAGAGGGCACAGCAGGTCCTCACAAGATACAGGGTATCGGTGCAGGATTTGTTCCCGAGACACTCAATACAAGCATTTATGATGAGATAATCACAGTTTCAAACGAGGACGCTTTTGAAACAGGCAGAAGCATCGTAAGAAACGACGGTGTACTCGTTGGTATCTCGTCAGGTGCAGCTGTATGGGCTGCTATACAGCTTGCAAAACGCCCCGAAAACAAGGGCAAGGTAATCGTTGCTCTTCTCCCTGATACAGGTGAGCGTTACCTTTCAACTCCTATGTTTGAATAATTCTTAAATGCCATTATACAGCAAAAGCGGAGCTTAAAAGCTCCGCTTTTGTCATTATAAAATGCTTATATGCAATAGTCTCCGCCAATAACATTTCCGCGGTCGATTATCGTCTGGAGAGTTATACTGTCAAGGTAATCGTTTATAGCCTTATTAAGCCCTTCCCAGACAAAAAGTGTGCAGCATTCATTAACTCTCGGACATTCATTGGGCTCAAAGTCAAGACACGCTACAGGTGCGAGACTTCCTTCAGTTGCTTTCAGCACATCTCCCACTGTGATATCACTTGGCTTTCCTGCAAGCATATAACCGCCTCTGTTTCCGCGATTGGTTCTGAGAAGTCCCGTTTTATTAAGAAGAGGCACTATCTGTTCAAGATATTTTTTTGATATACTCTGTCTGTCAGCAATATCCTTTAAAGATACATAGCCTTCTTCCTGATGAACAGCAAGATCATACAACATTCTGAGTGCGTATCTGCCTTTTGTAGATATTTTCATTAGTACGCTCCTTTCAAGCGGTCGTTTAATGCATACTAATTATACCATAGGTTTACTATGTTTTGCAAGTGCTTTTTTGATTTTTTCGCATCTTTTATTATTTTCCCCTTATCCGAATTAATCTTGACATTTCGCTGTAAAATGTGATATACTATAGTTGTTATAAATAAAAATACGCCGTATAGCGGCTTCAAACAATTCGGAGGATAGAAAAATGAAAAAAACAAAGCTTTATGCATTACTTCTTGCGGCTGTTATGACAGCTTCTGTTTCCGCAGGTTGTCTTGGCAAAAAGAAGTCTACGGTAACATCTCAGCCGCGTCCCACAAGTTCTAACGAGGACAAGACTCCTGTAGATCGTGCTTCTATGGGTACTGACGTTATCAATGGTGAATTAGGTACTATGATATCCGAAAACGATACCGACTTTACTCTTAATGCTGTTCTCGATACAGGTATGCGCGATGATAATGCAAAGTTTATATACTTTGACATTACTCTCCGCAACAATACTGATAAGGAGTATGAGCTCAGCACACTCAACAACTTCTACATTGAGCTCCCACAGGGCACTAAGCTCTATTCAGAGGTCCGCACACAGCTCTATGCAGGAAGCCATTTCAAGGACGACAAGTATTTCGTTGATCCGTTCACTATCCCTTCAAACGGTCAGTTCAGCGGTGTCATCGGCGGCTTTATCCTGGGCGATGAAATGAACGAATTCGATGTATGTTTCTTCCCGACAGGAAAAGACCCCAACAACAAAAAGACTGTTATCAAGTATAAGATAACTGCCGATAAGATCACAGCACCCGATGCTTCGGTATTAAAGTAAAAGCGAACCATTACCGATAAAGTTTTACGCCATAGTTTTCTGATATGAGCACTATGGCGTTTTTCTATTTTTACAACATGATACAGAAAGAAGGATAAGTTATGAAGATCGCAGTATTCTCAGATGTTCACGGAAACCTTAAAGCCTTGAAAAAAGTGCTTGAACAGATAAGGGAAAAAGCTCCCGACCTTACAGTATTCTTGGGAGATATCTTTCAGCGCGGAAATGAAGAAACAGAATGTCTTGAGCTTTTAAAAGCAAGTGAGATAGTCTGTCTGAAAGGCAACTGCGAGCTTTATGCTGAGCACGGAGTCGATGTCGATCCTGACGTGGAGCATCTGAGGAGCTATTATGACGGTATCAGGGAAAAGCTTACGGACGAACAAATGCAGTTCATCAAACAGATGCCGCTTTATTATGAAAGTGAATGTCACGGGCATAAAATACGTTTTTCTCATTTCCTGTTTTTAGATGTAAATGCGCCTTATCCGTTTTTGCCGCTGTCATCTTTGAAAAACGGTGAGTTCGATAAGGCTTGCGAAAGCGAAGAAGTAAAGGGATACGATCTCGTTGTAGTTGGTCATTGCCATGAGAATTTTGTGAAAGGAAATGTGGTCTCCGTTTCGGCTTCGGGACTGGAAGGTGCTTCGTACCTTATTATCGAAGATAACGAGAACGGTGTCAGCTTTGAGCACAGCAGCGTTGATCAAAGCTGTTAGCCGTTAGCTCTTAGCCATTAGGAAGCGGCTTCGCCGCTTTATTATCGGGCGAGCGAAACTCGCCCCTACATTTCGGGCGGATAATATCCGCCCCTACAATAAGCTAAAGACTCAAAAGGAAAAGCCCCGAGGCATTGCCTCGGGGCTAACTGTTTATTTAGTTGAAGTTGAATTTGCTGCGTAGTATTCAAGCACCTTTGATGCGTCGGCAGAGTCTATAGAACCGTCTCCATTGTAGTCGTATTCCGTGAGCTGCTTTTCTGTCGGCTCTGTTTTGCCTGTTGATATTTTCGCATACAAAGCAAGTATCATGGAAGCGTCTACAGAGTCTACCTTTCTGTCGTAGTTCACATCGCCCTTAGGAAACAGATCATGTGTGCCGTCCGATTCGACCTCAATATATCCATGCTCGATACCATAAGCGAAAGTCCATGCCTCCATGAGCTTTCCCTCTTCGTCCATTAACGCATTAGTGAAAAGATCGGTGTCCTTATTGTAGTATATCTCAATAGGATATTTTTTGAATACTTCGATATCGCTGGGAAGCTCGACCTGAAATGAAAACATTACGCCGTCACCATTCTTCGCGCCTGCACTTGCGATAATAACTCTGAAACCGTTATCTCCTTCGGGAATACATTCAAACATACTTCTTTTGAGGGCCGGACCTGCTTCTGCGATATAGCCTTCGTCGTCCTTGACTAATTTAAGTCTGTCATCTACCTTTACGCTGAATCCTGCATTGTCGTATTTTCCCGTAGCACCGCTTATAGTAACATCTATTGTCCTGACAGGATTAGCCTTGTATTCAGCATAACTAATTATCTGCTGTGTTATATGGATCGAAGGCTTTACAGTTGCCGTTGAAACGTCAAGGTCGCCGAGGTCGTATTCATCGCCTTTGGCAGCACCTGAAGCAAAAGCCTGTAGAGCTGTTGCAGATACGAGCATTAATGCTGCGGTAGTTGCTGAAATTATTTTCCTGATAATTTTATTCATTGATCATGCTCCTTTTTGTCAAAAGCTTACTTTCTGTTGAGGAAAGCCTCTATCTCGATGTCGTTGTTTGCTGAGATATATGCATAGTAAGCAAGTACCTTTGATGCGTCTGCCGAGTCGATAAGTCCGTCATTATTTACATCACAGGTAGCCTTTTCCTTTTCGGTAGGCTCTGAGCTGTTAGTAGATAATCTTGCATATATCTTCAGTATTGCAGAAGCGTCAACTGAGTCTATAAGACCGTCACCGTTAGGATCGCCGAGCTTATACTTCTTTCCTGTATCAGGAGTTGTAGTAGTTGTCTGTGCTGTTGTTGTAGCAGTTGATGTCGATGTTGATGTTACAGTTGTTGTAGATGATGCAATTGATGTTTTTGAAGTAGATGTAGTTGATATGAGCGTAGTAGTTGTTGTTGTATTTGGTGTTGAAGTTGATGATGTTGTCAGTGTAGGTAATTCTGTTGTAGTAGTTGTTGTTACAGGCTTTGCAGTTGTTGTAGTAGATGCAATTGATGTTTTTGAAGTTGATGTAGTTGATATGAGCGTAGTAGTTGTTGTTGAAGATATCTTCTTCGTTGTCTCTGTAGGCTTTGAAGTTGTTGAAGTTGTCTTCTTTGTAGTCTCTGTTGACTTTACAGTTGTTGTGGAAGTTGTAATATCAACGCCGTTAGGACCTGTCCAGTATGAACGATCAGTAGTTGTTACATCTGTAGATGTTATTGATGTTGTCTCTGTAGTAGAAGTAGTCGTTGTAAAGATCATCCATGTTGTAGTGTTTGTTGATGTTGCAGAAGTAGTTTTCTTTGTAGTCTCTGTAGGCTTAACAGTTGTTGAAGAAGTTGTCTTCTTTGTAGTCTCTGTTGGCTTAACAGTTGTTGAAGATGTCTTTTTAGTAGTTTCTGTAGGTTTAACAGTTGTTGAAGAAGATGTCTTTTTAGTAGTTTCTGTAGGTTTAACAGTTGTTGAAGAAGTTGTCTTTTTAGTAGTTTCTGTAGGTTTAACAGTTGTTGAAGAAGTTGTCTTTTTAGTAGTTTCTGTAGGCTTTACAGTTGTTGAAGTAGTCTTCTTTGTGGTCTCTGTAGGCTTAACAGATGTTGTAGTTGTGGTAGTCGATTTAGCTGTAGTAGTTGTTGTTGCAGCCGGAATTATTTCAATGCTTTCTATTGATGTTATAACTAAGCTCCAGCGTGCAGTCATCATACATTCGATCTTTATGTTGTCGCCCTTTTTCAGAGAATGAAGTGTCTCAAGAACATCTGATGGAACGCCTGATGTTACAAAGGAATAACGGCTGCCGTCAGTCATGCAGATAACATTGTAATCAAGGCGATCAAAAACACCTGTTATTGTTCTGGCAAACGGTGCGTGAGGATCAGATGTAGTTGTTGTGGAAGTAATTGTAGTAGTTGTTGTCTGTGATGAAATTGCAGTAGCTACAGAAGTTATCTTCTTTGTTGTTTCTGTAAGCTTTACAGTTGTTGTAGAGGTTGTAAGATAATCATCGTTAGGACCTGTCCAGTAAGAACGATCGGTAGTTGTCGCATCTGTAGTTGATGTTAATGTTGTGTCTAAAATAGTTGTTGATGTTGTCTTCTTCGTAGTTTCTGTTGGCTGTACAGTTGTTGTAGTTGATGTTGAAGTTGTTTCCACAGGCTTGGAAGTTGTTGTAACTGCAGATGTTGTAGTTGTGGAAGTTGTACCTGCTGTCTGTGTAGATGTAGTATTTGATAAAGTAGTAGTTGTTGTATTTGTTGTCTTTGAAGTCGAAGTTGTTGTTGTCTCTGTTTTTGATGTAGTTGATGACAAAGAAATCGAAGTGGACTCCTTTGTAGTTTCTGTAGACTTTACAGTTGTAACAGAAGTTGCCTTTTTTGTAGTTTCTGTAGGCTGTAAAGTTGTAATTGAAGTGTTCTTCTTTGTAGTCTCTGTAGGCTTTACAGTTGTAGTTGAAGTGTTCTTTTTTGTTGTTTCTGTAGGCTTTACAGTTGTTGCAGAAGTTGTCTTCTTGGTAGTCTCTGTAGGCTTTACTGTTGTTGCAGAAGTTGTCTTCTTTGTAGTTTCTGTAGGCTGTACAGTTGTAGTTGAAGTGATCTTCTTTGTAGTTTCTGTAGGCTTTACAGTTGTAGTTGAAGTGTTCTTCTTTGTAGTTTCTGTAGGCTGTACAGTTGTAGTTGAAGTGATCTTCTTTGTAGTTTCTGTTGGCTGTACAGTTGTAGTTGAAGTGTTCTTCTTTATAATTTCTGTAGGCTTTACAGTTGTAGTTGAAGTTATCTTCTTAGTAGTTTCTGTTGGCTGTACAGTTGTCGTGAAAGTAGTAGTTGCCGATGTTGTTTCTGTAGCTGTTGCAGTTGTAGTTGTAGTCTGGCTCTCATCATCTTTTATCTTGATGTAGCCCTGCTCGATGCCCTTGGTAAACACCCATGCTTCCATATATTTTGAATTTGCCTTGTTGACAATAGAAGCAAACAGGTCATTCTCAGCATCGTATTCTATATTTACAGGAAAAAGATCTCCAGCCTTCACGTTATCGGGAAGTCTGAGATCAAATGTCCACATTACACCGTTACGGCCGTAATCGCCCGAACCCGCTGTAACAAGAAAGATGCAATTGTCTTCTTCGGAGAGTTCTGTTCCAAGTCTCTTGATAGCAGGACCGCTCTCAGCTATCATTTCGTCGCGCTCCACGAGCTTCAGTCTGTCATCATATCTTACATGGATACCTGTAGCTACATACTTCTTGTCAGCATCCTTGATACTCATTTCGATAGACTGAACAGGCGATTTTTTTGCTTCGTCCAATGAGATCTCGATCTTGCTGAGTGATATTATCGGCTTGACTGTTGATTTCTCAGGATCGATGCCATTGAACTCATACTTGTCTCCTGTTGCGCTTCCTGCTCCATATGCGCTGAATACCGGTGAAGCACATATAACAGAAAATGCTGCTGTGATTGCTGTCATTTTTTTAAGGATATTATTCATTATTCTGCCCCCTTGATTTAATAATTGTATAATATCACAAAAAAATCAAAATTGCAAGTACTTTTATGCACTTTTGCTTCGTTTTGTGCTTATCTTGCCCATAAGCGAGACTATCAGCCCCAGATAAACTATCCCTCCCACTGACGCAGAAACAGCAATGACCGTAATTTGCGATGCTTCTGCTTTTTTCAGCACAGATGATACCAGATATGCTGCTCCGCCGCACATTGCTCCAGAATACACAACTTTTCCGAATTGAGCTGCACCAATATGCAATTCGGTCGCTTTTATGTAAGTTCTGACAGATACTATAAGTATCACAGCATAGCACAGTGAAGTTGACAGTGCTGCACCGTCAACTCCCATAAATGGTATGAGCGCAAGATTTCCTGCCAGCTTTACAGCCGTACCGAGAAGCATTATTTTCAGCGGCGATGATGTTTTCCCTACTGCCTGTAGCATACTGAAAAGCGGATAGGAAATGCACAGGCATACCATTCCGACCATGAGCCAGCGCAGCGAGCCAACACAAAAGGCTGCTTCATCTGTTTGCTGAGGGTAGAGAAAGCTTAGCAGTTCGGGAGCAAGCACCGTTATTCCAACTGCCGCCGGTATGGCTATGAACGCAGATGTAAGAAGTGCCTGCAATGTGCCGTACTCAAGAGCTTCTCTGTCCTTGTTCTCGTATGCAGCTGTTATGCAGGTAAGTGCGCCCTTGCCAAGCATATTCGTTACTGACGGCACAAGATTGAATACCGTAAGTGCTATGCCTGCAAACGAACCATATATAAAATAAGGGAACTCTCCCTCCGAAACGCCCTCGGGAGCAGTCATGCTGCTGCCAAAATACGATATACAGCCTATTACCGTCCACATATCTATCAATGCAGTAAGATTTGTCACAAGCGCACTAACTCCCACGGGAAGAGCTGTTGCCGTAAGCTCGCGTACTATGGCTTTTCTGCTCATGACGAAGCTCTCGCTGCTCCCGGGAGTTTTAGTGAACAGCCTTACCGCCCCAAAGAAAAGGGCTGCGCCTGCGGTGGAAAGAGTAACTCCTGCTATGCCTGCCGCCGCAGCTGCGGCGCGTATATCCGTTATATACGGGAAATATCCTGTAACGACCTGCGGATTTTCCATAACATATCCGCACAGCAGAAGCCCTGCTGCTGCCTTTACTATTCCCTCGACCACCTGAGAAAATGCCGTAGGGTACATATTGCTCATGCCCTCGTAGTAGCCGCGCTCAACTGCTGTTATACAGCCGAAAAGCACCGCAGGAGCTATCATCGCCACAGCAAGCCATGCTTCGGGACTTCCTATGCTGTATACACTGAAAGGCTTTGCAAGAAGAAATATGAGCAGGCTGCCAACAAGCCCTGCCAGTGAGAAGATAGTCAACGCGGTTCTGCGGACTTTCGCCGCATTGGCATACATACCAAGTGCCGCGCTCTGGGCTGTCATACGTGCGACTGCGGAGCTGAGTCCTGTTACGGTCAAGGAATAAATAGGCATGAACAGGCTGTATGCGCAGCTGAAATAGCTCATGCCCACTCCGCCAAGTATATTCGTAAGCGGTATCTTGAAAACCGCTCCAAGCAGTTTCGCCGCCGCTGCTGATATCATTAGTATTATCGAGCCTTTTATGAAATTCTGCTTTTTCAGTATTGACCGCCTCCCATATGCGCCTTAACATAAAATAGTTTTTCACAGAAATATATGCTGCGTCAGGCTTTTTTATGCAAGCTGAGCCGGCTCGACCGCTTCCACATTGTCTCTCGTACATCGCTTACGGAACAATATGCAGTTCACACGGACGGCGGAACTCGCCCCTACAATTACGCTCTCTTGCGGACTGACAAAGGCAGCTCCTACAGTGTGTCATTTGGAGTTTATGCGTAATTGGCGGACGCGCAATGCGCGTCCCTACAATTCGGTCATGTTATTTGTACTGTCGTTTACGGGCGAGCGGAACTCGCCCCTACAATCTACTTTCTGCTCACTCGCGGAACGCCGAGGACACCGTCACTGATGTTTTATACATACTGCCCAACAATCACTGTTTGCCGCTTACTAATTACTATAAAAATCAACGCGGATATTGATTTATTGTAAATTATGTGTTATAATGTAAATTGGACTGATTATAGTTATCAAACAGACGAAAGGCTGGTTTTTATCATGGATTATAAATTCTCAGACAAGGTCAGCAAGCTCCAGGCTTCTGCAATCAGAGAAATCCTCAAGTTCACTTCCGATCCTGAGGTAATCTCCTTCGCAGCAGGCAACCCTGCTCCCGAAGCTTTCCCTAAGGAAAGGATCGCTGAGATCTCTGCTGATCTTCTCAAAAACGACCCTATTCTTGCACTCCAGTACAGCGTCACTGAGGGCTATACTCCCCTGCGTGATTTCCTTAAAGGCTGGATGACAGAAAAGAATTGCTTCCACAAGGAATTTGACGACCTTATCATTACATCAGGCGGTCAGCAGGCTAACGAGCTTTCATGTAAGGTACTGCTCAACGAGGGCGATACTCTCCTCTGCGAGTCACCAAGCTTTATAGGTTCGCTCAACGCTTTCCGCTCATACAATGTCAACCTTGTTGGCGTGGAAATGGATGATGACGGTATTGATCTTGAAAAGCTTGAAGATGTCCTCAAAAAAGACAAGAATGTCAAGCTCCTCTATCTTATCCCGAATTTCCAGAACCCAACAGGCAAGACTATGTCTCTGGAAAAGCGCAAGGCTGTCTACGAACTTGCCTGCAAGTATGACTTCATTATCCTTGAGGACGACCCTTACGGCGAGCTCCGCTTTGAGGGAGAAAACGTTCCCTGCATAAAGAGCTTCGACACCGAGGGAAGAGTTATCTACTCAAGCACATTCTCAAAGATAATCTCATCAGGTTTCAGAACAGGCTACTGCTCTGCTCCTGCTCCTATCATACAGAAAATGGTAGTCTGCAAGCAGGTTTCCGATGTTCACTCAAATGTGTGGGCACAGGTGGTTTCCCACAGATTTATGACAACTGTTGACAGAGATGCTCATTTCAAAAAGCTCCGCGCTATATACAAGGAAAAATGTGACCTTATGTGCGGATACATCGACAACGAATTCTCAAAGAAGATACACTATACAAAGCCCCAGGGCGGTCTGTTCGTATGGTGCGACCTTCCTGAGAACTGCGATATGAACGACTTCTGCAAGAAGGCTGTTCAGCAGTACAAGATCGCTGTTGTACCGGGCAACTCTTTCAGCATAGACCAGAACGAGATCAGTCACTCGTTCCGTCTTAATTATTCAACACCTACAAACGAGCAGATAAAGAAGGGTATGGATATCCTTGCCCGTATGACAAGAGAAATGCTCGACTAAAAAAGAAAAAATTACTTTGAAAGGAAATTTTTATTATGCCAAACAGAATGACCGACAGATATAATGTCACACAGAAATACCTTATGACAAGAGGACAGGCTCTCAACTTCCCTGCTGAGTACTTCGATTCTTTCAGCAAGCTCAAGAAAACTGACGTTTTCGGCGTTGTTATCGATATCCCTATGTCATCAGAAGTTCTTACAACTATGGTATGTTTCATCAACGGTGCTGCTAACATCTACTTCAACAACGGCGGCGAGTACACAGGAGCTTCACAGAAGTACAGAAACCTCGTTCAGGCTGCACATACTCTCGTTGCCAACGCTGGTCAGCTCCTTCCTAAATGTGAAAAGACAAAGCGTTTTGACCTTCCTAAGGGCAGAACAAACAAGATATTCCTTCTCACTAAGAGCGGCGTATATATGACAGAACTCAAAGCAGGTCTTATACCTGAGACAGAGCCTGAGCTCCGTTCTTTCTATGTGCTCTATCAGCGCGTTCTCAGCGAGATCAGAAGCTGCCAGCTCAAGGACGAGGCTGACAGAAGAAATGCTGCTACTAAGTAAGGAGAATCACACTAATGGACGATAAAAAGCTGATATTCAGCGGTATCCAGCCTACAGGCACATTTACCCTCGGCAACTATATAGGTGCTGTCAGAAACTGGGGTGCTTTGCAGGAACAGTACAACTGCATATACTGCGTTGTTGATATGCACGCTATCACAGTAAGACAGGAGCCTGCTAAGCTCCGTCAGAACACACTTAATTCATACGCACTTCTTATGGCTTGCGGAGTTGATCCTCAGAGATCGATACTCTTTATCCAGAGCCATGCTCCCACACACGCAGAGCTCAACTGGATACTCGGCTGTAATACACAGTTCGGCGAGCTTTCAAGAATGACTCAGTTCAAGGACAAGAGCCAGAAGCACCCTGACGATATAAACTCGGGTCTTTTCACATACCCTGTGCTCATGGCTGCGGATATCCTTGCATACAACGCTGATCTCGTACCTGTAGGTGTGGATCAGAAACAGCATCTGGAGCTTGCAAGAAATATCGCTCAGCGTTTCAATCAGCGTTACGGCGATTTCTTCACACTTCCCGAACCGTATATCCCCGAAGTAGGCGCAAAGATCATGTCTTTGCAGGAGCCTACAAAGAAGATGTCCAAATCCGACGATAACCCCAACGCCTGCATACTTATCCTCGACGACAAGGATACTATTATCCGTAAGTTCAAGAGAGCTGTTACAGACAGCGAAGCTGAGGTATGCTACCGCGAGGGCAAGGACGGCATCAATAACCTCATGACTATATACTCATGCGTTACAGGAAAGGACTTTAAAGCTATCGAGTCTGAATTTGCAGGCAAGGGCTACGGCGACTTCAAGCTTGCTGTTGGCGAAGCTGTTGCAGATCACCTCGAACCAGTCCGCACCGAGTTCGCTAAGCTCAGCAGCGACAAGGCTTTCCTGAAACAGTGCTATACAGAAGGTGCGCAAAAGGCACTCAGATACTCCGGAAGGATAGTCTCAAAGGCTTTCCACAAGGTTGGTTTTGTAGATAGATAATAACATTTGGCTATGTTTTGATACCTAAGAAAATATAACTTGTTGTAATTATATAGCAAAAATATACAAAGCGCGGCTATTATAAGCATTATTTTCTTCGGAATTAACAAAATTGTAAAAAAAAGGTTGCAATTTATCAAAAATTAGGGTATTATATAACATAGCCCGTCTTTAAGGGAGTGTTTTCCTATGGTTGAATATCAGCAGAAAGAGCATTATTCCATTAACGATTTGCTCGATATTGTAAGACTTCTGAGAGGCGAGGGCGGCTGCCCGTGGGATAGAGAACAGACCCACAAGTCGATTAAGAGCGACTTCATTGAAGAGACCTGTGAAGTTATCGAGGCTATCGACCTCGAGGACACAGATCTTCTCAGAGAAGAGCTGGGCGACGTTCTGCTTCAGGTCGTTTTTCATTGCAGGATCGAAGAAGAAACTAACTCGTTTACCTTTGACGATGTATGCGATGAGATCTGCAAAAAGCTAATTATCCGCCACCCCCATGTTTTCGGTGATGTCACAGCTAATACTACCGATCAGGTGCTGAAAAACTGGGACGCTATCAAAATGGAAACAAAGGGGCAGGAAAGATACACGGATACTCTTACAAGCGTTGCAAAGTCCCTTCCCGCTCTTATGAGAGCACAGAAGGTAGGCAAAAGGGCGATGCGCGCAGGTATGGATTTCCGCTGTGCCGAGGACGCTATAGCTTGTATCGCAAACGAAAAAGCTGAACTCGATGCTGCCGTCATCAGCGGCGACAAAGCTAATATCGAAGAGGAGATCGGCGATCTGCTGTTTTCATGTGTAAATGCAGCGCGTCTTTTGGGCGTTGATGCAGAGCTTGCACTGAAAGCTGCAACTGAAAAGTTCATTAAACGTTTTTCTGTTACAGAAGACCTTTTATCCGCAGAAAACGTTGACATGAAAAATCTTCCTATTGAAGAGCTTGACATCTATTGGGACAAAGCCAAATCAATAATTTGTAAAACGGAGGAACAGAAAAATGACTAAGACTGAGCTTATCAATTCTATAGCAGAGAAGGCTAAATGCACAAAGAAGGACGCTTCCGCAGCTCTTGAGGCTACTCTTTCAGCTATTCAGGAGACTCTCGAAAGCGGCAGCAAGGTTTGCCTTACAGGCTTCGGTACATTCGAGGTTCGTGAGAGAGGCGAAAAGACTTGCATCAATCCTAAGACAAAGGCTAAGATGGTTTGCCCTCCATGCAAGGCACCTGCTTTCAAGGCTGGCAAGGGTCTTAAGGAAGCTATCAACAAGTAATTACAAAGAGGGACAGTTTACTGTCCCCCTTTTATTTATCCATACAATACGGAAGGAGATATTATGAGACTTGATAAATACCTCAAAGTTACAAGGCTTATAAAACGCCGCACAGTTGCCAATGAAGCCTGCGATGCCGAGAAGATAGTAGTCAACGGCAAGGCTGCAAGAGCTTCTTATGATGTAAAGGTGGGCGATATAATAGAGATAAATATGGGTACACGCCCGTTAAAGGTAAAGGTGCTAAACGTTACAGAACACGCTACAAAGGAAAATGCAGCAGATAATTATACGGTAATAGAATAAGACAGCGCATTAATACATAGAAAAAAGGACGGATAATTCCGTCCTTTTTATTTCGTATTATGGATATCCCAGCGGAAATTTACAAACTTTCTCGCCTTTGTATTATCCAACAGATTATTATTCTCTACCTTTGAGAGGTCAAGGTAGCGATAATTCGTCTTTTCGTCCTTATTGGTGCTGAACATTCCTTTCAGCTTTGAAAACGTTCCTCCCGGCTGTTTCTGCATTACTGCGCCAAGACGATGATTTTCGCGCATGAATGTGATTATATCAGCCGCTGTAGTAGGTAGCTTGTCGCCTACATTGTATGCTCCGTTATATGTTGTATTGTCTGCATTCTTTGTATAACAAAGTATAAAATCAACAAGATTATGTATACAGCACATCTGAAATCCATACTGTCCCTGTCCGTAAACGAAGTAGGAACCGTCCTTAGGATCTGTTATCTTGGACATAAGATTATCTGTAAAATTAAGCGTATATACAGGTGAAAAGCGTATGATACAGCATATCTTTTCACTATGGTGAGTCCACTCACTGTAAAGAGCCTTTTCGGATTTATACTTCATTACACCATAATTCGTGATAGGCTTCAGATCGCTGTCCTCACGGATAGGCTCTCGCGTCTTGGGAAACTGATATACCTGATCGGTACTGAGCAGCATCACCTTATTTACGCTTTCTTCTGTAAATGCATAACGATAGATAAACTTATCAACTGATGCACTCTCGTTCATCTGCTCGTCTGATATAATAGGTCCAAGATCGTTATCTACAGTACAGCCTGCAAAAATAACAATGTCAATTTTATTTTTTTCAAACACCTCAGCTATAGCATTCTTATCTGTAGGTGAACATATTACTGATGAATAGTGAAGCTTCCCTTCGTTATAACCTGATTCCTCTCTGTCAATAGCTATGACCTCAAAGCCTTTCTTGAGGAGTCCTGAGCAAATGTGCTGCCCTATTAGTCCACATCCGCCTGTTACCAGTACTTTCTCCATGATCATAGCCTCCTTTCTCCAACTTAAATAATATCTTATTTATCCTCTGAATTAAAACATCATATTCCTAAAATTAACTTATTATCCTATTTTTCTACGTTTACTTAGCTTTCCGCAACTCTATTCGCCCCGTATACGGCTCAGTCTACATCTGCCGGATCGGGATCAGAATTGATTTTTTCAAGATACTTGTCAACTGTTGCATTAATAGACTCATAAGTCTCGTTCCACGGTGTACCTCTTGCGGTAAGCCTAAGTGAATCATTAAGAAGATTTCCGCAGTCCTGAGAAACGCCCCTTGAGATATCTATAGTAGGGTTATCCTCTGCGAGCTCCTGCATACTATCTTTCATATCAAGCATTTCCTGAGTCCAGCCGTAGTCATCTTTGAACTGCTGGTCTGCTATCTCTTTCGTTTTCGGATCAAGATGAACAAATCTCTTGCAGTCAAGGTATCTGGCTACACCCTCAGGGTTTGAACCGCCGCTTACAAACATATACGATTCCAGTCCGGTAGGTACATAGTACTCATCTGCCTCGGGGTCCTTTGGCATCGGCACAAAGAATACGTCTTCGCCGTATTTTGCAGTCCATTTGTCCTTTTCCATGTAGAAATCGTACAGACCGATAGGGTAAAACAGCGTTTTTCCTTCGCCTATGTATGCAGGCTTGGTATCCCAGCCGAAATCTCCGACACCTATAGCGATACAGTTCTTCTGGTACAGATCGTATATCCAGTTCTGGACGCGCTCCATACTCGGGTCGCTGAGATTGTTTACAAGCTTGCCGTCCTCAAGACCTACAGGCGGTACGCCAATGGTATTCATAAGACCAAACTCAAACCACCAGCCGTCTATGCCGTATTTCTGATTGTCGGTATCTACAAACTTCTCAAGCATATCCTGGAAGGTATCCCATGTCCACTCGCCTCTTGCGTAAAGATCAGCGGGATCCTCAAGACCTGCTTCTGCTACGGTCTTTTTGTTATACACTACAGCTACAGTATCTCCCGTAGCCTGAACTCCTGCCATATAATGTTTTCTGTTCCACAGGAACTGGTCGTTGACGTCTTTAACGTCCTCCCAGAGAGGAGAATCAAAGTCAATATAGTCATCTGCGGGTACGAACATATTCTTTATCGCACCTCTTGGGAAAGCGTCCAGATTACCTCCATAGAAGAAATCTATGCCCTCACCTGAGCTCATATACTCTGTAAGTTTCTCATACCTGTCCTCATAGGTACAGCTGTAGTATTTGACACTTCCGCCGTATCTCTCCTGAAATACCGCAAGGTCAATAGGTACATTCTTGCCTGTACCGTCGGGATTGATGTCCCAGTCAGAGAGCCACTTTATTTCTCCGTTTTCAAGCTTATCGCCTGTAAGAAGCTCAGATTTTTCCGCATTCTGACGTATTTCGTTTCTCAGATCAGAGTCCAGCTCCTTGGCATTGCCCGTCGACTTTTCGTCTTTCTTGCTGCTGCAAGCAAGGAAAGACATCGACATTGCAGCTATAAGCAATGCTGAAATGAAATATCTTACTCTTTTCATCCTCAAACTCCTTTTAATATCGCCCTGTTATTACCCGATAATTTATACTCTTTCACCTTACCTAATTATATCACTTTGTCTTGGTTTATGTCAATATAAAAATTTCATAGACTTTTAACACTTTTATAGTTAATTGTTCACATATTGTTTAATTATACTGTGATATATTTCGGCTATATGCACATAATTATCTGCCGCAGGTGTTCCCGGCTGCTCTGAAAGCACAGCTTTCGCGCATATTACAGACCGCACATCCGCGCTTGCCGCGCTCTATCTTTGTTTCGGATATGCCTATTATTGCTGTAACCGATTTTGACGGGATCAGCAGGGAGCTTTCAGTCACTGTAAGACCTATCCTTCTCTGAGCGTTAAGGGCGATAAGAAAACTTCTCTGTAATGAGATAGGAAGATCACCGTATCCTGGACTGAAACGCCATGTTCTGTATGGGTATTCGTGTTTTGAAAATATCTCCTGCTCAGCGCGGTCACAGACCTGTTCAACGGCTGCACTGCATAGACAGTCAATGGCAAGTGACTCAGCCATATCTGTAACAGCAGCCTGTCGGATAAGCTTATCCGCTTCCTGAGAAAGAGTTGCCGCAAGCATTATTGCACGGGTACATCCGCTAAGATGTCTTTTTATATCTTCTCCCGTAAGTGGTTCAGACATTGCTCCGAGTATCACTCCGTCGTCAGTGTTATCAACAGAGGTCTCAAGATACACATATTTAGGCCTTACACGCTGACGCACAAGCCTTTCACAGCGTTCAAGCATTTCAGATATGGTATCTGTAGGAGCACCCTTGATCCCCATATACCGTGCGGCTTCCGATATGGATATGGGGTCAAGCTCTATCATGTTTTTATGATGCCCGAAACAGCTTCGCTTATCTTACGGGCAACATAAGGATTGTTCATGGTATAAAGATGTATTCCGTCTACTCCGCTTGCCACAAGATCAACTATCTGGTTTACCGCATAGGCTATGCCTGCATCGCGGAGGGCTTCGGGATTATGCTCGTATTTAGTCATTATACGCACGAATTTGCTGGGCAGACTTGCTCCGCAGGTAGTTACCATGCGCTCGATCTGCCTTTTATTTACAACAGGCATTATTCCTGCTTCTATCGGTATATTTATTCCTGCAATAGCTGCCTTTTCGCGGAATTCATAGAAATTGTCATTGTCAAAGAAAAGCTGTGTTATAAGGTGGTCTGCACCTGCTTCCACCTTTTTCCTTAGATTGATTATATCATCAACAAGACTATCCGCATCGGGGTGACACTCAGGGTAGCAGGCTCCTGCAATGTCGAAATCTCCCTTTGACTTTATGTAGGTGATAAGGTCGCTTGCATAGCTGAAATCATTTACAGGCGGTATCTCAGGGTTTATATCGCCTCTCAGAGCAAGTATATTCTCGATGCCGCGTTCTTTTGCCTCATCAAGTGCAGCATCTATCTCGCTTTTAGTGAAATTGATACAGGGCAGATGAAGCATTGGTGTTATGCCGCTTTCCTTTATCTTTGAAGCTATTTCAAGCGCGTAACGGCTGTTGCCACTTCCGCCTGCACCAAAGGTAACACTTATGAAATCAGGATGAAGATCGTTGAGTTCATCAAGTGTACTGTATATTACATCAACAGGACTTGTTTTCTTAGGAGGGAATACCTCAAATGAAAACACGGTCTTATCTTTAAAAAGCTCTTTGATATGCATATATATCCTCCGTTATTCTATTGACCAGTCTATCTCTCCCAGACCTTTTTCACGAAGAAAATTATTCGCCTTTGAGAAATGCCTGCATCCGAAAAATCCGTTATACGCCGAAAGCGGACTTGGGTGGGCTGCCTTTAATACAAGGTGTGCAGGATTTGTTATGTACTGCTGTTTTGTCTTGGCATCGCCGCCCCAGAGCATGAACACCATAGGCTTTTCACGCTGATTAAGAAGCTGTATAACATCGGTTGTGAAGTTCTCCCAGCCTATGCCGTGGTGACTTCTTGCCTGATTTGCGCGTACCGTAAGTACGGAATTGAGCAAAAGCACTCCCTCTTTCGCCCACTTTGTCAGCTCACCATGCTTGCCTAAGTTGTCTATGCCCACATCTTCCCTTATCTCCTTGAAAATATTGATAAGCGACGGCGGCGGAGCTATTCCCTTTCGTACCGAGAAGCTCAGTCCGTGAGCCTGTCCCTCGCCGTGATATGGATCCTGTCCGATTATAACACACCTTACATCTTCATAAGATGTATACTTCAGAGCGTTGAAAATATCGTACATACCAGGGAAAATACGCTGAGTCCTATACTCGTTTATAAGCGTCTGCCTGAGTTTCAGGTAGTAATCCTTGGTGAATTCATTTTTCAGAAGCTCGTCCCAATCGTTATTAAAGCTTATCATACTGCCTCCATATGCGTTGTATTAAAACAGGGGACGGCAATTGAGCCGCCCCCCTCTTCTCATTAATTGAAAACTGTATCCTCATAATACTTGAACTTTACAAGGGTATTGCGCCTGTATGTAAGTGAACCCTGCTGATTGAACGGCACTTTGTCATATGCCTCCGCAGAACACTCGATCTTCAGCTTCTGACCTTTTCTCGTAACAAAGATAAGTTCATAATATTCATCGACAAGCTTTACCTGTCCTGTACTCTCAATGATCCTCATACGGTCATCGCTCTTTCTTATAAGAGTAGCCATTTCGACAATAGGCTCAGATGTACGCTTCTGCTGTGCAAACTCGTCATTCTGACCACCTCTTCTGTCGTGCTGCTGAGGTGCTCTGTTCGCAGGAGCAGATTTCACAGGCATATCTCCGTCGTCATAGTCATCAGAACGCTCCTCAAGGAATAATGAAAGAAAACGTCTGAATGCACTTTTTCCGCTGAATAAAAGTATTATAAGTATAAGTACAACAACGATAGCGGCAAGTAAGATCAAAAGATTTCTCATCTGTTGTGTCATTTATTTTTCAGGCGCACTGCGCCTCTCCTTTCAGTTTCAACGTATCCGTCCGTTTCTTTATATTTCCGAACCGATACAAAATAGTCCATTTCTATTATAATATATTTTTTCATACTTTGCAAGTTTTATTTGCAAATTTCTTTAAAATATGTTTCATCACTTTTTGCGTTCATTTACAGTTTAATAACGAGTTTATGAGCAACCATTGATTTTTACGCTAACTATATTAGTATAAACGAATCGGCAACGTATTTTCAGACATACAAACAAATGGGAAGTAACCATATATCGTTGTTTTCGGCGCATTACACGTAAGCTTGCTTTTACGCCCGTGAAATGATATAATATATCCGTACTTCTTTTAAGATTGGAGAATATTTATGCAGAAAATTCTTGGATATATGCGAAAAGCCATACAGAATTACGGGCTCATCTCCGATGGTGACCGCGTACTTGTGGGGGTTTCGGGCGGAAAGGACAGTCTTGTACTTATGCAGGGACTGCATTTCCTGCGAAAATTCATCGGTATTGACTACGAGATAGTGGCTGTTACCCTTGATATGGGATTTACCAATGATACTATGGATTTTTCGCCAATTTCTCAGCTTTGTGAAAAAGAGGGCATTGAGTATCATGTAATAAAAACTCAGATCGCTGAGATAGTTTTCGATGTTCGCAAAGAACCAAGTCCGTGCAGTCTTTGCGCGCGAATGAGGCGCGGTGCGCTCCACGATGCTGCTAATGATCTCGGCTGCAATAAAGTCGCGCTCGGTCACAACTACGATGACGCGGTCGAGACATTTGTTATGAATTTGTTCACCGAGGGACGTATCGGCTGCTTTTCGCCGAGTACTTACCTTACACATAAGAAAGTCACGGTTATCCGTCCGCTTGTACTTGCTCCCGAAAAGGAAATTCGCCGAGCAGCAAGACGTATTGAGCTGCCCGTAGTCAAGTCCGTCTGTCCTGCGGACGGTCATACAAATCGACAGAAAACAAAGGACTTCCTTGCAGAAATGGAGCGAAACGACCACGGCTTCAAGGACAGGCTTTTCGGTGCAATGCAGCGTGCAAACATCGACGGCTGGGGCGGTATCAACTGGACCCCGCCAAATAAAAAAGATTAAAATAAAAAGGCTCTCCAAATGGAGAGCCTTTAATAATTCATTTAGAATTACGGACTAATTTAATTAGTCTTCCTTCTTTCTAAGAGCGAATGCTGTACCTACAGCGATTGCAAGACCTGCAACTGCTACGCCAGCACCTGCAACACCTGTCTTAGGTGAGTCGTTCTTCTTTGTTGTAGCCTTAGCTGTTGTTGTAGCCTTAGCTGTTGTCTTCTTAGTTGTTGAACCAGCAGCTGTTGATGTAGAAGTTGTAGATGAAGAGCTTGAAGATGATGATGTTGTTGGAGGTGTTGTAGTTGTTGTAGTTGTAGTAGTTGTTGTTGTTGTTGTAGTTGTTGTTGTAGTTGTTGTTGTAGATGATGATGTAGGAGCTTCTATTGCAATGTAGCCCTGCTCAATACCCTTAGTAAATACCCAAGCCTGCATGAGCTGACCTTCAGCATCCTTATCACCGTTTGTGAAGAGGTCTTCAGCTGTTGGCTTACTCTTGTATGCGATTTCGATTGGGAACTTGTCGCCTTCCTTAACATCAGAAGGAAGTGTGAGCTGGAATGTCCAGAGAACGCCGTCCTTACCAGCATCTGTTGAAGCAGCTGTTGCTACAAAGAAGCCGTTTGCGCCGTCACCCTGCTGCTCCTGTGAGAGTCTCTTACCAGCAGCGCCGAGCTCAGCATAGAATCCATCTTCCTCAACAACCTTGAGTCTGCTGTCGAACTGGATGTGGAGACCTGTTGGAGCGTACTTACCGTCAGCACCAGAAACCTTAAGTTCGATTGTACGTGTTGGGTTAGCCTTAGCCTCAGCAAGAGAAATTGTCTCCTGTGTGAGTGAAAGTGTAGGCTTTGTAGCAGCCTTGCTTGGATCAAGACCGTTTAAAGCATATTCCTGACCAGCAGCAGGACCTGCAGCGAATGCAGAAACAGCAGAAGCTGAAAGTGCTACAGCAGAAACAGCGAGTGCAGCGAAAGCACTCTTTAAAGTATTCTTCTTCATTGTCATTATTCCTTTCAGAAAATTTTGAATTATATATGTTAATCCGCCGCCGCAAAGCGGCGGATCACACTCTTTTATTTTTTACGTCTTATCTTTTAATGTCTTAAACAACCGCTCATTCAGTTGTTGTTGTTGTTGAAGCTATCTTTAAAACTTCGTCCCAGATCTCCTTATCTGTCTTATCGTTGTAATCAGATGAAGACTTTCTTGCATAGAATGCGAGGATCTTAGAAGCATCGTTAGGATCGATGAGTCTCTTGTCCTTCTTTACAGTTCTCTCAACTGTCTTGTCTGAACCGTGGTGAACGTCAGCAAGGAATGCTGCGAACTCTTCGTAATCAGATGTTGGTGATGTAGCGAGAGCACTCTTAGAAAGGTTAATGTCATATGGCTCAGCGTTTGTTGAAAGCTTAGCGTAGTAAGCGAGTACCTGTGAAGCATCGTTTGAGTCAACGAGGTTATCGAGGTTAGCATCACCCTTGAGAGCGATGTAAACTGTTACTGTAACGTCGTTGCCTTCGATGTCCTTGAGAACTGCGCCGTTAGCGTATACAGGAACTGTATACTTGAAGTTTGTATTATCAGACTTGTATGTATTTGAAGGTGTAGCTGTACCAAATGTTACATCAGCTGTGATGTCCTTGGTGTTTTCCTTCTCACCTGATACTACAGTCTTGCCGTTAAGTGTGTAGCCTTCAATGTATCTCTCGTGGAGGATTACATTAGAAACCTGTGCCTTATCGAATGCCTCATCAATGTTTACATAGTATGCAGCCTCTGTGTCAGCTGTTACATAAGTCTTGATGATAGATGTTGTGATTGTAACATCAGGAGGTGTTGTTGTAGTTGAAGATGTTGTTGTATCTGATGATGTTGTTGTAGTTGAAGATGTTGTTGGCTCTGAAGATGTTGTTGTGTCTGATGATGTTGTTGTTGTATCTGATGTTGTAGTTGTAGATGAAGTTGTTGTATCTGATGTTGTAGTTGTAGATGAAGATGTAGTCGTTGTATCTGATGTTGTAGTTGTAGATGAAGATGTAGTTGTTGTATCTGATGATGTTGTTGTGTCAGAAGATGTTGTAGTCTCAGTTGTTGTAGTCTCAGTAGATGTTGTAGTAACTGCTGTAGTTGTTGTGGCAGTTTCGATTACTCTCTCGATCTGAACATCAACTAAACCTGCGTTAACTGTGTTTAATGTGCTGAAATCAACCTTAGCTGTGATCTTCTTGTATGATTTAACGAAAGCATATCCCTGGTTCTCAACCCATTTCTTAACTTCGTCCTGCTCAGCGTCATCGAATATTGCTTCGCCGTTAGCTACTGCATTTACAAGTGTACCCTTGATATCTTTTACACTGTCAGCAAACTTTCCGAGATCCTCAGCTGTGATATCGATATTGCCCTCAGGTGAGATGCTCTTGAGAAGTTCTGCATAGATGCTAAGAACTACATCGTTCTTAGCGATCTCTGCGCCTGATTCAGGGATTGTAACCTTTTTGTCATAATTGTGCTCCTTGAGCCAATTATTTGCCTTAGCAATTATTTCAGAAACGTTGTTATAATTGCTTGGACCTTTCTTAGCTGTTATAGCATCAGTATACTTTTTCTTAGCCTTTTCGATCTTGTCAGTAACAAGCTTGATCTTAGCAGCGTAATCAGCCTTAGCCTGATCAGCAAACTGAGCAGGAATCTCCTTGTCAATTGCTGCATCGCCCTTAGCCTTTACCTTTGCCATTGTATCAAGAGCAAGGTCAAAAAGTTCGCCTGCTGCGTATGTCTTATCAGCAGTCTTATACTCAAACTTTACAGGAACTTCTGTACCTGCAGCGAGCTTAGATGTCTCTATCTTGAGTGTGAACACACCGCTTACATCGATATCTGAGAAATCGATCTTTGTAAGATTTGGTGCGTTATAATTTTCAGCCTGGACTGCAAGTGCATTACCTGATGTTAAGCTAAGATTACGGTTGAAATCAGGATTTGAGATCTTACCTGAGATCACAACATCACCGTTTCCGGAAATCTTATATGTCACACCGTTAGGAATGATAAGTTCGTTGAAACCGTATTCAACAAGATCCTTATACTGACCAGCTTTTTCAATTGCCTTCTTTGCAATTGTAGTAACATCAAAATTACCTGACTTTGTTTCAGCAGTTATGAGCTTTGCATATAATGTCTGATTCCATTCTGATACAAACTCACACTTATTCTCACTTGCAGGGATGTAAAGAAGTTGATCAAGAGTGATCTTTTTATTAACATCTGCTGTCTGAGTAGTTGCTGTAGCCTGAACAGCGTCATTTGTTTCTGCAGCGTTTGCGTAAGTTAAACACTGTGTGAGAGCGATTGGTGCAGCTGCAACTGCAGCGAGGGCTCTCTTGAATAATGAATTCTTCATTGTCCTATACCTCTCTAACATGTTTATTCCCCTTTTGCTTTAAGCGTTTCTTTTGTTCAAGTTGCTCTCCGCATCAGGCTTAATTTCGGGGCAACTATCTGCGTATGCCTATACTTCCCCCAGAAATTCATATCTACATTTTATCACACAAAGTCCAATAAGTCAAGCAGAACAGTGTATTTTTTTCAAAAATTATTGACGATTAATGCTCCTGTTTTTTGTACTTATTTCACAATATGAGCCTATATGAACAGTAATATTTTTGCTTTTTTGAACTTTCTGTATTATTTTTTCGGTATTTCGCTGAAAATTAAGCTTTTTCGGGTTAATTATATCATCTTTTTCACGTTTTTTCAAGCGGTTATTTATGTAAAAAAAGCACGCCTTTCGGCGTGCTTTTTATAACTTTTATGCACCAAATCTTGCTGTTCCGAGAACCTCGTTCCAGATATCGTAATTTGATACATCATTGTAGTCAGATGATGACCTTCTTGCATAGTATGCAAGGATCTTAGAAGCATCGTTAGAGTCGATTCTTCTCATGTTGGTAGAGTAAGAATTAGAATCGCTTATAAGCTTTCCGTTCTTCTTTGTCTGCCAGTTGTCTGCGCTCCACTCATTTGTATTTACATCTGCGAGGAATGCAGCGAGTTCGTCGAGCTCATCTGTAGGTGACTCAACCTTTAAGCCTGCAACTGTGCTCTGGAGTTTTACGTCATATACATCTCTGCCATTAGAAGAAATGCTTGCGTAGTAACGGAGAACAGCAGATGCGTCAACTGAATCTACCATGTTATCAAGTGTTGCATCGCCCTTAACGCCGATGTAAGCAGTCACTGTAAGTGGCTTGCCGTCCTTGTCAACGAGCTGCATATCACCATAGTAAACAGGTACATCGTACTTGAAGTCATCTATAGTTGTCTGCTTCGGAACGTGTGTACGAGCGTTATACTCGCTCTCAGGTGTAGCACCATTGAAGTTTACAAGATCATAGTTGATCTCAGCTCTTGGTACTTCGTAACCGCCTTCGTATACATCAATGATCTCGAGCTTAACTACCTGATCCTTGTTGAATCCGCCCTTCTGTCCGTCTGCACGAACACCGTTATCATGGCTGAAGTAGTAACCTACCTGAGTCTTGATAGTAGCATATGAGCTCTTATAACCTGTTGATGTTACTGAAGTTGTAGATGTGGTTGAAGTTGTGTTAGAAACCTCAATACCGCCACCTGATGTCGGGTTAGTTGTAGATGATACATCCTCACCCAAATGACTTGTATTAACAACTGTTGTTGTTGAATCAACAGTTGTTGTTGTTTCACCAGGTGTAGCTGTTGTTGAACCGCCAGGTGTAGCTGTTGTAGATACGCCAGGTGTAGCTGTTGTTGAACCGCCAGGTGTAGCTGTTGTAGATACGCCAGGTGTTGCTGTTGTTGAACCGCCAGGTGTAGCTGTTGTAGATACGCCAGGTGTTGCTGTTGTTGATTCACCAGGTGTAGCTGTTGTAGATACGCCAGGTGTTGCTGTTGTTGACTCACCAGGTGCAGCTGTTGTAGATACGCCAGGTGTTGCTGTTGTTGACTCACCAGGTGCAGCTGTTGTAGATACGCCAGGTGTTGCTGTTGTTGACTCGCCAGGTGTTGCTGTTGTAGATACACCAGGTGTTACTGATGTATCAGCAACTGTTGTTGTCTCAACAGGTGTTGAAACATCTACTGTTGTTGTTTCAACAGGTGTTGTTGAAACGTCAGGTGTCGTTACAGATGGTGTAAGAACTTCGATATTACCTGGGATTGTAAGAACGTGATCTGAGATATCAAATCCGTCTTCATCGCTTACAAAGAGGTCCTTGATAGATACAGGGATCTTTGAACCAGGTGTAGCATCAGCATCGATCTTATATGTAAGCTCGATAACTACTGAACCGTCAGCAGCTACGTGTGCCTTGCCTGTACCTGTTGTGAATAAGAACTTAGCAGTGCCGTCTGTCATCTTGATATCAGCACCGTAAGATGACTTATCGCCAGCCTTAACGAGCTGTACCTTACCGTCAGCGTCCATCTTGAACTGAGCACCGCCGATACCAAGGTTTACACCCTTCTGGTCGTTTACAATAACTCTTACAGTTACTTCTTCGCCAGGGTATGCCTTTCCGCCTTCAACTACCCATGCGATAGATCCCTTAGGAACTTCATATGGAGCTGTTGTAGTTACGGTTGTTGTAATCGGATCAGTAAGTTCAGGACCAGTAAAGCCTGTACTTGTTGTAGGTGGATTTGTACCTTCTATAGTTGTTGTTGAACCAGGTGTAGCTGTTGTTGAACCGCCAGGTGTTGCTGTTGTTGAACCGCCTGGTGTTGCTGTTGTTGAGCCGCCAGGTGTAGCTGTTGTTGAGCCGCCAGGTGTAGCTGTTGTTGAACCGCCAGGTGTTGCTGTTGTTGAACCGCCTGGTGTTGCTGTTGTTGAGCCGCCAGGTGTTGCTGTTGTTGAGCCGCCTGGTGTTGCTGTTGTTGAACCGCCAGGTGTAGCAGTTGTTGAGCCGCCTGGTGTAGCAGTTGTTGAACCGCCTGGTGTTGCTGTTGTTGAACCGCCAGGTGTAGCAGTTGTTGAACCGCCAGGTGTAGCAGTTGTTGAACCGCCAGGTGTAGCAGTTGTTGAGCCGCCTGGTGTAGCTGTTGTTGAACCGCCTGGTGTTGCTGTTGTTGAACCGCCAGGTGTAGCAGTTGTTGAACCGCCTGGTGTTGCTGTTGTTGAACCGCCTGGTGTTGCTGTTGTTGACTCACCAGGTGCAGCTGTTGTTGATGTGCTTGTAGTTGACTGTGTTGACGGGTTAGGAGCTAATGTTGTTGTAATGTGATCAACAACTTCGATATAACCGTTGCGTCCTTCTACAAGCTTAGAAAGATCATAACCGTCTTCATCAAATACCTTAAGAGTTCCGTCTGCAAAGTTTACAGCATATTTGCCTGGCTTTGTATCAGCAGGAACTGTGAAAGTAAGAGTTGCTACCTTTGAGTTATTAGCAGCAACGATATTCTTGCCAGTTGCGCTTGCAAACAAGAACTTCTGGACATCATCGTTTGATGAGATTTTTGAATCACCATAAGCAGCGGAATTCTCGTTTACTGACTTATAGTTTACGCCGTTTGCGTTTTCGATGATGAACTGTGCACCACCAACGCCGAGCTTAGAACCTGAAGGATCGATAACAGTAATATCAAGTGTTACTGTCTGGCCAGGTTCAGCCTGAGTTGAACCGATCTGCCATGCAATACCGCCCTCAGGAGTTGGAACAACTGTAGTTGTTGTAGTTGTTACTGTTGTTGACTGTACTGTTGTAGTTGTTGGTTCAACAGGGATTTCCTTGTTGATGTAGATAGCACCGTCAACGAACTTAACGTTCTTAGTGATATCAAATCCGTCCTTGTCGCTTACGAACTGCTTAGCCCATGTTACAGGGTAAACGCCGTCAGGACAATCCTCAGGAACGTGGAATGTAAGTGTGAAGAGGTCATCGCCAGCCTTAGCTGTCTTGCCGTTTCCACTTGCAGTGTAGAATGTGAACTTCTGCTTGTCGTTTGTTCTGAGATCCTCACCATAAGGCTTACCTACTGCTGACTGGTAAGTTGGAGGAGTTGTACCAGCGATCTCGAACTGAGCACCTGCTACAGGAAGATCACCCTTGCCCTGAACCTTAACATTCAGAGTAACGTCCTTGCCCTTCTCACCGGTAACATTAGGAATTACCCATGATACTGAACCGTCAGTATTAGCATCACCTATAGTGATAGAACCGTCCTTGAAGATTACGTTGTTTGTAAGATCGTAACCGTCAGCATCACTTACGAACATTTCAGACCATGAAACAGGGTATACGCCATCTGGTGTACCTGCAGGGATATCGTATGTGATAGCAAGGATAGTTGAACCGTTTGCTGCTGATACAGCCTTACCTGTGCTTGTTCTGAACATGAACTTGCCTGTCTTGTCATTATTTGACATATCAGAAGGATAAGCCTTACCAGCTTCAAAGCTTGAGTTTGTGAATGTAGAGTCAGTCTTTACCTTGAACTGAGCACCTGCAACTGCGAGTGCGCTGCTCTTAGGATCGTTGACTACAGCCTTGACTGTTACAGACTTTCCAGCCTCGCCCTTAACATTGTCGAGTACCCATGATACCTGACCGTTTGAAGGAACATCACTTGTAACCTTGATGAGACCGTCAACAAAGTTTACTCTTGAAGTGAGGTCAAATCCGTCTGTATCACTTACAAACTGCTTGGACCATGTAACAGGGTATTCGCCCGGCTTGCAGTCCTCAGGAATTGTGTAAGTGAGAGTCATGATAGTTGCATTATCGCCTGCAACTATACCAGCACCTGCTGTGTTGCCGAACAAGAATGATGTCTTGCTCTCGTTTGTGCTGATTTCCTTAACATATGCTCCGCCTGTAGTAAACGACTTATACTTGATCTTTGACTCAGCGTCAACGTCGATCTTGTACTGTGCGCCAGCTACAGCAACGGATGCATTGTCCTTGTTTTTAACGTATGCTTTGACAGTTACTGTCTCTCCGGGATAACCGGTAACAGTGTCAAGTACCCAGTCGATCTTTCCGTCGCCTGTATCCTTAACTACCTTTACAGCACCGTCTGTAAATTTAACTTTGCTTGTGATATCATAACCATCAGTATCACTAACGTTTCCGTTAGCCCACTTGATAGCATATGTGCCCTCTTCACAATCCTCAGGGATTGTATATGCAAGAGTAAATACTGTTGCACCTTCAGCAGCAACCTTCTCGATTCCATTGCTGTCATCGAAGAGGAACTTTGTTCCCTTACCATTGTCGCCGATATTTGATGCATAAGCATCTCCGCCTGTTACGGACTTGTATTTAAGAGGTGATGCAGCATCAACGTTGAACTGTGCGCCTGCAACCGCAAGTGAGGAATTCTTTGCCACAACGGGTATTGTTACCGTCTGACCTGGTGCTGCAGTTACTGTCGGGATCAGCCATTCAACTGAACCGTCAGAAGCGGTTTTATTAGCAGAAACATCCAATACTTCGCCCATACTAAAGTTAGGCTGCGAAACAGATAAACTGCCCGCAGCACTAACTGGTAACGAAGCAAATGCACTTGCCATGACTGATACAGTCATGGCAGCGGATGTAACTGCTGAAAGCAGTTTTTTCATCAGTGCATTTCCTTTCCGAGCATTATCGCTCTATTAACTTAGTGGGTTTAAGGGATCAGTCTGTAGGAATTGAACCCTTTTCGAGGATGTACATTGCTATAGCTTCTGAATCAGCAGCTGTAAGCTTAACTGTTGAAGGATCGATGCCCTTGCCGTCCTTGCTCTGTGGAGCAACTACGTCTGCGTTAACCTTACCCTGAGCTGTTACGTTAGCCTTTGTTGTTGGGTTCTTAACGATGTATGAAGGATCGTTAAGGAGTCTGTTAAGAACAACTATATCAGCTACGTTAACTGTACCGTCACAGTTTGTATCGCCCCACATAGTTACGTCGAGCTTGCCTGTAGAAGGTGTAACAACTGTTGTTGTTGTACCAGGAGTTGTCTCTGTAACAGTTGTTGTCTTAGAAGTTGATGTTGTTGTAACAGTTTCCTTAGTTGTTGTTGTTGTACCCTCACCAACAGTGATTGTAAGAGGAGTTACGCCTGTTGTGTAGTTGAACTTTGTATTGTCCTTGAAGATCTTGCACTGTGCAAAGTCAACTGTGTATGTACCATTTGGTGTACCAGCAGGAACAACTACTGTGAGCATGAATGCTGACTTGCCGTTGTCTGCTGTAAGAGGTGTGTCGCCCTTAAGTGTAGCGTAGTTAGCGCGGAGCTCAGCAAGGTTTGTAGAAACTGTCTTGCCTGAGAATGCGTTTGCGCTGTCAAGGATCTCAGAGATCTTGATGCCGCTTGAAACCTTGAACTGAACGTCGAGAGCTGAGATCGGATTTGTGCCAGCTTCGATGTTTACGTCAACAGGGATCTCAACATCCTTGCTTACGTCCTTAACGTTAACTGTGCTGCTGCCCTTATCGTCAACGAACTTGAAGTTTACGTCGCCAACTGTAGGCTGAGTAACTACTGATGTAGTCTTTGTTGTTGTAGCAGAAGTTGTTACTTCAGGTGTTGTTACAACAGGTGTTACAACAGGTGTTGGATCACCAATTGTGATTGTGTAAGGTGTTACGCCTGTCTCATAATTGAACTTTGTATTGTCCTTGAAGATCTTGCACTGAGCAAAATCAACTGTGTATGTACCCTCAGCTAATGTTGCAGGAACATCAACTGTGAGCATGAATGCTGACTTACCGTTATCAGCTGTAAGAGGTGTGTCACCCTTAAGTGTAGCGTAGTTAGCGCGGAGCTCAGCAAGGTTTGTAGAAACTGTCTTGCCTGAGAATGCGTTTGCGCTGTCAAGGATCTCAGAAACCTTAAGGCCATCTGAAAGCTTGAACTGAACGTCGAGAGCTGAGATTGGATTTGTGCCAGCTTCGATGTTTACATCGAGTTCGATTGACTTGGATTCGCCCTTCTTGAGATTGATTGAGCTCTTTCCGTCTGTATCAACAAAAGCAAACTTAACAGGTGCGTTTGGATTAGCAACTGTTGTTACTGTAGGAGCAGCTGTTGTTGTAGGAGTTGTTACAACAGGTGTTACAACAGGTGTTGGATCACCAACAACGATTGTAAGAGGTGTTACGCCTGTTGTGTAGTTGAACTTTGTATTGTCCTTGAAGATCTTGCACTGTGCAAAGTCAACTGTGTATGTACCATCAGGTGTACCAGCAGGAACGTCTACTGTGAGCATGAATGCTGACTTACCGTTATCAGCTGTAAGAGGTGTATCACCCTTAAGTGTAGCGTAGTTAGCACGGAGCTCAGCAAGGTTTGTAGAAACTGTCTTGCCTGAGAATGCGTTAGCGCTGTCAAGGATCTCAGAGATCTTGATGCCGCTTGAAACCTTGAACTGAACGTCGAGAGCTGAGATTGGATTTGTACCAGCTTCGATGTTTACATCTACAGGAATTGATGCAGACTTACCTGACTCAACCTTTACAGTGCTGTTGCCCTTATCGTCAACGAACTTGAAGTTAACGTCGCCGTTTGAAACAGGAGCCTGTGTAACTACAGTAGTTGACTGTGTTACAGGAGCCTGTGTAACTACAGGAGCCTGTGTTGTTGTTGTAGTTGGTTCAGTTGTAGTATCATCTTTAACAACGATTGTGAACTCTTCAGTCTTGAGCTGCTTGTCGCCGTTCTGAGCCCTGAGAGTATATCTTGAACCGTCGCCTTCAACCATTGGGCATGGGTTGTCGTTTACGCCTGAAGCATCTGTGTTATAGTCACAGTATGTAACCTTGTAAGTACCAGCCTTGATGTTAGATGAAAGCTTTGTCTCAAATACATAGAATGGGTAAGCATCTGATGTTTCACCAGCCCATGCATAATCAACGCCCTTGTTCATCCATGAGCAGCCGAGGAAGTAATTGTCTGTCTTAGCTGCTGACTGTGATGAGTCAAGACCGAATACGTACTCACCAGCAGGCTTGTAACCTGATCTTGCGCTCTTGCAGAAGCCAGCCCATGAGATGTAACGGTCTGTCTTGAATTCAACGCCGCCAAGTGTGTATGTCTTAGCTTCATCGAAATAAGAATCAAGGCCTGGATCATAGTACTTGAAAGAGATGTCCTTAGAATCTGTTGTGAGAGAAACAAGGAGTGAATCTGTTGTATTAACAGTACCTTCTGAATAGTAAACAGCTGTAGGAATTACATAACCATCAGCACCGATATCTTTCTTATCGATTGTGATTGTATTCTTTCCTGAAGCAGCAGAAGGATTCTGAGGATCATATGTTTTAATAGAAAATCCCTTAGTAGTGTCTGCGGCACTTACAGCTACTGGAGTAACCACAGATACCATTGATGCAACCATAGCTGCAGCTGTGATTGCAGAAAGTAACTTTTTCATTTGTAATAATTCCTTTCTCTAGGTTTTTAAGCCTATTAATAAAACATAAATTGGGTTTTTATTCCTTTGTAAGGGGGACAAATCAGATAATCTCGGATCAAAGTTCAGAGATGCTCTTGAGGAGCCACTTCTGAATCTTAGCAGCGTCACCGTTAGTAACGCCCTTAGAGCTTGAATCTACGTCAGCATTAGCTTCGCCTACTGCTGTGATGTGGTGTTCATCACTACCATTTACGCCATACTTATTTGGATTAGCAAGGCTCTGCATAATGAGAACGATATCCGACATATCAACTTCACCGTCACAGTTTGCGTCTCCGCGCTTTGTAGCGGTTGGGCCCTGTGTTACAATGGTTGTTGTAGTTGTTTCAATCTTACCAACTGTAACAGAACCATCTGATGTCTTGACGTCAAGCTTTACGGGCTTGCCGTTTGACTCATATCCGCAGCCGATAGTAGCATTGGACTTCTTTGAACCGTAGAATGTCTCACGTTCAATTGGGGTGATCTTGAGGTCATATGTACCATTCTTAGCACCGCTTGCAACAGTACCGTTGATAGTACAATATACACCGTTACCCTTGAGCCAATAAGAAGCATCATCAGTAGCAGTTGACCAGATCAGGCTCACATAACCCTCTGTCTTATTGATTGAACTTTCAAAGCATGGTGAAAGTGAAGCTGAGAGATCAGCCTTATCTACGCCCTTATTAATAAGAGCTCCTGCTTCTACGGAATCAATTGTGAGAGCGCTGCTATCATAAGTAATAGCAAAATCGAGTGCCTGAATGCCGGACGATGGGATATCAGCTAAAGATACGTCCACTGAGAATTTGCTACCCACCTCTGCGCTTGTTTTGCCAACGGATATCTGCACTGTTTCGCCGGCAGCTGCAACAGGTGCAAGTGAGCAGACTGAAAGTGAAAGCATCGTAGCAGCGATAGCTCCGACGACTACCTTTTTTGTCTTCATTATTTTTTCCTCCTTCTTCGAAAATGTTATATAACAAAGGAACGGGGTGCCCCTTTAATTATATCTTGTCTTGAATGCAGCGGATACATCGTTCCGCCTCTCTGCAAAACCGTTTCACCGATATACGAATGAGACCTGAGTGCAAAGCGGTCGGCTCTGAGCCGCTGCCAGTCACACGAACTCGCACAGACGAGGAATTTTCTTTTTTCACTGAGACGTATGTACACGCTCGCCGAAGATTTCCTCAGCTGTCAGCCCCTGACTGAGATCATTGCTCTGCAAGCAGCGGTTTTGTCGTAAGACGCATCACACTGCCGTGATGAGATTCTAATCCCATAACTATATTTATTCATGATTTCATTATATATCAGGTCTAAAAAAAAGTAAATAGGTTCATACTGTTTTTGGTGTTTTACCTAAACAGCAAATCTGATTTTTGCACGGTTTGCACAATGATATTTTTCTCAAAAAACCACCGTTAAAGCTGTTTTTTGAACAAGAAATGAATTTATCAAATTATTTATCGAGTTTGCGGAATTCAGCAGGAATTTGCTCCTCGATTATGCGGTTTATAACGTCCCAGCCGAACTCTGTATAAGTACCCTGAGGTATCGCATACGGAAGTCCGTGACGCTCTGCAAGCTCTTCCGAATACTTGCTGTAGGGATAGACTTTCATATTTGAAAATCCGTCCTCGTAGTGGACTATAGTCGGTATACAGCCGACGTTTTCAAGCGAGACTTCATTGGTCTCACCGTCAACAACGATATCAAAATCGGGAAGCTCGCCTACAACATTGAAGTTGTCGGTCTGAGCACAGATGAAATTACCCATTGAGTAATAAACAAATCCTCGTGTACCGTCGTCGCGCTCTATCCATTCCATAGTTTCTGCGGTATGTGTGTGGCAGCCGAGTATCACATCAGCACCCCAGTCTACCATTTTGTTTGCAAGCTCTATTCTGTCCTCAGTAACGACGGTGGTATCATCTTCGCCCCAGTGAGCAGAAACAATGACAACATCTGCCTTTTGTTTTGCTTCCTTTATCTGGCGTTCGATAACGTCCTCCTCTTCGTTCTTGACAACTCTGAGCGGAACATCATTAAGCAGATCATCAAAGCCGTTGATATGGTGCGCATACGCAAGAAAAGCGATCTTTACGCCGTTTACCTCGCGGACTCTGATATTATTTGCGTCCTCCTCATTTAAATAAGCACCGAGAACTGTAAGGTTGTTTTCCTTAGCCTTCTTATTCCAGAAGTTTATAGACTCTTCAAGTCCGTCAGTGCCCATATCGAGCAGGTGGTTGTTTGCCATAGTAATAACGTCGAAGCCCAGATCTATCACAGCATCTGCGACCTCAGGCGGCGAGTTGAACAAAAGCACTCCGCCCTCTGCGCCTCGCACCTCATTGCTTTCCGATATAACAGTTTCCTGATTAAGTATAGCCAGATCAGCACCCTCGATAAGATATTTTACTTCGGAATACATGGGCTTGAAATCGTATCCGTTGCCGCCTGCGAGATTTTGCGCATTCACATTAACAGAATGATGTATGAGATTATCGCCTGCCGCTATGACATGAACGACCTTATCAGGTACTTCGGTAGTAGGCTCTTCTGTTGTCTCTGCAGGTACATCAGTAGTTGTTACCGCCGCAGAAGTTGTTGCCTCGGGATTTGACTTTCCGACAACACCGCAGCTTACTCCGCCGACTATGATAGCCGCAAGGAAAGCAGCTGCACCAACAGCACGTCCTTTTCTTAATTTCATAAGGTTCTCCTTTATAAAACAGCAAATGTCATAAAGACAAATACTGTTTTCTCACTTATTATATCACATTATTTTTCATTTGGCAATTACAAATTGTATCAAACTTAAATGAATTTACCAGGGGTTTTATTGACAAAAAGATTAAATTGCAGCTTGGAACAACGTATTTTCGGCAAATCCTAAGGCACTACTTTATTTTTGACCGATATTTGTTCATTCATACAAAGTTTTTTGTAAAAATTTGTAAGATTCGTCAATAAAATCGTTTTTTGTCCACTACGTATACAAAAAATTACATTATGTTAATTTCACGTGATCTCTGCAATTCAATAAACTCTTCCGCCAATGCTTCGGCTTCCGCATAAGATGAAAGCTGATAACAGCGTCCGCGGAATTTTGCAGATCCATAATATCCGTTCATATACCATGCCGCGTGTTTGCGTGCTTCGTGCATTGCAAGCTCTTCACATTTTTCGCTGAGTTCCAGTATCAGACGTATATGTTCGAGCATTACCTGCATTTTTTCTTCAAGTGTGGGAGGAGTGTAAGCTGTCCCTTTCATTCCCGCTTCTATCTCTCGAAACAAAAACGGATTGCCATAGCTTCCCCGTCCTATCATAACGAGGTCGCAGCCCGTCTGCTCATACATCTCCCTGCACGTTTTAAAGTCAGTTACATCTCCGTTGCCTATAACGGGTATGCTCACTGCGCTTTTGACAGCCTTGATAACGCTGTTGTCAGAGCTTCCGCTGTAATACATATCTCTTGTACGTCCGTGAACGGTTATCGCCGCAGCTCCCACTGCTTCCAGTGCCCACGCCAGATAGGTAGCATTTATGCTGTCATTGCTCCAGCCGCTGCGTATCTTTACCGTTACGGGAGTATCTCCTGCCGCTTTTACGGCAGCCTCTGTAACTGCCGCAGCCAGCTTTATATCCTTCATAAGTGCAGAACCTGCACCTGTGCCGACTACCTTAGGGACAGGACAGCCCATATTGATATCTATGATATCGGGGTTATAATCAAGGACTATCTTTACAGCCTCAGCCATGAACTCAGGCTCGCTGCCGAAGAGCTGTATCGCCATAGGACGCTCCTCGTCCGTAACGGTACACAGCTCTGCTGTTTTGCGGTCGCTGTAGCATATGCCCTTTGCGGACACCATTTCGCTGACCACATAAGCTGCTCCGTATTTCTTGCACATAAGCCTGTACGCACGGTCGGCTACGCCTGCCATAGGTGCAAGTGCAGCTGTGCGCGCTATCTCGACATTGCCTATTTTTAATGTATCACTCATGCGCACTCTCCGAAGCAGTATTGTCCTTGTTCTTGAAAACAAAGACCTTGCTGAGTATATAGTTTGCAATAAATATCAGTATCTGACTGAGGAATGTGATAAGTGTCTTGCTCATGCCGAGCCAGTCACAGCATACAAGGAATATGACCTCTTCCATTCCCAGTGTGGCAAGTCTCGCACCATAAAACGAAGCGAATACCTTCCAGAATTCCTTTGATGTTTTTGTCTCGTTCTTGAAAACATACTTCTTGTTGGTGAAGAACGCAAAAGTCACCGCACATATCCACGAGAATACAACGCCTGCCGTGCTCTCCCACTTTGGTTCACCGGGAACGAACTTGAAAAGCAGCAGCTTTGTAACTATGGATACGACTGTTGTAAGTCCTCCGAAAACAAGATAAAGCCATTTCTCTTCATATTTATAATATATATTCTGGAGCGGCTTCGGCAATATGGAAACACACCACTTTATGAATTTCTCCATTTCAACTATCCTTTCAAAAATACAATGCTTATATATAATAGCAGTTTATGAAAGCAATTGCAAGTCATTTCATGCAATTTTTTGCAGAATGCTGACATTTTCGTGCAAAATGTATCACCTCCTCCACCATATACAAACGAACAGCAGCGCAAAAACGTGACATTTATTTGCATAAAAAAGCCCGAAAGCAGTTTAGGACATACGATATATGCTTATATAAAAGTTTTTGGGAGAGATTGTAAGGAACGCCTTCTCTTGCAAGGCGACCCTAATCGGGTCCGGCACCCTCTGTCCTACGGACATCTCCCTGCACAGCAGGGAGTCACCCTCTTCAAAAACAGTCCACTGGACTGTTTTTGAATTCACCCTTTGCGAGGCGCCTTCGTATTATTTCGCTGTTCTCTAAAAACTTGGAACAGCGACCAGAGACGCTGTCTCTGACCTAACCGGTACGTCCCCTCTGTCGCGTTGCGACATCTCCCCATTTTATGGGGAGTCACTCTGCCAAAGGAACACAGTCCCTTTGGAATCCCGTTCATACGCTCAGCAAGTTATTTTGCGAACCGTATTTTAAACGAAAATTAGCCCCAAAGCAACTCAAGTGCATCGGGGCTATACTTCTATATTATTATTGATTTTATATCACGCTTTTTTCTTTCTGCATATCAGCACCATGCAGATGATACCGCATATGATTATCATCGGAAATACCGATATTATCAGCATCCAGAACTCATTTGTCCTGTACTCGAACTTTTTATCATCAGCATTTACGGTAAACATACTGAATACGGAAGTCAGAAACATATCAAGTATCATGTGGGAAAGTGCCGCAGGATATACGGAGTTCGTACGCTTGGTCAGCCATGTGTAGAAAGCCGATATGAATATGCACATCACTGTCATTGCCATAAATCCGCCGTAAGGGAAGAAATCGTAATCCCTGCCGAAGTCGTAGCCGTAAGCAAGGAGCGGTCCGTGCCAAAGTGCCCATATGATACCCGTGACTACCACAGCCGCAGATGTGGGCATGAGCTCCTCAAGCTTTGGCGTAAGATAGGCTCTCCAGCCCAGCTCCTCGCCGAGACCGTGTAAAGCCATTGCAACACCTGATGCAAATGCTATCAGCAGATTTGCTGCGGTCATTGTGCTGTCGGCGAAAAATCCGCTGTCCCATATGCTGCCGTTCTTCACTATGAACAGATGAAGTATCAAAGCACTGATAAACGGAAGAACTACGGGATATATCACAGCTGCTCCGTAATACTTTCCGCTTTTTCTTTTGCCGAAGCCGAGAAATGCGTCACGGAAGCCCTCTTTTGTTACAATTCTTGTGATGACCACAGCTACGGCAGGAAAAAGCATAAGCGTAATGCCTGCCACTGCACTTGTAAGTCCGCCCTTTTTGTCCGAAAAGACAAAGCCGAGAATGTATACAGGCAGATATGCAAGAACTAAATATAAAGCGATACGGAGCAGAGTTTTCTTCTTATTTTGCATAATTCTCAACTCCTTTCAGATACCACTTCACGGAAAGTCTGTAGGACAGGTAGTACAGCGGCATTACAACCACAGCTATTATGCCTATCCAGAGATATACCTTTTTCATTTGTTCGGGATCATGGACAAAATTGAAAAATCTGTCCCAGAATGTCTCCAAATTCGCAAACATGGAAGTATCACCGAACAGAAAATATACAAACAGCACTATACATAAAAGTACAACGATACACGACTTGACCATATTCCCCACCTTTGTACCAAAACGGAATACCAGCGGATACTCTATGGCTCGGAAAAGCAGCTGCATGAAAAATCCCATTATAGTAACGGCTGTGGCATCTATGGTCAGGCTATCCATGTCATTCTGGATAGCCTGCATTATAGTCATTATCGTAACTACAAACATTCCCGTAATCATTACCATAAGGTACTTTACGCCGATAAAACCATTTACGCCCGTAGGTGTAGAGGTGATATAATAAGCCCACTTTTTCCGCTCATCTTCGATGATAAGAGTGTTCTGAAATGCGGCAAAAAACATGAATGCCATGAAACAGCTCGTAAGCCACAGCAATCCCATAATATTCATCAGCATCTGCTCCTGCTGAGCATCATTGAACGTTTTCTCTGCTTCGATCTCCGACAACTTGGTAACAATGATTATCACAACAGGATATACCATAGTACCTATAATGCTGAAAATAAGCTTTCGGGCGTTGAGCCTGAATTCCTTATAAAGAAGTCCCGTCATCAGTAACGCCTCCTTTTTAGTTCCTTAACTGTCCAGAAATAGCACAGCACAAGGCTGCCGACAATTAGAAACGGTGCGGATATCTTCGCTATATCCATGATCTTCACTCCATACGGCTTAATGATCTGCATTAGAGCCTCTTCATCTTGAAGATCGGGATATCGCGTCTGAGCCTCTTTTATGCAGTATATTATGAACTTCACGCCGCCGTATATGGCTGCTGCCATAGGAATAAACAAAACTGTCATAACCGACATTACCGACTTGCCAACGGTCATGCTCCTCAGTGCCAGCGGCAGAGTGAGAAACGAAACAGATACTATGGCAGCCATAGCAGCAAGATTTTTGATGTGCTCCATGCTCACTCCCTTTTTGGCAGCAACACCGAGTACCACTTCTCCAAAAAATGCAAGCACAAAACCCATAACAAGCAGCAGTATACGAACTATGAGTTTTGAAGCTGCCACTTTCTTTTCATCTATGGGCAGCGTATAGGAATAAAGCTGCCAGCGAGACTGATAATCCTTGTATACTACATCGTTCTGTGCGGCTGATAATCCCAGAAAAGCCATTAATCCCGTATACAAGTAAGCCTGCGGATAAAATGTCTCAAGCATCTGCGCATTTTCTTCGTCTTTTGCAAGATTGCCTGCATAGGTGCTTATAAATACAAGAGCTAACGCAAACAAAAATCCCAGAAAAACAGCTATAGTAAGAACAAGTGCTTTTCTCATGAGGTAAAAATCACGGTAAATAAGACCTTTCATTTATCTCCACTCCTTTTTGCCGCGGTTGACATAGTAAAGCATGATATCTTCAAGAGTAGCAGGATCTATGACCGCGCCAGAGTATTTACGGCTGCAGGTAGCCTTGTCGGAAACCATTACCTCTGCACCGAAATCGGACACCCTCGCACTTACGATATCCTCTGGAGCGATGTCCTTATAGTCAGCCTTAGTGCATTTGAGTATGCCGTGACTTTCGAGGATATCGTCCTTATAGCCGCTTATGAGCAATTTACCCTTGTCGATAAAGGTAACACTGTCGGCTATTTTGTCAAGGTCGGAAGTGATATGTGAGGACATGAGTATAGAGTGTTCCTCGTTCTGCAGGTATTCAAGGAATATGTCGAGTATCTCGTTTCTTACAACAGGGTCAAGACCTGTGGTAGCCTCGTCCATGATGAGAAGCTTTGCATTGTGAGAAAGTGCGGAAGCTATTTGAAGCTTCATTTTCATACCTTTTGAGAACTTGCCGAACTTCTTCTTTCTTGGCAGCGCAAAACGGTCAAGATAGCCGAAAAACGTATCTGTGCTCCACTCCTCGAATATCTCGCGGAGCACCTTGTCCAGAACTAATGCGTTCATTCTGTCATCGAAGGGCAGCTCGTCAAACACCGCAGCTATCTGCTTTTTAGCCTCATATTCTTCATTTACGCTGTCACAACCGAGAAGTCGTATCTCACCCTCGTCCTTTTTAACTATATTGAGCAGCGCATTTATAGTAGTAGTCTTGCCTGCGCCGTTCTGTCCGATAAATCCCATGATACTGCCCTTAGGCACAGTGAAGCTCACATTGTCGAGAGTAAATCCGTCATATCTCTTTGTAAGCCCCTTGATCTCAATAGCATTTTCATAATCATTCATTTTCTGCCCCTCCGTAAATTAGTTCGAGCATTTCTTTCAGTTCGTCAAGACCGATATCACACTGTCTTGCCTTATCGCAGACCTGTGTGAGCAGGGCTTCTGTCTGGCGGAGATACTCCTCGCGCAGAAGCTCTGTATTCTGTCCCTTGACGAAGCTGCCCTTACCTGTGTACGACTCTATGAAGCCGTCACGTTCCAAATCCTCATAAGCACGTTTTGTAGTGATAACGCTTATGCGGAGCTGCTGTGCAAGTGTACGCATAGAAGGCAGAGCGTCCCCTGCTTTCAGTGTACCGTTAAGGATAAGTCCCTTTATCTGGTCGGAGATCTGCTGATATATGGGCTCACCCGATGAATTGCTGATAATAATATCCATAGTCCACCTCAATATTGTATATATACGTTATACACATTATATCATTTATATACACACTTGTCAATACCCCTGCCAAAAATTTGTGAAACAAATTTTTTAGCGGTTAGTATTTAGTGCATAGTGCATAGTGCATAGTAGAGCGGTATTATCCGCCCACGCTTCCTTACCGCCCGCAATCCCCTTATAACTAAGCTCTATTCACTAATCACTAACCACTCAAATGTGTATATGATAAACAAATGAAAGCAACGTTTTTTAGTCAAAATCGCCTATTTTGAAAAAATAATATAGACAAGATGAAAAAAATAATATATAATAAGATGTATATATAATTCGGTATCCGTATGCCGTAAATGCGGAAACCGCAGTTTTACCGCTGCGGCTTCGGAGCACTAAAACATGAGAGTTATCACAGGCATTGCAAGAGGCCGTAAACTTGTTGCGCCCGAAGGTCTTGACGTAAGACCTACTGCCGACAAGGTCAAGGAAGGTATTTTTTCCGCCGTTCAGTTTGAGCTGGAAGGTGCGCGTGTACTCGATCTCTTCGCAGGAAGCGGTCAGATGGGTATCGAAGCACTCAGCCGCGGAGCTAACCACGCTGTATTTATCGACAGCTCACTCCGCTCTATCAGATGCGTAAATGAAAATCTGCGCAATACAGGCTTTGAACGGCAGTCAGAGGTCATCAACCGCGACAGCTACGATTATATAAAGCTTACCGCTCAGACCTTTGATGTAATAATCCTCGATCCGCCATACAGACACAGCCACATAGCAAATATACTCCCCTTTGCGGCTAAAAAGCTCCGCGACGGAGGTCTTATAATATGTGAGTATGAATGTGAAGCTGATGAGCCTGCGGCTCCCGAGGGATTGGTTCTCAGAAAGACCTACCGCTACGGCAAGATCAATGTCTCTATTTTCTGCAAACCGTCCGAGGAGGTGGCTGAAGAATGAGAAGAATAGCCGTTTGTCCCGGAAGCTTCGACCCTGTTACACTTGGTCATCTTGATATCATAACAAGAGCTTCCAAGCTTTTTGATAAGGTAATAGTCCTCATATCCCGAAATGCAGGCAAGGCACAGCCAAGCTTCACAGCTACCGAGCGTATGCTGATGATAGAACAGGTCACACGCGACCTTGATAACGTAGTAATAGATATACTTGACGGACTTCTAGCGGATTACGTAAGAAATGTAGGTGCTGTCGCTATTGTAAAAGGACTCCGCGCTGTCAGCGACTTTGAATACGAATTCCAGATGGCACTTGCCAATAAAAAGCTTTACGCAGGAGCTGAAACAGTTTTCCTGACCACAGCTACCGAGAATATGTATCTCAGCTCAAGCCTGGTAAAACAGATCGCTTATTTCGGCGGAGATATCAGCCACTTTGTTCCCGAGGATATACTTGAAGATATAAAACAAAGACTTATTAAGGAGAGGTAATCATTATGAGCATTGATGAGATTTTAGAAGAAATGGACGAACTTCTTGACAAGGCGTCCTCTGTCCCATTCGTATCACATAAGAAAGTGATCGACGGCGAGCGTATGCGCGAGCTTATAAATGATGTTCGCCTTAATATGCCTCACGAACTCAAAGAGGCTAAGAAGATCGAATTCGACTGCCAGCGTATTCTCAATGAGGCTAAGCTCAATGCCGAGTCTATCATACGCAAGGCTGAGGAGCGTGCTGCTCAGATAGTTTCACGCGAGGCTATCGTTACAGAGGCTAAGAAAAAGGCACTGGATATGCTCACAAAGGCACAGACAGCTGCAAAGAACCTCCAGCAGAACGCTGCTACATCAGTTGCAAAAATGCTCAACGATACCGAGAATTACTACTCAAGAAATCTCCAGAGCATCAAGACTGTAAAGAGCAAGCTCAGCAGCACTGTTTCAGCTGGTCTCAGCATGAATGGTATCGACAAGAAGAACGGCTTACAGTAAGTTATAAACACAAAAGCTCCCGTAACGGGAGCTTTTATTTATTGTGTTCATAAGAGCGACTGTTTTTATGATCTTGATTATGCATCTCTATAAATTTAAAGCAAGACTTTAAATTATTATTGACACGCTTTAATTTCAGTGTTATAATATAGCTATCAAAAACTTTAAAAACTTAAACTCTTACTTTAAAAAGGAGATGTTATAATGAATGATTCAATATCAAAAGACCTTAAAAAACGCACTTTTGCCGACACATTTATTTCATGTGGGCTATGCTTTGTCGAACTGGCATTCTCAGTATATCACATCATTGAGTACTTCCGCGGCGGTTCGCCCGAGTGCATAAGCAACGCTGTGTACTGCTTCATCATCTTTGCCGAACTTGGACTTCTCAGCCTTATATTGCTTGAGATAAAAAGAACAGGCAAACCTTTCTCAAAGAAGATAATTACAAAGCTCCGCGCAATGTCGCTTATCCTTATAGTCGGAGGCATTATGCCGAGGATCACTGAGATGACAAGCAAGAACGGTAACGAAGCCATATCCTTCACTTTCAGTTCGATGAATATGCTTGTAATATTCTTAGGTATCATCATCGGTATTTTATCAGAACTTTTCGTCTACGGTATGAGTCTCCAGAAAGACAACGACCTTATTGCCTAAGAGGTGCGGAATGGCTATAATAATCAGACTTGACAAAATGATGGCTGACCGAAAAATGTCGCTGAACGAGCTTGCCGAAAGGGTGGGGATGACCAACGTCAATCTCTCCAACCTGAAAACAGGCAAGATGAAGGGTATTCGCTTCGAGACCATGAACGCTATATGCGAGGTGCTCCAATGTCAGCCGGGCGACCTTTTTGAACACGTTAGTCAGCCGAGTGATATTATCGAACACATGAAAAAGCTCCCGTAAAGGGAGCTTTTTACGCCACTACCGATATAACAGCATTTCAATCAAATCCCATATCAGGTCAAACCCCGTTTTGCATATAATTAATATCACTGCTCCCAGTTCTTTCCTTGCTGATATACCATTCTCACGCTTCTTTTTATATTCCTTTGTTCGAGGATAAATGATAAGTCCTGCTATAGAAAACAAAAAGAAAAATATGTGCATGACAAAATTGAATCGTTCTTTCTGCGTTCTCGTAAATCCAAGTGTTAACGGCATGGTCATTATAAAAACTATTACCCATACCACAAAGAGTATTATCGAGCCGATCATATAATTCCGCCACCTAAGCTGCGGCTGCTTATCGCCTTTAACATAAGAATGTCGCGGTCTGTTTTCATCATACAGAACTGTCACAGACTGTCCTTCCTGAAAGCTTACTCCATCTTCATATGTGCACATTGAAGTTTTATATTGCCTGTCGTCAACAAAATAAGCAACTTTCAGAGTATAAACAATCTTTTTCTCTCCACTGTCAGGCTCTTTATAATTCTGCTTCGTGACCTTAACTATCTCCCCGTCCGCCTCAGATGTAAGAGACGATATATCTTTTTCCCGCATATACCAGCGTATCATATACACCATAAAAAGCACCATAACAACGGTTATGCACAAGTATAAAATGAACATGATTCCCCCTCCATATCCCTCGTTTTTGTAAAACAAAAGGCTGCCGCAAAGCGACAGCCTTTATATTTACAAGTTGCTTATATCAGAAATTACTTATTGAGGTTAGCCTCGATCATGTCGAGCTCATCGTAAAGTGCCTGTGGGATATTGGCGCCCTTAGCCTTGATGTCCTCGTCATAGTATCTTCTCATCTCAGCGATCTCCTTCTTCCACTCTTCCTTATCTACTGTGAGGAGCTTCTGGAGAGCAGATGCAGGAACTTCGTCCTCGATGCCCTTGAGGTTGATATCCTCAGCCTTTGGAAGGAATCCGATAGGAGTTTCAACAGCGTCAACTTCGCCCTCAACTCTCTTGATGATCCAGTCGAGAACTCTCATGTTGTCGCCGAAACCAGGCCAGAGGAAGTTGCCCTCTTCGTCAGTTCTGAACCAGTTTACGTTGAAGATCTTAGGAGCCTTGCTGCCGAGTCTTGCGCCCATTTCGAGCCAGTGTGCCCAGTAGTCACCAACATTGTAGCCGATGAATGGCTTCATAGCCATAGGATCGTGACGGAGTACGCCTACAGCACCTGTAGCAGCAGCTGTTGTCTCGGAAGATACAGCTGATCCGAGGTATGTACCGTGTGTCCAGTCGAATGACTGATATACGAGAGGAGCAGTTGTAGCTCTTCTGCCGCCGAAGATGATAGCAGAGATCGGAACGCCCTCAGGATTGTTGAACTCAGGTGAGATGCATGGGCAGTTCTTAGCAGGAGCTGTAAATCTTGAGTTTGGATGAGCAAGTTTCTTGCCCTCAGCTACCCAAGCTTCACCGTCGCACTTGATACCTGTCCACTCAGTTGCATCCTTAGGCGGATTCTCGTTGAGCTTCTCCCACCAAACTGTGTTGTCGCTGTTATCGAGAGCAACGTTTGTGAAGATAGCACCGTTCTTTGTACAAGCAAGAGCATTGTAGTTAGACTTAGCGTTTGTACCAGGAGCAACACCGAAGAAGCCGTTCTCAGGGTTGATAGCGTAGAGTCTGCCGTCCTTGCCTGGCTTCATCCAAGCGATATCGTCGCCGACTGTGAATACTTCATAGCCGTCCTTCTTGTATCCCTCTGGCGGGATAAGCATAGCCAGGTTTGTCTTACCGCAAGCTGACGGGAATGCAGCTGTGATGTACTTAACATCGCCGTTAGGCTTCTTAACGCCGAGGATAAGCATATGCTCAGCCATCCAAGCCTCGTTCTTACCCTGGAATGAAGCGATACGGAGTGCGAAGCACTTCTTGCCGAGGAGAACGTTTCCGCCGTATGCAGAATTGATAGACCAGATTGTGTTCTCTTCTGGGAACTGAACGATATATCTCTTCTCAGGATCAACGTCAGCCTTTGAGTGGAGACCTCTTACGAAATCGTCAGAAGTATCGCCAAGGTTCTCAAATGCCTGCTTACCCATTCTTGTCATGATGTTCATGTTGAGAACAACATAGATAGAATCAGTAACCTCAACACCTACCTTAGCAAGCGGTGAACCGATAGGTCCCATTGAATAAGGGATAACATACATTGTTCTGCCCTTCATTACTCCGTTGTACATAGGTGTAAGAAGAGCCTTCATCTCATCAGGAGCCATCCAGTTATTTGTAGGACCTGCACCCTTCTTTTCCTTTGAGCAGATGAATGTTCTGTCCTCTACACGAGCAACGTCGTTAGCGCGTGTTCTGTGGTAGAGACAATTTGGGTACTTCTCAGGATTGAGCTTGTACATTTTGTCCCAGCTGTCATCAGGAAGTGAAGTAACCTCTTCGATGAGAGCATCGATCTGCTCCTGTGAGCCGTCGATCCAAACTACCTTATCAGGCTGGCAGAGAGCAACCATCTCGTCAACCCACTTTAATACATTGGGATTTTTTGTCAGTGACATTGTATATTACCTCCTAAAGTTTATCATAAATAAGCGGTTCGCATACCGCTAAAACAGAACGATCGGCAAAAACCAAACGTCCCTCTAATACTATTATATCTGTTTTTTGTCAATGTGTCAATAGACATAAGGCACATTTTGACAGTATTTTTTCAGAATAGCAATATTACCTAAAGTTATTGCATTTTTTGCTCTGAGAGCCGAAATCGGCGGCAAACCGTTGCTGTGATATATAAAAAAAGGAACTTTGTTATATTTTTGTCAGTTTTGGCATGCTGTGACAGCCCCGATCATGTCTCAGTCCGACTCTGCAACAGCAATTTTTGCACACTTTTCCGATTTTTCGCAAAAAAATGCAAAATCTTTTTCATAGTCATTGATTTAATTATAAATGTGTGATATAATAAAGAGTGCTATATGTATAGAACTGTCAGTCTTATCCTCTCAGTCGAAAAAATGACGGCTGACAGCTGAAAAAGGAGCTTGCCATGAAACTTCTCGCTATAGACGGAAACAGTATCCTTAACCGTGCATTCTACGGTATAAAGCTGCTTTCAAACAAAAAAGGTGAATTCACCAACGCCATATTCGGCTTTATGAATATATATATGCGCAACATAAGCGATGTCAGACCTGATGCGGTGGCTGTTGCTTTTGATCTGCGCACTCCCACATTCAGACACAAGGCTGTATCCTACTACAAGGCTAACCGCAAGGGTATGCCGCCCGAGCTCGCAGAGCAGCTGCCGAGAGTAAAAGAGCTTCTCGGTCTTATGGGCGTAAAGGTAGTGGAATGTGAGGGCTACGAGGCTGATGACGTACTGGGTACGCTTTCCAAGCTCTGCTCTGACAGTGGAAATGGATGTTATGTACTCACAGGCGACCGCGACAGCTTGCAGCTCATCGACGACAAGGTAACTGTCATACTCGCTACAAATAAGGAGAATATTTACTATACTCCCGAAAAGTTCAATGAGGATTACGGATTCGAGCCCATAAAGCTCATAGACCTTAAAGCTCTTATGGGCGACAGCTCCGACAATATCCCAGGAGTTGCAGGCATAGGTGAAAAGACAGCCTCCTCACTTATAAAGGAGTACGGCTGCATTGAGACTCTCTACGAAAAATATGAGGACTCCTCACTTACAAAGGGCGTAAAGGCAAAGCTTGCCGCTGGAGCTGACTCCGCAAAGGAGAGCAAATGGCTGGCAACTATAGTCCGCGATGCTCCCATAGATACTGACCTTGAAAGCTACAAAATCGGCGAGACCGATACAGCGGCTGTGAGCCGTATGCTTTCAGACCTTGAGATGTTCAAGCTCCTTGACAAACTTGGTATAAGTGCTACTGAGGGCACTAACTCTGCTCCCGAAATCAAGGCAGAGGAAGCACCTGTCATAAATGCGCAGGTTAGCCAGCTCAGTGAGGATATCATTGCAAAGCTCACCGAATGCGAGTATCTTTTCCGCGATGATAAGCTCTCTGTACGCAGCGGCGACAATGTATACACTGCCGAGGACGAAAAGCTTATTGCAGCTTTCTTCGCTTCGGAATGTGATAAATCCACCGATGACGCAAAAGCACACTACCGCTGGGCTATGGCTCACGGCGGTGAACTGAAAAATATAAAAAGTGACGCAGCTATCTGCGGATATCTGCTGAATACATCTGCTTCGGACTACGCTGTTGACAAGCTCTGCGCCGAGTACGGCGTTCACTACTACAGCGAAAACGGCGAACTTGCCGAGCTTCTCTCGCTGAACGGACTTGTAAAGAAGCTCCGCGCCGAGATAGATAAAGAAGGCATGACCGAGCTTCTCGAAAAGGTAGAGCTGCCCCTTACGGAAGTCCTTGCTTCTATGGAGGACTGCGGCATACTCATCGACCAGCAGGGCGTTAAGGACTTCGGAGTGTACCTGTCGGAGATGATAGAAGAAACTCAGCAGATGGTATATGACGAGGCAGGTCACGAATTCAACATCTCCTCACCGAAACAGCTTGGAACAGTCTTGTTCGAGGAAATGGGACTCCCTGCAAAGAAAAAGACAAAGAGCGGCTACTCCACAAACGCTGAGGTACTGGAAGAGCTGCGAAACTATGCTCCTATCGTTGACAATGTGCTGAAATACCGTCAGTACACAAAGCTTAACTCCACTTACGTTGCAGGACTTCTTGACAAAGTTGCTCCCGACGGACGTATCCACACATGGTTCAGACAGACTGAGACACGTACAGGACGTATAAGCTCAACAGAGCCTAATATGCAGAATATCCCAGTCCGTACAGAGCTTGGCGCGAAAATGAGAAAATTCTTCACAGCCGCTGAGGGCAGAACTCTCATTGATGCCGACTACAGCCAGATCGAGCTGAGAGTTATGGCACATCTCTGCGGCGATGAAAATATGACCGAAGCATTTACTTCGGGCGAGGATATACACACCTCAACTGCGGCGCAGGTATTCGATATGCCGCTGTTCATGGTGACTCCCGAGATGAGAAGTGCTGCAAAGGCAGTAAACTTCGGTATAATCTACGGTATCGGAGCTTTCTCCCTTGCAAAGGATATCGGAACTTCCGTTGCAAAGGCAAAGAAATATATCAACGATTACCTTGCGAAGTACCCGAAGGTAAATCAGTTCATGGAGACTACTGTTGACGATGCTTTCAAGAACGGCTATGTAACTACGATGTTCGGCAGAAAACGCCGTATCCCCGAGCTTTCATCGTCAAATAAGATGCTGCAGGCAGCAGGCAAGCGTATCGCTATGAACACTCCCGTGCAGGGAACTGCCGCTGACCTTATCAAAATAGCAATGATAAACGTATACAATCGCCTGAAAGCTGAAAAGCTTGACGCGAAGCTCATATTGCAGGTACACGATGAACTTATCATTGAGTCCGATGTATCATGCGCGGATAAGTGTGCGGAGCTTCTCAAAGAAGAGATGCAGGGCGTTTACGATATGAAAGTACCGCTTGCAGTTGACGTTCATCAGGGACACTCATGGTATGATGCCAAGGGCTAAGCAGCGTGACGCTGCACCCTTGCCACGTTGTCGCTCGTAAACTCGCTCACTTTTATCAAAAACGATAATCGTACATCGTTTATGGCACAATGTGCGTCCACAATAAAGAATACACATAAATAAGGTGAGAACCGATGAATAATTCTCAATTCTCAATTCTCAATTTTCAATTAAATTACGATGAGCTTTCCGCTCTTGACAAGCTGTGCGTAGGCTCGGAAGGCTGGTCTGCCGAGGACTTCCGTTCGGAAGCTGCCAAATCGGGCGGCATTGTACTTGCCGCATATGACGGCGACTGCCTTGCAGGTCTTATAGCAGGCTTCACAGCCGCAGATACGGGCGAGATACTTACTGTTGCTACTGCTCCCGAATACCGCCGCATGGGCGTTGCACGTATGCTCATGGAAACATTTTTAGCTATGATCCCCGAAGATGTTGAGAATATAGCCCTTGAGGTGAGAAGCTCAAATTTCGCCGCGATCTCTTTGTACGAAAGCTTCGGATTTGTAAAGGCAGGCGTAAGAAAGAGGTTTTACCACGATCCCGTTGAGGACGCGGACGTTATGGTGCTAAACAGAGACAAGTGATTAGTTATTAGTGCTTAGTTGTAGAAAATGCCACTTGCTCGTGTATGGCTTACGTAATAAATAACACGAACCCATGTAGGGGCGAACAGTGTTCGCCTATGAATAAACATATATGTAAACGGCAAATGCCGTATTAATAAATGAAAGAAGATATAGTATGCTTATACTTGGAATTGAAAGCTCCTGCGACGAGACCGCCGCAAGCGTAGTCAAGGACTGCCGCGAGATACTCTCCTCTGTCATATCCACACAGATAGAGGAGCACAAGAAGTACGGCGGCGTAGTCCCCGAGATAGCCTCACGACGGCACTGCGAGAATATCCTCGGAGTGGTACGAAAGGCTCTCGATGACGCAAATGTCAGTCTTGACGACCTTGACGGCATCGCAGTCACATATGCCCCCGGACTTATAGGCGCACTCCTTGTGGGAGTCAGCTTTGCTAAGGCTCTGGCTATGTCCTGCGGAAAGCCGCTTATCCCAGTGCATCACATCGCAGGTCATATCGCTACGAATTATCTTACATTCCCTGACCTTGAGCCGCCTTACCTCTGCCTTGTGGCAAGCGGCGGACACAGCCACATCATAGAAGTCCTGAGCTATACGAAATTCCGTGTAGTCGGCAGGACTCACGATGATGCAGCAGGAGAATGTTTCGATAAGTGCGCAAGAGCTATGGGATTTCCTTATCCTGGCGGAGTACACATAGACAATGCCGCTAAAAACGGCGACTCTGCTTCATTCAAGCTCCCTCACCCTGCCGTTGCGGGAAGTGAGTTTGATTTCAGCTTTTCGGGACTCAAAACAAACGTCATCAATCTGCTCCACAACGCCGAGCAGAAAGGCACGGACATAAACCGTGATGACCTTGCCGCAAGTCTGCAAAAGACTATTTCCGAAATACTCACAGACAAGACTATCCACGCGGCAGAAGCCCTCGGATATAAAAAAGTGGCTCTCGCAGGCGGTGTTTCCGCCAATACGGGAGTCCGCGCAGCACTGTCCGAAGCCTGTGCAGAACGAGGCTTTGAGTTCTATATGCCCGAGAAAAAGCTCTGCGGAGACAACGGTGCGATGATAGCCTGTCAGGGCAGCTACAACCTGCTTGCAGGAATAACCGCAGACGAAAGTCTCAATGCTGTAGCAACTCTTTCCATGGAGGATATATGACACATGGACAAGAAGAAAAAAGCCACCAACTGTGAGACCTGTACAAACTATGTCTATGACGACGACTATGACTGCTATGTTTGTATGATAAATCTCGATGAGGACGAGATGTATCGCTTCTTACAGGGCACTAATTACTCATGTCCCTACTACCGTCTCGATGACGAATACGGCGTAGTAAGGCATCAGAACTAATATATAATATGACTGCCTGCTGTACCGTCAGGATACAGCTCGGCGATCTCAGCGGTATGACCGATGCAGAGCTTTCCCAGGACTGTTATTATATCGCAGTCAGGAGCATTCCCCTGCTCTACAGCCTGCTTCGCAGCACCGATAAGTTTTTCAGTATCCCTTTCTTTCAGCAGTTCTCCACCATTACCACAATATACGACCAGACATGACGGCGATACTTTCCAATCGTTCAGCGCATGAACGAGTCTTTCCCTGCTCTCTGAACCGTCTGTTATTATAAGCTCGGTATATCCCGTAAAAACAGGCTTTCCTGTCTTAAATGCGGCAGCTTTCAAAGCATCACACATATCCTCTCCCGATGCTTCGGCAACTGTATCATCATCAAAGAAAGCGAGCACAAGATCACGTCCGTTTTCTCCTGATACAGCCGCTGCCCTGAGATAGCTTTTCTCGTGTATCTTCCCCGATGCACAACCTGTTAAAAAAACGAATAATAACGCTGGCAAAAGCAAAATAGGTTTCTTCATTTTCTCTCCTTATTCATAGATTGTTTAAATTATCAATCTAAAATATCAACACTGTCTCTGCTGAAATATGATACTATTATAATGAGAAATTGTAGGAGGTGAGCCAATGAAACTCACTGACACCTCAGGAAATACCATAATAAGTGTTGTCGATCAATTTGACTATTCGACCCAGAACCAGACCTATAACGATAATTTTAAAAAATGGCGAAAAGATAAAGATAATCCATATGCCTTCAATTTTGAACTTGACCGCAGGGAAAGTGTTTTTGTTGAAGGAAAAGGATTTGAAAACAGATCCGCTTCCAAAGCAGAGCGCGACTGCATTGGCAGAGTAATGAACATCATCGGCATTGCTATGCTTATGTGGATACTCATAGATAATATCATCAGTAAGCTTGTAATATCTGTTTTTGATTTCATCGGATTTGACCTGCACACTTCTTTTTTCAGTACAGGTCTTTACGGCGGAAGCCTTCAGGTAATAACCGCTCTTATCGTCACTTCATGCGTAAAGATCTTAGTGCCTGCGGTATATCTTCATAAGAAGCTCAGAATGCCCCCAAGACTTGAGTATATGAGCACACTCAATCATGCTTCTGATATGCTTGGAACTATCTGTATGACGCTGGCAGTAAGCACCGTTACCTGTCTGCCCAATATATACACCAACAGAACCATGCTGGTCTTTAACTACTTCCGCTCCATAAACGCCGATGCTTCGGTATGGAGCCAGAACCAGTTCGTTGTGTATACTATATTCGATATCGTTATCATATCCGTGCTGTATGAGCTTTTCTTCCGCGGTGCTATTTTCAATGCGCTCAGACAATTCGGCGACGTATTCGCTGTTGCGATAACAACAGCTATGTCTGGACTTCTGGTACAGGATTTCCGCGAACTTCCTGCTGCCTTACTTATCTCGATAATAGCTTCTATCGGTATGCTGCGCAGCGGAACTATCATAACAGCTATATTCGTTCAGATATGCTTCAAGATGTACAGGCTCGCACTTGTGCTCCTTGAGGACAGCTCTCCCGATAAGATATTCCTTAAACGAAATACTTTCATGCTCGTTGTATTCGTTATAGGAGCAATAGGAGTTATGATGCTATATCTTATAAAACGGAAAAAGAAAGAGCATCATATCGCTGAATTCAACTCTAAATATACAGACACTCAGCGACTGGGAATAGCCTGCAAAAGCTTCCCCGTACCTGCTATAGTATGCCTTTGTCTGCTGGCTGCTTGTATAAAAATGTTCTTTTAGGTGGATTTAATGGAAAAATATATGCAGCGAGCACTCGAACTCGCTCAGATGGCTTTTGATGAGGGCGAAGTCCCTGTAGGAGCTGTGGTAGTCAAAAAGACTACGGGAGAAATAGTCGGCGAGGGCAGAAATATGCGCGAGACTGCAAAGAACGCACTTGCTCATGCAGAGATAATAGCTATCGACGCTGCCTGCAAAAAGCTCGGCGGCTGGCGGCTGCCCGACTGTGCTATCTACGTTACTCTCGAACCCTGTCCCATGTGCTGCGGAGCTATCATCAATTCAAGGATAGATAATGTTTACTTCGGTGCATACGACGTAAAAAGCGGCTCTGCCGTATCTGTACAGAAAATGTTCGAGTTCCCGTACAATTATCGCCCCGAAGTCACAGGGGGCATCATGGAAAAAGAATGTGCCGATATCCTTTCGGATTTCTTCCGAAAGCTCAGAATTAAAAAAAGCCGCAATTGATACGCGCCTGTCCGCTGCTTTATGCAGCGGATTTTTTCGCGCCATAGGGCGCGAATATCAGCGCGGCAGCTGCCGCGCAGGCGCGTACGATAAGCAGCTCACGTCCCGATATCATCAGTGCAGCACCTATGATAAGCACGATGACCGTACTGCTCCGCCAGCGCACAAACTGAGGAAATATCTGCTTGATGAGATATGCACCTGTCATTACCTGCAATGCCGCAGAAAAGACTGCAAACACTGCAAATATCACCAGAAACAGCGCGTCTATGCGCTGCGCGTCAAAGGGCTGTGACAGCTGTACCGCAGTTATAACAGGAAAAGGAGTTACGGACATTATTCCGCCTGATACAGCAAGCACAGTCAGTATCAGTACAGCCGATACTATCGCCTTTGCCGCAAAATACCACACAAATGCCTTTGAACGCTCCCCTTTTACTGCTCCCGACAGCACCGCCATACTTCCGAGACTTCCGCTGAGAGCCGTTCCTCTTGCAATTTCGTAAAATAATCCACTCTTTTCGGGAACTGCAATATTCTCCCATTCGGCATTTAATACCGCACTTGCAAAATCTATCCCCAGACAGAATATACCTGCCGCTGCTGCGATCACCGCAGCTCTCGCAACAGGCTTTATTCCCGTTGACGAGCTGTAAAGACACACAAGTGCGATAAGTCCTGCTGTTAAAAGCCGTCCACTGACTCCGCTGCCGCTTTCGGACGGTATATATACAGCACCACTTGTCCGCCAGAGTGCAGAAAACAGCGTTCCACCGAAAAATACCGTATACGCCAGATAAAAAACAGCTGCCCATTTTTTCAGCTCAGTCCCCTTTGCCGCAAGAACCAGTGCAGCAAGCAGCTGCAAGGCTATGCCTGCAAGAACTCCGTATAATGTTTGAAGAGACATATTGCCGCTGAAGCAAAAAAGCTCGAACATATCCGTTATGAGCAGAAGTGCAGCCAGCTGACTTTTTGAGATGCTATTCATGGTATTCCTCCACAGTAAAGCCGCGGCTTTGCATTTTCTTCATGCCTATACGCACAGCCGTGTCACCCATGCCTTTCCTTTTGAACGGCGACAGCGGAGCTGTATACGGAAAGCCGTAATCCTCAGTTGCACATATATTCACAAGCACCGCACAGGCAAGGAGACTTATGCCGAAAAGTCCCAGTATACCGCCGACTACCACAAAAGCAAACCTCAGCACTGTCACCTGCGGATTAAGCTCGGGCACTACAAGTCCGCCAAGCACGGAAAGTGCAGTCATGGTAAGCAGAGGAGTGCTGACAAGTCCCGAATTAACTGCCGCATCACCGATGATAAGTCCGCTTATTATACTGACTGCTCCGCCCACGGGCTTAGGCAGTCTTACTCCTGCCTCCCGTATTATCTCATACATGAGCAGTACGAAAAGTGCCTCTGTCAATATGGACAGCGGTGCTTTTTTCTCGGCTTCGACAAGAAGCATGAACAGCGTACTGTTCAGTAATTCGGGGTGATACATCACTATCGCCACATAAAAGGACGGCAGCAGTACTGCCGCAAGAAAAGCCGCATATTTCAGCCAGCGAATAAATACCGCGTAGTACGGCTTATAGGCGTAATCGTCAAGTGTCTGGAAGCTCTCACAAAACAGCCGCGGTATCACTATTGCATAGGGGACTCCGTCCACAAGCAGGGCTACCCTGCCCTCGATAAGCTTTGAACACAGCACATCGGGACGCTCGGTAGTACCTGTGGAGTCGAATATCTCAAAGCTGCCGTTTTCAACGAATGGACGCAGATATCCTGTAGTCAGTATGGCTTCGAGTTTAACATCATCAAGTGAGCGGCGGACCTTTTCCATGAGGGATTTAGGCACACGGTCTTTCATATAGCAGAAGCAAAGGTCGGTATGGCTCTTTTCGCCCTTGGTGAACAGCTCCATGACCAGCTCGGGACTTTTAAGCCTCCGCCGTATCTGCGACATATTTGTGCGGATAGTCTCCGTAAAGCCCTCGTGTGCTCCCATGATATTCCCTTCGCCTGAGGGCTCCTGCACTCCGCGGGAATTATAGCCCTGCACTCCGAAAGCAAGTCCGAAGTCCACACCCTCGGCGATAAGCACAGCAAATCCCGAATTAACAAGCTTAAAAAGGGTATCATAGTCATTGACCTGCGGTCGGTCAGTGGACAATAAAAGCTGCTCGTTTATATAATGGAACAGTCCGTGAGATTCCTTTTGCTGCGGTATATCGGTTATGGGCTCGAATATGAGCTCGGTTATGACTGATGTTGACACCATGCCCTCACAGCAGACCAATGCGCAGTGTATGCCGCCTGTAACGAAACGATTTATGAGCAAGTCCGACGAACCGCCCGAAATACGGCGTATCTCCCTGATACTGTCATCAAGTGACGGCAGCAGTCCTCCTTTTTCCATACATCTCACCTCAGCGGTATTATGTGCAAGGCTTGCATGAATATGCATATATTTAGCCATTAGCCTTTAGGAAGCGGCTGCGCCGCTTGTAGGGGCGGATAGTATCCGCCCGAAATACTAATATACCAAGAATATGAACGGGATTCCAAAGGGACTGTGTTCCTTTGGCAGAGTGACTCCCCATAAAATGGGGAGATGTCGCAAAGCGACAGAGGGGACGTACCGGTTAGGTCAGAGACGGCGTCTCTGGTCGCTGTTCCCAGCTTTCAAAGAACAGCGAAATAATACGAAGGCGCACCGCAAGGGGTGAATCAAAAAACAGTCCAGTGGACTGTTTTTTGAGAGGGGACGCCCTGCAAGAGAGGGCGTCCCTTAAAAAAACAAAACCGCCTGCACTGTGAATGTTCCACAAGTGCAGACGGTGATTTTTATGCATAACATAGAAGTCATATTTATATATTCTGATATTCAATGGTTTTACATTGAAATTTCACGTTTTTATGCCCTTTTATAGAGGGCGTACCTACAATGAATTAAAAACCAAACCGCCTGTACTGTAAAAATTCACACTACAGGCGATAACTTTTATTTACATTTATATTTGGAATAAATCTTCCGATAAGCAAGGTACAGCAAAGGTATTCCTGCAACCGAACCGACAATGATAACTATACCTGCTGCTTCTGAGTTCAGAGCTCCCAGAACAGCAGCCAGCCAGAAAATTGCAGAAAAACAGAGCCACATGATACCGTTTGCTCTGTTGTAGGCTGAGATATCCGAGATCTCACTTTCTTTGACCTCTTTCCCCGACCAGAACCACATTGGCTTTTTTCGTTTCCATGCGTAAATGCCAAAACAGATGAAAAATATGCCTATGGGTATCGTAAGCATAAGCCAGAACATTAATTCCATTATGATTGCCCCCTAAAACTGTTTTAAGATATGGTTATCCTTCCGAAAACATCTTAAATGTGTGCCCCTATATCAAAACGGCGTTCCCTACTGATCACTATTCACTAATCACTGATCACTTTTTGATCTTCATGGATATATCAAAGCACTTTACTGAATGAGTAAGCGCACCAAGTGAGATTATATCCACGCCTGTCTCGGCAACTGCGCGGATATTCTCAGCAGTAACATTACCCGAAGCTTCAAGGAGAGCGCGTCCGTCAGCAATTGCAACAGCCTCTTTCATTTCGTCACAGCTCATATTGTCCAGCATGATTATCTCGACCTTAGTATCAAGAGCTTCGCGGAGCTCGTCAAGTGTACGCACTTCCACCTCTATCTTGACAGTATGACCTATCTTCTCACGGAGTGCATTTACAGCAGCAGTTATACCGCCGTAAGCGTCTATGTGATTGTCCTTGAGCATAGCCGCATCAGAAAGGTTGAAGCGGTGGTTCTTTCCGCCGCCAACAGTTACTGCGTACTTCTGAAGCGCACGGAGTCCGGGAAGTGTTTTTCTTGTATCGGTAACAGCAGCCTTTGTGCCCTTTACCAGCTCCACGCACTTATTTGTGGCAGTAGCGATGCCCGACATATGCTGTAATAGGTTGAGGGCTGTTCTCTCGCCTTTAAGAAGTGTAAGAGTACTTCCTTCAAGCTCTGCGATGATATCGCCTTTCTGCACCTTTGTGCCGTCATTGAGAAGTATCTTGAAATCAACATCTCCGCCAGCAAGGTCGAAAACTCTCTTAGCTACCTCGATACCGCAGACAACTCCCGAATCCTTTGCAACGTAGTAAGCGGAGCTTCTGTGGTCAGCAGGAATAAGGTTATCCGCAGCAGCGTCAATGTAGTTTATGTCCTCCATAAGTGCAGTTGTGATTATATTGTCAACATAGCATTGTAAAAGCTTCATATTAATGTTCCTTTCAAATAAAGTTGCCGAACCCATGAACGGGATTCCAAAGGGACTGTGTTCCTTTGGCGAAGTCCAGAGGCAGCGCCTCTGGTGGGGTGTGGGGTAAAGCCCCACAGTTACAAAGCGCCTCGCAAAGGGTGAATTCAAAAACAGTCCAGTGGACTGTTTTTGAAGAGGGAACGCCTTGCAAGAGAAGGCGTTCCCTTAATGGACGTTCTAAAGGAGCCCCTGCCAAACGTAAATTATGATTTGTATTTAGAGTCTATACACAGGAACTCTTCAAGTGTAAGTCCCGAATCATATACCTCTTTCGCAAGCTGTTTGCCGAGGTAGCGAACGTGCCAAGACTCGTACATATATCCCGTTATATTCTCCTTGCCCTCGGGATAGCGGATAATAAATCCATACTTCCAGCAATTTGCTGCTATCCATTTAGCCTGTGGAGTACCGTTGAATGATGAGCTTGCATTGTTTATATCCATAGCCAGACCTGTCTGATGCTCGGAATGTCCTGCTCTTGCGGAATAAGTATCCGCAGCAGCCTTGCCGTCACGGGCAACATAGCCGTTATAGAGCTGATTCTGATATGAATATGAACGATAACCCGAGCAGATAGTTAATTTATATCCTGCCTTTGAAGCATCGGCAGCCATTGTATCGAAAGCAGACTGCGCCTCGGGAAGTATCTTGCCCGGATCGTATGCGGACGGCAGAGAATAGGTCTTATTTGCGATAAGTATGCCGTTTACATAGGTAATTCCGTTCTTTACCTCTATCTCGCGGCGTGTAAAGGTCTCTTTCGTGCCGTCTGCCCATGTTACTGTAAAGTGCATGGAATCGGTATGTACTATAGTTCCCTCGGTATTATTATCAGTACTTCCCATGTGGAAAACGATATTCTTTCCGTCGGGAGCATACTCAAAACGGTTTATATTGCCGCTCTTGTCCGTGACCTTTCCGCTAAGACCGCTTATCTCGAAGTTCCTGCCTGCACTGGTCACCCATTTACCGCTGAGCATCTCACTTGCATTTACTGCATTATAGCTGAAAAATCTGAATGTTTCAGCTGTACCGTCGTCCCATTTGAGGACAAAGGCATTATCATTCTGCCATGTGATAAATGCGTTATCCTCTTTGCCCGATCTGCTCATTTTTATCGCAAGGATATCCTCTTCCGAGCCGATAGTGAAATCCTCGCTGCTGCCGTTTGGATATATCACCGTACCTGTGCCCTCACCAAAGCTGAAATAACGCTTTGAGCCTGCTTGGTCGGCTATCCATGTGCCTTTCGGCAGCAGAGTTTTATTAGAGAGAATGATATCCTGAAGTGCTGAGAGATCGAGCGAATCCACGGTACAGTCACCGTTGATATCAGCAGCTATCCGCTGTGTATCGTTAAGACCGTACCGTCCGAGAAGGTGATTTTTAAGTATCACCATATCGCTTACAGAAGTTCTGTCATCACGGTTAAGATCCCCACGAATAAGAGCTGTCGCAGCTTCAGCATGAAAAGCCGCAGAATTTGATGCCATTACAGTAGCCGAAACAACAGCTGCTTCAAAAACTCTCAGTTTTTTCATAATATCACCCCCATTGATATTTTTATACTAACGTTATTACTGCATTACCTCGCCAAGTATGATATAAGCAACAGTAACGATAGACTTTGCAAGCACGTAATCAGCGTCTACGAAATAACCGCCGTTCACAAGGTCCTCGCGTATCTCCTTTACACGCTTGAAGCCCTCTGCTGCTGCCTTTTTATCAGGAATGACAAAATAGCAGTTCTGGAGTATCTTTCTTGTCTCTGTACGAACTCCCTTAGGTATGCGCGGACTTCCCTGATGCGGATCAAACTCTGCCTCTTCAAAGTCCTTTGGTGCATTCGCAGCTCTTGATGCTATGCTGTTTGCAGCATGGCGTGAGAATACAAGTGCTTCAAGGAGCGAATTACTTGCAAGTCTGTTGCTTCCGTGAACTCCTGTATGCGAACACTCGCCGCAGGCATAGAGATTTGGAAGGCTTGTTTCGGAATTGTTGTCAACATCAATGCCGCCCATGAGGTAGTGCTGACACGGGAATATCGGAACAGGCTCTTTTGTAAGGTCATAGCCCTGCTCCAGAAGGTTTTTATATATCATCGGAAATCTGTTCTTGAGGAACTCGCTGTCCTTATAGCTTATATCAAGATAGAAATCCGTTGAATTCTGTTTGCGCGATTCAAGTATGATAGCGTGAGATACAACATCTCTCGGAGCAAGCTCCAGACGCTCGTCATAGTTGTGCATGAAACGCTCTTTTTTGCAGTTCAGCAGATATGCTCCCTCACCGCGTACAGCCTCGGAAATGAGAAAGCACTCGCGTGTAGCACGATTGTTGAAAGCTGTCGGGTGGAACTGCACATAGCTGAGGTTCTTTATCTTAGCACCCATTTCGTATGCAAAGGTGATACCGTCACCTGTTGCGATAGCAGAATTGGTCGTAAACTGGTAAACTCTGCCGATACCGCCTGTTGCAAGTATCATAAAGTGGCAGTTGCAGGTCTCATATGAATCATCAGGCAGTCTGAGAAATGCAGAATAGCCTGTTTTTGTCTGCTTCACACCGCACATAATTGTGTTTTCCATTATGGTCACGTTGCTGAGCTTCTGAACATTTTCAAGGAGAGTGGTAGTTATCTCCTTGCCTGTAGCATCGGCATGGTGGAATATTCTGTGGTGGCTGTGACCGCCCTCGAGAGTGCGGTGATAAGTACCGTCGGGATTTTTGTCAAACTCAACGCCAAGCTCGATGATACGCTCGATATCCTGTGCAGCCTCACTTACAAGAGTATGAACAGCGTCCACGTTGTTCTTGAAGCTTCCTGCAATAAGAGTATCATTCTGATGATACTGGATATTATCCGAAGGAGAATTATACACACCTGCGATACCGCCCTGAGCAAGTGAAGAATTGCACAGCGGAAGATCACGCTTGCAGAGTATGAGTATATTCAACTCCTTGGGCAGATTGATAGCCGCATAGAGTCCTGCTGCTCCGCAGCCTGCTATAATAACATCATAATTTTTAGACATGATACAAGACCATCCTTTACCAGAAAATCTTTACAACATTATTATAACATATAAAGGTCAACAAATCAATATTTACGGGCATAGAATTCACTTGCGTCCAACATTCAGCAAATAATGATTATTGAACAAAAAAACGCAGTTTTTAACCGATCATCCCTCTGTTAGTATAATCGTTTAAAAACTGCGATTGCAGACAAAAAAGCCCCCGTTTTTCGGGAGCTTTCCATCATTCAACTGAGATTATGTAGTAATATACGGGCTGACCGCCGTTTACGAGCATTACCTCTATCTTGTCGCTGAGCTTGGACTGTATGAACTTCTGAAGTTCCTCTGCATTCTCCTCGGGAACATCTGCGCCGTGGATAAGAGTAACGTAGCTCACATCGCCCTTTGAGAGCTTCTTTACAAGCTTGTATGTAGCCTTGTTTATATCACGCTCTGTGAATGAGAGCTTGCCGTTGTCAAGAGCCAGTATCTCGCCCTCTTTTATCTGGTGTCCCTCAAACTCGGAGTCTCTTGCCGCAAAGGTGATAAGACCTGTTGAGACTTTCTCGAATGCCTTTGTCATATCTATGCGGTTCTCGTTGAGAGAACGACTCTCGTCAAATGCCAGCATAGCAGCTATACCCTGAGGTATGGTCCTTGTCTGGAGCACGCAGACCTTTCTGTCTGTGAGCTTTACAGCCTGCTCTGCTGCCATGATGATATTCTTATTGTTCGGGAGCACGAATACTGTATTTGCAGGTGTTTTCAGTATTGCACGGAGTATATCGTCTGTGGACGGGTTCATTGTCTGTCCGCCCTTTACGACTACATCGGCACCAAGATCCATGAACATAGCTTCAAGACCGTGACCTGCTGCAACTGCAACGAAGCCGAATTCCTTTTCGGGTTCGGCAGGAGTAAGTCCCTCCTGTGCAGCCTGTGCGTCCTTGACCTTGTTTTCGTGCTGGATACGCATATTCTCTATCTTTGGACGCGGATCGTTGATAAAGTAGCCGAATTCAAGTCCCTTCTGAAGAGCATTGCCCGGATTATCGGTGTGAACGTGTACCTTTATTATCTTTTCGTCATCAACGACTACCACGCAGTCGCCGATAGTTTCAAGATATGCGCGAAGCTTTGATACATCTGGACAGTTATCGTTCTTTTCCAGCATAAACTCGGTACAGTATGTATATGTTATATCGTCATCATACTCGCTTACGGCTGTTCTGAAAGAGTCATTGGAGCTGTCCTGTGGAGCTGCCGACTCAGAAGGCTCGGCTATCTTGCCCCCTGCGAATACATCTGTCATAGCTCTGAATATAATGCAGAGTCCCTTGCCGCCTGCGTCCACAACGCCTGCTTTTTTAAGCTGTGGGAGCATATCCGTAGTCTTTTCCAGCACAGCCTCAGATTCATTGCAGACTTCCTGCCAGAAAGTAACTTCGTCATTAGTCTCAGCTGCTATCTCTCTTGCCTTTGCAGCTGCTGCCTTTACGACAGTGAGGATAGTACCCTCAACAGGCTTCATTACAGCCTTGTATGCTGCATCTACGCCGAATTGCAGAGCGTCTGCGAAATTCTCGCAGCCTGCCTCTGTGCAGCCTGAAAGTCCCTTTGAAAAGCCTCTGAATATAAGTGAAAGTATAACGCCCGAGTTTCCTCTTGCACCTCTCAGAAATGCCGAAGCTGCTGTGGAAGCTACCTCAGATACGGGAGCCTTTGAGTCAAGTCTCTTGAGTTCGGCAACGGAATTGCCTATTGTCATCGACATATTTGTACCTGTATCGCCGTCGGGAACAGGATAAACATTGAGCTCATCGACTTCGCGCTTTCTGTTATTGATAGTTATTGCAGCGGAGATAACAGCGTCTCTGAGTAAAGAACCGTGTATCACAGTAAAGTCCTCCAATTCTGTATGCAGTAAAAACTGCTCGCTTATGCGTTCATATCATCAACAAATACGTTGACCTTGTGTACATCTATACCCGCAGCTTCTTCAACTGCGAAGCTGACTTTATGAGTGATGCTCTTTACAGCGGCATTGATATTAGTGCCGTATGTCACTTTGATATGGAGATCTATGATAAGTCCGCCGTCCTTGTCGGTGCGGAGCAGTATTCCCTTGTTCTTTCTAAACGCCTTGCCTGCTGTAAGTGCAGATACTGCCGAACGGAACGTTGTCACGTTGCATACGCCTGCAACACCAAAACAGTCAACAACTGCGTGTTTTACGATCTCAACGAGATAGTTTTCAGAAATAGTGATCTTTCCGATATGATTTTCAAAGCCTACCATGGATCATCACTCCTTTTGTTAAAATGCAAATGCAGTCTGATAATGACCGCTATCCTATTGATTATACCACACTTTTTTGCTTTTTACAATACCTATAAAAAATTATATTAGGAAAAATACTTATCATATTAAAAAAATATAATATTTGTATTGATTATAGGCGAGTTTTGTGGTATTATAATAAAGATGTAATGCGAATTTTCGGCGGTCATCACTATTTACCGTCAGACTGACAGCTAAAAAGGGAGGTCTACTATGGGATTTCATTTCAGAAAAAGCTTCAAGATATTCAGCTTTTTGAAGTTCAACAAAAACAAGAAGGGCGGCAGCATATCCGTTGACGGTCCGACAATAGCGGGCAAAAAGGTCAAAGTTACCGTAAATAACAAGAAAAAGGCTACCGTAAGCCTACAGGGTACAGGTATCTCATACGATACTGACCTCAGCGGCAAAAAGAAAACAGGCAAGAAGTAATGGGAGAAATATGAAAAAACTACTCTTTATCGGCGATGTCGTTGGAAAAGCAGGCTGTGAATTCCTTTCGGCAAAGCTGAGCAGCATAAAACACGAAAATAATATAGACATAACTGTCGTAAACGGAGAAAATTCCGCACAGGGCAACGGTATAACCCGTGCTTCTGCGGAAATGATAATCAGAGCAGGTGCGGATATCATAACTACGGGAAATCACGCTTTCCGCCGCAAGGAAGCTCTTGAACTCTTTGACGAGGAATACATGGTGCGCCCTGCAAATTACCCCGAGGGCGGCTGTGTTGGAAGCGGATACCGCATACTGGACATGGGAGCGTACTCTGTAGCCGTTATCAATATGATGGGTACTGCCCTTATGGAGCCGCTGGATAATCCGTTCACCAAGATAGACGAGATACTTAGTAAAATAGATACCCCGAACATCTTTGTGGACTTCCATGCGGAGGCTACTTCCGAGAAAAAGGCTATGGGTCATTATCTTACCGAAAGGGTAAGCGGCGTTTTCGGCACTCATACACACGTACAGACCGCAGATGAGTGTATATTAGGCGGTCATACCGCATATATTACCGATGTGGGCATGACAGGTCCTGAAGACTCCTGCCTCGGTGTGGATTTCGCCTCAGTTATCAATATGTTCCGCTTTCGTATGCCTGTTCGCTTCATTGAGGCGGACAGTCCGTGCTTTCTTTGTGGAACAATAACTGAATTTGATGAAAAAAGTGGCAAATCGCACAAAACAGAAAGAATAATTATAAGATAGTCTACAAAGTTTGCAATAAGTACTTGCTTTTTTACCATTTATAGGGTATAATACAATTGTACAATAGAATAGCCTTAAGGCATATAAGACATAGTTATCGTACAAATATTTTTAACAGGAGGGTTATTTTGTAATGGAAATTCTGAAAGTATCATCACACTCATCACCTAATTCTGTTGCCGGAGCTATTGCCGGCGTTATCAGAGAACAGAAGGCTGTTGAAGTTCAGGCAGTAGGTGCGGGTGCGGCAAATCAGGCGATCAAGGCTATAGCTATAGCAAGGGGATATCTTGCACCAATTGGTATTGATCTCATTTGCATTCCTGCATTTGCTAATATCCAGATCGACGGCGAAGAGAGAACCGCTATCAAGCTTATCTGTGAGCAGAGATAATTGGTTTGGATCATCGGGCGGACTTTATGTCCGCCCTTTCTGTTTGTATTTTAGTCGTTTACCATAATTCTTTTTAAGGAGCAGCTTATGCCCACTACTCTTTTCAGCGAAATCGAATACCTAAAGGGCGTCGGAAAGGCTCGCGGCGAAAAGTACCGCAAACTCGGCATAAACTCGCCCTATGAGCTTATATATCACATCCCCCGAGACTACCTCGACTTCCGCACTCATGTGCCTGTTGCTCAGGCTGTCCTCGGTGACTATAATGTGCTGAAACTGACGGTATACAAGAAAATGCCGCCTCAGCGCATAAAAGGCGGACTTGTCATTTGCAAAGCCGCTGCTACCGACGGACTGAATGATATACTGATAGTTGTATATAACAACGTGTATTATTTTCAGGCTCTCAAAGAGGGCGAGACTTACTATATGTACGGCAAGGTGGCAGGTACGTTCCTGCGCAAGGAGATAAGCTCCCCTGTTTATATCCGCGCCGATGAAAAGGTACTGATACAGCCTAAATACCACCTTACTCAGGGGCTTTCCGTAAATATGGTGAGAACCAATATGCGGCAGGCTCTTGAACTTATGCGCAATGAGCCATTTGAGACACTTTCTGACGATATTTTAAGAAAATACGACCTCTGTCCCCTTATGTGGGCACTTGAAAATATACACTTCCCCGAAAGCGAGCTTACTGCCGAAACAGCAAGACGCAGACTTGCCTTTGACGAGCTTCTCAAACTACAGATAGGTATGTCTGTTATGAAGTCCAGAAGCCGCAGAAATACAGCATTTCAAATGGACAGCAGCGTTGATGTGAGCGCGTTCACGGAAGGACTGCCCTTTGAGCTCACCGACGACCAGAAAAAGGCTGTTTCGGAAATAGTATCCGACCTTTGCAGAAATGTCCCCATGAACAGGCTTTTGCAGGGCGATGTGGGAAGCGGCAAGACTGCTGTTGCAGCCGCAGCCTGCTATTTTTCCGCACAGAACGGTGTGCAGTCCGCGCTTATGGCTCCTACGGAGATACTTGCATCGCAGCATTTCAGCACTCTCAGCGGCTTCCTTGAACCTTTCGGTGTAAAGGTGTGCCTGCTGACAGGTTCGACTACTGCAAAGAAAAAGGCTGCCATACGCGAGCAGATAGCAGCAGGAGAGATCGATGTTATCGTTGGTACTCATGCCATAATACAGAAAGATGTGGAGTATAAGTCTCTGGGACTTGTTATCACCGATGAGCAGCACCGATTCGGTGTGGCTCAGCGAGCAGCTCTCGCCGAAAAGGGCGATGCTCCCCATAAGCTGGTAATGTCCGCAACTCCTATCCCCCGTACATTGGCACTTATCATCTACGGAGACCTTGATATATCCGCCATAACTCAGCTTCCAAAAGGTCGAAAGCCTGTAAAGACATACGCGGTCACAGGAAAGCTCCGCAGCCGTGCATTCGGCTTTGTACGCGAGCGGCTTGACGAGGGCAGACAGGCTTACGTTGTATGCCCCATGATAGAGGACAGCGAAAGCGAGCTTTTCGCCGTAAAGACTTACGCCGAGGAGGCTGCAAAAGGCGACCTTAAAGGCTACACTACCGCTCTTCTTCACGGAAAGATGAGGGCTGCCGAAAAGGACAAGGTAATGGAGAAATTCCGCAGCGGCGAGATACAGGTGCTTATCTGCACTACCGTTGTGGAAGTCGGAGTTGACGTGCCGAACGCCGCTGTAATGGTCATTGAAAATGCTGAAAGATTTGGTCTTTCTCAGCTTCATCAGCTCCGCGGACGAGTAGGCCGAGGAAGCTTCGAGAGCAGCTGCATCCTTATTACTGATAATACCACCGAGGACTGCGTAAAACGTATGAAGATAATGTCCTCGACTACCGACGGATTTAAAATATCGGAAGAGGACCTGAAAATGCGAGGTCCGGGCGACTTCTTCGGCAATGCTCAGCACGGTCTGCCGCCGCTGAAAATAGCGGATATCGCCTGCAATATGGAGCTTATGAACCGTGCTCAGACCTGCGCAAAGGAGCTCCTTGCAGATGATCCGCTGCTTGAAAAGCCACAGAACCGACCGCTGAAACTCGATGTAATGCGCCTTTTCAGTAAGGATATAATTGGATAAAACAGAAAAGCCATGAACGAAATAACGTTCATGGCATTTTTTATTTCTTCTTCCATTTAAGCAGCGCGAACGCTGTTACTATCGTAAGAAATCCCGTAAGTGCAAGCGCGACCCATGTATAGTTGAACGGTATATCTCCTGTATTGATACCGTAAAAAGCAAACATGATGTTCGGAATCTGAAGAACTATGGTGACGATAGTAAGTCTCCACATTACAAGGTTCAGATTATTCGAGATTATTGATGAGAAGCCGTCCATCATACTGGACAGGATACCCGTGTATATACTCGACATCTCGATTGCCTGCTTCATCTCGATAAGAACGTCCTCAAGAAGATCCTGATCTTCATCGTAGAGCTTTATTACTCTGCCGCGGAATATCTTCTCGATAGTTGCTTCGTTGGCTTTGAGTGAAGTGGAAAAATATACCAGTGACTTTTCAAGTGCAAGAAGCTGCATGAGAAGCTCGTTCTTCATAGCGTCGTGGAGCTCCTGCTCGGCAGCAGATGATATCTTATCTATCTGTTTCAGGTAGGTAAGAAAGAGTGCTGCTATCCTGAGAAGAAGCTGGAGCACGAATCTTGTCTTGAAATCAGGTCTGAGATTGCGTATGCCGCCTCTTGCGGCTTCATTGAGTATCTGTGTCTCTCTGATAGAGATAGTGAAAACGTAATCGTCGTTAACTATGATGCCCATTGGAAGGGTATAGAAATTCTTGGTCTTGTCGTCATCAATTGCAGATACAGGAGTATCTATGATGACAAGGGTCTGGTCGTCCTCACGCTCGATACGTGACGACTCCTCCTCATCTATCGAGGATTTTACAAATCCGCTGTCAAGACCGTAATCCTCTATAAGCTCCCTTACCTCCTGTGGAGTCGGGTCTACAACCGATACCCAGCAGCCTGCTTTCAATACAAGATT
>NZ_JAEEMU010000002.1 GCF_016283395.1 Ruminococcus sp.
TTTTGTGCAGAATGACAGTATTCTTTGTGAGGAAATTTCTGTTCTCGGTTTTTCGGCATGAAGCGAAAATATCCGAGAAATTTTTTCGTCTTTTTCGGAAAATATACTTTACATATCATTGAAATTAGTGTAAAATAAACTATAGATATATTTTTTGTGAGGTGCTTATATGGAACCAAAGTATAAAAGAATCTTATTAAAAGTCAGCGGCGAAGCTCTTGCAGGCGACAATAAGACCGGACTCAACTATGATGTGGTAACAGAGATCTGCAAAAGCATCAAGAAGTGTGCTGACGCAGGCGCTCAGGTAGCTGTAGTTGTCGGCGGCGGTAACTTCTGGAGAGGACGTTCCAGCGGAGCTATGGACCGTACCCGTGCAGACCATATCGGAATGCTCGCTACAACAATGAACGCACTTGCACTTGCAGATGTACTTGAATCACTTGGCTGTGTAGTAAGAGTACAGACAGCTCTTCAGATGGCTGCTATTGCAGAGCCCTATATCCGCAACAGAGCTGTAAGACATCTTGACAAGGGCAGGATAGTTATCTTCGGCTGCGGCACAGGAAACCCATTCTTCTCAACAGATACAGCCGCTGCTCTCCGTTCAGTTGAAATAGACGCAGATATACTCCTTAAAGCTACTCTCGTTGACGGAGTATACGACAAGGATCCGCATAAATTTGACGACGCCAAGAAGTACGATACTCTTACCTTCTCACAGGTCATCGGCGAAGACCTCGGCGTAATGGACAGCACTGCTGCCGCTATGTGCCGTGACAACCACATGAAGATGCTGGTATTCGATCTCAGCCGTCCCGACAATATCTATGACGCCGTAATGGGCGCTAATATCGGAACAGTAGTATCCGAGGACTGATAAACGAAAGGAATCACTATCATGAAAGAACAGCTTAACATCGCTAAGGAAAAAATGAACAAGAGCCTCAATGCCCTCGGAAACGAGTTTGCTTCTATCCGTGCAGGAAGAGCTAATCCCGGTGTTCTCGACAAGGTAATGGTAGATTACTACGGAGCTCCCACACCTGTTAACCAGATGGCAGCAGTATCCGTATCAGAGGCAAGAATTCTCGTTATCCAGCCATGGGATAAGTCCACACTTAAGCTTATCGAAAAGGCAATACAGGCTTCAGATATCGGTATCCAGCCTGTAAACGACGGCAACGTTATCCGTCTTGCTTTCCCTCAGCTCACTGAGGATCGCCGTAAGGAGCTCTGTAAGAGCATCAAGAAGTACGGTGAAGAGTGTAAGGTAACTGTACGTTCTATCAGACGTGATACAATGGAAAAGTACAAGACTATGAAGAAGAATTCCGAGATCACAGAGGACGATCTTAAGGACTGCGAGAAGAAGGTACAGGATCTTACAGACAAGATGTGTGCTGATGTAGATAAAATGGTCGCTGATAAAGAGAAAGAGATCATGACAGTATAATTGGTGAAATATGGCATTATTCGGAAAAAAAGAAAAATCTGAGCTTACGCTGCCCGAGAAGCTTCCCGAGCACGTAGGCTTTATCATGGACGGAAACGGCAGATGGGCTAAGAAGCGCGGTCTGCCCCGTTCCTTCGGTCATCGTGAGGGTGCAAAGCAGTTCAAGAAGATAGTCCGCTACTGCAAGGACATCGGCTTGAAGAATATCAGCTTCTATGCCTTTTCAACTGAAAACTGGCAGCGTCCTTCCGATGAAGTAAATACGATCATGGAGCTTTTCCGTGATTATATCGTTGATGTAAGAAACTTCCTCAGCGAGAATACACGTATGGTCTTTCTCGGTGATAAGTCTGCCTTTGATGAGGACTTGCAGGAGAAGATGATACGTCTTGAAGAAGATACTGCCAAGTATGACGAGATGACTCTTATGATGGCAGTAAACTACGGCGGACGTGATGAGATAGCCCATGCTGCAAGGATACTTGCACAGAAGGCTGTAAACGGCGAGATCCGTCCTGAGGACATCAACGAACAGGCTGTAGCAGACCAGCTCTACACAGCAGGTATTCCCGACGTTGATCTGCTCATACGTCCCAGCGGTGAGCTTAGACTTTCAAATTACCTTATCTGGCAGTGTGCTTATGCTGAGTACTACTTTACAGATGTGCTCTGGCCTGATTTCACACCTGCCGAACTTGACAAGGCACTTATAGAGTATGCAAACAGAAACCGCCGCTTCGGAGGTGTGTAATGCTTACACGTATTATTTCAGGTGCTGTAGGCGTAGTTCTTATCGGTATAGTGCTTTTCTTTCACGATACTGTAGTTCTGCCCATAGCAGTTGCAGCAATAATCGCAGTAATGCTCTTTGAGCTGCTTCGGGCTGTGAAGCTCCATAAGTGTATCCCTATTCTCATAGCGGCAGAGGCTTGCGGTATATCTGTACCGATACTCTATGGCATATTGACAAAGATCAATGTTTATGGAGTAGAGTATCCCGGACGTTTTGAGTTCCTTTCGTGGCGTTATGAGGATAAATATAAAATATATGTATTTGGTATAATGCTTCTCTGTGCTTTCGTCATCTTCATAACATGGCTGAAAAAGCATAAGGAGATACGCTACGAGCAGGTATTTTTCGTACTTGCTGTAATGATACTTGTTCCGCAGGCTATGACTACAATGGTACGCATGGAACGCTATGATCCAAAAAGCGGACTTTTCCTGCTCGTTATGGGACTTTGCGGCGCATGGATTGCCGATACGGGAGCTTACTTCACAGGCGTTGCTATCGGTAAGCACAAGCTCTGCCCTGAGATAAGTCCGAAAAAGACTATCGAGGGACTCATGGGCGGTATCCTTACAACTGCAATTGCTTATACTGTAGCATTTTCATGCTATTACGGCTTTACTGCAAAAAGAGCTGCAATTGCATTTATTACAGGTGCAGTCTGCGCTGTTATAGGTACTGTGGGTGACCTTTCTGCGTCAATGGTAAAGCGTCAGATAGGCTTTAAGGATTACGGCAAGATAATGCCGGGACACGGCGGACTTATGGATCGCTTTGACAGCGTTCTTTTTGTGCTGCCCACATTCTATGTATTCATCACCTTATTCGGTGTACAGTGATATTGCTGAAACGGACTATTCATGGATAGTCCATTTCGCATTTTATAGTGAATTTTATCATAAAATCTTACGGGAAGATATTTCCGTGAAAAGGGGAAAAGACAATGGAAAAAACTGTGTCGATACTTGGCTCAACAGGTTCCATAGGTACGCAGTCTCTTGAGGTCTGCGAAAAGCATGACATAAAGGTGGCAGCTCTTGCTGCTCACAGCAGCATTGAGGCTCTTGAGCAGCAGATAAGGAAATTCCGCCCTAAGCATGCCTGCATATACAACGAAACAAAATACAGCGAACTCAAAAGTCGTATTTCCGATATGGACGTTAAGCTCTATTCGGGAATGGAGGGACTCTGTACTCTTGCCTCTCTCAAAGAAGCGGATATCGTGCTCAACTCTGTTGTGGGGATGGTGGGACTTCTGCCTACTCTTACAGCAATAGATGCAGGAAAAGACCTTGCCCTTGCCAATAAGGAGACTCTTGTTGCAGGCGGTGAGCTGGTAATGAAAGCAGCAGCGGACAGAGGAGTAAGGATATATCCCGTAGACAGTGAACATTCGGCTATATTCCAGTGCTTGCAGGGAAATAAGCGTTCACAGCTGAGCAAGATAATACTTACAGCTTCGGGCGGACCATTCTTCGGAAGAAGCTACGATGAACTGAAAAAAGTCACAAAGGCACAGGCACTTCATCACCCTAACTGGGAGATGGGCAATAAAATAACCATTGACTCTGCTACACTTATGAACAAGGGACTTGAATTCATTGAAGCAAAATGGCTTTTTGATCTTACTCCCGAGCAGATAGAGATTGTTGTTCATCGTCAGAGCGTGGTACATTCCGCAGTGGAGTATAATGATTATTCCGTCATTGCACAACTCGGTGTGCCTGATATGAAGATACCGATACAGTATGCGCTGCTTTATCCTGACAGAATGTCATGCCCCACAGGAAGGCTCTCACTTACGGATTACGGTAAGCTGACCTTTGAAAAGCCTGATTATGAAACATTCAAGTGCCTTTCAGCAGCAATAGAAGCTATAAAACGTGGCGGAGCTTATCCGTGTCTTGTTAATTCCGCAAATGAAGAGGCTGTAAGAGCATTACTAAATGATGAGATACAGTTCATAGAGATAGGCGAGATAGTATCGTCAGTGCTTGATAAATTTACAATATCAGATATAAAAAGCTATGAAGATGTTATGGCAGCAGATAAGGCTGCAAGAGCATTTGTAAGAGAGCAGATAAAGGCTAAAAAGGCTCTCGACTGAGAAAGGATCGTACTACATGGGTATTGTTATTGCAATTATTATTTTCGGTTTGATAGTTACTGTGCATGAGTTCGGACATTTCATATGCGCCAAGCTCAGCGGTATAAAGGTACTGGAGTTTTCAGTAGGTATGGGACCAAAGCTGCTCCAGAAGCAGAAGGGCGAGACAAAGTATTCACTCAGACTTCTTCCGCTTGGAGGTTACTGTGCTATGGAAGGTGAGGACGCTACCAACAGTGATCCGAGAAGTTTCCGCAATGCCAAGCTCTGGAAAAGAATGGTCGTACTTGTTGCAGGTGCGGGAATGAACTTCGTTCTCGGGTTTATAGCTATAGTAATATATATAAGCATGATGGACGGAGTTCCTACGACTACAGTAAGTAATTTCTCAAGGACCGAAGATGACGGGGTAATCACTTACTATTCTGAAAGTTATGAAACAGGTCGTGAAAAGGGTGACAAAATAATATCTGTGGACGGTACGAGAGTGTACAGTATCATTGATTTCAATTATGTTTTCAATGTTATGAAAGAGCATGAAGGTCATGAGGTTATCGTCAAGCGTAACGGTGAAAAGCTGAAATTAGATGACGTATCTTTCCGTATCAAGGACGGAAGTGATAAATTTGTTGATTTTGGGGTCGTATACAAGAATAAGAATCCTCTTACTGTTTTGAAAGGCTCCGGCGAAAACTTTATGTCTATGACGCATATCATAGGTCTTTCACTGAAACAGCTGTTTTCGGGACAAGTGGAGAAAGAAGAGGTATCAGGTCCTGTAGGCGTTGTTACAGTTATAAATGAGGCAGCGAAGGATTCTGAAAACGTTAAGGAAGGCATATTTAATATTTTGTATATGATGGCACTTATCTCCATAAACGTAGGTATTTTCAATCTTCTTCCTATCCCGGGACTTGACGGTGGACGACTTCTCTTCTGCTTTATCGAGCTTGTACGCCGCAAGCCTATCAAGCCCGAACATGAGGGATATGTTCATCTCGCAGGAATGGTGCTCCTTTTCGGTATAATGATCTTTGCAACATACAATGATATCGTCAAACTTATCACAGGAGGCAAAAATGGCTGACGTATGTCTGCTCGGTACAGGCGGTATGCTTCCGCTGAAAGACAGGTTCCTTACAAGTCTTTATGCAGAGTTTAACGGAAAAGCTGTTCTTATAGACTGCGGTGAGGGCACACAGGTAGCTGCTGCGAAGCATGGACTGAAATTGAGTAAAATAGAGCTTATACTCTTCACTCATTGCCATGCGGATCATGTTATGGGACTTACAGGACTGCTTTTATCTGTTGGCAATTGTTCACGTACAGAGCCCCTTGATATTGCTGCACCCAAAAGCTGTATACCTGTACTTGAAAAGCTTGTAAGCATATGCGGTGGACTTCCTTATGAAGTGCGTCTGCATAGTATTCCAGAGGACAGAACATATGAATTTATTGCTGATACAATTGATCCTATGCTGACAATAATGACTCTGCCACTTTCTCACAGAGTCAGCTGTATCGGCTACAGTCTTATCCTTGAAAAAAAGCCTGTTTTTCTTCCTGAAAAGGCAAAGGAACTTGATATCCCCGTGGAGATGTGGAAAAGACTTCACAGTGGTGAAACAGTTACCCTCAGTGACGGAAGAAGTATCTCGCCCGAGTCCGTAACGGGCGTTAAAAGGCAGCCTTTAAAAATAACCTATACAACGGATACTCTCCCAATTGATGAAATTGTTGGATTTGCGGAAAGCTCGGACATTTTTGTCTGCGAGGGAATGTACGGACTTCACGATAAAAAGGAGTCTATGAACGAAAAGCACCATATGCTCATGCAGGACGCCTGCAATATT
>NZ_JAEEMU010000048.1 GCF_016283395.1 Ruminococcus sp.
TCCGCAGGTTTTCTTAGCTTCACGTATTGTTCGGCGCAGAAAACATGAATCAAGCTTACCTGAAATATATATGTTTTCAGGATGATGCTCCTTTTCAAATATCTTGCTGAAACGAAAAGCCTGATTGAAAATATGCATATATAACCTGAATTCCTTTTTATTCAATGCGATAGCACATTTACGAAAAATGCTTCTGCTCTCCTCATTACGCTTACCGGGCATAATAATCCAGCTGAAAACATGGTAAACTGCCGCAAAAGGAAGCTTGTCTCCTATTTTTGAAAAAAGACGGGCACATCCGTGAAGCAGAACATTTACTGTTGCGACTGCGCCGACCAGGATACCGAAGTCAACATACTCAGGATAAAACGCCTGGATATACTTCACAAATATGGTACCAAGGGATACTCCCATGAATATAGCATGACGTACAGAATACTGATCGCATACAGCAAGTATTTCCCTGCTTATAGCATCCAAAGTTACCTCAAGCTGTGAAAGCTGTAAATTACCTTCATTATGACTTGGAAGATCAACAGTAAGAACGTTGTAATGCTTTGACAGCAGCGGCAGCTGATATTTCCAAATACGTGAATTGCCTCCGAAACCATGCAGCAGAACTATCGTCTCCGTGTTGCCGTCCTCGGCAGGATAAAATGTATTATGCAACATTTATATACCCCTCCCACATATTTTATATACATAATGTATTTTCCTTAAAGTCATTATATCACCAATTATTTTGCTAGTCAATAGCCTATTCCAAACATTTACAATTTATTTAGGTTTTGATAACAGGTAATATGGCCCTACCAATAAAATACATTTGGTATAATCAACTTTTTGAAGTATTTACAGCTACCTCTAGGGAGCTGGCTTATTTTGTATCGTTATACTGCCTTTCGTCGTGTGCATTTCATGTGCATTTCACCTGTTTTTTGTGCACACGGGACTGCAAATTTTCATTTAAAACTGCTTTCTACAGGCATAAGAAAAGCCTGTATTTCGGATTTTAATACTAAATTCAGGCTTCTTTAAAAAAGCGGACAGAGAGGGATTCGAATATTTTTAAATGGCTATTTTCGCCTATTTATAGCCTTTTATACTTTTCGTGTGGAATAAATGAGTGGAATAGAATTATTCTGAATGAAAACTATTTCTGGTATAGCTGTTCTTTTTCGATTATTGAAATATTGATATTTCCTGCAAATATCCTTTCCACCACGATCTGCGTCATCTCCTGCACCGACTCGGCATAACCGTTCCTTGCCCACTTCATGAAGATGCCGAAAAGCCCATAGGCAAGGTAGAAGCTTTCATAGGTATCCGAGGTCTGATTGGTGTCGCTGTCGGTCATGATGACCTCGTAAGCCGATAAAATTGCTCCGTGATGCCCCTGTCCGATGATAAGATCATTCTTTTTCCGCAGCGAGTAGCAGAAATCAAAATATCGCCTGACACGGTAGCTGTCATTGATCTGATGTTCCTTGAGCCTGTGTTCACGCTCATATTCACGCCACTTCATGATGATATAGGCGGTGATGATCTCGTCCTTTGATTTGAAGTTGCGAAAATAGGTCGCCCTGCCGATGCCGCCTTCCTCGCACAGCTCGTCCACGGTGATCTTTTCGATGTTCTTCTTTTTCATCAGCTTGAACAGCGCTTCGCCATATGCCGAGGTCACATATTCAGACATTTTCCACTCTTCCTTTTTGCCGATGATACTATTTCGCAAAATAGTATCATTTTCCCGATTTTATTGACTTTGCAGCCGTTTTATGATATTATAGTATCATAGAAAAGCAGTTTTGTCAAGCACTTGACAAGAAAGGATGGTCGCTATGGTAAAAAGTACAGTAAAGAAGCATAAAGCACTCAAAGTCATATTGATCGTTCTGGCTGTTATGGTCGTACTTTGCATCGGCGGATTCTTCATCGCAGCTACGCACACTCAGATCGTTGTGGGTTTCCTTCAGAAAATAGCTGATAACGGCAAACCGATGAACTCCTATGAACCTTTGAACGAACCGCAGAACGGTTTGAAAGAAAACGGACAGTATCTTATCAGCGAGATTGAATATGCCAAGGACTACCCGAACAGCTTTCTTGACATTATATATCCCGATGAAAACAGAGAAGCCGACAGACCTACTCTGTTCTATTTCCACGGCGGCGGTTTCTTTGCAGGCAGCAAGAATATGGGCGATCCGCTTGCCGCAAATGAAGCGACTGCTCTGATAGATGACCTTTGTGCAGCCGGATATAATATCGTCAATGTGGACTACGCTCTTGTACCCGACGAGCATTTTCCCGTTCCGCTGATACAGGCAAATCAGGCGTTTTCATATATTATGCAGCATAGCGAGGAATATCATCTGAACATGGATCAGGTCATTCTTATGGGTTCTTCGGCAGGGGCGATCATATCATGCCAGATGGGAACTGTTATCACAGCACCCGAATACGCAGAATTGCTCGGTATATCTCCTGCGCTTAATCCCGAACAGGTATGTGCGATCGTGGCTGATGATGCTCCGCTTGATTATGAGAGCTTTACGCTTGCCTGCAAATTTCTTGTGGGCAACTATGTGAAAGGCTCGATTTTTCTGAACAAAGACGAACTGAACCGTTATGACTGTATCCCCCACATGACAAGCGATTATCCGCCCTCGATCATGCTCGGCAGTGAATACCGTTACGATATGAACGAAATGCACGAAAAGCTCGATGCGCTTGGTGTTCGGAATGAGCTTGTAGATCCTTATGCTGAAAAGGGCGAGGAAAAGCCACATTGCTTTGTAGCAAATGAAAGAACCGATGAAACGGCAAAGGACGCATTCGACAAAATGCTTGCGTTTCTTGAAGCGAATACATAAGAGGAGGCGTTATTATGGAGAACACAAAACCGAAAAGCAAACTGAAAAAGGTGCTTATCATCATCGGCATCATCATTTTAGTGATCGCAATAGGCATTTTTATTCTTCTGAAGCTGACATTTTTCAAAACGTTCCCGAAGCTCAAGGGTGAACCTGAGATCGGCAAGTGGTATGAAATTGATGTTGACGGCGCAAAGTCCTCGGACGGCAGTGAATGGCACGGCATATTCCGCAAGGGTACGGAAAACAAGGTGGTCGTGTATTTCTTCGGCGGCGGTGTAAGCATCACCCCTGAGACTTCTGAGGGCGGCAAGGAATTCTATGCGACCAATATGACAGCTCAGGATTTTGTCGCACAGGGCGGTATCGGCAGCACGGCGGAGGAGAATCCGTTCAAGGACTGGAGCTTTATCGTGATCCCCTATGCGACCGGCGATTTTCACGCAGGCACGGGAATTTACGAGGGCAAAAAGACTGTGTATCACACAGGATACAGCAATTACTCCGCTTATGTGGAACAGGTCAAGCAGTATATCGGAGAGCCAGACACGCTGCTTGTAACAGGCTTTTCGGCAGGTGGCTTTGCGACTTCCTTGCTGGCTGACGATGTGATCGACCGTTTTCCAAGTGCTGAAAATGTGACGGTCTGTGTTGACAGCTCGCTCCTGCTTTATGAAGGCTGGCACGAAACGGCTGTAAATTTGTGGAAAGCTCCGACTGAAATATCAGAAAGACTGACCACAAACAACCTTGTCCTTGACAGTCTGACCGCACTCCATGAAAAGCGTGGTAACAGCGTGAAAATACTATTTGACTGCTCTTATCGTGATGATACGCTGATGCAATATCAGTCCTATATCGACAGCGGAAAAATGGATAAGACAAAAGAACTTGGCGACAACTTTCAGCATGATCTGAAAGAAATGGTAAACGGCTTGCAGACGAATATCCCCGATGTGGGTATCTATGTCTGGAGCTGCGGAGAAGATGCAAATACCCATAATACCCAGCATACGATCATCTCTGCGAATGTATTTGACAAGCTCGGAAACGATCGAAGTGTCGGTGAGTGGATATATGATGCAGTGAACGGCGATGTAAAAACCTACGGGCTGGAACTGCTCGATAAAACATTCTGAGATGAGGATCATTAAGAATATATCCTATAAAACAACACTGATAGCCTGCTTTATCGGATATGTGATACAGGCGATAGTCAACAACTTTGTGCCTCTGCTGTTTCTGCGGTTTCAGGCTGAATTTGGTATCGCTTTGGCACAGATCACATGGCTCATAACGATCAACTTTATTGTACAGCTTACAGTGGACGCAGTTGCTCCTGCCTTTGTGGATAAGATCGGCTATCGGGCATCTATGCAGCTTTCGCATATCCTGTCAGCATCGGGATTTCTGCTGATGACAGTTTTACCCGACAGGCTCCCGTCACCCTTCGCAGGACTTGTGATCTGCGTAACACTGTATGCAGTAGGCGGAGGACTGCTTGAAGTGCTTGTAAGCCCCATCGTTGAGGCTTGTCCGACAGACAACAAGGAGACGACAATGTCCTTGCTCCACTCCTTCTACTGTTGGGGACAAGCGGCTACCGTGCTGTTATCAACTGTGTTTTTTGCCCTTGCAGGAATAGAGCATTGGCGTATACTTGGTGCTTTATGGGCAATCGTACCGATGTTGAATTTTATTCTTTTCCTGAAAGTACCCATTGCCACGCTATCCGAAACAAGAGGGCAGGAATCGGGATTTGCTGAACTGATAAAAACACCTCAATTCCTATTTTTCTGCCTGATGATGCTTTGTGCAGGTGCTTGTGAGCTGACGGTAAGCCAGTGGGCATCTGCCTTCGCCGAATCAGGACTGCACATCTCAAAATCCGCAGGAGACCTGATCGGGACTATGGGATTTGCGCTGTGTATGGGCAGTGCAAGAGCGATGTTTGGCAAATTTGGGGAGAAGATACCGCTGCAAAAGGTAATGCTCGCATCGTCCGTTTTATGCGTTGGGAGCTATCTGCTGATCGGTCTGACAAAAGCTCCGGCAGCCGGACTGATCGGCTGTATGCTGTGCGGATTATCCGTTGGGATATTCTGGCCGGGAACTTTCAGTCTCTCAGCCGCAAGGCTCAGAAACGGCGGAACGCTGATGTTTGCATTACTGGCGCTTGCAGGTGATCTGGGGTGCGGTGCAGGTCCTACGATTGCAGGAAAGGCATCTGCCTTGTTTGGGAGCGATCTGCACAGGGGTATCTTATGCGGTATTGTGTTTCCGTGTATCATGCTCTGCTGTGTTCTTCTGATGGATAAGGAATATCAGAAAGGAAAGGTCAGAAATAGAGGCAAATAAGAAAAGAGGTCATAAGACATTGAAGATCATCGGTATCATACTGCTGATACTTTTCTCTGTTGGACTGATATCTTCATCAAGGGTAAGATACACGAACGCCGTCTGTGGTACGATGATGACTATTTCGATGATCTCAAGACAGATGCTGTGATTGAAAAGAAATATTCCGGCAGAGGCAGCTTTGAGACTGCCTGCACTGAATTCAAGAGCGATAACAGCAGGATCAACACAATCAGGGTGTTTTATCCTGCGGAGCTTGCAGACAGCAACAGATCCTATCCGATGATCGTTTCGGTCAATGCAAGCGGTACACGGGCAAGAAATTATATGGCTGTGCTTGACAGGATCGCTTCATGGGAATTTATTGTGGTCGGCAACGATGATCCGCAGTCCGGCACGGGGGAAACTGTATCGCAGACACTTGATCTTATCCTGAATATCGGTGCTGACAGCGAATTGTACGGCAAGATCGACAAAAACAATATCGGTATCATCGGATATTCGCAAGGCGGTGCCGGAGCGATGTGTGCAGTTACGAATTTTGATAATGGAAAGCTGTATAAGACGATATTCACAGGCAGTGCAGCTGAATTCTTGGAGGAGTATAGCAACGGTAACATTCATTGAAAGCTTTTTGTTAATGAATATTTTTAAATAGAATCAGCTCCCGTAAAGGGAGCTGGCTTCTTTTCTTATCGTTATACTGCCTTTCAGTCGTGTGCATTCCGTGTGCATTTCATGTGCATTACACCTGTTTTTTGTGCACACGGGACTGCAAATTTTCATTTAAAACTGCTTTCTGTATGTAACAGAAAAGCCTGTATTTCGGAGTTTTTCTCGAAATGCAGGCTTTATCGTTCTGGCAGGGGCAGAAGGACTTGAACCCTCGGCACGCGGTTTTGGAGACCGCTGCTCTACCAACTGAGCTATACCCCTATGTTTTTTGCTGCTCATCAACTGCAACATGATAATTATATCAGAAAATGAATAAAATGTCAACAGTTTTATAAAAAATTTATTTTTTAACTTTATACTGATAAGATTTCAAATAAATGATAGTTCACCCCCTCGAAGTGAGGGGGTGAACTGCTGTATCATTAGAATCTTAATGCTGAACGGATGATCTGGAAACGAGCAATGAGGAAGTCAATAACAGAAGTGTTGTTATTGAACATTCCGCCGCCGCCTCCACCGAAGCCGCCAAAGCCGCCGAAGCCGCCTCCACCGAAGCCGCCGCCGCCAAAGCCGCCGAAGCCGCCTTCAAATGCCCAGCTTTCTTCTGTGATTATAGTATCTTCGGGTTCATCAGAGTTGAACTGGAAGCCCCAGTTGCCCTGCTGACCCCACTGCTGATTGTTGCCCTGCTGACCTTGCTGGCCCCACTGCTGGTTGTTGCCTTGCTGGCCCCACTGCTGGTTGTTGCCTTGCTGGCCCCACTGCTGGTTGTTGCCCTGCTGGCCCCACTGCTGATTGTTGCCCTGCTGACCCCACTGCTGATTGTTGCCCTGCTGACCTTGCTGGCCCCACTGCTGGTTATTGCCCTGCTGGCCGCCGCTTGTCTGGAGACCGTTAGCACTCTTAGTTGTATTTGCGTTGAACTGATCAACTGTGAATGCTGAAAGCGGATCTGCCTGAATGTGAGGACGGATCATGTCAGCGATCTTAGTAACAAATGACTCAGGGTCGCTGTAGTAGTTAAGGATATCCTTTACATAGCCGACATACATATCGTAGTATTCAGGTATCTGGAGAAGTCTTGCGAAAGGTCTGTACTCGAGAGTAGCCTGATAGAGGCTTGTAGTGATATCAGAGTTTACAGCATCAGTACCGCCCATAAAGTTACCTAAGCAGAGGTTGTAGTCCCAGCCTACGAAGTAGTGCTTGCCGCCTGTGTAGATAAGGTAGTAGTTATGTGCCAGTGAACCGTTATAGCTGTCGTAGTTACACATTACAGCATTAACTGCAAAGCCCTTGAGGAAGCTTGGAACGTCCATGATATCCTCGATGAACTTATAGTTTGAAGAAGTCATCTTGTTGATAGCTGTCTTGAGTTCTTCAAGATGTGTGAGCTGCTCATCGTTACCGAACTTAAGGTCAAGGTTACTTACAGGCATATTCTGTGTGAATGTGCTGTAGCTGTCTCCGCCGCCGAAGCCGCCGAACATACCGCCGCCGCCTGCCTGGTTGCTTCTTTCGGTAGCCTTGTAGAGGTTGGAATCGTCATCTATAGCATAACGCTCTGCGAGAGTTGTGCCCGGCTGCTCAGCGATCATGTAGAAGCTGTAGAGCTTACCGTTGAGGTACATATCGGAGTATCCAGCCTTAGGAGCAACACCGTCTATCTCATACATAGCATCGTAGCAGATGATATCTCTCATGCATGAAGGATCTGAATAGAAGTTGTTTACACAGAACTCTGTGAGTCCGTGGTAGTTGTTGAGCTTTTCATACTTGTCGAGCTTGAAGCGGAAGCTGTACTTTCCGTTCTGTACCATCATTCTTGAGCTGTTGCCCTTGGTTCTGATACCAACATTCTTGATCTCCTCGCCGTCGATAACTACGTCACAAGGTGCCCACTCTTCGTTCTGAGCTACTCTCATAAAGTTGTTCCAGTCATTTTCTGACATCTTAACTTCAACCTTATGAACTGATGACTGATCGAAAAGCTCACCGTAGAGCTGCTCTTCGTCATCCATGTCATTGTTTACGTCCTTGTATGAAGCAGGCTTGCCGGCCTTGAAAGTATTGCCTGAGCTGTGCTTCTGCTTGATACCGCCTGCAAATAACTTGTAGCTTGTGCCGTCTGCAAGGTCAGGTGAAGAAACAAGAGCAAACTTATACTTCTTGAGAGTATTTACTTCAAGAATGATCTTGTTTGAAGAATCAGTAATAGCTATAGGATTGTTCTTTGACCATTCCTTAGCAAAGTCAAAGAGCATAGCTGACTGAGCTGTAGAAGTAAGGTTCTCTATCTGATAGTCTGTAGAAGTTGCAACGATAGTACCACCTGTAAGATTGATGTTGCCTACGCTTGTAAGGCTCTTATCACCGTTGGCACTGATATCACCGCCTGAGATATTGATATCTGTTTCAGCCTGGATAGCGTCCTTGCCACTCTTAATGCCGATCTTACCGCCTTCGATATCAACGTTGCCCTTTGAGGACTTGATACCGTCGCCTTCAGCATTGATGTTAATAGTACCGTCCTTTACAACAACTGACTTCTTACCCTTTATAGCGTCGTTTCCGTCAGTCTTGTTGAGCGTCTCGACATTGATAATACCGCCGGTGAGCTTGATATCGTTGTTACATACGATAGCAGGCTGAACGTTAGCAGTTATAGTGAGAACGCCTGTACCTGAATCGCCGCCCTTGATAGTGAGATCGTCCTTAGCTTCGATAATAGCACTTTCAAGGAAGTCACCTGTGTAAGCAGCCTCGGTATCAGAAATAGTATTCTCTGTTCCGTCTGCGATAGTGATAGAAGTCTTGTCTGCATTCTTTATAAGAATAGCAGGAGCGCTCTTGCCTGTGATCTTAACACCGTTGAGTACAAGCTTTACAGTATCTGGATCAGCCTTTTCATCAGGAACTTCAACGTAGATCTGACCGTCACTGAGAGTACCATCGATAGTGTAAGTACCTGAATGTGAGATAGTAACCTTTGATCCGCTTGCAGTAGCATATTTACCGTCAACAGTTATTGAATTGCCGTTGAGGTGGATCTTTGTGTTTACATCTTCCTTAGGAACTGTAACTACTGTTTCTGTAGTGGTCGTTGCAGTAGTTGTTGTAACAACAGCAGTAGTAGTGCTTGTCTGACCGCCGTTGTCCTTGTATGACTCGGGAAGTGAAGTAATAGCATTGAGCAGGTAACGCTGTATGGAAAGAGCATCGCTTGAAGTAAGACCTGAACCTCTTTCAAATACATCGGCTCTGTCTGCACCTTCCTGAGTGATGTGACCTTCTGCTGTTCCTGTTACTCCGTATTTACTTGGATTTGCAAGAGACTGCATGATAAGTACTGCATCTGACATATCTACGGTTCCGTCGCCGTTTGCGTCACCGTAAACGATATCTGCTGCTGATGCTGTGGTAACTGCCACAGCCGCTGAGCTAAGTATACAAGCAGACACTAAGCCTGCAAGCATGGTTTTCTTTTTCATTAGTATCATCCTCCTAAATATCCTTTTTCGAGAGATATTATTAATAGACAATTACATAATAATGAATATATCTTAAAATAATCTTAAATCAACCTTAAAAAACAGCACTTTTGCCGTAAAAGATGAAAAATAATTATTTTTTGACTTAATTTGTTTATATCAATTAATAAAATATTTTTTTGGATAAAAGAAGGCTGACGTTGCTTTGTGCTTAAATAATATTACTTTACTCCTCTAATGTCGTTATAAAGTCAAAAATAAAGCTCCGTAATAACCGTGGTATTTATATAGCAACTTTTATGCTTATTATTGAGAGAACCCCTTTTGAAAAAGGGGCTTCTCTCAAACTCTCTCCCGAAAACTTTCGTTTTAATTTTTTTTTCGGATAGTGCGCGACCTGTAGACTTACAGGTCTTTTTTATTATCATACGCGCCCTATCCGAAAAAAATCAGATAAAAGTCTTTGGAAAGGGGTTCGGGGGAAAACCTTTCCTCAGAAATGGTTCCCCCGATAATTAACTATAAACTTCTATATAAGTACCACTGCTAAACGGAGCTTTTACTTATTATTTTTTCATAAGCTTATTTACTGTTGTAAGCATCGGGCGATAATTGAGAGCGGTCATACAAGCGGTGAGGAGAAGCTCCCAGAATATGCAGCCCTTGAAGCTGAATATCACAGGCATACACATAAGCAGAAGAATGACCGTATTGAGTATCGTCCTGATTACTGAAAAGTTAAACGGTACATAGTATCTTGCGTCTATCATTCTTATACAGTAGCACAGCAGATAGCTGAGGAATGTTGCGAATGCCGCACCCTGGATACCCCAGCATGGGATAAGTCCGAGGTTAAGGATAATATTCACGATAACAACAGCTATTATGGAATAGAATGCGTTTTTGGTATGCTTTGTAGCTGTGTAGATACCTGCAAGGAAAAGATTGAGGCAGGTAAAAGCGGCAGCTGCGATAAGCAGGGGAGTGAAAAGAAAAGCCTTTTTGTATTCGGGAAAGGTAGTGTAGTTTATGAGAAGTGCGGATACTGGCTTTATAAAGAGTATCAATGCAGCCGAACCTATGAAAAGCAATGATTCGTAAGCCGAATAAACTTTTGAATAGAAGTTGTTGCGGTCAGCGGAGTCGTTTTCGGTGATAGCCGACATATTCCACGCCTGAAAGAAAATAGTCGAAAGCATGGTGACGATGTTGGGTATCTTGGTAGCTGCGGCGTATATGCCTGCTGCGTCCTTGCCGAGAAATACTGTATCGCTGTGCATATTTCCGATGAATATCTGATCCGAAAAGCCTGTGAATGTCCACATTACTGTTGTAGGTATAAGAGGCAGAGTGAAGCGAAGCATACTTTTTCCCAGCTCCCTGCTGAAACAGCTGATATCAGCATATTTATGCAGACCTGCGGCTATAAAAAGAAATACAGTTGAGCATATATCCGAGAGGATTATTGATATTACAAATCCTTTGACTCCCATTCCGAGCTTTGAGATGAATAATACGTTGAATATGAAAAGGAGTATGGTCACAAATATGCCGTCGGCTGAAAAAAGCGTGACCATTCCTCTTGCTCTTACGAACTGTGAGCACAGTCCTCTGAGAGCTGAAGCGAATACCAACAGATAAAGCAGGATTGAATATCCTGTTATGGGCCGCAAGATAGGTATGAAGTGCAGAAGCGGCACGATAGGTATCATTACGGCGAGTCCGCACAGCATAATAAGTCCTGCTGTTGTAAAGACCTGTTTTTTATTGTACTGCTTGTCGAGACCGTATCGCACTATAGCTTCACTAAGGGAAAATGTGAAAACGGGAAGCAGGAAAACTACAAGTATCTCAAGAAGTGATTTCGTATACAGGTCGGATGGACTGATATGCTTTGTATAAAGGTTATTGAGCAAAAGCGAGAATATTTTTGCACCAAAGCTGCCCACAGCGAATATTACGGTATTCATGGCGAGCTTTTTATATTTGTTCATTTGCATCCCTCCGAGAATTCAATATTACTATTCTACCACTTATCAAGCAATAAATCAATGCTTTTTATAAGAAAAAAGGATATAAAAAAGCCATAGTATACTGAATGAAAGTCATTATACTATGGCTGTGTTCAATTGAACATATCAGAAGTCTCTTCAAGTGCCTCCAGAGCCTTTTTCTGCGCAGCCGGAGACATTGACTGGATAACGAAAAGAAATCTTTCGCCGTCCTCAACAGTGGTCCTTATTATCCTTAAATCTCTTAATATAAATTTGCCGTCCTGATTTTTGATGTGGAACGGCTGCTGGATGATAGGATTTTCGGCTTTCTCAATATGCTTTTTTACGAAGTCTATATCGGTGAACTTGATAAATCTTTCGCGTTCACTTTCGATTACTTCATTCTGTGCAAAAAGTATCCTTGCTTTATCGAGAGGCATTGTAAGGTATTCGTTGTTGAAGCCGATCTTTGAGTAGAGTCTTGTGATGATACGGTTGTTTTCGTGGTCGATTATAGTTATATGATCGTATGTGTCGATGAGGATACGGCTGTATTTTTCAAACATCTGCTCACGGTTGGCAGTACGTGCGGGATCGAAAGTCTTTATGCTTGCGGCAAGCATATATTTGTTATCGGTCTTGGCTATGCATTTGGTCGAGTAGGTGAAATACACGGCGTTGGCAAAATGGTCCTTCTTTATGAGCTTGCCTGTTTTCAGTGACATCTCTATCTGCTCGTTGATGTTCTGGAAGTAGACCACAGGCATACTTTCTATAGCTTCTTCCATTTCTCTTGTACTGTTATAGCCTAATTTCTTGATCTCGTCAAGATACGCCCTGTTTGCGTACTGGAACTTCACCTTTTTGCCGTCTATCTCCACAAGGGCAAGTGCCGTGGGACTTTCGCGCAGTATCGATGTATCGTCGATAGGAAAGTCATCGGAGGATATCTCGTTGAACGGATCAGGACTGAGAAAATTCACCTTTCCGATAGTGTCCCAGTAATCGCTCTCGCTGCGTTTTTCGACTGTTATACTTGAATTTGTAAGGTAATCTATGTACATCTCGCTGCTCATAGGCTTGGAATAATAGTAGCCTTGCAGCATCTCGCAGCCGATAGTGCGCAGGAAGAGTATCTGCTCTCTTGTCTCAACACCCTCGGCAAGAGTGTGTATGCCGATAGCTTTCGCCATATTAACTACGGACGAGAGTATCTTCTTGGAGCGCATACCGATATCGCTGAGAAAGCGCATATCGATTTTTAAAACATCAAAGCTGTAATCCTTTAAGACATTCAGCGAAGAATAGCCGCTTCCGAAGTCGTCCATGAAGATAGCGAAGCCTGCCTCGTGGAAACTGTCGAATATCCTGCGGAAATAAGCTGTATTGTCCAGCATTACGCTCTCGGTTATCTCAATGTGTATGGCAGTTGACGGGACGTTGTATTTCTCTAAGATATCGGAAATAGCTTTCAGCATATCCATTTCGTTGAAGTCGAGACGGGAGAGGTTTATGGAGAACGGGTGGAGCGGCAGACCTTTCTCGCGCATCTCATTATAAGTATAGCAGATGTTTTCGAGAATCATAAGATCGAGCTTATGGATAAGACGATTTTTCTCGAGAACGGTTATAAAGAGGTAAGGCGAGAGGAGTCCCATTTCGGGATCCTGCCAGCGAGCAAGAGCCTCAACGCTGCATATCTGTCCTGTAAGAGTTCTGATAACGGGCTGATTATATATTGTTCATCAATATGCTGCATAACAACTCTCCTTTATATTAAGATAACATAGAAGCATTCCGTTAGTTATAATAATGTCATATTGACCTATATTTCTATTATATTATAGACATTATATCATAAAGTACGATACAAATCAATGGAAAAAGCAAAATTTATGGAAATTTTAAAAATAAATGATTTTACTGCCGAATAAAAGTCAATTTTGCAAAATATCACAAAAATGCTGTTTACAACAGTTTAACTCAAAAAAATAATATACCGCGAGTATTGAAAAAGCGGCTTTAAAAGCGGACAGGAAAACTTCTCGTTGTGCAATATAACAAAAATAATCTGAGAATAATAAAAATTTAGGAAAGATATTGACAAAACAACTTGCGTGGTGTATAATATGATTGTAAACAAAAAGTATAAACCACACAATACAAAATGTGTGACCATATGGGGTATGAGGCAGCCGAGCCGTTAATTCGGTAAATATATTATGAAAGGAAAATGACCTATGATGAAAAAGAATATGAAAAAGAAAAGCACAGCGAGAAAGCTTTTACCGGCTGCCGGAATGTTAGCTGTATCAGCTTCAATGCTTGCAACATCAACCTACGCGTGGTTCACAATGAATAAGACCGTTGAAGTATATGGAATGGAGATGAGAACTAAGGTTGGTTCAAACCTGTTGATTTGCTCTGATAATATCGAAGCAAACTATTCAGCAGCAACTCTCCACGAAGGCAGAATGGGACTACTTGAGCCTGTTTCTTCTATCAACGGTGCTACCGGCTCGTTCTTCTACACAACAAACGCAACTGCTCGTGGAACTAAGGATGCCGGAGCAACTGTTATCGGCTATAGTGAAAATCAATCTGTGGCAAATGCCGTTGCCGGAAAAAATGCTTATGATAAAGCTTTTAATGGTGCTTATGGTATAAAATCAACATCTGAAACCTTCGAGACATCAGATATCACAATGGTTAAGGCAGATTCAACTGCTTCACCTGCTGCTACAGGTCGAGATGGCGCAGCTTATGGCTATATCGACTATGTTTTCTATATCAAGGCAACTTCTGATACAGCCAATCAGAAATTGATGCTGACTGAATGTAATATGCTTTATAATAATGCAGCTATAACAAGTGCAACAAATACGGCAGGTGTAGATATTGATCGTGCATGGCGTATAGGTGTTTTTGCAGAACAATTAAATGCTTCTACAGAAGGCGGTAAAGGAAATACCGGAACTTATGCAAGTATCGCTCAGAAAGACCCTGCAAGTGCTGCTGACAAGCAAAAAGGTATTCTCGGTCTTGCAAATTCAACATACTTCACGGCAGGAAAGGCACAGAATTCCACTACTGCGAATGATGTGCAGAACGTTGTAAACTTTATGAACGGAAATGCAACATCGGGTCAAGAAGGATATGCAGCAACTGGTGTTGTTCTTGATACTATTGCAAATAGCGGCACGACTGCATATTACAAGGTTCTCGTTCGTGTATGGCTCGAAGGCGAAGATAATACTTGTAACTCTGAGACTTATGCAAAGTTAACTAATAATTGGTCTGTTAACTGCAAGTTTGAACTTGATACTGACGTTTCTAAGGCTGTTAAGCAGATCGGTACATCCACTGATGCGGCTCATATGCCCGTAACATCAGTTACTCAGGAAGCTGTAACATCACCTATTGAAGTTGCAACAGTAGCAACTCCTTGACCTTAAGTTATAAATTAATTCTACAGGCACACATATAAAAACTAACCCCTAACAACTAATTGAATAGAGCTCATCCCTAAGCTCTACATAAAAAAGCTTTCATGATCATTCCTCCATATAAAAGGTTTTTTACAGCCTACTTGAATACTTCTCCCCGTCAGGCAATAGTCTGGTGGGCGATAATTAAGAATACTTCATCATAGGCTCATAAATACCTCTATAACGTAACGAACCCCTCTGAGCACGGAGGGGTTCGTTATTGGTTAGTGAGTATACGAATAGTAAATATTTACCCGCGTTATACATTTTTATATGCACATTTATTACAAAGTGTAAACACTATTATTAGCCATTATGCACATTGAAATAGAATATATAAAAATGATATAATAAAGTAGGGTAGTAATGCCTTTATGCCATAGCTATGCCTTTTTGACTATATAATGCGTTCGGAGGTGCGGCGTATGAAATTGAAAAATAAGAATATAAATACAGCTGCCCTTACGGAAGAAGAGCGCAGGAAAATGAAAAGGGCTGCCTTGATAAAAATGCTTATTATCGGCATATTTCTGGGAGTTGTTATCATATGGGGCTCGATGCAAGCTACAACCATTCAGATGACCGTTTAATTCCATAAATTCCACAGAAAGTGAGGTGGAGCAGATGAAAGAGAATGATCTTAGGTACAACATTGGCGAGTTAGCATCTGCTTCGCCAAGCAGCAGAATAGACGACGAGCTTGCTGAGAAAAAACGAATTCAGAAGAATGCTCTTATTAAGATGGGAACGATGGGCATTTTATCAATGATTTTGTTAATTTTTTTCACGATCTCATGGTTCACTATGAACACTCAGGTGGAATCTGGCGGAATGCAGATAGCTGCAGGAGGTCCAAATTATGAGATTTTGGTATTAGAAAATGGCTCAAACGGACAATACTATGCAGATTATCATAGTTTGGTGAAGGATTCCTCTGCCGTAGTCTGGCAAATGGTAGATGCCAATAATATGGGAAATTATAATGATACCTCACAGAACCCAGGTATTAAACCTGGCTCGTATGGAATGGTCTCATTTTATGTAAAACCTTTGGTAGACACTGTTGATTTGAGTTTTAACTTTGAAATATTAGGATATGAGTATGATGAAGATGCCGTGAATTCGACGGATAAAATGAAGCTGCTCGATTCTGATGAATCGCCTGCTTTATTCCTTAATGGGCATATTCTTCTTTTTGAGAAAAGAACAGGTACTACGGAAGATAATTTCGTTTACAGTAAGCCTATCCTCTCAAATGAAGATATGCAGAGAGTTATAAGCCGAAATACATACACGAAAAAGGCTGATAATTCTCCGACACAAGTTGATATATACTGGGTCTGGCCCACAACTCTCAGCAAGGTCATTGATGCAAGAGGCTGTGCTAAAATATCCGTTACCGAAGAACCTTTCACAAGTAAGACTGCATACAGCGAATCAGCAAGCACAAGCGCTTATAGCGAAGTTGTTGACAATATCAGAGCATATCCAGACTATTACTGCAAGGGCGTGAGCCGTCCTGCTAATGCGGGGGATATGCTTTCTGAACCAACGATAGTTACAGATTATGATAAATACGGAGATTACTACGATCAAGCAGATAATGATATTGGAATGGGTGTAAACTTTATTCTATTAAAATTATCTATTTCGCAAGTGTCTTCCTCCGGGGAGTGATACAAGTGAAAAATATTCTTGAAAAATTCAATAAAATGAAAACTGTTCAGAAAGTAGAATTCATACTTGCATCACTATGTACTATTGCTTTGTTAGTGGGTATGCCTGTTTGGGCTTGGTTTTCCAGCGTGAACAACATGGAGACGATGACAAAGATAAAAGAACCTGAAAACCTCGATATAAGAGCCGGACACTATCATTCTATCATAAATTTCGAGCTTAGTGATATAAGTATCGAGGATATGTATGATACAACAAATAATGTGTCAATACCTGAATACCGAGTGTTTAGTGTAAGTGCAGGCGATTATAAGATACCATATAAGCTACAGCTTGCGTATACAACGAATATTCCGTTCAAGTATTCAATATATAAAGCCACAGAGGTCAATTCGGAAGGTGCAAATACTGTTGCATACAAACCTATATATAAAGACCCCGATGATCCTACTACAGACGGAAAAACATATTATTATAAAATTGGTGATGAGGTTTCTCTTACAGCTCTCAACGGAGATGTAACAAATGAAGCGTATTATGGCAGAGAAATCGGTATAAAGCAAAAAGGCAATACTTACTACGATAAAACCTATGATAATTCAAGCGATGCACCTGAAATATATGCTGTTCCCGTGTATCTGCAATCCGAAACGATAACTCCGACGGATAAAGGCGAAGATGCTCATGATTACTTCGTTCTAAAAATAGAATGGAATCAGGAATCCGCAGCGACGAATTTTACCAAGTGGAATAAGGCAGAAAATAACAAAGAAACAGATATTATCTATATCACAGCAAGCCGAAGCACAGGCTGATGAAAACGAGGTGAAGGTCATGAATAAAATACTGAAAACATTGAGAAAGCACTGGACGAGAGTCTGGCTGATAGCCATTCTACTGCTGTCCGGCGGTGTTTATGTGACCTATGCTATATATACAGAGGTTTCCTCTGTAAAACGTGTTGTTTCAACGCAGGCTTCACCTGTTGAGATGTTCTCATCGAACTGTATGCGCCCCGATATTTCAAGCAGACGGCTTTCTTCTGTTGAATACAGCATTACCGTGTGTAACTTTGATCAGGATAAGCCGACTATATATAACCCTGCAACTATCAGCTACACACTACACGCCGAGCTTCAAGTAAAGCAGGGAGATAATTATATCAATATGGCTACATATCTTGGTACTCTTGATCAATCAAATACTGAGCAGAAATCCAAATACGATAATTACTTAGCAAAAGCAGCTCTATATTCTATATACAAAACAGAGGACGATACAACCGGAGAGGTTGCAAAATCAGAGAGCAATTTTACTCTTGGCAATGGCTTTACGGTAACTCTAACATCAGATACTCTTGCAGCTCAACATTCTTCTGTTGATAAGTATAAGGTTGAAATAGACAGTGCATCTACCACCGATCCCAACCCGGACATTTTTGTACATGTTTGGGCAGTGCCTACTCCCCCTACCACGCTGAGAACTATCGAAACAAGATTATATGGTGCTTCAACTACAACAGATACAGCCACATGGACAGGTACATTTATAGAGACAGACTGTGCTATTGTTGATTACGACTTCTATAACTATGTTATCACAGGCAGCGGTGCTGGAACAGTAGATATTATATGGGATTCAAATAAATTCAGCATAAACGATTTCTTCTTTAACACAGCACTTTCCGGCAATTCATTCTATAATGACAATAATACTCCCTCAGAAATACTTGACAGCGATGCAAAGTATGGAAGCAGAAAATATGATGGAAAATATGTTGGCTGGAGTAAAATAACCCTCAGTGTTGGCACTGGGGCAAATAGCCAAAAAAACAGGTATGAGTTACAGCTATATAAGACAGCAACAGATTCCCTGACAGGAGTTTCTTATACAGGCGAAAATGCAGCGACAAATTATATTGCCTGCTTTTTTAGCAAATGACATCAATGATTATAGGTTGGTATTTCATAAAGACCTTTCCGAGAATACAAGAGTGGTGATACTATGAAAATATCTTTCAATAAAAAAACAAAGCAGAGAGTAGTGAGCTTTACCACAGCTTTTGCTATGATAATGAACATTTTCCCTATGGGAGAACTTTCTAATGTTATATCTCCTTTGTTTTCAATAAGTGCAAGTGCGGAGGACTATACCCCACAAAGTGCTGATTCAAGCGTTTTCAGCGGAAACAGTATTTCATTTTCCAACACAGTAGACTTTGTAGACTATTGCTGGCATTACTATAACAATACTACGATTTCTATAACCAATCCTGACGAAACTGTAAGCTCTGTTGGATTTGCCGAATATCATCAGAATGATATTTTGACAATTGGTTTTACAGGTGGTGGTGAGATCTCAACGAATTTTACCGGACTGGGCTCATACAATTACCCTTTTGGCGGAACGCTGAGATTCGGTGGCGAAAACTACCAATTAAATGCTCACAGGGCTTTATTTAATTACGTTTACGATTCGGTAGGTTTATTGGTTGATGCTACGGGAGCTACAGAGAATCTTGTTATCAAAAGACTGTCCGATGTCGATGCAAGTGAGAGCCGTCCCCTTTTGGCAGATCATGTAAGACATGATACAAGGGCAGGAAAGACATCAGCGGAGTGGCAAATCGAATTAAACTCCTCAAATGACAAGACCTATTCAGGTGTTATTGGTGAAACCGAAAGTAACGCTACTGTTAAACTAAACTATACAAACAGTTCGTCTGCTGAAATTGTATCCGCTTCAGATGTAGGCGAGGTTTGCGGAACAATGCAAAGCGGATCATCAATAGAATTGACATATTCTGCAACAAACGGTCATAGTATTACAACTTCAAGCGGAAACGCTGGCGGTCTTGTCGGCACGATGAACGGTTCATCAACCCTGACTATCAAGGCAATGCCGTCCGTATCGCTGAATGTAGAATCAACATCTGCTTACGCAGGCGGACTTGTCGGAGAGCTGACCTCACAGGCAACAATAGACAATCAGATAAACAATCAGACGGATTCACGCATTCCTGTTAACGAAATCATTAAAGGTGTTAGCGGTGCAGGCGGTCTGTTCGGACATTATACTAACTATGCAACTTCTTTTGACTTGGCAAGCTATAATAATACTGCTACCGTAGACGGAACGTATTGCGGTGGTGTTTTCGGTGTGCTTGAAAACAACAAAGATGATTCGGCAACGTCATTATCTCTTACGATACAAAATACAAGCAATGCAGGAACATTGACGGCAAATTCGGGAACAACAGGCAATGCAAGCGGTTATTATGGCGGTATTGCTGGTAAGTATACCACAAACGCCCTTGCTAATAGTCTGATACTTGATGACTTGACGCTTACAGCAAACGCAAATGCAGCTTACAGTGCATTTGGCGGAGCAATAGGAATTGCTGATTCTGCGTCTTATGTACAGACTACCAATACGGTGAGTGTTACTGCATCAGGCACAACATCATCAACATATTTCGGAGGTCTTGTTGGTGCAACATCGGCAAATAACGGTGTATTTGTTGATCTCGGCAGTTTCACCTTGAATACAAGCAGTGAGCAATTCAAAGGCGGCGGTATTGTCGGTCTATTTAACAAAGGCGTACTGCGTCTTAGCGGAACAACAACCATGACGAATGCGAAGCCTGCCAGCGCCGCTAACTGCGGTCAGCTTGTGGGTAATAATGATAATGTCCTCATATATGCTCCTTCTGGCGGTAGTTGGTCATTCAGCCGTTCAAGCGGTGCTAAGACCGATGATTTCGGCACTTGGGGCGAGGTAGTGCGTGGCATAGATGACAGCAGCGCATCAAATTCTATATATTTCAACAGCACAAACCACACAGCGACTGTTGCGGCTGCCCAGACTTCTATGGGCAGTACTGATGTCTTTATTAGAACAGCGCTAAATATTCAGCTCAATCAGGGCAATGATTATGATTGCCTGTTATTTGCTGACAAAACAAATAAGCGTTCGGTTTTATTAAGCACTCCTCTTTCAATCTCTGCTAATATTTCTCTTTCTGGAACAGGTATAACAGGATTGATGCGTGACGGCGGTGCTGTCGCAGATATAGGTTCTTTTACAAGCACATTTGAAGGAAATAATCACACAATCACTTTGGCGATTGGCGAAAAATACGGTAACGGTGTTACATCTTCTTCAACGACCGAAGGTATAGGTCAAATCTATCGCCATCAGCATAATGGTCTGTTTTCTGTTCTTGCAGGAACAGTACAGAATCTTACTGTTGACGGCACGATCAATGTTAGCAATTGTGTTGACGGAATGAATATCGGCGGAATAGCTTCACGCAACAGTGGCAATATCACACTAACAAAGGTTGCTGCCAATGAAACAGTCAACTACAACGAAAGCTCAAAGGTCGATGTGTCGGGCGAAGGTAAAAATATCGGCGGCTATATCGGCTATGTAGGAACAAATGGCAATATTATAATAAACGGTGTAAGCTCTATCGGAGCGACATTCAATCTCAAAGGATCACATGAAATGTGGAATGTCTACGGCGGAGCCATCGGAAAGATCACAGCCGGAACGTTCACTGTCACTGTCGGAGCAAAGGACGATGCGAACAACAAGCTGACAGACAGCCTGACAACTGATATAACAGGCATAACTGCAACCGGTTCAAACGGCGACGGCGGCGGTCTTATCGGTCATATTACAAATGCAGGAAGTTACGCTTCACGTCAAGTGAATATTAACAATCTTGTATTTAGTGGTTGTACAATAGGAAATGCCGCAAGTACAAATGGTGGTGGCTTTCTTGGATATTCATGGTTAAATACCACTACTAACATCAATGGCGTTACTGCAAGCGGTACTATCAATAATTCGAGTGCTTCAAATGTTGGTGTAATGCTTTACAGCTCAACCGGAAAAATGATTGTCAATTCACTTGCCATCAATGGGCTTACTATGTCCAGCGGTGGTGGTTCTTCTCTTGGCATGATCGTGAATAGGGCTTTTGTTGGTGAAACTAAAGACGGCAAAACAACTTACAGCGGAGGTTTGTACTTGGATGTTCTGAATAGTGGTTATTCGCTGACCTGTACAGCTCCTTCCTCTGCTACTGGTGTCTTTGACGAGATAGCGGCATATTCTGCTATGAACTCAAGTGAAGTTGTCAAAGGCGGTGCTGGTGTTATCTCAATCAATATGAATGGTGGCAGACATGATCCCGATGCTAATCCTGCTGATACCTACACTGAAACAAAAGTTACGGTTACAGGCACTTATCAGAACCGACTGAAGACAGGCAGTAACTGTGCAAATCCAAATTCGAGATACTATTATAATGTTGATAACATGAGTTCCTCAGATGCCGGACAAAACCTGTTGCTGTGGAGCTTGAGTAAGTATGCCTATTCGGGAATTAAGAGCGAATTTGGCACAACATTTAATACGACACTCAGCGGAACAGCTGATATGACAGGACTGTCGTTCTATCCGCTTGCAAGTGCCAATGAAAACTATTCAATAGGTAATTTAACACTTACATTTGATTATAGTGGAATATACTCTACTGCTGAAACTGTAAGCAACGGTGACAGCTATATTCGTGATCCTGCTGCGGCAAACCAACACTATCTCATGCACTCAGGTTTGTTTATAGATCAGCCGAGCGGAAAGTCCTTGACTGTAACAGGGACACTGTCTCTTGGCGGTACGTTCATGGAGGATAGCAATCATCAGGGCGTTCTCATAAGTGGCACAATGGAAGGCACTTTCCTTTGTGATACTGGGTCAATCATACTTGATGGTATTAAGCCTATGAGTGGTTCTTCTGCTTACACAAGCGGTTATCTGCTGATAAATAATATAAGTAGAACCGACGATTTAGCTACTCCGCCTTCTGTTACAATAAAGAATTTAAGCAATACAGATAAGTATTCCTCTACTACAGGTTCAACCTATTCTGCTTCCGGAACAACAGATAATGTTGCTAAGAGTTTGATCGGAACCGCTTCCGGTAAGGGACTTACTATCATTTTCTCAAAAATCAAACTTGATGGACGAGATAAAACTAAGTCAGATACTAATTTGAACGCAGAAGAGCTTTATAATGCTTACAAAACATATAATTCTATATTTTCTCAGTCAACTCTTCTTGCTTCAATTCATACGGATCAGAGTGCAAAACTCGAATACAATTTTACTAAAGCACATGACTGGGGTACAGGAAGCCTAAGAGAAGTTACATACGGTGCAGAAATCAAGAACTCTTTAGAATATGTCGATGAAGAACAGCGATATTCTCCTGATTCAAATGGTTTAAACGCCGATTTTGTTAATCCTGTTAATAGTTCAACCAGATCAGAGGTGTACAATTTTGCGACTGGTTTTCTGCCTTATGTCAAAGTGTCTTACAATGATACTACAGATGCAAATGGCTGCTTTAAGCGTGAGCTGAAAGTCAATGTTCAGTCTGTAGCTCTTAGCAGCGGTTGCGGAACATATAATGATCCCTATTTAATTAGTGACCCGAAAGTCTTTGAAGCAATAGCAAAGTTTATTTCATCTGGCGATACTGCTGACTTGAAAGAAGTTGTTCTGCCAAAATCACCGGACAGTGATGATATTATTTCAGGAAATCGTTGGCATGATGGCACTGACTATCACGCAAGTTTTAAGGCAAGCGGAGATAATTATGTTTCTGGTTCCTATACATGGACTGGTTCTAATGCTCGAAAATATCTTGCAAGTGCATATTACATGATTACAGATGATTTTGAATTAAGCAGTAACTATTTAGGACTTGGTTATGCATCTGAAAGTGCGAATGCGACTAACCCCGCAACAGGCGACTATGCTTTCCGTGGTGTTATCATTGGTGCTGACGTGCCGGACAGCGATGCAGAAAATGCACCTACGCATAAGGCAAGGATAACAAATGGAAGTGCAAATCCATTCATAAATGTTTCCAACGGCAGTGTTGTTAAAGACATAAATCTCATTGTATCAAGTAATATAACACTTAGTCAAGCAAATGCTACATATGACAATGCGTTCTTCGGTTATTATCACCTTTGTAAGTATTATGGCGGTATCTTCGGTGAAGTAATGGGCGGAGATAACATAATAGATAACAGCTATGTAACATACAACAATTCAAAAATCACACTTACTGGCGATAAAGCAACCATTGTACCTGTTGGCGGATATGTCGGCGTTGTTGTATTTGGCGGCGTTATTTTCAAAAATATGACAGCTACAACAAGTGCAACATCTACAGAATTAAAGGTCAATAATTCAGGAATAAACGTAATATACACAGGAAAAACTGAAAACCTTGCCGATAATAACAAGCAAGCTGATTGGGCTGCTATTTATGTTAATCCAATTGTGGGCAGAGTTATCAATGGATATGCCGTTAATGAAACTAAAGATATTCCTGATCCTGACCATGAGGGAGAGTATCTTGCAAGAGGAAGATTCTCTACGTCTGAGAATGGAAAATACCATGATGATACAGGTTATAATGCAGGAACAACAAGATCAGGCACTGTAATTCACACGCTCAAAAACGGCACAAAGCATTATTCGATAGCGGACATTAATCTGAGCGAAACCAATAAACTCGATGTCAGTGCAGTACCATCAAGTACATCTTCCGACGGAACGATCAATATTCCAAATTCTCAGGCGTTCTTTATCCTGTCGCTTATCACGCAGTCCTGTGCCGGAACAGCTCAGGGAGCGAACGGAGATTATGTTAATTCGCTATCTTATGGTACAAACACAAGCGTTTATGGTATGAGCCGTAATGCAGACTATACTAATGTTGGCTCTGCTACTGATAGTACGGATTCTGATTTTGTGCTTGCAGGTAATGATACAACGTTAAACTCTGCTACGCCGTATATTATTGACCGCTACTGCACAAATCATAATTCACGCTGTGTTACAAGCACTTTAGGATATTATGACATTAATCTCACCGGAAAGACAACCTATTCTGTAGATTCCTATACCTATCAGCTTCCTGATAGTTTCAGAGGGATAGGATGTGTTGGAAACTATAATGACAATTTTACAACAAAAGTAGATCAAGTCAATGGTAACAATTGCACCATTGATGTTGACATTTACCTTAACAAGTTTGCAACTGATAATTATTTCAATAAATTACACAACGGAACATCTCAGAGTACTTCTGATAATGTTGTAGATTATAATGTAAACAACGGAACACTTAATCACGGTATAGGTCTATTTGATAGTTTCCTAACCAAGAGTTCAAGCGTAATTAAAAATATAACGCAAAGCGGTTCAGTCAATACAGAAATATATAAAGACGGATATAATACTTCTGCACAGAAACAAAATCTTCCTGCCAACGATAATGCAAGGTTTCTTAGTGTTGGTGGAGTATGTGGTACAGTATTACATCCTTATAATGTCAATTTTGAACAGGTCACATTGGATACATTTTCGGCAAGTGGTTCTTCAATAGTCGGAGGATTGTTGGGCTTTTCGGGCATTAACCAAAACAGCAGTGCAGAAGTCCATATAACTCAATGTGGTGCTAATAAGCTTTCCGTTAAAATGACTTCAAGTTCTAAAAGCGAGTCAACTTATAAATCGAGAAATGCTATTGGTGGTTTGGTCGGAAAGTGCTTTGAAGGAAAGGTCAAATTTTACGGTACTTCCTTGGGTTCAGAAAATAATAATCCTAAGAATGTCTCTACTGTTGAATTTGATAGTTTCAGTTTTGGAAATGAAGATGGCGATTATATGACCGCTGCTGGAGGACTTGTTGGTTTTGCGGGTGATGGCTGTCAAGCCTATGATATGAAGATTGTATCAAGTAACAGCAGTACACCTATTAAAATTGGTGCTAATAAGATTCGTTTTGTAGGTGGCATCTGCGGATTAATGCAGTCAGCTAAAGACGGAACTGCTCCCGCTAATCAGCCATATACACCAACTTGCTATGCAATATTCAAAAATTGTACAGTTGAAAATATCAATCTCAAAGGACAATTCGTAGGCGGTTTTTACGGAGGAAAATGGGGCGAAACTGGCTGGACAACATATTCAATAGATATTGATAATTGTAAAGTTAAAGGTAATACAGTTACAAATAACACAATCGAAACAGTCAAACCTTATGGCAGTGAGGGTGAATATGCAGGTGGTTTTGTTGGACGTGGTCTTGTACTTGAGAATGGTTCACCTAATATTCGCATTAAAGATAGTACAGTATCAAATTATACTATTACGGGACAATACTGTGGAGGATTTATAGGGTATGCAGGTTCATATAAAGCCAATAGTTCAATAACCTGTTATATACATGACAGCTCCGTAGAAAATTGTATCATAGGAACAGGAACCAATTATGCTGGTGGTGCAATAGGACAGATTGCAAGAAAAAGCAACAGTAGTACAAACAAGATTCTTGGCTACAACATTAAACTTGAAAATGTTACAAGCAACTGTTCTAATATGGGTGCATGGATAGGTCATGTTGATAAAGCTGATAAGACAACATCTATTCAATTTTCAGGTATGGCAATTTACGGTTCAGGATTTGATAAAAATATCGGAAACTGGAATGTGGCTGATAACCAAGCAAATAAAAATGCTTCCTTTGTCTTCGCTGACTATACCGGCAAGTGTAAAGGCACACAAACGACTGACCCCGATACAAATGAAACCTCGATTGATTATCCAACAGACATTTCGGGCTTCAACTATAATGTTTCAACACACGTTGAAATGCCTAAGTATCCTTATGTGAACATCAATCCTCAATCTGACATAGGTGCTAATGAGATCATCTCCGGTGATGGAGCGGCGTTGTATGGCAGTAGTGTTACTGGTTTCAGCGGAAAGACGGCTGACAAAACTATGGCAGCTAAGATATATGCTGATCTCAGTGACACTACCAATACAAGGCGCTATACAACTTTCGATAAAACAGCCGTGATCTATGACAGTAAAACAATTGAAGACTACCTTAAGGTTGCAACCGGTACTGATGGTGATAAAATCTCAACTTATAGTTTGGAAAAGGGTGGACTTCCGACAGGAGTCGAGGATTTTGCGGTGGTTGTAATTGCTAACCAAACAACTGACGAGACAACCAATCTCATAAACAACTATATTCGGCTTGTTACAAATACAGCAACCGATTACACAGCATCAAGCGACTACTATTCTATAAACATACAAACCTGTAAGTTTAACGGAACTGATTTTGTAATAGACCAATCTGCTACAAATCATGGCTTAACGTTTTCAGGCGGCAAATTTGATTTGAACGGCAGTTATGCGGATTCTAACAATACTGCTGATACATTTACTCTTGTTGATGTTCAGTTTAAAGACCCGTTTAATACTTCTAAGATTGCGTATCACCTCTATGTTCCTGTTTACACAGTAAAGCAGATCGAGGTTGATTTCCAATCAGCAGTAAGAACAGGTACTTATTCTGTTAAGGACAATTCAGTAACTAATGACTATTCAAGTCTTATGACAGCCAACGGAAAGCACGTTGACAGCCTTGAAACATGGATCACACAGTATATTCGTTATTCATATAAGTCGGAAGATATAAATATGCTCCTGAATAGCAATAATGTAAAATGGAATAATGATAAAAAGGTCATTTTCAGAACATTTGAATTAAGTACAACATTTAATAGGCTTCCTCAGAATACATACATGGTTCTTGTTGACCCCAATGGAAATGTAGACCGAGAATACTACGCTAAGAATCTGAATGATTTTGAAACCTATTATGATACTAATCACGATAACAAGGAAGGATGGGTGATTGACCTAAGAAAATTTAAAGATAGTAATAACAACACGTTTACAGTTAGCAAATTTAATGCTTTGATTGCAAGAAACATTGTAGAAAGCACAACAGGTGATCTGCTGTATACCGATGGTTCAGCATCTGATTATGATGTGTATCGTATTCAGGGGGATCAAGTTAAGTATTATAAATACGCTAATGGAACTACAGGAAAGTATCATCTCTCCGTAGCAGATGATTATGTTCTCAATGAAGATTATTACATTAGTATGTATGTGCCAAAGTCTTCTGCTCTCTATTTCTACGAAATCAAAGCACCATCTGAATTGACGGGAACAAAAACAGCTAAGGTCAATGAGAAGAATGTTTATACCGTTATTGCAGCAGATCTGTATACACAGGATACTACAAGTCGATTGAGCGTTTCTCCTGAAGATCAGCAGATTAACGCATCAAATAAAACAATCTATGTTAACGCATCAACTTCAATTACAATCAATAATACCTATGCAAGAACATATCTTAATGGAGTTGATCTTTATCATTCATTCGACCTTACATTAAACAGGCACACGGAAACCGCCGTATTGAACGATATTATTGATCTTGGAGACAGTAATGATACCAGCAAAATTACAGCCACATACAGTATTGGTTCTAAGGCAGATGCAAGTAGCAGCTCTGTGCGTAATAAAGACCTTCAAGCTAACTATCTGAATATTGAAACTGCTGAGATAATGAGCGACCTTATTACAGCTTCGACCAATGGACAGCCTTTGGTAGTTTATTCATACATTGCTATGAATTTTGATGAAAACAAGCTTGAAGCTGAATTCCCACAGAAAAGTTCCGAGGGAACAATAGGTGTTAATGTTTCAGTAACATCAAATCTTGCGTATGATGAAAGTAGGCTCGCATATACAAGTATGTCTGCTCCCTTTGCGACAGATGGTCACTATTATTACAGAGAAGCAGTAAACTCTGCAAAGCTCGATTATACCGCTGTAACTGAACTCGACGAATATGATAAAATCGGTAAGATGAGTCAGAATCAGTCAAGGATAGGTGTGAACGGCTATAAGACAGACTGCTACCAACAGCAGTATATGCCGATCAACACAGAAGCCAAGTATAATGTATCGGCAATCTCCGAAACTGATTTGAGCAAGGCTGAAACGTTGAGATTGACAATTTCGCTGAGCAAAAAGACCGATAATCTTGAAAATGGCGTTGTAACAAGTGTAGAATATTCGCAGGTATCTGATTTGCTAAAATATCTTGATAAGGATATTCTCATTACATCAGGTTCAAGATATGGAACTGGCGGCACAGGTGTGACACATACTATCAGCACTAATTCATCTTCACTTGTTGTGGATATTCCATTTGATCAATGCTTTGGAGAGGATAACATCTATACCATTGGCGTTGATTTCAGTGCTAAAACGGGTACAGGGTTCTATGAATACTCCAACTATATGGTAACACTTAGAACAGAGCTTATCTATACTGATGATCAATCGAATGTAAAGGCAGTGGAAAACAGCGGCATCAGCGACTACGTAGTTTATACCAATGCTAAGGTTTTCCCAACACTAATTTCTAATGCAGGCTGACAATTAACTGTATTCATAAAGCACGCTGAACTAAAGACACGGTTCTCCAAATATGGAGAGCCGTGTTTTTTGTAAACTTTGATTCTGGCAGGATCAAAGTTGTCCTGCCACAACACTTTTAATAGCCCTCAGAGTATAAAGCTCCGAGGGCTTGTTCATTTGCGGCTCACATTCTGCCCTCTCCGCTGTCTCTCAGAACATGAACTGACAAAATTGACAGAATTGACAAATCTGTTTTGTCAGGTTCTTGTCAGGTTTTTGTCAACCCGTTGTAAGCCCATCTGTGCTATACTGAAATTACAGCCAAAGGACAGCGCACAGCTATACGCAAGGTTGAATAAAAGTATAACGGAGGTATCTGTTTTGAAACATTATAACGACTTCCTGATCGTAGGCATCGATCACGGTTAATTGCAAGTAAACCAGGTAGAACATGGGATCACTATTTTACAATTACCGAGAATTTCAAAGCAGCAAATCAGTTTGAGTTTGTTTTAACATCGAATAGTGGTACCGGTACTACTAGAAAACATTTTAGAACCAACTCGAGTGGTAGATTTTGTTTTGCTCAAACTAGTGAAAAAGCTCTCACTATTTGGCAAGATCCGCTAGCACCTTCTGAGGGTTTCATCGCAAAGAGTTATTCAGCATCATCATTTGCCCCTGTCGTAGGGCAAGCTTTATCAGGAACTTTAACTAGCGGTGGAACTGGAACGGTTGAACAATTGGCAACAATTCTATCAGGAAGAGAATATGACAGTACAGATACTTCATATGAAGCTTTTGTTGTAACCAAAACTATTGTAGAAAACATCATTGATTATGCCGAAAACAGCAAACCTTACGTCACCACCAACCCCAAGCTTGACATCACAGATTCTCAATTCCTTACAGGTGACGGCGTAAGCAATCCGACCTATCTGCTGTCGGCGTTCAGACACATCATTGACGATCAGAAAAGCGGTTCGCTGAAAGCCTATACGTCTTGCCCTGTACAGCTCGGACTTGATGCAAATGATGACAAACTTAAAAAACTGAGGTCAGAGATATCTACTTCAAATGCTGAGTTCAGAAGCTATCTCTCCGCACACACATCGGAGCATATCAAGAACTTTCCACTGCTTGTCGCTGAGGATACGGATAGGGACAATCTGACAAAGCTCATAAATCACTACCTCGACACTCTTACGAATACCAACATTGATTTTGCCGATACATCAAACTCAAATGTATTTACGGTTGGATTGTATAAATATCAGTATAGTGAGTCAACTCACGAATTCGGATTAATAAATGAGACAGCGTGTTTGAAGAAAACTTCGGTAAATACAACTCAGGGAACAAATTATTATTTCTATATGGACGCAAGTGATGTTGATACGAAGGATATTCCGCAGTTCACACTTATGGACGTACAGTTCAAAGATCCGAGCGATCCTGCTAAAGTAGCGTATCACCTGTATGTACCTGTTTATGTCAAGAAGGTTTTGCGTTATAACTTCAATGCCCATATCAAATCAGGTACGGACTATTACTGGTCAGCTTATGATCAGGTCGGTGAGCGCAGAACTCAGGGACTTTTTGAAAATCTCGGAAACCCTGTAACTGCTGCACTTGAATGGGAATATACCAGAAGCAAAACAGAATGGATAGATGCAATAAACGGAGGTGACAGCTTACTCACGAATTATTATAAGAGTCTCATGCTGAAAAGCCATATCGGCAGTGAGTGGCCGACTGATACCACAATAGTATTGGTAGACGCAAACAACAATGATAAGATGTATTATCTTGACACATTGCCAACAGTAACAGGTACAGCAACAACATTCAGTTTTTATGATTTTACTGACAGCAGCGGAAAACATTTCAAGCCTGTTGATCTGAACGATCTGATGACTGTTACTGTTAGACAAGATGATATGGGTACTCTTACTTCGGAGGGAGCAAACGCAGGAAATGCTACTTTGAAGATAGGTTCGACCTATTATCGTCCGTTGACTGCGTCAGAGCTTGAAGCATCAAATCCGGCATTTGATACAAGTAAAAGATATAAAGTCGATTCTGTTGACATCGGGCCCGAACGTTATTATCTCAGTATATTCACTAAGGCAAATGACGGGAATAATGTTTATCATTATGAGATGTATTCTCCTGAAAGCTTTGATGATTCACATGGTATGACCGGTTGGCGAGCAAACAAGATCAATGATAATTATAATACTATCCTGCATCTCTATACAGGAAAGCTTTATGAAAATGATCTTGATCTCAATGTTGAGTCGCTAAAATCGGGCGATCAGAAAATGTCAAAGGACAACTACTACCTCAAGATAAGGATGACGGCTAATGTTCGGTTAACAGACACAGCCAAAGACCCGACCAATAACATAAACGGAAATATGAGCTCATTCACGAGATATTCAGGCATATATCAGACGTTCCTTATGATGTATGATAAGAAGGAAACAGCAGGCGGTTCGTCAGTGCTGGGAATTGATCGTGAAGCAGGCAATCCTTTGGTAGAACGCTGGTCATATTACAAGGGCGGAACTGTGGCAAGCGGACAACTTGGAAACGTTGATCTTTCTGTTGACAGCGGAGCAACCGCAATTACGGGCACTGAGAAGAAAATAACCGATCAGTATGTCGAGCTTCGCAATAATCAAAATCTTATAGGGCTGCTGGCTGACAATTCAAATGGCAATGCTGTTACAATACAGACGTATTTTGAAATGGCATATTCTGAAAGTGAACTTGGATACCAGTTCCCTAAAAAAGGCAATGACGAATCGGATATAGGTTCACTGGTTATAGGATATTCAAAAATCGCGTCAACAAAGGAAGGTGCTGCTTACAGTGCAACATCAAAGAAAGCAGATGACAATAAACGCTATTACACCGCAGATGACACCACAGCAAAACTGACGTATAATGTTGTTGAATCACCTGAGAATGATCCTGTCGGACCGTTCAGCAGTCTTGGTATCAATGCTGCTGAAATCGACTCTGATCCTGCTGAATCATCTGTAGATACGGTAGCAGTTTATGATGTCAGCAAGCTGAAAACTGTAGGAGACTATATCACGCTCACGTTCAGTTTGTCAAAACGCAGCAATTATAATACCAAATTACAGATAGCCGAATATTTGACAGGAGTCACGATCTACGGTAAAGACGGAGCTGATGAGGGCACAGATGACGATGTCATTTTCCCGCGACCGGATACATCTGTAATACCAGCCGCTGATCTGAGTACATCGAATGACAGTTATACTTATTCTGTTACGGTCAATAAAAACCTGCTGCAAACCAATTCTGACGGACGTTATGTTATCCCGATAAAGTTCAATGTGAAAACAGGCAATAGCTTGTTTAAGAACGAAGCTGACGGAGGACTCCAATATTCCAATTACAAGGTAACTGTATCGGCGGTAATGTGTTCGGCAGTTGACGGCACAGGCAGTTTGAACGTATCGAATGATGATGATCACATTATCTACACAAACGCAAGAGTATTGACATCAGTTATCGAATAACACACACCGGAAAGCTGCGGAGAGTTTTTCTCCGCAGCTTTCTATTTTATTTCTGGTATTGTATATCCAAAATAAAAGGTATATAAAAAAATAAAGTGTATTATCTTTAAGTAATATTACTTGTAGGATAATTTGTAATTTTTTAACGTTTTTTTGGCGCAATTAATAGTTATTTCATTGACATTGCGCAGTAAATATGGTATAATAAGACAAATATAAAAATTATATGTCATCGGAAAGAGGGTGGAGAAATGGCGGAAAAAGAAATACAGACCACCGTTGGCGGTCTGAGAGCTGTAGAGTTGTATTTTCGTTCTGTCAGAGAGATCGCAAGCGGAAGTACAGCCTTTTATCAGTCCCAGACGCGCCTTAATTCTCCTAAGCTGGGAGTTCTTTCACCCGATAAATATCGTGATGTATGTGAGATGACGAGTCAGGCAGAAAAGCTCTTTCAGCTGGAAATGCTTCAGGCGTTGGAGGCTTGCAGCAGCTTTACCGAACGGGAACTGAATTTCAGCTGGATATCGGTATATATGCCTGTTCGTTACCTTAAAAACGAAAATGCTGCCAAGGCTGTTGTTGAGATATGCCGCAAGAGAGAGATACCGACTAACCGCATCTGTTTTGAGCTTTCTGAAAAGCTTCTTGCCGAGGACGACGGAAAGGCAGCTGATTCGATCCAGACTATGCGCAATTTCGGCTTTCATTTTATGCTTACGGGTTTTGGCGGAAGCTACTGTCCTATGATGCGACTATCGAAATTTTCAGTAGATTACGTTATGCTGAGCCCTGAAGTAGCAAACTTCATAGGCAGAGATGAAAGATCGGACAATGCTGTAAAGTCAATAATTTCTTTCGTTAACGACATAGGTTCCGAACCTGTTGCTGACGGAGTATTTAACAGCAGACAGGCTGAAACACTGTACTCATTTGAATGTTCTTACTGTGCGGGCAGCCTTTCGGGAAAATATGTTGCGGAAAGGTATGTCAGAAGGAGAGCAGATACTTGAAAGATGAGTATATCTTACGATCATTTTATGGAAATGATCTTAAATCTCAGGAAATGGAGAGTTCGCTGTGGATAAAAAGGTAATTGATGTCCTTGAACTCAGAAGAACCGCCAAAGAGGTAAAACGTCATGTTATCCTGATGAGGATACTTGCCCTGCTTGTTATAATTCTTGTACTGATAATCGCCATTGCGTATGCAATATCATATTTTTATGACAAATTCGGCAGTTTTACAGTAAAAGTAAGCAAGTATGACATGGTACATCAGGGACTTACTCTTTCAGAGACACCTGATTATGACAAGGCGACCGCTGTGCTCAATGCCAATATCGTATACGATATGACTAACATAAGCGGCAATGATCTTCCCGACAATATCGACAAGATAAACGGCAGCCATAATGGTCCCAATTATATAGCTTATACGTTTTATCTTATAAATTCGGGAGACGATACGCTCACATATACAGGAGAAATGTTGATCGAGAATGTGACGAAAAATGTTGATGAAGCTATTCGTGTTGCCGTTTATAAAAATGGTGTAAAGACCGTATACGGTAAAACGAAATCCAGCGGCGGCGGAAAAGAAAGCGACTGTGACAGTGAGTTCCTTTCATCGTCATTGGTCATGCGTACCTCTACCGAAGGCTTTGAGTCAAATAATAAGGACAAATATACTGTGGTCATATGGCTCGAGGGAAATGATCCCGACTGTCTTGATGATATAATAGGTGGAACATTAAAGCTTAGTATGAATTTCAAGATAACTGAGTCTACATAATATATCCAAAAGGAGTTTTTAAAATATGAAAAAGGCACTGAAAATAACAGTAAATGTTTTTGCATGGATAGTACTTATAATAGCACTTCTTGTTACTGTAATAGTATTCTCCTCCGACAAAAATAACGGTGTAGCCAATTTATTCGGATATATACCCATGACTGTTGAATCTGACTCAATGGTACCGACATTCAAGCAGGGTGATCTCATCATCTGTAAAGATATTGATGATATTAACGCACTTAAAGAGGGCGACGTAATAACCTTCTGGACGATAATCGACGGAAAGAGAGTAAAGAATACCCATAGGATCGTAGGTATCAATGATACAGACGGTGCAAGAAGCTTCGTTACACGAGGCGATAACAATGATATAGAGGATACACTTCCGGCATACGCAAGTGATATCATAGGCAAATGGACAAATGCAAAGCTCGCAAAGGTAGGTAAGGCAATGAACTTCCTTCGTACCAAAAAGGGATTTTTCATATGTATCCTTATACCTATGGCGATCTTCTTCCTGATCGAGCTTTATAAGTTTATTGTTGCACTTATCGAAGCAAAGCGTCCAGAGACTCCTGATATAGACGAAGAGGAGATAAAGAGACGCGCAATTGAGGAGTACCTTGCAAGCAAGGGCGAAGCAGTCAAGGACACTGCTGAAAAGGCTGCCGAAGTCGTAAAAGATACAGCTGAAAAGGTTGAGGAAAATGCTGAAAAAGCTGCCGAGACTGTAAAAGAAACAGCTGAAAAGGCAGAGGAAAAAGCTGAAAAAGCTGTCGAAGCCGTAGAAGATACAGCAGAAAAGGCTGAGGAAACAGCCGAAGAAGCTGTAGAAAAGGCAGCAGAAGAAGCTGAAGGGGGCTCCACCGAATAATTGACACGATATATGCGGAAGCATAGATCTTCAGGAGTTTATTATGAATGAATTTCTAAAATGGTTTTTTGAATTTATTTCGGAGATGCTGAAAGGTTACTCGGAAATAGTCCGCGGCATCGGTAACGGAATAAAACAGATATTCAATATAAAGAACTATATCAACATATTCAAGCAGCATTCCGAGAATTACGGCGCACTGAGCTGGGTGCTGTCGATACTTGCTATAATCATAGTCGTGGCTGTATATGTACTGCTTCTGATGATGATAATCCTCGGCATCAGAAAGTATATCAGATTTCGTCATTCCATTGTCAGCAATGAGGATCTGCTGGAAGAGATATCGGATCTCCAGCGAAAAGTCCTGAAAATGACAAAGGAAAAAGACGAGATAATGGCTATGAAGGTGTCGCAGATGGGACTTCCCACAGGTTCTGGAGCACTTTCACTTGCTGACGGAAGTATGGCTGCCAACGGTGAGGGCGAGGCTGTACCTGCTGTAGTTGAGAGCGGTGTGGTACAGACCACAGAGCAGAGATTTTCAAAGCTTATCGAAGTTGACGCTTTTTACAAGGAATATACTCCGCCTGAGTATAACAACGATATAGATCTTGCAGGCATATGCGACAGTTTCCGCAATTTCGCCTGCTCACGAATGCATCTTTACTATGAGCCAAAGATAATATGGCTTTTCCTTGCAGGTATGGCTTCAACGAAGCTCATTATCCTACAGGGTATATCAGGTACAGGTAAAACATCACTTCCTTACTCATTCGGTAAGTTCTTGCAGGTGGATACAACTATCGCTTCCGTACAGCCTTCGTGGCGTGACAGAACGGAGCTTTTCGGTTACTTCAACGAATTCACCAAGAACTTCAACGAAACGGAAGTACTCAAGAGAATATATTCATCAGGCTATAACAACGATGTAAACCTTATCCTTCTCGATGAGATGAACATCGCCCGTGTTGAGTATTACTTCGCCGAGATGCTTTCCATTCTCGAAATGCCTAACGCTGACGAGTGGGAGCTGGACATCGTACCGAATGTATGGAGTACCGATCCTGTAAATCTTGACAAGGGCAAGATACGCATACCTCAGAATATCTGGTACATAGGTACAGCGAATAACGATGACTCTACATTCGCTATCTCGGATAAGGTATACGACCGTGCTCAGCCTATCAACCTTGACTCTAAGGGCGTTGCATTTGAAGCGCCCGATACTCCTCCTATGAACCTGGGCTTCGATCATCTTGACAAGCTGTTCAGGGAGGCATTCGACAAATATCCGATATCACAGGAAAACTTAAAGAAGATACAGCAGCTTGACCTCTGGGTAATCGAAAAGCTGAGAGTTGCTTTCGGTAACCGTATCCTCAAGCAGATGAACCTTTTCGTTCCTGTGTATGTAGCCTGCGGCGGCGATGAGCTGGACGGAATAGACTACATTCTCGCTACAAAGATATTCAGAAAGTTTGAGTCTCTCAACCTTGCGATGCTGAGAGAGGAGCTGCGCGAATTATGCGTATATATGACAAAAACTTTCGGTAAAAATAAAATGAACGAATCTATAGCTTATCTCGAAAGACTACAGAAGCTGTTCTGATACGGAAGAGCAGGTGAGAGCAAGTGAACGGCTTATACAGCAACTGGTACCATGAGTTTGAAGAGATCATGGAAACAATGAGCAGCGATGAGTTATATGGTACACTTGTTCCTCTCCTCGAATCGAGCCATAACAACTTTGCCTTCAACAAGAAGATAATGGAAAAGGCGATAGATGTTTCGTGGGTAGAGGCTATTGAAAACGGTCTTGTACATCTGGACAATTTTCTCAGAAACCCGAGACGTACAATAGAGGACGTTGAAGAGATAGTACCCATAGCACTTTCGCGTAAAACCACAATAGAATCTGTCAAGCATCTTGCACAGCATACAGACCTGATACAGAGCGTTGACAGAAAAACAGGAAAGATAACGCCTTCAAAGATACTCAATGTCCATAAGGAAGAAAGCCTTATGACGTATGAGAACAGGTTCATCAATACCCTTGTGGACAGGCTTTACATCTTCATATCAAGAAGATATGAGAAGCTTGCCGAGGTATCAAAGGATGAAGAGGTATTCACTCTCGGATATGATACCGTGATTGATGATGCCAAAGGCAGTAAAATGAAGATAGACGTAAAAATAGAGACAATTGACAGTCTTGATTCTTACGATGCAAACGGTTATACCGTGTGGCAGAGAGTCGAAAAGCTCAAAACAGCTATCGAAGGATACAAGGGCTCGGAGCTTTGCAGGACTCTCGGAAACAGCTTTATAAGACCGCCTGTAATGCGTACAAACGCCATTATGAAAAATGTCGACCTTAAAGCCTGCCTGACACTCTGGCAGTACATAGAGAGCTATGACAAGGTCGGCTATGAGATAAACATACAGAATAAAGCCGTAGCACCTCAGAGGGAATACGTTATTGACTTCTACAAGCTCGTAGTGCTTAACCTGCTGCTGTTCCGTTCGTACATGAACAACGACAACGAGGATAAGCTGAAGGAGCTGAGAACACAGACATCAAAGCCTATAGCTCCTAAATTCCTGAAAAAGTTCGACAAGGAGCTTGCGGCGGATTACAGTGTTTCGTCTGAGTCTGTTGCAGGATATATCGCCGCAGATTCGGATTTCCGTGTTGAAAAGCGGCTGCCTCCCGACCTTAATCTCATGTTTGAGCAGATAACGGAATGTATCAACATCGAGACTGCGTATATGGAAGAGCAGGAAAAGCTCAGACAGGAAGAGGAAAAACGCCGTCAGGAGGAAGAGGAACGTCTCAGAGAACAGCAGCGCATCGAGGAAGCAAGACGCGCGGAGCTGGAGCGTATCCGTCTCGAAAAGGAAGAGGAAGAACGAAAGCTTCAGGAAATGCTGGCAAAGAAACGTGCCGAGCAGGAAGCCGAGGAGCGGGAGCGTCAGCGGCTTGAAGAAGAAAGACTTGCCCGTCTTGAAGAGCAGCGCAAACGTGAAGAGGAAGCTCGTCTCAAACGGGAGGAAGAAGAACGTATCGCTGCCGAGCGTGAGCGCATAAGGCAGAATAAGGAAATGGCTCGTGCCGAGCTTGGTGAAGCCGAGGGACTTGATGAAGAGGCTCTCAATAATGCTCCCGATGAGGCAGAGCTTGAAAAACAGGCGTACAGCGAAGTCACCGATGATGAGGTCGAGGAGGTAATTGCAGAACTCGACAATTCTGAGGATCAGGAAGGATTTGAAGATCCGAGAGCTGTTGCAGCCCGTAAAAAACTGGAACAGCAGAAACTGGAAAAGGAACGCGCAGAGGCAGAACGTGCCCAGCGTCTCAAGGCTGAAAGACAGCACTTTGAGAGTAAACCTTTCAGGGAGATATACCGCGAATATTCGTGGAACCCAATATATGCGCTTATACGTTTGATAAGACATATACTGGCTGTGGTATTCGGTATCATACCCGATGATACCGATAATCCGCGCTATAAGCAGCTCCTTGCTGAGAAGAAACAGAAGAAAGAGCAGAAGGAGCAGGAAAAGCAGGAACGCGAGCAAATGGAAGTGTACTACAAAAAGTACGGTCAGGATTTCAAGTATCGTTTCAGACGCTTTATCGCTGATATGAAGTTCAAGCGGAAAAAAGCCCGCGAAATGAAGAACAAGCCCCGTCCTGCATATACTCCGCCTGTAAGGACTCCCGAGGAGCAGAAAGCCATAGATATGGAAATGAAGCGACTCTACAAGGAGTACCGTGTAGGCGTTATCGAGAAGCTGCACAGAGCTGCCGCAGCACGCAGAAAAGAAAAAGCAGAGCTTGAAGCGGCTATCCGCGAGAGTGAAGCAAGCATTGAAGCTTCCGAGGTCAAGGAAGCTGAGCCTGAAACAGAGGATAATTCCTCAAAGGCAGCAAATATCATAGTTACGGTAATTACCGCAATAGCACTTGCCTTCGTTATATACGTAATGGTATGCTCGGCTAACGGAAAAGCCGTGAACGTATTCGGTAAAAGTATACTGAAAGTCGTTACGGGAAGTATGGAGCCTTCAATCCATGTGGGTGACTATATAATAGTTGAAAAGACGGATACTGATGCACTTTCCGAGGGCGATATAATCACTTTCTATTCCGATCAGAGCGACATAAAGGATAAGCTTGTAACTCACAGGATAATCGGCAAAAACGATGACGGTACATATATCACAAAGGGTGATGCAAATCCTATAGAGGACAGCGTACCTGCAAGACAGGAACGTATAATAGGTAAGTATACCCGTAAGTCAAGATTTTTCATATGGGTGAATTCTTTTGTTGATCTGAAGAAGCTTTTGCTTATTCTTGTCGTGATACCTATGACATGGATAGCACTTTATGAAGTGCGTACACTTATGAAAATGGGTATGGAAGCTGCCGAAAGCGACAAAAAGGAAGCTGAGAATAAGCGCGAAGCTGCTGTAAGAGAGGCTATCGAAAGAGAAAAACGCCGTCTTGAAGAGATAGGGTATGATCCCGAAAACGAGGTGAAGCTGAGTGAATCAAGAGAAATTGATGAAGAGGAGAATGATTAGAGCGATCATACTTTTCATAATCACCTTTATAGCTCTCCTCGTCTTTATAGCTTTGTATATTGACGAGACAAAGCGTGTTCAGGAGACTTACCGCAAGCAGTACAAGGTAAATCTGACAAAAGTCATCGAGGATATCGACTCGTATAAAAATGGCGAGGGCGATCACGACCTGAGGTATATGCGTATCGTCAGTGATATGAGCGGTGCAAATTCCTTTGCATTTCTCATAGATAAATTCAATGACAAGCAGATAATAATCAATGAGCTTACGACCTGTACCATGAAGTATCCCGTGCAGATGAAAGAGAAGCTTGACGATATGAGGCAGGCTCTCAGCGATATCCTTGACGATGTGGATAAGGGATATGAGGAAGCAGCGGCGGTAGTAAGCTCGGTAGATAAAAAAGGCTATTGATGCAGGGGAGGTTTCAGCATGGGCGAAAAGAGAAAGCTTAAAAAGGAGATAAAGCTCTGCATGAGTACGATCAAGGAGATCGAAAGAAAGCGTTCGCGTTCTCAGTCGGCACTTGTACAGGCGATCCTGCTTCAGGAGCAGCCTGACGAAACAGATGTAGAGTGGTTCAATAAGTATACGGGAGAGATAACAGCCTGCCGTAATCATATGATAGAGCTTCAGAAGAAGCTGAAGTCACTTGGCTGATAAAAAATGAAACGCCTCCGATTTTTTCGGAGGCGTTTTTGTGTCAGTAACCATATTCGTTTTCCTTTTTGGAATAGAGCAGGAAGAAAAAGATCATCAGCAGTTCACCGAACATACTTATGAGGAAGATAAGGTCCGAATTTCCTGTAGCAGGACCAAGTGCGGCAAAAACGAACATCAGCGCACCTGCAAGGAAAAATGTGGGAGTTTTTTCTTTTATCCATACATAGATACCTGCTGCGATAACGGGAAGAACAGTTCCGAATGAGAGCAGACGGTTTATCTTGTCAGCCCATACAGGAGTTGAATCTCCTGCCACATATCTGACTATGCCTGCAAAATCACGCAGTTCAAGTACACGGGCAAAACCTGAAGCACAGCCGAGTATACATACAGCAGCGGTAATTATCCATACTATCGTCATTTTTATGTCTACCCATTTCATTGCATAGCCGCATATTGCAATATTCAATGGTACGAGCAGACCATGACTTACGAAACGTATGCGGCTCAGTATACGCAGCAGATCATTAGGCATGAACGAACCGAGAGCCATTACAAGTGCATCGAATAGCAGTCCGACTCCCACCACAGCCATTAACAGCGCAATGGTCTGACGCTTTTTGATATATCTGACAAACAAAAGTGCGGTAACAATGGCTTCAAGAACAGTTATTACAGCTATAATAACAGGACAGTGATCGGTAAGAAATTCTCTCATGTTATCCTCCTTTTCAGTGACAAGTCTTTCCGTTAAAAAAATAGTGAATAAAGAATAATGCAGGGAAAAGCTTGTATTATTCATTATTCACTATTAATTGCTAAAGCTTGTTTTATGTTATAATTCATTTCTATAACTGCTCCGTAAGCGATGTACAATTAAGAAGTTTGATAAAAGTGAGCGAGCTTGCGAGCGACAACGTGGTTAGGGTGCAGCGTCACGCTGCCGACAACGTGGCAGCGGTCAAGCTGGCTCAGCTTGTGGTGGAGGCGAGGGGAATTGAACCCCTGTCCGAAAGCCCATTCATGCAACTTTCTACGAGCGTATTTTACCTATTATGATTCCCTGAGTCTGCCGCCGATAAACGGGCTGTAGTCACAGGTAGTCCGTATACAACTGACGGACACGGACACTTCCGACAGTCGTTCACCGCTCATCGATGCCCAAGCGAGAGCCGCGGTACTCCCTCGGTGGACAGAAGCTGACTTAAGCAGCTACCAGTTCGCTATTTCTAGAAACTGTAATGTTATTTCTTGCGTTTATATTTAAACGTGGCGCAGGTTATGGAGATCACGCCATTCTCCGCTCGCTTATCACACTTCAAGACCCCCGTCGAAACCTTTACGCCCCCATATGAATGAGGGTACAGGTTGGGGAGCTTTAGTGCTCCTAATAATATTATACACTGTTTTCAGCGTTTTGTCAACAGCAAACAGTGTCGTTATTTGTTACAGCAGGGTTATTTCCTGTTTGTCTGCATCAACATGAGCTACAGCACCGTATGGCAGTACAACTCTCGGAGCCGAGTGACCGAAGTTAACATTATAAAGTATGGGGAGATCTGAATTATCCACGGCTTCGCGCCATACAGACTTATACTCCTCATAATACTTTTCGTTCATTGGCTTGCCGATGATGATGCCGTTTATATTACCGAAAACACCCTCGTTTTTCAGAGCAGTGAGGTATTCTCTCAGCATTTCGGGAGCAGGCATTACTTCGCTTGTTTCGGCAAAGAGTATCTTTCCGCGCCATTCCTCGGCAGTTGGGAAGATATTGTATTTTCTTGTTATCATGCTCTGGTTTATGAAATCTTCTCTGAACTGCGGACATTTCTTGAATTCATCTGAGAGCATATCGCCGTATCGTACTTCATTACCTGTCATGAGCATCTCGCCCATACTGTCGATGCAGCCACCGAGAAGCTCGCCCTCGAATACGGGACTGCCCTGTAAAAGCTCATAGCCGTGCTCTTCCTTGTGAGATACGGGAGCAGTACCAACGGCAGCAGATGAGAAGTCAGTCCTCTCCTCATACCACATATCCGAGGGAGTTATCTTCCGGCCGTGATATGATGTAAAGTAGCTCTCAAACTGAGCCTTTGAGTATGGGAGCATATCTCCCGAAAGCTCTGCTAAGTCGCACATGAAAGCCTGTCCGTAGAAGGTCTGCAAGCCCAGTCTGTGTAACATCAGGTGGTTATTGGTAGTATCTGAAAATCCCAGAAAGAACTTAGGGTGCTGCCGAACAGCGTTTATGAACTCCTCATCTTCCATGAGATAAGGGAAAGTACGGAAAGTCTCGATACCGCCGATAGCGCATATGATACCCTTTACCGAGTCATCGAGGAATGCTGCTTTAAGGTCTGCGGCACGGGCTTCGGGGTGAGACATAATGAAGTCCGTACCCATAAGAGCGTGCTGCGTGAAAACAGGTTCGAGACCGAATTCGCGGAGCATTTTTATACCCAGTTCCTTTTCGTGAGCGCAGTACGGCTCACCGAGTATACCGCTCGAAAGACTTATAACAGCGACTTTATCGCCTTTTTTCAGTGGAGCAGGATATATCATGGCGAAGTCCTTTCCGTTGTATATCTGTGTGGCTGTGCTTTGTTGCAGGGGTCAGTCAATGTCGATAAGCCACTGAACAAAAGCCTTTTTGTTATTGGGATCATAGCCTGCTTTCTCATAGAAGTCAAGTGTCGACTTTTCTTTTGAGCCTGTCATCAGCATCAATCTTGTACAGTTCTCACGTAAAGCGATATCCTTAGCAAAGTCAAGACAGGCTGTAGCAAGTCCTTTGCCGCGAAAGTCAGGGTGTGTGACAACATTCTCCACCAAAGCATAAGGACGCTGACCGCGTGTAAGGTTAGGTATTATCACGCACACGCAGGTCGAGACTATCATGCTGTCCTCATCTGCGACTATTATGTGGTGGTTTTTGTCGCTTAGAATTGTTTCCCATACTCCCAGCACACGGCTGTCAAGCTCGGGAAAGGGATTGTCGTGCAGATGCTTATACAGTTTGAGCAGACCACTGAGGTCGTCACTGTTTATTTCTCTTATCATAGCGGTTCTCTTAATGATTTTTCATCTTCATATTGCGGTCAATCTCACGGTTTGCATCGCGTTTAGCGATGTCGGCGCGTTTGTCGTAGAGCTTTTTACCCTTGCAGAGTCCCACCTGCATTTTCACTCTTGAGTCCTTGAAATAAAGGCTCAGAGGGATAAGTGACAGACCTTCCTGTTTGAGAGTACCGTAGAGTTTATTTATCTCGCGCTTGTGCATGAGGAGCTTTCTCACTCTCATGGGATCGCGGTTAAAGATGTTGCCTTTCTCATATGGAGATATGTGCATACCGCGGACGAAAAGCTCGCCCTTGTCGATAGAGCACCACGAGTCTTTAAGATTAACGCCGCCCTGACGGATAGACTTTACCTCAGTACCCACAAGCTCAATGCCTGCTTCATAGGATTCGAGGACGAAATAATCGTGACGGGCTTTGCGGTTTTCAGCAATGGTTTTAGTGCCTTTTGAGCGCATTTTATCATCTCCTGTTCATGTTAAAATTATACACTATGCCGCCGGAATTGTCAACAGTCTGCCGCGGCACAAAATAAAGAAATATATTGCATTTCCGTGAAAAACATGGTATAATATCTGTACAGACCAAGGGGCGGTCTGAATGATATAGTAAACGAAAGGGGTAGTACTATGAGAAGAGGTTATGGAAGAGGCTACGGATTGTTCGACCTTCTGTTTGACGGCATCAATGCAGCAGGAAGATACATCGCTGACGAAAGGCGTGAAGCCCGCGGCGAAGCACAGCGTAATACCGAATATGTCGGTGATATAAGCGGCAGCAGGGGGCTTGATTTCGCAGAGCTGCTTCGTGCGGACATGGAACGTGAAAAGGAAATGCGTGAAAGCACCGAAAGACAGCAGCGAGAGAAGTACAATTTCAGCGACAGGAGTGCTGCTATGGACGATCTTTTCGCAGGCAGCGGTACAAATAATAACGGCAGCGGCGGCAACAATAACGGCGGCTTCGGCGGCGGACAATACTGATAATACATACGAGCAGACGATTTGTCTGCTCTTTTTTTATATCTCAGAACATTGTGTGCATACAAATATGTTAAAATTATGAGGATTTTGATAAAATTCAAACATAAATCGTGATATATTAATATAAAAGACGCATTTTGTCCACCAAATCTTTATTATTTAGGTTGCTTATATTATGACAAAGTGATAAAATTATGGTGGATAAAAGGTACGAAAATAGTCAAATGTTATATATAGGCAATATAACAGAATGATTAGTATTGGAATCGTACATTGAAACGTTTTACAGGGGAATTAAATAAGGAGGAATAACACATGAGAAGTATTAATCCTAAAAAGGCTGCATTGTCTGTTTTGCTTGCGGCTTCTATTGCTGTGCCCTCAGTTACATCATCTTTAAGTATGGTGTCTACTGCGGCTTCTACAGTATCCAATCCTATCATCTGGTCGGATGTTCCCGATGATGATATCATCAGAGTTGGCGATACATATTACATGGTAAGTACCACCATGTTCTTCAGCCCTGTCGCTCCTATAATGAAGTCCACTGACCTCGTTAACTGGGAGATATGTAATTATGTATGTACAACCTACGCCAACGGTGATGTTCAGAACCTTACAAACGGCAAGAACGACTACTCTCACGGACAGTGGGCTACAAGCCTTCGCTACAATGAAAAAAGCGGCAAGTATTACGCTTTCTTCGGAAGCTATGGTTCTAACAAGTCCTACATATGCTCTACCGATGATATCGAGCACGGTGAGTGGTCAAGAGTAGAGCTTAACGGTATGTACCACGATGCTTCTATCCTTTTTGATGAGGACGGAAGAAACTATCTCGTATACGGCGCAGGCGGAACCTGTAATATCAAGGAGTTCAACTCCGATATGACAGGCTGGAAGTCGGGCGGACTGGAAAAGCAGCTCTTCAAGACCAACTTTAATAACCTTGCAGGTGAGGGCTGGCATATCCATAAGATAAACGGCTACTATTATATACTCGGTATCGCTTGGCCGTCAGGTCACGGCAGACTTGAATTCTGCTACCGTTCAAAGAGCCTCACAGGCAACTGGGAGAGCAAGACTCTTCTCGATTCGTCACTCGGCTCATACGGCGCAGGCGTAGCACAGGGCGGTATCGTTGATACTCCCGACGGAAAGTGGTACGGACTTCTTTTCCAGGATCATGGTTCAGTAGGACGTATACCTGTACTTGTTCCCGTAACATGGCAGAACGACTGGCCAATGATGGGCGTAAACGGAAAAGCTCCTCTGACACTTGACCTCGGTGCAGGCAAGGGAACAGACCTTGCAGGCGATGACAGCTTCGACTACTCCTCAAACGATCTCGCTCTCGAATGGCAGTGGAACCACAATCCTGATAACAGTGCATGGTCAGTTACAGAGCGTGAGGGCTGGCTCCGTCTTAAAAACAAGACACTTGCTTCACATCTGCTCAATGCAAGAAATACCCTTACTATGCGTACAGAGGGTCCTGCCTGCAGCAGCTACATAAAGCTTGACGCATCAAATATGAAGGCAGGCGACTACGCAGGTCTTTCAGCATTCCAGCTCAAATACGGCTGTATCGGTGTCTATGTAACAGACAGCGGTCAGAAGAAGGTGTATATGTCTGTAAACAGCGGCAATGAAGTTGGAAACAGCTCCAATAAGATAGTTGCCGAGCAGAATATGAGCGGAGACGAAGTATACCTCAAGGTTGATTTCAAGTTTGCAAACGTGAATTCGGACGGAAGTTCGTCCAACAATATAGACAAGGCTAATTTCTACTATTCATACGACGGTCAGAACTGGACTAAGCTCGGTCAGGAACTGTCTATGAGCTACGACCTCAAGCTCTTCACAGGTTACCGCAGCGGTATCTACAGCTATCCTACAAAGTCAACAGGCGGCTATGCGGATATCGACTTCTTCGAGTATGACCGTCAGACATGGAACGGCTGCAACGGCAGCAAGGTGCTCAGCGGCTCACCTGTTGTTATCGAGCCTGATGAGAACGGTTATTACTTCCACAATACATTCGATGCAGGTGCTGATTCATGGACAGGCAGAGGCTCTGCAAAGGTGGCAGCTGACACAACAGAGTATTATGCAGGCTCAGGCTCTATTGCCTGCACAGGCAGAGAAGCAAGCTGGAACGGTGCTGTACGTACACTTTCCTCATCTGTATTCAAGGCAGGTCAGGAGTACAGCTTCAGTACTATCGTTAAGTATACGGAAGGACCTGCTTCACAGAAATTCTACCTAACTCTCCAGTACAATGACGGTACTGAGGTACAGTATGACAAGATAGCTATAGTTGATGCCGTACCAAAGGGCGAGTGGGTACAGCTTTCAAATACAAATTACAAGATACCTGAGGGAGCTTCAGACCTTCAGATGTATGTTGAGACAGACGCAGACGAGTACAGCTTCTATGTCGATGAGGCTATCGGTGCAGTTGCAGGTACTGTAATAGACGGTCCTAAGGCAGCTGTAGTTACAACTACCACAGCACCTCCTGTTGTTACAACTACAACAGCTCCCGTACCTGTACAGGACCTCAAGGATATACTTAATGCAAAGGTATCAAAGTGGGGCGACGCAAACGGTGACGGCGATGTGGATATGGGCGATGTTGTACTTATCATGCAGACACTTGCAAATCCTAACAAGTACGCTCTTACAGAGCCGGGCATATACAATGCAGACGTAAGTGAAGCAGGCGGCGGTATTACCGCAAACGATGCCCTTTCTATACAGAAGTACCTCTTAGGTTCTATCAGCAAGCTCCCCGAGGGCTACGCTGAAAATATCAAGACAGTTTCCGCACCTGCAACTACTACCACAACAACTACCACCACTACTACGACAACAACTACTACTACAACTGCACCAAAGTCTACATTCAACTATAATGCTAATCTCCAGTACCGCGCTAATGACAAATATCTGAACCAGTGCTCACAGGCAGGAAAGATAGTCAAGGAAAACTATACAGGTATCAACGGAAACAAGTCAATGAATGTTTATCTCCCATACGGATATGACGCAAGCAAGAAGTACAACGTGTTCTATCTCATGCACGGCGGCGGAGAGAACGAGAATACCATATTCAGCAACGATGTCAAGATGCAGAATATCCTCGACAATATGATAATGAACGGCGAGCTTGAGCCTATGATCGTTGTAACTCCAACATTTAACGGCTGTCCTTCAAATGACGGCAATATGGGTGCAGGCACAGTATGGAACGAGATGCGCCAGAGCATAATCCCATACATTGAAGGTAAGTATTCAACATACGCTGAGAAGGATACTTCACTTGACAACCTCAAGGCTACAAGATATCACCGTGCATACGGCGGATTTTCAATGGGCGGCGGTTCCACATGGAATATGCTCATAAACAATCTGGATATCTGTGCATACTATATGCCTCTGTCAGGTCACTGCTGGGGCGGTGTACAGGGCGTTCAGAACGCTATCGACAAGTCAGGATTCAGTCAGAGAGAGTACTTTGTGCTCGCTGCTACAGGCGACAAGGACCTTGCATATAACAATATGCTTGGACTTATAAATCCTCTCAAACAGGACACAAAGCGTTTCACTTACACATCTGACTTCTCAAAGGGTAATTTCTACTTCCTCGTTGCAAACAGCAATGACGGTATCGAAAAGACTCACTGGTGGGGCTATGTAAGATGGTACATCTACGATGCACTTCCTTACTTCTTCCACGAGGGACAGTAATATATCACAATGTAAACGGTGGTTATCAGGATGATAACTCTATCTATGCACATCTTTAAAGCTTCGTTCGTGCAATATTTACAGTCTGATCCTGACCATTTGATACAACAATTTCCTCAAATGAGAAACACCGCGGCTTCAACCCTCGAAGCGGCGGCGTTTCGCTATATATTCAAATATCATCGACTATGTTGTTTATCCACACATTGCTGCGCACCATGAAATAGCCAATGAAAACCTTGACTATCTCGGAAAAGGTAACTACAGCAAATACGATGCGTATGTCAAGTGATGTGAAATAAGAAAGAACTGCGGCAAGCGGTATCATAAGCAGCCATGTGAAGCCGAAGTCGAAAAGGAAGGTGATGCCTGTTTTTCCGCCGCTTCTCAGAGTGAAGTAGCAGGCGTTGGTGTAGCCCCACATTGGCATTGTAAGTGCCTGTATTATAATCATGTATGCTGCAAGCGAACGCACGGAAGCTTCTGTGTTGTACAGCTTCGGGAAAAGCCCTGCAAGGGGCATCATACATACGGCTACAACAGCGGCTGCGGCAACTGCAAAGAAAAGCAGCTTGTTGTCAAGGTCACGGGCTTCTTTCAGCTTGTTTGCACCAAGCTTTGCTCCCACGAGTATAGCTATACAAGCTCCCATTTGCAGATATACAGAGCTGAAAAGATTAGTCATGGTGCTTGATATGTTCCTTGCGGCTACGACCTCGGTGCTGCGGACGGAATAGCACTGTGCAACTACAGACATTCCCAGTGACCAGAGAAACTCGTTTATGAACAGGGGAGTACCTCGTCTGATTATATCTGCGGTAAGTCTGCGCGGTATGCGGAAGCCGTGAAAAGCTCCCACGATGTATTTGTTGCGCTGAGGGTGAGTGTGCGCCCAGACTACCACTACAAGGGCTTCCACAGTCTTTGCGATGACAGTGGCGATAGCTGCACCCTTTACGCCAAGTGCAGGCATACCCAGTTTGCCGAAGATAAGACCGTAGTCCAGCAGCACGTTTACACCCACAGCGGACATAGCTCCTGCCATAGGGATACGTGTTTCTCCGCATTCGCGGACTATACTTGAATAAGCCTGACCAATGGCAAAGGGGATAAGGCTGAATACCATTATCCTCAGATAATCCATACCGTAGCTCAGTATCTCACGAGCCTGCTGAGGATCGCTTTCCTTGCTGATGAACAGCTTTATCAGGGGCGAGCCGAAAATCTCGAATACAGCTGCTGCGGCAATGATTATAGCCGTGCATATGAGAAGTCTGAAACGGAAGGTGTACTTTTGACCTTCATGGTCGCCTTTGCCGAAGAACTGCGCTCCGAATATGCTCGGACCTGCAACTGCACCGAATACGGTAACGTTGAAAACGAATATGAACTGGTTGACTATGGATACGCCGCTCATAGGCTCAGTACCCATACTGCCTACCATGATATTATCTATGAGACTTACGAAATTAGTGACGAGATTTTGCAGTATCATGGGAATAACCATGCTTAGAACTATCCTGTAGAACGCTCTGTCGCCAATGAATTTCTTTCTGAATTGCGAAAACATAAATACCTCCTGTTGAATAGCAAATATTATAACATAGGGAGGATAAAAAAGTCAAGGGGGGCGATATAGCTTTATTACCAAAAAAGAAATAAAAGTTGTATTATCATGCAGCTTATTGTATTATAATTAAGATGTTGGATAAAAATATAGCTATCATGCACAAAAGCAAGAGATGGAATGATAGTATAGAATGGGATATTAAAATTAAATAAGGAGGAATACTATGATCCTGAAACGAATGTCAGCAATCGCTGTCAGTCTGGCAGCAGTCATGTCAGCTGTTAATGTGGGCAGTTTATCGGTTACTTCAACAGCCGCAGGTACACAGGCAGTATTTTTCGTTGCACCTGACGGAAGTGACAGCGGTAACGGAACTATCGAAGCACCTTTTGCCACACTTGAAAAGGCAAGGGACGAGGTACGCAAGATCAATGGTGATATGACGGGAGATATCGTTGTGTATCTCCGCGGCGGTGATTACCGCCTTACACAGCCCGTTGAATTTGATACCCGTGACTCGGGTACAGGCGGATTTACCGTAAGATATGAGGCGTACGACAAGGAAGTCCCTGTCATCAACGGTGCTCAGCAGGTAACAGGCTGGACTAAGTACAACGACAAGCTCTGGTCTGCCCCTCTCGACAGAGATATTAAGCTGAGAAACCTCTATGTCAACGACAAACGTGCAAATATGGGTAGCGTACAGGTGCAGGCAAAGGGCGGCTACGGAGACTACTACGTTACCGCAGGTCAGGGCGACTGGGCGTGGGACTCCGGCAAGAAGAGTGACGGTATTGTTTACGATGCAGGCTCTATGCCGCGCATCACCTCAAACTTTGATGACCTTGAGGTAGTGAACGGCACTACATGGAACGAGAATATCGTCTGCTCACGTGATATCAAGTACGACGGCGGAAGCATGAGACTTCTCATGCAGCAGCCTTACGGTGCTATAGCTCAGACTCCGGGTTGGGGAGCAGGCTTCTCCACAGGCGGAACTCATACCATATACAATGCCTTTTCGTTCGTTGACAGCGAGGGCGAGTTCTTCTTTGACAAGACTCAAAAAGTGCTGTACTATTATCCTCGCAGCGGTGAGAATATGACAAGTGCGGACGTTGAAGCTCCTGTTGCTGACGGACTTATCAAGATAGCAGGAAAGTCCACAAGCGACCGTGTACAGAATATAAGCTTCAGCGGCATAACCTTTGCAAATACGGACTATCAGCTCACTGAGGTTGCAGGCTCTCACGGTAAGACCACCTGTCAGGCAGCTCAGAGCTATACCGCTTTTGCAGACTCCAACTGGCATTCCAAGAAGTACGAAATGGTAGATACTCTCCCTGCTGCTATACATATTACCAACAGCGACAACATAAAGCTCACAGGCAATGTTGTAAAGCATACAGGTGCGGACGGTATCTCAATGACCAATGATGTTATCAATTCCGAGGTAAGCGGAAATTTCATTACCGATATCACTTCCAGCGGTATAACAGTAGGTCACCCGCAGCATATCTACATAGGTGATGCTGCATGGAACAATCACGAGAAGTTCCCGAAGGAAGTCGAGGGAATATGCAAGAACGACCTTATAACTCAGAATTTACTCTATGATATAAGCGTAGTACACGGCTTCGGCGGCTGTGCAGCTATTACAGCTTACTTCGTTGAGTCTGTAAATATACTCAGCAATACTATCGAGAAAACTGCATATAACGGCATACATCTTGGCTGGGGCTGGTGCAACTTCAAGGACAGCACTACCTGCCACGATAATAAGATATGCTATAACAGAGTTATAAATTCGCTGAACCGACTCCATGACAGCGGCGGTATCTATACTATCGGTCAGATGCCCGGTACTGTTATCAACGAGAACTACATACAGGGCATACCCGCAGGCGGTCCCGGAGCTCCTACCTACGGACTGCACAATGATGAGGGTACTGCATACATTGAGGAGAACGATAATGTTCTTGAAATAAGTCCTAACGTAACTTATACTATAAACTGTGAGGATTACGGTCAGAAGCACGACCTGAAAATAAAGCGTACTTATGCAACAGTGAACAAAATGGGTAAGAATCCTCCATACAGTGACATTGATACTCCTATCGTAGTATCCGATAATGTATGGCCTTTTGCTCAGTATAAGGTGTGTGTAAATTCTGGTATATCCGATGAATACCGCAGTCTTATGCCAACATGGCTGAAATCCGCTGCTGATTATGCGTTCCCTGCAAGCTGTGAAACTACAGGCGGCAGCAAGCTCCCTGTAAGAAAGGTTGACGGCAATATATGGATAGCTCCCGACGGCACGACAAGCTTCAAGGCAGGAGCTGACATGACGAGGGCAGGCGGCAGCACAGGCAGCATAAGAACTCCTTCCGATGAAGGCGAGTACCGTATTTATGTACTTGACAGAGAAGGAAAGATTCTAAGCAAATCAAGCCATATTCTCCGTATAAAGGGAATGGGCGGTAATGACAGCAATGTTATCGAAGCTGAGAATTATAATTACAAGTCAGGCATAGATATCGAGAACTGCTCAGAGGGCGGAAGTGACGTAGGCTATATCGAGAATGGCGACTACATAGGTTTCAAGGATATAGACCTTACAGGTGCGGATAAAATCGACTTCCGTGTAGCTTCAAACGGCTCTGACGCTGTTCTGGAAGTACGTCTGGACTCTCCCGACGGAAAGCTCATAGGCAGTACCGAGATCACGAATACAGGCGGCTGGCAGGAATGGGTGACAAAGACCTGTAACATCGAAGCCACAAGCGGCAAGCATGACGTATATCTGGTATTCACAGGCGGAGAGAGCTACCTTTTCAATATCAACTGGTGGAAGCCAAATACTCCTGCTGAGGAATATATACTCGGTGATCTCAATGGTGACGGTATGGTAGATGTATTCGATCTTTGCAGTATGCGTAATGCAGCTGTGGACGGCGATGCAGAAAGATTTGAAGCAGCAGATATCAACGGCGATGGTGCAATTGACGAAAACGACCTTGTTCTGCTGAAAAAGTTCTTATCAGGCGAAATAAAGGCGTTTGTCTGATAATGGTATTAAAAGCGGGGGCTAATAACCGCGGTACTTATATAAAAGTTTATATTAATTTATCGGGGGAACCCTTTCTGAGGAAAGGTTTTCCCCCGAACCCCTTTCCAAAGACTTTTATCTGATTTTTTTCCGGATAGAGCGCGACCTGTATTCTTGCAGGTCTTTTTTGTTTGTTCGCGCCCTATCCGGAAAAAAATAAAAACAGAAGTTTTCGGGAGAGAGTTTGAGAGTGACTCCCCGCAGTGCGGGGAGATGTCACGGAGTGACAAAGGGGCGCGCCTCCGTCAGAGGGCTCCCTTTTTCAAAAGGGGTTCTCTCAATAATCAGCATAAAAGCTTCTATACGAGCACTGCAGTTATTCATCCCTGCTTTTTTATATTTGACGTATGCTTCAAAAAGTGGTATAATCTTTTTTGCAGTTAATGCGAAAGGAAGATAATATGAAAAAGGATATAAGTATTCGTGAGCTTACGGCTGACGATAAAGCCGAAGTTATGGCAATGATGAGGGAGTTTTACGACTCTCCTGCGGTCATACACAAGTCATCGGACAGCATACTCGAAAAGGACTTTGACGACTGTATCAGCGATATGCCTTTCCTGCGCGGATTTATGCTCGAATTTAACGGTGAGGCAGCAGGCTATGCCATGACGGCATTGGGCTACACCACTGAGTACGGCGGCATCTGCGTATGGCTCGAGGATCTGTACATAAAGCCCGAGTACCGCAGATTTGGTATAGGCAGCGCGCTTTTGAAGTTTATTGAAAAAGAATTCCCACAGGCTGTACGCTTCAAGCTTGAGATAGAAGAGGAAAACGAAGCGGCTTTTTCATGCTATTTCAGCAGGGGCTACAGGCTCTCGCACTACGGTCTTATGACCAAGGAGACGGTATGACAAGAGCAAATAAATTTATAAAGGCACAGCCTGTACTTGTTATATCACTTCTTCTCGCTATAGCAACTATGTTCATTATCCCGCCCGACAAGGAGTACATCGGCTACTGCAACAGGACAGTACTCATCGAGCTTTTCGCACTTATGGCGGCTGTAGCAGGACTTCGCAGCATAGGTATATTCGATAAGCTGACCCGTGTCATACTCAGCAAAACGGGAACAGTCCGCAGACTTGGGGCAGTTCTTACGCTGATTTGTTTTTTCAGTGCAATGCTTGTTACAAATGATGTTGCACTCATAACCTTTGTACCGCTGACGCTGCTTATCTACAGCAGTATCAACGACAGCAAAAGCCTCATACTTACGGTAGTTCTTGAAACAGCGGCGGCGAACTTAGGAAGTATGATGACTCCCGTAGGAAATCCACAGAACCTGTTTCTGTATGATAAGTACGGACTTACAGCAATGACCTTTCTGAAAACTATGCTGCCTGTCGGAGCTGTCGGACTTGCAGCTGTAATGGGACTTACGCTGCTTCTGCCGAAGGATAAATGCAAAGCTCCCGAAAGCAAAGATACTGATATACCAATGTTCAAAGCGGCGGTATATACGGGACTTTTCCTTGTGTGCATAGCAGCGGTGTTCAGACTTATCCCTGACTGGGTGTGCCTTATAGCTGCACTTGCTGCGGCATTGGTATGCGATATCAGGCTGCTGGGCAAGGTGGACTACGCACTGCTTGCAACATTTGTGGGCTTCTTTGTGTTTGTGGGAAATATCGCAAGAATAGAAGCTGTAAGCGATTTCTTCTCGCGTATACTTTCAGGTAGGGAGCTTATATCTGGTGCGCTTCTTTCACAGGTCATAAGCAATGTACCTGCGGCGGTAATGCTTGCGGAGTTCACAGATAACGGTACACAGCTTCTTCTTGGAGTTGATATAGGCGGCTTCGGAACGCTTATCGCATCACTGGCAAGCCTTATCTCGTTCCAGCTCTACCGCAAGGACGAAAAGGCTCAGACAGGAAGGTATTTTGCGGTATTCTCAGTTATAAACTTTGCGCTGCTGGCACTTCTTTTAGGAGTTCAGTATTTAATAAGCTAAGATATAGGGCGGATATTATCCGTCCTTTTTTATATGCTTGTGTCTGTGTAAGTGCCTTTTTATAATAGGGCTGAAAAAGAGTAAAAATCAATGGGAAACCGTTGATTATCAGAAAAAAATTTTTGTGATTCTGCTATATGCACAAAAATAGTCGGCAGAATTTGTACGGAAATTCTAACGGATGCTGAGAGTTTAAAAAATAAGAAACAGAGAGCGTTTGTCTTTTTATATAATATAATGATATCATGCTATTTTTATATGTCATTATTTTGCATATAAGCACATTTGTGGGGTAAAATCGCAGAAAAAAGAGACAATAAATCATTGCCAAATCGTGAATAAAATAGTATAATATAATTGATACAGGACAATATGTCCAAAAAATACAAATCATTGGGGGAATAAACAATGAATTTTAAATTAAAGAAAATTGCAGCCGCTGCTGCCTCTCTGGCAGTGGCTGTAAGCTCGAACCTCAGCATCAGCACACCTCTCAAAGCTGATGCAGCCTACGGTAACGGCGGCAACGGTTCGGCTATCATGGAGTACCTTGACCGCGGTATCTACGCTATCAAGTCGGGCAACGGTATGTTCATAAGCTGGCGTTTCAACGCTAACGACAATGACAATGCGGAGTTCCAGCTCTTCCGCGACGACACTCTCATCTACACAAGCAAGGCAGGCGAAGCTACAAACTACTGGGACTCACAGGGCAATTCAAGCTCAAAGTACCGCGTTGACACCCTCGTTAACGGCAATGTGGTAAGCTCTGAGAACTGCCGCTTCACATCGGGTACTAACTACTTTGATATACCGCTGAAAAGTCCCGGAAGTATCTACTCGCCCAATGACTGCTGTGCGGGAGATGTTGACGGCGACGGACAGTATGAGATATTCGTAAAATGGGATCCAAATGACTCGCAGGACAACTCCAAGACAGGTAACACCAGCAAGGTATATATCGACTGTTATACCCTCACAGGTCAGCAGCTCTGGCGTATCGACCTTGGCAGAAATATCCGTGCAGGTCAGCACTATACTCAAATGGCTGTTGCGGACTTTGACTGTGACGGAAAGGCAGAGCTTGTTACAAAGACCTGCGACGGAACTATCGACGGCACAGGCAAGGTCATCGGAAACGGCAATGCAAACTACGTTGACAGTGCAGGTACTGTTCTTACAGGTCCTGAATATATGACACTCTTTGAGGGCGCGACAGGTGCGGCTCTCGATACTATCGACTTCCCTGTGCCGAGAGGTGACGCAACAAGCAATTCAGCCAAGAGCACATGGGGAGACAACTATGGAAACCGCTGCGAGCGTTACAACTGCGCTATCGCTTATCTTGACGGTGTTCATCCGTCTGTTGTTTACGGCAGAGGATACTATACAAGACTTACTATGTCGGCTGTTGATGTTGTAAACGGCAAACTTTCAAAGAAATGGGTATTCGATACAGGATTCAATTCGAGCACTCCGGGTTACGGAGACGGCAACCACAATGTAATGGTGGCAGATTTCGACAACGACGGCAGACAGGAAGTCTGCATGGGAGCTTGTGTTATTGATGACAACGGAAAGCTTCTCTGGACAACCAAGAAGGGGCACGGTGACGCTATGCACGTAGGCGACCTTGTTCCTAACCGCGAGGGAATAGAAGTGTTCCTCTGCCACGAAGGCGGCGGTTATGGTATTTCTCTCGTTGACGGAAAGAACGGCCAGATAATCTGGCATTACGACGGCGATAAGGATACAGGACGCTGCTGTGCAGATAATATCGTTGCAGGAAACAGCGGTGCAGAGTTCTGGGGCTCAAGACCTGCTAATGCAGTATATGATGTTTCCGGTAAGCAGATAGGCAACAAATGGCCGTCTACAAACTTCCTTATCTACTGGGACGGCGACTTAGAGCGTGAGCTCCTTGACGATATCACCATTACAGATGGTGCGGCAATAAACAACTATCCTGCAATATTTACAGCCACAGGCTGTGCTTCAAATAACGGTACTAAGGCAGTTCCTTGCCTTACAGCAGACCTCTTCGGAGACTGGCGCGAGGAACTGGTCCTCAGAACTGAGGATAACTCAAAGCTTCGCGTATGGTGTACAAATACAGAGTCAAAGTACCGCATAACAACTCTCATGCACGATATGCAGTACCGTATGCAGTGCGGCTGTCAGCAGTCATCATACAATCAGCCTCCGCACACAAGCTTTTATCTCGGCACAGAGGCTCAGCTCCCTGCAAGACCTAACGTAAAGCTGAACAATACTCCTCCTGAGCCTGTAAACGGCAGACTTGTAAATAATCTTCTTGTAAAGGATTATACAAACTCAAGAGACTGGAAACTTATGGAGTCAAACAGTACAGGCGGTCTTATCTACGGAGACAGAGACTTTACTTATACCTCACTTGCATCTGAGCTTCAGAACTGCGAGTATATTATGACAGCCTGCAATTCAAAGAATACAGACGCCGATCTCGCTGAGTTCACAACAGCTGACAAGTGCGAGGTATATGTTCTCGTTGATACCCGTGAGGAAGAAGCAAATCTTGTTCCCTCATGGCTCAGCGGCTACACAAGAACTGATCTTACAGCAGCTTCAAGCAACGGAGTTGATTTCGTGGCTTACAAAAAGGAGTTTGAAGCAGGTCAGAAGGTAGTTCTCGGTACTAACGGAATGACAGGAAATGTTATAAACTACACTGTTTTCGTAAAGGAGCCTGAGGTAGTTACCACAACAACTACTACGACAACAACTACCACTACTACAACTACAACAACAGAGACGACTACTTCAACAACTACGACAACGACTGTTACAACAACAGAGACTGTTACTACTACAACAAACGGTGATGTGACCGTGACTGTATGGGGCGATGCAAACTGCGACGGTGACGTTGATATGTCAGATATCGTTCTGATAATGCAGAGCCTTGCAAATCCTAACAAGTATGGTGAAGGCGGTTCAGAGGCATCAGCTATCACAGCTCAGGGTAAAGCTAATGCTGATGTTGATATCAGCAGCAAAGGCATTACATCAAACGATGCACTGAGAATACAGGAGTTCCTGCTCAATAAGATCTCAACACTCGATCCTTCGATAAAATAATAATAAATGAGCTGCATGATATTTCGTGCAGCTCATTTTTAATATGCCTATGTACTTGACAAATCGGGAGAAAACTGTTATTATAAAAGGTAATAGATAACAGGGGATATGCTCCTCATAATAGAGTGGAGCAGTTTGCGGAGCGGCGATCGTCTGATTGCAGAAATGTTATGTCTGCACTGTGATCTATGGTTATGTTTTTATACGATCGTAATAAGTCATGGTTTTCGTTATAAAAGGAGTTTGCAGTATGGAAATAATCAATGATAAGATCGACAGCGGAAAAGCATTTGACTTTGGACGGACATCAAAAGGATATGCAAAATATCGTGACATTTACCCAAAGGAATTCTATAAAAAGCTTGTGGACTGCGGCGTTGGTGTAAGCGGTCAGAAATGTCTTGATCTTGGTACTGGAACAGGTGTTATACCGCGTAATATGTACCGGTACGGAGCAGAATGGACAGGTACGGATATATCCGAAAACCAGATAGCTCAGGCAAATCTTCTTGCAAGAGCAAATAAGATGAATATTGATTTTAAGGTGGCATCTGCGGAAAATCTGGATTTTCCCGATGAAAGCTTTGATATCATTACAGCCTGTCAGTGCTTCTGGTATTTCGACACAAAGGAGCTTGCACCTAAGCTTGCGAAAATGCTTAAAAAGGACGGCAGACTTGTTGTTATGCAAATGGCATGGCTGCCTGAGGAGGACAGGATAGCTGGACTCAGCGAAAAGCTGGTCCTGGAGTATAATCCCGAGTGGTCAGGCGGCGGCTGGACTCGTCAGCCTGTTAATATCTCAGATGATGTTTTGAATTCATTTGACGTAGTGTACAGAGTAGGGTATGACCTTAATGTGCATTTTACAAGAGAGAGCTGGAACGGAAGAATGAAGACTTGCCGCGGTATCGGAGCCTCACTTCCCGAGGCTGAGATAGCAGCGTGGGAGCGCGAGCACAGGGCACTTCTTGCACTTACAGCTCCTGAGGAGTTCGATGTGCTCCATTATGCTGCAATTGCGATACTGAAAAAGAAATAAGCCGAGGGGAAAGGCGATCACTTAGTCCTAATATATGATATAAGGACCAAGGAGAAAAATATGAAAAGATTATTTGCAGGCTTAATGTCTGTAATGGTTATTGGTACGGCTTTGGCAGGCTGCGGCGAAAAGAAAAATAATGACAAAGTATCTGCTGATGCCGAAGATACGGAAGAAAGCGTTACTGTCCTGACTTCGGAAGAAATAGCAGAATATGTTGAAAAAGGTGCAGAGATAAACGGCTTTGAGAAGTATGAAGATGCTGCCGATCAATTTATAAAGGCGGTAAATGAACGCGATATCTCACTGATTAAAGATGTTTTCTTCATAAGAGATGAAGAACAGTACATCATGCCCATAGATCAGGGAATGTTTGGCTTGTTATACAAGCAGGCGGTTGCTCTTATGAGTGAACCCGATTATGAAGTGGACTATGCAAAAGTGACAGGCGCTTATACTGCCGAAGAGCTTCAGACTGCCGATGATATAGCGAATATGTACTATGTTTACAGCAGTATAAATAAAGAGGTCACAGGCGGAGATAAAGAGCTCTCAGATGATGAGAGGGCGATAGTATCGCAGAAGATACAGGCATTTGATTTCGATTTTGCGAATATCGAGCGACCTGTCAGCGTTACAGAGGGAAAGTATTATGAGGTCGGACTTAAAAAGGGCGACGATCTTATTACCATGCTGTTTTCACTTTATAAGGTGAACGATGAAAAGTGGCTGATACAGACCGCTGAATGTAACAGAAAAATTGCTGAATAAATGAAAAAGCGATCCGAGTAACCGTTATACTGATATAGAAGCTTTTATGCTGATTATTGAGAGAACCCCTTTTGAAAAAGGGAGCCCTCTGACGGAGGCGTGCCCCTTTGTCACTCCGTGACATCTCCCCGCACTGCGGGGAGTCACTCTCAAACTCTCTCCCGAAAACTTCTGTTTTTATTTTTTCCCAGATAGGGCGCGATCTGTACACTTGCAGATCTTTTTTATTTTTTTTACGCGCCCTATCTGGGAAAAAATCAGATAAAAGTCTTTGGAAAGGGGTTCGGGGGATAACCTTTCCTCAGAAAAGTTTCCCCCGATAATTAACTATAAACTTCTATATTAGTACCACGGTTAGTCAGACCGCTTTACTTTTAGTCAATGAAGAAAATTCTGTCAGGAAGACGTTCCGGAATGGGCTCGGGTGGAACATCAGGTATTCCCAGTGCCAGATGACCGATGCCGATATAATCACCTTTGAGACCTACTTTATCAAGTATCTCCTTGCCGAGTTCACTTTCCATTTCCTCTTTTGCACGGTGTATCCAGCAGCTTCCCAGACCAAGCTCCTGAGCCTTCAGCATCATATTTCCGATACTGAGACTTCCGTCATAGACAGCAGTAGGAATATCCTTTGGTGCAATTACAAGAATGATAATAGGTGCGCCGTAGAACGGGTCAAAGTCACCTTCCCAGCCGCCTATCTTTCTGTTTTCCTCAGCAATAGTATCACGAAGCTCTTTATTTGTGATAGAAATTAATACAGGAGCCTGTTTACCTCTGCCCGAAGCAGCGTAAATACCTGCTTCCAATACCTCGTCAATAAGATTTTTTGACGGGAGCAATGATGAAAATTTGCGAACGCTTCTGCGTTCTTTGATTATTTTTGTAAGCTTGCTCATTATACGCTCCTCCTAAGCTTTTCAAGATACATACATTATAACATATAGTTTAGAAAAAATCAACATTTTTCGTGAAATTTTTGGCATTATTTTATGATTATGATAATAATTGTATGAAAAAAAGCATATACCTGCTATGGAATCGTTTGCTGTGCAGTTTAAAGAATAAATGAAAGGAAGTTCGATAAAATGAATATATATAAGGCTAAGAATGAAGATCTTGTTATAGTCAAAGCGATAGCTCACAGTGCGATAAATGCAGTATATCCTCATTATTATCCTGTGGGAGCGGTTGAGTTCTTTCTTGCGCATCACAGTGATGAACATATTCTGAAAGATATTGAAAAAGGCATAGTATTTTTGCTGGAAGATGACAATGAAAATACTGTGGGAACTGTTACGGTGGCTGAAAACGAAATGACAAGGCTTTTCGTACTTCCCAAATATCATGGGAAAGGCTATGGCGGTATACTGATAAGATTTGCAGAGGAGATGATAGCTGAGAAATACGATATCGTAAGACTTGATGCTTCACTTCCTGCGAAGTCCATATATCTCAAAAAGGGATACAGCTTCGTAAGCTACCACAGCATAGATTGCAGCAACGGTGATAAGCTTTGTTACGATGAGATGATAAAGAGAGTATAAAAGCCGTTAGCCATTAGCCGTTAGCCTGTTATAGGGGCGGCGTTCACTACAATTTATATTAGCAATAAAACAATCAAGCCCCGAGACAAAGCCTCGGGGCTAAACTTATATAGGTACTGCTGTTGATATCAGCAGCTTTTATTATTCGCTATCAGTCAAGCTTTGTAAATCGCCTGGCATCTCCTGCTTTGCCAATGAACATTGACTTCGGACGTGCCCATACTTCGCCGTCCTTGAGCGACTTGTATATAACGAGCTCTTCCATAGTCTCGGTATGACGAGCTACAGCAAGGAGCTCATACTCATTGCCCTTGAAGTGGCGGTATTTTGCACCGATCTCGATCTCTGTATCTTTGTCTACAGGAGCTTCTTCATGCTTTGGCTCGTTATTAACGATATCATCTGCAACGATTATCATTGAAGAATACGGAGCCATACGCACATGAGCGTTGGAGTTTTCAACGCTTATAGGAGAAGCTGTAAAGACATCAACCAGTCCCGAAAGATGAGTCTGGAAATTGAGGTCGTACTCGCGGTCTGCGAGATTAAGAGCGATGTATACTGTCTGATCTCCCAGCACCTTTTTGAAGAGGAGCTGCTGATTTGTTATGACAATACGCTCGTAGCTTCCGTTTCTTACAGCAGGGTAAGCGCGGTAGATACGTCCAAGCTTGACGATGTGTTTGTAAAGCGAAACGTTGCCGTGCTCTGCCATATCATTCAGGTGGAGACACGGGCGGAGATTATCGTCGGAATTGTTTTCTTTTCTGCCTTCTATGCCGTATTCACTTCCGTAGTAAATAGACGGAATACCGGGCATTGTGTACATAAGAGTGTATACCAGCGGCAGATGAGCGTTATTGCTGAGAGTGCTTGCGAGACGGTTTACATCGTGATTATCGACGAAGTTGTAAAGGTCGATATTGCGGTAGATACCGCCGTTAGCACCTGACTGCCTGTTGATAGAATAGTCTATCTCAAAGTAGTTTTTATCATTATGTGATGACCAGAGTCCCTTGTAGCACTCATAGTTTGTAACAGAGTCCAGCATCTCAGGGTTAGCCCAGCGGTTGTAGTCGCCGTGGATTATTTCGCCCATGAGCCAGAAATCTGGTTTTTTGCTCTTGCAGAAGCTTCTTACCCTCTTGATGAACTCAAAGTCAAGGCAATCGGCTGCATCAAAACGGATACCGTCAATGCCGAAGGACTCTATCCAGTAATCAATAGCGTCGATTATGTGGTCGCATACGCCCGGATTGCGGAGATTGAGCTTTACAAGATTGTAATGACCGTTCCAGCCCTCATACCAGAACGGGTCGCCGCATGGGCTCGGACCGCCGAAATTAAGGTTCTGGAACCAGTCACAGTACTGTGAAGCCTGTCCTTTTTCCTGTATGTCAACGAACTGAGGGAACTTTCTGCCTACATGATTGAAAACGCCGTCAAGGATAACTCTTATGCCGTTTTCGTGAAGTCTGTCGCATATAAAGCGGAAGGAATTATTATCGCCAAGACGTTTGTCTATCTTCTTGTAATCAATAGTGTCATAGCCATGCTCAACGGACTCAAAAACAGGTCCGAAGTAAACTGCGTCAACGTTCATCTCCTTTAAATGGGGTATCCATTCCAGCACCTTGTCAAGACGATAGATAACATCTTCGCTGCCGTCGTTAAACTTAGGTGCGCCACAAAATCCGAGAGGATATATGTGGTAGATTATGGCGTTATCATACCAGTTCATAATCAAAACTCCTTACATTTATTAATTTGAGCCTTCCATGTAGTAGGATGCTTCCATATCGGCAACGTTCAGTGCCAGAGCGAGTGGGTACATTTCAAGTGCCCTGCCGATAGTACCTCTTTCTTCGGTACCTCCGTATGAAAAGCCCATGTGATATCGTATTGCAAAAGCCTCCTCACGGGTCAGGCGGTTTTCACCGTAAAAAAATCCCGAGAGTATGTATACCGATTTTTCACCATGACCGTATGGAAGAGTGTCATTTATAGCGTAAAACGGTACTTTTTCCCATTGACCTGTTTCGTCGTTCTTTTTGTTTCTCATTTCTACGGTATAGAAATTGACTTTGCAGACATCGTGGAGAAGTGCCACAAGAGCGATTGTCTCCTCAGAGTAGTCCATACCGTAAAGCTCTTTGGTGCGTGGGCGTGAAAGATAGTCCTTGAGGCAGTGGTAAACGTTGAGACTGTGTTCAACAAGACCACCCTCATGGGAACCGTGGAAACGTGTACTGCTGGGTGCAGTAAAGAAGTCACTTTTTTCAAGGTATTCCAGAAGCTTATCAGCCCCCTCACGGTGTATATTTTCTTTATATATCGAGATGAATTCTTCTTTTGGTGTCATATACGATACTCCTTACAATACTATATAAATATTATACCACAAATTGCAATTAAATTCAATAGGCATATATAATTTTTTTATTAATTATCACTATAATTGGTGCAACCGATTTATATCAGGTGAAAAAACAGCAGGAAAGACTTGAAATTTTCTTTGAAATATGGCATAATTAAAACATGATCAAGCATAGCTTGACCATGTTAAGCCATTAGCCGTTAGCTGTTAGCCATTAGAATTTGAAAAGGCAGGTATTATCCGCTTGTAAAGCGGCGAAGCCGCCTGCTAAAGGCTAATAGCTATTAAATACGGTGTCCGCTGCCGTAAAGCGGAAGTTAAGGAGGAAAAATATGTCTAACCAGCTTTGTATCGTTCTTGATTTCGGCGGTCAGTACAATCAGCTCATCGCTCGAAGAGTACGTGAGTGCGGTGTATACTGCGAGATAAAACGATTTGATACTCCTATAAGTGAGATAAAGGCTATGAAGCCTGCCGCTATCATCTTCACAGGCGGTCCCAACAGTGTTTACGATCCTGCATCTCCGCATATATCAAAGGAGATATTTGAGATAGGTGTGCCTATCCTCGGAATTTGCTACGGCTGCCAGTTAATGGCTTATACTCTCGGCGGCAAGGTTGAAAGCTGCGAAAAGAGCGAATACGGCAAGATCGAGATAGATCAGAATACAGACAGTCTTATATTTGAAAATGTTCCCGAAAAGAGCGTTGTATGGATGAGCCATACAGACTTCGTAAGTCAGCTCCCCGAGGGCTTCAGTGTTACGGCAAAGTCTGCCGACTGTCCGTGTGCAGCTTTTGAAGCTCCCGAGAGAAAGCTCTATGCTGTACAGTTCCACCCCGAGGTAACTCACAGTGAGTACGGAAAGCAGATACTCCATAACTTCCTCTACAATGTCTGTGGCTGCACAGGCGACTGGGTAATGGACGACTTTATCGAGAATACAGTCAAGAAGCTCCGCGATCAGATAGGTGATAAAAAGGTAATTCTCGGACTTTCGGGCGGTGTCGATTCATCAGTTGCAGCAGGTCTTCTCAGCCGTGCAGTGGGCAAGCAGCTCACCTGCGTTTTTGTAGATCAGGGACTCATGCGCAAGGACGAGGGAGACTTCGTTGAAGAGACTTTCACAAAGCTTTTTGATATGAATTTCGTCCGTGTAAACTGCAAGGATCAGTTCCTTGCTGCACTCAAAGGCGTTACAGACCCGGAGCAGAAGAGAAAGATAATCGGTACAGAGTTCTACAATGTGTTCTGGAATAAGATAAGAGAGCAGGGAACAGACGGCTTCTTTGCACAGGGTACTATCTATCCCGATCGTATCGAATCGGGCAGAGGAAATCAGGCAGGTCACGGCAGCACAGCCGTTATCAAGACTCATCATAACATGGTAAAAATGCCTGATGATATAAAGTTCGCAGGCACTATCGAGCCTCTTGCAGACCTTTTCAAGGACGAGGTAAGAGCAGTTGGTGAAAAGCTTGGAATCCCACATGATCTCGTATGGAGACAGCCGTTCCCTGGTCCCGGACTTGGAGTCCGTATAATCGGCGAGATAACCGAGGAAAAGATAAAGGTATTACAGGAAGCAGACGCTGTGTTCCGTGACGAGATACGCAAGAGCGGCATCGAGGAGCAGTTAAAGCAGTTCTTTGCAGTTCTTCCTGATGTGCGTACAGTAGGCGTTATGGGCGACCACCGTACATACGACCACCTTATCGCTATCCGTGCAGTAACTACCGATGACTTCATGACGGCTGACTGGGCAAGAATACCATATGATGTACTTGCTAAGGTTTCAAACCGTCTCTGCAACGAAGTCGAGCACGTTAACAGAGTAGTGTACGATATCACTTCAAAGCCACCTGGAACTGTGGAGTGGGAATAATCGTAGATTTGATTTTTAATATTAATAGGGGGAAATATGACGATTTTAGAAAGAACAATAGAAGCTTTAAAAAATCTCGGTGGACAAGCTGCATATTCTGACATATATCAAGAATATGCGAGATTGCTTGGAAAGAATATTGATCCTGGCGAAAAAGCTGCTATTAGAAAAGTTATTGAAGATCATTCTTCTGATTCAAGAAATTTTAAAGGCAAAAATGACATTTTTTATTCAGTTAAAGGAATAGGAAATGGTGTTTGGGGATTAAGAAAATGATTTTTAAAATAATTTGTTTTGAATGAGATAATTATATTTGATAATATAAAGAGCTGACCTTATCGGTCAGCTCTTTTGTTTTATTCGATGATCCAATCAATATAAATGGACTTGGATATGGTCTTGGTGGGGAGTTTCAGCATGGTTTCCATAGCGTTAAAGTCGTCAGCACGGCAGGCTTTTGCGATATTTCTGTATACTCCGTCAGAGGGTTGATCAAAGCGTATTTCTTCGATATCTTGTATCTTTTTACCGAGTGATGAAGCAATTATCTCAGCTTTCTCTCTTGAATTTTTTATAGCAGCATCAATTACCTGTTTTTCTTTTTCTGCTTCATCAGAAAGATAAAAACCTATGTCATATTCAACGTTTGTAAGTTCTCCGAGCAGGGAAGTGAGTTTGGAAAGAACTGCGAGATCAGCTTTAATATTGAGAGTTATTCTTTTTGAATAATTATACGAATTCTTACAGCTGTAATCTTCATTTACAGAGTCTGAAGCAAGCTGAAAACTGTCAGGTTCGATATTTATTTTTTCTTTCATAAGAGTAAGGAACTGCTCTGTTTTCTTTTTGCCTGACTGTATAGCTTCACCCGAAGATGCCGCATTTGCACGTATCATAATATTCACTTCAAAGGTATCCACAGGAAAGTGCATTTCAGTTGTTCCCGTAACACTTAGCTTGCTCATAAAAACTCTCCTTTATATAGGTTTATTGAGGTACTGTATATCCATATCCACATCGCCGTTTATGCCGGGGATATGACCATAAGCACTTGCCTGCCAGATAGCGTACTCGCCGTCGTAGTCGGTCTCGTCTACGAAATGAGCCAGCCACACAGGTGTTGAACTCTTTGTCCTTTCACTCCAGATATTATTCAAGAAGTTCTTGCTGCTGTAGAGCATAGGCTTGTAGCCGTTTTTAGTGACTTCATCAGCGAATGCGGCATAGATATCGTTTATGTCGTGTATGCTCATGCCGTACTTCTGGAAGTTTGTGAACTCCTCCCAGTCGAAAACAATAGGCATTTCAAGGCTATGACCGTCAAGCTGATCGATTATCCAGCGAACGTGTTCGCGGACTCCCTCCTCAGTGTTGTCGGTGGTGTAGAAATATACTCCCACATCGAGCCCTGCGGCTTTGGCGTTTTCCAGGTTCTGGCGGAAATAATCGTCAAGGGTTACTTGACTGTAGTAATAGCCCACACGGATAATAACAAAGCTGCACCCTGCATCGCGGACTGCGTTGAAGTCAACATCGCTCTGCCATACTGAAACGTCTATGCCGAAGCGTACGTCATCGGTGTTGTAGGTATTGATAAAGTCGCTGTAATTCACACGGGGATTGTTGTCAGTGGGTTTCGGGACTTCGTTGAGCACATTTATGTTAAGGTCCCAAGAAACGGAGTTGCCTGAGCTGTCTGTAACGGTAGCTGTGATCGGATATGAACCTACAGCATTGGGATCAACTTCGCCCTCGTATGTGAGGACAGCGTGCTTGTCGAAGTTATCGGCAAATCCAACGTAATTATTGAGGTCAAAGTCTGTTCCGACCTTGTGATTTGGAGTCCAGCCTGCATTGATTATCATCGGTTCGGTGGTATCAATAACGCTGTACTGGAGCTTCTGTTTGAATTCGGCACCTTTGTAGATATAAGGCACTTCAACTTCAAAAACTCCCGTATCCGAGGTGTTGAGCAATACGGAACCGTCTTTCAGGTCAACGTTTCTTTCGGTTATGAAGTCCTCAAGCTTGATATCCTCGTATACTTCAACTGTATCAAGGCAGTTCATAACGAGGTCTTTGGGCGGATCTACCTTTGCAGTTGTTGTGACTGTGGTCGTGGTCTTTTTAGCGATGGTCGTAGTTTTGGCAGTAGTTGAAGAAACTGTCGAAGTTGTAACGGCAGTTTCTTTTTTTGCATCATTATTGCTGCTGTTAACTTTTTTATCGCCGCAGCCTGTAAGCAGGCACGCAGCAAATACAGCGGTTAGTATATATTTTAATTTCATATGGTTCCTTTCAAGAAATTTTATAATTATTATATATGTATTCATTATATCATATAAGTTTTGAAATAGCAACGATAAACTTGACTTTATATGCATATTGTGCTATGATAAAAACACAAACAAGGCGATAATACCGAAGAGGAAGTGATACTCCCGAAGTTATGGCTGCTGCATGAGCAGTAAGCGTATGTGTCGGAAAGTGCGGACGATCAAAATTTAATGCAACACAGGCTGCGGAAGCGGTCTTGTTCGTTATGCAAATTGATCGCTCTGCAAATATATGGGAATGTGCCGTAGAGTGATCTGCGGTTTTTATTATTTCACGCCTTGTTTACGAAAGGAGTATTACTATGATAATTGATTCACATCTTCATCTTCCCGTGGACTTCCCCGACTTTCCCTCAAAGGAAGCAGTACTGTTGAATGAGCTGAAAAGAAACGGAGTTGAACGCGGTATCGTTATTGCCGATTCGGAGCTTGAAAGTGTTATCGGTTCGGTGCGCGACTGCGCGGAGCTTTTTTATGGCAGCGGTATTATAAGCGTTATCGCAGGGATAAGTCCGAATTTTGAATATGCTTCACAGCTTGATTACTGCCGTGAACTGCTTGAAAGCAAGCGCATAGTGGGACTTAAAGTATATACGGGACATGAGAATTTTTACTGCACAGACTCATGTCTTGCGCCTGTTTATGACCTTGCGGCGGAGTATAATGTCCCCGTGCTTTTCCACAGCGGCTGGGACAATGCTCATTATGCCGCACCGAAGCTTCTCAAAGAGCTTGCAGACAATCGTCCTGATAATGTTTTTGTGTATTGTCACTGCTATTATCCTAAGCTTGATGAGTGCTTTGAAGTGCTCAGTAGCTGCAATAATGTTTATTTTGACACTTCATCAGTGGCAGATGATGAAAAGCTGCTGCCGCAGATAAAGTCAGCACTTGAAAAGGCGATACATGAAATGCCGAAGCGGTTTATATTTGGTTCTGATTTCGGAAGCTGCCTGCAAAATGTGCATTTAAGCTTAGCTGAGAGCCTTGATCTGAACGCTGAAGAAAGAGAATTGTTCATGCACGGAAATGCTGAAAGAGTATATAAGCTATGCAGATAAAAACGGCAGTTTATCACCGCGAGTGTTGCTATTTTTAGAATTATATGTTATAATTTTGTATTGAAAATACTTTAGGGAGGCGAAAAAGGTGTCGCCTGATGAAAAATACGATGTGTTCATATGCTGCTGTCTGACAGATGAAAATAACTGTACAACTCCCGACAGGGAGTATGCTGACGAGATTTACGACCAGCTGACCATAGAAGGTGTCAGTGTGTATTATGCACCTGTAACCGAAGCAGATGCAGAAACTGCAATATCAGAAGCAAAGGTGTATCTTGTAATAGCTTCTGACGAGGAAAGCTTTTATGCTGAACCGTTCAGAAGCGAATGGGGGCGATGTACTGCCGAGGCTCGCAGGAATTCCGAAAAGAGCATTATAACCTGCGTTAAGGGCATAGGTACTCAGCAGATACCGCAGGAGCTTCTTGACAATATGGTAAGGGATATATCGAGGATAGATTTTCTGACCGAGCTTATCAGGAGCGTTAAAAAGCTTACAGAGAGCAGTGACGAGGTGGGTATCAGTACTCCGCCCGAAAAGCTGCTGCGAAGGATAGAGGATTTTCTGCAAGCCGAGGATTTTGAAGCAGCAGAGGAATACTGCAAGCTTATAACAGAAGCTTCTCCTCAGAACTGGCAAGCTTATTATTATTTATTCCTTGCGGACAGAGGGCTGCGCGGTGAGAATGATCTCTTCCTTGACGAGGTGATCGACGGCTTTGCCTGCGAATATGCAGAACGCTTCGGATCAGATGTTTCCGATGATGAATACTTCCGAAATACTTTTTCAGAGATACTCGGAAATGATATGCGCAGGGCTTTGGAGTATTCCTCAGGTGATGACAGAGTAAAGCTCGCCACATTGTATGAAAGATTTGTAAGTGCGGTACAGGACGCTGTTTTTGCCATTGAGCAGAAAGAGATAGACGGAGAAGAAAAAAAGGAGCTTGAAAAGCTCCGTATAAAGCATCAGCATGAACAGTCGGAAAGGGCGGCTATAAAGCTGAAAAAGCAGCAGATACGCACCCGTTTGCTGACATATACGGCAGTGATACTTGTCTGTCTGGCGGTGCTTGCAATAAAATTCGGATTTAAATGGGCGATAGTGCTTATCGTTATCGTAGCCGTTATAACTGTGATCTGTATCGCAGGACTTGAACAATAAAAAAACGCCTTTCATGGAGCATCCTCTCAGATGCCCCATGAGGGCGTATTTATTTTTCTTCTGTTTGTCTGAACTGTAAAGGAGTCACACCGTAAAAGCTTCCGAAGAGCTTTACAAAGTATGAAGTATTGCCGTAACCTACATTGATGCCTACTGTCTTGACTGACATATCCGTAGTTTTCAGAAGCTCGGCAGCCTTATTGAGTCTGCTGGTTATAACGTCCTTATTGACGCTTACACCGAAAGTTTCGGTATAAAGATGCTGAAAGCGTGAACGGCTCAGTGAGAGCTCCTTAGCCATATCGTCAATGGAATAATCTCTGCCCGGCCAGCGATATATAGATTTTCTTATCCAGAGAAGCTTTTCGGAGTATATTCCCTCGGGACGGTCATGATTAGCTTCCTTCTGCATAAGCTTTTCCGATATCTTGTACATAAGGAGACGGAAATAGAGATCAATAGCCTTTTCCCTGAAAGGATCGGAGGAGTAGTGCTCGAAGCACATACTGCGCATCATTGATGACATATCTGTTATATCTGATATATCAACAGGACGGTCAAGTGGGATATTGAGCTCATTGAGCATTTCCTGTTCACTTTCATCGGGCATGAAATGCATCCAGTCATCGAAATATTCGTTGCTTGCAGGAAAATAATATTGTGGAGTATTTGGTCGGTATAATATAAAAGAGTGAGCGGAAGTGCGTACATCTTTTCTTCCGATCCTGAAGTGAGCCGGCGTTTTTACTATCAGCAGAAGCCAGCTTTCTGTTCCGTCAGGTCTGTTTATACAGAAGCTGCGATCATGTCTGTGATTGTAGCCGATTTCAAACATTTTCAAGTTTTTCATCCTCCAAAAGCCAAAATCATACTATTATTATAACATAGCAAAGATAATAGTGTCAATAAAAAGCAGCACGAAAGTGATATATAAATATATGATTTCCCGATAGTTGATATTAGATACACAATATGATATGTATGCGTCTCCTTACCTATTATAAAGGGGAGCATTTGCGAGGGGGAAAACTGCATTTATTAAAAATTTGTTAAATTCATGTTGAATTTCGACATATTTATTGCAAAATAAAGAAACATATGGTATAATAATAACAGATACTTCTGATATTTCGGTCATATAGATCAAAAGTAAGTAAGGGGGGCTTCTTCTATGGATTTTCAGGCATTTGTTGACAGTATACCTACAGCGACCTGCGTTATTTCTGTTGATAAATATGAAAACGGTTCTTACGGAAATATACGCTTAGTTACAGGTAATCGTCCATATATTGACAGTATCGAAAGACCTGCCGAGAATGTTGAGATGCTTACAAGGAAGTTCGTTCCAAACAGTGAATATACAAATTATCTTAACCGTGATCTTAATTTTGAGGATTCGGTTTACAGAGCAGCGATACAGAAGAAGTGTATCCATGCTTATGCGCATCCTGCACGTTTTGATGTATGGTTCAATATGTCGTTCCTGCCGCTGTGTCCCGATAATGGCAATACCTGTTATTGTGCGTACATTATGGAGATAAACTTCAAGCCCGATGCAAAGCGTATGTCGAATATCTCTTCGGAGATAGCCACGGCAGTCCTCGAGACCTGTATAAAACTCAGGAGCGTTGAAAACTTTCAGGAGACTATGGACTCAATATGTATGGATATCCGAGATCTTTGTGATTCAGAGCATTGCTGTATCCTTATGATGGATAACGAAAAGCGAAAATGTTCAGTGCTTTGCGAGGCTTTATCGAATGATACAAAGCTTGTATCTATGAATGAGTACTTAGATGACTTCTATGATATTGCGGAAACGTGGACGGATACCATAGCAGGCAGCAACTGCCTTATCGTAAAGAATGAACATGACATGGAAGTAGTCAAAGAGCGTAATCCTGTATGGCATGATTCGATTACAAGTGCGGGCGGAAAGACTATCGTACTGTTCCCGCTTAAATTCAAAGGCGAGCTACTTGGATATATCTGGGCTCTCAATTTCAGTTCGGATGTTGCTGATACCATTAAGGAGACGCTTGAGCTTACATCATTTATCCTTGCGTCTGAGCTTTACAGCTATCGTATGATGGACAAGCTCCATATTCTCAGCTCCACTGATATGCTTACGGGTGTTATGAACCGTAACGAGATGAACAATTATATCGATTCTTTGACAAAGAAATGCTCGAAAAAGTCTGTGGGAGTTATTTTTGCTGACCTTAACGGTCTGAAAAGCGTGAATGACGATATTGGACACGAAGCAGGCGATAAGCTTCTGAAAGATGCTGCAAGCGCATTGCGAGATGTATTTGCTGTACATGAGATATTCAGAGCAGGCGGCGATGAGTTTACAGTTATACTTATAAATGTGACGGAAAACGAGCTCGATGAAAAGGTCGAAAAACTCCGAACAGTATCAAAGAATTACACTGATCTCGTGTTTGCTATTGGTGCAGCATATGAGAGTGACGCGGTAAACGTTCGTACCGCTCTGCAAAATGCAGATAAGCTCATGTATGAGGACAAGAAACGTTACTATGATCTGCACCCCGAGAAAAAGCGCGGAGTTATTGATAAAAGAAACGGATAAATCAAAAGGCTTCTGCGTTTAACAGTGATGCTTATATGGAAGTTTATATTAATTTATGGAGCAAGCTACATAAGTATTTAACAAAGACATTTTTACAGCTAATTAGCAAAAAAGCAGATAGGCTTGCATAGTCTACCTGCTTTTTGTTATATTCCTTATGTAAGTATACAATTCGCAACGCGTAATTTATAATTAAAGTGCCGTAAGCGATGTACAATTATCATTTTGGATAAGAGAGAGCGAGCTTGTGAGCGTCAACGCTGCGCGGGCTCTGTGCTTAAAGCTTCTTATAGTTTCAAATCTTGTATTCAGCTCCGCTTGTTTTTGCACCAGAAATGCCACTTTGGAGCAGGAGGCATAGGTTCATGTTTGATAAGTGCTCTTATAACTCTGCGGTGAGTAAAACAGCAGCATACGCAAACTGCACAGATGACTAATAAAATAACGATACCTTTCATAGTCTTTTCCTCCTTTTTATCCGTTGATTATCTGCTGTACCAGTTCACGCTTCTCATAGAGGATACAGCCTCCGTCATGGTCTTCCAGCAGATAGCCTTCATCTCTCAGCTTCCTGAACAGGGGAGAATTCATCGCATCTTTCAGAGAGCTGTCTCTTACGTTGATGTCTGAGTAAGGTGAGAACGGACAGGGTTCTGCACCGCCGTGGGAATTGATATGGAAGAAGCCTCTGCCTGCGGCAACACAGCCGCCAGAGCCTTTCTCGTCGCCCGGGAACGATATGTATACCATTTCTGGGCGCGTTTCCCTCAGTCTTATTATCTCGCTCTGCATAAATTCACGCTCGGTATCTGTGGGAGCAAGATCGCGGCTCTCCTCGGTCACAGGGACATACTCCACGAATATGACCACCTTACAGCCTTTTTCTGCAAGGCTGTCCAGAAATGCCTGAGAGGTAACTTCCTTGTAATTCCTTGTAGTCACCGTTACTGACGCGCCGAATATGAGTCCGCGCTTTTTTATCTCGTCCATATTGGCAATAAGCTTGTCGTAAATGCCTGCGCCGCGCCTTTCGTCTGTCAGCTCACGGCTGCCCTCGATACTCATAACGGGTATGAGATTGCGGCACTTGTCGAACAGCTCCAGATATTTTTCATCAAGGTATGTGCCGTTAGTAAAAATAGGGAACAGGATATTCTGCTTCTTTCCAGCCGCTTCGATAACACCGCGTCTAAGCATGGGTTCTCCGCCTGCAAGGAGGATAAAGCTTATACCAAGCTCTTCGGCTTCATGGAATACATTCTGCCACTCCTCATCAGTGAGCTGCCTTACAGGTTCGGAATCGACTGTTGCGTGATTGCACCTTGAGTAACAGCCTGCACAGTGAAGATTGCACTTGCTTGTGATACTTGCGATAAGGAAAGGCGGTATATGCTCGCCTTTGTCCTCGGCTTTTCTGCGCTTTTTTGAAGCTGTACGGCTGGCGGCAGCAAATTTCAGCATGAATGCACTTTCTTTCGGGTTTCTGAGCGTGGCTTTAACAGCTTCGGAAACTATACGCTCTACGCCCTCGGTGAGATATTCCTGTAGATCGAATTTATCACCCATAATATCACCTCAACAATTCTTCTACTGCTTTTCTTACCTCTTTCATATCAGTTGTAGGCTCAAATCTTGCAATAACCTTGCCTGTCCTGTCTATGAGGAACTTTGTGAAGTTCCACTTGATATACGCTTTATCTCCGAATTTTTTGTTGTTCAGCTCCGTAAACTTACTGAGGGCGGCGTTTTTTATCCCCTTGCCAAAGCCTTCAAATGGCTTCTCCGAAGCAAGATAAGCAAAAAGCGGTTCAGCGTTTTCACCGTTAACATCTATTTTTGCAAACTGTGGGAACTCAGTACCGAATTTAAGCTTGCAGAATGACTGTATCTCATCTGCACTTCCGGGAGCCTGATTTGCGAACTGATTGCAGGGAAAGTCAAGTATCTCAAAGCCTTTATCACGGAGGTCGCGGTACATTGCCTCAAGGGGCTCATAGTGCGGCGTAAATCCGCAGCCTGTGGCTGTATTCACTATCAGCAGCACATTTCCGCTGTAATCGCTGAGTTTTACGTCATTTCCCATGCGGTCTTTCACTGTAAAATCGTACACTGTTTTCATAATTGAGACTCCTTTCATATTATCGAAGATCATCACTGTTTATACCAAGTAATTCATAAAGCAGCGAATAGAGCTGCTTTGCTTTATCGGGAGAGATCTTAACGCACTGCCCTACCTTAAAGGGGATATCCTTTGCCTTTTCTTGCAACGCTTTGCCCTGTTCGGTCAGATATATGAGGACTGCGCGTTCATCGTCCGTACTGTGCTGTTTTTCAATATAACCGAGAGTTTTCATCTTTTTCAGCAGCGGCGAAAGCGTTCCGCTGTCAAGCATGAGCTTTTTGCATATCTCACCGACTGTAATGCCGTCCTTTTCCCAGAGGACCAGCAGGACGATATACTGTGTGTAGGTGAGATCAAGCTCTTTCAGATAAGGAGTGTATGCTCCTGTTACAGCTCTTGCTGCCGCATACAGCGGAAAACAAAGCTGATTTTCAAGTTTCATTGCTTCCTTGTAGTCGTATCCCATTATATCACTCCTTGATTATATGTTGTTTGCAATTATATTGTATCAAATATAATTCTGTTTGTCAAGTACATTTTGAAATTTTTGATATTTAACTATAAAACAATAATTTAATAAAAGAACGGCAAGGAATGACGAAAGATAAAGTCAACTGTCTGCTTTCGTTTGTATTCATATTTGATCGACTTAAATAACATATTATGATATAATATAATAAGAAACAGTTGTCGAGGTGTGACTCATGAAACGAAGAACTACAGAAGAATTACTTGCCGAATCCTTTCTTGAGCTTGCTAAGAAAGAAGAACCCGTTTTCACTGATATTGTTGAGTTTATCAAGTATGATCTCCAGACTTCCAAAGACGGTCTTACTTGGCTGAAAACTCTGGTATAGGAAGCAAGGGACGATTACTCCACATTTGATCTGCTGAAAAATATTATCAGGATGAGGAAGAAGATATGTACTGGGCTGAACAGAGTCTCGAGCTGATCGAAAAGATCGGTCTCCAGAACTGGCTGAACCAGCAGCTTTGATAGCTATGATACCCGACAATGTAAAAAAGTTTTTCAATGAAAATCTTTGGTATATACCGACTTGTGTCGCTGAACCGAATGTCTTTCCCATCGGCTTCAAGCGTGTGTGTGATGACGTAAAACCTGCGATAGGAGCTCTTCTTCTTGAAACCACGCTGGAAAATATAAAGTCAAACGGCTGATTTTTCGCAATATCAAACATATGGTGTGTATTGAGGATCGGACTTGACAATAGCTGCATAAAAATGGTATAATATCATAGAAAAAATGATTTATTAGCAAAGAAATTGCCTTTCGTGAGCAGGGAGGAATACATATAATAAAGAAAACGCTATTGATCTTGCTCAGGCTTTTGTCGATACCCTACGGTTATCTGGTGCTGGTGGTAACGCTGCTGCACAGGCAGCCCACAGGAACTCACAATGTAAAGCCGCCATTCTGGGAGATATCTCAGCTTATCAACGGAAATGAAAAACTCCTTTTTGATATTATAGGGAACATCATGCTGCTTTTTCCATTGGGCATAGCCGTTCCGCTTTGGATAAAAAAGGCTGATAACGTGAAAAAAGTGGCTCTGATAGGGGCTGGTGTGTCATTATTCATTGAAGTCACTCAACTGATAACTACGCGAGGCTATTTTGAGATAGACGATCTGTTCCATAATACACTTGGTGCAGTAATGGGTGCTATGATAGGCTGTCCGCTTGCAAAACGTATATATTCAAAGGAAAACATTAAATAAAAACATAAACAGCTTCCTTTTTATGTGAAATGGAGCTGTTTTTTTGCGGCTTTCCTCAGGTGAAGTGAAAAAGGAAATGTAATTTTTTTATTTATGGGTCTGTTTAGGTATGTTTGATTTGACCATATAGTATAAATTATATATATAACATTTGTTGTAAATTTTATATAATTACGTGTTGGAAAGCCTTGTTTCCCAAGGCTAATTCATATCGCCACAATTATTGGGGCGTGTGTGAACAAATAGCAACTTTTGGAAAAAATATACCTGGCATATTTAATATATTTAATACCAAAATCTTTACTAAATGTGTAAGAATTGGATAATATTACTTTTAGACTTTTTTTCTCTTTACACCCCCTTGACAGGCCGTATATAAATATGATATAATTACAACGAAATTACGAAAAGTAACCTATAGCTTCAATTATACTATTTGTCATATCATTACGCTCCGGAAAAAGTCACACTATAAAATTTTTAACAGATAACATGAATGTTCATTTTTTGGAGGTATATGTTTATGAAAGTTTCTTTTTCACCGCCTGATATCTCTTTGCTTGAAATACAAGAGGTATGCGAGGCTTTAAAATCAGGATGGATCACAACAGGTCCAATGACCAAAAGTTTTGAAAATAATATAGCAGAAATGATCGGTGTAAATAAGGCTTGCTGTCTCAACTCTCAGACTGCCTGTGCGGAAATGGCATTAAGATTGCTTGGGGTAGGAGAGGGCGACGAGGTTATAACTACAGCATATACATATACGGCTACTGCTGCTGTTGTATGTCATGTTGGAGCAAAGCTCGTTCTTGTAGATACAATGCCTAATAGCTTTGAGATCAATTATGATGAGGTCGAAAAAGCTATAACCGATAAAACCAAGGTTATCATACCCGTTGATCTTGGCGGCGTGCCATGTAATTATGCAAGACTTTTTCAGATCGTAGAAAGTAAAAAGTCCTTGTTCAGACCTGCAAACAAAATTCAGGAAGCTATCGGCCGCGTTGTCATCAGTGCTGATGCAGCTCATGCGTTCGGAGCTAAATGGCGCAATATGTATGTCGGCAATATTGCGGATTTCTCAAGCTTTAGCTTCCATGCGGTCAAAAACCTAACAACTGCCGAGGGCGGTGCATTGACATGGCGTCCTATCAACGGTATCAGCGATGAGGAAATATATCATCAGCTTCAGCTTTTTAGTCTGCACGGACAGAGCAAGGATGCTCTTGCAAAGACTAAGCTGGGTGCATGGGAATATGACATCATCGGAACCTGGTATAAATGTAATATGACTGATGTTGCTGCTGCCATCGGACTCAAGCAGCTGGAAAGATATCCGCATATGCTTGAGTACAGACGTCAGATAATCGAGTATTATGATGAAGCTCTCAGTGAACTCGGTGTTGAGACACTTCAGCATTATACCAACGAATACACATCATCAGGTCATCTTTACTTAACAAGAGTGCCGAATATAACAAGTGAAGAAAGAAATGAGATAATCCAGCGTATGGCGGAACAGGGTATTGCAACGAATGTTCATTATAAGCCTCTTCCGATGCATACTGCTTATAAGAAGCTTGGATTTGATATCAATGATTATCCAAACGCTTATGCTCATTTCGCAAACGAGATCACTCTTCCGCTCCATACCTGTCTTACAGGAGAAATGGAAGAGTACGTAATAAACAATTATGTCGATATCGTAAAGGAGTATATCTGATAATGCGCCGCTGGGAGGATCTTCCTGATTTTATGAGAACTGACGAAGTCAGACCTTATTGGGAGATCATGTGGAAAAAGCGCGGACATCTTGCAGTGAAGAGAATGTTTGATATCATCACTGCGGTGATACTTCTTTTATTGGCTGCGATCCCTATGATCATCATCGCTGTGATGATAAAGATCGATTCAAGAGGACCTGTTATGTACCGACAGGAAAGAGTAACTACATACGGAAAGCATTTCAGGATACATAAATTCCGCACTATGATCCAGAATGCAGATCGTGTAGGTACTGCGGTCACAGTAAGCAACGACAACAGGATCACAAGAATGGGTTCTTTACTGCGCGGATTGCGGCTCGATGAACTTCCACAGCTCATAGATGTACTTGAGGGCAATATGAGTTTTGTGGGCACACGTCCTGAAGCGGCAAAATATGTTGAACAGTATCGTCCCGAATTCAATGCTACACTGCTTGTTCCCGCAGGAATAACAAGTGAAGCTTCTATAAGATATAAGGACGAATACAAGCTTTTAAGCGTTTCAGATGACGTTGATAAAACATACGTGGAGCAGGTCCTTCCGGGAAAAATGAAATGGAATCTTAATTCCATCGAACGTTTTTCGTTTTTCCGCGAAATGTTGACCATGCTAAGAACAGTATTGGCTGTTATCGGAAAAGATTATGATTGAGGGGTTTTTCAGATGATTACCATCAGAAATATGACAGCGTCAGAGCATGAAAGCATTCGTGATTTGTCTCGGCTACATACCCGTGCTTTCCCTGAATTCTTCCTCACACAGCTCGGTGTGGGATTTCTGGACGCTCTGTATAAAGGTTACCTCTCCGATGAGAGGTCGGGTATAATAGTTGCCGAAGACAACGGGAAGCTTGTGGGGTTTATAGCTTATTCTTATGATTATCCGAATTTCTATAAAGGACTGATAAAAAATCATCTTTTCAAGTTTGCTTTCTGCTCTATGGGAGCAGCTATAAGGCATCCTTCATTTATCAAGCGTCTTCTTGGAGCTTTCAAGAAAAGTGATTCAGTAGTAAAAGATGAAAAATATGTTGAACTTGCATCTATATGCGTTGATCCCGATATGGGCAAGAAGGGCATAGGTTCTCAGCTCATAGATTACCTTAAAGGTATGGTCGATCTTAATAAGTTCGCATATATCAATCTTGAAACAGATGCTGTAAACAATGACGGTGTAAATCGTTTTTACAGAATGAATGGTTTCAAGCTTGCAAGAAGCTACTTCTCATCTGAGGGAAGAAAAATGAACGAATACAGATTCGAGGGATGATATGTCGGTCAAAATGCTTTATATCCTGAATATTGCGGATAAAGTCAATAATTTCTCGTATTCTGCGATGATGGCTGCACAAAAGCTCGGGATAGAGTTCTCCATAGCAGGAAACTGGAACTATCCCGATGATGCAGCAAGAAAAGCTGATGAAAAAAAATATGGTATAAAGATCTATCAGGTCGATTTTATTCGTGCTCCATACGATCCACGTAACTATAAGGCTTATCGTCAGATAAAAGCCATTATTGAGCGCGAAAAATTCGACCTGATACACTGCAATACGCCAATAGGCGGCATAGTCGGAAGATATGCCGCCAAAAAGTGCGGTGTGAAGAAGGTCATATATCAGGCTCATGGCTTCCATTTTTACAAAGGCGCACCATTTGTGAACCGCACGCTTTTCTATAATATAGAAAAGCATCTGGCCAAATATACAGATGTTCTCGTTACTATAAATAATGAAGACCTTGAAGCAGCTAAGGCTTTCAAGCTGAAAAAAGGCGGAAAGCTGTGTTATGTTCACGGAGTCGGCATTGATCTTTCGGTGTACGATAATGTATCTGAGAACAGAGAGAAAAAACGAGCTGAGCTCGGTCTGGATAATGACGATATCGCGGTTATCTCAGTTGGTGAGCTGAATAAGAATAAAAACAATATCGTAATAGCGCAGGCTATGTCAAAGATCAAAAACAAGCATCTGCATTATTATCTCTGCGGTGTCGGTCAGGAGAAAGAAAATATAAAAAGCTTTGCTTCCGAGCACGGTATCAATGAGAATATCCATTTCCTCGGATACAGAAATGATGTCAAGGAGCTTTTGTCTGCCTGCGATATCTTTGTCATGCCTTCTTTCAGAGAAGGTCTGTCACGTTCACTTATGGAGGCTATGGCGTGTGGGCTTCCATGCGTTGTCTCAAAAATAAGAGGCAACACTGATCTTGTAAGAAAAGGCGGCGGATACCTTTGCGCTCCCGATTCATCTGCGGAGTTTGCAGATGCGCTCGGGAAGTGTCTTTCACAGGACAGAAAAGCTATGGGTGAAGCAAATCTGCTGTCTGTAAAAAGATATGATATCAACATAGTCATAGATGAATGGGAAAAGATCTATAAAGATGTATTATTGTAAGGAATTGGTGTTATGACAAAATCGGATAATGGTGTATCATTTAGCATATCATCAGTTTGCTTTCTGATATATTTTTTATTAAAGCCGTTTTATGTTTTCGATAGTGGTACATTGCAGCCGGGAGATTTCTTCCTGCTGCTGTCCTTTGCCTTTCTGGTATATGAGAAAAAACGCGGTCTTAGAAATGATGATTACGTATTCGGAGCATTCCTCCTGTGTGTTATAACTGTAAACAGTATTTATTTTCTGATATTTCGTTCGAGTTTTTTTGTAAAATCCTGTCTTTATTACGTATTCAATTATATCGTTATACTATGTTTCAGGCATTTTATGTATAACAAACCCTGGCTCAACGCCCTCGGGCTTGTATGTAAAATGAATCTCCTGATACAGCTGGCGATATACCTGCTTCACAAGGGAAGCTACTGGGAAGGTACATACAGATATATGGGAACTTATACCGATCCAAATCAGCTGGGATTTGCTATAATCTCCACATTGTCGATACTTTTCCTTCTCAGGGACAAATGGAAATACCTTTTTGTGCTCGTAGCTGGATTTATTATATTGCAGACATCGTCGAGCGGTATGCTTATCGCACTTCTGATACTGGTATCTCTTGACGGTATGATAATGCTGAAAAGGGCTATGGATAACGGCGGTATAAGCTATACTGTAGTATTCATTACCATACTCGGCATCGGCGGTGTTATCGCACTTATCATGCTGGACATTATCCATATCGACTGGGATCACTTCCGAGTTTCCGATAAGCTCAGCAATAATAATTCAGTGCTTCAGAACTTTATAAATGACCGAGCACTCAATGTGGCTCAGGAACACCCCGAGTACTTCCTTTTCGGATACGGTGAGGGCTTCCAGTTCCCGAGATACGGACACAGCGAAGAGATGCATTCCACATGGATATCACTTTGTTATTATTACGGAGTCCTTCCGTTCTGTGTCCTTCTTGCATGGATATATATGAATGTAAGACGCATCAAGCTCGATATGGTGCCAGTATACTGTGCCATATTCCTTGAAGCATTCACTCTCGTAAATCACCGTCAGGCATCGTTCTGGATGATAATCCTGCTTGCCAATGTCTGCGGTCAGGACGACAGTGCTTATGAATATAATGATGAATTAGAAATTGAGGAGAATAAAAGTGTGTAATTGTTTAGTGACGGTATTTTGTCTCGCTTATAATCATGAGAAATATATCAGAACTACTTTGGAAGGCTTTGTAAAGCAAAAGACTTCATTTAAATTTAAGATCCTTGTACACGATGATTGTTCAACAGACGGAACTCGTGAAATAATCAGGGAATATACAGAAAAATACCCCGATCTGTTTGAAACTATCCTACAGGAGGAAAACAGATATCAGAAGGGGATAGACATCGAAGATGAATATATCTTCCCGAATATCAACAGTAAGTATGTAGCTGTATGTGAGGGCGATGATTACTGGACAGATGAGAACAAGCTCCAGCTTCAGGTCGATTACATGGAAAAGCACCCCGAATGTAGTTTATGTGTTCATAATACAGAGAAGATATTTGAGGACGGCAGATCTACGGGAACGTTTTTCAATACAGCGCAAAAAGATCAAGATTATATTTTTAAGGATATTGTCCTTTCTGAACCTGCGGCGTATTTCCATTTCAGTTCGTTCATGTGGAGAAATGAAACGATGAAGCGGAAAAATCCCGCTTTTTCAATGGATGGCATCGGTGACTATCCTATGGCACTGGAATTTGCTTCCATTGGATATATCCATTACATTCCAAAGGTGATGTCGAGCTACAGACTTAATTCTATTGGTTCCTGGTCAAATAAAATGGATGCCGACAACTCGAAAAAAGTACGTCAGCATGAAAACATTATAAAGGGCTTCAAGAACATAGATGAGTTCACAAAGCATAAGTATTCATCTGTTATAAATAAAGCTATCAACCGTGAAAAAGCAAAGATCATGGTACTTCAGGATAAATATGGTTCACTTTTGAAGTCACCGCGGTGTATCGCTGCTTTATGCAGGACAATGACTCATAAAACAGTCAGAAAGATACATGATAAAGTTCAGGCGGTGCGCGGCAGATGAGCAGTAGAGATACAGTAGTAAAAAACCTGTTCTGGAGACTTGGAGAACGTTTCGGAGCGAAAATGGTACAGTTCATTGTACAGATCGTTCTTGCGAAGATGCTTGCTCCAAAGCTCATGGGAACTATCGGACTCATTCTGGTCTTTATAGAAGTATTACAGATATTCATAGAGAGCGGACTGGGAAACGCGCTCATACAAAAGAAAGATGCTGATGACCTTGACTTTTCAAGCGTTTTCTACTTCAATTGCCTGATATGCGGTCTTGCGTATCTGCTGATGTTTTTCTCAGCACCTTTCATTTCCGATTTCTATAACAAGCCTGAGCTTACACCTATTATAAGAGTAATGAGCCTTGTGCTTGTAGTTTCGGGCATGAAGAACGTTCAGCAGGCATATGTCAGCAGGAACATGATGTTCAAACGCTTCTTCTTTGCAACATTGATAGGTACTATCGTTGCTGCCGTTGTGGGAATAACAATGGCTTATACAGGATTTGGATTATGGGCTATCGTTGCTCAGAACCTGGTCAATGTTACAATAGATACGATGATACTCTGGCTCACGGTAAAATGGCGTCCGAAAAGATGCTTCTCGTTCAAGCGTCTTAAATATCTTTATTCCTACGGCTGGAAGCTCTTTGCTTCATCGCTTATGGAGGTCATATATCTTAAACTCAGAAACCTCATAATAGGTAAGAGATACTCTGACGAAAGCCTTGCCTTTTACACTTACGGTGAGTATTTTCCGCAGTTTATAACGAGTATACTTAATTCCTCGTTAGACAGCGTACTGCTGCCGTCTATGGCAAAAGTACAGGACTCCCGTGAAAGTGTCAAAAACATGACAAGACGTTCCATAAAGATAGGCACTTTCCTGATGATGCCGTTCATGGTAGGTATCATGGTATGTGCAGCACCTGTAGTAAGGATAGTTCTTACAGAGGACTGGCTGCCTGTAGTGCCTTATCTGAGGATACTCTGCATTTCCTACGCTTTCATGCCGATACATACAGCAAATCTCAACGCTATAAAGGCTATCGGCAGAAGCGATACATATCTCAAGCTTGAAATTATAAAGAAGTTTGTTGACTTTGCCTCAATACTCGCTACCATGTTCATATCCGTAAAAGCTATGGTATATGGTGTGCTCGTATCGTCTATCATCAGTCAGGTGATAAACGCATGGCCGAACAAAAAGCTGCTTAATTACAGCTACCTTGAGCAGGTAGTAGATATGATACCGCAGATAGTGGCATCAGCCATTATGGGCGGCGTAATATGTCTTATAAACTTTATAGACATGAATTACATTCTTATGCTGGCAATTCAGGTACCATTAGGTGTCGTAGTGTATATTCTCTGTTCAAAGTTTATGCATATCGACAGCTATGAATATCTTATGGATACTTTAAAAAGTCTGTTAAACCGAAAGAAGGATAAAAAAATATGAAGAAACTTATGATACTGGGCGGTTCAGCGTTTATATTACCGGTTATTGAAAAAGCACATGAGCTTGGATGCTATGTAATTACCTGTGATTATCTTCCCGATAATATAGCACATAAGTATTCTGATGAATACTGCAATGTAAGCGTTATCGACAAGGAAGCTGTTCTTGAAGCAGCAAAGAAACATGAGATAGATGGTATCATCTCATTTGCCTGCGACCCCGGTGTTGCATCTGCTGCTTATGCAGCTGAAAAACTCGGACTTCCATTCCAGGGACCGTATGAATCCGTAAAGATACTCCAGGATAAGGGACTTTTCCGTAAATTCCTTACAGACAACGGATTTAACTGCCCACATTCAAAGAGCTATACCGATAAAAAAGCTCCATTCGATGATATCGACTTCTTTGACTGGCCTGTTATCGTAAAGCCTGTTGACTCAGCAGGAAGCAAGGGCGTTACAAGAGTAGATGATCCTGCAAAGCTTTCAGAAGCTATTGATATCGCACTTGACGCAGGTCATAACGGTCACTTTATTATAGAGGATTTCATTACATTCAAGGGCTTCCACTCAGACGGTGACTTCTTCACTGTAGACGGAAAGATAGTATTCGGACCGTTTGCAGATCAGCTTTTCGACAAGGAAGCAGTAAATCCTTATACTCCTGCTATGCTGATATGGCCATGCACGATGGCTGCTGAATATGACAAGGCACTGCATGAGGACCTTCAGAGACTTATGTATACACTGAATATGAAAACAGGTATATACAATATCGAAGTTTGTGTAGGTGAAAACGGCAAGCCTTATATCATGGAGGTATCTCCTCGCGGAGGCGGCTGCCGAATAGCTGAAATACAGAATATGGCTTACGGCGAGAATGCAGACCTTATCGAGAATGAGATAAGAAAAGCTGTTGGACTTCCTCTTACAAAGATCGAAGAGGGCAAGTGCGACGGACACTGGGTACAGTTTGATCTTCATTCAACTACCGACCGTGACCGTGTACTTAAATCTCTTACCATTGATCCCGAAGTAGAGAAGAAGTATGTTAAGTATTCTATGATCACTGCTAAAGCAGGTGATATAGTAAAGCCTTTTACAGGAGCTAACATGACATTGGGCGATCTTTTCCTCAGATTTGATACCCGTGAGGAGCTTGATGAGACAATGGCTCGTGCAAAAGAATGGGTAAGATACGAATTTGAAGATTGAGCTAAAGCAATTATATGAAAGAAATTGGCGGATACATTGAATTTGAAACTTTCCGTTCAGCTATGTTTTATGATGACGGCATAAAGCTGAACTGCGGAAGAAATGCTTTTGCATATCTTATTGAGAGCAGGAATATCAAAAAAATATGCTTTCCCAAAATGATGTGTGATTCAAATGACAAGGTGCTCAGTGATTATGACCTTGATGTGAGATATTATTCCATAGGGAAAGACCTTAAAATGGAGGATATCACGCTGAATGACGATGAATGGCTGTATGTGGTGAATTACTACGGACAGCTTTCGGATGAGTATATACGCTTACTGAAGCAAAAGTATGATAGGCTCATTATTGATAATGCGCAGGCGTATTTTCAGAGACCTGCTGCGGGCATAGATACTATTTATACCTGCCGCAAGTTTTTCGGAGTATCCGACGGAGCGATATTATATACTGATTCTAAGCTTGACAGGGAGTTTCCTTACGATGAGTCCTACAAAAGGATAAATTTCCTTGTGGGAAGATTTGAGAGAACAGCTTCCGAGTTTTACAGCGAATATGCTGCAAATAATGATGTGTTTTTTGATGAGCCGCTGAAAAGAATGTCAAAGCTCACAGAAAATCTCCTTCATGGTATCGACTATGACTTCATAGAGAAGCGGAGAACAGAAAACTTCGGGTATTACCATGAGGCACTTGCTTCTGTCAATAAGCTGGACCTTAATATCCCAAGCGGTGCATTCATGTATCCGCTTTATATTGAGGACGGTGCAAGAATAAAAGAAAAACTTAGAGATATGAAAATATATACTCCGACATTATGGCCTAATGTTTTGGATATGTGCAATAAACAAGATACTGAATACGATCTTGCCGAAAACATAATTCCATTGCCTTGTGATCAGAGGTATTCATATGATGAGATCAATTATGTTATAGAGGCGATTAAAAATGTTTAAACTTCGCGAATTGGAGAGCAGGGATCTTCCAGAGATAAACTCATGGAGAAATAAACCTGAGCTTATAAGCCATCTTGGTGCACCATTCAGGTATATCAATCTGAGAGTCGATCAGGAATGGTTTGAAAATTATATGAGATCCCGTTCGACAAATGTTAGATGTTCTATTGTTGACGAAATGGACGAGGAATTATACGGCCTTGTCAGCCTTACAAATATAGATCAGTTAAATCAGTCTGCTGTGCTTCATTTAATGATCGGCAGGGTTGAAAATCGCGGCAAAGGTATAGGATCCTTTGCTATAAATGAAATGCTTCATCACGCATTTTATAATCTTAACCTTCACAGGATAGAGCTGGAATGCCTGGAAACAAATACTATTGCATTAAAACTTTATGAGAACTGCGGCTTCAAAAGAGAAGGCATCAAGCGAAAAGCTGTATTTAAACAAGGTGAATACATAAATATGTATGTGTATTCTATACTTAAAGAAGAATATATGGAGTTAAAAGAAAATGGATGAGAAAATTTTAGTTACCAGATCTTCTATGCCTGATTTTGAGGAATACTGCAATGAGATAAAGGGATTCTGGGATAATCACTGGCTTACAAATATGGGCGAAAAGCACGTTCAGCTGCAAAAAGCCCTTGAGGAGCGTTTTGAAGTTCCTCATGTTACTCTTTATACAAACGGACATCTTGCTCTTGAGAACATACTTGCCGCTATGAATCTGCCGAAGCATGGTGAAGTAATAACATCACCATTTACATTTGCTTCGACTACTCATGCTATCGTAAGAAACGGTCTTGAGCCTGTTTTCTGCGATATCAACGATACAGATTATACAATAGATACCGATAAGATCGAAAGACTTATCACTGATAACACCTGTGCTATCGTACCTGTTCATGTTTACGGAAATCTCTGTGATGTGGAAAAGATACAGAAGATAGCTGATAAGTATGATCTCAAGGTAATATACGATGCGGCTCACGCATTCGGCGTAACATATAAAGGCGTAAGTGCTGCCTGCTTCGGAAATGCTTCAATGTTCAGCTTCCACGCTACAAAGGTATTCAATACTATTGAGGGCGGTGCGCTTTGCTACAGCGATGACAGCCTTGTGCAGAAGCTGTACGATATGAAGAACTTCGGCATACACGGACCCGAGGACGTTGCCTATGTAGGCGGAAATGCTAAAATGAACGAGTTCCAGGCTGCTATGGGCATATGCAATCTCAGACATATTGATGATGAGATCGAAAAGAGAAGAAAAGTTACCGAGCATTACAGAAGCAGACTTGAAAACGTAAGCGGAATAATCCTCTGTAAGCCTCAGAAGGACGTAAAGCCGAATTACGGCTATTTTCCTGTAGTATTTGATGAAAAGCTTTTCGGTGCAACAAGAAACGAAGTATTCAAAGCACTTGCTGATAACAATATTAATGCAAGAAAGTATTTCTATCCGATATCAAATACATTTGAGTGCTTCCACGGTAAGTACGATGTAAACGAAACCCCTGTTGCACTGCACATAAGCAAGCGTGTGCTCACACTTCCGCTGTATGCTGATCTCAGTGAAGAGATCGTTGATAAGATATGTGATATAATCCTCAGCTTAAGAAAAGCTGATTGATTATCCGAAAGTAAATAAATTATCTGTTTTTTAGAAAGGCTGAGATCATGAGGAATGACGAAAGAAATTTGATCAATTTTAAAGAGATTTTTTCTCTTATTTTCAGAAAATTATGGCTTATAATCTTATTTGCCATATGTGGTGGTATAATTGCTTTCTGTATATCCAAGTATCTTATCGCACCAAAATACGAATCACATATCAAGCTTTATGTTCAGGGCGATTCGCCAATGATCGCCAACGGAAATTCATCTGGTTCAAGTGAGAACAGAAGCGATGTCAATAACCTGAAACAGCTTACAAATACATATATAGAAGTTCTCAATGATGATCTTGTTATGCAGGAGATCGCAACAAATCTTGTAACAAGATTCGGAGCTGAACCGTTAAGAAAGGTATTCACAGTGGAGAACAACACTATCCCTGCCGATCAGCTTCGTGATACTATATTCGTTGAAAGCGTTCCGGATACTCTTGTTCTTAAAATGCAGGTCATCACAAAAGATCCTGAGGTATCGGTAGCTATATGTAACTACTTTGCATTGTATTCCGACCTTTATCTCCAGAAGGCTATCGGTAACGGCTGTAAAGCACAGTATATGTCATGGGCACAGTATAACGGCACTCCTGTATCGCCTAATAAAATGAAGAATGCAGCTCTCGGTGCTGTTTCGGCAGTTCTTTTGGCTCTGCTTCTTATATTCATTATGGACTTCTTTGACGATTCCGTAAGAGATGTCAATGCTCTCGGCAGCCGATATGATAAGGCGGTTATCGGTGAGGTAGGACGCTTTAAGAGCAAAAGTGCTAAGGGCGATAGAAAAGGCGGACTTGTCAGTCTGTTTGATAAAAATGTTCCGTTTACAGTTATTGAAAACTATAAAGCTATACGTACAAGTATAATTTATTCACTTTCATCTTATGAAAATAAGGTTATATCCGTTTCATCGGCAGAGCCTTTTGAAGGAAAGTCAATCACTGCTGCAAATATAGCTATAACTCTTGCACAGGGCGGAAACAAGGTGCTTCTTATAGATGCTGATCTCCGAAACCCTGTTCAGCATGAGATTTTCCGCATCAGCGAAAAAAGAGGTCTTGCAAATGCTCTGACAGATGTTTCTGATCTTGATAGATGCATTAAGAAAACATTTATGGAGAAGCTTGATATCATTACTGCGGGTGATGCAGTTGCTAACCCGTCTGAGCTTGTTGCATCAGAGAACATGAACAGGATAATTGAAAGACTTGAGGACAAATATGCATATATCATTATTGATACACCTGCTGTAAACTTCTTCACTGATGCTGTTGAGATCGCGAAAAAGGTTTCAGGCATGGTAATGGTAGTAAGATATAATGAGACATCAACTGCTGATATTGATGCAGCAATAAGCAGGATCGAGTTCTTTGAAGCTAATATGTTAGGCTTCATTCTCAATGATGTAAAGACTAATAAAAAGTACAGCAAGTTTATTGCTCCTTCAAGAAGTGTTGCACCGATCAATAAGAGAACAGATGCTCAGAATATGAACAGAAGCAGTTCTTCATCTTCATACAGATCAGGCAGCAGCAATAAAAACAGAAGCATGAGCAGTAATTACAGACCAAAGAGATAATATGCAATAGAAAAGCGGTACACTTTATGTGTACCGCTTATTATATGTCTTATCGCCTTAATAATAAACGCCTCATTTAAAGAGAGGCGTAAAAAATGAATAAAGAATAATGAATAGTGAATAAAGAATAATACAGAAACTCCCTGTTAGCAATAATATGATTTATACGTTATTCACTATTCATTATAAATTAAGCCCGTCACGTTAATGACGGGCATTTTTGTGTTATCTATACGGAATAGCTGACAGTGCCGTGAGCGAAAGCAGAGTAAGCCTTCTGTAAAAAGAAAGCGAGCCATTGCGAGCATCAACGTAGAAGCCCGCGGTGGCTCACCGCTGGTGCCGGTGGCGGGACTTGAACCCGCACGGTATTGCTACCAACGGATTTTGAGTTTTTAACTCAACTTCACACCAAATCACACCAAGTCACTTCAAATCACTTTTCATCACTCGGAAATAAAGCAAAACCGTAGTTTATAGTGTTCGTGTTTTTATAAACCGCGCAAATACGCCATTCCCAAAATGCACCTCAAATGCCCTTTCTCATGAATTTTCGGTAGAAAGCTGGAAGAAAAGCGATTTCGGTAGAAGTAGGTAGCATTGCTGTTGACCGTAACGGATTATTTGAAAAAGGCAAAATTCTCATTTAACTTTCTATTGGATAGTCAACCAAGGTCTACCAAAACGATCAAATCCTCTTGGTAGACAGGATAGAGATCATAGCTTTAGAATAGCAAATAGTGTTCGTTAAGAACGCTGTTTGCTATTTTTTTATGCCCAAATTCAAATAACACTCAGCACTCCTCGATAGGGGTGCATTTTTTATTGCCATTTACTCCGCAAAAATGACAATTATTCAATTTCCTACATTATATCATGGCAAACAGCATGTGTCAAGTTAATTATACAATCTGAACAAAAAAGAGGAGGAATTTTCTATGCCCGAAAATCTGAGGATTGATCCGAATGACAATGACCTTTCCCTTGAAGCAAACGGAGTTCTCTCCAAGATGCTCAATAATCCCGATACGGATTATGTCAAGGCTGTTGACCTCTGTGTCGTCTGTGAGAATGACTCGCTGAGGACTATCAAAAAGGCTCTCGCTGAACTGACCGACAAAGGCTATCTTCTTCGTATCGGCAACACCTACGCCGTCAATAAGGTCAGGATCACGGAAATGAAGCTCGCCTGAGCTGCTGAAACGGAGGAAATGGAATATGTCAAAGAAAACAAGAAAGCCGAAGACAGCGCCTTCATCGGTGTGCCGTGTCAATAAGAATGCCAACTATACCATAATGAGCAACTATCATCTTCGCTCTACGAACCTGAGCCTGAAAGCAATAGGACTTCTCAGCAAGGTTCTTTCTTTGCCGGAGAATTGGGACTACTCTATCGCTGGGTTGACTTCGATCTGCAAGGAGAAAGAGAGTGCGATTAAGTCAGCTCTCGATGAGCTAAAGAAGTGGGGCTATCTCACAGTCACAAAGCTGATGCCTAATCAAACTGAAAGCGGTCGTATTGAATATGTATACGACTTCTATGAGTATTCCGAGAAGGACAAGCCGGGTGCTGACCAGGACGATGATGATACATACGATGAGGACGGAGATGTTTCAACAGTCTCCGTAAAAAAAGGCTCACAAGGGGCAGGAAAACAAGGCATAGAAAATCTACCCCTTGAAATTCTACCTGTAGAAAAACAAGCGATAGAAAATCAAGGGCAATTAAATACTAAAGAGAAAATAAAGAAAAATCAAATACTGAGTGATCAAGTATCTATCAATCAATCCCCCTCCGACAGCGAAAAGCCTGTTGAAAATGTTGAAAGACGGACAGACGGAATGACTGATGAATATATCAGCGAAATGAAAATCTATACCGAAGTGGTGAAGGAGAACATCGACTTTGACTACTTCGCTGAATGGCTCGGTGATGAAGAAGAAGCTGAGGAGATCGTGCAGATGATGGTACGGCAGATATGCTCCAGAAAGAAAACAGAGCGTATTTGCAAAGAGGACTTCCCCAGAGAGGTAGTCAAGTCTTCGATGCTGAAAGTCGATATTGTTGTGCTGCAAAACGCCATCGAGCAGATAAAGCAGATCGACGGCGTTAAGAGAAAAGAACCTTATCTGATCAGCACTCTGTTCAACGAAGCCAACAATAAGCATTACAACGAAAATGCTGAAGAACGATGGGCAGTAGAAGCTGTCAAGAGAGATTTTGGCGGTTACGGTTACTGACCGTTTCTGAAAGGAGGTGGTGGCAATGGGTGCGAAGAAGAAACCAGACAATACTCCTGCGTTTACTGGCAGAGATGTTCCAATCAATGAGATCGCTCAGGGAATCGGAAAAAGTGCCGACTTTATCAAGCGTGGACTGAGAACAGGCGCTCTTGATTTCGGGTATGCCGTAAAAAGCGACAACAGCGACAGGTATGGTTATTACTGCCCTGATAAACTCGTTTGGGAGAAAACAGGTTACCCAAGGCTATAACATCGGTCTCCTCTGACGGCAGAGAGATGAGCCTCAACAAGATGTGGAACCGCCGCCAGTGTACGAAATTCAACGGTGTTCCATATGTGATACAGCGTGCCGCCGAAGCAGTTTTCTCAGACGAAGGAATAAAGGAAGCAAAGGCAATGACCGATGCTTATATGCAGAACGCCCGTATCATTTCCGACACCATGGAGGAGCTCGGCATACGCTATACAGGCGGCATCAACTCTCCGTACATATGGTTTGAATGCCCATTCGGCATGAACAGCTGGGACTTCTTTGACTATCTCCTTGAGAAGGCAGGCGTTGTAGGAACACCCGGTGCAGGCTTCGGCAGCAGCGGCGATAACTGGTTCCGTCTTACAGCCTTCAACAGTAAAGAAAATACCGTCGAAGCCATGGAAAGATTTCGTTCACTGCTAAAGAAATAATTAATT
>NZ_JAEEMU010000003.1 GCF_016283395.1 Ruminococcus sp.
ACAAACAAGAACCTTGACTTCTGCAACGACGTTTTTGCTCTTAACGAAGCAGGCTTCGACCAGATATCCGTAGAGCCTGTTGTGGGCGATGACGATATCTATGCACTTACAGAAAAGGATCTCCCTGCTGTATTTGCAGAGTATGAAAAGCTCGCACTGAAGCTCCTCGAAAACGAGAAGAACGGCAAGAAGTTCAATTTCTTCCACTTCATGCTCGATTTAGACCAGGGACCGTGCGCTATCAAGCGTCTGAGAGGCTGCGGCTGCGGAAACGACTATGTGGCTATCACTCCAGACGGAGATATCTTCCCATGTCATCAGTTCGTAGGTATTGACGAGTACAAAATGGGAAATATCGACGAGGGTACTTTCAATCAGGAAATGAAGGCTGATTTCGCAAAGGCTCACGTTTATTCAAAGCCCGACTGCCGCGAGTGCTGGGCAAAGTTCTATTGCAGCGGCGGCTGTAATGCCAATAATTACCAGTATATGGGCGATATCAGAACTGCTCATAAGATATCATGTCAGCTTGAAAAGAAGCGTCTTGAGTGCGCTATAATGATGAAAGCTGTCAAAATGGCGGATACAGCTGAGTGATCGAAGAGTTATTAGTTGTTAGTGCATAGTGATCAGTAGGGGCGGATATTATCCGCCCTTTGTATTTACTGTACCGGTGCAACTTGCTTTTGTATGACTTATATGTTATAATCATAATATAATAACAACAGGGGGGAGAGCTATGAAAATAAACCGTATACAGCTGAATTGCCGCCGTGAAACAGCGTTCAGCGGCGAGTTGGGTGCAGACCCTGTTCTGCTTTTTTTCAGGACGCCTGTCATGTATATGGACGGTGGAAAGGCTCTTCACACCTCGGGCAGCTGCGCAGCTTTGCTGACAAGCGGCTATAAGTCCACGTTCCGACCTATAAAGGGCAAGAATATGCGATATGATCTCGTTAGCTTCAAGACTTCGGCTGCCGACAGACAGTACATCGCGTCAATGAACCTTCCGCAGGATACGCCTATCGAGCTTGCGGACAATTACGCAGTAGCAGGTATACTGAGAGCTATGCAGTCGCAGTCCATGCACAGAGGAAGACATTTCAGCGAGTTTATGGAGCTTTCCATGCGTATGATTTTTATAGCACTCAGTGATGCAGCCGATTGCCCCGAGCCTACAGAGGAGGAAAAGATTCCGCGGTACAACGAACTTAAAAAGTACCGCGAACTCATATACGACGACCCTATGAATATGTGGTCTGTTGAGGATATATGCGACGAGATGCAGATAAGCCGCTCATATTTTCACCGCCTGTACTTCATGGCGTTCGGAGTCACATTCCGTCAGGACGTTATCGAGAGCAGGCTCGTCAGAGCAGCGGAGCTTCTTAAAAATACGGCTATGTCCGTTACGGCTATCTCCGAGACCTGCGGCTATGACAGTGAGTCGTACTTCATGAGACAGTTCAAAAAGCACAAAGGCTGTACCCCGTCAGAGTACAGAAGAAGGAAGGAAAATTCAGAAAAATAGCCGACCTTTGTGTATTTTGTATATCGGTCAATGAATTATGTGGGAATTTATATGGCCCTTTAGTGCAAAAAATCAAAAAAACACTTTACAAGTACAAAGATTTGTGATATAATACTGAGTATGAGCAATTTTTGCGTGAAAATCAATCGGGGAAGCAATTTTTGGAGAATACCGCATTTGTATGCGGTCAATGGACAGGCAGCAAGCATATCACCCTCAAAAAGCATTGCAGCTGTCTGATAATAACCGAATATTCTTTAAGGAGCGATTTCGTTTTATGACTAACGGAGATAAGCGAAGAAACCGCAAAAGAGATAAAGTATCAAAACGCTATAAGGTTAGATACGACAGACTCGTTGCGGTAGTCCTTGTTCTTGTGGTTCTCATCGTGGTGCTTGCATCATGCTGTAAGAGCTGTTCAAATAAGGAAAAGAAACCCAACTCCGCAGCATCGACCCAGGCATCGAATACTGATAATACACAGCAGTCGTCAATTATTGACGGTCTTATTACAAGTAATGAGACAAGTTCACTTATAACAGGTACTCCCGACGGACAGAAGCCGTCAGAGTCAATGTATACAACAGAAGTACATAATGCAGCTGATATCAACAGAGGTAACCTTATCCTTGTAAATTCAGACCATGAGTATAAGTTCTCTGAGGACGATATCGAGCTCGTATCAATTTACGACAGTATAGACGGCGTAGCCTTCCACGTAAGCGATATGGTCACAAAGCTTGACACAGAGGCTCTCGATCAGGTTAAGGCACTTATGCAGGCTTTCTATGAGGCTGAAGATAATTCCGATATTTATGTTATCGGCGGCTACCGTACACTTGAGGAACAGAATGACAAGTACTACAACGGTAATTCTCAGTTCCAGGGCGGTTTTTCGGACTACCATACGGGCAGAAGCTTTGATATGGCTATAGTTCCGAAGGATTCCACATCGGGATACTATTCGCCTACAGGTGTTTACAGCTGGATATACGAAAATGCCGCAGATTACGGCTTTGTAGTACGTTTCCCAGAGGGCAAGGAAGGCTCAACAGGAGAGCGTGCAAGAGATTATACATACAGATATGTAGGAGCTCCTCATGCTGTATATATGAAGCAGAACAATTTATCCTTAGAGGAGTATATAAACGGGCTTAAATCACATACTAAGGACGAACCTGTCGAGGTAACTGTGGGAAATAAGCTTTACCAGATATACTATGCTCCTGCTAACGCAACAGGAAATACAGATGTTCCTGTACCCGCAAACAAGACCTATACTGTTTCGGGAAATAATGTTGACGGATTTATCGTTACTGTAAGCATGAATTAAAGCAAAAATGTCCCCCGATCAAGGGGGACTATTTTGGTTGTTGGAGTATTTGAAAAAGAATGGAGACAAATGTGAAAGAAAAAGAGAGAAAGATAATAAGTCTTGCAGCCTGCGCGGTCATGTGCCTTACTGGTATGACAGGCTGCGGTCACGGAGATAAAAAAGGCAGCGGAGCAGGTCATATGTACAGTGCGGCTCTTGCATACAATCCAAAAAGCCTTGATCCGCAGTATGCTACAGATCCAGCTTCCGCTACTGTAATAAAAAACCTTTACAGCGGACTTGTGATGAAGGACGAAAAAGGCGGCATAACCTGCTGCAACGCAAAGGACTACAGCGTTTCCGCGGACGGCTGCGTTTATACTTTCCACCTGCGTGAGGAAAATTACTGGTTCTTTGATGAGAATAATGACGATGTTATAGACGATGACGAGTATTTCCCCGTTACGGCAGATGATTACGTATTCGCGCTCAGGAGAATACTTGACCCGAATATGCATTCGCCCTATGCCAGTGAATTCATGTGTCTGAGCGGCAGCAGACTTGCAAGAGACAACGCTCATTCTATGGAAGCTCTTGAGGTCGTGGCAAAGGACGACTATACACTTGAGATAACTCTTGACTATCCCTGTGCTGAGTTCCTCAGCCTGCTGGCAACACCTGCGGCTTATCCCTGCAATGAGGAGTTCTTCCTGTCAACAAAGGGACGCTACGGACTTGATGACAGGTCGGTGATGTCAAACGGTCCGTTCTATGTCAGACAGTGGTATTATGATCCCTACGGAAACGCAAATATACTCTATATGCGCAAGAATTCAGTCAACGAGAATGAAAACTATGAGATACTGCCGACATTTGTAAGCTTTTCCATTGAGAAAAGCGAGGCTGATGTGAAGCAGTGCTTCAAGGACGATACTGCCGAGTGCTTCTCATCGACGAAGGTTGGCGGCTACAACCCGAAAAAGTACCATATATCAGGCTATAAGGCAATGACGCTGGGACTTGTTTTCAATCCTGCGGATAAGTATTACTCTAACGAGAACCTTCGCAGAGCCGTTGCACTTGCCGCTGACAGGGAAGCTCTGAAAGGCGAGACAAGCAGCGATATACAGCCTGCTTATGGTATAATACCGCCTGCTGTTGACATTGTTGGAAGAAGCTATCGTGAGCTCTCGTCTGAGAAGCAGTTTGATATCTATGATACAAAAGCTGCTGCTGACGCACTTGCAAAGGCAAAGAGCGAGCTGAAAATAAGCTCGGTGGAGAGCGTAAAGATAATCGTTGATTCGAGTACTGTTGACTCACGCTATCTCCATGTGCTGTCACAGCACTGGCAGGACAGTCTCGGCATTTATATAGGTATCGAGGACCTTACTACAGAGGAGTTCAACGAGAGGATAGAAAGCGGCAATTACAGTATCGCGCTTTATCCTGTTAAGGGCGACTTCAACAGCGGACTTGCCGTGCTTGATAAGTTCAGAACTACAGACTGCCTGAAAAAGGCGGCAGGTGACGATTTCAATACCGAAAACGTGATGAAGAGCTCATCTGTTACGGAGCTTGTAAACAGCTATACAGCTGCCGAAAAGAGCATACTTGACAAGCTGTGGTTCGTGCCGCTTTTCTATAAGAGCACATATCTCGTTGCAAAAGAGGATAACGAGGATATCATCTATGACCCGTTCACAGGCTCTATAGATTACAGAATAGCAAAGAATTACAGTTAAATTACAGTAAAAAGTCCGTGAAGGGGGAGCCCCCTCTGGCGAGATCGTGGCATAAAAATATCGAGTCCATAATTTCAGGCTCGGTAACCCACTTTCCCGTTAAGAGAAGCTTCCTGACGATCACGGACTTTTTTGCTCGGCATACTGTTTGCAAAAAAATTAAATTAAGTAAAAGCCTTGATTTTACCGCGAACATACAGTATAATTAAAGTGGAAAGTAGTACGTGAAAAGGCGCGATGCATCAGCATATTATTACGTCTTATCAGCAAAGAATATAGCAACGCCTGTTTATTAGTTGAAAAGGAGTTGATATTATGAAAAAGATTATAAGTATATTGCTTACTACATCAATGTTGGCAGGCAGTGCTGCAATGCCATTTACAGCTATTGCTGCCGAAACGGCAACCACGGCATCGCAGGCAAGTGAAGCCGCAAAAACTGGTACACTCACTGTAACCGCCTATCATGAGACTTCTGGCGGCGAAAATGATACAGGCGAGACAAATGAAAACACAAATCTGAGAACATTCACGGTTCAGTATATATACGACACTTATGTAATAGTAAGTGTTGATGGTTCGCGTTTTATTAGAGAGCTGATGTTCCTGTATAAAAAAGATATAGACAGTAATATTGATCCTGTTCTGGGAATGAAGCTTACATTTGGTTATACCGAAACTCTTGACACATATCCAGGACAATTCGGCGGAGTGCATGATGTTAAAGTAGTTTCGGAAGATGGCGGATTGATAAAAGGCGATTCAAACTGCGATGGACAGGTGGATATGGCAGATGTTGTATTCATTATGCAGGCTCTTGCGAATCCTGATAGGTACGGCGAAAAAGCAGAGGAATACCAAGGTATCACTGCATTGGGCAAGCTCAACGGCGATATGAACGGCGACGGTCTGACTGTCAATGATGCATTGGCTATACAGAAGAAGCTCCTCGGCTTGGACGAAGCTGAGACAGAACTCGACATCACAAGAAAGAAGATATCGGACTTTGTTGACGAAAACAAGATAAACTGCATGGTCATTCCCAAAGACAGAATACCTGAGAATTACGCCGATAAGTACGTATTCATAAACAATAACTACAGCAACAGCGATGAAAAAGAAGCTCTCAATAAGTTCATACTTCAAAATGATATCGACAGAAGCCTTTTGAAGTATATCCCCTATGACCTCGATGATGACCATGAGGTCAATAAGATAGTGGAAAAGCTGTACTGGTACATTCTCGATAATGATATCAAAGCATCTGTGAGCAGGTTCGCAGGCAGCAATGACCCGAAATTCGAGGATAAAGTCGTTATTACCTATAGGTGGCAGGATGAAGG
>NZ_JAEEMU010000062.1 GCF_016283395.1 Ruminococcus sp.
GAGAATGATCCGATTTTAAGAACAGAAAGCATGATTTAATTAATCCCAATTAATGGCTTGCTTTTTCAGCTTAAATGTGATATAATAAATACAATAAAATACTGCGAAGAGATAAGGTAGGATATTTTATGAAAATTCAACAGCTTGAATATGTCATTGCAGTAGCGCGTGAGGGAAGTATAACCAAGGCAGCAAAGAAACTGTATCAGGCGCAGCCTAACATAAGTATCGCACTTAAAGAGCTTGAAACTTCCTTGGGTATACAGATATTCAACCGCTCCCCCAATGGCATGATACTTACTCCCGAGGGAGAAGAATTCCTTGCAAGAGCACAAACTATAGTTGATGAAATGCAAAGCCTCGAAAGAGACTATGCTCAGGTACCTGAAAACGAACTCAAGCTAAAAGTGGTATCTGCACGTTCAACATATGCCACAAATGCCATTGGCAAGCTCATCAGTGATTATTCAGAAAAAACTGACAAGATAGAGGTACATGTAATGGAGACCAGCACCGCCAAGGTCATGGAGGACATATGCGCGGGCAAATACGATATCGGTTTTATACGAATCCCAAGTACCTATGCTGAGATGATAGAGAGCCGTCTTAAAGCAAGAAATCTTGTTGGCAAGACTGTTATGGAGTTTCCCTTACAGATAGTAATGAAAATGGATCATCCCCTTGCCAAATATGATGATATTCCGTTTGAACTCCTTTCACAGTATCCCGAGATAATCCACGGAGACGACGAGCCTGAAATGGTAAGACGTGCTTCAATTAATCAGGACTACGATGCCAAGAGATCATCGAAGAAGATATTTATCTATGACAGAGGAACTCAGATCAGTATGCTTAAGACAGTAAAAAATGCATATATGTGGGTAGCTCCCATGTCACAAGGCATACTAAGGTATAATGACCTTACTGTAAGGAAATGCTCATACGCCAACAATCTCAACCGCGATATGATCATCTACAGAAAAGCAAGTGAAAACAGCGCACTCATAACCGACTGTGTAAGAACTGTATATGAGTACGCCGATAAGATCGAAGGTCTTGAAATATAAAACTATCCCCGACCGTTGACACAGCGTCACGATCGGGGAATTTTTATTTATGAGTAAAAAGAAAAAGAATGAGAGCCATTAGGGGGGAGGTTCTCATTCTTAATAAGGGGATATGAGATTGTCATTTATGAAAGAATGACTTTCCATAAATTATTATAGCATAGTGGTCTATATATTGCAAATATAAAATATATATCTCTTTATATGTATAATTGATTACTGATAATTTAAGTAAGCAATTTACATTGCAGACATAATTTGTAAACTTTTCAGAAATATAAAGCTCCGCAAATCACCTGCGGAGCTAATTATAAACATCAGTCAGCCATAAATACCTCAAATGCTCTGAAAGCCATATAGGTATCAAGCTTTGAAACTATCTCATACGGAGCATGCATCGATAAAACAGGTACTCCGAGATCAATAGTATCAATATCAAGATTAGCTATATAAGCAGCAACTGTACCGCCGCCGCCCTCATCGACCTTTCCGAGCTCGCCTGTCTGCCAGATTACGTTCTTTGAATCCATAAGACGTCTTATTCGTCCCGTGTATTCGGCAGAAGCGTCGGATGTGCCGGATTTTCCACGTGAACCTGTATACTTCGTAACGACCACGCCGTGGTTTATATATGCAGCATTATTGCGCTCGTTAACATCCGGGAATGTAGGATCAAATGCAGCATTTACATCAGCAGAAAGGCACTGTGAAGCCGAAATAACAGTTCTTGCGTCCGAACCGAGAGCCTCTGCAATATCAGCAAGGAAATATTTGAGATATGACGAGCGAAGTCCTGTATTGCCGTCGCTGCCTATCTCCTCCTTATCAGTGAGTATGGTAACTACAGTATGCTTTGGCTTTTTGCACTCAGCAGTAGCTATAAGAGCAGGATAAGCGCACACCTTGTCATCGTGACCGTAAGCGCCGATCAAGCTTCTGTCAAAGCCTATGTCCTTAGCCTTGAAAGCGGGAACGGCCTCAAGCTCCGAAGAAATGAAATCGGCTTCTGTTATGCCGTACTTTTTATTGAGAATATTGATTATATTTAGTTTTACCGAACCGCTTTCCTCATCATCCTTAAACGGACGCGAACCGATGAGGATATTGAGCTGTTCGCCTGTTATACCCTTTGCCAGAGGCTTCTGCATCTGAGCGGAAGCAAGGTGGGGAAGAAGATCGGTAACACAGAAAACGGGATCGTCATCGTCCTCGCCTATATTAACGGCAACGCTTGTACCGTCAGCCTTGATTATTACACCGTGCAAAGCAAGTGGAATAGTAGTCCACTGATATTTTTTGATACCGCCGTAGTAATGAGTCTTGAACAAAGCAAGCTCATTATCCTCATACAAGGGATTCTGCTTAAGGTCAAGCCTCGGGGAATCTATATGAGCCGCACATAGCCTTACACCCTCCTTGATGGGAGCAGTGCCGATTACAGCAGCAATAACGGATTTGCCGCGGTTATTGTAGTATATCTTATCCCCTGCCCTTAGCTCCATGCCCTTTACATATTCAACAAAGCCTTTCTTCTTAAGCAGCTCCACGGAATAGATAACAGCCTCACGCTCAATCTTCGCTTTATTCATAAAGTCCTTGTAGCCCTCGCAGAACTTGTCGCAAGCCTTGATATCCTTATCCGAAACAAGGTGGTATCCGTTTTTGCGCTGTACAAGGAGCTTTTCCTTAAGCTTCTTTACAGCATCTTTTTTTTCAGCCATATTTAAAAGTACTCCCTTCTATGTATATATATCAAAATAACTTACTGAGCCTTTGCAGGCATCTGCCTGCTGAAATAGAGCTCTCTTATCTTGACCGAGACCTCCTGGGCAATTCCGTTGACCATATCCATACAGCCATTATTATGTATGATATAGTCGGAATGACTGCGGAAGAATTCCTCATCAAGCTGAGAATTCATTCTTTTTCTTGCCTGCTCGGAGGTAAGATTATCACGGGCAATAATGCGTTTTTTACGTATATCGGCGTCAGCAAGTACGGAAATAATTATCTCGCAGAAATCGTCCGCTCTGCTCTCAAAGAGTGTGGGAGCATCAAGAAGAATGAGTTTCTCACCTTTCAGCGAGTGTACCCTTATCTGACGTAGGATCTCCCCTGTGATGTAAGGATATGTGATAGTATTAAGAGCTTCAAGCTTGGACTTGTCGGAAAATACAATCCCTGCAAGACCTTTTCTGTTGAGAGTACCGTCCTCGCTGATAACAGCCTGACCAAAAAGATCGGCTATCTCGTCAAGACACTTGGTCCCCTTTTCAACGATCTTTCTTGCTACCTGATCTGCGTCTATAACAGCAAACCCGTTTGAAGCAAAAATCCTTGAAACTGTACTTTTCCCGGCACCTGTCTGACCTGTAAGTCCAACGACCATAACACCGTTCAAACTGTTCATATCCTTATCACCTCGAATCCTGCCGCCCTAATCAGGCGGTTATATACTGCAAGTCCCACGCCTCTTGTTTCCGGAGCGCGTACATATACTCTGTGTGCTCCTGCATCATCAAGCTCACGCAGTCTCTGAAAAATCAAATGAGCCTGTTCAGAGCTGTTCTTTCCGTAGGTCATATATCTGTAAGGAAATTTCTCCTTATCATCGTCAAATATCAGCGAATAAACATTATCGCCATAATGACTTCCAACATAAGAGATAAAGTTATCAAGCTCTCCCTCGACCATTATGATGTCAGCCTTCGGAGAATAGTGCTTGTACTTCATACCTGGCGAAGCTGCTTTCTGTCCGGCCTCCAGTTCATGAAGTATAGCATGGTCAATAATGACCTCGCTGCATACCTCCTTAAGCATTTCAGCAGTAATACAGCCGGGGCGGAGTATCCTTACTGAGTTCTCACCCTCAATGGCGATAACCGTTGATTCAACGCCGAACTCAGAGCATCCGCCGTCGACAACAGCCGCTATCTTGCCTTTCATATCACGCATAACGTGTTCTGCTGAGGTAGGACTTGGATAACCCGATGTATTTGCCGACGGAGCCGCAATTGGTCTTCCTGAAAGTTCAATTATCCTGTGCATGACAGGATGTGACGGAACTCTTATACCAACGGTATCAAGCCCCCCTGAAGTTATCATCGGTATCCTGTCATTTTTAGGGAGTACCATAGTCAGAGGACCGGGACAGAACCTATCAGCAAGCTTATATGCAATATCCGGAATAGAAGTTGTAAAGTCCTTAGCCTGAGAAAAATCAGCAAGATGAACTATAAGGGGGTTATCGGCAGGCCTTCCCTTAGCCTCAAACACTTTGCGTACAGCGTCCTCGTTTGAAGCATCTGCGCCAAGACCGTATACAGTCTCAGTAGGGATGCCAACGATCTCACCGTCCCTTATAAATTCAGCCGCTTTCTCAAGCTCAATGATACTATCGCTTAGTAAAACTGTGTCCATAAAAACTACGCTTCCTGATTTGCGAGCTTGGCAGCCTGATCGGCAGTTGCAAGCGCATCAAACACTTCATCAAGATTTCCGTTAAGGATGTCCTCAAGTCTGTAGATAGTCAGACCTATACGGTGATCCGTAAGACGTCCCTGCGGATAATTGTATGTTCTGATCCTCTCGGAACGGTCGCCTGTACCGACCTGCATTTTTCTCTCCGATGCGATCTTTGCGTCTTGCTCCTCCTGCATAGCCTCGTAAATCCTCGAGCGCAGAATCTTCATTGCTTTATCTTTGTTCTTATGCTGACTTCTTTCGTCCTGACACTCAACTACCGTATTTGTCGGCAGATAAGTTATTCTTACAGCGGACTCCGTTTTATTTATATGCTGTCCGCCCGCACCGCTTGCGCGGAAATAGTCTATTTTCAGATCTGTGGGATTAATTTCAAGCTCGACCTCGTCCGCCTCGACAAGGACAGCCACAGTTACAGTTGAGGTGTGTATACGTCCCTGGGACTCAGTCTCCGGAACTCTCTGTACACGGTGAACACCGCTTTCGTATTTAAGGCGGGAATAAGCGCCCTCTCCCTCTATGGAGAAGCTTATCTCCTTGAAGCCGCCGAGCTCGGTAGGATTGGCGCTCAGCACCTCCTGCTTCCAGCCCTTGGCTTCGGCATACATCGTATACATACGGTAGAGCGAATTTGCAAACAGCGAAGCCTCTTCTCCGCCGGCACCGCCTCTTATCTCAATGATGACGTTCTTATCGTCGTTGGGGTCTTTCGGGAGAAGCAGGACCTTGAGCTCCTGAGTGAACTCCTCCATAAGCTCCTTGTTCTCTTCAAGCTCAGCCTGAGCCATTTCCTTGAAATCCTTATCGAGACCGCCCGCATCGAGGAGCTCCTTCGCCTCATCGAATGAAGCCTGAGCCTTCTTATACTCGCGGTATTTCTCAATAATAGGAGTCATATTCTTGAATTCGCGCATCAGCTGGGTATACAGCTTATTGTCGCTCACGGTCTCAGGGTCAGCCAGCTTAGCGCTTATCTCTTCATATTTCTGCTCCATAAGGGCAAGCTTTTCAAACATTATATCTATCCTTCCAAATGAATATCGTGAAATAATGCTTTGCCGTCTATCCCTCGGACTCTCTTTTGATTCGTTTTATGTTTTTCTCTATCTTGTTTCGGGGGACCATGAATTCTCTGCCGCAGCCGACACATCTCAATCTGAAATCCATGCCGGAGCGTATGACCAGCATCTCGTTA
>NZ_JAEEMU010000004.1 GCF_016283395.1 Ruminococcus sp.
AAGGAGCAGCTATGCTGCTCCTTTTTCATGCCATTTTTTACCTGTGATTACAATAATCCAATAAGGCAATAATATCCTCGTAACCTGTTTTTACGGAGGATATTTTCAATGGCATACAATAAAGTCGTTATCGCGGGGATAAATACTTCGGAGCTGACCGTCCTGAAGGAAGATGAAAAGATCGCTCTGCTGAAAGAAATACGCGCCACAGGCAGCAAGGCTGCCAAGGATAAGCTCATAAAGGGAAATCTGCGCCTTGTTCTCAGCGTTATACAGCACTTCACAGGACGCGGCGAGGACATCGACGACTTATTCCAGATAGGGGTTATCGGACTTATCAAGGCTATAAACAATTTCGACCTCACAAAGGAAGTGCGCTTCTCTACCTACTGCGTACCAATGATAAGCGGTGAGCTGAGGCGTTACCTGAGAGACAGCAGCCACGTTAAGGTGAGCCGTTCGCTCCGTGATCTGGCTTATAAAGCTATACAAGCCAAGGAAAAGCTTACTTTCTCGCTTCAGCGTGAACCGACTACAGAGGAAATAGCCAATGAAGTCGGAGTCAAACGTTCAGAAATAGTCATCGCACTTGAAAGCATAAGCGATCCCGTATCGCTGTACGAGCCTGTTTACTCGGACTCTGAGGATAATCTCTACATTATGGATCAGATAAGCGATATCAACGATGTTGAAAGCTGTATGGACGAGCTTACTATCCGCGATGCCATAAAAGATCTTGGAGAACGCGAGAAGAATATCCTGTATCTCAGGTTCTTCCGCGGAAAAACTCAGGTGGAGGTCGCAAGTGAGATAGGTATATCTCAGGCTCAGGTCTCACGCCTTGAAAAAAGTGCGATAAAAAGGATTAAAAGCAGCATATAATATACTGTAAATAGGAAAGAAAAAACTGTGAAAAAGCCATGAGCCGTTAGCCATTAGCCGTATGTGTTCGCTTACGCTCACGTTATTTAAATAATTCGCCGAAGGCGACACAATTGCTAACAGCTAACGGCTAAAGGCTAAGGGCTTTTTTATTTACATGGACGGATAATGCTCCGTCCTTTTTATTTTGTTTGAATTTACTATTTTTCTATTGATTTTCAAGCGTAAATGATGTATAATTACTGTAATATCATTTATCCGGGATCTGAGAGTATGAAAAAAACATTTTTAAAGATCGCAGCTGTATGCTGCGCAATGTCACTCTCTGCCTGCTCGGCAAAAAAAGTACACAAAGTCACTAAGCCAGATGGGACACTTGATAAGTGCAGCCTGCGCTTTTCATGGTGGGGCGGTGACGACAGACACGAAGCTACTCTTAAAGCTATTGACCTGTGGAACAAAAAATATCCCGATATCACCATAACCCCCGAGTACGGAGGCTGGGACGGCTGGTCGGAAAAAGTCACTTCACAAGTCAGCAGCGGCACCGAACCCGATATTATGCAGATAAACTATGACTGGCTCATAGCCTTGTCACCTGACGGAAACGGTTTTTATGACCTCGGTGAGCTGAGTTCACAGCTTGATCTTTCTCAGTTCGATGACGAGGTGCTTTCATTCGGCAGAGTCGGCGGAAAGCTCAATGCTGTCACGGTATCGGTAAGCGGAAGAAGTCTTTTCTATAATTCCGAGGTTTTCAGCAAAATGGGGGCTGATTACCCCGAAACATGGAATGACCTTATTGCTCTCGGCAACAGCTTTGGTGCAGACGGGCTTTATCCTCTTGACCTCGATATACAGTCGGGAGGTACTGCATGGTATCTGGCAGTGGTGTACGTTCAGCAGCAGACAGGCAGACAGTTCATTACCCTTGACGGCAGGCTCGGCTTTACCGTCGAGGACATAAAAACTGCCCTCAGCTTCTATAAGCAGCTGGAGGAAAGCCATGTCATACGTACTGTAAGGACACGCACTGACGAGGACGGAAATGCTGCTCTGTATCAGTCCCCTGAGTTCATAGGCGGAAGAGTTGCGGGTGTTCTCGAATGGGGCAGCGCAGTTGGAAAATATGAATCGGTACTTGCTGAGGGGGTTCTTGAGGCAGGTCCTCTGCTCAGTAACGATAAAGGCTGCTCTGACGGCTGGATGATAAAGCCGTCGCTGCTGTATGCTGTATCTAAAAACACAGAACATCCCGATGAAGCGGCTGCTTTCATCAATTTCCTGCTCAATGACGAAGAATGTGCGAAAATACTTGGCACTACACGCGGCATACCTGCATCACACAAAGCAGAAGCCGCTTTGAAAAACAGCGGTGAGCTGAAAGGGCTCTCAAAGGAAAGCGACGATATCCTCCGCAATGCCGATACTGTCACAATAAGCCCTTACATGGAGCTTTCGCGCATGAAGGAATTCTATAACGAAGCTATAGAATCCGTATCCTACGGGACTGCCGATATTGACAGTGCAGCACAGCAGATGTTTGACTCAGTGAATAATTATCTGGAGAAGCTAAGAAAATGAAATCCCGAATTTACCGAAACCCTGTGGGCGTAAGCAAATTCACAGGTCTTGTATTGATACTCCCGTTCATTATTGGGGCGGTGCTTTTTATCCTGTATCCTTTTGTATGTTCCTTTGTTGTGGGACTTACCGATAACAGCGGTAGCCTGAGTTTCGGGAACTACAAAAATATCCTGTCTGACAGGAATTTTCGTCAGGCTTCAATGGTAACTCTTAAATATACAGCTGTACTTGTACCGCTTAAACTTGTAGTATCGCTCCTTGTGGCTCTGCTGCTCAACTGCGAACTGAAAGGTATCGGATTATTCCGCACAGCTTTCTACATACCTTCTATATTAGGCTCTAACCTTGCGGTCATAATAATGTGGCAGTACCTTTTCACCTCAGACGGACTGGTTAATCAGCTGCTTGGCGTATTGGGTATCGCTCCCGTAGGCTGGTACGGCGATACAAATGCCGCACTGTTTATAATAGTTCTGCTGAGAGTGTGGGAATTCGGCTCGACTATGGTCATATTCCTTGCTGCTCTCCGCGATATCCCAAAAGAACTGTACTATGCTGCAAAGGTGGACGGCTGCGACAGGATAAAGGCTTTTTTCTACATAACTCTCCCACAGATCAAAAATATCATCTTCATAAACCTTGTACTGCAAATAATTGCCGCAATGCAGGAATTCAACGCTCCTTATATGATAACAGGCGGCGGCCCACTGGGAAGTACCCGAACTATAGGTATGTACATTTATGATGAGATGTTCAGATACGGCGACGACGGAACTGCAAATGCTGTTTCGTGGCTGCTTTTCGTTATCATAGGCATTATCGTTATGCTGATGTACAAGTTTACTGACAGACTGAGGAGGGACTGACTATGAGAAAATTCCTTCTTTATCTCATACTTGCCGTCATAAGTATCATTATGCTGTATCCACTGCTCTGGCTGTTCGGTGCGTCATTCAAATCAAATGACGAGATATTCACAACTATCTGGTTCATGCCGAAAAGCTTTGACACAGATGTGTACAAAAAGGCATGGGAAACCGTTACACCCTACACTATGGGGCACTATTTCATCAATACTTTTCTGATAATCATACCAAAGACCGTATTTGCCGTGCTCTCCTCAGTGCTTGTGGCTTACGGCTTTGCAAGATTTGATTTTCCGATGAAGAAATTCTTCTTCGCGCTCCTTATATGCGGTATGCTGATGCCGTCTATCGTAACTATAATGCCGCAGTATTATATGTGGAGCAAGCTCGGTCTTCTTGATACATATGTACCTCTTACTCTCCCCTCTCTTTTCGCCTGTGAAGGTATGTTTGTATTCATACTTATACAGTTCATGAAAAGAGTGCCCATGGAGTTCGATGAGGCTGCACGCATGGACGGCTGCGGTACTTTAAAAACCCTGTTCTTTGTACTATTGCCTTGTATAAGACCTGCTGTTGTTTCCATTGCAGTCTTTACATTTCTCTGGACAATGAACGACTTCCTCTCACCTCTCATAATGATCCAGTCTGTTGAAAAATATCCCCTCTCCCTTGCGCTGAGACTATCCGTTGACAGTACGGGACAGGGATATGAACAGAAAAAAATAATCGCTATGTCAGTGATAGGTCTTATACCTTCTGTTGCAGTATTTGCTCTTGCGCAGAAAAAATTTATCAGCGGTATCACCGCAGGAGGACTCTCGGGATGACAAGACCTGATACTATCATAAAAAACTATATCGAAAACCTCATATTGACCTCTGAGCCGCTTTCTCCGCTTTGGAACGTTGAAAGCTCCGTTTATGGTAAAGCTTCCAAATGGAACTATATCGACAACTGCATGATAACAGCTCTTCTTATGCTGTACGATCTCAGCGGAGATGAAAGACTTCTCGGCTATTCCGTAAAATTCACGGATACCTATGTGAATAAGGACGGCAATATCCCTACAATAAACTACGCAGATTACAATCTCGATAATCTCAACGGCGGAAGAAATCTTATTAACCTCTGGAAACTCGCAGGTGCTGAGCATTACCGTCTCGGCTTTGAGAAGCTCTGGAACGAACAGGTGCTTCGTCAGCCCCGTCTCAGCTGCGGAAGCTTCTGGCATAAGGCTGTATATCCCGATCAGATATGGCTTGACGGAACTTACATGGCTCTGCCTTTTATGGCAGAATACGGAAAGCTCCACGATCTACGCGGTGTTATTGACGATGCGGAAAGACAGCTCTGCGACATCAAACGAATATCCCGCGATCCGAAAACAGGTCTTTACTATCACGGTTATGATGACACCAAAACTATGATATGGGCTGACAAGATCACAGGTCTTTCGCCGGAATTCTGGCTGCGCTCAAACGGCTGGCTGTGCGCCGCGCTGGCTGATACTTTTGAGATACTTGCGGATCAGCGCATAGGCAGACAGCTTGCGGAAATGCTGGGCGATATAACAAAATACTGCCGCGATGACGGTATGCTGTATCAGCTTCCGCTGAGGCCTGAGCTTGAAGGCAATTATCCCGAAACAAGCGGTACTCTCCTTGTGGCTTATGCTGCTCTGAAAGCTGCAAGGCTGGGTGTATGCGGAGACGATATTCGTCAAATCGGACTAAAAGCCTTCAACACCATTACCGAAAAATTCATTAACACAGAGTCGGAGATACCCGTCCTCGGAAATATTTGTCTCGTCGGCGGTCTCGGCGGTGAAAACGAACGTGACGGTTCACCCGGATACTACCTTAGTGAAAAGATAACCGAAAATGATGCAAAGGGCATAGCTCCTTATATCATGGCATTTACAGAGATTAAAAAGATGTAAAAATAATACTCTCCGAACAAAAATATTTGTTCAAAAACCAGCACTTATACTTGAAAAGTTCACACTTTTGTGATATAATATTTCCTGTAGGGATTACTACAAATATTTTTTTGTGAAAGGTGGTCTC
>NZ_JAEEMU010000005.1 GCF_016283395.1 Ruminococcus sp.
AAGCCTGTAAAGTCAATTTTTATGGTTTCGAGCACATATTCGGAATACTCGACTGTATACCTCTATACTCCTATAATGATCGTAGCTGTACTGTTTATGAGCTTAAATCAGTTCCTCGGCAGTATCTATTCAGCTACAAAGCACCCGAAGAATTCATGCTATACGGCTCTTGCAGCCTGCCTCGTAAATCTCCCCATGAACTATTTCCTCATACCGATATGGGGCATAAACGGTGCAGCATTAGCAACTCTGCTCAGTTACCTTATCTGCTTCTGGGCACGTATCATAGACGCAAGATACTATGTACCGTTCCGCTTTAACGGAGTCAAGAACCTTGCAAATACAGCACTGCTTCTTCTGATGTGTGCTGTAATGATGACAGAGGTCAAATACTATATATTCGGTGCGCTTGTTTTTGCCGCAGCTGTAACAGCTATGAATTACAAGTCGCTGCTTATTACAGTAAACAAGCTTCTCAGAAGAAGCTGAAAAATTAAGGAACGCTGTCTCATGCGTTCCTTGTTTATATAAGAATGTATTAAAATAAAGGAGGGCTAAATATGCCGACACCACACAACAATGCGAAAAAAGGCGATATCGCTAAAACAGTTCTCATGCCGGGAGATCCCCTGAGAGCAAAATTCATTGCCGAGAATTACCTTGAAAATCCCGTCTGCTACAATGAGGTAAGAGGTATGCTTGGCTATACGGGTACTTACAAGGGCGTTCCCGTATCCGTACAGGGAAGCGGCATGGGTATGCCGTCTATAGGTATCTATTCATGGGAGCTTTTCAACGAATACGGCGTTGAGAATATAATCAGAGTAGGTACGGCAGGAGCTGTTGCGGACAGCGTACAGCTTCGTGATGTAGTTATCGGAATGAGTGCAAGCACCAATTCCGCTTATGCTTCACAGTACAGACTCCCCGGTACTTATGCTCCGACAGCTTCATGGAGTCTGCTTTCGGCTGCTGTAAAGGCGGCTGAGGCTAAGGGAAGCAGCTTCCATGTGGGAAATATACTTTCAAGCGATACCTTCTATGATGATGCAGACAGCCTTGCAGACTGGCAGAAGATGAATGTGCTTGCCATAGAAATGGAGGCAGCAGCGCTTTATATGAACGCTGCAAGGGCAGGGAAGAACGCACTGTGTATACTCACGGTGTCCGACTGTCCTCTGAAGGGATTATCCACTACTGCGGAGGAGAGACAGACCACTTTCCGCGACATGATGGAGATAGCTCTTGAGACAGCTTATACAATGAAATAATTTTAGGAAAATTTAAGATAACTTTAAGATTATTTTAAGGTTGGATTGGTATATTATTAGTGGATTAAGTAATCCCCCAATTCCCCTTCTATATTTATTCATTTCATTTTTCTTGGCTATGCTTCGTGCATAGCTTTTTACTTTATACGGAAAAATACGTAAAAAAACGCAGCGGTTTCGGTGCTAACGAAACAGCTGCGTCTTTTCATGGGGAAAGGGAAGAGGCTCAATCCTCGGTGGTTTTTCTTGATTTTTTAAATCTGGACTTCTGACCGAAGTTCAGAGATATCGTGAGTATCTTGTCTGATTTGAAAAGCTTTAATGCAAAGAACATCACGATAAGGAATATTACGAACTGATAGCCTAAACCAAGCCAGAACTCTGTTGTGTTTCCGAACATAAGGTTTGGTATCGAGGTAAATGTGTGAGTAAAAGGTATCGCATACACGATAAGCTTTGCGGCTAATGGAAGTGCGTTCACATCTGTGAATACAGATATGAGCCACGGTATCATTACCATCATCATTATCGGCAGGAGCATTGTCTGTGCCGACTTTGAGTCGTTGACAAGTGCGCCGAGGATAATTGATATTGCAAGGCATATCATAATTGTAAGGAAGAGCTGAACTCCTACCATTGCATAATCCATAGCGGAAAGGTTGAGTCCCAGCTGTCTGAAAGCTTCATCTGCGGATAAGGTCTTGGTAACTGCCTGCGTTATTCCCAGATCGCTTGTTACAGCACTTGTCATTCCTTTGGTGTATGTTGAGAAGCCAAACATCATTACGCCTGCGTTTATGAGAGCAACTATTGCTGCTGCAAGCATTTTGGCTGTTATAACAGATCCTCGTGTCACAGGGGTGGAAAGGAGAGTTTCGAGGGTCTTGTCTATCTTTTCATTTGATATCGAAGCGATGAGCGACTGTGAAGTAAGCATCAGGAGCACGAGAACGATGATAGGAAGTATCATATTCTGTGTTGATATCTTACCGAGTATAGTGCTGCTTGATACCTTTGCCGATTTGTCGGCTACAACTGTGTGATCTTCAACACTGAGCGGTGCTTCGATGATCTTGAGGTTTTCTTCCGAAACGCCCTGCTGATCTGCAAGCTCATAGGAGATATACGAATTTATAAGAGAAGTCGTACCATCTGTGCCGCCTGTAAAGCTGCTGAATGTTGAAGCAGACTTTATTTTATTTACAGATATCACCGAGGGCTTTTTGCCGTTTTTTAGTTCATCGGTAAAGCCTTTCGGGATAACTACAAAGCTTTTTATATCGCTGCCTTTCAATGCAGCTGCATAATCATCATTTGTGACTGATACGATAGTGACATTTGAACCTTTCTCTTTGAAAGACTCTATCATGGACTTTGTGTAGTCCGTATCATCAAGGTCACAGATATTGATCTTGGGATTAACCGCGTCCTCAGCTATCTCTTGTGTTACCGACTGCATGACGTTACCCATTATCATGAATATTGCCAGCGAGAATATCAAAGAGAATATCATCTGAGCGTTTATGAGCTCTGAAAGCTCTTTTTTCAGGAGGTTAATGAACTTCATTCTCATTCACCACCCTTTCAAATACTTCCTCGAGGTTAGGAGCGTTATAGCGTTCCTTGAGTTCGTCTGTACGGCCTGTTACCATGAGATGTCCCTTTGAGACTATACCCACGCGGTCGGAAACAAATTCGATCTCGAGCATATTGTGTGATGAGAGAAGGAAGGACATTCCTTCTTCCTCGGCGAGCTTTTTTATCATCTTGCGTATCTCGATAGCGTTTAGTACGTCAAGACCGCTTGTAGGCTCGTCAAGTATGGCAAGCTTGGGCTTTGTCATTACAGCCCTTGCCAGTAGAAGCTTGCGTATCATTCCTCGGCTGTAGCTTCCGATCTTATCGTTGAGCCTGTCGCCGAGTCCGCAGATATTCTTTGCACGTTCAACACAGGAATTTATCCCGTCGATATCGCTCGTGAAAAGACCTGCCATAAATATCAGGTACTTAATACCTGTCATCTGTTTATATGCACCTGCTTCGTCGGGGAGGTAAGTGATACATTCCCTGACCTTTTCAGGAGCTTTTATAATGCTGTGTCCTGCTACGACAGCGTCACCGTCGGTAGGCTTCAGCAGTGTTGAAATCATTCTTATAGTAGTAGTCTTGCCTGCGCCGTTAGGTCCGATGAGAGCAAATATCTCACCTTCGCCTATTTCAAAGGATATCTTGTCAACAGCAAGGACTTTGGTGTACTGCTTTGACAGTCCTTTTACTTCAAGAACATTTGCCAAGAATATCTCTCCTTATTAAATGGAGTCAAGTAGTGAAACTGTTACTTCTTCTACACTTGTATCATACCATAAATAGCCTCAAATGTCAATACAAAAAGTAGAATGTCGATAAGATTTTACAGTTTTTTAATAATAGTAAAATTTAGGCATTAAATTAAAACAATGAGGCAAAGTTTATTGTAACAGCTTACAGTTTCTATACGTGCCGTTTATGCAATATCATTATAGATTTCGATAATTTAGCTAAAATACTCATGGTAAAAAATATTATTATTTATACGGGCGGAAGGGGTTTCTTGACATTATACGATAAATTTGTTATACTGATTTTGATAGATATATGCAATTTTGTCAGACTTGGTAAGTGTTGTCCGTGCGCATAATTCCCGACGCGGGGAGCTTGCGCTTTTTTATTTGTCAGTTTTTGAGTGAAAGGCGGTGAATAGCGGATGAAGAGAGCTTTCAGAGCTGCGGCAGCGGCTTTTCTGACTTGTATTTTTGCTGCGGGAAGCTCTGTGGGTGTACTGAAAGCGGCTGCGGAGGCAAATGAGCCGTCAGCGGCTACGGCTGCGGCAATGGCTGAGGACTATTATCACATAGATGATAAGGACATGAATATGACCACATTCAGCGAATACTACGATCTTCACTCCGCTGATGTCCGTCCCGATGATGAGATATTTATAAAAGGAAGCAGCTTTGTTTCCGCTGAGAACGGAGATATCTCCGCAGGCAGCTTCACCGACAGCAGTGGCGATACCCGTAAAGATACATTATTATGGAACAGCCTGTCGGGCGAGGTGACCTATGATTTCGAGGTGGCTGAAAGCGGAGTGTACTGCCTTGAAGCAAGCTACTGCCCCATGATATCAAGCAGCTCCTCGATAGAGCTGAAAGTGGAGATAGACGGCGAGATACCCTACGATACGGCTTCAAGCCTTTATCTCAGTCAGGTCTGGGTAAACGAAAAGGATATTTACACCGACAGCCGCGGAAATCAGGTAAGACCGACACAGGTGCAGACAGAGATGTGGCAGAAGTGCTTTTTCGGCGACAGGAACGGACTTTTCAGCGAACCGCTGTTCTTCGCACTTGAAAAAGGTGAGCATACTCTTAAACTGAGTTCGGAACGCGCAAAGCTTGCTATCGAGAGCCTTTGTTTCAGAAATCCCGAAAAGCTGCCGTCCTACAGTGAGTATAAAGCCTCTGTGGGAGCGAACGTAACTCCCGAGAGTACTCCGTCCACAAGCTTTAAGATAGAGGGAGAAAAGGCTGTATACAAGTCAGACCCGACTCTCTATCCCACATATGACAATACAAGCTATCTTGCTTCGCCTTCAGACCCGTGCAAGGTAGTATACAATACCATAGGCAGCGGCAGCTGGCGAAAGGCATTGCAGTCGGCTGCATGGGATATACCTGCCGACAAGGTCTGCAGCGGCGGCTGGTATAAGATAGGCATAAAGGCTCGGCAGGATCAGATTCGCGGCTTCTGCTCGGCAAGACGAATTTACATTGACGGCGAAGTACCTTGCAGCGAACTTGACAG
>NZ_JAEEMU010000034.1 GCF_016283395.1 Ruminococcus sp.
GTTGATTTCGAGCACAACAGCAGCGGAGCAAAGGGATATTACAGCTACGGCGAACAGCGTATAGTGATACAGGAGAATCTTAGCGGCGCACAAGCCGTTAAGACTGCTATACATGAATGCGCTCACGCCCTGCTGCACGATCCCGATAAAAAGCTTCCAACGGCAAATACTTCCCGAAGCGATAAGGAAGTACAGGCTGAATCGGTGGCATATATCGTGGCTTCAAGGTATGGTATCGATACAAGTGATTACAGTTTCCCATATATAGCCTCTTGGAGTCAGGGAAAGCAGCTTGAACAGCTCAACCGCTTCCTTAATGAGATACAGGAGACTGCAAGGACAATATGTGATGCCATTGACGCAGAGCTTCAGACTTTATCCGAAAATCAAACAGAGGAACTGACCGAGGACGAGAGCCTCGGTCTTGCTATGTAAGGAGGAATATTTATGATAGGCATTCTGATAAAAAACAATGAAAAAACACTATTCACAGGACTGCCAAAGGAAACCGAAAAACTTGAAAAACAGCTTGCAGGTATCGGACTGAATGTACCTCTGCAAGAAGTAAACCTTTCAAATCATAATGATATCGGGTATGAGCTTGAGATATATGCCCAGAGTCAGATCGACATGGAGGTAGCTTCAAGAATAATCCTGCATGATAATATCGGACAGCTTAATGACCTTATGCTGTACATTTCACAGGGGGATTCTGATAAAATGAATGACAGGATATGTGAAAGCCATGCTGAAACGATCTCAGACCTATACAGCGAATTAACGACTCCGCCTGAGATCGAGACTACAGATAAGCTCGTTATAAGAACTACGATGAACTATAAGGCAAATTTTTATGAGCCTGCCGACTGTATCGTTGAGAAAGCTATAGCTATTCCGCATGAGGAATACAGCGCACTTATCAATATTACTGATAACTGCTATGATTTTATCGCTGATAATCAGGAGTGTATGTATTACGATAAGGATAATAACAGTCATTGCCTCCTCATATATGACGAGGCAAGCGGAGACGGGCTACTGATAAATGCAGACGGCTGCAATTTTGCTAAGTATTCGGCATTTGTTCCTCATGCAAAGGAAATGATAGAACAGCACGACTTGGAGCTGAGTGGACTTAAAAATGTGAAAGCTCCCATTACTGAGAGCGAGAAAAGGCTCCTTGACATCATATCGAGTGCCGCAGACAGGATAGCGACCTTCGCTCACATCGGACAAAGGGAGTTTACCATAGAAGATGTTCTCAATGAACTGGATTGCGACTACCACGATATAAAGAGAATGATACGTGATTCAGCCGCTGAAATATTGAAAGAAAAGACGAATATATCAGCTGTTGAGGTAAGTGATCTTGATCTCCCATTTCAACCCGATATCACAGTAACAATTACAGAGAATCAGGATATGACCGCTGATGAAGGACTTGGCGGCATTTCTTTTTAGGAGGTCAACCGTAAAATTTATAAAACTCAAACTATTTTCCCCTATAATGGTAAAGGGAGAAGCACCATACGAAAATCCATGGGACGGCAGCGATAACTTGTGATTGTGTTTTTATTTTAATAAATAGGTATTTATTTTAAAATTAGGTGCAGATTAGGAAAAAAATATGTAAGTTAGGAAATTCTATTGAAAATAAAATATAAAACTGTTATTATACATATGAGATCATATAGTAATATATAAAATGATAAAAAGATAACTTTGAAAGAAGGTGAAAAAGAAATGTTAAATTGATCAAAATGTGGGTAATAGTTCATTAATAAGAATTAAAATCTATCTGTATGAGATAATCGAGCAAGTTTTTTTTAAACAATAATTTTAACCGATTTGAAAGGAGTTTTTTGTGAAAAAAGTGTTATTTAATGCTGTTTCTTCTGTTTTAGCTATTTCGCCAAGGGGAATGATATGGTGATTCGAAATTATTGGATAGTAAAAGCTTTTATACTTTTTTTTATATGTATTGTTCCTTTATCAAGTTGCTATGATAAAAAAAACGAGCATTTACTGCCAAATTGTATAAATGGAAATTCTTTAAAGGTTGAATCAAACAATGGAAAGAAACCTTTTATATATGATGAATCACAAGCAATTGTTCTTGATGAAAATGACTATGCCAACGCTCAAATAGTATCACAAACCGATTTTATAACGTTTTATAAACAAGTGATAGATATTAAAGAAGCGTATCCGAATTTTAACTTTATGGATATTGAACTGCCTAAAGGTTTTACTCCTGTTCATTTTGATGAGAACGGCATGTTATATGGTAATTATGTTATTGATGATAATCAAAAGATTGCATCGTATAATTATGGAAATAACATTCTTAGTATACTTGTTGAAAATGAAGATGAAAGTGCTATTTCTATGGTGTATATAAAGGATAATTATATGATATATATAAAAGATGATAATATTAAATGGCAAGCACCAGAGTATCATTTATATGATTTGAATACAAATGAAGATTTGATATTCTATGAATCAGCAATTAATCCTATGACCCAAAGTGCATATTGTATGATTCACTTTAATACTCCAGTTATTATTGATAATAAAATATATTATGATGATATAATAAATATCGATGAAAAGAATAAAAAGCATAGGATTATTTATTGTTATGACATTAAAAAAAGAAAACTTGAATTAATGTATGACGATGCTGCTTTACCAAATGAATATATGAATAAAATTGCATGGTTTAGTTTGTCAAATGATGAAACCACAGGTGTTTTCTGTAATGAAAATGGAGCTATGTTTAAGCCCAAAACATTATTAGGTTCATATTTTTATTCTTATGATAATATTATATCTATTCATGATAATATTTCAGAAAACTCTTTTATACAATTGATAAAAGGGAAAAAAATTGATACGGATTTTGATCCTTTAACAGGAGATCCTAAAGATGAAGCTACTACATCTCATGGTTTAAAAATCGTTCGAAATTGTGAAATTGAGCCTATATTACTTACGGGAAATAATGTTGTAGCGTATGCAACTAATATTTATACCAATGGAAGATATGTAACATGGTATGGATCTTATATCGGATCTCCTATGTTTTATGATGTTCAAAAAGATATAGTTGTCAAAATAGATTTTTTGGATGATATTAAAGATAAAAACGATATCTTTTATTGGTTTAAAGTATCTAATAACAAGCTATTTCTTAGTTATGGTACTTATTCGGATGATTCGTTAAGATATATGATTATATCTTTAAAATAAGCATGGTTAATATATTTCTATAATTAAAAATATCAAACAAAGAATTTATAAAAAGATTTTTTGCTTATTGGTAATATTAGTGAGTATCATAATCATTAGGAATAGTCAGAATAATAATATCTAAGTTGTTAAAGATATATATCATTTTTATATTGAAAAATTTAAGAGAAGAATTATTAAATAAGTAGTGAAAAGCGGCATGTAGAAGTGTAATACATGCTGCTTTTTCATGATATTATTAAGTAATGTAATTCGATTATATTTAATATAACTGAAGAAAGCCGCTGAGGAAGAAGAACTCGGCGGCATTTCTTTTTAGGAGGGTAACTGTGAAATTTATAAAACTCAAACTATTTTCCCCTATAATGGTAAAGGGAGAAGCACCATACGAAAATCCGTGGGACAGCGGAGATGATTACCGTTTCCTTATAGAGCGAGAAAAGAAGAAATGCAGGAAAGAGATATATGTAAGTTCCTGTAATGCGCTTACTCCTGTTTTTCTTCCACTATGCTTTGAAAGCCGCATTTATTCCGCAGTTCCTGATATTGAAGAAAATGACGGCAAACTTATGCTCTGCCTTAATTGTGAATGTTATCGTAAACTTTCGGAAGGGGAGATCGATGAACTCTGCGGATGGTGGGAGAATGTAGTTGTCGAAGCAAACGAGAGACTGCATAAAAAGCAGGTAAAAACCAAGGAACTCGGCAGGATAATCATTTATTTGTGGTTTATGAAAGGCTGGACAATCGATCCCGTGTTTCCTGTAAATAAAGGAGGAAGATAATATGAATATTCCAAGCAAAAATGAAGTCGAAAGAATACGCAGGCAGTATCCTGCAGGTACAAGAATATGCTGCGATCATATGCCAGATGATCCTCGACCTGTTCCTTCTGGAACTATGGGAACTGTTATTGGAGTTGATGATATATGCAGCATTATGATGAAATGGGATAACGGGCAAGGGCTTTCCCTCGTTCCCGGCGTTGACAGCTTTCATACTGTTTCACAGGAAGAAAACATATCCGAAGTACCTGACATGGGGATGCAGCTATGAAAGTAAACGCCGCAGAAGAAAGCTTCGAGCTTATGGATATGCTTGGACAACGTGTGCTGTTCACAAATATGAGAGTTGACCGTGATACGATTCCTCAAGACTTGTATGTATATGATGTCAGGCACGATGATGACTGTAAAGGAGAGATATGCGAAATTAAGCCGTCTGTAATGGTCAACCACTGGGGTACGATAATCTGTAAAGAGCCTATAGAAATGGACGAGGTCTGGCACAGCAAGTTTGTTGATAAAGATGATTATAGTTATCTCGGTGATAGCGTAAAGCTTGATGAATATATAAATACGGACTGTTATGAAGAAGAGTCCGAGGAAATGGAGATGAGATAATGGCAGAAAGAAAAAGACCAATGTGTCCCATAATAGGAGCTGACGGCAATATATTCAATTTGCTCGGAATAGCCTCAAGGACACTGAAAAACAACGGAATGGCAGAGGAAGCTGCGGAGATGTATGATCGCGTAACTTCTTCGGGAAGCTATAACGAAGCCCTCTGTATCATCACAGAGTACATTGAACCCTGCAGAGAAGAAGATATGCAGGAAGAAAGCGATTGCTTATCCCAGCAGTTTTGACTGTTGTTAATATATATGTTTCAAAAACAGCGACGGCTCGGCGCATAGCCAATCTCGGAGCGATAAAGGAGGAATGAAATATGAATACGTCCTGATACTCTTTGAGGGAAGGAGGTCGTATGCAGACACGCAAAAGATACGAAAAAGCAAGCGTTGTGCTTTGCGGCGATATACCGTCAATGCTGAAAAGAGCAAAGACAGTCTTATCATGTAAGCAGTACCGTGAGCTTTGTATCGCCGTCAATGAGGCGGCAGACTATACTACTAAGAAAGGAATGATAATCGCCTGTTTAAAGGCAAAGAAAAATAATTTGTAAGCCGCTTGTCGGGAGCAGAAATATTCCGTACAGGCGGCTTTTTCTGTTTCCAACGTATTAAAGCGGCGGAAAGGAGTTGTATGAATAGTTTTATGTCATGGGTGGGAGGCAAAAAGTCTCTCCGCGACAAGATATTGATACGATTTCCGCTTGATTATGGGAGGTATATAGAAGTTTTCGGCGGTGCAGGCTGGGTACTGTTCCATAAAACGCCCGAAACCTTTGAGGTATTCAATGACGCCAACAGCAACCTTGTGAACCTTTACCGTTGTGTCAGACAGAATGCCAGAAAACTAATATACAAGCTCAGATACATGATAAATGCCCGTGATGAATTTCGTTGTATAGTTCATCAGCGCAGGAGAGGCCTTTTTACACGATTCCATGACTATGACAGAGCAGCCAGGTTCTACTACCTTATACAGTATAGCTACGGCCATAAAACTGACCAATACTGCTGCAAACCTGTTTCCATGTGGAAGAAGTTTCCAATTATCGAAAGAGCCGCAGAAAGGCTTCAGACAGTCGCAATTGAGAACAGGGACTTTGAGGAACTCATAAAGCTCTATGACAGACCTGACAGTTTCTTCTACTGCGATCCGCCGTACTATGATACGGAGAGCTTCTATAAAGATGTTGACTTCACAAGAGAAGATCATATAAGGCTTAGGAATACCCTGCTCGAATGTGAGGGAAAGTTCCTTGTATCGTATAACGACTGCCCTGAGATAAGAGAACTGTGGGATATCCAAGGCATATATATCGAGGAAGTGGTAAGACCTAATAATCTTGCTTTGCGGTATGAAAACGGCGCTGAATATCGCGAAGTATTTATCAGCAATTACGATACGTCCGAAAGACGTAATTTAAACCGTCAGCTGTCATTTCTTGACGATGACGAGGAAGGATTTTAATATGAAAAAGATAATTCACACCATAGGCTTTGTTGATGACAACGATGATATTGTTATCATGGGAATCATACACGAAGCCAATACAGCGAATGTCATACGTCTTGTTCTAAATGAGGAAGATGTGACGGTACAGCAGCTTGAGGGAAGAACTGGTATACCAGAAATACCGCCCGACCTCATAATCAGTATCTTAAAGGGCGGTTCATGATGAATGATAAACTGAAAATGCTTGACAGAAGCAAATGTGTCGCAGACGATAACGAATATGCAGGAAAGCTGCTGATAATAAAGACGTCGTCGCTGAAAGAGGAATTCCGACAGCCGTATTTTCAGTATTTCTATGCAACAAGTGGCTTCGGCTGTTATCCTGATAAGCTCGGCGGAAAGGTCTTCGGAAAGTTTCTTGCTGACGGTGAGGAATGCTGTTTCCGCAGAAGCGATTTCATGGGAGTGGCTGATAAAGAGAAGCTGCCGCAGTGGGCGAAAACAAGGATTGAACAGTTTACCTCACCTAAAATGCGTATAAGGGTATTTCAGATTGACGACTGCAAGGATAAAAACAAGCGTATGTTTATGAGCTATGAAAATGTCATGAAAAGCGCAAACGTTGATCCTGAAATATACCATCAGGTATACGGCGGCGTAGTAAACTGCTCGGATATCGAAAGCGTTTTTTCACTCTGCAATACTGAATGTCCTCCTGGATATTATGGGCATTCAATGTCGGTAAGCGATGTCGTAGAGATATGTGATGGCAACGATAAGGGCTTCTATTACTGCGACCATATCGGCTTTCAGAAGATAGACTTTGATATATCAAAGGTTGAACGCAGTGATATGCTGAGAGTTCTTATCTGCGAGACAGGCAAAGAGCCTTATGAAGCCGAGATACGCGATGAGCTGAAAGCCAAGCAGAATGTAGTCGGAGGTCTTATCGAGCCTGTATATTTTGCAGAAGATAATAATGCCCTGATATATTGCGATGAGGAGTTTTTGCTGAAAGGCTGTGAGCCTAATCGAAATGCAGGCGTTGTTACTATTCACGGTACATTTATGGTGGTTGGCAATGGCGAAAATGAGTACGGCGAGGGTATTGAAGTCTCGCTTACAGATGAGCAGATAAAAAAATACTCTGAAATGTTCAGATATCCGCTGATATACATGACAAATGAAGAACTTGCCGATAATCAGGTAGAAGAACAGGACGATGGCATTTCTCAGGTATAGGAGGTGTCAATGAAAGAAGAAGTATTTATACCGTCTCCTCTTGCAGAACAGCTTGAGGAAGCTGCCGCTGAACAGAAAGTGACAGTAGACGAGTTCGCTGAAAATGCGATAAGGAAATTTTTAAGGAGTGAAAATAATGGCAGATGAGAAAAAGGGCATAACCGTAAAGATAGATGCCGACTTACACGCAGAGATCAGAGAATATATAGAGTCAAAGGGAATGACAATGGCTGAATTCGTATCGCAGGCACTCTACAATGAACTGCACCCGAAGATACAGCCGCAGGAGGTGAAAAATATGGGTCCCATGAGAACAATGGCATTCCAGATGCCTGAAGAAATGTTTCAGAGGCTGAAGGACTATCTGCATGAGCATAACATGACACAGAAGGAGTTTGTCCTTGGACTTGTGGAGGCGGAGCTTAACAGGGATCAGGAGCTGAAAAATGCTCAGACAGTTGCCGTTGATGAAACTGTAAGCGAAGATAAAGCTGAGATCATCGGCGAGGAACTTGAAGATATCAAAGAACCAGATGAGGATGAAGAACTCGACAATGACGAATCCGAGGATGAGGACTTCGACGAGAATATGGACGATATCGAGGAGCCTGACGAAGATGAAGAACTCGACGATGTAGAATCAGAGGACGAGAACGAAGAACTCAGCGATGATGAAACAGAAGTCGAAGATGAGGATTTTTCAATGGCTATGTAAGCAGTAATTATCCGTCTTTGTCCCACAGGTCAAAAACAAACGGTGCAATTTGGTGGTTAGGTCGATTTTTCGGCAGAATTATAGACATCCCCGAATATTTGTGGTATGGTGATAAAAAACACAAAGGGGGTATGGTTATGAAAGAAATAACCGCCATTTTAGCGTTCCTAATGCTGCTTACAGGCTGTGGACAAAGCAAGGATAAGAGAGAAAGACCGCCTGAGGAAACAGAACCTACAACAGTATCAGCAGAAGAAAAAATGATAAGCACAACTGCTGGTACAACAACTGTTATTATAACAGTAACTTCTTTCGTACAGACAACAACTGCGATGACACAGGAAACCACGATACAAACGACAGTGCTTGTCAGCATCGCAGAAGCGGCTGTGTGGGACGAAGAGGTAACGAGTCACGATAATACCACCCAAGCCACAGAACCGCCGCATACGACAACGTCAGATGCGATAGCGGCAGTAACGATACCAGTCACGACCGCACAGAAGACCATGCCTTTGATAGACGTAGCAGAGCCAGTTTCTGAACCAAAGATTATTCTTTCAAATGACGGAACTGACTACGGCAAGGCTAAAGCTGTATACGAATATATGCGGCAGAACGGAAGCGGCACCTGTGTTAATCACGCTTGTATGACCTATGAGCTGTGCTGTGATAACGGACTGCAATGCCGTCTTGTATGGACGGACGTAGGTGTGTACGGTCACGTTGCAAATATCGTGAATGTGGACGGTATATGGTATGTTCTCGATACCGAGGGTGGTTATTTTCTCGACTACAATTCTTGCTTTACCGAGGTCGTCGATTTTGACGGCACTCACATTTCAGACAGCAGTATCATCAGCGATTTGAGCTACGATGAACTGCATTAATATACATAAGGAGTAAAATATGATCAAATTCAAAAATAGAATAAAGAAGATCGGCGCAGGGATAATAGCAAGTCTCTGCGCTGTTTCATTGTTCAGCACTTCTGTCGGCGGAACGCTTTCCGTTAGTGCTGCAATGACAACTGAAAATATAGCCTTTCCCACAGCTGATGAAGTCATAGCAGAAGCTGCCACTCTGCTCGGAGCTCCCTACGGCTGGGGATACAAAGGATATACAGGAGTTTACTATCAGGGCAGTTATACTCCTCTTGATCTCGACTATGTACGAAATCAGGGCGTTGACTGTTCGGGACTTCTATACTATACGCTCACGCACCTCGGATATTCCACAAGCGGATTTTCGTGGAATAACCCTGTTCCCGTTGATACTCCCCATTGGCTGAGTGTGAATGATAACTGCACTATCACATACAAAGGTGTTACATCAAAGATAGACGTAGAGAAGTCGAATATTCCATGTACTAAGCATCCGTATTGGGAATGTTCAGACGGCTCGACTATTTCCGCAGGCTCTATGGTAATAGCTCAGAATCCCAAAGGCGAGGATCATTCTTGGATATATATGGGGGAATTCGACAGCAGGAATGATGTCATATCCTACCTTAAAAGTATCGGCGTAAATGAAAGTTACATAAGCAGCAGAACAGTCGGTGACGGAAATGGTGACGGCGGCACTCACTGGCGTATCGAGTCGAACGGCTCAGAGGGCTGTGTTATCAATAACAGGACTGACGGTAAAAGCTCAACTGCGCTGAATATGTCGGCATTTCGCGTTACTCAGAATGACGTGAAGTTCAACATTACAAAGGTTCTCAGCACTGATAACAGCGTTAAGATAAGCGGCATAAGCAGCATTGACGGCTCTAAGGCGATATACGGCGTATATACCGATAAGAACTGCTCTCAGAAAGTCGGAGAGATAACCATAGGAGCTGACGGAACAGGTTCGATAAAGCTGCCCAACAAGCATTATTATGTCAAGGAAATTTCCGCGCCGAAAGGTTATGACCTCTCTCCCGATGTTGTACCGCTGAAAGCTAACGGCAACGTAAATGTTGAGGAAGATATCACAAGCGGAAAGATAACTGTCAATAAGACTGCCGAGGACGGAGTTGTTGCAGACCGCGAGTTTCAGCTCACATGGACTGACGGCGGAAAGAAACATTCAAAAACTGCTGTTACCGATGAAAAAGGTATTGCAGAATTTGACGGACTTCACGTTTATGATTTCAGTACCAAAGGTGTGATAAACTACACAGTTTCCGAGGTCAATACCGACTCGAAATATGTAGCCCAAAAGCCGCAAGACGTAACCCTTACAAGAGGAAACGCTGACCTTACTGTCGGTGTGAAGTTTGAGAACCGTCTCAAAAAGTTCAAGGCAGAGGTAAAAAAGAACGACAGTGAGAACATCACTGCACAGGGCGATGCAACGCTGTCTGGAGCTGTATATGGGCTTTACCGTGACGGCGAAAGAATTGCCACATATACAACAGACGAAAACGGTCACTTCATTACTGACGAATTTATCTGCGGCAACTATACACTTCAGGAGCTTAAACCGTCTCAGGGCTATCAGCTCAATGATACCATTTACAAGGTTGGCGCAGAGCCTGAGATGTATGTTATCGAGACAAATACAATAGCTCTTGATGTTACTGAGGATATTATCAAAGGTAGAGTATCTATTCTAAAGCATAGTGATGATGAAGATGATACAATTAATAATCTTGAGAGCAATGCTGAGTTTCAGGTCTATCTCAAGTCAGCTGGCAGTTATGAAAGTGCAAGTGAAACAGAGCGTGATTATCTGATAACTGATAAGAACGGCATCGCTAAGACTAAGGATTTACCCTATGGCACATATACTGTACATCAGACAAAAACAGTTAATGATGCTGAATTTTTTGCTGATTTTGATGTGAATATTTTTGAAAGCGAAAAAACTTATGAGTATATCCTAAATAACAAGCCATTTAAGTCGTATATACACATAACCAAAGTCGATGCTGAAACAGGGAATGTTATTCCTTATGAAGGGGCAGGTTTCCGCATATATGACGACAACGGTAATCCTGTAAATCTCGGTGTTGAAGTTTTCTACACCAATAACGATGGGTATCTAATAACTCCTGAAGCCATTAATTACGGCAAATATACGCTTGTTGAGGTACAGGCACCTTACGGATATGTTCTTGACAGTACACCTGTTCCTTTTATGGTTTCAGAGTCAAATGTAAATGAAGAAAACGCTGTAAGGATTATCAAAGTAACAAAAGCTGATAAAGCTCAGAAAGGAAAAATATCGGTTTCCAAGCGCGGAGATGTTTTCAAGAGTGTAATTGCAGTTGGCGATAAGTATACTCCCGTTTTTGAGGAAAGAGGTCTTAGCGGAGCTGAATTTGAGGTGAAAGCCGCAGAGGACATCTATACCCCAGACGGAACACTCAGAGCAAGCAACGGTGACGTAGTTGCCGACCTTATCACTAACGAAAATGGTTATACCGTTACAGGAGATTTGTATCTCGGCAAATATATTGTAAGCGAGAAAAAAGCTCCTGTGGGTTATGTGCTTAACAGTGAAGAAAAGCTCATTGAACTTACATATGCAGGACAGGAAGTCGCAGTCGCTGATGCGGTAAATACCATTTTCATTAATGATTATCAAAGCGTTGACATACATCTCAAAAAAATCATGGAACATGATGAGAAGTTCGGTATCAGCGATAAGAACGAGTACAAGAACGTCACATTCGGACTGTTCGCTGCTGAAGATATTACTGCCGCAGACGGTACCGTTATCCCTGAAAATGGCTTGATTTCAATCGTAACTCTCGGTGAAGACATGAATGCACATTTTGAGGAAAAGTTACCTTTTGCTAAGTATTACGTTGAAGAAATCTCAACCGATGAAAGCTATATGCTCAACGGCGAGAAATACCTTGTAAACTTCAAGTATATGGGACAGGCGCAGACTACAGTTGACATTGATTGCGGCACTTTTGTGAATGACCTCAAGCGCGGCAGTGTATCAGGCATAAAAGTCAATGAAAAGAACGAGCCTCTCGAAAAGGCTGTATTCGGACTTTTCTCAACCGATACTAATGAGTTTATTGCTGAGAATGCATTAATTATAACGGAATCTGATAAGGATGGAAAGTTCAGTTTCACTGATATTCCTTACGGAAAATATATCGTGAGTGAAATAGCTGCTCCAAAAGGATATTATCTTTCTGATAAGCTGTATCCTGTGGATATCAGCGAGGATGGTGATGTTGTGGAGATAACCGCTGAAAACCGTCCTGTTTCCGTTTCGATAAGAAAAACGGATATTTACGGTAAGGAACTCACAGGAGCAAAAATGCGGCTAATTAATAAAAATGGTGATATCATAGATGAATGGACCTCAGGCAATGATAGCCATATAATCAATAATATCACTGCAGACGAATATACACTTAAAGAAATTGCTGCTCCTGACGGATATGTTATCGCTACAGATATAAGATTTACTATTGATGAAAATGGCATTGTTACTGTTAACGGAGTTAAGACGAATGCTTACAACGCAGATGGAGTACCTTGTATAACTATGGTCGATAATGCTATTGACAAGCCTGTCACACCTCCATCTACAGGTGATACAGGAAGAAGTCCGCTTGGACTTGCGATGATAATTGCAGGTCTTTGCGGAGTTTTCTACGTGTCCCATAAGTACAGAAAAAAAGAAAAGGAAACGGATTCCCTCGGTAACGAATATGCTGACCTTTGTCCTTATTACATTGAAAGCACGAAAAAATGAATAGGAAGAACATATTTCGGATAATTATGGTCGTTTCAATCGCCATTATCATAGGAGGTTTCTATTTATATTTCAAGGATGATATTTCACAAAAAAATATTGAAAAAGATCTTCTCAAGTTCAGACCGATTATAGTTTCAAATGGAATTCTTGATGATATAACAGATGACTTTATGGAAGCAACTGTAGCAGAAACAGCAGTGGTAAATGAGGGTAATACAGTTAATGCTGAAACAACGAATGTTTCGGTTATAAATACTATTCCTGATGAAGTGCGAAAGAGCCTTGTAGAATCGGCACAGTCATTAAACGAAGCCTATCCCGATGCTATCGGTTGGCTGTACATACCGAATACAAACATATCCTATCCTGTTACTCAGGGCAGGGATAACGAATACTATCTTTCTCATGCATTTGACTGCAGAAGTCTTAAATCGGGAGCGATATTTCTCGACTGCCGCTGTGAAAACAGGTTCATGAATCCTGTGAATCTCCTTTACGGACACAGCATGAAAAACGGTACAATGTTTGCAGGAGTGCTGAACTTCGCTGACAGTAGTTACTTTGATAGTCACAGATATGGTTGGCTTGCTACACCCGAAGCCGTATACCGTATAGACTTTTTCTCTTGCGCCAAGACCGACTGTAACGATGAGCTGTATGACGGCAATACTCCGATATCAGAGTGGATACCGCATATATGCGAAAAATCGGCAGTTCTGAGGGGGATAGAGTACACTGACAATGACAGGTTCATATCACTATCTACGTGCAGTTACGAATATGAAAATGCAAGGACTATCCTTACGGGAAAGCTTGTAGAAACGAATGGAGGCTGATATATTGAAGAAAAATTTAAAGAGAGCACTCGCTTGTGAGCTTGCGGCTGTAATGACATTTATGAATTTTGCAGTTATGAACGCTCACGCTGAGGGCGACGTTGCAGGTGCGGTAGAAAGCACTTGGAATCAGGCAAGAGGACAGATAAAAACAATAACCAACAATGTCATTTTTCCTGTTATAGACGTTGTGCTCGCGATCCTACTGTTTGTTAAAATTGGACTGCTTTATATGGATTACCGTAAGCACGGTCAGATCGAATGGACTCCGGCGGCTATAATTTTCGGCTGTTTAATATTTACGCTTACAGCTCCGCTGTACATTTGGAGCATAGTTAATATTTAAAATGTTTGTTATAAATAAAAAGCCGCTTATAGATGAAGCGGCTTTATCTTATAATAATTAGATTTAGAGAATATAATTATATTATGATAGCGGTTTATCAACATTGTAATATCCAATTGCATAATTGAACTTGTCTTTTCTCAATAATGGCATCATATCGACCTGCTCATTAAAACTGTAAGACTTTAATTGTGAATAGTTGAGAGGTACATTACAAGTCCAGATCTCAGATACTTTATTATTATCTATTTTTATAATCCAGTAAAAACTTGTTTTCCTTTCAATGGTAGGATTGACCGTTATGTTTTTTCGTTCATTGCAGTATTTATTAGCATCGATTATCATGTCATGATAGCTTGTTATTGTACCGGATATATATGCTGTTTCGTTTTGAGGAATATTATAATTTTTACAGTAATTATCAAAATTATAATTATTTGATTCAATACACTTAAGAACACTCTTAGCATTGGAATTCATTATACTTATATAATTCTTGGAAATATCGTGCAATCTCAAATATATTATATTTATTATCACTACTATTAATAAAATTGAAAATATTAATAGTCCGATACGCTTTAATTTTTTCATCTTACCACTCCATTGAAAGAATTTCTTTAAATCGTTGTTTTAGGAAATGAAGAATAATTGTTTAGCGATAATGATGCGAAAATTGTTAAGGCAGTTATTAATGAAAATGTTTTTCTCATATGTAATCTTCTATATTAGTTGTAAAAGTATTATATCATGAAATAAACCAATAATCAAGAAATATAATTATGTGTGCGGCAAGCGATAAAATGATGTAGACCAGAGGATAACAGTTATAAATGCATAATTCCTAAGTTTGAAAGATTTATTAATTTGGAGGTGACCTATGCCATACATACCATTTACAGAGGAACAGAAACAGCAGGCAAATAATACCGAATTAGAAGATTTTCTGCGTATGCGCGGCGAAAAGCTTGAACGCGCAGGACGCGAGTACAAGCTCATATATACCGATGGCGGTGGTAAGCATGACAGCATAACCATGTCTGGCAACCGTTGGTTTGATCATAAGAATCAGACAGGCGGCGGAGCTATAAAGTTTATGCAGTATTTTTATGGTATGAACTTTGTCGATGCTGTACAGAGCCTGCTCGGATATTCAGTAGAACCGCAGCAGCACAGCCCTCCGCATAAAGTTGAGACAGCTACAAAGAAAAAAGAATTTGAGCTCCCCGAAGCGAATGAGGATATGCACAGGGTGTACGCCTACCTCATAAAACAGCGATATATCTCTCCTGAGATAATCACTCACTTCGCAAGGAATCATACACTGTATGAGGACAAGGCATATCATAACGCTGTATTCGTAGGACTTGACGAGGATGGGAAACCGAAACAGGCAAGCAAACGCTCCACTATCACTTACGGAAATTCGTTTCGTATCACTGTGGAGGGCTCTGATACAAGATACAGCTTTTCACACTTCGGTACATCGGACAAGCTGTACGTCTTTGAAGCACCTATCGATATGCTCAGTTTCATAACGCTGTATCCTGATAACTGGCAGGAGCACAGCTATATAGCACTGAATGGCATATATGAGAATCCGCTTATGCAGGCACTGGAGACACATGATAGTCTGCATAAGATATGTATCTGTACCGATAACGACGAGGGCGGTATCGATGGATATGAAAGGCTCATGGATATACTCACAGATAAAGGATATACCGATATACAGCGGTGCGCTCCCGAATACAAGGACTTCAATGAAACGCTTAAGTCTGTGAACGGAGCAGAGGCTCTCACTGCCGTACCTCATTTCCGAAAGAATAAATACCTTGAAATAACAGAAGATCTCCACGAACTGAGCTTTAACCCTTACGGCTTTGTGAATGAGCTGAAAAAGGCGTACAGAAACGGAGATACAGTTTTTATGACCGAGCTTGCAATAACAGGCTCGGTTTTCTATTTGCAGCAGGCAGGGTATAACAGCGATTTTAAGAGGCTCTGCGCCAAGCTGAGGAAAGAATACAGGTCGTATGCCGACAAGGGCGGAATAGGGCGAAAGTGGCGTGATATGAGCAATATTTTCAAGGTTGTGGAGAGCGATTTTAGACAAACGGCACGAACAAGGGAGCAGTCTGTCCAGACGGCGAAACTGCTTTATCAGCTTGCGGACTCGGCTATAAGGTTGACAGTGGAGGAATGCTGTCAGAAACAGGAGCAGAGCGAAGAACAAGCAGAGGAAGCTGAAGCGGTCATGGCTTTCGGGTAAGACAACACCCCCTGTTGTCGTGGGCAACAGGCTTTGAATATACCAGTTTATTTTATTATTAATAGCAAAAGAAAGAATATGGAGGAATGTAATTGAATGAAAAACAGATAGTTATTTTAGTTCTGCTGTCTGCTGCTTTTATCGGCTGTATGATACTTGCCACAGTTCTTGATAACAAGAGCATAAACGGCATTAAATCAAAGACAGTCGGCGACGGACAGTACGGAACAGCGCGTTGGGCTACAAAGCCTGAGGTACGGCAGACTTTTTCCTTTCTGCCATTCGAGCCGAAGAAATGGCGCAAGGGGGAAGATCTTCCGAAGATACAGGGAACGATAATCGGCTGTCGTGGAAACAGTAATACAACTGCAATTGTCGATACAGGCGATGTACATACGCTGATGATAGGCGCAGCAGGTGTGGGCAAAACAGCTTATTTTCTGTATCCAAATATCGAGTTCTGCTGTGCAAGCGGAATGTCGTTCATATCCTCAGACACTAAGGGTGATGTTGCCAGGAATTACGGAGAGATAGCCCATAAATATTACGGCTACAATGTGTCTGTGCTTGACCTCAGAAAGCCTACAAGGAGTGACGAGAACAATATACTGCACCTTGTGAACAAGTACATGGATATATATTTATCCGACAGGACTCAGCTTTCGGCAAAGGCTAAGGCTGAGAAATATGCAAAGATAACCGCAAAAACCATAATTAACATTGGCGGTGGTGACAGTGCAAATTATGGACAAAACGCATACTTTTACGATGCGGCTGAGGGCTTGCTGAGTTCGATAATTCTGCTTCTTGCGGAATTCGGAGAAAAGAACGAAAGGCATATCGTATCGGTATTCAAGCTGATACAAGACCTCATAGCAAAGCAGCCTTCCAAAAGTGCAAAGGACAAACAGCCTATGTACTTCACAAAGCTTATGGAAAAACTGCCAAGTGATCATAAAGCCAAATGGCTTGCAGGAGCTGCCCTTAATACAGCAGATCAGGCGATGTTGTCAGTAATGAGTACAGCATTGTCACGACTTAATAACTTCCTTGACAGCGAAATGGAACAACTTCTCTGTTTTGGAACTGCTATAGACGCAGAGAAGTTCTGCTCGGAAAAATCAGCCATATTTATTATCCTTCCCGAAGAAGATCAGAACAAATACTTCATGGTATCACTGCTTGTTCAGCAGCTATACCGTGAGATACTCGTCATAGCCGATGAAAATGGCGGAACTCTTGACAATCGTGTTATGTTCATGCTTGACGAGATGGGAACATTCCCGAAAATAGAGGGCATTGAAGCAATGTTCTCCGCAGGACGAAGTCGAAAGATATCTATAGTTGCTATAATACAGTCATTTGCACAGCTCGAGCAGAAATACGGGAAAGAGGGCATGGAGATAATCACGGATAATACTCAGCTTACGATATTCGGCGGCTTTGCTCCTAATTCACAGTCGGCGGAAGTTCTTTCAAAGGCACTGGGAGAACAGACAGTACAGAGCGGTTCGGTATCGACAGGAAAAGAAAAATCACAGTCCCTGCAGATGATGGGCAGACCGCTTATGACAGTAGATGAGCTAAAATCCATGCCCAAAGGTCAGTTCATTGTTATGAAAACAGGCGCACATCCTATGATATCGCCGTTGAAGTTGTATTTCAAGTGGGGCATAGAATTTGAAGAACCATACATTCTTCCCGACAAGGGAGCAAGAACGGTGGCGTATATGGAGCGTGAAGAGTTGTTCAAAGCTATTGAACGCAAATATCCGCAGACACATAAAGCTCCTTATTCCGAGGAATATGATTTTCAAGAAATATCGGAAACAAAGCCGAAAATAAACATAAAAACCAACGGAGGTGGTACACAATGATAGTACCAGAAAAGATATATAAGTTGAAGCTTTCTTCGACGGAGATAAATATCTACCAGTATCTGTGCAGCAGGGCAAACAAGCAGGGAGAATGCTTTCCGTCTCAGACTACTATTGCAAAAGCTGTGAATATGCACAGGTCAACTGTAAATCAGGCAATAAAGCGATTAGAAGGCAAGAAGCTGCTGATCATAGAGCAGCGCAAGCGTGATAACGGTGGTACATCTTCAAATCTATACAGGATCGAGGTGATATAGGTTGTTTGAATGGATAGGAGATGCAATAGATTGGATAGGCGATGGTATTTCAAGTTTATGGGATAATACAGTTGGAGCATTATCAAGTGAAGTATCAGAAATGATATTTGATGCAATGTTCAACTGGATCTTTATAACTATATATGATGGTATAGCAGACATATTTACATGGATAAATGAAAGTTCAGCTGATATATTCAGTCTTGCATGGATAAATGCCTTTATCTCACTTTTTCATAATATAGGGTGGATATTATTTGCCTGCGGTATGGTTGTTGCAGTATTTGATACTGCCATAGGCTGTGAAAATGGGCGTGCAGATATAAAGGGAACGTGCCTTAATGTACTTAAAGGCTTTTTTGCGGCAAGCCTTATAACTGTTGTACCACAGCGGCTTTATTCATTTTGTGTGTCTCTGCAAAACATATTTGCTAAAGACCTTATAGGCGCACTTGTACAAAACAGAAGTGATACGCTTACTGATTCAGGACTTGAAGTTATAAAATCTCTTGCAAAAGATGTTACATTATCAAGTCTTTTCTTTATAATTCTTTTCGGATACTGTGTTATAAAGGTCGTATTTGCAAACATTAAAAGGGGAGGCATATTACTTTGTCAGATAGCTGTAGGAAGTCTATATATGTTCTCAGTACCGAGAGGATATATGGACGGTTTCACTGGATGGTGCAAACAGATAATAGCAACCTGTCTGACTGCATTTTTACAGACTACGATTCTTTATTTAGGACTGCTGACATATACTGAGCATCCAATAATAGCTGCAGGTATATGCTTATCGGCAAATGAAGTACCGCGTATAGCTCAGATGTTCGGACTTGATACAAGTGTCAGAGTCAATATGATGAGCATCAGCAGTACTGTTTCTATGGGTTCAAGAATGATAAGAGCTGTTGGCAGAAAATAAGGAGGTAAATTAAGTGAAAACATATATTTATCCTGAAAATCTTAGGGCTACGGTAAAGCTGTGGTTCTGGAATGTTCGGGATTTTATTATTATCTGCGGAGGTATCATACTATCCGTTGTGATATTTGCAAAGCTGTGGACTCCTGTGCCGCTTGCACTGACAGCCTGCTATGCGTTCCTAACGCTTCGGGCTGAGGACACAGCTATTCTTGACTACATGATAAACGCGGTAAGGTTCTTTTGTACTACACAGCAGGAGTTCCACTGGCAGATAGGAGAAGAAAATGGCAAAAAAGAAAAGTAAGAATAGTCTGCAAAGGCTGATTGGATTCAAAACATTTACAAATTACGGTGTTAAGACAAATAAGAGTGAATTCATCATTTATCATGTTGAACCGACAAATATATCAGTTCTGCCACCAGAAGTGATAGCTAATAAGATATATGATCTTGCAATGGTATTAAGTGTTGTACCTGAGCTTGAGATAATGGCTCTTGACAGCTGTGAGTGCTTTGATGATAATAAAGTATATGTAAGGAAAAGGCTTGCAAAGGAGAAAAATCAAGCTGTACGAAAGCTGTTGGCGGCAGATCTGGAATTTCTCGATGATGTACAGATAGGAATGTCATCAGCAAGAGAGTTCCTTTTCATATATCGTTTCCGTAAAGAGAAGGAAGAACAGGTATTCAGTCTTATAAATCGTATAAGCAAGGCTATCTCAGATCATGGGTTTATGGCTAAAAAACTTGAAAAAACTGAAATAAAGCGAGTTCTCGGACTGTATTTTGGAACAAGTATAACAGCAGACTATATTCCTGATATTGAGGGTGAAGAATATATAAAGGAGAATGCTGATGAAACTATTTAAGAAAAAAGAACTTACCTCAGAGCAGCATGAAATCATATCTACTAAAGATTTCTTCGACAGAACGCTCCCAAGCACAGTCAAGTTCTATACAGACCACTACATCTGCGGCAATTATTACAAAAGCGTATGGGCTATAACCGAGTATCCGCCCAACACTGAGGAAACGGCTCTGCTTTCTCACCTTGCAGACAGAAGTGGAGTTACGCTCCGCATATATAACAGGATCGTTACTTCTATGGAGCAGAAGAAGATAATGCAGCAGGCAATGCGGAAGAACAAGATGATGTCTACAACCAACGATATCAGTGAAACTGTCAAGGCAGAGGAAAACATGACAGATATCGTAAATCTGCTTGCGGAACTTAAACGTGACAGGGAAACACTTCTGCATACGGCTGTATTTATTGAACTGAAAGCCGATACTGAGGAAAAGCTGAGAGAGCTTCAGGCTGATATCCAAATGGAACTAACACGTTCAAAGATATCGGTAGATAAACTTCTTCTCAGGCAGAAAGAAGGATTTCTTTCTGTATTGCCAACGGGAACGAATGTATTTGTTACACAGTATGAGCGTGTATTGCCGTCAAGTTCGGCAGGGAATTTGTATCCGCTGAATTACAGTGGTAAGACCGACTCCAACGGCTTCTACATCGGACGTGATAAGTTCGGTGCGAATATTCTTGTTGACTTTGACAAGCGTACCGATGACAAGACCAACAGTAATATCTTGATACTCGGCAACAGCGGACAGGGAAAGAGCTATCTTATGAAGCTGCTCCTCTGTAATATGCGTGAATCGAGCAAGAGTGTTATCTGCCTTGATCCCGAAAGCGAATATGAGGACTTATGCAATAATCTCGGCGGCACATATATAGACATGATGTCTGGAGAATATATGATAAATCCCTTGGAACCCAAGTCCTTCGGAGAAGCCGACAGGAGCGAGGATTCTCCCGACACCTTCCGAAGAGTAACGAGACTTAGTCAGCATATATCATACCTCAAGGACTTTTTCAGAGCTTACAAGGATTTCACAGACAGCGATATAGATACTTTGGAGATAATGCTGATAAAACTGTATAATCGTTTCGGTATTGACGATAATACAGATTATTCTAAGCTGAAAGTCACTGATTATCCAACCATGTCAGACCTGTACGAGCTTACCGATAAAGAATACAAGGCTTATGACAGAGAGAAAAGGAACCTCTATACCGAGGAAACGCTTCAGAATATCTGCCTTGGTATTTACAGTATGTGCAAGGGAGCTGAAGCGCAGTATTTCTGCGGTCATACAAATATCAAGGACGGAGACTTACTTTGCTTTGGTGTTAAAGGACTTATGGACACTAACAAGCGTCTCAAAGATACACTTCTTTTCAATATCCTTTCATATATGAGCAGCCAGCTTCTTGGCAAAGGGAACACTGTTGCCGCTATAGATGAACTTTATTTGTTCCTGACAAATATGACCGCTATTGAATATATCCGAAATGGAATGAAGCGCGTTCGCAAAAAGGAGTCCTCATTCATACTTGCTTCTCAGAATATCGAGGATTTCCTCATACCTGAGATAAGGGAGTTCACTAAGCCGCTGTTCAGTATACCTACGCATACTTTTTTCTTTAATGTGGGTAACTGCTCTCCAACTGAATTTATGGATACGGTACAGCTCCTCAAGCCTGAATATGACCTTATAGCTCATCCTGAACGAGGAACTTGTTTGTATCGCTGCGGCAATGAGCGTTATCTGCTGCAAGTCCATGCTCCTGCGTATAAGGAGGCTCTCTTCGGAAAGGCAGGAGGAAGATGACAAAGGACTTGATTTATAATGAAAATAATGATATAATAACTAATATCGGTAAAAGAAAGCGAGGTGTACCCATGAAATATATACTAATGCATAAAAATACAGAGGTTGCTGATATTGATATCGACGATGTTCTCGGAAGAATAACCGCTGTCAATAATGTTATACACAGGGAACACCTTCCTGTAGGTATAGTCCATCCTTTGCACCATAATGAAGTTGTTGATCGAGGAGCACTGAACAAATGGTGGTGTGGTCGGTCTATACCCGCAAGCAGAATGGGGATTGCCGATGCATTTGAAACACTTGGCATATATGATCCGAGTGAATTGCTGACCAAATGCTTTGGCCTCAGTCTTTCTGATCACTACTGGATAAAGCCGTCAGGCAGCAGTATGAAGTGGGAGGACGTTAATTTCTTCGATAATGAATTCTCTGATGATATCGGAGATGTTTTGTTCGGCACAAGTACCAAATCATCAGGTTTTGACTTTTATTCTCCCGATAATACCTCCGACGGTAATCTGAAGAAGCGCTGGAAGATAATAGACGGAAAGCGTTGCTTGTTGAAAGCAGGCTCAATGCCTTACAGACAGCAGCCGTATAACGAGGTCATTGCTTCAATGGTAATGGACAGACTTGGTATAGATCATGTTCCGTACAGCGTTGTCAATATCGGTAATGAGCCGTTCAGTTTATGTGAGGACTTTATCACAAAGGATACCGAACTTGTAAGTGCATACAGGATATTACAGATACGTGGGAAAGAAAACCATGAAAATGATTATCTGCACTATATTAATACCTGTAAGGAGATTGGTGTTGATATATCCGTTGCTGTCGATGATATGATAGTTGTGGACTATATTATCGCCAATGAGGACAGACATTTCAATAATTTCGGACTTCTTAGGAACGCGGAAACTCTTGAATGGATTGGTGCTGCTCCGATATTTGACAGCGGAACCTCACTTTGGTTTAATCGTTCTGAAGATCAGATAAAGAATACAGAGATTAAATGCAAGCCTTTCAAAAAGCATCACAGCGAGCAGATAAAGCTTGTTTCCGATTTCAGCAGATATGATTTTTCAAAGCTTGACGGCATAGAAAATGACATCAGAGAGGTCCTCAAAGGTCAGAAGCCAGAAAGAGTTGAGCTGATATCCGAAGCAGTAAGGAACAGGATAGAAACCTTACAGTCGTTGGCTGTTGAGCAGAATGTTAAGGAAGAAAACAGCTTTAATGACGAATACACCGAGAAAATTACTGCTGAAGAATACAACATTAATATGGATTGAGAAATATCTGCTATAGACAGTCATATTGAAACGAATATATATTAGCGGAGGGACAGATATGAGTGATAATCCTGTACTCGACAGAGAAACTTACCGAAAGATCAAAAAGATGAGCAGAGAGGAAATGCATAACTTCCTTATGCGCTATGCTGACGGTTTGCTGGCAGATGAGGATAACAAAACTATCGATCTTCCTGCTCTGGAGAATGAACTTCGACAGATAAAAGGAATAGGAGAAAAACGTCTTGAAGAAATAATGACGGTTGTAGAGAAATATCTTAATATATAGAATCAAGAGTCGCTTTTGCGACTCTTTTTTATTGGAGGTGTTACAATAAGAAATGATGGCTACAGTTGCAAAGATGCTGCTAAAAAAGATAGCGGTTACTATTTCATTTGATAAAAATAAACGAAATAGATTACTTTTAGTCTTAGGCAGTATAGTTGCCGGGTTATTTTTACTTTTCCTTATGCCAATAATGGTATTAGCATCAATGGGAGATATTGAGTTACCTGAAGTTGACGTTGATTATGATGAAGCAACTTTTATGTCTCAGCTCTCTATTGAACAACAGGAAAACATTGCGGCAGTTGAAGCAGACGGTCAGGCAATAGCAGATGCGATGGCGGCAAGAGGCTTACAGGAGCAGACTATAAAGGCACAGCTCATATATATGTCATATTTTGACGGAAACAGGCTAAATGACTTTACACCCTATGTCGAGCATTTCGCACAGGACGATGAACAGCTTATATCAAGTATCAACGCTGATTACAGCCTTGACATCGACTATGATGAGTTCATGCGGACGTATATACTGGTAATGAATTCTACTATCAACGAGTATATGTTCACAGAAAGCGGCAGTAAAAACTCTGCCGACCTTGCCGCATGGTGCAGGAACGCTTATGTATCGGGCTGGGGATATGCTGACAACAGTTTTGGAGAGCGGACAGGTGATGAGCGTATCCGCTGTGCCGATAATGTCGGACTAATAATGGGTTACGTTCGTTACGATATAGAGAATAAGACCTTCACTGATGATATTGTCGATATGTACTATACAGAACAAGGCGGTATTGATACCATGCCTGATATACAAGGCATGGGAGTATTCAATGGTACAGGCTTTGGAGTCTATGTTGGTGGAGGACAGGTTGTTTTCTCCTCTGCTATTGGCGGCTGCGTTCAGCAGCAGGCTCTCGAATACGGTAACTGGACATCGTGGTGTACCTTTGATGCGGTAAGCTATCCACAGGAGGTATGGGATAGGGTAAACGAGCTTCGTAGCGAAGAAGAAAATGAGGGAGAGTGATATTTTGAGAGTTAAGCTACGGAACAGATATGATGATAAGCACAGCATAAACGTGAATCTGCCTGCAGAGCCTATGGAGCTTTACGATATGCTCGACAGGATCGGCTCGGATAATAAATATTGTAATGTATATATGAACATCGATGATGAGCGTATTCCGAAAGCAATGTGCGACGGAGGCTTCTATGATGATATATTCAAGCTGAACTTGCTTGCACAGCGGCTTGAACAAATGTCCCCTGCCTATACCGCAGGCTTCAAAGCCGTGCTTATGGCGCATGAGGACTACAACCTTGATGACCTGATACTTGTGACATACGGATTGGAAGCATATCCGATATACCCATGCAAGGATTTTGAAGAGCTTGGCGACGTTGTTATCGACAATGATATGATACCTGAAGTTGAAAATTGTCCCGATGACCTTATACCTTATCTCGATAAAAGCTCTGTGGGCAGGCTTGCTGCGGAGAAGTTCAAAGGTACATTTGTTGGCGATTACTACTGTGAAGTTGCCGACTATGAGCCGTCTGATATGAAGATAACTATCAGTAAACCCAAGAGAAATGAGTTTCAGATACTTGTAGGAAACGATGAACATTCGGCACAGTGGATAACACTTCCATATGATAAGAAATTATCTGATAATGATATTTATGGACTCAGGACTCCGCTGCCATACATAGAGGATATCGATAATGCTTCAAGGCTGAACGAGCTTGCTGAAAAGGTCGCGGCACTTGATAAGGCTGACCTGGTAAAGCTGAAAGCTCTCATGGAGTTCGCGGAGATAGACGATATATCAAGAACGATAGAAGCCGTAGACGACCTGTCTGAATTTGATTTTGATCCGAACCCGCGTAATGAAAGTGAGTTTGGCAGAGAGTATCTGCTGAAAATATTGCCGCAGGATTTTAAGGCGGAGATATTTGACTCGTTAAATATGAGAGACTTCGGCAAGCGTATTCTTGATGCAAAGGAAGGTCTTGCGACTTCGTATGGAATAATATCTGGCTACGGACAAGAGCTCTATACTCCCATATGTACCGAACAGGAGCAGAACGAAAACAAAACTGAAACAGAAGAATTAGGAGTGAGTTTAACATGAAAGACAAGATAATTTTATCCATGAGTGAAGAAAAGCTGTCGGCACTGGAGATGTATCTGGCACAGCGCAGCACAACACTGACGGCTGAGATCGACAAATATGCAGAGCAGCTGTATACCAAAAATGTGCCGCAGAATGTTCGTGAATACATTGAGCTTACGTCGGACAGCAAGCCTGTACGTAAATCCAAACCTGTCAGGAACTCCGAGGGCAGACCGTCTTCGGAGCAGTGAGGAAAGTGTTGCAAGATAAAGCCGCGTGGTCGCGACGGTCACAGCGGACGGCGAAGCCGACCGCATATTGAGCAAAACAGCATTTGCATTTAGGGGTTGCAATTACGGCAAAATGAAAATTTCGGGGTTGCAGCTCCGAAAAAGGCTGTTTATTGGCAAAAACTTAGGAGTCGGAGGCATAAAATGGCATTTGACAACAAAATAAAATTTCCGCTGTGGGTGTATCCGCAGACGATAGAAAATGTGAGAACTCATTACAGACATGACAACTGCAAGTCGCAGAGTGAGTTCATAGAGAAAGCAATCTCGTTCTATATCGGTTACCTTGATGAAGAAAGATCTGTCAACTACATATCGCCGCTTATAACGGAAACAGTGAAAGCAACTATCGCAGGAACGGAACAAAGATTGTCTCGACTTCTGTTCAAGGTCGCGGTTGAGCTCGGAAAAGTATCAAATATGCTTGCGGCAGTAAATGATATTGACGATGAAACCTTGAGACAACTTCAGTCTATGTGCGTGAACGAAGTACGAAAAATAAATGGTATCATCAGTTACGAAGATGCAGTTGATTTTCAAAAGGAGTAAGCGTTGCCGAGGTTAGTTGTGGTGAGCCGTTATCTCAAAAGCGGCAGCAGTAAAAATCTTTCTAACTACGTTAAGTACATCGCTACCCGTGAGGGAGCAGCAACAGTAAAAGAGAATAACGGAACAACTCCTGCTACAAAAAAACAGCAGGAGCTTATTTCTTCTTTACTGAAAGATTTTTCTTACAGCAAAAACAGTTTCTTTTATGAGGAATTCAAAAACAGTCCTACGCAGAAGAATGCGTCAAAATTTATTGAAGAAACTATCGAACATAATGCTGACATAGTTGCGAACAAGAAAAACTATATGGGGTATCTTGCAAATCGTCCTGGAGCAGTAAAATTTGGATCGCACGGATTATTCTCACAGACCGACGAACCGATATCGCTTCAGAATGTCGCAAAGGAAGTTTCGGAACACAAAGGAAATGTGTGGACACACGTTGTATCTCTCCGCAGGGACGATGCACAGAAAATGGGTTACGATAATCTTAATGCGTGGAGAGAACTCATAAAGCGGCAGATACCGAATATAGCGAAATATTCCAAAATAGATATGAAAAATCTGAAATGGTATGCTGCATTTCACGATAAAGAAACAAATCCCCACGTTCATATAGTCGTGTACTCGACAAATGAGCGTGAGGGATTTCTTACGAAGCAGGGCTGCGATAAGATACGTAGCGGTTTTATGAATGATATTTATGCCGATGAGCTGAAACATCTCTATCAGCAGCAGACAGATACACGTGATCTTCTGAAAGCTGAGAGCGCAAAGCTTATGAAACAGCTTTCAAGTGATATTGCTTATAATAGTTGTATTGATACAGTGATAGTTAAACTAATGCGGAAGCTCCACGGACAGCTTAAGAACGCGAAAGGAAAAAAGGTCTATGGCTACTTACCCAAAGATACAAAGCGAACAGTTGACGAGATATTTTTCAGGCTTTCGCAGAATGAGTCCATACAGAAAATGTACAGGCTGTTGTGTGATATGGAGCAGAGCAAGCATGATTTTTACTCGTCTGCAAAGGTGAATTTCCCAGCGATGGTAGATAACGAGCACTTCAAGTCAGTGAAAAATATGATAATACGTTCTGCGGCAGAGATAGTTCCAATTGAAACTGTTGCTGAGGGAAAAGTCTTTGCAGAAGATAAGCACGATGATATAGCTGTAGTAAGTGATAACAGCGAAGTCGTTATCCAGACAGCCGCTTCGCCTGTTGCCAGTAGTGATAACAATGTATTTGCCTGTGTAGCGTTCGGACTTATGGTTAATATCAGTCGCATTATATATGATGATTATGACCGAGAGCAGCGAAAGCTCCGTTCAAAGGTCGATAAGAAGCTTAGAAAAGCTATTGATAGAAAGAAGCAGGAAATGGGAATAAAGATGGAGTGAAAAGTAGGAAGACATTTCTTATTTAATTCAAGGTGCAAATCAGGAAAAAAAGTTGCAATATAGGAAAAGGTATTGAATAAATTTTTATAATATGTTATCATAATTCTGAATAATGAAAAAGGTGGTGAAGATTTGCTAAATATTGCAATAGTTGATGATAATCTTGAATATTTAAAGATAATACATGAACATATAGACAATATAATGAATGAGCTTAAATGTGATCAATATATTTTAAAGACATTTACAGATGGAATACAGCTTATTGAAAGTGGCATAAAATATGATTTACTTCTTCTTGACATTGATATGCCAACGATTAATGGTTTTGAGCTTGCTGAAAAAATCAACAATAATACTTCAATACAGGATGCAACAACTATAATTTATATTTCAACATATGATAATCTTGTATATGAATCATTCAAATATTCTCCTTTAAGATTTATAAGAAAAAATAGAATTGATGAGGAATTGGAAGAAGCAATACAGGCATTTTTGTGTAAAAGGGAACATAATGGATATCCTCTAATGTTTTCTACTGATTTAGGAAAAAGAAGCATACATGTCAATGACATTATATATATTGAAGTTCAGAGTCATAAATTATACGTTCACGAAAAGACAAAGTTGACGATTGCAAATGGAAATCTTAAAGATGTTGAGGAGCAATTACGCACTTATGGTTTTATCAAGACTCATCAAAGTTTCCTTGTTAACTTCAGATATATCAATTTTATAAAACATAGCGAGATAATTCTTGATAATGGAATATCAATTCCGTTGTCAAGAGGCAGATATGAGCAAGTAAAAAAGGAATATATGGTATTAACGAGGGAGCTTTAATTATGATATGGCAAATATGTGAATATACAGCGACTATTATAGAATATGTTATTTATGCGGATTTTATGGTTCGCTTTTTAGATGTAAAAAAGGATAAAAATAAAATCATAAGTTTTTTCCTAATATTTTTATCAGATACGTTGCTAACATCTGTATTTAACTACTTTATGAATTTTGAAGGTATACTGTGTGTTATAAGAATAGCTTTGAATATCAGTATAGCTTTTTTTCTACTAAAGGGGACATTGTTTGAAAAAGCTTTTTCTGCTATAATTCTTGATATTACGGCACTATTTGTAAGTTTTATTTCACTTACACTTCTTGGAATGTTGTCAGGAAATTCACTTGAAGAAATGATTGAAAGCAGAGGAATGATTCGTCTGCTCAACTTGTTTATTACTAAAGTGTTTTTGTTTGCGGTAACAAGAGCTATTTTGCGTATCAGAGGAAAAAATAACCTCTCATTTGAATTTACAGAAGTATTGGGCGTATCATTTATTTTTGCTATTACGTTAGTTATTGGTATTGGCATATTCAGAGCTAACCTTAGCGCAGGTGTTGATACAGATTCACCAATATCATTGCTTATCGGCTTTGGACTTATTGCGATAAATATATTTACATATATTCTTATGAAGCGTATCAGTGACAAGAATCGCGAAAGAGAAAACCTATTGCTTGATAAAGCACAGAATGAGGCTTATTTTTCTCAGGTTACAGAGTATGAGAAGCAGTTAGATGATATGCGAAAGATACGCCATGATATAAAAAATCATCTTCAATGTTTAGCAGCGTTAATATCTCAGAATAACAATGAGCAAGCAGAAGATTATATTAATGATATAATTGAGAATAAGCTTGATTTCGGGCATTATTATATAGACACAGGAAATAAAGTTATTGATTCTGTTATAAATATGAAATTATTGCAATGCAAAAATGATAACATAACAACTGTTGTACACATTAATAAGGTCGATACTAATATTGAAGATGCAGATATGTGCGCATTATTGAGTAATATCCTTGATAACGCAATTGAAGCCTGTTCAAAAGAGACTAAAACCAAAGAGATCCATATTGATATTATGCCAAGAAAGGGATATGCAAATTTGGTTGTTAAGAATGCAATTTCAGATTCTGTTCTTGAAAGGAATCCAGAATTAAAAACTACAAAAGAAAATGTATTTATTCATGGTATAGGTATGAGGTCAGTTTCTGATATTGTTAAGAGATATGATGGTATGCTTGATTTTTATGAAAACAACAATTTCTTTATTGCTGATATTTGGCTTCCACTAAAAGGATAAAAAATGCAAATTAGGAAAAATAGTTGCAAGTTAGGAAAAGCTATTGAATTTAAATTTTTAAATGGCTATTATTTACTTAGAGTTGATCATCATGATCAATCGAATAAGTAAATTTTTAGCCATTTTTTATCAAAAAAATGAGATTGATGTATATGTTTATGGATGCGAATTTCTTATTTCAAGTATTGTTGACTTTGGAATAGCGTAAAAGGTTTGGTAATTTTTAGGAGGAAGTAATATGAAAAAAATAATTTCTATTATATCTGCACTGACATTTTTTACAACAATTCCGATTTTGACATACGCTGCTGAAAAAGATGATCCCGAACTTTATCAAAAAGCATATTCCCCTGGAGCTGACAAGGATTATCTTAGCATTATAAATTATTCGCATAACGAAGAAAGGCCACTGAACGAAGAATGCTATAAGGGCTTTTTAGAAAAATGTTCTATTCTCGAAGCAGCATATGGAGCTAAAACTAAATTTAAAGAGCTTTCATCTGACGGTTTATGTATGGGAATTGCAATGATTGAAGTTCTTTCACATAATGGAGTTATCAGTCCTTCTGATATTAAAGAAGGGGCATCTTCTCTTAAAGATATTACATATGATGAAAACGCTGATAATGTATACAGGTTATTCTGAAGGTTCAGGAAATACTTTTTATACTAATTCTTACCAAGTATATGATTGGGACAATTCCATTATAATTAATAATTAGAATCATAAACAAGTCAAATTATACATAGGAGGGAGATTTATGAAGAAATACTTTTCTATAATTACAGCGTTATGTTATTTATTCTTATTATGTTCATGTGGTAGTCGAAATGACACTGGTACTCCGCCAGGCGATGATAGTATTTCTATTGCAGAACTTGTTGGTTCAACAGAAGAAGTATCATATGAATCACTTATAAACGAAGAAATGTTCAAAGAATGTTATGAAAGTTATCTTGATGATAATAATCCGTTACAATTAAAAGATGGACCTTTTACAGAAGCTGTAGTTGCAAAGCCGTTTAAATCTGTTATTGTAGATGATAATGATGTACTTGCACCGCTTAATATTTGGATGTATCCAGTAATTAATAATGGTATATATATTGGTTTTATAAATTGTGATATAAGATATCTAAATCATAATAATACTCCATCATTTTTCGGCGGAGAAATGTTTGCTCCTAAAATAAATGAGGCACTGAAAAAAGGAAAAATAGCGTTATTTACCACTATTAACGGAACATATGGAATGTTTGATGATAATACAACTATTATGTTAGATACAAATGTTGAGTATACAGGGAAAATAACTTTTGACAAAATAAATCAAGCTTATAATTTAATAACTTCTGAGTCAGTAAATGAAATAATAAAGACGCAACAGTAAAAATGATGTTTATGATATCAGAGTACAGAAAGGCGACATAAACTGTGATGGTAAAATAGATGCAGTATATGCTTCAAAAGTGTTGTCTTTATATGCTGAGCTTTCAACTATGGGAAATAATCAGATAAATTATTCAATTGGTGATGTTAATGGAGATGGTTTTATTGATTCTGTTGATGCATCGAAAATACTTGCAGAATATGCAAGCAATTCAGTTATTATGAAATAAATGGTTTAAATGTGAAATATGATAGATAAAAATGAAACATTAATTTTAGTATGAATAAAATGCTAAGATTATTAGTACAAATAGTAAGATAACTATTTTTCATATTCACTCATAGCTTTAACAGTTGCCTTAACGATCTCCAGATCGCGTTCATTGCAATTGTTGAGCATACGGACAAGATCTTCTATCTCAGATTCTTTAGACGGTTTTTCGGGGTAGAAGATTGAGTCCGAAGAAATGTTTAAATATCGGATCAGCTTATAAAGAACATCAAAGCTTGGTGTTTTTCCTTCATTTTCAATTCGATACAAATATCTTTCAGATACACCAACTTTATCAGCAAGGGCTTCAATTGTTAAGTTTGAACGCTTCCTTGCTTTTTTTATGAGCTGACCAACTGTTTCAGTATTTTTATGCACTTCTGGTTCACCTCCTATAAGAATAATTATACATACATATAATGGGAAATATAATGGCACAGAAGTACAAATTTACTGAACTGTTAGTTCATATGTATCGGCTGCCCGTCAAAAAAAAACGAATTTTTTGACGGGCTTTAGGTGTTTGTATTAATTCCTTCAGTCTGTTTATCGGTTAGACTGGAGGAATTTTTTTGCTTGTATTGGGCAGAATATTCAATGGTTATTATGACAGCGGTAATTTAAAAAAACGCTTTTCAACCATTGATAGATCTGCCACCTCTTATACTGAACTCACAGTACATGAAAAACATGACATAGCGCTTATCAAATGCAGTTTTGCAAATGATAAGCGCTATTTTTATATATTCATACTGTTTACAATACGTGCTCCTCCAAAGCTTATTCACTCGTTTCGATAAAAATGATGTGAATGGCAAGGAGGATAATATTGGAGATTTATTATCATAAAGCTCTATACAAAACAGCTCCCCAAAACATCGTTTCACATATTGAAATAATAAACCGCATTAATAACCGCAGTGATAAATATATTTTTCTCATTATCCTTTGTAAAAAGGATAATGTATGACAGCACGGTTATTGACATATAAATGGCTATGTTTAGTCGCTAAGTATCCTTGATCCTTCGTTTTGATTCGACTATAAGAATTCAAAACGGAGGATAAAAATGGCATATAATCATTCAGAAGAAGAAAAGAAATTCAAAGAGCAGCTAAAACAGAATGAGCAGTTATATCGTGAATTCGGTATGACTGATGAACAAATTGCTGCAATAAAAGAGTATGATGAGCGCGTCTATAAGCTCGACCGTGCATTTTACAGGAGAATCCTGCTTATTGAGCAGCCTGAAAATGTAACTGATACTATAATTGATGAACATTCTTATACATACCTTGAGAAATACTGGACTGACTTTATTGATTGTGAAGAAAAATATTTCAGGATTATGAAAGTATCGGCTGTAATGAGAAAAGCGTTCTATATGTATAAAGTCCTGGGAATGACTCAGGATGAGATTTCGTCAAAATTATCAATTCCACAGAGGACTATATCGTATTGGATTGTAAAAATCTCTGAAATTCTTAAGTAAGTTGCTGAGAGCAACTGTTTTCGTGGGCTATATTATGTAGGGCAAATAACGTTCCTGCACTGTAGCTTGAAAAAAGAATAGCAGCAACAAGGATACGTTGATCCTGCGTCGGACTAAAATTCGGCAGCCAAAGAAACCATACGCTTGCGATAAATATGACGTTTCAGAATGCGGAGCAGCTCTCTGCAAGGCGATGAAAGCAGGAATATAATGATACTTCCGTCCAGTCACAGAATCACGCAATGAGGGCGGCTCTATGCGAACCGTAGAGGGATACGACTTCCATGAGGTCAGCAGCTACTGACCGTTCTTGTTGTTCCGACATGACGGGGCGAGTGCGAATATCATGAAAAACGTCTGCAAAAAGAATCAGACGAAGGCTTAAGAGTTATATAATTCTGCGCCTGCCAGTAACGACGGGCGCAGATATAACATAAGTGTATAAGCACAGTTATACATTTATGCTATATCTATCATAAGATATAGGAGTGTGATAAATTGCAGAAAGAACTTAGCTGGGACGAGCTGAGGAAACGGCTAAAAACAGCTAAACTAAGAAAAGAGTACAAGTGCAGAAAATGCATATGGTCTGACACAAAATCAGGCTATATTTTATGTACCAGACAAAAATGTGTAAAGGAGCGGGAAAAATGAAAAAATACGGACAAGCTGACGTTATGTGTGCTGTAATACATATGTTTCTTGCACAGCTGGATCTGCTCACAGAGGAGCAGAAAAAAGAAATTGAAAGCATGAGTATAGCTGAGATAACTGGACAGTATCCATCAGCGGCACAATGGGAGATAGAACGATGATACGTTTAATAATCGGAATGATAATCGGTGGCTGCATTGGTATTTTTGCAATGTGCCTATGTATTATCGCAGGTAAAGTAGACGAAAACAAATATTAGTCGGTTCTGCACAGTTTCAACTCCGAAAAATAGGTGGTTGTGGTGATTACATTCGTGAGGTAAAAACGGTATAATGTGGCTGAGAACGGAGGTGGCCGAAATGCCGACAGTAACAGTTATACAGCCGAAAGTTACAGATGATACACAAAGCTTGCTGCGAGTAGCGGCATATTGCAGAGTATCATCAAGTAGTGACGATCAGCTCAATTCATATAACTCTCAGCTTACATATTACAGTCATAAATTTGAGGAGTCAGAAACAGAGTGCCTTATTGATATATATGCCGATGAGGGAATAAGCGGAACATCCGAGGAAAAGAGAAATGAATTCCTTCGCCTTATAGATGATTGCAGGCATGGGAAGATAGACCGAGTATACACGAAGTCTATCAGCCGCTTTGCCCGTAATACAAGGGACTGCCTTAAGAATATCCGCGAGTTGAAATCGCTGGGTATTACGATAATGTTTGAAAAAGAGAACATTGATACCGCGAATATAAATGATGAACTTATGATTACAATTATGGGCGGACTGGCACAAGAGGAATCCATTTCTATTTCAGAAAATATGAAATGGAGTATACGCCGAAAGATGAAGAGTGGAACTTGTGCTCAGGTTCACGCCCCGTTTGGATATAGACTGGATAATAAAGGATTAGTAATTAACGAAAGAGAAGCTGCTATCGTTCAGGATATATTTAATAGTTATGTAAATGGGAACGGTATTCAAAGTACTGTTGATTTTATAAATAAGAAATATGCAGGCATAGTAAAGCTTTCATATTCTACAATTAGCTATATACTTAGAAATGAAAGGTATATCGGTGATTCGCTGTTTCAAAAAACATTTTGTCCTGATATTTTTGCACAGAAAAGGTGCTTGAATAAAGGCGAAAAGGATATGTACTATATAGAAAACACTCATGAACCGATAATTTCAAGAGAAACATTTGAAATTGCTCATAAGATATTGGAGAAGCGCTTTATAAATAACACAGAGCGAAAAGAGCATATTTTTTCCAAAAAGATCGTATGCGGTAAATGTAATAGTAATTTCCATCGGAAAAAGTGCAGGGATAAATATTATTGGGTATGTAATAAACATGATTACAGCGCAAGTCTGTGTGAAGCAAGGAAAATAACGGAAGACAGCGTGAAAGAAGCATTTATAAGGCTATTTAATATACTGTACTCAAATTATTCAGAATTGATCATTTCTATGCATAGATCACTGCAAGAATTAATGACTAAAAATACAAAAGACAGTGCGAATATTATCGAGATACGCCGAAGCATATTGAAGTTAAAGGAACAGTTGAAAGTTATAGCAACGCTTCGGACGAAAGGATTTCTTAATGAAGCTAAATATATGGAGCAAAGTACCGAAGTAAATGTAAAGATAAAAAAGCTGTATAAGGATATCCGTTTGTTATCGCAGTCAGATGATATTATGCTGAACGATATAGAAATGCTCATAGGGTATTTTGAAAAGCGTGAGTATATAATGTTTGAATTCGAGCCACAGGCTTTTGAATTTTTAATAGATAAGATCATTGTTAATAATAATACACTTGGGTTTCATATAATAGGAAGTCTGATATTTATAGAAGAAATATAGTCAACACCTTTTATATGTTGATGGGACGCATGGAATAATAGTTAACTGTATAAAATCAAGACTCTGAAATGCATTAATTTGTCCCTAAACTATTGACATTTGTCCCAATATATGATATACTGCTATAAGTAGGAGGTGTTGCTTTATGAAAAAACAAAATGTTTTGAATCTTATTCGATACCATGTTGAGAGAAATGAAAGCGCATTTCGTAACGAAGCAATAAGCATAGCACGTGATTTTGATAGCGTTGGTGATAACCAGTTAGCTGAATATATCATGAGTCTTGTGGCTCAAGCTAATCAATATATTCCGCAGGCGAGTGATTTTGAAAGTGAATATTTAAAACAGATAGATATAAAGAATTTAGAACCACTAAATTTGCCTATAGCTGTTACAGAGGATATTAAAGGCGTAATTAATGCAATAAATCATAATGTTGGAATTAACAAGTTTTTATTTGAAGGGAAGCCTGGCACTGGCAAAACGGAAGCAGTTAAACAAATTGCAAGACTTTCAAGCAGGACATTGTTTTGTGTGAATTTTGATAATCTTATTGACAGTAAATTAGGTCAGACGAATAAAAATATTTCAACAGTATTTCAAGAAATAAATTCGCTTCCATATCCTGGAAAAATTATAATTCTTTTTGATGAAATTGATGTAATTGCGTTGGATCGAATCAATTCAAATGATGTTCGCGAAATGGGGCGCGTTACTTCGACGATATTAAGAGAGTTAGACAGGTTATCTGATTTAAACAATGAAATTGTTCTTATTGCTACAACAAATTTATACGACAACTTTGACAAGGCACTAATAAGAAGATTTGATGCAACTATTAATTTTAATAGGTATAGTAAAGAAGATCTTATCGAGATTGCAGAATCTTATTTGAATTCTTTTATAAAGGTTTTTAAAGGAATATCAAAAGACATTAGACTATTTAAGAAAATACTTAATATACCTAACAAACTTCCATATCCGGGAGAATTAAAGAACCTTATTAAGACTTCATTAGCTTTTAGTGATGTTGATTACGAATTTGACTATTTAAGAAGACTTTACAGTAGATTGATAAAAAACCTTGATGATGTAGATGTTAATCAATTATCAACTCAAGGATTTACTGTAAGAGAAATAGAAAAGCTTAAAGGCGAATCCAAAAGTTCAGTTGCAAGAAAAATAAGTAAGGAGGATTAATAGATGAATGATGTATTGGAATTAAAAGGAAAACGTTTCGTTCAAGCAGCCAAGGCAGCTGGTAGTGGCGGAGTTTCAATGAATGGAAAAATAATTGTAACAAGTGAACATATCTGCAATTTGATAGCGCGCTTACAAGTAATTCGCAGCTTTTGGCTTAATGAAAACAGACCTTTTAGTGGCATTCTTATTAGTGTGTACTATAATAAGATTGTTGCCAAAAGCAATCGTGTATCCGGGCTTCTAAAAGGGGCTGATTCCAATCATTCGATAGTAGGTGCTAAATTCAACGCTGAAAAGACTAAGCATATCATAACTTACTATATAAATTTTAATGATTTAGATAATACAATCTCTTTGCTGAATAGTTGTAACCACGTGTTAATTGATTGTTTGAATAAGAAAATTGATCAAAACGCATTTAAAAGTGATATTATTGATAGGATCAATTTTAAAAAATATGGTATTAGCAAATCATGTTTTAAACAAGTAATTGCTGATATATCATATATTGATACCTTTGAAATTGAGACAATGAACTCTCAAATAAAACAGAGTATTATTACATTATATGACACAGGTCTTGATACTAAAACTCTTTTAAAAGAATTTGGAATAGAGGTCATTAACAGCCATATTCTTGACAATTTAACTGTTTTTCTTGACGAAAATCAGTTTAAAGCATTAGTTGAAAGAGCACCTTATCTTATTGCAATGGCTACTGAAGATTTATCTGCATTATCACCATTTGATTTTAATAATATAGATAATAATGGGTTAATGTATATTCCCGAGCCAGGAATAGAACCAACAATAGGCGTTATTGATACTTTGTTTTGTGAAGATGTTTATTTCAGCAAATGGGTTGAATATCATGATATGACTGATGATAATATCCCCAAAACAACAGAAGATCAACGTCACGGAACAGCTGTTTCCTCAATAATAGTTGACGGTCCTACTCTAAACCCTTGGTTAGATGATGGGTGCGGAAGATTTAAGGTAAGACATTTTGGAGTAGCTAAGAAATCAGGCTTCTCTTCTTTTACAATTATTAAACTTATCAGGCAGATTGTTGCAGACAATAGAGATATTAAAGTATGGAATATATCACTTGGAAGTGATTCAGAGATAAGTGATAACTTTATTTCAGCTGAGGCAGCTGTACTTGATCAAATACAATACGAAAATGATGTTATTTTTGTAATTGCTGGTACAAATAAATCAAGTGATATTATTCAAAAAATAGGTTCTCCAGCTGATTCTATAAACAGTATGGTGGTAAATTCTGTAACCAAATCTGGAGTGTCAACAACTTATTCACGGCGTGGACTCGCTTTAAGTTTTTTTGCTAAGCCGGATGTCAGCTATTATGGCGGAAGCAAAGAACAGTATATACATGTCTGTGAACCGCTTGGCGATGCTAATGTTTCTGGAACGTCTTTTGCTGCTCCTTGGATTGCAAGAAAACTTTCGTATTTAATTGATGTTCTTGGAATGAATAGAGAGGTTGCTAAAGCGATGATTATTGATGCTGCACGAGGATGGAATACTCAGGTAACGCCAGAAGTCATTTCTTTATATGGTCATGGTATTGTTCCCATTAGAATTGAACAGATAATACAATCGCAAGATGATGAAATAAAGTTCTTAGTTACTGATATTAGTGAAAAATGGAACACATATAATTATCATTTTCCTATTCCTATGAAAGGTGATCATTATCCTTATATCGCCAAAGCTACAATGTGTTATTTTCCTATTTGTAACAGATCTCAAGGTGTAGACTATACAAATACTGAATTAAATTTGCATTTTGGTCGAATTGGAGATGATGGAAGAATAAAAGAAATAAATGATGATAAACAAAATCTTTCAACAGGTGCAATTACATCGGCAGGATATATACTTGAGGGCGATGCAAGAGCTCTTTTCAGAAAATGGGATAATGTTAAGTACATCTCCGAAGATCCACAAAAGTCTAAACGAACTAAGCCATCATATAAAAATAAAAACTGGGGAATGGAAGTAAAAACCAATAATCGCTTAGATCCAAAAGATGGTGTAGGACTCAGGTTCGGTGTCGTTGTAACAGTTAAGGCTATTGATGGTGTAAATAGAATTGATGAATTTATCAGAAATTGTCACCTTAATGGTTGGATAGTCAATGTTGTTGAAATTCAGAACAGAATTGATCTTCATGAAAAAATCAATGAAGAAATTGAATTTGAACAATAGTTTTCCATTTGTTATTAATTCTGTGAGAAAAATAGAATTATTTCTACGATATCTGTAAGATGTAAACACGGCATTTATGCTCCCTGTCTAAAATGCAGGGAGTATTTTTGTCGGTTGTGGTGAATAGAAAAAACAACTCCTTTGTGGTATAGTGGTGTCAGAGAGGAGGTGCAGAAAATGGGCAAAAATAGAACTATACCATTTGGATATATGATGAAAAACGGAGCTATAACCACTGATCCTGCGGAAGTGCTTGCAGTTCTTACTGTTTTCAGTGAGTATATGGCAGGCAAGAGCCTTAATGAGATCGCCAGAAATATGGGAGTCCCATACAGTGAAAATGTCGGCTGGAATAAGAATATGGTCAAGCGTGTACTTGAGAATGATAAGTATCTCGGTACAGATATTTATCCGCAGCTTATAAGTGAGGAAGTGTTCAGGGCGGTAAATGAGCGTAAAAGTGCCAAGGCAACGTCGCTTTGCATAGTTCCTGATGAGTTACAGGCAGTTCGCAGTATTACTGTATGTAAGAAATGCGGAAAAAGACTATTCAGGACTAAAGCTGAGTTATGGGATTGCCGAAATAGCAAGTGTCACTCATACTTGTTCAAACTGACCGATGAAATGCTTACAGGTGCGATACTGAATATTTTGAATACTGTTATTGCAAATCCTGTACTCATTGATGTTAAAGCTACAATAAGCAAATATGTAAAATCTTCAGAAATACTCTGCAAGCAGTCTGATATAGACCGTGCCATTGATAATGGCACTAAAACTGCTGAAGAAATAAGGAACGATATTATCTTACTTGCAGAGCTTAAATATAAACGATGTGAATACAGTGATGTCCCACAGAAAACAGCTCTGTTGAGATCACTGTTAAATGATAGAACTCAACTGAATACTATTGATATTGGCTTGCTTTTATCCTGTGTAAAACGGATAACGGTGAGCCATTCGTGCATTATAGAGGCTGAATTCATCAATGGTGTTATAATCACAAATGAGACTGAAAGGAGCGATGACAGTGGAAGCAGCACCTAATGTAAGGATAATCCCTGCAAGCAAACAGACTTTTGGCAGTACGAACATTGCTAAAAAGCTCAATGTTGCTGCATACTGCCGAGTAAGTACGGATCAGGAGGAACAGCAGAACAGCTATCAGGTTCAGATAGAGTATTATACCAGTTATATAAACGCTAATCCTGAATGGAATTTTGCAGGTATATTTGCAGACGAGGGCATAAGCGGTACTCAGACCAAGAACAGAACTGAATTCAACCGTATGATAAGAATGTGCAAAAAGAAAAAGATAGATCTTGTGCTTTGTAAATCTACAAGCCGTTTTGCGCGTAATACTGTAGATTGCCTTGATCATATAAGAATGCTGAAAAGCCTTGGTATCGGTGTTATATTCGAGAAAGAGAATATAAATACGCTTACAGCACAGAGCGAGTTTATACTCGCTTTATATAGCAGCTTCGCACAGGCAGAAAGTGAGTCAATAAGCAAAAATGTCACACTTGGTAATCAAATGGCCTTCAAAGAAGGAAAGGTGCGATATCAGTATAGGGGGCTGCTTGGATATAAGAAAGGCGAAGACGGTAAGCCTGAGATAGTACCAGAGGAAGCTGAATCTGTAAAAATGGTTTATAAGCTGTTCCTTGACGGAATGTCGCATAAGGGAATTGCCAAATATATGAATGAGCATAATTATCCGAACCGCAGTTCTACCGGTTTATGGATCAATACAATGGTTAAACGTATTCTTGAAAATGAAAAATATATAGGCGACTGCTTGATGCAAAAAACATTTACTGTTGATTGTATATCGCATAAGGCTGTTAAGAATAAAGGGGAGCGTCCTATGTATTATGTCAGCGGCTGTCACCCTGCTATTATCGATAAAAATACTTTTAATCGGGTACAACAGGAAATAGCACGTCGTAATTCCAAACGTTCAGGAAGTACAAAGAATCTTACCGAGCAGAGCAAATACAGCAGCAAATATGCTTTGACAGACCTATTATTCTGCGGAGAATGCGGTACGCCATGTCGGCGTTGCAGATGGACTTCACATAACAGAAACAGGACGGTATGGCGGTGTCTGAATCGCTTTGAACACGGTCCGAAATACTGTAAATCTCCTACAATAGATGAACAACCGCTTCATAATGCCATTGTACGAGCTATAAATGAATTTTACCAATGCAGCGATGATGTTGCAAATATACTGAAGAATGCCACAGATACTGTTCTATCAGCATCAGACGACTGTGAAATAAAGCAAATCGAGCAGCGGCTTAAAGATATTGATAATGCCAGAAATGATTTTATTGATCTTATTGCCACAGGAGCTTCTTCTGCCGATTCTTTCGACGAAGAGTTTGCAAGGCTATATGACGAAGAAGAACAGTTAAGTCAGAAACTGGCTTTACTAAAATCACAGGAAAACGCTATCCAGAGCGAGCTGATGGAAGAAATAAAAACTGATATTGATAGCAGATCCTTTAAGTTAGAACAGTATGATGACGTATTGGTACGCGGGATAATTGAATGTGTGAAAATACTCAGCAAAGACGAAATATCTGTAACTTTCAAAGGCGGATATGAGGTGAAAGCAGGATTATCGCATTTTTGATGCATGAAAATAAAAGGCGAAGAAATGGAGAAGAAAAAGGAGAAGAAATGGCTGGAAGGGCGGAGTAAGTAATCCTGTTGATTTCTGATGAATCAGAGTATGCTTTATATGATGTATCTTCTTATTTGATTGTCAAAAAAACTGAATTACTATTAAAAAGCAAACATCAAATCGTTTTTAGTGTGACATGAAAAAAGGATTGAACAAATAGGTTCAATCCTTTTTTATAATCAAACATTTTTACGATTAAATCGAATATTAAACTATTTTTTATTATATAAAGTTGATTGGTAAAAACATATGTAGTATAATGTTAGTAAAAATTAATTAGGGGGATAAATATGGAAAGGTTTATTAATTTATGGAATATTGAAGGCAAAGACGTAAAAGAGATTTCAGAGCTAATAATTGATCATAACTATATTGAGTTTCATAGAAGGAACTGGTATTGGCCTTTACCAGTTGAATTTGTAGGAATAAATAATGGTCAAAGAATAAAAGTCTTTACTGATGGAATGAGTGATTTTCAAAAGTATAAATCCTTAGAAGATGCCTACACATTTAAAGTTAAATATATTTTGATACAGGACAATGATTTTGAAGTAGGTAGAGAAGTTAAAGGAATAAAATCGCTTTCATTCTTTATCCCTGAATTAGTTGAATGGCTGAATGTTTATACTGTATGTTTGCATAGAAATACTCAGGGAAAGCAATTGATCATAGAAAAAGATGTTGAGGAAATTATTCTAAATAAAAACATACCAGAAATAAAAATTGTTTTTAAAACTTGTAATTCTATCGCAGAATCAGCTTATAAGGATTATAATTCTATTACATTAAGTAAGTTACCGATGATAGAGATTAATTATAATGACGAAGTAGATATATTTACAGTTCGAAATGATATCAAAACTGTAATTAGATTTTTTTCTTTACTGATAGGATATTCTTCTTACATTGATAGTATTGTTTTGAAATATAGTAACAGTAAAACATCAAGATTATATATAAATGAAGACTTTTCTTATAATAAAACGCGTAGTTCGGCATTAGAATGTATGAGAACCAAATATGATAATCAGAATATTGATGTTAAAAAACTATTTGGAGGATGGTATAAATTTTGTAATGAGGAGAAGTATAAATTTATAATTAAGATGTTTTTCGATAACAATCAAAATAAGGAATATTTTGCTGAAGATATTATTGTTCAATATGTAAAAATACTTGAAGGATACTACTTAAGAGAAAATAATGAAGAAGAGAAATCCAGAAATATGAAAAAGGAGATTGAGAAAGTTGGAAAAGAGATAAAAAAATTAATATTTACAGATGAAGGAAAGCCAATATTTGAACAAGTTTTAGAAAAAGCAGATATTGATTGGAAGTATAATTCGGCACATGCTCAAGATATTGCCAATTGGATAGCAAATGGGTACTTGTCCAGGAAAGGATTAAGTAATAAGTTAAAAGAATTGGATGAACGTTTCTTTTCAGTTATTGCCAATAATTCGGATTATATTAGAGGCTTTGATAAAAAGAATATCGATAATTGGAATGTGTATAAGGCGATTGTAGATACAAGGAATTACTATTCTCATTATAAAGCAGATGACAAAGGTTTAATGAATTTTAATCAAATATGCGAAGCAATCAAGTGTATGAAGGCTCTAATAGTTATGATTTTTTATTCCAAAATGGAAATGCCAATAGATAATATTAAAAAAGTAATTTCTATTGATCCCGAGTTTCGTATGAATACTATGTTTTTAAAAGAGAAAAGAGAATAGAACGCCATTAATGAACTATAATTGGGTGATAATATAGGGGAAAGGAAAAGATAGGGATTCGAATCGCTTCAACTCTCCAAAATGGTGAATCAATTTAGATCCCAAGCTAAAAACTCCCGATTTTACGGGAGTTTTTTTGTTTTAAGAGAGAAAATTTTTCAAGGTGAAGCCGTAGATCCCGAGCCATAAAAATTGGATTCGAACCCTTTTAAGGAACCTTTTCAGAGCAGCTTTCGAGGTCGTCAGGAGTCCAAAACGGATTATCCGTCCCAAATGTATATGCCGACCACAGAACTGTATCTGCACGGGGGGTGAACCGCGCCTTAACGGACATTGATCCGCATCAAAACCGCGTCTGAAGCAAGAGCCTGCCAGAATACACTGACAGACTCCTTTCAGGTATAATGGAATGAATATGTCATTTGATATATTTTGTGTTTGGTGTAAAAACAATGAAAGATGAAAAACAGTACAGAAATAATTAGAGAAAGCCGTTCATTATTGGACGGCTTTTCTTATGGAAATATCTTGAAATTAATGTTAGTATATGCTATAATATAATCATATGTTTGTATCGGCTAACAAATATAAAGTTCATGAGGTGATGATATATGCTGAAGTATACTTGCAAATACTGGAATATTCTTGCACCACTCGTCAGAAAATCGCTGAAGAAGCATTACGGAAAGGCTTTTGCAGATAAGACGATGACAAAAGCGAAAGCGGAATATCGAGCAATGCTTGAACGTGTGGACGATATCGGCGCAGATAATCCCATGGCTTCAAATATCTACATGAACTTTGTGTTTTTTGCAGTGTATAAAGCTGCAAACGGAAAAATTACGATCAAGGCTCTGAGAACGATCGCTCATGAAGCAATGGAATGGAAACCACTGAGATTAATAGGAATATTTGTAAATGCCAATAAACCGAGCGGTATCCGTTCAATTCGGAAAATGATGCTGAAAAACGCTGAATGGCTCGAAAAGCACCAGAAGTATAAGAATGTGTCTTGGGACTTCAATTTTGACGAAAATAAGCATCGTGACGGATATTACTATCATTTTACGCAGTGTCCGCTGAACAACTTTGCAAGGCGTGAGGGACTTCTTGATGTACTTCCCGTGATGTGTGATATGGACTTTCTGACCGCCGATCTGATGCACGCAAAGCTGCACCGTGAGAATACGCTTGCAGGCGGCGGAAAGATATGCGATTACTGGTATGTGGGAGATAAAGTGAATAATCCGAAATAACAGAGTTGTAACGGTGGAAATGGGGAGAGAAATGACTTTGACATCCTTGCTGACATTATGCAATATTGTTTTGCTGTGCCTGAATACGGTATTGCGTGGCCGTTGCTGTTTTGTCCGTTTGCAGGTTTGATCGTTGCTGCAATCGGTGTTTTATTTAGTTAGTTGGAAGCTTGTATTATGATATTGTCGCAGGAATTGTGGTTATGCTTGCAAAAGTAATATGACGGAAGTGATAGAATGAATTATAATGACATTGGCAGCAGTCTCTATTGGAAGTGGATACGCAAGCTATTTATTATCAATTGTTCGGCGGATTGCTACTGATAATGAAAAAAGCAAAAGGAGGTCAAAAGTATGAGATTTGATAAACGAGATAAAGTTGTAAAAGCACCGAATGGGCTGAATAACCCGTTTTACAAGCTGACAAAAACTGTCGTAAAAGCAGCAAAAATAAAAAACAGTCTCATCGGTACAAAAGAAGAAGTCCTTGCGAAAGCGGCGAAAATGAATGCTAAAAATCGCCATTTCATCATGCCGACAGATAATAAGGCACACTATACCGATCATCTGATACAGGGACAGTATCACTGCGTTGAAATTGACATTGAAAAGACACGGTGTAAAAATGCGATACTCTTTGTGTTCGGAGGCGGAATGATACTCGGCTCTGATAAAGGCGATATCGGGCTTTCGAGAAAGATCGCAGAGAAAACAGGCTCAGATGTGTGGTTCCCGTATTATCCCCTTTGTCACGAACACGATATGCTTGAAAATGTGCAGATGATATTTGAATGCTATGAGAAAATGCTGACATTTTACAAGTCTGAAAACATAGTATTTCTCGGCTTTTCATCGGGCGGTGCGCTGATACTCGACCTTATAACCTACATCAACGAGCTGAATGACAGCGGCAAAGATATCCCCATGCCCGGACTGCTGATTCCAATATCCCCGGGAAGTGTTCCCGTTACCGAAGCTGAAAAATCAGCGATAAAAGCACTTGATGAAAGAGATATCATGATACCTGCGGAGTATATGTATACTGCCCATGATATCATGTGTCACGGCAAGGATATTCCCGAAATATACCTTGCGACCGCACACGGCGACTTTCGCAATGCTCCCATGACGCATTTCTATTACGGCAGTGCTGAAACGCTGTATGCCTTCGCTCCAAGCTATGCGGAGAGTTTCAGAGATGCAGGTGCAAAGTGCATTATTCATGTGGGGCAAGGAATGCATCACTGCTATGCGCTGCAATACTTTATTCCCGGCTGTAAGCCTGCATTTGATGAGATAATGGAGCTGATATGCAGATACTTCAAGAAAGGAACACGATCATGAGTTTTACAGATAATTTTGGAAATCCCAAAGGACTTCTCGGACGTATGATGCTTACAACAATGGAAAAAGAACATTTGCCAATGGCACAATGGGCGTTGAAGCAGATAAAGATACCAGATAATGGCAAAGTTGCGGATATAGGCTGCGGCGGAGACTATAACATCAGGCGTATGCTTGAAATGAGTTCAAGAGCAAAATTCATCGGACTTGATATATCAGATGAGAGTGTTAAAAAGGCTGAAAAGGTCAATAAAGCTGAGATCGGCAAGCGTGTTAAGATCACCAAAGGCAGCGCAGAAAAACTGCCGTTCAAAGAAAACAGCATCGACCTGATAACAGCATTCGAGACAGTGTTTTTCTGGAAAAAGCCGGAAAAAGGGTTCAAGGAAGTACACCGTACTCTTGTAAAGGACGGCTGCTTTGCGGTTATCAACAATTACGGCGATCCCAATGTGGATTGGGAAAAGAAAGTGCCGTGTATGACGAGATACACGGCAGAGCGGATAGCCGATTTGCTTAAAAAAGTAGGATTTTCAGATATATCGGTGAATAAAAAGGATAATCTGTTTTTAGTCATGGGATACAAAGAATAAAGGAGTGTTATCAATGAGTGCAAATTATAAAAACTGGGTGCCAAATGGAATGATAACTGCACTTACTGCTGGAACGGCGGTTCTCGGTGCAGGAACGGCAGCACTGATGTGTGCAAAGATTGATCCGAAAATGAAAAAGGCACTTGTTGCAACAGCAGGTGCAGGTACAATTGTATGCGGTGCAATGACGGCTTGGAGCATCTATGCCCACAGTAAATTTTCTTATGACGGCAAACGTCAGCTTTCAAAAGAGATAGTTGAGGGAACTGCGGAATACATCACACTACCCGAAGGCGGGATAGGTCTTGATGTCGGCTGCGGAAGCGGTGCGCTGACTATTGCTTGTGCAAAGCGTAATCCGCAGGGGCGAATGATCGGTATTGAACGCTGGGGCATGGAGTATGCTTCATTCAGTCAGCAGCTCTGCGAGGACAACTCCGATGCAGAGGGCGTTAATAATACCGAGTTTCATCAGGGCGATGCCTGCAAGCTGGAATATCCTGATGAGTATTTCGACGCAGTTACAAGCAACTATGTTTATCATAACATCACAGATGTGGACAAACAGGAGCTTCTTCGTGAGACTCTGCGAGTGCTGAAAAAAGGCGGTACATTTGCTATCCATGATATTATGTCAAAGGCTCGGTACGGCGATATGCAGCAGTTTATCAGCGAGCTGTATGCTGAAGGCTATGAGGTCGCAGAGCTTATCGACACAACAGACGGTATGTTTATGACAAAGGGTGAAGCGAAAATTCTTGGTCTGAGTGGTTCGTCGCTTCTGGTTGGGAAGAAATAAATTATGATAATAAATGTGTTGATATGCGGTCTGATATGAAAAAAGGTGATATTATGAATAAAAAAGAACATTTGCCGATTTTCGGAATAGGACCGTTTCTTGTAATTGGAATGGCAATTATTACTGCGGTCGCTGTTGTATTATTCTGTTATGTGTTCAATATCGGCACATTAAGCGGTTTTCCTGCTACATTGCTGCGTGCTGTCGGAGTTATTCTGACGATAGCAGGTATTATTATCTGGTTCATTGGTGCAGTGCGTTCGGACATGGACGAGAATATCAAGGGAAATAGGCTTAAAACAAATGGTATTTACGCTTGGGTAAGAAATCCCATGTACAGCGGCTGGTGGATACTTATCTCAGGGAGCAGTCTTTTATGGCATAATGTCTGGCTTATTCCTGTAATTTTCATCAACTGGTGCATTATGACTGTAGTGCTGAAAAACACAGAGGAAAAATGGCTGCGTGACCTTTATGGACAGGATTATGAGGATTACTGCAAGCGTGTCAATAGGTGTATACCATGGAAACGAAACTGAAAGGAATTATTAACATGACAAGTACAGAATACAAAAATTTATCCGTAAAGGAGTTTACAAAAGCTGCCGAGATATACGAATCGGATCAGGCAGGTATATATAATATGTGCAAGAAGGATTATCCCGACATACTGGCAGAGCTTGAAAAAGAGCCGTTTAACGATCTGTTGGACTGCGGATGCGGTACTGCTCCGATGCTGACGCTTTTACATGAAAAATATCCCGATAAGCATTATACAGGCATTGACCTGACTCCCAAAATGATCGAGGTCGCAAAAGCTAAGAAAATGGAAAATGTGGAGCTTGTAGTCGGTGACTGTGAAAAACTGCCATTTGCAGAGAATTCATTCGACGCAGTGATATGCTCTGAGAGCTTTCATCATTACCCTAATCCGCAGGATTTCTTCAATAGCGTTTACCGTGTACTCCGTCAAAATGGAAGATTTATTCTGCGTGATGTAACAGTTGAGCCTTCAGTTAAACGCTGGCTTTTTAATCATATCGGCGTGAAGCTTGTAAACCTGACAGGCAAGGGCGACGTTCGTATTTATGGCAGAGATGACATCAAGAAATTATGTGATAATGCAGGACTTCATCTGGAGTTATTTGAAAAGAGAGCGTCTTATCGGCTGCACGCCGTTATCAGAAAAAACAAAGCTTGATTCAGGGCACAAGCAGTTCGGTCAAATACACGCTGCTCAATTGCAAGAGCACATTTTAATAATTATTCGGAGCAAATGTGAATTTATAAAATTATATTTGTACATACTAACAAAAATATCTGCCTTCTTTATGTTTGTTATAGATAACAATACAAAAATAAGTCTTTATCATTGACAGTTAAGTCTCTAAGTGATAATATTTATAATGTTATAAAGAACTAACTTAAAGGTGGTGAGAAAGTGGCGGAATACCAATTGTTCCCCGATATAAAATTTATGATCGGCAGACATGATACTGATTTTGTATCGAATGGGACGGAAATAAGCTTCTGTATCAGCGGCATATGCGAATATTCTGTAGGGCAAAAATACTATTACCTGAAAGCAAAGAACTGTATCGTTCTGCGAAGCAGTTCTGATACGGCAATCTCATATTCATCTGATTACTGCGGTATCACGCTGCTGATAGACTCACAGTTCAAAAGCACTGCTTTTTCGGAGATCCTTGATATGCAGGATATAATGAGAAAAATGTCTCACTGTGAGAGCTGCATATTCAGTGCAGATGAAAAAATTGAGAAGCTTTTTTCGGATATATATAAAGAACAGGGAACTTCAAAAGTGGAAATAATGAGAATTAAGGTGCTGGAGCTGCTTATGCTGCTAAGTGAACAGAAAAACGCCCACTGTGAGCAGCAGGAGATTATAGAACTGGTGGGAGCTTTTATAAGCCGTAATGTATCGGATCACTATACTATTTCCGAGCTTTCAGAAATGTTCGGTATCAATCCGACTACGCTGAAAAGTGCGTTCAAGCAGTATCACGGCTGTCCTGTGTATGCCTATGCCAAAAACAGGAAGATGTTCCGTGCAGCGGAGCTTATGAGCACTTCTGATATGCGCATAATAGATATTGCAGAGGAAGTGGGATACTGCAATGCAAGCAAGTTTTCATGCGCATTCCGTGAAGTGATAGGAGTTAATCCAAAGTATTTCCAAACGGAGTACAAAAAGCTGCATACTCGTCAGAACTGCTTTATATCGGAGAATTTTGCTTATTAGTATCATATACCAACTTTTTCTTTTCGGAGCGGAAAAGAGGCTTACTATATGGTATCATAATATCAACGAAACCAATTCTTTCGACAATTTATTGAGGTGATATTATGAAATTCAATGATATTCCATGGGAAAAAATAGGTCTTTTTGCAGGCGGAGTTCTTTTCGGTACAGCAGGTATCAGAGTACTTTCGAGCAAGGACGCAAAGAAGTGCTATACACAGGCGACTGCGGCTGTACTCCGTGCTAAGACAGACGTAATGGCAACTGCTTCAAAGGTGCGTGAGAACTGCGACGATATCCTCGCTGACGCAAAGGAGATAAACGAGCAGAGAGCCATTGAGGAAGAAGCCGCCGTTATTGCAGATGAGTGCGAAGAAATAGCAGATACAAGCGAAGAATAAAACGAAACAGACCGATAAGTTGGCTTCTGTTGGCAAAAAAGCGGGTTACCGAGTCTAAAACTATGGGCTCGGTAATTTTATGCCACGAGCCGCCTGAGGGGGCTCCCCTCCGACCTGTTTTTATAGGAGGATATAATATGAAATGCAAGATACTTCATGAAACAAGAGGGCGTATGCGAGTCCGCTTCTGCATAAAGCGAATGACTGTAAAGCAGGCGGATATTGCGGAATATGCACTTTCTGCTGTGGTAGGAGTAACGAGAGTTCAGGTGTTCGACCGCACCTGCGATGTGGTCATTGCCTACAACTGTGACAGGGACAAGATCGTGCAGAAGCTCTCATGTTTCTCTTTCGATGATGAGAAAAACTTATCTCTTGTACCCGAGCAGACAGGCAGAAAACTGAATAAGCATTATGAGGAAAAGCTGGCGGCTGTCGTTATAAGAAGAGGTATCAACAAGCTGATACTGCCGCAGCCCATTCGCAGGATAATTGCTGTCATAAAAGCTGCAAGGTACATATTTCGTGGAATGAAATGCTTGCTTAAAGGCAAGCTTGAAGTGTCAGTACTTGACGCTACTGCTATCGGGGTTTCGCTTCTCCGCGGTGATTTCAAGACCGCAGGCTCGGTGATGTTCCTGCTGAATGTTGGCGATATACTTGACGAGTGGACACACAGAAAGTCCATTGACGACCTTGCGCGCACCATGTCTCTCGGAGTAGAACAGGTGTGGACAAAAACTGCTGACGGTCAGGAAGTTCTCGTGTCTGTCAACGAAGTACGCAAGGGCGATATGATAGTAGTCAGAACAGGCTCTATGATACCTCTTGACGGCAAGGTCATTTCGGGTGACGCTATGGTAAATCAGTCCTCCATGACGGGCGAATCTGTGCCTGTTCACAAGAGCGAAGGTGCTTACGTCTACGCAGGAACAGTTGTTGAGGACGGCGAGTGTACTGTATGTGTGGAGAATACCGCTGGCGGCGGACGATATGATCGTATCGTCAAGATGATAGAGGAGTCCGAGAAGCTTAAATCCTCCGCCGAGGACAAGGCTTCGCATCTTGCGGATAAGCTTGTACCGTGGAGCCTTGGCGGTACACTGCTCACATGGCTGCTGACACGAAACGCTGCAAAGGCGTTGTCCATACTTATGGTGGACTTCTCCTGCGCTCTTAAGCTTGCAATGCCTATATCAGTACTTTCCGCTATGCGTGATTGCAGCCGAGAGGGGATAACCGTCAAGGGCGGACGTTTCCTTGAAGCTGTTGCGGAGGCTGATACAATAGTTTTTGACAAGACGGGAACGCTTACTCATTCAAGTCCGAGAGTTGCTCAGGTAATAACCTTCGGCGGACGCGATGAGGACGAAATGCTGCGTCTGGCAGCCTGTCTTGAGGAACATTATCCTCATTCTATCGCAAATGCTGTTGTAGCTGAGGCAGCCGAGAAAGGGCTTGAGCATGAGGAGTTCCACTCGAAGGTCGAGTATGTGGTGGCACATGGTATTTCAAGCATGGTGGAGAATGAGCGTGTACTCATCGGAAGTCACCATTTCATTATCGAGGACGAGGGCTGCACTCCGCCCGATGAGCGTATTTTCAGACATCTACCAAAGGAGTATTCACACCTGTATCTCGCCATAGGCGGAGAAGTTGCAGCTGTAATATGTATTGAAGATCCGCTCCGTGAGGAAGCTGCCGATGTGGTGAAGAAGCTCCACGAATACGGCATATCCCGTGTAGTTATGATGACGGGAGACAACGAACGTACAGCAAAGGCGGTCGCTGAAAAAGTTGGAGTTGACGAGTATCATGCAGAAGTACTTCCCGAGGACAAGGCTGCGTTTATAAGAGCCGAGCATGAGGCAGGGCGCAAGGTCGTAATGATAGGCGACGGCGTGAACGATTCTCCTGCACTGAGCGAGGCTGATGCAGGTATAGCCATAAGCACGGGAGCTGCCATTGCTCGTGAAATAGCGGACATAACCATATCTGCCGACGATCTTTACGCACTTGTGGAGCTGAAACGCATGAGCAATGCTCTGATGAAGCGCATTGGCTGGAATTATCGCACGATAATAGGCTTCAACGGTGGACTTATCGGACTTGGTGTTCTGGGAGTACTGCCGCCAGCAACATCTGCGCTGCTGCATAATGCTTCAACTCTTGCCATAGGCTTGAAAAGTATGACAGAGCTGAAATAGATCGGATATAATGAAACGCTCAGGATATTTATTCCTGAACGTTTAAATTTTTACAGCGAAAGCTATCAGCATAGTATCCTACCAACGGCTAATGGATAATGGCTGGATTACGTATTGGTTCGCTTTTCGGGATTTTTTAACGGCTTCTTGCGATACATATTGACAAGACGATAGATATGTGATATAATTTGTTTTGGGAAGTTATTATATACTAACAAGTATATTTTCAATATCAGCTGTCTTGTGTATGATGATCTTTAAATAAAAAAAGGATGTGCTTTAATGCTTGGAAAAGAAAAAACGGAAAATTATCTCAGAACAATATTAAAAATCCAGGAAACGTGCGGCAGTGCAAGAGGCATTGATATTGTCGGGGAGCTCGGTGTTTCAAAACCAACAGTAAGTATTGCTGTGCATGAGCTTGAAAAAGAGGGATATATCGAGTGTACCAACAGCTACAATATAATTCTTACAAGGAAAGGCATAGAGCTGGCTAAAAAAATAAAAGGAAGATATTGTTTTTTCCTTTTGATGCTCCGATATATGGGAGTTGGAGAAGAAAACGCGAAAATCGATGCGTGTAAAATGGAACACAGTATGGGCGATGAGTCATATAAAGCACTTTTGGACTTCTTTCTTCATAATCACCCCGAGATCGTATCACAAGAGAATAGCGGGTTTAAGGAATTATTTTTTGATATGTAGTTTGTATTTACTAACTTAAAATCATCAGAATACATAAGTTGTACCCGAATGATCGGGTGTATGGAATAAAAGACATGGTCGAAGTGCTTAAAGGCATGGAATAAAATTAAAAAAGGAGTATTTATTATGGAACTTAAATTAGGTGATGTGCAAACTACTGCACTTATCCCGCTTGCAGTCAAGGCAAGTGAGACGCTGCGGAAAAATGCACGTATCAGGGACAATATGGCTGTCGATATCATCAGAACGCTGAACATAGATACAGCGAAGTATGATAAATTCATGTCCCACGAAGGTATTGTTGCAAGAACGATCATGCTCGACCGTCAGCTAAAAGGTATCATTAAAAGAGATCCTGATACCGTTATCGTAAATGTGGGAGCAGGCTTTGATGATCGTTTTTCCAGAGTCGATAACGGAAAAATACTGTGGTTCGATCTTGATCTTCCCGATGCGATAGCTGCAAGAAGAAAGGCTTTTCCTGAGCGTGAACGTGTTACCATGATCGCAGGAAGTGCATTGGAGGACAGCTGGTGCGGACAGGTAAGGGAGTCACTTGCAGGCAGAAAGTCAAAGCCTGTTATCATCGCTGAGGGATTATTTATGTACCTGACGCTTGAACAGATACGTACATTTCTCGAAGTGCTGAAAAATAATTTCCCTGACGGCGGTACTCTTATCGCAGAGCAGAACTGCAAGATGATGCAGAAAAACGAAAAGCACCATGATACCGTAAAAAACACAAATGCCCACTTCGTGTCTGGTACGGATTCGGGGCAGGAGATAGCTGATCTGACTGACGGTATACAGTTCGTGGAAGAACACAGCTTCAATGAAGAAATGAAAAAATACAGTATTCGTGCGAAGCTTTTTGCGCTTTTGCTGCCAAAGTTAAATGACCGCTGGGCGACTTTCACATGGTAACTTTATTCTGAAACCGTTATTGCACAGTTTTGCTTGATCCGTTTATAAAGCTCTGCGGCAGGCTATTTACATTATGACAGCTGATAAGATAAAGAAAGGTAGTTTATTATGCAAAGAGAAGTTACAACAGGATTGCTGCTGCCGTTTCTTGGTACAGCGGTCGGTTCAGCCTGTGTCTTCTTCATGAAGCACAGCCTGAGCAAACAAATACAGCGAGCGTTGACAGGCTTTGCAGCAGGTATTATGACAGCTGCTTCGATATGGAGCCTTATCATTCCTGCAATGGATATGTCGGACGGTATGGGCAAACTTGCTTTTCTGCCTGCTGTTATCGGCTTCTGGTGCGGTATACTTTTTCTTCTGCTTCTTGACAGTGTTATACCTCATCTGCATATGAATGCTGAAAAAGCGGAGGGAGTACCATCACGACTTGCGAGAACGACTATGATGGTGCTTGCTGTAACTCTCCATAATATCCCTGAGGGAATGGCTGTAGGTATAGTTTATGCAGGCTTTCTGGCGGGCTCATCTGATATGACATCGGGTGGAGCGTTTGCATTGGCTCTTGGAATTGCAATACAGAATTTCCCCGAAGGTGCGATCATTTCCATGCCGCTTCATGCTGAGGGGAAAAGCAAAGGCAGAGCATTTGCGGACGGTGTACTTTCAGGAATAGTTGAACCGATAGGTGCAGCACTCACGATTATGTTTGCAGGACTGTTCCTGCCTGCAATGCCATATTTATTGAGCTTTGCCGCAGGTGCTATGATATATGTTGTCGTTGAGGAGCTCATACCGGAAATGTCAGAGGGTGAACATTCAAATATCGGCGTTATCATGTTTTCTGTAGGATTTACACTCATGATGATACTTGATGTTGCACTCGGATAAAAGCGTATATAATGCAAACTCGCCTGTACCGAAAAGTACAGGCGAGTTTTGTTATAAAAAAATAGGAAGGTCCATGAAGATATCAGTATCGTATGCTCACTTCTTAACGTTGAAAGCTCCCATACCGGGGTAGCAGGCAGCAGCACCAAGCTGTTCCTCAATGCGGAGAAGCTGGTTGTATTTTGCAACACGCTCCGAACGTGAGGGCGCACCTGTCTTTATCTGGCAGGTGTTAAGTGCGACTGCGAGATCGGCGATAGTTGTATCTGCCGTTTCACCCGAACGATGAGAAGAAATAGCTGTATATCCTGCCTTGTGAGCCATTTTTATAGCTTCGAGAGTCTCGGAGACCGAGCCTATCTGATTGAGCTTGATGAGTATGGAGTTGCCTGCGCCGAGAGATATACCCTTTGCAAGACGCTCTGTATTTGTAACGAAAAGATCATCACCGACAAGCTGTACCTTGTGACCGATCTTAGCGGTCATTCGTTGCCAGCCTTCCCAGTCCTCCTCGTCGAGACCGTCCTCGATAGATATGATCGGGTACTTGTCAACAAGTGCTTCCCAGTGAGCGATAAGCTCATCGGAAGTGAATTCCTTGCCTGACTTTGGCTGCTTGTAGAAGCCCTTGCCTTTTTCGCTCTTCCACTCTGAGGATGCAGCGTCCATAGCGATCATAAAGTCCTTACCGGGCTCAAAGCCTGCCGCTTTCACAGCCTCAAGTATCTTTTCGATAGCCTCTTCATCGCTTGTGAGTTTGTTTGGAGCAAAGCCGCCCTCATCACCGACTGCTGTAACGTCGCCCATATCTTTAAGCAGCTTTTTCAGTGCATGGAACACCTCAGCACACCAGCGCAAAGCTTCCTTGAATGTGGGAGCTCCAACAGGCATTATCATGAATTCCTGAGTGTCAACAGCACTGTCAGCGTGAGCACCGCCGTTGAGAATGTTCATCATAGGTACAGGGAGTTTAGTGCCCTGAATACCGCCGAGGAAACGGTAAAGCGGAATATCGAGCGAAGCGGCAGCTGCTCTTGCACAGGCGATAGATACGGCAAGTATAGCATTTGCGCCAAGCTTTGACTTGTCCTTTGTGCCGTCAGCCTTTATCATAGCTGCGTCAATTGCGTAAATGTCGGAAGCGTCCATACCTGTGATAGTTTCGGCAATAACAGTGTTGATGTTCTCAACTGCCTTTGTTACACCTTTTCCGAGGTAACGTTCACCGCCGTCACGGAGCTCAAGTGCTTCAAATTCGCCTGTTGACGCACCGCTTGGAGCAGTTCCTCTTGCGACTGTTCCGTCAGCGAGAGTTATCTCAGCTTCTACAGTAGGATTTCCGCGTGAGTCCAGTATCTCGCGTCCAACGACCTTTTCAATTTCTAAATAGTCCATAGTTTTCTCCTGTTTTGATATATTTAATGTGGTAAACACATTATTGACGTTGCAGGCTCTTGTATGCAGGATGTTCGTACCTTATCATTTTTAAACCTGAAAGGAGCCTGCTATAATGATTTATTCTGTTAGAATTAACTAACATAATTATTATATCATTGCACAACATTTTTGTCAATGGATATTTATTAGTTTGTGAATACTAATATAATGGAATGGACATTTGGCGATTATAGTGTCGGAATTGACTGAATGTGTATAAAAATTATAGACCAAAATATCAGACAAATCGGCTTCATAGCTTGAAAACTTCAGATCATGCCGATAATTAATGAAATGCTGAATTATATACTTAGTAACCAAAAAAATGTTAGTCAACGCTCACAATATGTTACTGTATACAAACATTATGTAAAACAACTTTTAAATGGTTGACAAATAGCAGTAGTGGTGATAATATAAATATGTTATATAGCGCTAACCCATAATTAAATATTCTCTACATAACTGAATACAAAATAATAAATGAAACGGAAGGATGAAAAATGATGCCGTTAAGTTCAGCAGAGCCCGAAAAGGAACTGACTATCAAGAAGCTGGGAGGTACTCCCGAGATACGTCAGCATCTTGAAAATCTGGGATTTACAGTGGGAGGAACAGTCAAGCTAATAAACGTGCTTGGGGAAAATGTCATCGTTAAGGTGAAGGAGTCACGCATCGCTATCGGTGCGGATATGGCACGGAGAATAATGGTCTGATAGGAGTGAGAATATGAAAACACTTAGAGAAACTGCTGTGGGTGCGACTGCAAAGGTCAAGAAGCTTCACGGCGAGGGGGCAATAAAACGCCGTATCATGGATATGGGACTTACAAAGGGTACAGAGGTATTCGTCCGCAAGGTCGCTCCGCTTGGCAATCCGATTGAGATAAAGGTGCGCGGCTATGAGCTTTCGCTCAGAAAGGCAGACGCTGAGCTTATCGAGGTCGAATAACTATAACAAGGACTGTGCAAAGTCCTTGAATTTTAACAATATGTTAGTTTCAAATAACACGAAAGGAAGATATAAATGGAACTGCGAATAGCACTTGCAGGCAACCCTAATGCAGGCAAGACCACTCTGTTCAATGCATTTACGGGTTCAAATCAGTTCGTTGGAAACTGGCCCGGAGTTACTGTTGAGAAGAAGGAGGGAAAGCTGAAAAAGCACAGTGATGTTATCATCACCGATCTGCCGGGTATCTATTCTTTATCACCCTATACTCTCGAAGAAGTCGTTGCAAGAAACTACCTTATAGAAACCAGACCAGACGCTATACTCAATATCATAGACGGCACAAACCTTGAACGTAACCTCTACCTGACAACTCAGCTCGTTGAACTTGGAATACCTGTAGTTATTGCTATCAATATGATAGATGTGGTAAACAAAAACGGGGACAAAATAAAGATAGACGAGCTTTCAAAGCAGCTGGGCTGCAAGATAGTTGAGATATCCGCACTGAAAGGTACGGGAGTTGATGAAGCTGCCGAGGCTGCAATAGCTGCTGCCAGAAACAGCAAGACTATTCCACAGCACACATTCAGCGGTCCTGTTGAACACGCTATCGCTCATATCGAAGAAGCTGTACTCCACGATATGCCCGAAGAGCAGCAGCGTTGGTACGCTATCAAGGTATTCGAGCGCGATGAAAAGGTGCTGGAGAAGCTGAATATCTCGGAAAACATACATAAGCATATAGAAGATGATATCGTTGCTGCTGAAAAGGAACTTGACGATGACGCTGAGAGCATCATCACCAATGAGCGTTACATCTATATAGCTGAAGTTATAAAGGCCTGCTACAGGAAGAAAAACGCAGGCAGCCTTACAGCTTCTGATAAGATAGACAAGATCGTTACAAACCGCTGGCTTGGACTTCCTATATTTGCAGTGATAATGACACTTGTATATCTCATTGCAATGAAAGGTCCGGGAGCTTGGGCTACGGACTGGACTAATGATAATCTCTTTGACGAAGGCTTCCACCTTTTCGGTATCGGTTCATCAAAGTATTCTGAAATTGCAGATGAATATGCAGGCGCACAGCAGATAATCGATGGCTATGACGCATACATCGAGGAAAACGGTGCACCTCCCGAAGGCGAGTTCACTTACTCTGTCGAGGACGAGGAAACTCTCGAAACAACAGATGAAACTGCAACTATCGAGGACTACAACGATGCGCTTGCAACTATTGAGCGTATCGGTGAAGAGCCCGATCCTGCGGACTACGGCGTATTCGTACCAAGTATCCCTGATCTGGCAGAAAAAGGTCTTGGCAAGATAGGGGCTGCCGAATGGTTAAAGGGACTTATTATTAAAGGTATCATAGGAGGTGTGGGAGCAGTTCTCGGATTTGTACCACAGATGTTAGTGCTGTTCTTCCTGCTTGCTTTCCTTGAAGCCTGCGGATATATGGCTCGTATCGCATTCGTGCTCGACCGTGTGTTCAGAAAGTTCGGTCTCTCGGGTAAATCCTTCATTCCTATGCTCGTAGGCGTAGGCTGTGGAGTTCCCGGCATCATGGCTTCAAGAACTATCGAAAATGAGCGCGACAGACGTATGACTATCATCACTACCACATTCATTCCATGCGGTGCGAAAGTACCGTTCATCGCAATGATAGCAGGAGCTATTTTCGGCGGTTCACCGCTTATTTCGGTATCGGCTTACTTCATCGGTATGGCTGCTATAATTATATCGGGTATCATGCTGAAAAAGACGGCTATGTTCTCAGGCGAGCCTGCACCGTTCGTTATGGAGCTCCCTGCATACCATATGCCTACACTCAGCAATGTTCTCCGCTCAATGTGGGAGCGCGGCTGGTCCTTCATCAAAAAGGCTGGCTCTATCATACTTATTTCAACTATCATCATCTGGTTCCTGTCACGCTTCGGAACAGTTGACGGCAGCTTTAAAATGCTTGAAGAGGATCAGCTTGACAGCTCGCTCCTTGCAAGCTTCGGCTCGCTTATCGCGTGGATATTCTCACCTCTGGGCTGGGGCAACTGGCAGGCAGCCGTTGCATCTATCACAGGTCTCGTTGCAAAGGAAAATATCGTCGGAACTATGGGAGTTCTTTACGGCGGAGGCGATGGAACTGTATGGCAGACACTTGCATCAAAGTTCACAAGCATCACTGGATTCTCGTTCCTTGTGTTCAATCTTCTCTGCGCACCGTGCTTTGCAGCTATCGGAGCTATCAAGCGTGAGATGAACAACGCAAAATGGACGGCATTTGCTATCATTTATCAGTGTGGATTTGCTTATGCTGTTGCACTTATGATAACACAGTTCGGCGGACTTTTTACAGGCGAGTCAAACATTATCGGAGTTGTCGCAGCAGCTGCAATACTTGTATTCATGTGTTATATGCTCTTTGTGAAGAAGTATCACGAAGCTTCAAAGCTCAAGGGCAATGTAAAGGTAAAAGCGTAAAGCTTAAAGGAGTGGTAATATGCTGGCGTGGCTGACTGAAAATCTTGGTACTATCATCGTATCACTTATACTCATTGCTGTAGTCTTACTTATCATTGTAAAGATGATAAAGGACAGGAAAAGCGGCAAGGGTTCATGCGGCTGCGGTTGCGAACACTGCGCTATGCACGGTAAGTGCCATACAAAATAAACATCAATCATCATAACAACGGGGCGATGCGGACATCGCCCCATACAAAAGCACATATGTTAGTATAAGCTAATATAAGGAGATAAAAATGAGCATAGTAATCGTTGGCGGCAATGACCGCATGGCAACACGTTATCAGGATATCTGCAAATCATTCAACCACAAGTCTAAGGTCTTCACTCAAATGCCTGCGGACTTCGAGAACAAGCTTGGTACTCCTGATCTTATGGTAGTTTTCACGGGGACTTGTTCCCATAAAATGCTTGGAGCAGTAAAGAAAAGCTCCGAAAAAAACGGTGTGCCTGTTGAGCACGTTCACAGCTCCAGCGTAAGTGCGCTGAAGCAGCTTCTTACTGACATTAAGGGGAAAAAATATGTCCGAAGTTGAACGCAGAAGTATTGACAATACCATTGCATTTCACAGTGCTCCCACGCTTCTGGGAGTAAAGTGTGCCAACCTTATTTCATTTGACAGAAATGAGCGGATAATCGCAGAGTATCTTAACGGTTCAAAAGACGGATTGTCTGAAAAAGGATTGATCGCTGTACAGCTCTGCAAATGCCGTGAACGCACACTTGTATACATATACAACCCGAAAATGCTGACAGCGTGGCTCAGTATGCCGCAGGTTCAGCAATTCCTTTCAGAATACGGCTATACCTGCGATATGAGCATTGAACAAAAGCTCCGCAGGCTATCATGCCGTATAAGCTGCGGAAGTTTCCCGCATGAGATAGGAGCATTTCTCGGATATCCCGTTGAGGATATCCGAGGTTTTATCAGTAACAGCGGAAAGAACTGTCTGCTGTGCGGTTACTGGAAGGTCTATGATAACGCCGAAAAGGCACAGCAGACATTTAAAACTTACGATCGCTGCAGGGATATCCTGTTCGATAGATTAAATCAAGGGCTGAACTTGTTTCAGGCTATTTCCAAGGAGGAAAATATATGAAAACAGCAGTAATTTATTGGAGCGGTACAGGCAATACCGAGGCTATGGCCAAGGCAGCAGCCGAGGGTGCAAATGCAGAGCTTTTTGAGGTATCAGAGTTCAAGGGCAATGCAGCAGACTATGATGCTTTTGCATTTGGCTGTCCTGCAATGGGCGCAGAGGTACTTGAAGAAGATGTGTTCGAGCCGTTCTTCACATCAATAGAGACTTCACTCAGCGGCAAGAAGGTGCTTCTTTTCGGCTCATACGGCTGGGGTGATGGTGAGTGGATGCGTAACTGGTATGACCGTACAAAGGCTGTAGGCGCAGAGCTCATCGGCGATGAGGGATTTATTGTAAACGAAGCTGCTTCAGATGACGATCTTGCAAAGCTTAAAGAGCTTGCTGCACAGCTTGCATAAGGAGACAGGTGCATGAAGAAAATTACATCATTTATATGCGCCGCAGCCTGCTTTGCGGCTGCCGCAGTTCCTTTCACAGCTAATGCTGCCGACGGCGACAAGGTATACGGCACAATGAATATCCCTTATGCTGATTTCTATGCAGCAGAGCTTAATAACAGCGTTCCCGTTGACGCAGTTTCTTCCGCAACTACAAACAAGTGGAAGGGCAACGCTACAGGAAGCATGGGCGATGACGGAAAGTGGCAGAGCGGCGGACTTGCCGCAGGTACATTCAATGCCGAGACTGAAAACGGCGGCGGAAAGATACTGGGCGTTACCTATCCCGTTGAGATCGCAAAGGCAGATCTTGAAGCACTTACCGATAAATACGGCTTTACAGAGCTTTCCGAAAAGCCAAAGGCATACAAGCCTGTTACAGTTGAAAGCGGCAAGGCTTCTTTTGGCAAGCTTGTGGATACAGACGGAGCTGAAACTCTCAGCGGTGAGATGACCGTATCGAGCCTTACAAGCTGGGGCGACTATCAGATAAACGTTAAGGGCATACCTTCCAACTGTGATATTTACGGTGTCATCGTAAAGACAAAAGAGGGTACTGATTATGGTATGCGAGCTCTTGAAAATATCTGGCGAAACGGACAGATAGCATGGGGTACAGGCATAAAGGAGAAAGAGCCTCACGGCAATACTTTGTCATCGGAACACTACAAGACATCTCAGGGACAGACTGTCACTGATGTAACATTCATCACTCTTGACGGCTACAGCACTCTTTCGGGACAGAATGGATATCTTCCCATAAAGTTCGCCGACAGCCTTACAGTCGAGAGCGGCAAGTCGGGCAAAGGCTCTGTTACATTTGACAACTCTGCCTTTCCTGCTGATTACAAGATAAAGGGCGAGGTGGCTGACGGTTTTACAGTATCGGAAAATACAGTAAGCTACAATAACGCTCAGCCGGGTAAATATACGCTTACTGTTTCCGATGAAAACGGCAAATATTCCGACGTAAGAGGAAGCTTCACACTTACAACTGACGCTATCCCTGTTAAGTATTCCGACGGCAAGCTTGTGGCTGCAGACGGTGCTTCTCTGACAGACGCAGCAAACTACCTTAAAAATATCACATCTGTAACAGTTGGCGAAAAGAAGTATGCTACAGGCAGACGAGGTGTAACTGTCATTGACTCTCAGACAGGTGAGATCAAGCTTGACGCTAAGTCGGGCGAGGAAAATGTTTTCGACGGCTCAGGCAAGTACAAACTCACTGTTGAAGCAACAGGATATGAGAAGAATTATGAATTTGATATAAATGATCAGGCATCAGTAACAGCAACTACTACATCTACTACAACATCAACAAATACAGCTTCAACATCCAAGACAACAGCAAAGGCAACAACTACTACAGCTAAAAAGACAACAACTGCTTCAAAGACAGACAGCCCTAAAACAGGAGTAAGCGGCGCAGCACTGCCCGTTACATTCCTTGCGATTGCAGGAGCATCTGCATTCGTATTCAGAAAGAAGAAATCTTGATTAACTCTCCATGATACAATGACCTCTGCGGCTCATGCTGCGGAGGTCAAATACTGTAAAGAGGTAAATAATATGTTATTTTTGATCGCACTTTTCATAGCGGTTATTACCGCATTCTGTCTTGACAAGCCGCTGAAAAAATGTCCTGCGGCATTTTATGTGACAGCAGCTGTGCTGACCGTGACATCTGTAGTTATTACTCAGTCAGACATAAATATATCGAGCAGATTTGTCAGAGATTATGTTCTCGGGATATTCTCACGCGGAGCTATGGGCACTGCATTCTGGGCAGTCGTCATGTGGGCAGGAGCACTGCCAAACGGTTCAGCTCCCATAAAGAAGCTCATGCCCATACGCGGTGAGCTTTCCATAACAGCGGCTATACTTACTTTCTCGCACATCATCACCTATGGTCTGACATACATCTCAAACCTTATCAAGGGCAGAACAGGCTCGGATTTCGTTATTACAAGCATCGTATGTATCGTAATGGTATTGATTATGACACCGCTGACGGTAATGTCAGTGAAGAAGATACGCAAAAAGATGAATGCTAAAACGTGGAAGAAGATACAGCGTTTTGCGTATGTTTTCTACGGCCTTATCTATATCCATATCCTTGTACTGTTTATACCAAAGGCTCAGAAGGGAAGAGATGGCTATTTTCTCAGCGTACTTGTGTACAGCGCAGTTTTCATCGGCTATGCTGTAATGCGTATCAGGAAGTATTACATTGCAAATAAAAAGCCAGATAAAAAGCTTGTCCCAAACGCAGTATGTGCCTGCGCTTTTGCCCTGTCGTTTGCACTTGTGGGAGCTATTTCATACGGTATGGGAACTAAGTCTGCAAAGCCGTCGGCTGATGTAAGTGAAAATGCGGCGACCTTTACATTTGCCCCTGCCACAACAGTCGTTACGGAAGAAGCTGTGACTACTGCAAGCGACAGCAAAAAGACTTCCGAAACCACAGTGGGCACAACATCAAAAACTACAGTCACAGAGCCTGCAACCTCAAATAAAAAGGACGAAAAGACTCCCTCAGATGAGGAAGAAAAGCATGAGGAACAGGAGCATAATGACGAGCCCGAACAGGAGCAGCATGAGGAAGAAACTCCTGCAACAGAGCCGCAGGTCACATATAAATACAGGAACGGTGAATACGAGGGAGAAGCAGAAGGCTATGCAGGAAAGGTACACGTAAAGCTGAGCATTGAAAATGACGCGATTACAAGTATTTCCGCATGGGCTGACGATGACGATCCCGAGTATTTCGGTGACGCTATGAATAAGGTCATTCCGCAGATAGGAGCAAAGGTAAGCGCAGACGGAATTGATGCCTGCTCGGGAGCAACATACAGTTCAAACGGTATCATCGACGCGGCTCGAAAGGCATTGGAAAAGGCGATGAACTGACATAAAATGAGAAATACGGCTGTTTCATGATATAAGCTTATTTGCGTTAAAAAAAGAAAGTCTTATCCCCGTATCACAGGGATAAGGTTTTTTTATGAAATATACTCACAGCCATTCTTCAATCTCGCTTTTCAGAGCAGTTCGGCTCGTCACCACAAGAGGCAGTTCCTTAAGGTCAAATCGGCAGGGCGTGAAAAAGGGCATATATTTAAGCTATATAAAGGCATTTGACATAAAAAGTTGATTTTTTGTTTGTTATGGGTTATAATGGTAGTGATATAAATACATGGTATCTCACATGACGAGATATCATATCGCAGCATAACAGTACAGGTTTCAGCTTGATTTTAATTATCTCATCTGCGCATTTACGTTTGAGCAAGGTGAGGGATAAATAGTAAATTTAAGATAAAGTCTTTTGCTATAAAAATTATGATACAGCAGTATGAGCCCGAACATTCGGGCTATTTGACTGTTTTAGTGCCTTTGCTGTTATATGGAACAACAATAAAACGATCAATGGGAATAATAAAATGAAAGAAAAAAACAATTCAAAACTAAAATGCTGGATATTTCTGATAGTATGCTTCTGCATATTTTCAGGTATCAGCGGTGCAATAAGAATAAAAAGAGAAAGGAGTATCCCTGCACCATTAAGTCAGGAGCAGCTTGATGATATTGATATCAGCAATGCGTCAAAGCTTATGATAGTTGCTCATCCTGATGACGAAACTATATGGGGCGGAGCTCATTTGCTTGACGGCGGCTACCTTGTGGTATGTATCACTAATGGCTATAATACCGAACGTGCTGACGAGTTTCGCAGAGCTGTTGAGCAGTCTGGAAATACTCCTCTGATACTCAGCTATCCCGACAAGGTCTTTTTCATGCGTGATGACTGGTCTGACGCTAAAAAAGGCATAGAGTCCGATATAAGCCGTATTATGTCAGCAAAGCACTGGGATATTGCTGTTACGCATAACCCCAAGGGGGAGTATGGTCATATCCACCATAAGATGACTAATGAACTTACAGTTCAGGCGTTCAATGAGACTTGCGGTGCAGATAAGCTGTATTTCTTCGGAGATTACTACAAAGCTTCCGATATCGAAAAGGCAGGCGTTTCTGTTATACCTGATGAGGTTATGCAGAAAAAGCTGAAGCTCTGCGACATCTATTCCTCTCAGGAGCGCACAATGGAAAAGCTTTCTCATATGTTTCCTTTTGAGAACTGGAAGGAGTACAGCAAATGAAAAATACTACAGACAAGCTGAATTTTCGCAGCGATATTATAGCTGTTGTATCCTTCATGCTTATGACTATGCTGATAATCCCTGCATTCCTGTCGCCTGACATGGTCTATGGTTCGCAGACCGACTGGGCATCGCAGCATTATGCTATCCCCGAATATTTCCGTACACTTTTTTACGATACGGGGCAGCTCATACCTTCGTATGCACCTAATATCGGCGGAGGAGAGAGTATATTCTCGCTTTCGTATTACGGCTTTCTTTCGCCTATAATACTTCCTTCGTATCTGCTTCCCTTTGTACCTATGGGAATATATATAATGCTGGCTTCGCTTATAGCTGCACTTGTTTCCGAGTGTGAACTGTATCTGCTTCTGCGCAGACGCTATACACCGTCAATAAGCCTGCTCACGACTACATTTTTCGTATTGTCAGTGCCGCTCATACTCAATACTCACAGACAGATAGTGTTCACGTCATATATGCCGTTCATGCTTATGACGCTGCATGGAGCTGAAAGGTTCTTCCACAGCGGCAAAAAGTCGATGCTGGCAGCAGGAATGTTCCTGACGGCAATGTGCAATTACTATTTTATCCCTGCGGAGGCAGCAGCTGTTATTGCGTACGGTGTATGGCTCATACTTGAGAAAAACGGTAGTATCAGCTTCAAAAAGCTCATACCCTATTCGCTTTGTATAGCAGCAGGACTGCTCGCATCAGCAGTGTTGACTCTCCCCACTGCATATCTTCTTGCTCAGAACAGAGATGCTTCGGCAAATGCAGTATCACTAAAGGAACTCCTGCCAACATTAAGATTTGACAAGCTTACGTATTACAATTCGGCAATGGGACTGTCAGGCTTCGGTGTGCTTGCAGGATTATACTATCTTTTCAAGGGGAAAAAGCACCAGCGTTTTGCTGCGATACTGATACTTTCGTTCCCTATATTCCCTGTAACACTGTATCTGCTCAATGGTACGCTCTATACCGATCCGAAGGTGCTGTTTCCGTTCCTGCCTATGGCTCTTACGCTGACAGCTGATATGCTGAATGGGCTTTCAGAGTTCAAAAGCAAAAAGTTTCTGGTATTTTTCGTACTGTTTTCGGTACTATCCTTTTTCATAAGCGGAATGAGCCCTATGCTGGGGGCATATCTGGCAGACGCAGTTGTGGTTGCAGTTGCTTTGTATATCTATATCCGAACTCATAAAAGCATATTTGTTGTACTGACCTTTGCTGTACCTATGGTAGTATGTCTGTTCGCAAACAACTACGACCAGCTTGCTTCAAGAGAAGGCTATGATACAGCAAATTCAAAGGAAGTATACAAAATGTTATCTGAAATGCCCGACGATGATATCTACCGCACGGCAGTAGATACAAGAAGACTTTACACAGTGAATAAAGTATATTCTCCGCGGCATTACAGCGATACCATTTATTCCTCGCTCCATTCGCACTATTACAACAGTTTCTACTTCAACGAGATGTATAACGAGAATGAATACCGTAATTCCGCACTGACTGTACGTTCAAAGAACATATTCTTCAATTCATTTATGGGCGACCGTTATTACATAACAAATCAGCCTGTTTCAAATTACGGCTTGGAGCTTATAAAGAATGACGGAGAATATTACCTTTACGAGAATAAGAATGCTTTCCCTATGGCATACATCCGCAGAGATGTAATGAGCGAAAGACAGTATGATACACTGAAATATCCCGATAAAATTATTGCGCTTATGAATTATACTATAGTGCCGCAGGATATGCCTGATGTGAAGCTTGACACTGAGCTTGAAGCTGTTGATATGAGCGACATTTTCAACAGTGCAGTTTCGGAAGAGCGGAACGGCGAAAAGGTCATAAGCACTGATGACGGTATAGCTGAATTCAGCTATAAGCTGCCCGAGAAAGCTTGCGGAAAGATACTTATGCTGCGCTTTCATGTTGCCGATCCCATAGAAAAGGGCAAGATGAGCTGGGAGAACAAGGGCGATGTAAGAATAAATATAAACGGCATTAAAAATACCCTTTGCAATCCTGAATGGAAATACAAAAACGGCAATAACTTTTTTGAGTATGTCATATCGGATATGAGCGACAAGCTCGATATCATTATCACAGGAGGAGATGTGCGCATTTCTGATATCGAAGCTTATGCTCTCGATGCGGATAAGCTGACGGCAGCTTCTTCGGAGCTTATACCTTTCAAGGCAGATATGTCCGCAACTCACGGCGATGTTATAGCTGGAAATATTTCCGCCGACTATGACGGCATCGCTGCAACAAGTCTGGTCATGAACGAAGGCTTCAGCGTTACTGTAGACGGGAAAGAGGTAAAGCCTGTCAGGGTAAATACTGCGTTTCTCGGATTCCCTGTAAAAAGCTCCTCACATAAGGTAGAGATACGTTTTAAAGCACCTCTCCTTGCAATCGGAAAAGCAGTTTCTGTATTTGGCATTATCATGCTTTTAATGTGTTTAGGTCTGGACATTGCAGGCGGCAGGAAAAAAGCTGATATCAGCCATAAAACATGATAAAAGCAATGAACTTAAAAGCTTAAAATTCCCCGCAGCTGCGGGGAATTTTCATATGTTATCAATTGTTAAAAAATAAATATTTGTATATACTAACTTATTGCTGCAAACTATAATACTTGTTAATATCCAAACTGACGAAATACTAAAAAAGCACTTGACATATCAGTAAATATGTGCTAACATATGAATAGACATTCATATGTTCATCTGAACCGATTGCTGAAATGAATGGCTGACATCAATGATACAGGGGGAAAACACTATGAGTGAAAAGGACAAAAAATTTCTTTCGGTCAGCGGACTGAAAAAGAGCTTCGGCAGCGGCGAAACCAAACAGGAAGTCCTAAAGGGACTTGACTTTACGGTAGGTAAAGGTGAGTTTTGCGTACTCCTCGGACCTTCGGGCTCAGGCAAGTCAACTCTGCTCAATATACTGGGCGGCATAGACAGTGCAGACGATGGAGAGATATCAATAAACGGTGATAAGCTGGAGGAAATGGACGAGAAAAGTCTTACACGCTACAGACGCAAGCACCTTGGCTATGTGTTCCAGATGTACAATCTTATCCCTAACCTTAATGTAAAGGAAAATATTGAAACAGGCGCTTACTTGTCGGATAAGCCGCTGGATATTGACGAATTGCTTAAAATACTCGGACTTTACGAGCATCGCCACAAGCTGCCGAACCAGCTTTCGGGCGGTCAGCAGCAGAGAGTGTCCATAGGTCGTGCTATCGTGAAAAATCCTGATATACTTCTCTGCGATGAGCCTACGGGAGCTCTTGACTACAAGACCTCAAAGGAGATATTGCAGCTAATCGAGGAAGTTAATCAGAAGTACGGAAATACCATTATCATGGTCACTCACAACGAAGCTATAAAACAAATGGCAGACCATGTTATAAAGCTCCGCGACGGAAAGATAAGACACGATAATATCAACAGTGAAAAGCTCACCGCTGCTGAGATAGATTGGTAAGGGGGCGCGGACATGGAGAAGAAAAAGATCTCTTTCGGTAAGCGTCCGAAAGATCCTCTTCGCAAGCGTGTCTGGAAGGATATGCTCCGCGACTGGAAACGCTATCTGATGATATGTCTTATGCTTATCGTGACTATCGGCTTTGTGTCGGGAATGTACGTTGCAAACAACAGTATGCTCAATAAACTCGATAACAGCATTGAGGATATGAAGCGTGAGGACGGTCATTTCACTCTTTCAAAAAAAGCAGATGAAGCCACGGTAAAAGCTATCGAAACAGGTGAGCGCGCTGATGTTGCTGCTGTATATCGTGAACGTGCTTACGATGAAGCGGCTGATGAAGTTGAAAAAGCCGTTAATAAAGCAATGGAAGAAACGGCGGCTGAACAGGTCAGAGAAGCTATAAAAGCACAGGTAACTGCCGCAGTTGATGAGAAGATAGAAGCTGCAAAAGCTATGGGGGCAGAGGTTCCCGAGGCAAAGCGTGAAAGCATGATAAGCTCTGCTTATGAGACTGCCATAGCCGAGAACTATGACAAGGCTTACGATGAGGCAATAAAGACTGCCAAGGACTCCGAGTACTACTCAAAAGCTTTGTCCGATGCAATGGACGAAACCAAAAAGGAGATAGACAAGGAAATCGACGAAAAGTACAGTGAGCTTGCCGAACGCTACGGACTTAACGAGGAAACAACTCCCGTACCTGTTACGGTCTATGAGCTTTTCTACAAGGACACTGAAGAGACTATCCCTTCAGACAGCGATTATTCAGGAACTATCCGCATTTACGGTGAGCGCGGTGACATTGATCTTTACGATATCCTCAAGGGACGTGCTCCTAAGAATGAGAATGAGATCCTTATTGACCGTATGCACGCCGACAATGTAAAAATAAAAGTCGGAGATACTCTTTCGGTAGGAGATACAGATTTTGAAGTAGTCGGACTTGCTGCCTTTGTGGATTACAGCGCGTTATACGAAAACAACACCGATACAATGTTCGATGCACTTACATTCGACATCGGTATGACCACGAAGGAAGGCTTTGAGCGTATACACGCAAATACAACTGCAAACTATGGGTTCACCTATAACAAAAAGCCTGCTGACGAGTATGAGGAAAAAGAAATGTCTGAGAATTTCCTGAAAGCTCTCATTACGCAAACAGCTGTATCCGATACCGAGGATATGGAGATAAAGGACTATGTTCCTGCATACGCAAATCAGGCTATGAGCTTTGCAAGAAACGATATCGGCAAGGACAAAGCTATGGGAGAGATACTTCTATATATCCTTACAGCAGTTCTGGCGTTTATTTTTGCGGTAAATATCAGCACTACTCTTGAACAGGAGTCGTCCGTAATAGGTACTCTCAGAGCATCGGGCTATACTCGCGGAGAGCTTCTGCGTTATTATATGAGTGCTCCGCTGATAATAGTTATCATAGCCGCCGTTGTAGGAAATGTTCTCGGTTATACCTTGTTCAAGAATATCGTTGCAGATATGTACTACAGCAGCTACAGTCTGCCAAGCTTTGAAACACTGTGGACTCCCGAAGCGTTTATACGTACAACTATTGTACCTACAGTGCTCATGCTTGTGATAAACGTCATTGTAATAACAAAGATGCTGAAGCTTTCACCGCTGAGATTTTTACGTCATGATCTGAAGCGCAAAAAGAGAAAAAAGGCGATAAGACTGCCGAAATGGAAGTTCTTCCAGCGTTTCAGGATACGTGTGTTCTTACAGAACATCCCGAACTACATAATGCTTTTTGTAGGTATCACATTTGTTATGCTGCTTATCTCAATGGCAGTGGGAATGCCTGAGACTCTGTCATATTATCAGGACTCCATGGGTGATATGATGTTTGCCGAGGATCAGCTGATACTCAGCAGTACTGAGGACGAGGACGGAAATATAATAACAACTGCCAACAGCGGAGCTGAACGTTTTTCGATAGCTTCACTGGAGAGAAAATCTGATGATTATAATGAGGAAGTATCAGTTTTGGGTATCGTAAACGGCAGCAGATACGTAAAGCTGAACAAGTGCGATGATAATGAGGTGTATATATCAAAGGCTTATGCCGAGAAATACGGTGTAAGTGCAGGTGATACCATAACACTTTCCGAGAAATATGAGCATAAAGACTACAGATGGAAGGTCCATGACATATACGACTATTCCGCAGGTGTTGCCGTATTCATGGAGCAAGGACAGTTCAACAGAGTATTCGATAAGGAAGCAGACGATTTCAGCGGATACATTTCCGACAGCATGATAACCGATATCAGCAAGGAATATATCGCAAAGGAAATAACTTCTCAGGATATGATAAAAGTTGCTGACCAGCTGGATCAATCAATGGGCGCATATATGAAGTATTTCCAGTATGTATGCTTTATAGTGGCAGCCATTATACTCTATCTGCTCACGAAGGTCATAATCGAGAAAAACGAACGCTCTATCTCAATGACTAAGGTACTTGGCTACGAGAACGGTGAGATAGCCTCGCTGTACCTGATCCCCACGGCGTTAGTTGTATTCTTCTCGGAATTTCTTGCAATATACATAGGATATAAGCTTATGGATTTCTTCTGGAAGCTTATCATGATGCAGATGAGCGGCTGGTTTGCATTTATACTTCCTGTTTCGGGATTTGTAAAGGAGTTTCTCCTTGTATTTGCGGCATATCTCATCATTACAGTGCTTGACTTTGTTCGCATACACAAGATACCGAAGGTACTTGCACTGAAAAATGCAGAATAAGACAAAAACTATTTACAGGCTCATGTACAATTGTTACATGAGCCTTTTTATGTGCCTTTATATGCTATGGATAATGTTTGATATGTATAGCTGTATGTTCCAAAAGCAATACAACTTTAGCAAATGCAGAGAAATTGTATTGTTGAAACATGAAATAATATTGGCGTGTTGCACAAAGAGCGGAAGCATCTTTTGTGTGTGCATACAAATTTTAGGAAGTTGTTACAAGTTGTATTTACAAAATATGAATAATGTGTTATTATGAAGAAAAATCCGGTGTGATGTGGGTTTGGGAGGTAACTATGGAAGATTATAAATATTTGGCGATAGTCGAATGGACTAAAAAATATATAAGTACAAGAGAACTAAAGCCGAAAGACCGATTTCTGACAGAAAAGGAACTGTGTGAGATACACGGTGTCAGCCGTCAGACAGTAAGACAGGCACTGAGCTGCCTTGAAAAAGAAAACATTATCTGCCGCGTAAGAGGCAGCGGAGCTTTTGTTTCATCAGGCTATACAAAGAGTGAGCCGGCTGCGGGACAGATAAGAAATATCGGTGTTATATCCACGTATTTCAATGATTATATTTTCCCGAATATCGTTACGGGCATCGAAAGTGTACTCAACGATTCCGGCTATTCTATGCAGCTTGCCATAACACATAACAGGGGAGCTGAGGAACGACAGGCTTTGCAGAGCATGATATCGGGCGGAGTTCAGGGACTTATTGTAGAGCCGTCAAAGAGTGCTCTTCCAAATCCTAATATGGATCTTTACGAAGAGCTGAAAATAAAGAATATCCCCGTTGTGTTCTTCAATGCAAAATATCCGTGGTCTGATTGTCCGTGCGTATCCCTTGATGATGAAGCGGCAGGCAGGATAGCTACAGACAGGGTGTTCGACTGCGGACACAAAAAGATCGCAGGAATATTCGCACTTGACGATATACAGGGACACAAACGATACAGCGGCTTTACAAAAAGTTGTATTGCCCACGGTATAAGAAACGCTGAGGACAACGTAATGTGGTTCGCAACATCGGATAAGAATTCGGTATTTACTTCGGGCTGCACCAGACTTCTTGAGCTTATCAGCGAATCTACGGCTTTTGTCTGCTACAATGACAACATAGCCATAAAGCTTTTGAAATTCTGCAAGGAGCATAACATAAGTGTTCCTGACGATTTGTCTGTAATAGGTATAGACGACTCGAAGTTCGCTTCTATATGCGATGTTCCGCTTACAACTGTTGTTCATCCGCAGCGCAAGCTTGGAGAGGCAGCAGCCGAGAAGCTCATAGACCTGATAAATACCTATCCTTCGGATAGCGGAGACATTATTTTTCCCCCTGAGTTAAGGGTGCGTGAATCGGTAAAGAGTATCTGAGTGTAAAGTGTTTGAGTTTGGAAGTATAAAAGAATTTGTGGGGTATTATTATGAAAAAAAATATGGAGAAGGTCAATGATGTCAAACGTATAGACATCAAAAAGGCAGAGGAACTGCTGCAAAGCGGAAGTCTCGAAAACTGCGATGATATGCTGGATACGCTGCTTGAAGATGTGGGATTTGCATATATAGAGTCGCTTATGCTCAGATTGTACGTATGTATGGAGATATACGTTACAGCTTATTCGTTTTCTCAGAAAATAGGCGTGAGCAGTGAAAAATTCTACAATACCTTCGGTACTGCCGATGAGATAGGCAATGAGCTTATGACGGTTGAGGATACTGTGAAATTCCTGCATACACTTATACGTGAGTGTATAAAATGGCGCATAGAATCGGCAAAAGGAAGCAGCAGCAGTATCGTTGCGAAGGCTAAGGATTACATCGACAAAAACTACATGAACGATGAGCTTTCGCTTATAGTTGTTGCAGACGCTGTGGGGCTCAGTCCGTCCTATCTCAGTACACAGTTCAAAAAGGTGTACGGTCAGAATTTGTTTGAATATCTTGCACTGTCAAGAATAGCTCATGCACGGGAGTTGTTATGCTGTACTTCCAAGATGGTGTATGAGGTAGCCTATGACGTCGGATTCAAGGATTATCGGTATTTCAGCCAGATTTTCAAGAAATACACGGGACAGACTCCAAGACAATTTCAGAACAGTGCCAATATTTGTCCGTAAATATACTGGTAATGATATTCCAAAAATAATAAACATTTTGTGTAACATTTTCGGTTGCGATGTATGTACAAATTGGCTATAATGTAAATACAAGTTAACGGCGAGGACGTTAATGACATAATAAATTCGGATGGAGGAATTTTAATTATGAAAATGAAAAAAGTCTTGGCAATGGCAGTAAGCACGCTCCTCTGCGGTACAATGCTGGCAGGCTGCGGAAGCACAAACGAATCATCAAACTCAGGCAGTTCATCTAATTCTGACAGTACAACAGAGGCTGAAAAGAAAACAGATGCAGCAACAGATGCGGAAACAACTATTGCTGATAAAGAGTCTGACGACAACGGCGGCGGAAGTTCATCGGGTGATCTTATCAAGATAGGCATTATCAATAACGATCCTAATGAGTCGGGCTACCGTACAGCTAACGTTAATGATCTGAAAGCAACTTTCACAAAGGAAAACGGCTTTGACGCATCATTTGCTTACAGTCTGAAAAACGAAGAGCAGATCAACTATGCACAGAAGTTCATACAGGACGAAGTTGATTACCTGCTTCTCTCGGCTGCTGATACCGCAGGTTGGGATTCAGTCCTCAAGGACGCAAAAGATGCAGGCACAAGAGTTATCCTGTTTGACCGTACAATTGACGCAGATGAAAGCCTTTACGAAGCTTCTATCGTTTCCGATATGGCAAAGGAAGGTCAGCAGGCAGTTGAATGGCTTGAATCACAGGATCTGGCATCATATGACATCATTCACCTCCAGGGTGTGATCGGTTCGGCAGCTCAGAAGGGACGTTCGGGAGCTCTCACTGAAACTGCTGAAGCAAAGGGCTGGAACATACTTACACAGCAGACAGCTGAATGGAATGCTGAAAAGGCGCAGCAGATAGTTCAGTCTGTTATCGACTCAGGCAAGAAGTTCAACGTTATTTACGCTGAGAATGATGATATGGCTAAGGGCGCAGTTGCAGCTCTTGACAGAGCAAATATCTCACACGGTGTTGACAAGGACGTAGTCATTATAGGCTTTGACTGCAACAAGTGGGCACTTGAAGAGCTCCAGAAAGGCAACTGGAACTATGACGGACAGTGCAATCCTTTCCAGTCAACATATATCAAGGAAGTTATCGACAAGCTTGAAAACGGTGAGACCCTCTCTCAGAAGACCATTATCATGGACGAAAAGGGCTTTGATGCAAAGACTATCACAGCCGAAGATGTAGATAACTACGGTATCTGATAATATTTTTACAGGACATTAATAATAATAAAATAAGTGCGGTGGCGCGTTCGGGTATTTAGTCACCGCACTAATTTTACAGATTTTTTCCGTATAATAGGTGCGGAAAAGGCTGAAACTCACTTAGGAGGAAAAGCAATGCAGGAAAGATCATTGCTGGAAATGCGCGGTATATATAAATCCTTTCCGGGAGTCAAGGCACTCAGAAACGTAGATTTTACGCTTCGTGAGGGCGAGATCCATGCACTTATGGGCGAGAACGGCGCAGGCAAATCAACTCTTATAAAGGTGCTCACAGGTGTACATATAAAGGACAGCGGAGATATTTATATAAAAGGACAGAACGGAGCTGTCCAGATACATTCTCCGCAGGATGCTCAGAATATGGGCATAAGTACGGTATATCAGGAGATATCTCTTTGCCCCAACCTCTCAGTGGCAGAGAATATCTTTCTTGGCAGAGGAAAGCGCGGACTTGTTAACTGGAGAAATATGAACCGTCATGCAGGAAAGCTTCTTGACTCGCTTGGTATAGCAGTCAAGCCCACACAGCAGCTGGCAAGCTGTTCCATAGCTGTACAGCAGATGGTCGCAATAGCAAGAGCAGTTGATATGGAATGCAGTGTGCTTATCCTCGACGAACCAACTTCATCTCTTGATGAATCGGAAGTTGCAAAGCTGTTTGTGCTTATGAGACAGCTTAAAGAGCGCGGAGTAGGTATAATATTCGTAACACACTTCCTCGATCAGGTATACGAAGTGTGCGACAGGATAACTGTTCTTCGTGACGGACAGCTTGTAGGTGAATATGAGATAGAAAATCTTCCCCGTGTACAGCTCGTATCAAAGATGCTCGGCAAAGAGCTCGATGATATGGCAGACATCAAAAACGATATACCTGTTTTTGAAGAGAAGGGCAAAGGTTACGTTTATGAAGCTGAGGGCTTATGCAGTTCGGAAGGCATAAAACCATTCAATTTCAATATCCGCAAGGGCGAAGTCAACGGCTTTACGGGACTTCTCGGCTCGGGACGAAGCGAGTGTGTAAGAGCTATCTTCGGAGCGGATAAGGTAACAGGGGGAAAAGTAAAGGTAAACGGCAAGGAAGTAAAGATAAACAAGCCTATTGACGCTATGAAGAACGGCATTGCTTATCTTCCCGAGGACCGTAAGCGTGACGGAATAGTAGGCGACCTTTCCGTCCGTGACAATATCATACTTGCATTGCAGGTGAAGAAAGGCTTCTTCAAGCCATTTACAAAAGCTGAGGCAACTAAATTTGCCGATGAGTATATCAAGCTCCTCGATATAAAAACAGCATCGGTGAATACTCCTATAAAGTCGCTTTCAGGCGGAAATCAGCAGAAGGTAATACTTGGACGCTGGCTGCTGACACACCCCGAATATCTTATCCTTGATGAACCGACCCGCGGCATCGATGTCGGCACAAAGATAGATATACAGAAGCTTGTACTTAAACTTGCTTCTGAAGGTATGAGCATAACCTTCATCTCATCTGAGACTGATGAAATGCTCCGTACCTGTTCAAGACTGCTTGTAATGCGCGACCGTAAGCTTGTAGGCGAGCTTACAGGCGATGAGCTTACACAGACAACAATAATGAATACTATCGCAGGAGGTGAGCAGGAATGACAGCAAGACCGAAAAGTGCTGAAAAAAGCTCTTTCTTGGCAAGTATCGTAAAAAAGCAGATATTTATACCTATAGCTGCCCTGCTCTTACTTGCAATATTCAATCTTATAATGGATCCTTCATTCTTCAAGATAACTCTTGGACATAACAGTGCAGGAGATCCTGTACTTTCAGGAAATATCATTTCCATAATCGACTACGGCTCGGAGCTTGCCATACTTGCAATAGGTATGACACTTGTAACAGCTGCCTCACGCGGACAGGATATCAGTGTGGGAGCTGCTATGGCAATAAGCGGAAGCGTTGTGCTCAGAATTCTCTGCGGACCAGATGCACAGGCTGCTACGCTTCAAGCTCCTATAATAGTTGCATTTCTTATAAGCTGCCTTGTTGCAATGGCTTTTGGTGCATTCAACGGAGCACTTGTATCCATATTCAAGATACAGCCAATGGTCGCAACACTTATTCTCTTCACAGCAGGACGTTCCATAGCAGCATGGATAAACCATAACAAGCTTCCGGTAGTTAATGATAAGACATTTGCCTATTTCGGGGGATATATTCCAGGAATACCGATACCCACACCGGTATTTATTGCAATAGCCTGCTTTATTGTTATATGGCTTGTCCTGAAATTCACTACTCTGGGACTGTACGCACAGGCTGTAGGTATCAATGAAAAGACATCTCGTCTGAACGGTCTCAATCCTGCATTCATCAAGTTCATAACCTACGTTATACTTGGATTATGCGTGGCAGTTGCAGCATTTATCAAGGTAAGCCGTGTTTCGACTATCAACTATTCAGTAGTTGCAAAAGATATTGAAATGGACGCTATTTTGGCAGTCGCACTGGGCGGCAACTCGCTCAGCGGCGGAAAATTCAGCATATCATCTTCAATACTCGGAGCATATGTTATACAGTTCCTCACAACAACGCTTTATAAGTTCAATGTACAGTCAGACGCTCTTCCTGCATACAAGGCAGTAGTAGTAATACTTCTTGTTATACTGAGCGCACCGATAGTACGTGAAAAGATAGCAGCTTTCTGCAAGAGCCTGCGTTCACCTGTGAATGCAGAGAGCAAGAGCTGAAAAACACAGGGCAGAACGGAGGAATAATATATGCCGCAAAAAGACATGACTGTCGGCAAACCACGCCGACATCTGCTCAGAGGAATAACAGACACTAATCTGCTCATGTCCATAACGATAATCGTTTTCATACTTATGTATCTTTATGCGATATTCGGACTTGGTGAGGGCTTCCTCAAAGCACAGACATTTTTCAATATGCTAAATGCAAACGCTGCACTTATCATACTTGCCTGCGGTATGACGCTGGTAATGATAACAGGCGGTATCGACATATCGGTAGGTGGTATGACCGCACTTGTGAGCATGAGCTCAGCCGTATTTCTTGACAAACACAGCGGAAGCGTATTCGGGGCAATGATGATATCACTTGGTATCGGACTTGCATTCGGACTTATACAGGGATTCCTTGTAGCTTATCTTGATATCCAGCCGTTTATAGTAACTCTGGCGGGTATGTTCTTTGCAAGAGGTATGACTACCATTGTAAACGCAGATCAGTTCAATGTTCAGAACGAGGCGTTTGTAAAGCTTAAAGAAACAAGAATAATAATCCCCAAAATGGGTTGGGTAAATAAACGTGGTGTCTACATAGATGCATATATAGAGATCGGTGTCATAGTAGCACTCGTTATCGTCGCTGCACTTTTCCTCTTCCTTAAATGGACAAAGACAGGAAGAAACTTCTATGCAGTAGGCGGAAATAAACAAAGCGCACTTATGCTTGGAATAAATGTAAAGAGAACCACATTCCTTGCATACCTTATGTGCGGAATTTTAGGTGGAATTGGCGGTTTTGTATATTTTATGCACGTAGGTTCGGGATCTCCGTCTCATGCAACGGGAGCTGAGATGAATGCTATAGCTTCTTCTATCATCGGCGGAACTATGCTTACGGGCGGCGTCGGAAATATTATAGGAACACTTTTCGGCGTACTTTCACTTGCTCTTATCCAGAATATAGTATCATCTGTAGGACTTGATGATGCTTGGTGGACAGGAATAACAAATGCATCTATGCTTTGTATATTCCTTGTAGTCCAGAGTATCATTATAGCAAAGCGCAAAAAGACTAATCTCTCAGCAGCAAAGTCCATGGAAACAAAAGGAGTAAAGAAATGAGCAGTGCAGAGATAATAAAAGACGGTAAAGCTGTAATAGGAATCGAATTCGGTTCGACACGTATCAAGGCAGTACTTATAGATGATGAACGTGCTCCTCTGGCAGTTGGTGTTTATGACTGGCAGAACGAACTGCTTGACGGAGTATGGACATACTCTCTTGATAATGTCAGAAAAGGACTTCGTGAATGCTTTGCCGACCTGATGAAAAACGTTGAAGAAAAATACGGAACAAAGCTGGAGAAAGCTGCTGCAATCGGCATATCGGCAATGATGCACGGCTATCTCGTATTCGATGAAAAAGATGAACAGCTTGTACCGTTCAGAACATGGCGCAACACAATGACAGAGGAAGCGGCAGACAAGCTGACGGAAGCATTCAGCTTCAATATCCCGCAGCGTTGGAGCATAGCACATCTTTATCAGGCTATGCTCAACAAAGAGCCTCATGTGGGAAAGATATCATTTATGACCACACTTGCAGGCTATGTCCACTATCTCCTTACAGGTGAAAAGGTGATAGGAACGGGCGATGCTTCGGGAATATTCCCCATAGCTCAGGACACCTGCGATTATGATGCTGAAATGGCGGCAAAGTTCAACGACCTTGCAAAGGGTACAGAGCTTACCGCAAAGCTTGAAGATATCCTGCCTCGTATAGTCCGCGTAGGCGAATGTGCAGGAAAACTTACAGAAGCAGGAGCAAAGCTCCTTGATCCCACAGGAACTTTCAAAGCAGGAGCTCCGTTCTGTCCGCCTGAGGGCGATGCACAGACAGGAATGGCTGCCACTAACAGCATAACACCGAAAACTGGCAATGTTTCGGCAGGAACGTCAATATTCTCCATGATAGTTCTTGAAGAGAACCTCGCTTCTGTTCATCGTGAGATAGACATCGTTACTACCCCCTGCGGTGCTCCTGTAGCAATGGTACACTGCAACAGCTGTACATCTGACCTTGATGCATGGTTCGGCATTTTCGGCGAGCTTCTTAAAGAAACAGGCTGTGATATGCCCAAAGGCAAGCTTTACGACCTGCTTTACAGCCTTGCAGCCGAGGGCGAAACAGATTGCAGCGGCATAGTTTCATATAACTATTTTGCAGGCGAGCCCGTAACAGGAGTAAAGGACGGCAAGCTTCTTATGATGCGTGATCCCGAGTCAGCGTTTAACATAAGAAATCTTGTGCGCAGTCTTGTGTATTCATGCATTGCTTCACTCAAAGCTGGCATGGACATACTCACAGAGCAGGAGCACGTAAAGCTCGAAAAGATATATGCACATGGTGGTTTCTTCAAGACTCCCGTGCCAAGTCAGAATTTCCTTTCGGCTGCTCTCGGTGCAGACGTTACACTTATGCAGACCGCTGGTGAAGGCGGAGCATGGGGAATAGCACTTCTTGCGGATTATATGGTTTGCAGAGGAAGCGGCGAAACTCTCGAGGACTACCTTAATAACAGAGTATTTGCCGATATGAAAGGAAATACAGTTTCTCCACAGTCAGATGACATGGACGGGATCAATAAATATATGAGAAATTACCTTTCGGGACTTGCAGCAGTAAAAGCGGCTGTTCCCGAAAAATAGAAAGGATAGGTATAGAATGAAATTTTGGTTTGTAACCGGCTCACAGTTTTTGTATGGCGAAGAGACTCTCAGACAGGTTGAAGAGGACTCAAAGAAGATAGTTGACGGACTTGATCTTCCTTTTCCTGTTGAATACAAAATGACAGTTAAGAAAGAGTCGGAGATAGAGCGTATAATCAAGGAAGCAAATTATGACGATGAGTGTGCAGGAATAATCACATTCTGTCATACTTTTTCTCCCTCAAAGATGTGGATAAACGGACTTGCACTTTTACAGAAGCCGTGGCTGCATTTCCACACACAGTTCAATGAGACTATCCCAAATGAGGGTATAGATATGGACTATATGAATCTTCACCAGTCCGCACACGGCGACAGAGAGCATGGCTTTATCGGAGCTCGTCTGCGTATGCCGAGAGCAGTTGTTGCAGGACACTGGAAGGACAAGAAAGTTCAGGGAAAAATAGCAGAATGGCAGCGCGCAGCAGTGGGAGCACTGTTCAGCAAGAGCCTTAAAATAGTACGTTTCGGCGATAATATGCGCGAAGTTGCAGTTACTGAGGGCGACAAGATCGAAGCACAGCTCAAGCTTGGCTGGCAGGTAAATACCTTTGCTGTTGGCGATCTTGTTGAGATAATGAACGCTGTAACAGATGCAGAGATCGATGCACTTATGAAAGAATACGCAGAGCTTTACGACTATGATAAGGCTGATGAAGAAACTATCAGATATCAGGCTCGTGAGGAGATAGCTATCGAAAAGATACTTGTACGCGAGGGTGCAAAGGCATTCTCAAATACCTTTGAGGATCTTCACGGTATGCGTCAGCTTCCAGGACTTGCAACACAGCACCTTATGCACAAGGGCTACGGCTTCGGAGCAGAGGGTGACTGGAAAACAGCAGGTATGACAGCAATCGTAAAGGCAATGTATCCTGAGGGAAATACCTCTTTCATGGAAGACTATACATACGACTATAAGCATGAGCTCATACTGGGTTCGCATATGCTCGAGGTATGCCCGTCTATCGCAGCAGACAAGCCTCGCATCGAGGTACACAAGCTCGGTATCGGCGGCAAGGAAGCACCTGCAAGAATAGTATTCGAGGGCAGGGCAGGTTCTGCAAAGGCACTGTCACTTATCGACATTGGCGGCAGATTCAGACTTATCTCACAGGACGTTGAGTGCGAAAAGCCATTCCAGTCAATGCCTAATCTTCCTGTAGCAAGAACTATGTGGAAGCCTGCACCTTCATTCCTTGAAGGTCTTGAATGCTGGATAATCGCTGGAGGAGCACATCATACAGTTCTGTCATACGATATTACAGATGAAACTGTACGTGATTTTGCTCGTATCATGGGAATAGAGCTTGTGGTAATCAACAAGGATACCACAAAGGAAAAGCTTGAACGTGATATTATGATCGGAGATGTGATATATGGACGTTAAGGAGCTAAAAGAACGTGTCCTTAAAGCCAATCTGCTTCTTCCGAAGTACGGACTTGTTACATTCACATGGGGCAATGTCAGCGAGTATGACCGTGAGAGCGGACTTGTTGCCATAAAGCCCAGCGGTGTCGAATATGACGCGATGACAGCAGATGATATAGTTATACTTACACTTGACGGTGAGAAAGTCGAAGGGGAATTATCACCGTCAAGTGACACTCCTACACATCTGGAGATATACAGAAAATTTGACGGCGTATGCGGAGTAGTACATACCCACAGCCGATATGCAACTTCTTTTGCACAGGCTTGTCTGGGTATCCCTCCTCTCGGAACTACACACGGCGATTATTTCTACGGCGAGATACCTTGTACAAGGAAGATGACCGATGCAGAAGTAAACGGAGACTACGAGCTTGAAACAGGTAAGGTCATTGTTGAGTGCTGCAAGTCATACGACAAGATACCCGCTGTACTTGTGGCAAATCACGGACCATTCGCATGGGGCAAGGACTGCATGGAAGCTGTCCACAATGCAGTAGTTCTTGAAGAGCTTTCTGCAATGGCGTGGATAACAAAGACACTTCGTTCCGATACTCCGAATATGCCGCAGCGTCTGCTTGATAAGCATTTCTTCCGCAAGCACGGTGCGAATGCTTATTACGGGCAGAAAAAATAATAAATCAGCTTAGTCATTCTCAAAAATGAGATGAACCCCTCCAATAAAAAAGCAAAAAAGTCTCTGTTTTCAGAGACTTTTTTGTTTGCTTGAAATTCTTTGGTTAATGATGTATAATGTCTATAATAACTTTTACGGGGGAGTGAGCAATGAAAAAATTACCAAAGGAAATAAAAGATGATCTCTTTGGGAGTGTACTTTTTTTGCTAATAGGCGTAGTTTTTATGACTTTAGGTTTCTACCTGCTGATATCAAGGGTACAGACAAAGTCAAGGTGCGATACTGAGGTCAAAGCTGTAGTTGTGGATATGGTAACCTATAAAACAAAGGGACTTAAAAAGCACATCACATATGCTCCTGTTATTGAATATGAATACAAAGGAAAAACGTATAGATATACAAGCGATGTAGGTTCAAAGCCTGCAAAGTATAAACGCGGTGACCGCTTTTCCGTAATGATAGACTCTCATTCTCACGATGTAGTCTATATGCCCACAGATAATATCAACTACGTCTTGTTTGTTCTTGTTATTATTGGCGCAGCAGTTTTTGGCACTATAGGCATCTACGGTCTCGTTTATATATTCAGGAGACGGGAATAATGTTGTTATTTTCTTTTTGGTCTGATATCCTGATATAAAAGTCCGCACTTGGTACAGTACCACATGAGCCTGCCTGTTCTGTACATTGGCAGATTGAACTGCAAATTCCATTCGGGGTACTGCTTGAACATCATTATACTGCTGTCCGACACATAAGCCGCGAATGTTATATAGTGCTCCTTGGTCATCTCATGGTCGGAAGAAACATACCATTCACCGCCAATGTCCTCGACCTTGAGCATTTCGTTTTCCTCAGCTTTTCGCGGCTCGGCAGGAGTTAGTTTATTGCCGCAGCAGGTGACTGCCGCTTCAGATGTAGATGTAATGATATTGCCGCACTTGCTGCACACATAAAACTTTATCTTTTTCATATTACCTTTCTCACTTTCGTTTTTATCTATCTCACCTGACAGAAGCACCTGAACATCAGTCCCGAAAACTTCAGCCAGTGCAGATAGTAATGACACATCGGGACAGCCGTTGCCGCGCTCCCATTTTGATACAGCCTTATCGCTTACATTTATACGTTCTGCCAGCTGCTTCTGAGTGAGTCCCATTTCTGTTCTGAAACGTCTTATAAGCTCGCCTGTTTTAACCTGATCCATATTTATCACCTCTTGAAAATTTATTTTTGTTCATGCTTTAATTATACTCCATAGCTGATATTTCGTCAATCCACGCTCCGTAGAGTTTGCGGAGAATATATAATAAAAGGAGGCTCACTGATATGAGTATCACAGTAAACATCTACTACAGCGGCAAAAACGGCAGTGCGTGTAAATTCGCCGAAGAAATGCAATCAAGCGGAACAGCTGACCTTATCCGCGGAGAGCAGGGAAATCTTAGATACGAATACTTCTTCCCAATGAATGATGAGGAGACGGTGCTCCTTATCGACAGCTGGAAAGATCAGGAGTCAATAGACCTGCACCATGCATCGCCCATGATGAAAACGATAAGTTCGCTTCGTGAGAAATATGACCTGCACATGAAGGTAGAACGCTACATTTCCGATGAAAGCGGAGTCCCGAACACGGACAAGACGTTTATAAGAGAATAATATAAGAAAGATCTCCCTGCGAAACACAGGGAGATCTTTTTATTATTAGTTAGATCATGTAGTAGCCTGGAAAATACCTCTTACGAATGAATAGATGTGTGAGTGGATAGAGTCATCACCGTGGTGACCGTTCTGAACAACGTGCCATACGTGAGGAACATTGTTTCTTGTGAAGTTGTTGTGGTAGCCCTCAGGAGTATTAAGACCAACAACGTCGTCCTGTGTACCGCCTGTTATCATTACAAGGTAAGGAGTCTCTGACTCGCTGTTCCACTTCCATGAGCCTGATGCACCGGGAGCAGGACATATAGCACCAACGTAACCGAACTTGTCGCCGTGCTTCATACCGATCTGGAGTGACTCACGTCCGCCCATTGAGAAGCCTGTAACAGCAGTATTCTCTCTGCCTGTAGCAACGCTGTACTTGGACTCGATATGCGGCATGAGGCTGTCTACGATATCGTCAACGAAGTTGTCGTAGCCCTCATTTGAACCTGCATCAGCAAAGCCTGTAGCATCGTTCATAGTAGCACTTGTGAATACGAAAGGAACAACAACGATCATGTCCTTAGCTTCGCCTGATGCGATAGCGTTGCCGATGATCTGGCGTGTATACATCGTACCGTTTCCTGTTGTTATCATACGGTTCTCGTTCTCGAAGAAGCCGTGGAGGAGGTAGAGTACAGGGTACTGCTTGCTCTCATCGTAATTAGCAGGGAGCAGGATATTGTAAGGCTTGTTCTTGTTAGCCTTCTTGGAGAAGTAAGTTTCTCTCTTGATAGTTCCGTACTTAACGCCGCTCTTTTCCATATGAGAATCGTTAGGCTCGTTGTTTACAAGAGACTTCTGAACTATCTCTGTAAGCTCTTCCATAGTGTACTTGCGCTGTCCGGGAACCACAACAGGCTCAACAACAGGGAATTCCTTTATCTTGCCTGCAACGAACTGCATAATGAGCAGTGCATCGTTTATTTCAAAAACGCCGTTGCTGTCAGCATCGGCAGCTTTAAGAGTCTTCTTGTCCTTTGTCTCATTGATAAGGCACTTTCTTGCAGCGACTATATCAAGTGAGTCGATAGATCCGTCATAGTTGATATCGCCCTTGCTCATCTGTACGGCAGCAGGAGGTTCGCTGATCTCAGTGCCTACACTTGCGCCTACGACTTCATCAACGTAGAAGCTGCAAGTGCTTTCATCAGTTTCTACATAGAGCTGCATATCCTTAGCACCCGACGGGATAGTGAAGCTGCTTTTCTCAAGGTGTGCCCACTGACCTTTTTCAGCTGTTACTTCGGCTATTTTGGGATAGCTTGTAGTACTTCCGTCACTGTACTGCAATGTGAGATAGAACGTAACGGGAGATGAAGTATCTTCCGTCATTACATAAGCACTGAAAGCATAATCCTGTCCTGCTTTAAAGTTTGAACCAAGACTAACTGTAGCACCGTTCCATGAAGCGGTTCTGCCGCTTGCGTACAATGAAGCCTCACCCGAACGGGATTTATCTGTTACTGTTTTTACAGATGCAGCACCTCGTCCGCTCCACTGATCGCTTCCTTCCTCGAATGTGCTGTGCAGCAGGTAATCACTTTCCGCTGCCCAGACAGGTGCAACTGCGGTACAGGAGAGGGTTAGCACCGCGGCTGACACGATTGATAAGATTTTCTTTTTCATTTCCAATCCTCCTAAGAAAAAATTAATTAAGACATTACTGCATATATTTATCATGACGATATTTTTATCCGTAGAGGGAATTAACGGTAAGGGTATGCAGTTATGCCAAAAAAACAATATATATATTTATTATTATCATGTTTTTTGTCTACTGTCAACTCAAAAAATGATGATTTTTGTAGAAAAAGAACGGTTTTTTACATTTTGTTATATTATTGCAATTATTTGATATTATTAAATAACTGTTAAATCAGCAAAATATATAAACAAGGTGGCTTCTGTTTGTACAAAAGTAATGAAAATACAAAAAACACCCCCGAAGAGCCATTTTTATGGTGCTTCGGGGGTATGATTTTACTAATTATCTTTTTTGCCTTCCCGGCTTTGACATCTTATGCTTGTACATTCTTGCATCACTTATTTTGAGAAGGTCTTCAATGCGGGTATTTTTATCAGCCTCGATGAGGTATGCACCGTGACTGAGTTCGAGTTTGTAAGGTTTACCCTGACTCATATTATACTCATTGCACAGACGCGTCAGATCGAAATTGAACTTATCCAGCTTTTCCTGTGAATAATCAGAAGCGTAGATGTAGAATTCGTCGCCGCCTGCACGGCCTGCTATTTCATTTGAAGTACAGCACTGAGTAATTATATCTGCTGCTGCCTTGATAGCGGCATCTCCTTCGTTATGGCCATAAATATCGTTGATATGTTTAAGGCCGTCCATATCAAGTACCATTGTGCAGACGATGCTTTTCTTTTCGAGGTTATTAACAGCATACTCAGAAGCATCATTGAATCCACGGCGGTTGAACATTCCTGTGAGCGCATCATGTATACTGATCTGTTTCTGTTTTTCGTAGAGTCCCTTTTGCTTTTCGTAAAGCTTATTGATATTGTCATTTTTCCATAGACGTTCAATAGTGACCGAAAGGTTGAGCAGGAAGATATTATAGAAATCGGTGAAGATATCGTCATCTTCCATTTCGATAAGGGTATATCCGAACATTCTTTCAGAGCAGTAAATACACATTATATAATAGAAATGCGGTACATCAGAGTTTACCTGCGGTATCATATTGGCACTTCTCATAGGCTGATCTGTTTTTAAATACTCATTTTCCTTGTCTATCCATATCAGTGGTACGAATTTATCTGACGGAACGGAGTATTCGCTGGTACATGAAAGCCTGCCCTTTGTATCGGTCTGAGTGAACAGGAAGAAAGCGGTGTAATCACCGAAGTTTGTTGCACATTCTTTGAAAGAATGTTCGAGATCATTCAGCTTTTCCACCTTATTTAGCTTGAGTATGGCAGCCTGTGCGTCGTTTACGCAGTTATCGAAATAACGGATACTATTGTTGATCTCATCAATGGTATGAATCTCTTCCTTATATATTATTTTTTCACAGCCGCATGACTGAGAGGGGATTATTCTCGGGGAAACGATATTGTCGCCGCTGAACGTGCCGTTGTCCATAAGCTGCGCTAATATAGACATTGTTTTTTCAGCAATATCCTCTCTTTCGCGTGTTGCGGTAGTGATATGCGGAACGAACTGCTTACCCTCAATTGATCCATCATAGCCTGAGACAGAGATATCTTCGGGTATCCTTATTCCTCTGTGTTTAAGTGCAGTTGACAATGATATTGCCATATAGTCGTTTGAACATATTATAGACTGCGGACGCTCAGGGCGCGACAGGAAGAAATCTGCGGCTTCCTCGCCCTTGTGGAACCAGAAATCGCCCTCAAAGATACCTACACCGTTCTCGGGCAGCCCTCTTTCTTTCATTACCTCCCTGAACACTTTCAGTCTCAACTGTGCATCGGGGTGTGACAGATAGCCTGTCATGAAACCTATTTTTGTATGTTTGTGAACATCTATGAAATGTTCAACAAGTCTGCGCATACCTGATGCATCTTCAAATTCTATATTATAGAATCCGTCAACGTAAGTACTTATGGATATTACAGGGCATTTTGCGGTACGAAGCTTTTTGATGATCTTTTCCTCCGCACCTTCTACGTTATAGCCTTCGCCGTCGTAGATTATGCCGTCGAACTGTTCAAGGTCGATATAGTCTATGAGGTCATATTCTCCCTCAGAGAATTCAAGGGTTTTTTCTCCTATTTTTCCGAGAGAATTGAAATATACAATATTGGCATTGATCTTTTTTGCCGCATTATTGAAGCATTTGCAGAGACCGCTTCTGTATCTGCTTGTAAGAGCGCATCCGAAAAATGCTATTGTTTTCAGGGAATTGATCATTGGTTTTTTCACCTCCGATGAGAGATCTTGCATATGATAGTGACTTTGCCGAAAATTACGGTTTGGTCGGTGATTAATGATCATATGATTTATCATTTATAGTTGAAAACGATATTATGCTTTATCTCCTTATCGTTTACAAGTATTTTTATCCTTCCGTTAACGATATGTATGTTTTCTTCGGGAGCATAGGTATCTTTTTCAATGGCAGAGCGTACAACGGCATTGATATCTGAATTTGAGATATTCAGTGATGTATTGTTGTCATATCCGCCGAAAATAAGTGCTTTTTCGCCCGTATCCTCAAGCTTTAGCGAGGAACTGCTTAAATTGATATCAGATATGCCGTTCAAAGCGCCGAAAACCGTTGTATTGTCCGACATTATGTTGAATACAGCTCCGAAGTTGTCCGTGCTGACTTTTGCATTTGCTCCGTTTAATGAGCCAATGCAACACATATAATTGTTTTTGCTGTATAAATGGATAGTGCTTTTGTTTATAGAAACACAGGCATTGTTTTCGAGCGAACCGATGAGCAGACCTGTTTCGCCTGTGAAATCTGCTTCTATAAGGCACATATTTATCACAGGCTTGGTCTCGCCTGTTACAGCACCTATGCCTACACAAGTCTCGGTACAGGATTTGAAGTTGTATTCTCCGCGGTTTATTCTTATAGTACCGCCAAGACCCGAGCCTATGCAGACACCTTTTTGTCCGCGGCAGTTTATCCTTATTGCGCCGTCCTGCTCGAATACCAGTTCACCGTGACGAGCATCAAGAGCGTTTCCGATACCGTAGTATTCGGGTGCATTGAGATCGATATTGAGGGTACCGTCACCTTCCATGACAAGCTTTGAGGATTCATGTACCTGAATACCCGAGTCGAGCAGGTGATTTGTACCGCAAAGAACGATAGTAACGTTTGAATTTGCACCTATCTCGATACATGGACGCTTCTTGATATTTGTAAAGACTACGTCCTCAAGAGTTATGCTGCCGCTGTAGCCTGACTCGATGCGCAGGTGGACATTGGTTTTCATTTCGGGAGTTCCGATAATGGAAACATCTTTATATACCATTTCGTCTTTGCCCACAATTATATCGGTATAGCCGTTCTTGACAAGCTTTGTGAGGGAGATACGGTTGGTCTTTCCTGCTGAATAGACTTTCTTGTTGCTGCCGTCAATATGTTCCTGATGATACTGCTTTATCTCATTTCTGAGCTTTTCGTCTATCTGAGGAATGATATCTGCCGACGGTCTTGCGGTGTAGAAGCCCTGTATCAGGTCTGCACCAAGATGTATCACAGTGCGCAGTTCTTCCGATGTTTCAACACCCTCTGCAAGAGCCATGATATTGTTATCGTGACAGAAATCAATGATCTCGCTGACAAAGTGCTGTTTTTTAGGCTGATCCTGTATGCCGCTCAGGAGAGAACGGTCTATTTTAACGTAATCAGGCATATATCTCAGAAGATTGCTGACATTTGAATAACCTGTGCCGTAATCATCAACAGCAAAGCTGATATTGTATTGTCTGTAGAAATTCTGGAGCCTTGTAAGATCAGTATCGCTGAGTTCGGCTTCTTCTGTAAGCTCAACGACTATTTCTGTTGAATTATTATCCAGATAGTCTTTAAGTACAGGAAGATCATCATTGTTTATCCTTACACCCGGGATACTGTTGATGAATATCTTTACCTTGCCCAATGACTCGCTTTTTTCCTTTATTGTACGGAGTACGTTCAGGAATGTAGCGCGTTCCACATCACTGAGGCGTTCCTGCATAGTTGCGAACTTGATGATAGAAAGGGGACTTACGTATGGAACAGTCTTTGAGCGCATAAGAGCTTCATAGCCGTATATTCTTCCGTCTGTGGTATTGACGATAGGCTGGAAGTGATAATCCAGAAGATTTTCATCGAGTATTTTTGCAACAAGATCGTACTCTTTCTTTTCCTTTTCGTCAAGACTTCCGTAGGCGTAGGAATAAACAGCGAATTTATTATTTCGCAGACGGTCCAGCTGCTCCTGCATATGCTTGAGAGTGATATTGCGTTTGAGTATCTCGAAGCCTCTGCATACCGCACCTGCCCAGCGTCTGTAGATATCATCGTAGGAATTGCATGGATCTTCATATCTTACTGCCGCATAGCCGAAGCACTCGTTTTCAAAGTAAACGGGCGTAAAGAAGTAAGCGGCAGGTGATGAGCGTTCAAATTCAAGGTCGGGAAGCATTTCAGTTGCTGAAAAACTCTCCTCCAGACCTGCCATATTGTTTTTGTGATCGCTGTTATATCTTATAGCGTGGATCATATCTCTGTAGCCGTTATGAGGGACGCTTACCCCGAGACAGATCTTCTGCCATTTACTGTCTATGCAAAGATGAAATTCGCTTATACCTTTGAGCTGATAAGCGTATGAATAAACGGTGCTGAGATATTCAGGGAGAGATGACTGTGAGATAAGGCTCTCGTTCATATTATTGAAAACAGAGTCATAGCCCTCTTCGGAGATATCTGTGCCCCATTCGCTGCGCTTTATCTGATACTGCGGCATAGATTCATTGTGACAGCCGCAGCTCTCGCCTAAAAGAATCTGAGATTTCAGCTTGAAAGAGTCGGGAGTCTTATCATTCATTCTTTCCATAAGGAAGCTGAATGCGTATTCGCCGAACTCATAGGCAGGTATAAGAGAAGATGTAAGAGAGCAGGGACTTGTCCTGCCCTCGTATGTTGAATCATAACCGACAACCGCGATATCCTTGGGAACACATATGCCGTGCTCGGCGAATATCTTGCACAGACCTATAGCCATCTGGTCATTTGCACAGGCTACAGCATCGGGCAGGGGGGGATCGGCTAAAAGCTTTTCAGCAAATACTTCACCGCTTTTGTACCAGAAATCACCGTAAAAGATACGGTCCTCCGATACATTGAGACCTGCTTTTTGCATCGCATCGCGGTAAGCCTTTAAACGCTCCTTTGAGTGCTTATGCCATTTCTTACCCGAAACGAAAGCGATATCACGGCAGCCGTGTGCCTCGATAAGATGAGTGATGAGCTCAAATACGGCAGAATAGCCGTCTGTGCAGATACTCGGGAAGAGGTCGCTTTCCTTTTCTATAACAACGATAGGTCTGTCAAAAGACTCTTTTAATCTGTTTTCCAGCTTCTCGGCTGCGCCTTCTGTCTGTATGCTGTCTTTCAGGATAATAGCACCGTCAAACTTTTCGGGATTCATCAGTGAGAAGATATTTGACTCACCCTGTTCGCGCTCGGGCGTATCCTGATATTTGAGGTACATTGAGAAAATGCAGACATCATAATCCGCAGCGAGAGCTTTCGTGAGGAAGCCACTGATGAAACGGCTTTGATATTCTTCGTCAGCCTGTCCGACAAACAATGCGAGCTTTTTTCTTGTACTGTTCATAAGTGCATTCCTTTCCGATAAATAAGCATATAGAGTTGGATCAGATAATGAGGATACTTATAATATTATTTATCATTTTCTTTTGTAATTATTATATCATATATCATATGATAAGTCAATTATTATTGACTGTTTGTACAAGAAAATTCAATAAATAACTATAAATTAGACATTTATTGATTTATTTTATATTATGTGATATAATTAATTGAAACCACCTGTTCATAGGAGGTGCAGATGATGTTGGAAACTGCAAACAGAATACTGAAAAACAGCACTTTCCGCCTAAAGCTGGAGGAGCTTGAAGAGCTTGAAAAGGAGCGTATTTTCTGCGGACACGGGCTTGAACATCTCCTTGCTGTGGCGAGGATGACCATGCTCATATGCATAGAGAGAGGAATATCTGCCGAAGAGGATATCGTTTATTCCGCAGCACTTCTCCATGACATAGGCAGAGTTGAGGAATATACACAGGGGATTCCCCATGAGACAGTTGGAGCAGAAACGGCACAGCGGATATTGTCTGAGGTCGGCTGCGGCAGTAAAAAAGCAGAGAAAATAATCGGTATCATACGTTCTCACAGGAGTGAGGGCGACAAAGCCGATACACTGGAAGCTGTATTTTACGAAGCTGATAAAAAGTCAAGAATGTGCAGCTTCTGCAAGGCGCAGAACGAATGTAACTGGCCAAATGAAAAGCGAAATGATCATATAGAGGTATGAGTATGAAGATAGGCAATAAAGAATTTGACGTAAGCAGCAATTGCTACATTATGGGAATACTGAATGTTACTCCTGATTCTTTTTCAGACGGCGGACGGTTCAATAATATGGACTCTGCCCTGAGACAGACCGAAAAGATGATAGAAGAGGGAATGGACATACTTGATATCGGCGGCGAATCAACCCGTCCCGGATATACAAAGATATCCGATGATGAGGAGATACAGCGTACAGCACCTGTTATAGAGGCTGTAAAGAGCCGCTTTGATGTGCCCATATCCCTTGATACTTACAAATACAAAGTTGCAGAAGCAGGCATTAGTGCAGGTGCAGACCTTATCAACGATATATGGGGACTTAAATACGACAACGGCGAAATGGCATCACTGATAGCTAAAAATAACAAAGCCTGCTGTCTTATGCATAACAGGGAGAATATGGACTACACTTCCTACTTCGATGATGTTATATCGGATATGGAGGGAACTGTTAAAATAGCGGAAAAAGCAGGAATTGCCCGTGACAGGATAATCCTTGACCCAGGAGTAGGCTTTGCCAAGACATATGAGAACAACCTCGAAGTCATCGACCGCATGGACGAGTTTTGTAAAAGGCTGGGCTATCCCGTATTGCTGGGAGCTTCGAGAAAATCAGTCATAGGACTTACTCTTGACCTGCCCTCAGATGAGCGTCTTGAAGGAACTATAGCTCTTTCCGTTATCGGAGCAATGAAGGGGGCGGCTTTTCTCCGCGTTCACGATATAAAAGAAAACGTTCGCGCCGTAAAAATGACAATGGCAGTGATGAAAGGCTACAAAAATGGACAGGATATGCATTGATGAACTGAAAATATTTGCTCATCACGGTGTATTTGAGCATGAGAACATAAACGGACAGAATTTCTACGTTAATGCTGTGCTTTATGTTGATACCGAAAAGGCAGGTCTTACCGATGAACTGGAACATTCAGTGGATTATGGCATGGTCTGCGGAGTCATAAAAGAAGCCATGACGCAGAAAACTTATAAGCTTATAGAAGCAGCTGCGCAGGCTGTAGCAGTAGCCGTGCTTAAAAGCTCACCGCTAATAGTCCGCACGGATATCGAGATAAGGAAGCCTGAAGCACCTATAGATATGGAATTCGGCTCTGTATCTGTAAAAATAAGCCGCAGCTGGCATACTGCACTTATCGCACTTGGTTCAAATATAGGCGACAGCAAAAGCATTATTGCAGAAGCTGTGAAAAAGATAGAGCAAAACGAGTATATCCGCAATATAAAGCAGTCGTCACTTATAGTTACCAAGCCCTATGGCTATACGGAGCAGGGCGATTTCCTCAACGGAGCACTTATGTGCGAGACAGTGCTTTCGCCGCATGGACTCCTTGATCTTATGCATGGTATAGAAAATGAAGCAGGCAGAACCCGTGAGATACACTGGGGACCGAGGACGCTTGACCTTGACCTGATATTCTACGACAAAAATATCATATCCGAGCCCGATCTCACAGTTCCTCACCCCGATATGCAGAACAGAGACTTCGTACTCAGACCTGCGGCAGAGCTTATGCCTGATTATGTACACCCTGTGCTTGGCTGTAAAGTTTCGGAACTTCTTGAAAGGTTGAATGAAAAATGATCAATATAGTGGCAGCAGTAGCTGCAAATGGTGTTATAGGCTGCAACGGGAAGATACCGTGGGACATTCCCGAGGACAGAGCTTTTTTTCGCAAGCTTACAAAAGGAAATATATGTATAATGGGCACGAGGACCTATGAGAGCATAGGCAGACCGCTGCCCGACAGGATAAATATAGTCGTTTCTTCGTCGCAGAGCCTTTTTTCGCGCAATCTGCGAACTGTGAAAAGCCTTGACGAAGCTGTGAAGCTCGCTCAAAAATGTGCGGAGCAGTGCGGGGGAGATATGGAGATATACCTCTGCGGCGGAAAAAGGATATACGCCGAGGGACTTGAGATAGCCGACCGTATTTACCTTACCGAGCTTGACCGCCCATATGAGGGAAATGCTTTCTTCCCCGAGTTTGACAAAAGCAAATATGAGCTTGTACAGCATGAACGTCGAGACGATCTTGGACTGAGCTTTTCCGTATACGAAAAGAAGAACAAATGATGTACATAATAAAAAAACAACTCATTTTTGTGTTTTTATAAGTCGTGATTAAAAGTTAATTAAACGTTTATGCAGCCGTTTCCGAAAACATTTACAGGAAGCGGCTGCCTTTTTATTTTTGTGTGACTTGTATCTCATTTTGATAAAAAAGTATGGTTTTACTGCTGATTTGATATTGGAATTACCACTGTTAACAATATAACTAAAAGTTGTTTTTTTAAAGCAATTCAATCACGAATGGTATAAAATCCACTTAAACTGCATTTTTTACACCTTATTGTTAAAGCTTATTGGTAGTACCAATTTTTACATTTAATTAAAATAGCAAATTATGGCAACTTAAATTAATTACAGCAAGTATTGGCTTGTGTTTATTAGCCAAATAGTTTATCCTGTAAGGGAAATATATAGAGCATTTGCTCATCAGGGGTTTATTTAATCATTAATTTGTCGACACAAAAATAAAAATGTTTAAACAAAGGAGTGATTAGAGTGAGATCAAACACACTCAAAAAGGTCATCAGCGGAACCGTATCTGCACTGATGATCGCTGCAAGTATCCCATCAGTTGCATCAGCTGCTGACCAGCAGACACGCGGCAACATCGGCGGTTTTGATTACGAAATGTGGAATCAGAACGGTCAGGGACAGGCTTCAATGAATCCAAGTGCAGGATCCTTCACCTGCTCATGGAGCAACATTGAGAACTTCCTTGCTCGTATGGGCAAGAACTACGACAGCCAGAAGATCAACTACAAGAAGTTGAACGGCATCACACTTGAGTACGATGTAGAGTATACACCAAGAGGAAATTCCTATATGTGTGTATACGGATGGACGAGAAACCCTCTCATGGAATATTACATCGTAGAAGGCTGGGGTGACTGGAGACCACCCGGAAATGACGGAGAAAATAAGGGTACCGTAACTCTCAACGGAAACACTTATGATATCCGCAAGTCCATGCGTTACAACCAGCCGTCACTTGACGGAACAGCTACATTCCCTCAGTACTGGAGCGTTCGTAAGACAAGTGGTTCAGCTAACAATCAGACAAACTACATGAAGGGCACTATCGATGTAAGCGGTCACTTTGATGCTTGGGAAAAAGCAGGACTTGATATGTCAGGTACACTTTATGAAGTTTCACTCAATATTGAAGGCTACAGATCAAACGGATCAGCTAACGTTAAGAGCGTTTCAGTCAAGACAGGTTCAGGTCAGTCAGATGTAACTGTTGAAACAGGAAATACTACAGGTGGCGGCAATGTTGGCGGCGGCTTCGACATGGGCGGCTTTGATATGAGTCAGTTCGGCGGCGGAAACGGCGGCTTCGATATGAGCCAGTTCGGCGGCGGAAACGGCGGCTTCGATATGAGCCAGTTCGGCGGCGGAAACGGCGGCTTTGATATGAGCCAGTTCGGCGGCGGAAACGGCGGCTTTGATATGAGCCAGTTCGGCGGCGGAAACGGCGGCTTTGATATGAGTCAGTTCGGCGGCAATGGCGGCGGAATGAACTGGGGCGACTTCGGCGGCAATGGCGGCGGAATGAACTGGGGCGACTTCGGCGGCAATGGCGGCGGAATGAACTGGGGCGACTTCGGCGGCAATGGCGGCGGAATGAACTGGGGTGATTTCGGCGGCAATGGCGGCGGAATGAACTGGGGTGATTTCGGCGGCAACGGCGGCAACAACGGTGGCAACATCGACTGGGGCGGTATGGCTGGCGGCTTCAACAACGGCGGTGGAAACATCGGCGGCGATGCAGGCAACGGCGGTAACGCAAACAAGGGCCTTAACGCAAAGATCAAGAACGATATGCCTACAACAGTACCGAGCGGCAACGAGGCAAAGGGCTGCAAGGTTGAAAAGAAAACATATAACTGTAAATTCACAGGCGGACAGAAGAGCTGTAACGTTGTTCTTCCTCCTAACTATGATCCAAGCAAGAAATATCCTGTAATGTACGTTCTCCACGGCATCGGCGGTGACGAGGGCAGCATGGTAAGCGGTATGGGCGTACAGGAACTTATGGCTGGACTTATCGGTAACGGCAAGGCTGAGGAAATGATCATCGTACTCCCAAGCCAGTTCACAAGCAAGAACGGCAGTCAGGGCGGCGGCTTCGGTATCAATCAGGAGACTTGCGCTGCATATGACAATTTCCTCTATGACATCTCGGACAGCCTTATACCATACATTGAAGCTAATTATCCTGTAAAGACAGGCAGAGAGAACCGTGCTATCACAGGTTTTTCAATGGGCGGACGTGAAGCTATCTATATCGGACTTATGAGACCTGACCTCTTCGGTTATGTCGGCGGTGCTTGTCCTGCACCTGGTATCACACCGGGTAAGGATATGTTCATGGAGCATCCCGGCTGTATGACAGAGAGCGAAATGAAGTTCAGAGACGTAGGACCTGAGCCATATGTATTTATGATCACAGGCGGTACAAACGACTCAGTTGTTGGTACATTCCCTAAGTCTTACAGTGATATACTCACAAGAAACGGTGTTGACCATGTTTACCAGTCAATTCCTGGAGGCGGACACGGTGCAGACTCAGTAAAGCCACATCTCTACACATTTATGAGATACGCATTCAAGGGCACTGAGGCAGCTGTAGTAACAACAACTACTACAAAGGTTACTACAACAACTACTACCACAACGACTACAACTACAACAAAGCCTGTTACAACCACAACTATCGACATCAAGGCAGACCTCAACTCCAAGGTAACAAAGTGGGGCGATGCTAACTGTGATGGTACAGTTGATATGGGCGACGTAGTTGCTATCATGCAGGCACTTGCAAGTCCTGATAAGTATGGTCTTAAAGATCAGGGTAAGCTCAACGGAGACGTTGCAGCTGCAGGTTCAGGTATCACAAGCAATGATGCACTTGTTATCCAGAAGTTCCTTTTAGGAAATATCTCTTCTCTCCCCGAGAGCTATATGCAGTCAGTTTCGTAATAATTATTGATATCCCAACAGAAGCGTACCGCATTTGATGCGGTACGTTTCTTTTTATACGGTATTGAAATACAGAAAAGGAAGTGGTATAATATATTTATATTAATTAATTTGAAAGGACCAGAAAATATGAGTGACATTATTAATAAGATACCATGCGGGCTTACAGAGTCCGAGGTCAGCTGTTCATGCTGTGAGCTTGGCGATATCAAAGCAGATGCAGTAAAAGATTATGATATAGTAGTTGTTGGTGCAGGAGCTTCTGGCGTACCTGCGGCAGGCTGGGCAGCGGAGCTCGGTGCAAAAACAGCTATTCTTCAAAAAGAAGCGGGAGTAGTATCTCAGGGCAACTGCGGCTCTGCAATAATAAAGTCACGTTCCACAGAAGCAGGTATAGCAAAGTGGATACATCATACAAACAGCCTTTGCGACTGGAGAGCTGACACAAAGCAGCTCCGCGCATATGCCGAACACTCCGAGGAAGCGATGATGTGGTTCTTAAATCGCGCAGGACTTACCAAAGAGACTGAATACGGCGACGGAAGCAAGGTGGACAACAATGCCGAAAGCGCGAAACTCCTCAATGACGGTGACAAGCTCTGCGCATTCAGAAGCACCAGCGGCGACTTCACAGGCGTATGGAAAGACCGTATGAACAGCTATGACTACGGCGATGACCATTGTTACTTCTGGGCTCCGTGGATAGGTCCGAAGCCGCTTAATGTAGGCAATGCCCTGCATAATGCCCTCAATAACATAATGGTAAAGCATGACAACCTTGATGCATACTTCTCCACACCTGCCGTTAAACTTGTCATGGACGGAAAGAGAGTTGCAGGCGTCATCGCAAAGGACAAGGACGGCAAGTACATTCAGTTCAACGCTTCAAAGGCAGTAATACTTGCAACAGGCGACTATACCAACAATCCTGCAATGGTACAGCGTTGGTGTCCTGATATAGCCGAATTTGACAAGAAGCAATTCGGCAAGACAGGTGACGGGCATATACTTGCCATAAGTGCAGGAGCTGAAATGGAAAATCTCGGACATACAAAGATGATGCATGATTTTGACTCTGCGCTTATGTTTGAAGAGCCTTTCCTCTATTTAAATATGAACGGTGAACGTTTCACCAACGAGTATACAGGCTTTGTATATATGGGCAATCTTCTGAAATATCAGCCTAAATTCAAGGGAAGTATGCTCGATGCCGACCATAAGGACGGCTCAAAGGGCTGGTACTGCACTATTTACGACAGCGATTACGTTAATTGGGATAAGGACGAGTTCGTTGACGGCTGTGTACCGCCGTTCGTTATGGAGAAGTTCATTCCGGGAGCAGTTGAAGAGCCTCAGGGCGTATTCAAGAACCTTATCGACCTGCACAGATGTGATACTCTTGAGGAGCTTGCAGCCGAGCTTGGAATACCATACGATAAGATGAAGGCTTCAATAGACCGATATAACGAGCTCTGCGACAAGGGCTGCGATACTGATTTCGGCAAGCCTGCAAAGTATATGCACAAGATTGAAAAAGCACCTTTCTGGGGTGCAAGAAAGCATATCAGAGTGTCGGCAGAGGTATCTGGAGTCATCACAAATGAGAATGCACAGGCTCTTGATGCCGAGGGCAAGCCTATACAGGGACTTTACTGCGCAGGCAATCTTGGCGGACCATTCTACGGTGGAGCTGATTATCCATTCCACCAGACAGGACTATCTCTCGGTAGATGCTATACTTTCGGCATGATAGCCGCAAAACACGCACTCGACGTTACAAAATATATCATCTAAACTTTAAAGGACGCTTTTCAGCGTCCTTTTTGGTTATTATGTCGTTAAAAATTATATTGAAATACCTGTAAAGTTATGATATAATTAATAAAAAGGAGATGATACTTTTGAGGATAGCTGATATTATAAAAAAGGCTGCTGCAGGCATTGGGGCGGCAGTAATGATGATGAGCTTTTCTGCTTGTTCAAAGACAGAAATACACGAAGTTGAAGTTGTGCATGAAACAAAAGTACCGCCGAAGATGATGTTTCTCGGCGACTCCATAGCAGCAGGCTACGGACTTGACGGATATAAAAAGGGCGACAATTACAACTGCCCCTCGTATTCAAATATACTGAAAAACAAGTATACATCGGAGCTTGAAGGCGAGTGCGGACATACAATGGTAAACGAAGCTGTATCAGGCTATACCTCCTCAGACCTTATCACTCAGATACAGAGCGGAGAGCTTGACAGCGAACTTAAAGACGCAGATGCTGTTGTAGTTTCTATCGGCGGAAATGACCTTCTCGGAATACTGTTCAAGCTTATCGACAGTCTCGGTATAGAAGATATCAATAATTTTGATGTGAAGGATATCGACTTCGCAGGTGCAGCGGTTGCCTTACTTGGCATGGGAAGCGAAGCGGACAAGGCACTTGAGCAGTTCACGGTGAATATTGATATCATATCATCTGAGCTGAAAAGCAGAACTGACGGAACAGTATTTGTGCAGACTCTTTATGATCCTGTTGAATACTTCGACAGACTTTCCGTGATAACTGAATTTACGGCTCAGAATATAGAAAAGCTCAACAATATCATTTCCGAAAAGTCGGCAAACGGATATAAAGTCATAGATGTTGCGCCGCGTTTTAAGGGCAGAGCAGATGAGCTTACCAATATCAAGAAAATGGATATCCACCCAAATGCAGCAGGACATGAGATCATTGCCGAAGAAGTGGATAAAGCTTTCCGTGCAACGGGATTTTCCTATGTGACGACTGAAAAAGTGGAGCAGAAGTCCACCGATGTGGCAAAAACAGCTCTTTTATGGAGCAGTGTGGGAATTGCATTACTTGTAATAATATTTGGAGTTATTTTTGCTTTGCGAAAAAAGTCTAAAAAATAAAACGAAGCCTGAAAGGAGCTATATACTTCTTTCAGGCTTTTATTTGTTCTGTTTAAGTAAACTTACTTCATTTTCGGTCAGTCTGCGGTATTCTCCATGTTTCAGTGCAGTATCAAGCTCCAGAGAACCGATGCTGTCTCGGCGAAGGTAGAATATCTTGCAGCCAACAGCTTCCATTATCCTTTTTACCTCATGCTTTTTGCCTTCATGTATGGTAAGTGTTGCCGCAAAAGCAGCACCGTCGGGATTTTTCATGTATTTTTCGCGGCGTTCGAGAGGAATAAACTCTTCAAGCTCCCGTATTCTGTACTGCCTGCAAAGTCGGAATTCCGCTGGCTTTGAGGTGAAGCCATTCATAGCGATACCATTCTCGATGAGCTGTATTTTCTCAGCATTGACAGTTCCCACAGCATAGAAAAAATAGGTCTTGCTGATATGCCTGTCAGGCTGCATTATTTTGAAATCAAGGTCGCCGTCATCAGTTAGTATAAGGAGTCCGTAGGTGTCCTTGTCAAGCCTGCCTACGGGGTGTAGCTTCTTTGCTAGTTCGGCAGGGAAGTAGTCCATAACAGTTTTGTGGAACGCATCTGAACAAGCAGTAACGCAGCCATGTGGCTTGTTGAACATATAGTAAAGCATTATAATTCTATGGTATCGCCTATGTTAAGGTGATTTTCGCTGAGATAGCTGTCAGACAGCTTTATAGTCTTTTCGTTTCCGTTTTCGCCTTTGACAACTACGCTGCACATGGGCTCTTCTCCGTCGGGAACTCCCTCGCAGCCGTAATCCCATTCGATTATTTCAAGTATGGTATATTTCAAAGCATTTCCTCCCTGATATATTTTAGCAGACCGCGGCAGCCCTCGTCGATATCGCTGTAAGCCTTGCCGAAATCGCGGCTGTACCACGGATCGGAGACATCATCTCCGCGCCCTGCAAAGGTGAGTAGCTTATATACTTTCCCGCCACTGTCGCTGCCAAAAATGCGGTTCATATTGCGAATATTGGCAGTGTCCATGCCTATGAACAGGTCGTATTTATCATAGTCGGATCTCCTGAGCTGTACAGCAAACTTTCCGCCACAGCCGATACTGTGCTTTGCAAGCTCGGCTTTTGCAGGCGGATAGATCGAGTTGCCAAGCTCCTCGGTACTTGTCGCACTTGAAGCAACGAATATCTCATCTGAAAGACCGCAGTCGGCGATAAGCTTTTTCATTATAAATTCAGCCATAGGAGAGCGGCATATATTGCCATGGCAAACAAACATGATTTTATACATCTTCTCAAATCTCCTTAAATGTTTGATAATCTTCGTAAAATAGCCTCAAAGCTCGTTTTAACACAACATGAATAAAAAAAGAATATTTTCTTATAATTCTGCATATTTTTTCATATTTTCTCATGTTTTTCATTGCAAGCGTGGAAAAACTGTGGAAAAAAGTTCGACCATATATTGGGCTACACCAGTGTTTTTTTGTGAATTTTTACTACGATAAAATGGTAAAATGAATGTTTAATGCTAAACGATACCGTATAAGCGCTTCATCTCTTTCTCCGCATCTTTATACTGGACGTGAGTATACGTATTCAATGTAACGCTTATGTCTGTATGTCCCATTATGTACTGAAGCATCTTGGGGTTCATACCGTTCTTAGCCATGTTAGTGCAGAAGGTATGCCTGCAGATATGCGGAGTGATAGCAGGCAGCGGCAGACGGCCGATGTCGTTGTTATACTTCTCCCTAATGCGCTGCATATACTTTTCCCAGTGCTGTGCCACAGTCGGCTTTGAATTCTTGTCCAGAAACAGAAATCCTACGCGGCCTCCTATAACTGGCTCTGTTCTGACTCTTTTGCGCCTGTTGATTATTCTTATGAAGCAATCAGCGACTTCAACGGTCATAGGTATGTACCTGATGCCCTTCTCCGTTTTGGGAGCCTGAAGGATATACTTCATATTACTGGCTTGTATGAGCTGGTGGTCTACCTTGATACGATTCTTCTCAAAATCAATGTCGGATACAGTCAGCCCACAGAATTCGGAAATACGCAGTCCAGTGTTAAACAGGATGAAAATTGCTTCATAGTATTTGCTATAGGTCTTATCCTGCTTAATAAATTCAAGATAGTCGGCCTGCTGTTTTTCTGTTATAGACTCTCTAGTGACGCTGTCATTGATGATTACTGTTGACAGAGGAAACTGAAATGGATTCTTTCGTATCAGATCATCATTCTCAGCCATCTGAAACGCTGGCCTTAGAACGCCTCTGATGGTATGTATCGAGCTGTATCCTTTACCGTCCTCACGCTGTAACTTTATCAGTCATGCCTTGGCATCAGATATCCGGACAGTATCGATCCTCCTGCTTCCGAAGGGATCGTTCCTGATGATGTTGAGCACGGTCTTGTAACCTGTCTCAGTGTTGATTCTTACACCAGTCTTCAGAGAGACATATTTCTCAGCTAAGGAAAGAACGGTGTATTCGCCACCGTTTGAAAGAATGTGATTATATTTATCTTTTTCAATCTGCCTCTCCATTTCCCTTAACGACAGCCCTTTGCGTTTATTTGCCGGAGCAGGGTCAGCATCATCCAATCGCCAGCTGGTTACTTCTTTCCGCTTACCTGAAATATCAACGTAGTTGAAACGATATTTGCCGTCTGCACGTTGGCTTTCTCCGTCTCTTAGGATACGACCTTTTTGGTCTCTTCTCTTCTCGCTCATTAGAACACTCCTTTCTGAAAAGAGACCCGAACTTGCAGGTTAATTATAACACAAGTCCGGGTCTATTTCAATAGTTTTGAGAGCTATAATGCTGTTGCCTGATCTAAGAATCTTTCGAACTTGATTCTTTTGAACAGCACCCTGTTACCGTTCATTATTATAAAATCAGCGTCAGGATGTTCTTCTGCGATTCTTCTGAGCTTAGTTTCTCCGATGTGATAGTATTCAGCAGCTTCAGTTACTGTTAAAGCATATCTTTGCCAGATTGGAATTGTGATATTCTCCATTGTTTTCACCTCCTCCACTATAATCAGTAAGTAACTGCAATTTTAATATACGATCTTGAGAAATCCGCCTATGCTGTCAAGGAAATTAGTTAATTTTTCCATTGTTAACGGACGAGCAGATTTGTCGTATCTGCTTAAGGTACGCTTAGAAAGTCCAAACAGGTTAGCTAACTCTGAAGCCGTAATACCTTTTTTTTCTGTATTTTACGAATTTTATTCCATAAACGATCGTAAGTAGGAAGCCTTGAAGATTTACTAATATAAACTTTTTATGCGTAGACTCCGAATAACATGTTTTCCCCTCAAGTGAAATCAATGTCTGAAGATATGTACTAATTTTATTTATAAGCATGAGACATTCTTCCTGCTGTATATCGTGGCGCAGCTTCATTTTAAGCTTTATAATTGTCTGTGCCACTACATGATCCAACTGTTCGTTTACGCGTCTATCTACCTCTTCCGCAAAACACTCGCGATATTTCTGCAATACATCCATATATTCAATAGCCGTAAGACCAAGGTATCCTGTAATATAGTCTTCAAAACTTTCTTTCTTCATTATTATTTCCTCCTAAAATACTTTTTTTACTTATGGGACGGCCTTTACGGCCGTCCCAGTTATTCAATATTAATCTTATTTATCTAAATATGCCTCTTCTTCACTAGTATAGTTATCATCATGAGCAGGTTTAAACGCAACGGTCTTGCCCTTAAGTGTTGTTATACCATTCTCGCAGCGATAACGACTGTAGAAAGGACCGTTGTCAAAGCAGTTACCTTTCTGAAGAGAATCAGCCTCATACTTGTCGCAGCCAAAACGATTAGCGTAGCGAACAAGATCATCACCTTTTGAACGGTAACCACGGACTCTGCCACAGTTGCCGACTACCCTTCCAAACGGTGTAGTCGGATCAGGATAGGACTGAGAAGCGAGGAGCATTGTTATACCGTGTTTCCCCCCTTTGCGGAGCAGGGTATTGACAGCACCTTTTTCATGAAGATATAAATCCTGAGCTTCATCGATTACAACCGTGTACTTCTCATAAGGATGACACTGCTTATAGCCGTAAAGACTTTCGAGAAGTATATCAATTATTTCCGAACCTTTACCAACGCCGTCAGCTCCTGTTGAAATAACTATGATAGGTTTACCCTGAGCCTGTGCAAATTCGGCCCAGTTGTTCTTTGTCTGGGTAGTCTCTCTGAGGTCATCGAGGACAGCATCTATTTTATAAAGAAGCTTGCGATGTATCTCGTCCTTAGCAGGACTTTCATCCTCCTTAATGTCTTCACATATGTACTTAGAGATATCAAAGATAGTCATTTTGTAGTTACTCTTCATGTCTCTAAGCATGCGTTTTATAACATTTTTCAGTATCTGCTCTTCATAGCTTCCGAGCGTTCTTGACATCATTGTATATATTCTTAACAAGCGATCCTTCTTCTCCTTATATGTGTAGCAGCCACGCAGGTCGAATAAGTCTATCGGCAGGCCGTCTTCGTAGACGTTCCAAAACGAGAAGTATTTCACTCTAAGATTCTTGTCGATGTGCTTGTCGATTTCTGTCGGGGTAAAGCCACCTGTTTGGTCAAATATGTAGACAACGTCTGCGCCTTCTATTACAACCTTTTCAACAGCTCTGTTAACCAATGCGAATGACTTGCCTGAGCGTGAAGTACCAAAAAATACTTCATGGATATTATCGTCTGCTTCTGGGATAAACACATACCCTGCGGCTCTTGTGCCATCTGCGTTGTACAGTATCGGAACGAATTTCACAGGATATTCGCCGACGTTAAACCAGTACTCATTATAAATGATGTCATCGACATATTCCTTAGCTTCTGCGTTCAGTACCGATCTTGAATATGAGAACACCTCGATATCGTCAAGCACACCTGCATCAAATGCGACATTGAGCTTTCTCTTGTTCGTATGCTTGTCCTTCAACAAGCCTTTTTTGTTTAAATGTTTATTCATTTTCGTAACACTCCTTGTATGTAATTTCGGTATAATGATATTATTAATCGTATCTTCGTTCATGTTGATGGATTTGTCCTCTACTCTGATGAATGCTGTATGAACATCTTCTGCATAATAAGGTGGACCATACTGCTTTGTTATGGTCAGTTCTCCGCTTAGAATAGCACTGCTAACCGTTGACTTGAACTCACGACAGATAATGTCGCTCATAGATGTTTTCGATGTCGCCTTATTCTTGAACCATCTAAATATATCTTTATAATCAGAATCTGTAACAATGCCCAATCTCTTCAGGATATTAGCTGTCGCCAGTGTCATAATCATAGTATCTGTAATATCAACAATTCCAACGAGCCTAATTATATTAAGAGCTGCTTTTATTCCTTCACGTACAAGCTGTCTAGCCGTATCTGGATTATTGTATAGATATTCCTGTAAGGAAAAATCAAACATTCCTGATAAACGTTGTAAAACAGGTATATTATTGGGGACAATATTATCGCTGCAGTTAATGTAGTAGACAGGATACTCATCTGGAATACATTCAGGTATAGCTGTGATAAACGTTATGATTTTACGTGTTTTATCCTCGGTACCATTCTCTCCTGTAATATCCCACATGACCTCTTTGAACGCATTATCAAGGTTATGACCTTCATCGAAAATCCCCGAAAATGTAAGAAGTACAGTTATATCATTGGCAGTAGCGAGTTCTTTTCTCACCTTTGTGATACGATCTGAAAGTGCCTGAACAACTGTAGACGTATAGTTCTTCCTCTTCGTAAGAGTGATAACTGATTCTCTCTCAGCGTCATTATTGTACGTAAAGGTGAAACCGCGATCAGGATGAAGGCCCTCTGCTCCAAACAGGGGTAGAAGAATGGTCTCATCGCGTACTGTAGTAGCAAGTATAGCCCCTAAGCAGTTCGGCAGAGCCTTACGATAGATTGCTGCTATATCCTTGAAAGGAAGAGTGTGGGAAACCATTTTATGCTCTCTAAATTCCATAGGGAACAAATCTTCCAGACCAGAGATTACTGACTCAGCAGATATGTATGTCGTCACTCCATTTTGTAATGTAACACCACCTGCGTGCTTGGGAATCGTCAGATATTTTTTGTTTTGACATTCACGAAGAGAACGCAAGAAGCATTCATAATGCTTCTGTACACTGACATTAATTCCTTTTCTAGCAAAGGGCGTTTGCCTGCGAAATTCCTCTATGGTTATTAAGCCATCTCGAAAAACCAACGGCTTTGTCCTGTCTTTAAGGCATACTACTATATGCTCACATTTGCCTACTGCGTAAGGATTACAAATCAATACGAAGGTTGGAGTTCCTTTCCAGACAAAATTGCGCTTACCTGTTTTATTGTTGACCTCGTGATACTCAAGGCTGTACTGGTTTTTCACCAGGATATTATTCTCATAGGTAGAATCTGTAGCCATCGAATCAGGAATATATACAACTAGGCAGCTGCTCAACACCATCAACAGTATAAGTATCGCTGATAAGAGCAGATGCAGAGGATAATTTCATGCCCTCCTTCTTTATTCCTTCCTCTTGAAACTGCTTTAACACTTCAAGCTGAAATTCTTCCTTGTGAGCCAAAAAGAGTTGCTCTTCCTTTTTTTGGCAATCTCATCAGCTTTATTATCAATTAATTTATCAAGTTCTTCTGCTTTCTGAGTTACAAATTCTATATTACAACCACAGTCGAAAACAAAATCCCATGTGCTATCAGCCATTTTTACCACCTCTTATAATAGTATTGTAAGTATAGCAGACTCCCGAAGGAGTCTACTTACATAATTTAATCATTAAAAGAATCTTTTGTGACCCATTTCAAAGCTTCTCTTGCAGTTTCACCTATAAACTCACGAAGTGGGCGTCTAGGAAATGCCAAGTCCATCGCCTCTAAAACCTTCACGACATCATCCTTATTTTTTACACAAAGGCTAAACACACTCTTTCTAGCTGTTGCTATGATTTTATAGTAACCGTATTCATTGATGTCCATTGAAAGTCTATATGAAATACGCTTGGACTTACCTTTTAATTCAATCTCTCTATCTGAACAGTGTTCCGTAAGAGTTTTCTGAATAAATCCGAGACCTTCAATTATGTCTTGTGTGTTGGTTTCATAGTGCGTTTCGTCAATTTCGGCGTAGGCCAGATAATTCTTGTCTGACACCTCAACTAACTTTACATCGCCCAACTTAACTATTTTTTCCATAGTTACTCTCCTTTATAATATGATTTTGGGGTAAACGATCCGTAAGAACTGCTTACTGTAGATATATTATAATCCAGATTGCTTGTATTGTCAAAAATTTTAAGTTTTTACAAAATGCCTATAATACGAAAAAAGCACCCTGCATTATAATTACAGAGTGCTTTCTAGGCTAAAACCCGAAAACAAAAAGTTTTATATTCGAAGTAAATTATAACTTTGGGAGAGATGTGCTCTTAGATGTTAGCTCTTTAAAATATTTTACGCATGCTTCCCAATTATCAAAAATAGTATCCGCTTGTTTATATGATAATCTGAATATCAACCTGCAAACCATATTTTCTGGTGTAGGGGCATCAATGTAGTAACCTGCTCTTTTCAACATTTCACGGCTCTGAGTCTCGTTAAGGCCTAATTTATGGCAAATATACATAGCTGTTTTAAGTTTAGGCGGTGAACCGTTATTAAGATATCTCTTTATCATTGTGCCGCTTAAACCAAATTTTTCTTCATATTCTTTAATGATATTATTCGCTTCATGTGTGAAATCTCCACTTTCGTCTTTAACCTGAACAGGATCTCTGTTATCCTCAAACATATAATAACTTAGGACTTCGAAGTATGTTTGCATTGTATTTAGTCGGCTGTCTTCTTTTGCAAAATCATCAATATTCGTTTTAAGTTCATCAGGGATACAAGCTTCATATTGTTTCAGAGGTTCTTCGTCGATTTTATAGAGGTAAGTATGTCCGTAGTTTATGTATTTTTCGTCTTTATTATAACCGCTTTTTACAACAAACTTTATACAGCACTCATCAGCGTGCTCCCTAGCATAATTGGTAAGCTGAAAATGAAGACCTGTTTCGTTTATAAGAATATTTATATACTTTTGATCAACCAGACATACGATATATCCGAGATATATGTATCTGCCGCTGTATATTAGATCCGCAAACTCCTTATTCTCATACAGTAACCGTTCATAGTTACTACTTTTAATAACAAAGGTCTCGTTATCTTTGAGAGTATTTATCGGGAAAATGAACGGCGGCATAAGTTTTCCGTCACATTCATTAAATGTACCGTCAACAAAATCAAACCCTAATTGGCGCATACGTTCTTTTGCAACAATGCAAGATACACCATATATTTCTGCTAATTCTTTTACACATGCTTGATTTCGATCTCCACGATTCGTTATTTCGTATTTATTTTTAACTTTCAAAGTGGCTATGGTTAAATTGTCATTAATGGTACAACTAGGAATAGCAAGCCTCATAGCAAGAACATCGGCCTGCCACTCAGCTATGCAAAGCGCTTTCTGAGTATCGGTCATGTTTTCAGCAAGAGTAAACGGTCCCGTTGAAAAATTCAGTTCAATATTTTCTTCTCCTAACAATTGAAGCAGTTTTAAAAATCTTCCATGAAACATCAAGTGAACTAACTCGTGAGCAATAGTGACACGAACCCCTCCGTCATACTCCACTGCATACTTATTATAGTTAAGAAGAATGGTACTATATGAAGCGCGTATGTTCTCTATTTTGGGCATTAGACAATGTTCTGTCTGAACATTATGAATGATTTCACAAACAGACTCAGACAGTATAATTTGTCCCATTATGTTTTGATCCAGAGGAGCGAAATAAAGCATTCCTTCCGCTTTCAGACTCTGTATGCATAGTTTATCGTCTGTAAAAAAACGTTTTCGTCATAACAATAAAACAGCTCATTTCCGATACGTTCTAACTCACTATCAGGCAAGTCTGGAAGTATGAACTGCCATAAGAGATTATCCTTAGGGAATTCATCTTCATTAATGTTTCTAACTGCAATGACATTGATATCTTTGAACTTCTGTTCAAGGTTTCCTGTTAAGGTTATAATAAATGAACGGCTGCAATTCTTTTTTTCTACAACTATATTAGCCGATATACCAAGCTCAATTTCAACATTGAACTGAGCATCATCATTGATACATACTAGTGACCGTACTACAGGAGCCTTTATCTGACGGCAGCTTTTTACTTCATTCTTAAGATGCTCCTCGATTGCACTTGTAATAAGGTCAATATGTTCTTCTTGAAAGTAATCTTTTAAGTTGTCATATTGTGCCATAGTCAGACCTCCTCGATTGATACGCTGCCTATCATACAGATCTAAAAATAATATTTTTCTAAGCAATTACGTCTTTTCAGAAAAATCATTTTTCAATTTTCGCCCCAAAGGCCTCTTTTTGAGAAAAATGGGAGTTCATTTTTTCAAAAAAACGTAATCGTCTACAAATTTTATGTTTTTATCTCTACGCCCCCGCTTCTGCGGGGACGAGCTTAAATATTTTTTGTTACTTAATTTATTGCCTATATGATTCATCAGCTCACTCAAGTTTCCAGCCGTTGTCGCCGTGATATATCATCAGCCTGGTCATACCGCCGTCGATGCAGATGTTCTCGCCTGTAATGAAACCTGCTTTGCCGGAGCATAGAAAAAAACCATATTGGCAATGTCAAGGGGATTTCCCACACGTCCGCAGGGCTGCTGATAGGCGTCGGGACCTTCGTAAACCTTGTATGACGTATCAATCCACCCTGGGGATATTGAGTTCACACGCACCTTGCCTGCAAGGCTGACCGCAAGCGCGTGAGTGAGCGCAGCTATACCGCCCTTTGCCGCAGTGTAACTTTCGGTCTGAGGCTGACTCATACGATCACGAGAAGACGAGATATTTATGATACTTCCGCCTTTGTTGAAGTGGGGCGCGAACAGCTTCGACAGGTAAAACGGCGCAGTCACTCCGACCGCCAGCGCATACTGAAACTCCTCATAGCTACACGCGTCGATACCTTTCATCAGCGGTAGAGCATTGTTGATAAGGAAGTCGATGTGTCCATACTCTGCTATGACCTGCTCCGCGAACTTTTCAAGCACAGACTTGTCAGCGATGTCACCGACAAAGTGATCGCCGTCAGCCTTGTCTATAACACACACCATCGCACCATTCTTGCGTAACTCCTCGGCTATGCACTTTCCAATACCATTTGCGCCGCCTGTTACTACAGCTACTTTGTTTTTGAACATATCACTCACTCCCGAATTGTTTATCATAAATATCTCCCCAGTCATCACCAAGATATTCCTTAGCTAATGTTTCGATATACAGAGATTTTATTGTCAGGAAGTCATCAAAATCATTGTACTCTTTGATCTCGCCTTCAAATATAGAATACACTTTTCTGTCAGTACGCGAGATATAGACTGTTTCACCATCACCAATTATTGAAGCGATTATAATAATATCGTTTCTCTCGTCAAGTGTACCAATTTCAGGCCATGAAAGCTCTATAAAGCCATCAAGAATATTTGATCCCGCTGAAAGCAACAGCCAGCTTTTGTACTGATGAGGCAAATTGGTACCATTGTCTTTTTCCCATTGTTCGATCTTTTCTATATCACCAGGCGGATCAAAATGTGAATCTTTAAAGTCTGACAGTAGTGAACACATATTTTGATAGTATTCAAACTGTTGCTTTATGATATCATCTATTTCAATTTTTTTCATTTTCAACTCATGTTATTATAAGTAATCTCAAGGACTTGTAACAATTTCACCTGTCCAGTCGATTATTCCGCCGAATTCGTAAATGTGAGTATATCCCATGTCAGCCAGTTTCTGTGAAGCCTCTTTGCTGCGGCGACCGCTTCGGCAGTATATCAGAATGATCTGATCGAGGTCTGGCAGTTCTTTAGGCTGCTCTTTTTCAATAGACTCATTCGGTATCAGTATAGCGTCTGGAATATGACCGCTGTCGTATTCGTCTTGCCGACGAACATCTACGATAATATGCCCGTCATCTGCCTTCATCATTTCCTTGGCTTCTTCCTGCGTTATCTGCTGATAGGTCGCAGTTTCAGAAGCAGTAGTTATCTGAACTTCTGACTTACTGCTCTCTGATGAACTTGTTCCATTGCCGCAGGCTGACAGTAACGTACATAACGAAGTAAAAATGATAAGAGATGTCTTAATTCTCATTTTACGCACCACCTAATGCCTTTAGCAATACGCTTCTCAGGCTCGTTGAAGTGTCCGCCGTTGTTCAATTCAAGAATATGACGGGACACATTTTTATCGCTGCCCACAAGCTCAAACTGTCTACGAGTGCAGTCTCCCACAGTCGCCATAACACGATCGCGAGACTTTTCCTCACGGTCGCCGAGACTGAGATAAACGGAGCTGTTCTGCGGAGCGGTATGACTCTCAGCGTAACTTATCCAGTCCCCGAACCACAGAGAGCCCGAACAGCTGATAACTCCGCTGAATGCCTGACTTTCATAGAACGCCCACAGGCTGAAAAGTCCTGCAAGGGAGTATCCGCAAAGGATACGCTCTCCCAACAGACCGTACTCTTTCTCGCAGTAGTGAACGCACTCGTTCAGAAGCCAGTTCAGCATTTTGTGTCCGCCACCCGAGAAGGACATCTTCTTGTTGAGCGTGAACTCCCACGGCGAGAAGTCTGCGTTCCAGTCCTCGACCTCGTAAACGATATAGTTGCACATCACGTCCTCGCACAACGTAAGGACTTTTTCGATAGTCTCGGAGCTATTCTTCATCTCACCCCAATAAATCGTGGGAAGGTCGGCTCCGTTTATTATGATATGGCAGGTCCTGCCCCTGATCTCAATAGTTTTCATTTTTTCTCCATGTACACAAATTCCAGTTCATCGTTCACGGCTTTCCGAGCAAATATCATATAGCCCAGCTTCTGATACAGACGGATATTATCAATACTTCGTGTGCTTGTGAACAGCTCATACCGCTTATCAGGAAAGCATTTCTCTATCTCGGACAGGAGCTTTGTCCCACAACCTTTATGGCGGTGGTCGGGGTGTACCATGAGCTTACCGATATAGACTGTTCCGTCACGCTCTATTGCTCGTACTGAGCCGATAATAGTATTCTTGTCATCGATCATTTTCAGTATAACGCCGCTGTTCCACTCTTCAACGACTTCATCGAGAGTTTGTTTCAGCGGAGGAATGTCTCTGCTTCCGAACAGGTCAGCCTCGCTCTGATACGCAAGATATTGAAGCTGTAATATTCTTGCAAGTCGTTTCTGTTTGCTTTGAGTATCATATTAGTCTCCTATAGTTCTATCAGCTTACCCGAATTGAAGTAATAGATGTTCTCATTCTTGTATCCGTATTTCGAGTTTGGAACGCTTATATGCGGCTCAAATGTAAAATAGTCCACTGATGAAAGAAGGGCTTTGTTGCCTTTCTCAGTGTATATACGATCATTCTTATCCTTTACGATAGAATGTCCGAGGTTGCCGAGAAAATCAAAGTTTATAAAGCCGTGCGAGACTATGAGCCGATTGATATGGTAATAAAGCTCCTCAAATGTAGTCTGCGGAGTTGCAAATGCGACAAGCTCCTTGTGGAGTTCCTCTTCCATAAGCAGACCTCTGCGCCATTCATTGTTGCGAATACTGTTTATATCATCTGCTACGCTTCCGTTTTCAAGTATTAGCGTTCGGGCATAATCGCCCCAGATGTTATTGTTCTGAGGGCTGAGGTCTATTGTTATGATATCATCTGAAGCTATAATTTTGTCGGAAGTAACGTATTCTCTGCCCGAAACTGAAACCGTAGTTTCATCTCCTGCAAATACAAAAGCTCCTATGTCCCAATACCAGAACGAATCAGCTCCTAATTCGAGCATTTTATCTTCGCAAAGTTGTCTGATATCCGTGAGTTTCATTCCTGCGGTTATCTTAGTTTTTATGAATTCTATCGTATCTTTTGCTATTTTCTGTACTTCTGCGTATTTCATTTCTCTACTCCAATTTTAATATATCGAATCGCCCAATTCATACGCTTCTTTCAATGCTGGGCTGTTCTCGATGTCACTTATATCCTTGACTCCTCGTACAAGTACCGTACCAATACTTTCGAGTTTGAAGAAGTCCAGCACCATTTGGTACTGCATGATTATAGGATCAAACAGATTCGGGAGTTCTGCCGCTCCTACAAGAAGCAGTCCGAGTTTCTTGATGTGGAATGTGTTTCGCATGGGAGTGTGAAGCCTGTCCACGATAGCTTTCAGCTGTGCGCTGATACCATAGAAATACACAGGAGACGCGATGACAACAATGTCCGCATTTCTTAGTTTTTCGTAAATCTGCACCATATCGTCATTCTGGAAACATTTGTTACCTTCGCGTGTAAAACAGCTGTTACAACCTATGCACGGATTCACATTACAGTCCGCGACAGATACTATCTCCACATGGTTATTCCTCGCCGCACCCTCAGCAAAGCTTTGCGTCAAGCGTGCTGTATTGCCGTTTTTTCTCATGCTGCCGATAAATATTATGATGTTACTCATTTCAGCGACCTCTTATTCAAAAACATTTTATACATCTAGGAATCTTTTCGATAACAACCATTATCTCGTCAAGGCGCTTTTCGCCTATACCTTTGATCTTACTAAGCTCAGCCTCAAGAGCCGGAAGATCAATCGTTTTGCCCTGTTCTCCGAGCAGCTCATCTCCGTACTGAAGAATGAAGTTTGTAAGCTCCTCACGGTTCATTTTCTTGATTTTGCGGTAAGTGTCCCTGTCGATGATCTCTTTCTGTCCCATATATATCTCTTTATTCGTTTCTTGTAACATATTATACCATATCACCGATGCAATGTAAATAGAAAAGCCGAACTGCCTCGAAGGGCGGTTCTCATGGTTAAATCATTGATTTTGTACGTTACGAGGTCTTCGGGACCACAATCCGACACTGACGGATTTTCGGTAGTTTTTCATGTTTTAATAGAATCCTGTTTTGCACCTATTTTTCGAGGGCTAAAGTTGATTTGACGCTTATTGCCTTTGCAGAAAAAATCTTAAAACTGTAGGAAAAGTGTAGGAAAATTAACACCATAAATGATTCTGAAGATAGGCACTGTACTACTCTTGTATGATTGAAAAATATCATTTGTTCTTGACACCAAATTATTTTTATGCTATACTAATCTCAATAAATGATACTAGTGGAGGCGTTATGGAGAAGCTGATAAAAATACTTACAGATCCTATTTCAAACAGGATCATTCAACTTATTCGTATAAACAAGCGTATGACTGTCTCTGAAATACTGTCTCGTATGCAGGATATTCCGAGGGCAACTGTTTACCGTAAGACGGAGCGTATGCTAAAAGCCGATGTTATTGAAGTGGTCGATACGCATAGGATACGCGGTCAGATTGAAAACGTATACGCATTGAAGAATTATTTCATATCACCGCCTCAGAACGGAGCTGACGGCATGAAGATAATGACGTCCACTATTATACAGATATTTGAGCTTTGTAGCAGCTATTTCAAGCGTGATGATGCAGATGTAAACAGAGACAAGCTATTCGTACTGAACTATGCGCTTTCACTTTCTGACAGAGATTTCGCTTCAATGCTCAACGAAATATACGCTATAGTCGATAAATACCAGAGCAAACCAATTACGGAAAACTCTCATATCCGCAATCTATATCTTATGTCCATGCCTTCGGGAGGAGAACAAAATGAGCAGGAAAAATGTTATTCTGAATTGTTATCGTGAAAAGGGAGTATGCTTGTATGAGTATCCAATGATAAACGGCTTGAAACAGTATATACAGGTTCGAGGCGCTGATCGTACCGCACCGCTGATGTTATTTATACATGGCGGTCCCGGAGGTTCTATTGCAGGTCTCTGCCATGTGATGCAGACAGAATGGGAAAAGCATTTTACAGTAGTAAACTGGGATCAGCGAAATACTTGCAAAACACTTCTTGCAAACAAGGATAAAACCGATGAGATTGCTGAGACCGGAAGCATTTCAGACTATACTTCAGATATTGACGCTGTGATAAAGTATCTTCATACGGTATATGAATTTGAAAAGATCATAATCGTAGGTTTTTCATGGGGAAGTATTATAGGTACAGAATACGCTAAGCTTCATCCTGAGAATGTTTCATGCTATATTGGTATTGGTCAGCTGATAAACCATAGCGAAGGATTGAAGTATTCATGTAATTGGATAAAGGAGCTTGCAAAGGATGTGCCCTCTGATACTGCTAAAACAGATGAATTACTGAAACGTATTGAAAGCGGTTTGGTATTTAACAGTGATACTATGAAAGCTTTAAGATCATTTTCAATGTTGGGTTCAAAATACATATCCAAGGACAGCAGAACGTTTCCGTTAAAAGCACTGCTTTGTTCGCCTTTCCTGAGTTTCCGTGAGAAATTATCTATGCTTAATTCGGATTTCAGGAACTTCAAGGGAACATACAAAACACTTATGACATATGATTTCAGACATGATCTGCATTTTGATGTGCCTTTGCTTTTTGTAAGCGGTGATGAAGATTTCGTATGCCCGAATCAGCTGCTTATGCAATGCTTTGAGAATATTAAAGCCCCTGTCAAGAAAAGTGCAGTGATACCGAAAGCGTCACACACCTGCTTCTTTGATCAGCCTGAAGAATTTGTCAGGACGATTACAGATTATATCAGCAATTGAAACTATGATGGCGTTTTTTGTACAACTCACATACAAGCTTCATAATAGCGATATGCTACTTCATTTTTCACTGGCTGCTACACAGGCTGCAATAAGCGAAAAGAAGTAATTCGGAAATATACTCAGATTGGCTATTTTACGCTGAATCTGGACGATGCTAAAGAATACCTTTACGCAAAGTCTACTAAGCGTAGGATACTAAACTGGCACGATATTCACGTTAATGTGTTTATCTGAATAAAATAATAAGGCTCTCACAGTTTCGGCTGTGAGAGCTTTTTTGTTTCAGATTAATTAGTTCGTTCATCAAATCCTCGTCTCAGATAACTATATCTCAGTTGGAGCGATTATATATGATTTCACACCGCCATGTCCGCCGAATATCTGCCATTTCCCTATACCGAGACGTTGAAACAGTGCTGTTCTCTCGGCAGTGCAAAGCTCCTTGTCGGTATCTACTGACGTCATAAGTATTGGTGCATATCGGTTGTACTGTGCCTGCTGAGCGGTCGTTTCTTTCATATTTACGAAAATATCACCTGTAAAAGCGAGATGGTGATCGTAGTCAATAAGAACAGATTCTCCGGCAAGATGTCCGCCTTTACCCTCAAACAGCTCAAAATGCAGTTCTCCGAAATCAATGAAACCGGTCTGTTCTATAAGCTGACTTATTTCTTTTTCATCTCCTACAACGCTCAGTTTTTCAGCTGACACAGCAGTATATGAAGTAAGGACTTTGCAAATTCGTACATATGGCTTGTGCAGTGGATTCATCTCACGGAATCCGTCCTCGTTGTTACTTTCAAGCCGGAGACACTCCGCTGTTTTAGCGCTTGCATACACAGTATCGAAAATCGGCAGCAGTCCGCAGTGGTCAACGTCCGCATGAGTTATAAAACATTTCTTTTCAATTCTGTCAAGTTCAGGGATAATGTTTCTGAAAACCGACAGCATTTCCTCTTTATAACAAGCGTAGCCCGTGTCAATGAACAGGTATTCGTCACAGCTTTTTATAATTGCCGTATTGCTGCCGCACGGAGGCTCGATAAGGGTTATTACTGTATTATCAGTAATATTATGATGAGTTATCCTTGGTGAGAAATTCCTGCTCCTTGAAGTTGCAAGTAACTCTGCAAAATGGCTTATGCTGTCAAAAGTACGGTAAGGAGATACACCCGTATCGTCCAGTATCTGCATAGCCAGATTTGTATTGACTATGAGTTCGTTTTTTGCTTCGGAGGATATTTCCATCGCAGCCGAGAGTTCATTAACGAATGTACTGTAAAAGAAGCTGTTGTCAAATATCTTCTCAGCATGATTATATTCGATAACTCTGACACTGCAAAGCTTTTTCGCTTCTTCTATGAAATCATTAATTTTATCTGAATTATCAACTATAAGTCCCATTTTGAAAAGCTGATATTCTGTACCGTTTTCCTGTGAGCTTATGTATGAAATATTGAAACTATGTGCGCTTATAAGCTCAAGTATCGAAGTAACACTTCCGGGTTCATCCTTAAGCCGAAATTCAAGAAGCATAACACTGCGATTATCCTCGTCACACTGGAGATACCCAATATCTGTCAACTCTTTGGAAGCTTTTGCAAGCTGCTGAGGAGTTCCCTCTGCATCGATAAACAGCATATGGGAATCCACAGCTTTGTTATAGCTTACTCTCGTGATATTTATACCGAGTGAGGCAAAACATTTGCTTGCCTTTAGAAATGCCCCTATATGATTCGGCATTTTCGTTACGAAAGTCTTGTTCATTATTTCTTATACTTTGCGTTATCCATTTCACGGATAGCAGCACGGCGGATTTTTCCGCTTCCGACAGTCTTGGGCAGCTCCGGAACGAACTCAACAACTCTCGGATATTTGTAAGGCGCTGTACGCTCCTTGACGTAATCCTTGATCTCTCTAACCAACTCTTCTGATCCTGTCTTATCCTTTGTGAGAACAATGGTCGCTTTTACTACCTGACCTCTTATCTCGTCCGGAACACCAGTAACAGCACATTCAAGAACATATGGCAGCTCCATGAGCACACTCTCGATCTCGAACGGTCCGATACGGTAGCCTGATGACTTGATAACATCATCAACACGGCCCACATACCAGAAATAGCCGTCTTCGTCTACCCATGCGGTATCGCCTGTGTGGTAGTAACCGTCACGCCATGTCTCGGCTGTGTTTTCCTCATCGCCGTAGTAGCAGAGTGCAAGTCCGGGAACACCGTATCCTGTGGCATTTTCGTCCTTGAGTTTAACACAGATCTCACCTGTCTCACCTACGCCTGCGGATGTGCCGTCGGGAAGGAGTACCTGTACGTCATACTGCGGATTTGGCTTGCCCATACTGCCGGGCTTGGGCTCCATGCCGACAACATTTGCAATAGTAAGTGTTGTCTCGGTCTGACCGAAGCCCTCCATGAGCTTGATGCCTGTTGCCTTGTAGAACTGGTGGAATACCTCAGGGTTGAGTGCCTCACCGGCGATGCAGGCATATTTAAGTGAAGAGAGATCGTACTTGGAAAGGTCTTCCTTGATGAAGAAACGGTACATAGTCGGAGGTGCGCAAAATGATGTTACATTGTACTTCTTGAACATGGGAAGTATATCATCTGCGTGGAAACGCTCGAAGTCATATACGAATACAGCAGATTCGTTCATCCACTGACCGTAAAGCTTGCCCCAGAGAGCCTTGCCCCAGCCGGTATCAGAGATAGTGAAGTGGAGACCGTTCGGGTCAGCATTCTGCCAGTAGCGTGCAGTTACATAGTGACCGAGCGGATACTGGTAGCTGTGGAGAACGAGTTTCGGATTTCCTGATGTACCTGAGCTGAAGAAAATGAGCATCGGGTCAGTACCACAGGGAGTCTCGGCAGTGCGCTCAAAATGAGTGCTGTATGCTGAAAGCTCCTCATTGAAATCGTGCCATCCTTCTCGCTGTCCGTTTACGATGATCTTTGTCTTGAGTGAAGGAGAAACAGCACAAGCCTTATCAACTTCATCTGCAACCTCGCCATCAGAAGTACATACGATAGCAGATACTTCAGCCGAATTGAATCTGTATTCAAGGTCGTGTTCCTTGAGCATATTTGATGCAGGGATTACAAGCGCACCAATACGGTGGAGAGCGATGATCGAGAACCAGAACTGATAGTGGCGTTTAAGGATAAGCATAACTCTGTCACCTTTTTTTATGCCCAGTGACTTGAAGTAGTTGGCAGTCTGACAGGAATACTTCTTGATGTCTTTGAAAGTGAACTTTCTCTCATTATGATCAACGTCAACATAGATCATAGCAGTTTTGTCAGGACATTTTTCAGCCATTACATCAATGATATCATATGCAAAGTTGAACTTATCCTCATTTATGAATTGAACGCCGCTGAGAATTCCGTTCTCATCAGTCTCGCATTTGACAAACTTTTCTGAAACCGGATTAAGAAGACCTGCTTTATCGACATTTGTAAGATGATGTTCAGCAATATGCTCACGGAATTCAGTCATTCCTGTTGTACCGCGCGGAGCCATTACGAATGCGTATATCTCACAGTCTTCGCCGCCGAGAGCGACTTCATCATGCGGCATGGAACTGTCATAATAAATACAGTCTCCCTCATGGAGTATCTCTGTATGTGAACCAACTGTCATACGTACAGTACCCTTTAAAACGATATCCATTTCCTGTCCAGCGTGGCTTGCCATATGCAGAGGCTGTGAAAGAGCTTCTTCTGAATATGGGATAACAACATGAAATGGTTCAACGATCTTGTTTTTGAATTTTGATGCAAGGCGGTTGTAGGCAAAGCCCTTTCTGCGAACGATAGGCAAACCCTCGCCCTTACGGGTAACTGTATAGCCGCTGAGTTCAGGACTGCTTCCTTCCATGAGGTCGGTGATATCAACGTTAAAGGTATTAGCACATTTGTAGATGAACGTGAAACTAAAATCCTGTTCACCTGATTCGTATTTTTTGTAGTCTTCAACGGAGTATCCTGTATTTACAGCCATTTCTTCGACTGAAATACCAAGATCTTCACGCAGATTTGAAATACGCTCTGCGACCTCTCTGATTCTTACTTCTGCATTCTGCAATTCCGTCATTTTACTCATAATAATCTCTCCTTTTAAAAATTGATACTGGAAAATGAAACGGTCGCAGAAAAATACTGCCGCTGTCTTTACCGCGAAAAACAAAAAACTCGTCTCAAAGATAAATACTTTGAGACGAGTATCATAATCTGATTACCCGCGGTACCACTCAAATTGTGCCGCTATTGCGTAACACCACTTCAGACTCCAGCAAGTCCTATTCATTAACGCAGAATCACGGGAACGCTTACTGAAATCCTTTCAGCATTCCGGCTCAGAAGGGATACATAGCATTGCTTGACACCGACTCACACCGACCGTCGGCTCTCTGCAGACATTGGCAATCCTCTGCTTGTCTTCCTCATAGCTTATGTTCAGGATTATATCATACAAAAATCCATTTGTCAATACCTTTTTCGAAAAAATATTTTTTAATTATTGCGAGATTTTGTTTAATCAATGCACAAAAAGCTGCCGCTACGGAGTTGAATTTGTGCTCTGAACTATATTCTATGACTGAAATTTGATATTTTTGTAAGTTGTTTTAGGCTTTTTGATAAAGCTTGGTTATATTATTGAAAAATAATCCTGTTTATGGTATAATACACTTATTTCCAATAGCTATTTTCTTTTATATTCTGGAGGTATAATATGTATTTTGATGAAATGAAAATCGGAATGAGCGTTGACGTAGCCCCTGCTGTTATAGACAAAGGTAAAATGATTGCGTTTGCAAAAGAGTATGATAATTTACCGCTGCATACAGATGAGGAATATGCAAAGACAACTCACTTCGGTAAACTTATTGCTCCCGGGGTTATGTCATTCATGACAGTATGGGCAAAGTACCTTGAAGTGGATTTTTTCGGTAGCGAACTGCTTGCGGGTAAATCAACAAAAATTGAATGGCACAAGCCGGTTTTCGCAGAAGATGTGCTGACAGGAAAAGCAACTATAACAAACCTCGTTAAGCGTAATGATAAAAATGGAATCGTAGCCGTATCCTTTGACGTTTATAATCAAAATGGTGAGCTTGTATTGACTGATGTGACAGAAGCAATTGTAAAATGCAGATTACAGTAAATGAGATGAATTGATTTATCTCAAAAATGTATGAATATTATTCCAAGTTAAGGAGCAACTTTCCAGCTTTTGTTTTATTCTATTATAACTGCTGACAACGCAGGACTTTTGTCGTATCAAATCCTCAGCGTAATACAGCCTTTTATGAATCTCATTTTGATTGCCACACTATCCACAGTACAGGCTGTAATCAACGAAGGAAAGTAATTCCAAAATACACTCAGATTGGCTATTTTACGCTGAATATGGACGATGCTAAAGAATACCTTTACGCGAAGTCCACAAAGCGTAGGATACTAAGCTGGCGTGATATTCACGTTAATGTGTTTATCTGAATAAAACAACAGAGTCCTCACAGTTTTGGCTGTGAGGATTTTTTTGTGATGGTTAAGCATAAAAGTAAGCCCTGCCCCAAACGGGGCAAGGCTCTTATCATATTAACTCTAAAAGCTGATCGATATTCTTCTTTCCAAACATAGGTTTTCCGTCATTGATGATCATGCAAGGCACGCTCATAACATTATATGTTTCTCTCCACGCTGGAAAATGATTGAGATCATATACCTCTGTACTCACATTCGGGTTCAATGCAGCAATGCGCTGTGCGCTCATGACAAGCTCTGGGCACATCGTGCAGGACAGCGACACCAGAATGCGAATATCCGTTTGCTTGTTGATGCTCTGTGCCTTTGCTTTCAGCACATCATCAAGTGGCTGACCAGGACCTGCCGCATTGTATAATCCAAGCATAAAAGAAGTAAACTCATGACCGCCTGGGACTCCATGAAATGCCAAGCCCAAATAGTTTCCGTTTGAGTCACATATCTGAACCATTGGTCTGTCATCAACCGGTTCTTGATTCTCCTGTATAATGAGTTTGTCCGTCAGCTTTGCCATTTCGTACATATAAGTCTTCAATTCAACAGACAATGCCGAATCATCTAGATACAGCTTCAACAAGAGCTGTCTTTCCATTCTTGCAAAGACAGTCTGCATTTGCTGAATCATATCTGATGAAAACAACGTACTGTCTGTATTCGTATCTACTTTCGATTGTGAAGATACGCTTTTTGCCGCTTCAGGCTTTTGCGGAATGTGACCGGTTTTACGCTGCATGGATTGTGCGTACTTTTCAAGTTCCGTTGCAGCCAATGCCGCATCGCCAACAGCAGTAACGACCTGACGTAACGGCTTTACACATACATCACCGGCAGCATACAAACCGGGGATATTTGTTTTCTGTGACCTGTCGGTAATAATATACCCTTGTGAATCAAGCTCTGCAATGTCCTTGACAAGTGCCGTAGAGGGTTCGTATCCTGCAAAGACAAAGATACCGAAGGTATCATTCGTATCCGCCGTATAGGTCGTGATCTCGTCGGTTTTGTTGTTTCTATACGTGATAGTTTTTAATGAATCCTCTCCAGTCACTTCAAGCACTTCGGTATTGTAGAGGATGGTAATATCCTTGTGTTCCTTTGTCTCACGAGCAACTGCCTCGGCACAGGTAAAATCATCTCCACGGACAAGAACAGTCACATGACTTGCATATTTTGTGAGGAATACACTTTCTTCCGCAGCAGCATAGCCGCCACCAATTACGAATACCGGCTTCCCAGTGAAAAACTCACCATCGCAAGTCGCACAATACGCAAAACCGTGTCCTCTAAATTCTGCCTCACCCTTAAAGCCAATCATTCGTGGATGCGCTCCCGTTGCCAGCAGGATGCCAAAGCATTTCAGATTTCCCTTTGAGGTTTTTACCGTCTTAATATCGTCAGTCACATCCAGTGAACTTACCTCTGTAAGCAGGAATTCTGCTCCGAATCGTTCAGCCTGTTTGCGCATTGCGTTAGTAAGGGTATTGCCGTCGGTGTGCAAGATACCAGGATAGTTGACCACCTCGGACGTGATTGTAATCTGACCGCCGAATTTTTCTTTTTCAACGACCAAAACCCTGTACCTTGCTCGTGCAAGATATAAGGCTGCTGTCAGACCGGCAGGTCCGCCACCGATGATTACAACATCATAAAGCTTTTTTTCATCTATATCCAGCATTACAGCATCCCCACAAGGTCAAGGCTGGGCTTGAGCGTTTCCGCACCGGGCTGCCACTTGGCTGGGCAAACCTCATCGCCGTGTTCATGAACGAACTGTAAAGCCTGTACCTTTCTAAAAAGCTCCTCTGCATTTCTTCCGACATTTCCGGCATTGACCTCATATGCCACGATCTTGCCTTCTGGATTTACCACGAAGGTGCCGCGTTCAGCCATTCCGTCTGCTTCAATCAGAACGTCGAAATCTCTGCAAAGTGCATGAGTCGGGTCTGCAAGCATCGGGTATTCAAGCTTTTTAATGCGTTCGGAGGAATCGTGCCAAGCCTTGTGAACAAAATGAGTATCCGCAGATACGGAATAGATTTCACAACTGATTTTCGTGAATTCTGCATACTTGTTCTGCAAATCTTCTAACTCTGTCGGGCAAACGAAGGTGAAATCTGCTGGATAGAAGAAGAAAACACTCCACTTACCTATGATATCACCCTTGCTGACTTTCCTGAATTCTCCGTTCTGATATGCCTGAACAGAAAAATCGCTTACTTCCTTGTTGATCAATGACATTTAACATCACTCCTTGAAAAATAAAGTGCAGCATATACTTGATGTAACTAAAGCATCATGTGTTTGTATACACTAACATGAGTATAGCACATAACTGAAAATATTTCAAGAGGTTTTGGGTATTTTTAGTGGCTGCTTTTTAGTGAATTTTGTGAAACTTTCATTTTACGAATTAGGTCTGTACCGATATAATGTAAATACATAAAGCATAACCGCCCATGAAGGGCGGTAATCATATTAGAAAATTTCTTAATTCTTTTTCATATATTCTTCCATTGACATCGGAGTTTCTTTTGTAGTCGATACATATGCGTAGTACGAAAGAATATTGGAAGCATCTACTGCATTAATTAATCCATCATGATTTACATCTGCCGCAAGCTTCTGTTCCTCATCATATCCACCATCCTGATTTGTTGAGATCATAGCATAATATGCAAGAACTGATGAAGCGTCAACAGCATTGATCTGTTTATCATTATTCACATCTCCAAGTGTGTAGGTTATAGGTTTTACTGGAGTTGTTGTCGTTGTTGTGGACTGAGCTGTATTTGTCATTGTTGATGTCGCAGTTGTTGTAGAGCCAATTACAGTTGTCGTGAACGTGTTCGTAGTCGTTGAGTTTGTATTATTTGATGTTGAGGTAGTTGTTGTAGTCGTAGCAGTCGTTTCCTTGGTTGTTGTGGTAGTTGAGGCTGTAGTTGTAGTGCTTGTCGAAGTAAGTGATGTTGTAGTAGTTGTTGAAGTTGCAGAACCTGATACTGATGTTGTTGATACAGCAACGGGAATATCTATGCTCAGTTCTCCGTCATTATTTACTGAAATGGTACCATTTGCTTTTATATAAGGCAGATATCGTTTCAGCGTTGAAGCGCTTACGTACTTGCCGAGTCCGTTCGTAAGCAAACCTGATACTTCGGCATAAACACTTACATCAGCACTTGTTATGGCTCCGGTAATATTTACCGGATTTCCGTTTGGTACGTAAATACCGCCCTTTTCACCTTTAATACAGATATTGCCGCTCAGATTTACCGTACCTTTTGTCATGCACTTAAGACCATAATCTTTATCACTTAATATCTTTCCACCTGATATATTCACTATACAGTCTGAAGGAGAGCCACTGACTGCTGCTCCAATGTCTGAGTGCATCTCTCCGTCAGTTATGTTGAGAGTACCAGCAAATGTATCAGCAAGCCATACTGAATAAACGTTGGTTTTTCCGTTTTCAGCAGAGGAAGCTTTCAGTCTTCCACCCATAATGTTTATGATGCCATCTTTAGTTCTTAAAGAAAGAGCATGACTGTAGTATCCGATAATCTCTCCACCGTAATAATCAAAACTTCCGTCATTGATCCTTACTGTTGCACAGACTGTTTTCTTATCATATCCATAAAAGTTACCGCCATAAATGGTCAGTTTATTGTATGATGTTATAAGGTTGCTATCCGCTGTGCAAATGATCGTACCTTTTTTCTGCTGATCACTGTCCCTGATTATAACATTGCTTGTGCTGTTGCATATTATCTCAGGTATCTTTACTGTATGGCCGTTCAGGTCAAGATCAAGCATTCCGCTTATGGTTATATAGCTTTTAACGTCTACATCGCATTCAAGCTTATAAACACCTGCAACAGGCAGAATGTCAGTTCTTTTTCAAGCTCTTTCTTCACTTTCAATGAAATCCAGCCCGTTCTTCTTTGCGAAAGTCTCCGCAGCTGAATCCTTGAATCCGTAAATAGTGTCTATTTTGCTGCCTCTGAGAGCATTTCCGTTTATCATGGTAACTCCCGAAGGGATAAATAGCGAAGTAAACGTTGTACCCGAAAATGCATCATTCTGTATCGCAGTTACTGAATCAGGAATATCAACTTCCTTAAACATTACACACTCTTTGAAAGCATTGCTGTAAATTGATGTTACAGACTGAGGAAGAACAACAGATTCCAGTTTCTTACACACCATAAACAAACTGTTTGTATCCAGTGTTACTACTGATTCTGGAATGACTACTGACTTAACAGCTGTACCGCTGAAAGCATACTGACCGATACTTGTTACCGAATCAGGGATGATGATGCTTGTAAGTGAAGTACAATTTTCAAATACATATTCGCCTATACCGGTCAATGATTCTGGCAATTCTATTGACTGAATGTCATGGCACGATGAAAAAGCATAATTACCTATATGAGTTATTCCTTCCTCGATAATGACTTTTTTAATCGGAACACTATTGGCAAAAGGTGTCTTTCCATCCACATAATCGGATATAGCACCATTTCCGCTGATAGTCAGATTCCCTGCATCGTCAAAGGAATACGTTGCACTATCGCCACAAGTTCCTGTGTTCAATGATGTATCTTCTGCTTCAGCCGCTAAAGTTCCTGTTTTTTCATAAGTATTATAGTTAGAAATAGAGCAAGTAATAACAAGCGCACTAAGCATGGTTGAGAATATTCTTTTTGCAATCATAATAAGCCTCCTCCTGTAAGAAAAGCTTTGTTTGTCATTATTTGTGCCTATAGTCACTTCTGGTCGTTGCCTTCAATACAGCCGGTGTCGTGACTCCTTAATTGTATCATAATTAACTATATTAGTCAAGCTAGAAAGGAAACAGCCCGTGAAGGGCTGTCATCATATTAGGGGAATTTCTTAATTCTTTTTCATATATTCTTCCATTGACATAGGGGTTTCTTTTGTAGTCGATACATACGCATAGTACGCAAGAATACTCGATGCGTCAACGGCATTGATATCTCCGTCGTGGTTTACATCTGCTGCAAGAATTTGCTCTTCATTATATCCGCCTTCTTGATCGGTCGATACACGGGCATAATATGCCAGCACCATGGAAGCATCTACTGCGTTCACATTCCCGTCAAAGTTCACATCTCCCATGTCAGAATCAACGGGTACAAAGATGCGATCGTACTTATTGGCGTAAGCCTCGGCAGTAGAGTCTCTGTATCCCTTGATAATACCTGTATAGGCATAACCAGCACCGTTGGTAAAGGTAGAATTCATGTCGCTTATATCACATTCGGGATTAAGTATGCAGACCTTTTCAAGAGAATTGCAGCTCTGAAAAGCACTCGTTTCTATTTTCTCTACCGATTCGGGTATTGTCACTGATTTCAGTGATCTGAATCCCTCAAAAACACGGCTTTCTATTATCTTCACTGAATCAGGGATAACGACCTCTGTTACTGACCAATATCCCCAACCCTGAAAACATCTCCGACCTATACATTCAACTCCGTCAGGTATGACAATTTTTTCCGTATCGATTCTTGCAGCAAGAAGAACACCGTTTATTACCACAAAAGGCGACTTCTCAAGCTGCTCTTCCTCCCATTTGGTGCCTGAGAAAGCCCCGCCTTCTATCTTTGTGGCTGTTGAGGAGATCGTTATTTCCGCATTACTGCAGGACTTAAAAGCTTCATGTTCGACTACCGTCACAGAAGCGGGTATTACGATAGAAGTGAGAGCGCTGCATTCAGAAAACGCAACAAAGCCAATGGTTTTCAGAGTATCGGGAAGGGTAACGGAAACAAGGTTCTTACAAGTATTAAAATTCTGATCTCCGACTCTTGTTATCCCATTGCTTATAACTACCTTTTTTATAAGATCTCTTTCTTTTACCCACGGAGTATTTTTGACAGGACCTACATCGCCCATATCTCCCTTGCCTGTGACTACCAGGGTACCGTCACTGTCCAGTTCCCATCTGATATTCTCACCATAGTTGCCGCTGTCAACTATGGTTGCAGCTTCAGCCGAAAGAGTTAAAGGTACTCCCAGCGAAAGCGCTGTCGTTCCCAACGATATTACAGCACACATCAACGCTGCTATTATTCTTTTACAATTCATAGTATACCTCCTGTCTATTCAACATCCAAGAACTTTTCTATGACAGTCATTATCTCCTCAAGGCGCTTACCGCCGATACCTTTGATTTTACTGAGTTCTGCCTCAAGAGCCGGGAGATCAATGGTTTTGCCCTGTTCTCCGAGAAGCTCGTCTCCATACTGAAGAATGAACTTTGTAAGCTCCTCTCGGTTCATCTTCTTGATCTTTCGGTAAGTATCCCTGTCGATAATCTCTTGATTTGCCATATGTAACTCCTTTATCATTTCTCTTTTCATCAATTATAGCATATCATCGATACAATGTAAATATGTAAAACAGATCCGCCTCGAAGGGCGGTTCGCATAGCTATAACAACGATTTTGAATGCTCCACGGTCTTCGAGATCACAAACCTAATCTACCAACTGAGAAGACAGAAACAGGCGGCATAAAGCCGCCTATAATTTCCATGTACTAATTCATGTTGATTATCGGCAGATCTATAGAGCCGTCATCGTTTACCTTTGCACTGTTATTGCTTGTTGTTATGACGTCTTCCGTTGTAAATTCCACTATCTCCACTTCGGGAGTAGTATATGTTTCTTTCACTGTATTCGTTTCCTCTGTTTTAGTTTCGGTCGTCTGTGTGCTTGCAGTCATGGTTGTCAATACAGCTGTAGTCTCGGTCGCTGTCTCGGTGACTTCCGTGACCGCCGATGTGACCGCAGGGACTTCCGCAGGGGCTGACGATGTATCTTTACCGCTGTGACAGCCAGTAAGCATTAATGCTGCAAGGAAAAAGGGTATCAGTTTTTTCATAAATGCTCCTTGTATAGCAACAGGCAGCCGCTTGGACTGCCTGTTGTTTATTTTGTTACTTAGGCTCTATTTCATTAGGATCACTTGTAGTGATTACGTCCTCGTTATCGAATTTAACGATCTCCACCTCGGGGGTGATGTACTTTTCCATGTGTGGTTACTCCTTTCGTATATTGGGTTTGTCCTGCCGAACCGTAAAGCACTGGTCGGCAGGAACTAAAAATGCTTTTAATTGACTAATAAGGCAATTATTCATACCATATAGTTACACCGTGTATATCAAATCCAGCCGTTGAGGTGCTTCCAATGGTTAATATATACTTAGCAGTCCTTCGGGGTAATAGTATTAAAATTGGAAATATAGTAGAAATTGGTACGGATTTTATCGGCAATTTTGGAATAGATTTCATTGACAATTAATGCTATTATCTTTTATAATATAAATAAATTTAGTATATTGAACTAAATTTATTTATATTAAAGGAGGAATGTATTAAATGCTAAAACGAGTCATTGCAGGAGCACTGAGTGCCGTGATATGCACTTCAGCGATCCTGTCAAGCGGCAACAGTTGCGTTACAAGTATCGATCCGGACAGCAAAAATAATGAATCGATCGACCGTGTAAGTAATCTAGATTTTGAGTCGTCCAACTCATTGGGGAACTTTATCACCCATGCGGCGGAACAAGATCAGACTGTAAAACAGCTATCAAATTCAGGTGTCGGTGAAGGGGAGTACATGGTCACAGGTCTGGATTACGATCCGGCTACAGGAAAGATGGCTGTGACTTCCACGCAACCTTTCGACAGTAAGTTCATCATTTCCTTTGTTGATGAGGAAAGCGGTGAGCTGTTTATTTCAGTTGAAGGAATTGCTGAAGCAGGACGTTTAAAGCGTACAGAAGCTTCAGTTGACACTTCCAGGCTCGGAGAGTTCTTCTTGATCAAAGTTCAGCTCTTTGACGGACTTAATTATCCTGTAGGTTCTGCTTTTGTGATAAAGAAGTTCACAAAAGAAGTTGCAGATATCATTTCCAAAACTACTGATGATTTTGAACAGGACAGGATAGTAAATTTTGACGATGACGAGTCAAACAACTTTGTCGTTCTCAGTGATGATACTGTTATTGCTGAAAGCAGTGAAGGAAAGAACGAACTCGTTGCTTCCGACTTTGATAATAACGTTTTCGTTTTCGACAATGCAGACGATACTGTCAAAAATCTCAAAAAAGGCAAATTCTTCTATATTCAGCCAAGTCCTGAATCTATCATTTCTATCGCTGTTGAAGACGTAAAAGTTGATGGTGATAAAGTAACTGTATCAGGTAATGAAAATATAGATGATATGCTCGCATTCGTTAAGTTTGAATCACATTCCGACCCGAGAGACGCTGTTCTTGATATGGAAACAGCTGATGAGGGTATCGTTCGTACAGATACAGACTTTGAAGAGACTGGTGTCATGACGTTCGATATGGCACAATATCTTCTTTCATATTCCGGTTCAACCAGTGAATCGCTCTCTCTGAGCGGCAGTGTTCCACTTGGAACCTCCGGCATCAGTTTAGGTGCAGAGGTCGGCGTTTCGTTTACTCAGTCTTTTGAATTCTACAAAGACTGGGGGTATACATACGCTTATTACGAATTGAAAAATGAATACTCATTCTCCGTCACTCTTGGTGTAGATAATGGAGATAATAGTGTTCTTAAAAATCTGGGCTCAAAAGACTGTGAACCAAGGATAGGCAGTGTAGTTATCCCTACAGGCATCCCGGGTGCAACAGTAAAGATATCTCTTGATTTCGTACTTGAGCTCGAAGGAGCACTTAGTGTAACATTCTCAGGAACTTCAACATATGGATTCCAGTATGATACGGATGAAGGTATGGAAAGGATCGACAAGTCTGAGCAGAATTCAAAGGGTGTTACTGTAAAACTTGAAGGTGAAGCATTTGTCGGACTTAAGCTTTCGGCTTCACTTGATGCATTGGATCTTGGATTCATACAGCTTCTTGAATTCTCACTCTATGGCAAAATAGGTCTTGATATAAAAGGTTCACTTGAAGTTTCCTATGCAAATAATGGACAATCAAGATCATTCTCAAACACAGCCTTTGTGTGCTTTGATACGACGGGTGATACGAAACACGCCTGTGATACTTGTCTAAAGGGTGATGTAAGCTTTGTTGTATCGGTGGGCGTTGAGTTCAAGTGTTTAAAGATAGTAGATATAGATTTCGAAATCGCTTCATTCAGCATTAAGCTTTTTGACTGGTATCTTAGTCTTGATAACCTTGGACTTTTAGCAGGTGCAGCAGGTCTTCCAGCTTCATGGGTATTTGCAGCAGGTCTTGCAAGCTTCGGAATAGGCAGCTGCCCCAATGTTGCATATAAGACAACTTTCAATGTAACAGCTACAAATTCTGAGAGTAATACATTCACTCCGAATGTGGAAATAATCGTTGATGACGCGGTATCAACAGGTGTTGTTTCAGGTAGTAATGCTGTTGTATACTGTAAGAGCGGCAGCCACACAGCTGATATTTACATCAACGGTGAGAAAGTTAAACGTACTACATTCCATATCAACGGAAAGACAAAGACGCTGAATTACAGCTTTGACCTTTCCGAGGATAATAATTACTCTCCGAGCGGAGAAAACGGCTATGACGGTCCACCTATCGTAACTACGACTGCTACAACAAATAATGTAAAGCGTAATATTACAACTGCAAAAGCTCCTGATCCTAATCATTACTGTGTCGAGTCAGGTTCACTCGGAGAGCATATCATGTATATGCTCTATCCAACAGGATATCTGTATATTTATGGTCATGGAGAGATGTATGATTTCGATTATTCACCGTTCAAGAAGCCTTCTATGATCAAGAATGTTATAATCGAAAATACAGGAAACGAAAAAGACGGTAAGATAATCACAAGCATTGGAAATAATGTATTTGTGGACTGCAGTAATATGATATCTATCAATTTACCGCAGACTATCAAGCACATAGGTAAGAGCGCTTTCAGAAGCTGTTCTTCACTTTCAATAATAACATATGATGAATACGATTATGAGAATAAAAAAATCATAAAGGTTGAGATCCCTGAAGGAAAGCTCATAATGCCTAAAGCTATTACTGATGTTGAAGAAAGCGCTTTCAATGGCTGTGCTTCGTTCACTGACATCGTTATCCCTAAAACAATTACAGAGCTTGCTCCTTATGTGTTCTCAGGATGTGCAGGTATAGAGGCTATCAAAGTTCCTGATAATATTATCAAGATAAATGATTGTGTATTCAGTAACTGTACTTCGCTCAAAACAGCTGTTATCAATGACAGCGTTGAGAGTATAGGTCACCACATCTTTAGTGGATGCGCATCTATAGAGGATATCACTATGCCTTATGCAGGTAATTCATTGGAAGAAGTTAATGCAGAAGACAGTACAGATCAGTTTGCAGACTTTTTCAATGAAGGTAATGAGGATGATTTTATAAAGATCATCAATATATCAGGCTGGAGCAGATGGATCCCTAAATCGCTTAACACTATTACGATCACTGGCGGTGAAAGGATACCAAATTATGCTTTCTGTAATATAAGAAGCGTTAAGAAGATCAATGTTCCGAAGACTGTAAAAACATTCGGTAATTATTCATTTGCTGATTGCTATTCTCTTGAAGAAGCTTGTATTCCTGAGGGAGTTGTAAGCATAGGCAATTACGCATTCAACAATTGTAACAATAAAGCATTCAAGGCCATATATTTCCCGTCAACTCTTATTTCTGTCGGAAGTTATGCTTTTTCAGGATGTATTTATGTTACAGGCATTACAGTTCCGAAAACTGTTAAAACACTCGGTGATTATGTATTCAATAATTGTTCTTCGATCAAAACTGCTGTTGTAAACGGTGGTGCAGACGGTATTGGTGCACATATTTTCAGCGAATGCAGATCCCTTGCTGAACTTACACTTCCTTTTGCAGGCTTTAGTGCAGCTACAGCGGATGATTCTGCTAATACGAGCTATGTTGTAGATTACTTCAATAATGGTAATGATAGTGATTATTATAAGATAATAAATGCATCAGGCTGGAGTAGGTGGATTCCTAAGGCACTCAAGAAGATAACCATTACAAGCGGTAAAAGAATTTCAGATTATGCATTCTATCGCTTCAAAGGTGTTGAATCCATCATCATTCCTAAGGGAATAACAGAGATAGGCGTTTATGCATTTTCAGAATGTTCGTCTCTTAAAGACGCTTATATGCCCGAGGGCGTAAAGAGCATAGGAGATTATTCATTCAGCTACTGCAGCAGTACAGCATTCAAGAAGATAAATTTCCCGTCTACTATTACTACTATAGGAAGTCACGCTTTCGTGGGATGTAACGGACTTATAAGCATCGTTGTTCCCGAAACTGTAACTACTATCGGTGATTATGCTTTCAGTAACTGTAATTTGCTTGAAAAGGCTGAGATCAGGGGCGGTAAAGACAGTATAGGTGCATTCATGTTTAACGAATGCCGATCAATTAAAGATATCACACTTCCTTTTGCAGGTTTCTCACTTGCAGGTGTAAACGCAGAAAACAGTACCCAGTATGTTGTTGACTACTTTAACGGTGGTAACGAAGATGATTATTATAAGATAATAAACGCATCAGGCTGGAGCAGATGGATCCCTAAGTCTCTCAAGAAGATAACAATTCTCGGCGGTGACAGGATACCTCATTATGCATTCCACCTTTTCAGAGGTGTCGAGTCGATCGTTATTCCTGGAACAATTCCTGAAATAGGCAATCATGCATATGAGAATTGCAACTCACTGACTACTGCTTATATACCTGAAGGTGTAGTATCTATCGGTGAGTATGCGTTCAGTAATTGCAGCAGTGCGGATTTAAAGAAAATAGAGTTCCCATCTACACTGACAATTATCGGAAACTACAGTTTCTCTGGATGCAGCGGACTTACAGACCTTTATATCCCTGAAACACTTAAAACTATCGGAACAGGCAGTTTCTCAGGCTGTACAGGACTGACAAATGTATCAGTTCCGGAGACAGTGGTTTCTATGGGGGATTATGTATTCAGTAATTGTTCAAATCTGAAATCAGCTGAAATCCTTGGCGCAGATACTACAATAGGCGCATTTACGTTCAGTGAATGTAATTCACTTGTAGAAATGACACTTCCTTTTGCAGGTTTCTCACTTAAAGGTGTAAATGAAGAAAACAGCACTCAGTATGTTGTAGATTATTTCAATAATGGTAATGATTCTGATTATTATAAAATAATCAATCCGTCAGGCTGGAGCAGATGGATCCCTAAGTCTCTCAAGAAGATAACAATTCTCGGCGGTGACAGGATACCTAATTATGCATTTCAGCACTTAAGCAGTGTTGAGTCTGTAATTATTCCGGGAACTGTAAAGGAAATAGGCAATCATTCATATGAAAACTGTACATCAATGACCAGCATTTATATTCCTGAGGGAGTTCTATCTGTTGGTGAGTATGCTTTCAATAATTGCAGTAATGCGTCTATAACTGATATCAAATTCCCGAAAACTCTTGAAGTGCTCGGAAACTATGCTTTCACAGGCTGTACAAGTCTCAAAAAAGTATCAGTTCCAAAGACTGTTACAACGATCTGTGATTACGTATTCAACAACTGCTCAAAAATTGAGACAGCTGAGATACTCGGCGCAGATACAATCATAGGTTCACATATATTCAGTGAATGTAAGTCACTTAAAGAAATGACTATACCGTTTGCAGGCTTCTCCCTTGAGAAGGTAAATGCAGATGGCAGCATTCAGTATGTTGTAGATTACTTCAACAATGGTAACGATACTGATTATTATAAGATAATAAACGCATCAGGCTGGAGCAGATGGATACCTAAAGCTCTTAAGAAGATAACTGTACTTGGCGGAAATAAGATACCTGCTTATGCATTTTATCGTTTCAGAGACGTTACAGATATCGTAATTCCTGATGATATCACTTATATCGGAGATCATGCTTTTGCTGAATGTGCATCACTGAAGAGCGCACCGATGCCGGCTTCACTTAATACCATAGGCACATATGCATTTGAAAACTGCAGCAGTACAGCTTTCAAGGGCGTTGATTTCCCTGAATCACTGATATCCATAGGCGGCTATGCATTTTCAAATTGTAACGAACTGACCAGCATCAAGGTACCAAAAACTGTTCAGAATATCGGTGATTATGTATTCAACAGCTGTGATAAGCTTGCAAAGGCTGAGATATATGGCGGTGATAACGGTATCGGCAGTCACATTTTCAGTGAATGCTGTTCACTTGAAACACTTACACTTCCTTTTGCTGGATTCAGTCTCGATGCTGTCAACAAAGACGGCAGTACTCAGTATGTTGTAGATTACTTCAATAATGGTTACGATACTGATTATTATAAGATAATAAATGCATCAGGCTGGAGCAGATGGATTCCTAAATCATTAAAAACTATCAATATCGTAGGCGGAAAGCGCATCCCTAATTATGCATTCTATCGTTTCAGCGGTGTTGAGACTATAAATGTTCCTGATGAGATCGTTTCTTTCGGAGTTCATTCATTTGAAGAGTGTGCATCATTGAAAAGTGCACCTATGCCTGAATCACTTGTAAATATTTGCGATGCGGCATTCAGGAACTGCAGCTCTGCTGATTTTACAGAAATTGAATTCGCTGAAAATGTTGAATCGATAGGCGCTTATGCGTTTGCAAACTGCAATAGTCTTGTAAGCGTAACAATTCCCGAAACAGTAATAAATGTTGGCGAAAGAGCATTTGAGAGCTGCAGTTCACTAAAAACAGCTGAGCTTCGTGGAAGTACGAAAAATATAGGTTCATATGTATTCAATAACTGTAAGTCTATCGAAAGCCTTGTTCTTCCGTTCATAGGTTCGTCGCTTACTATAGCCAATACGGACGGAAGTGTTTATCAGTTATCAGACTTATTCCTTGACGGAAACGATGAAGATTTCTATAAGATAATCAATGCATCTGGCTGGAGCAGATGGATACCAAAATCACTTACAAATGTTACTGTAGACGGCGGTAAAAAGATACCTAAGTATGCATTCTACAGAATGGCCGGCATAGAAGATGTTTACCTTCCTAAGACAATTACAACAATTGCGGATGATTCATTTGACGGCTGCACAGGCATACAGAATGTATTCTATCCAAGCACAAGAGCAGACTGGGAGAAAAATGTTACTATCGGAGTAAATAATGAAGCAATCGACGGTAAGGTAAGATTCCTTGGTGAGGACTATTTTACAACCACTACAACTTCCGGTACGACCGTAACAACGACTACCACAACATCATCAACTTCAACAACTTCTAAGACAACTACAACAAGTAAGACTACAACAAGTAAGACTACAACATCATCTACATCAACAACATCAAAGGCTACTTCGACTACAAGTAAGACTACAACATCATCTACATCAACAACATCAAAGGCTACTTCGACTACAAGTAAGACTACAACATCATCTACATCAACAACATCAAAGGCTACTTCGACTACAAGTAAGACTACTACATCCACAACTCCAACAACATCAAAGGCTACTTCGACTACAAGTAAGACTACTACATCCACAACTCCAACAACATCAAAGACTACTTCGACTACAAGTAAGACTACTACATCCACAACTCCAACAACATCAAAGGCTACTTCGACTACAAGTAAGACTACTACATTCACAACTTTTACAACATCAAAGGCTACTTCGACTACAAGTAAGACTACTACATCCACAACTCCAACAACATCAAAGGCTACTTCGACTACAAGTAAGACTACTACATTCACAACTCCAACAACATCAAAGACTACATCTACAACCTCAACAATATCCACTACTACAAGCACCACAACTACTACATCAACTGCTACAACTTCTGAAACTTCAGAGATTACAACAAACTCTACATCAACAACATCTGAAACAACAGAAACTACCACAACAACTTCCACATCAACAACCGCTGAAAATTCAGAAACAACTACAACATCATCCACCACTTTATCTACAACAACATCTTCTGAAACAACAAGCACAACCATAACTACCACACCCGAAGATAAAGGACCTAAGGTCGAATTTGGTGACGCTTCAGGCGATGGAAAGGTCGATGCAGTAGATGCAAGCATAATTCTTATGATATACGCTAAGAATTCAACTTCTAATTCGATTACTTTAACGATCAATCAGAAAGAGGCATTTGACGTAAACGAAGACGGTAAGATAGACTCACTTGACGCTTCTTATATTCTTTGCTTCTATGCATTTATTTCTGTATCAAAGGATGAACCTATCACGTTGAAAATCTTCATGCTCGATAAGAAATAATGTCACCACGTTACAGTAAAAATGGCATTCCTTTATGAATAATGTCATTAAGCTAAAGAAAAGAAAAATAGTCACAGGAATCAATTGCCCCGCCCCCCTGTCAAGTAGACAGCGTAAAAAACAAAAATATTCTATTTTGTAACCAAAAGCAGTCTGTGCAATTTGTGCAGGCTGCTTTGTTGTTAGCGGTAATTGTCAAGCACCTTTTGGAGTGAGGAGCGGAGCGACGAATGGAGAAAGGTGCTTGCTGCGGCCCCCACCGACTGGTCATGCAGCATACGCTTCATGGTACTCTATCGGTGCCATACAGTTCAACTTGGTCTGGTATCGCTTTGTATCCAGGAATATATCTGCTGATAGGATACTCCATACTTCTCCATAGTAAGCCCGTAATTTTTGCCATTCTCAATACAGAATGATACTATTTCTATGCGTTCTTCCTTTGTGGTTTTTCTGCCTTTATTCATGGTAATTCTTCTTTCCGAGCGTGTGCGTTCCTTAAAGTCTTTACCACTATTATACCATGAAATCCATTGTTGTAATAGGCTCCTTGATCTGATTTTGTATTTAGCACAAATTTCGTTTAAACTTGATTTCAGTGAAAGGTATTCTTTCACTGCCTGAAGTTTGATTTCAACTGAATATCTTCTATTTGATTTTTGAACCTTAACTGCATCGATACCTTCTGTCTTTGCTATCCTTACATATTGTCTTAAAGTTTCATGGTTTATTCCGTATTTTGGAGCTATTTGCTTACAGCCTCCATTTCCATTTAAAACATCCTGTACAGCTGCAATTCGTTCTTCATCTGTTAAGTTCCCTTTTGACATAAATTAACCCCCATAGAGTTTTCACACTTTTTGTTTTTTCGTGTGTCTACTCTATGGGGATTATATCACTAAGACGGCTTACTGAAATTAATAATGTGGAACAACCTTTCAGTGGGATTCGTGATCGGTTGTATTCAATTAGAAAATGGATCGATAATAACATATGCTAAAATAATGACATTGCTCCCTTAAAAATGGGAAAAACTGTTGAAAAATATATGCAAGTTCGGGTCAATTCAATTGTGGAAAAACTGTGGAAAAATCATTTTATTCATCGCTTGAAATGACGATATATAGCCGAAAAGACTTTGTCACTAATTGGGCTGCCGTGGCAGACAAACATAACTTTTATCATACGTTTTTTCCTCTCTGATTTGCTCAGTATTGCCGTATCTTGTGCGGTATATCGAAGCTTTTCTTTCCTGCTACCAATTTGGCAGAACGGGGTGAAAACTACAAAACGCGGCAAGTTTTAGCAAATTGCGGACGTCGTTAGTAGTAAAATAGTAGTAGAAATTGGGGTGTTTTATTACTAAGGATTTAGTGCTTGGAGACCGACCAGCGAGCTCCTTCTTCGCCGATCACTCCATTAAGAGCAAATCCATATTTTTCAAGTACTCTTTTTGAAGCAGTATTGTCTGAATCGATCTCCGCTTCAATAGCCGTAACCTCCAGATGTGCAAACGCCCACTCTAATACTGCTTTAACCGCTTCGGTTGCATAACCGTTGTTCTGATATGCTTCGGAGATCCCGTATCCGATTTCTGCAATGCCATCCGCAGAAAGCCCCTTGAAGCAGAGTTCACCGATATGTGTGCCGTCTTTCAGTTCGATCATCCATATCGCATACCAATCCCATTGATATGGATGTTCCAGACAGCCGTTCAGCATTTCTGTATAAGCAGCTTTCAGGACATCCACAGTTTGCGCTTCAATGAAAGTTTTCATCATATCATGAGAAGCGGCATATATTTTCACTCTGTTTGTTTCAATCATTTTGCTTTACTTCTCTGATGCTGTTCTCCTACCATTCCATTATACCATAATACTTCCATTTCATCAAGTCAAAACAGGCAAAAATTAGCGGCTCACTCGAAGTGAGCCGAATAGGAAAACTAACTATTCAGAATCCCATAGCAGTCTTTGTTTTCTGCATTTGTTCTGCCTCCACCAGTTCTTCCAGCAGTAGAAATGCCACCGCCGGTCCGGTCTGCGGACAGTATGAGGTGATGATATTCCCAGTCCTTACTACCGGCTCATTCACAACGATCGCACCATATTCTGCGAGCTGTTTCTGTCTGTGATCGTTGTTCAGATGATAAGTAGTAGCCCTTTTGCTGTTCAATATGCCGCTGTTTCCAAGTGCAAGTGCTGCAACGCAGATTGTGGCAATCAGTTTGCCACGGTCGTTGAATTCGTTGATGAGCCTTACTGCCTGCTCTGAAAAAGCGTCTTCATAGAATCCATATTCTTCAAACCCGCCGGGAATCGCAAGAGCATCATAATCGTCAATGTAAACTTCATCAAGTATAATATATATCTGGATATCATTTACCGCGGGATATTTTACTGCACTTGTTTATCCTTTATAAGCTATTCCTGCGGTGTGAAAGCCTAACCGAATGAATTCGTGACAGGAGATATTTCAACGATTTTATACATCTATGATGAAATTTTAATACTTAACATTTTGTCTATTGACAGATATAATGATAGAAGATATAATAAATATATCAATATGCAACAGAAACAAATGTTTATACTGTATATATTATAGTAAAAACGACGTATCGTATAATTGGGTTGGATTATAAGGAGATGTAATGTTTTTAACAAATGAAATAATTAAATAATCATAAACAATATGCTCAGAGAATAAGTATGCCAATTTCTTATTTCAATAAACAGGAGGATAAAAATATAAATAAGAGAAATATCTATATCAATAAGTTAAGTTCGCAGATAGTAGAAATGGGTATTAACATCGATTGCAATATAAGGCGTTTGTGTTGAACTGAAAAGAGGTGTGTATATGGAATACAATACAACAAAGGTTCGTTCATTAAAAAGCTATCCCACATATCAGTTCTATGCGAAAGCCGACTCAAAAACTGTCGGTACAAATGACGTATTCAAGATATGTATTCTTGAAACACTGCGTTGGATACGCATACGACTTCAGAATTTTCCGGATATGCCTAATGAATTGAACGCGCCCGAACCAGAGCAGTATTGCAGCTTTTCGGAAGATGAACTATCTTCTTTCAGCTATAATAACGGCTTCCAGATAGATGTTATCTATATTGATGCTATAGGAGCATGGTCATTCCGTATTACTGAGCCTGATATGGGCGCCAATCTCGGTACGCCGCGTGAACGTCCTGCTGTCAACGGAAGGTCTTTTACAACCGAGATAGCATTTCTTAAACAGAGCGATTGCATTGAGATCGGTATGCGCACCATATGTTCCGAGCCTTCAGATACTTCTGCGGATTGCGAGGTGTTTCGCCCGAGAGTTGTAAAAGCTCTTGCCGAAAATGAACATCTGCGTCTGCTTCACAGCGGCTGGATAATTGACGGAAAGCCTCTGGAAATAAAGAGCAAGGCTGAGCTTGAACGCTTTCTCGATGTACTTGAAGATCAGGACAGAAGCCTGCCGGTTGTACTTATAGCTGACAGTAAAACTGAAATATCACAGCCGAAAACTGTTGCATTGCCGCCTGTAACTCCATCATTATCAGCTGATAAATTCAGCTTCTCGGGCTTCACAAAGCCCAAGCAGGAACTCAGTATATCAGGCATTGCAGACAGTTTGACTAAAAAGAATGCTTTTTCTATTCCTAGTAAGAAAGAAAAGAAAGCCAAAGAGTCTACGCCTTCTTCTGTTATAAAGAAAACTTATATTCAAACAAAGCTGCCTGTTTTTGATTATTCTAAACTCGCAAGGTCACTGATAGGTTTTGCAATTGTCGTATTCTCATACGAGAAATACTTCAAGTCAATTGAAAACAAGGCTCACCTCACTATTAATCATGGCGATATCCTGTTAATCACAAAGCAGGAATCTGTAGAAAAAATCGTTTATAAGCAGTATCAGAATGATATGCAAGGCTTTTTTAATACATTAAAAAAAGATGTCATTTCAATGCAGAAAAGAAGTGCCTACAGCTTCGGCAATGTTATGTTTTATTCTGACGCAAAGCTTAAGGAATATAAGACAAAGCGGCATCAGACAAGCTCTCTTGAAGAAAAATGCAGTATATACAAGCTTGAAAATACAGAATTAAAAGCCAAAATCAAAGAGCTTTCACAACAGCAGACAGATATGCAGCAAACTGCTGAGAACCTTCGTGTTGCACAGAAAAAGATAGATAGTCTAAGTGCAGAGCTCGATGCTGAAAGAACAGCTTATGATAATCTGTTTAAGGAAACTGCTGCCAAAGAAGATGCATATCGTAAAAGTACGGAATTAGTTCAGTTCTACCAGCATATGATCGACATTGCAGCACTGTTTCCTATAGATAAAAAAGATGTTTTCAGCTGGATAGAAGAGAATTATTCGGAGTTATTATTTGTTGCTCCACGCGCTCAATCTGAGCTTCGCAAATATAATGGTTTTCTTGACCTCGCCTGCTTATGTGATGGAATCGTTTTCCTTTCTGCATATGCTAAATACAGGCGTCAGGAGCTTTCCGAGGAAGCTCTGAACTTATACTCCGAGCACAGAAAATGGGAAATACAAGGCTGCGGAAAGGAAGCGCTGAAGGTTCACCGTGCCGATTACACAGTCACTATCGACGGCGAGCAGTACATCTTAGATCAGCATATAAAGCGCGGAGTCCGTACAGAGGAGCTTATCCGTATATACTTCTGCTGGGATGATAAGAGCAGAAAAATAATAATCGGCTCTATGCCAGAACATCTGGCTACCGTAAGGAAAAGTACATAAAAAGGGGGAGGAGATATAGATGAAAAGTATTTTTAATAAACCTTCTTTATTCAAGGAATGTAAAATGTGTCCTGTTAAAAACCAAAAGCAGAAAAGCAGTACAATAATAAGTCCATGTCAGAAGTGCATCGAACAAGGAAAAGCTGTGCCTCCACCTCAGGTACAAACTGAAATTAAGTATTATGCGGTGAATAACATGAGCAAAGCACAAATAGGAAGGAATGAACGGCGATGTGTATTATGCCGATACTGGAACGGAGCTATCGGCAGTACCACAATACAAATACTTGTTGGCGGAAACGTTTTCACATATGAAAATACCGAAAGGCATATTTGTTTCAAAAAAGGCAAAGGAATTGAAACCATTGCTATTCATGAGTGCCCATATTTCAGGCAAAGATATGAAGATTAAAAAGAGTTGGAATCTACACTCAGTTTAAGGCTCAATAATTTATTTTATACTAATCATAATATCTTTGTTCGAAAAAAAGGCATATATGCATTGAAGAGGTTTCAATTCCTTTAAAACAAGAAATAACTAAAAAGGTTTAACTGGAGTTGATTGGAATGAATGAGATAGCGAAAGTATCTTGTAAATAAATAGCATTGATGGTTTATTATTTTCTGTATGCATAAACTTTGGGTGGTGCTTCAGGTTATATTGTTCTTTTTTGAATTGTTTTTTATGATGTGGAGGAAAGCTGTTGGTTAATACATAATTATTTCTCCAACCTATTGACATTACCTGCTTAATGTGATATGATGTAAGCACAAGGAAAAATAAGGCATTGTATTTGAATTCATTATACCTACGGGTGTAGTGTATCCAAATGCAATGTCTTTTTTGTTATGTCAGCAGCTTGACAAAACGGCGTCGGGAGACGACTGAATAGAGCGCCGGGAGGCGCGCAGGACGGGGCGAGAGACTGTTCCGTTCAATCTCCGTCTGTAAATCGGTGCTTACAGAAAGTATGCATTGCGGTTCGGAATCTTCCCGGACTTGCGTACCTGTAAGCCAATGTCTGCACAGCAGACGCCGAGCGGAGTGAATCCAAAACAAAGTCTCAATTATTTCAGAATCAGTAAACCCAAGAAATGACAGTGTTTTCTGTCAGAAATGGAGAAAAAATGAAAAATTTTGTAAGCTATTTTGAAATCGGCGGAACATCAGGTATGATGGCATTCTCTGACAAAGGTGTGGAAATAAGATCTTTGGATCCCAATAAAGGAATAAGTAATATTGACGCATTTACTATTCTTTGCTGCTCAAAGAGAGTAAGACAGATTCTCAAGGATTACCAGCCTGACAAATCTGTTCAATATTCAATTGTTGAGCGTATTTCAGGTGATAAAAGCGTTACTTCTTTCGTAAAAAAACAGAAGGTCAATAAAAACATATGTGATTTTCACGTATATGATATTTCCGAATGTGATAAATATGAAATAGGCTGGTTTTATCATATTAGTCACGCAAGATATTTCTTTACAATTGACGCTTTATTCATAGCAAAAAAATGTGGGAATTCTTATTGGGCAGGACTTGCGGAATTCAACAGAAAAAGTCTTCTTAGATATATTCAGACATACGCGGGTTTCAGATATGTTCGTCATCGTGATATACTTGATTGCTGTATTGAGTTCATATAAAAGCATAACAAGCACATATGCCGAACACACTGACTGGATAAACTGCGAGTTCATCAACTGCACTTTCGTAAACAGTCAGATCTGTTGTGAGGGTTTTGAGTATCAGCACTGCAAGTTTGAAAATAATAAGACTATGAATATCAGAGTTTGAAAAACAGAGGGCTCAGTAACTCTGAGCCCTCCAAAGCGTATTCACATACCGCACCACACACACTGCTTCATAACATTCAGGCTTCCTTCGATATATGAATTTTCCAAGTTTTTCTGAAAAGAAAGATATCTCTTCTTTACCATCGTCATCGTCGCCGTACATTTGCTGATGAACATACGATAATATCTTTTCACATCTTGATATCACTTCATTTTCAGGTGAGCCCGATTTTTGTGCTGCATCTCCATCCGGCTTTTTCTGCTTTTTAAGAAATATCAGCAATCCTGAAATCATCAATGCACCCGACAACTCAGATAATGCATCTAAATGCAGCATTATATTATGCGTAAAGCAGATAACAAGACATATCGCCCCTGCCACAAAAAGCCCTGCTGACAGATATTTATATTTGTTTTCCATCTCCTGTACTATCTTTTCTTTTTATGTTGGGAATTTTTCTATAACTTTGTCATTATCTCTTCAAGGCTCATGCCATCGATACCTTTGATCTTACTAAGCTCTGTCTCGAGAGTTAGAAGATCAAATGTTTAGCCCTGTTCTTTGAGCAGTTCATCACCATACCGAAGAATGAACTTTGTAAGTTCCTCGCGGTTCATTTTCTTGATTTTTCGGTAAGTGTCTCTGTCGATGATTTCTTTCTGTCCCATATATAGCTCCTTTTCGTTTCTTGTAACCTATTATAGCATATCTGTGATATGTAGTAAATAGTAAAACCGGCAGCTTCTCCATAGCAAAAGAAATTCGATATTGTAATAAAAAGAGACTGCCTGTGCTGAACCGGACGAGCTTTTTGCTTAACCGTTAATTACTCAGGATCCAGCTCTAATGGCCATAAGTCAACCAGCTTTTTCTCTAAATCGACTATTTCGACAGAAGCGCGATCATACCAGTAGAACGCTTGTCGTATATCAAGCTCAACACCGTCACCATATTCGTACATATCGCCAAGATTAGCCATAGCTCTGAAATCGTAATTGTCAGCAGCTTTTTTATACCATTTGGCAGCTTCAGCGCGATCCTGCTCAACGCCGTCACCATAATAGTACATCTCTCCGAGATCATATTGCGCATCGACATTGCCTCTTGTAGCAGCTTTAAAGAACCATTTTCGCGCCATGTCAACATTCTTTTCTACAGCTATACCGCTGTGGTACATACAGCCCAAAAGAAGCTGGCATGAGTCATCATTATGCCCTGCTCCTTTTAGTGCCCATTTAAGCATTTCTTCACAGTCACATTGAGCATTATCGCCGTTGGTTATATCGAACCAGATTTGCCAGCAAAGTGTAGATATTGCAGCAACATCATCCTGCTCAGCTGCCTGGCTATAATAGTCATATGCTTTTTGTTTATCTTCTGTAAAACCGTATCCCGAGCCGTATTCATACATACAGCCTAATTTATATAACGCATGGACATATCCTTTATCGGCAGCATCTTTATATAGCTCATATGCTTTATACACGTCCTGTTCCAGACCGTTATCATAATCGGAATACATATACATATCCGCAAGCTCACATTGCTTTTTAAGATCACCTTTTTCTGCTTCTATTCGATAGTCTTCAGAAGCTGATATATACCACTTCTCCGATTTATTGAAGTCCTGATCAACGCCGTATCCGTATTTATACATTTCACCGAGCTTATATTTAGCATCAGCATAGCCTTTTTCAGCAGCTGAATAATACAAATCAAATGCCTTTTTATAATCTGACTTAACACCTGCTCCGACATAGTACATTCCTGCAAGCTCATATAGACTTTTTGCGTCGCCACTATCTGCCGCGTTGCTATATCCCTCAAATGCCTTCTTGAACCACTCATTGGCAACAGCGATATCTTCAGCTACTACGATACCGTTTTCATATAAGTAGCCAAGCTGATACTGAGCGTCGGGGCAGCCATTTTCGGCAGACTTATTATACCACTCCACAGCCTTAGCTTCATCAATAGGCGTTCCCTGCCCATAATAATACATTTCACCAAGCAAGTACTGCGCTTCGGGATTATCATTATCTGCTTCATTTTTTATCACAGGGAAAGCTTCATCATACTTATCCAAGTTATAAAAATCTTTTGCTTTCTGATATGATATCATATCAGCTGTGTTAAGGGAAGTTTTACTGTTTCTGATGTCATTTTTCATAAGAACTCCTTTTCCCCTTCACCGATGAAGGTGTCAACATTCGGGAAGTAATATCCCTTTTGTGTGTACAGCAGCACTTAGTTAAAGCTGATATTGAAGAAAAATGGTTCAGATATAAGAAAAAGCGGCTGACTGAGCCGAATGGACATAGTACGCCCCTAAAAAACGTACTATATTCATTCAAACTCAAACAGCCACTCCCTTCGATTTAAGTTAATATTATTCTATCATATTCCTGTGGAAAAGTCAAGATTATAGGTTAACATATCATATTTAACGCAAATTGTCAGTTGACCAGCAGCTGTCCTCCCTGAAGGAAGGATACAATCTTTTAAGATTTCAACTGTTGTTTTTTTCTATTAAATGCCTTGATTAGTTTTCAATATGGTTTAAAGTGTAATTATACGCCGCTGTATACGGCCTTATTGTTGAAGTAGAACCAACATCTTTGTCCGGTTACCTGTTCAACGTACTTACAGTAATCATACATTTCGTCATATGGTTTCAGAAGGAAATGTGACTTCGCGCCAATAATTTCTACCGTCGGCTCAGAGAATATGAGAACGGACTAAAATAACAATTTATGAGTAAGCCGATATAAATCAACTGTATCGGCTACATTATTATTTCAGATAAGTATCCGTTTTTTTGAGCAATAATTCAAAAGCGGAAATTCAATTTGTGTGAAACAGATTTTTGGTATTTCTCTGAACTAAGGGCTATTGACATATCTACTCCAGAAACTGTGTGCTGTCATAGTGGATAGTTATCAACTCTGCATCTCCATGTTTTGTTCCTTTGAAGATACCAGGATGTACGAGGCAGTCAATGCTCGTCTCTATCAAATCTTTTTTGGCTTTTGAATTTGATAATCATTCTCAATTGTGAAAAATGTGTGAAAAATCTTGTGAAAGTATTGACATTCAAATTAGTTATGATATAATAATCAATGTTAATATGAAAATGATAATCATATTCAAATTATGAAGAGGTGAAAATGTGGGTTTTTACAATACTCGCCAGAAAGAAAGAATATTATCATTTCTTGGCTTACACGTAAATGAGGAACTAACTGTACATGAGATCGTAGAAGGGATAAGCAAGGGCTCACCGAATGAGGAGCAGGTAGCTGAAAGTACAGTTTACCGTATAATGAATAATCTTACCAAACTCGGATTAACAAGTAAAAAAACCGACAGTAACCGTGAATTCCGATACAGATTATGCAATAGTGAAAATTCGATAATAAGTTTTCATTGTAAAGTATGCGGCAAGATATATAATATAGACGAGAAAGTATGCAACTCTATAATAAAGGAGCTTCATGAAAACTGTCCTGTTATGACAGATGAAGAACTCATGCTGACAGGAGTATGCGATAACTGCAAATAGTATGATAATTATGGATAATCAATATGTTTTTTGGAGAGATAGCTTTGAAAAAGGTCATAAACCGAATTATTTTATTTTTGATAATGGTGGCTGTTGTGCTGATGCTGATCATTTCTTCATTGCTGATAGCAAAGCATATACATCATCATTGTACAGGTAAGAACTGTCCTGTATGCAGTGTGCTGACGCAGTGTTTCAATAATGTGCGGCTCCTTGGAACTGCCTGTGATACACCTGTATTATCATTCGCATTTGTCATAGTCTTTGCGGTAGTTTTGGTATTTGCCGCAAATACTATGTCAAATATAACAACTCTAATTTCTCTGAAGGTTGAACTTCTGAATTGAATGATAATCTATCGTTACAGGACACAAATAACATATATCATTCAATTTGGAGGTTCATATCCCATGTTTAAGAAAAAAACTATAACAGCAATGCTCAGTATTGCTATGGCAGCTGCAAGCTTTACAGGATGCAGCTCTGATAATAACAAATCTTCGGATAATGCTGCCGTTAAGGCAACAGTTTCATCACCTGATGCTTCAAAGTCATATAACGTAGTTTGCACTATTTTCCCCGAGTATGACTGGGTAAAGGAAATAATCGGCGACCATGCTGACAATGTTGATCTTACATATCTTCTCGACAGCGGCATTGATCTTCACAACTATCAGCCAACAGCAGATGACATAATGAAGATAACAAGCTGCGACCTGTTTGTATATGTGGGCGGCGAGTCTGATGAATGGGTAGAAGATGCACTTGCTAACGCATCTAATCCTGATATGAAGGTAATAAATCTTATGGACGTTCTCGGTGATTCAGCTAAGGTCGAGGAACTCAAAGAGGGTATGCAGGAAGATGAACATGAGCATGAGCATGAACACAAGACGGATTTTGATGATTCGGAAGTAAAAGACAGGACTCTTGCAGAATGGGACGGAAGCTGGCAGTCAACATATCCGCTTTTACTTGACGGATCCCTCGATGAGGTATGGGAGCATAAAGCAGAAGACGACGATACAATGACAGCTGAGGAGTATAAAAAGAAGTACACAACTGCATATGAAACAGATGCTGTTACTATAAATATCAAAGCTCCCGAGGTCGAGTATGTTACAGCAGATAAAACTATAAAGGCTGATTATGAGTACAGCGGTTTCTATATCAGAACAAAAGACGATGGTTCAAAGCAGGCAAGATACAAGTTTGAGAAAAAGTCGGGAGACGATGATGCTGCAAAGTATATCGTATTCAGCGACCACAATATCGAGCCGTCAGAGCCCGAGCATTTCCACTTGTACAGCGGAAATGACGGATTTGATACCCTTGTTGAGGAAGGAACTCATTTTCCCACATACTATCCGGCTGAGTTAAGTGCAGAGGATATCGTTGAAGAGATGACAGGCGGACATGATCACAGTCATGACCATGAGGAAGGTGAAGAGGAATACGATGAGCACGTTTGGCTCTCTGTAAAAAATGCCAAGGTGCTTTGTGCAGAGATAGAAAAGAATCTTGAAGCCATCGATCCTGCAAATGTATCAGACTACAAGGCAAATCTTGACAGCTATATCTCCAAGCTCACAGACCTTGACAACAGCTTCCAGACACTGGTTGACGGTGCGGCTGTAAAGACACTTGTATTCGGCGACAGATTTCCGTTCCGCTACTTTGTAGATGATTACGGACTTGATTATTTTGCTGCTTTTATCGGCTGCTCAGCTGAATCGGAAGCAAGCTTTGAGACTATCAAATTCCTTTCTGATAAGGTAAAGGAGTTCAGCTGTGATACAGTTTTCACACTTGAAAACTCAAACAAGGATATCGCCAACGCTATTATCAGCAACTCTGGAAATAAAAATATAAAGATCGCAGAGCTCAACTCGCTCCAGTCAGTATCTAAGAGCGATATAAGCAGCGGTGCAAGCTATATATCCCTTATGCAGAAGAACTACGATGTTCTTGCAGGCGTTATGAAATGAGGTACAGAATGAATAATAAAAAAATACCAGTTATTCTCATCACAGGCTATCTTGGTTCTGGAAAGACTACTCTTATGCAGAACCTTCTGAAACAGGAACAGCGTAAAATAGCACTTATCGTAAACGATATGGGCAGCGTCAACATAGACGCTGCTCTCCTCAATAAAAATCGTGACAGAATATCTTCCGTTGAAATGGTAGAGCTCCAGAACGGCTGCATATGCTGCACTCTCAGAGACGAGTTCATTGCAGAGATCGAGAGGATATCTCAACTCCCTGATATAGAAGCTGTTTTCGTAGAGGCTTCGGGAATAAGCGAGCCCTCTAATATTGCGGCGTCATTCGTTGTCTATACAGAGGATAATCCTGACACCAATGTATATTTAAGCTCTGTAGTTTCCGTAGTCGATGCCGACCGTATATACAATGAATTCCTGCGTGAGATCTCAATGGAGAACGATACAGAGGAAGGAGATATCATCAATCTTATTATCGATCAGATAGAGTTCTGCAACCTAATTATCCTCAATAAGACGGACTTACTCAATACTGAACAGATAGAAGAAGTAACAAAGGCTATCCGCGATATACAGTCAGAAGCTGAGATAATCCCCTGCATAAACAGCGAAGTCGATACAGAAAAGATCATGCACGGAAAAGAATTCGACTATCACGCAGTACTTGCTTCATCATCGGTACAGCGCGCTCTTAATACCAATGAGCCTACAGATAAAGAAGCCTGCATGGACGAGTACGGTATAACTTCTTTTGTATTTGAAGAGGCTCGTCCGTTTGACCGTGACAAATTCATGGACTTAGTTGACGAATACCCCAAGGAGCTTATCCGCACAAAGGGCTATGTGTGGTTCGCAGATGATGACGTACATATACAGCTCTTTGAGCAGGCTGGAAGAAATGCAAGCGTTACTGAGCTGAACGAGTGGCTTGCAGCTTGTCCGCAGGAGGAGCTTGACGCCATGTTCGAGAATTATCCCGACCTTAAAGACGAATGGCATGAAGTTTACGGTGACCGTATCAATCAGTTGGTATTCATCGGTAAGGGATACAAAAAAGCGGATATCCTTGCAAAGCTTGAAAGATGCCTGACAATATGAGCAGCAAAGCAATACCTGTATATCTTTTTCTTGGTTTTTTTGAAGGGGGCAAAACGAAATTTATTCAGGAAACGATATCCAACAAACGCTTCGGACTTGACGAAAACATTCTTCTTTTGATTTGTGAAGAGGGGATAGAAGAGTACGATATATCGCAGTTCGGCGGTAAAAGTATCACAATTCATACAATAGAGGATAAGTCCGAGCTTGATGAACAGCTGCTTTTGAAGTTGTCGGACGAATGTGAAGCAGATAAAATAATGATCGAATATAACGGAATGTGGCATCTAACGGACTTGCTTCTTAACAAGCCGGAAAACTGGAAGATATTCCAGACCGTATTCATTGCCGATGCGTCCACATTTCAGATATACTTGCAAAACTTTGGAAGTCTTGTTATCGACAAGGTCAACGTCAGTGATGTTGTGATCTTCAATCGCTATGCCAAAAGAGCCGATGTCAATGAACTGCATAAGCTTATTCGTTCGATCAACAGAAGATCTGAGATATATTACGAAGCCGATAACGGAATGATGATAGTTGATGATATAGAAGATCCGCTGCCATTTGATATTGAAGCTCCGACCATAGTTATAAAGGATACTGATTATGCCATATGGTACAGCGACATTATGAACGATGCGAAGAAATATAACGGTAAAACCGTTAAGTTCAAAGCAATAATATCTTCACGTCCCGAGCTGCCAAATAATGTTTTTGCAATAGGAAGGTATATAATGACCTGTTGTGAAGCGGATATGAAATTTTGCTGGTTCGTTTCTTTATACAACCAATATTACAACGTTCAGGACGAGAAATGGGTAGCTGTAACTGCTGAAATAACCGTACAGCACCATGAAACCGAAAACATTGATATACCTCTTCTGAGAATAGTTGATCTTTATGAATGTGAACCGCCTGAAAGAGCAATTGCATCATTTATATAATTATTCGGAGAAAATTATGAAGTCAATACTCAAAACATTTGCATTATTAACCGTGATAATTAGTCTCGCTGGTTGCCAAAATGTTACAACCAATGTACCTTCTGCTGAAAGCGGGGTTACAGCAATTCCAAAAATAACGGAAATAAATACAACTGATATAGTTGCTAATGTACAGAATACAGAAAAAAACAAACCACCAACATCAATAGAAAATTCAGCAACAAACGAAAAAAGCGATACTACTGACTACGATTATGATATTGACCTTACACAGATGAGTCCTTCAATGGTTTATGCTCAGGTATATGATATGGTTTGTAACGGCGATAATTATCTTGGGCAAACAGTCAAAGTAAAAGGTCCGTTTTCCTATTTTCAAGAAACAGATGGCAGAGAGTTTTTTGCAGTTATTATCAGTGACGCAACAGCCTGCTGTTCTCAAGGCATAGAGTTTGTTTTAAACGGTGATTATTCATATCCTGATGATTATCCCGCTATCGGTACAGAGATAACTGTAATCGGAAAATTCAATTATTATACAGAAGAATTTGCAACATATTGTCAGCTTCTAAATGCCAGTATGGAAATTGATGCATCGTAATCACGATATAAAAATAATGCAGTCCATTAGGGTTGCATTATTTTTTTTAACTTTTTTCTATATCCAGGCAGTGGAGGATTCAACTTCGGTGACGGCAATTTCAGCGGATTTGGCAGATAATGCTTTAATAAACAGAAGAGCAGCCCGGAATACATATGGGAGCTGATTCTTGTATGTCAATAGACTACAGTCAAATGACATATTTATGATACTATCGGTTTACAAATCATGATCCTTCCATTTCATCAAGTCATTGACTTTTTATCGGTATAATGCTATAATTATCTTTAGATGTAAAGTCATATTTTATATGTTTTAATATATCAAGGAGGTTAAAATGCATAAGGAATTTCTTATGGGAAATGCCGCTATCGCCTGCGGAGCTGCTGCCGCAGGACTTAATGTTATAAGCGGCTATCCAGGTACACCTTCTACGGAAGTACTTGAAACAACAGCGAAAATAAACAACGGAAGTATCTACGTTGAATGGTCTGTCAACGAAAAAGCTGCTCTTGAGCTGGGAGCAGGCGCAGCCTACTGCGGTGCCCGTTCAATGGTAACTATGAAGCAAGTCGGACTTAATGTTGCGTCTGATCCGCTGATGAGCCTTGCATATATCGGTGTAAAAGGCGGAATGGTCATAATGGTAGCAGATGATCCGGGCCCTATCTCATCTCAGACAGAACAGGATACACGTCATTTTGCAGCATTCTCAAAGCTGCCGTGTTTTGATCCTTCATCTGTTCAGGAAGCGTATGATATGATACAGGAGGCGTTTGAGTATTCCGAAAAATACCATACTCCCGTACTGTTCAGGCCTACCACAAGAGTCTGTCATGGTTATGCTTCTATCGAAGTGAAGGACGAGAGCGAATGTATAAAGAACACTCCCGAAGGCTTTGTCAAGGATTCTTCAAAGTGGGTAATTTTCCCTCGACTTTCCTATAATGCTCATATGCACATAGAAAAGCGTAACGTTGAGCTCTCTCAGGTCTTTTCTGAGTACAGCCGCAACAGGATAATACCTGCTTCTGATACAAACTGCCGTAAGGGAATAGCTTCACATGGTATCAGCTTTACTTACGTACAGGAAGCTATTGCCGGTAAGAATTCGCCAAAAGTATTCAAGGTCTCAACGCCTTTCCCATTCCCCGAGCAGGCTGCTGTGAAGTTCTTAGAAGGACTTGACGAAGTGCTTTGTATCGAGGAGCTTGATCCTGTTATTGAGCGTGAGCTTACATACGTATGCGGCAAGTATCACCTCAGTACAAAAATACTCGGCAAGCTGACAGGAAATGTGAGAAATGCAGGAGAGAACACCTGCGACAGCGTTGCTGATGATATTGCAGAGTTTATGGGCTGGGAGAAAAAAGCTCCTGCTGAGCTTCCTGCTGCTCCTGAACTGCCTGTACGTCCTCCTGTACTTTGTGCAGGTTGTCCTCACAGAGCAAGCTTCTATGCCGTAAAACAGGCAATGAAAGGCAAAAAGTCTGTATTCTGCGGAGATATAGGCTGCTATACTCTCGGAAATGCAATGCCCCTCGATATGGTCGATACCTGTCTTTGCATGGGCGCAGGCGTGAATATAACTCAGGGTATCGGCAAGATAGAGCCCGATATGAGCTGTTTCGCATTTGTGGGCGATTCAACTTTCTTTGCCTCAGCTATAACAGGTGCTGTAAATGCAGTATATAATCAGGCGGATATGACTCTTGTCGTGTTAGATAACTCCACAACAGCAATGACAGGTCATCAGCCTCACCCGGGTACGGGAAGAACAATGATGGGACAGGTCGTTGATAAAGTCAATATCGAAGCCGTTCTGCGCGGAATAGGTCTTAAAACTGTAGAGACCGTGAACCCTCTCGAACTGGATAAGGCTATTGAAACAGTGCGTCGTGTTGCTGATGAAAAAGGCGTTAAGGCTATTATTTTCAAGTCGCCCTGCGCTGTACTTATCAAGCCCGAAAAGCCTTTTGTTATAGACAGCGATAAGTGTATCGGCTGCAAGAAATGTATAAACAGCCTCGGATGTCCCGGTATCGTCATATCCGACGGCAGTGTAAAGATAGACGGCTCGTTATGTACAGGCTGCGGACTTTGCAGTCAGGTATGCCCCGTAAATGCTATCGGAGGTGAGCGAAATGAATAAAAATATTCTTCTCTGCGGAGTGGGCGGACAGGGTATCGTCCTTACATCAAAGCTCACGGCTTCATGTGCTATGGAAAAAGGTATGCAGATAATGAGTGCCGAGACTATCGGTATGGCTCAGAAAGGAGGAAGCGTTTTCAGCTTCCTGCGTATCGGTGAAGGAATATACTGTCCTATGTTCGGTCAGAAGCAGGCTGATATTATGATCGCTTTTGAACCTGCGGAGGCTGTGCGTATGCTGCCTTATCTCAGGGACGGCGGAACAGTCATCGTGAATACGCACCCGATAATGCCTGTTACAGCTTCACTTAAAGCATCAGACTATAACGGAACAGAGATGCTCGACTACCTCAGGAAATACACTGACAATGTTATGGCAGTTGACGGTGACAAGGTATGCCGTGAATTGGGTTCTCCAAAGGTACTCAATATGGTAATGCTTGGTGAAGCCATAAGGAGCGGTATCTTACCGTTCACAATAGACGATGCTGTTGAAGCAATGAAGAGAAATGTGAAGCCTCAGTTCGTTGAACTCAACGAAAAGGCTCTCAGACATAATATATAATTACGAAAGGAATGATATACTGTGCAGATATCAGAAAAACAGATCGAACTTGTAAACGACCGTATACAAGCACTTGTAAAGGCTGGAAGTTTCTATGGAAAGAAGCTCAAGGAGGCAGGTATAACAGGGATACACTCGGCAGATGACTTTGAAAAGCTTCCTTTTTCTGAAAAAAGCGACCTTCGTGAGGCTTATCCGCTGGGACTTATGACAGCTCCCGAGGAGGAGATAGTCCGTATACATTCATCATCAGGCACAACAGGTACACCTGTTATTATCCCATATACAGCCAAAGACGTTGATGACTGGGCAATAATGTTCAAGCGTTGCTACGAAACAGCAGGCATAACAAATATGGATCGTATTCAGATTACTCCCGGATATGGACTCTGGACAGCAGGTATAGGCTTCCAGAACGGTGCAGAAAAGCTGGGAGCTATGGTAATACCTATGGGACCCGGAAATACCGACAAGCAGCTTCAGATGATGCAGGATATGAAAAGTACTGTACTCTGCTCGACGTCGTCCTATGCACTTCTTCTTGCAGAGGAGATAGAAAAACGTGGTATAAAGGATAAAATACACCTCAAGAAAGGTGTTATCGGCTCTGAGCGTTGGAGCGACAAGATGCGTGAGCGTATCCACAATGAACTTGGTATCGAGCTTTTCGATATCTATGGACTTACCGAGATCTACGGTCCCGGTATAGGCATAAACTGTCCAGGTGAGACAGCTATGCACTACTGGGACGATTTCCTCTATCTTGAAATAATTGATCCTGCAACAGGCAAGAATGTTCCTGACGGCGAAATAGGTGAAATAGTTATTACTACACTCGTTAAGGAGGGAGCTCCTCTCATTCGCTACCGTACCCATGACCTTTCAAGGATAGTTCCAGGAAAGTGCAAGTGCGGACGCTGCTATCCGAGAATTGATGTTATCATGGGACGTACTGACGATATGATGAAAATAAAGGGCGTAAATGTGTTCCCAAGTCAGATAGAAGAGGTCATCGGTTCATTCGAGGAGATCTCCAGCGAGTATCAGATACGTATCTCTCACCTTGACGGTAAGGATACTATGCGTATATACGTTGAAGCAAGCGGAGATCACGACTGGGCATCGCTCAGCAGTCGCATAGCTGAAAAAGTCAAGAGTCATATCGGCTTTACACCTATAGTAAAGATCGTTGAGATCGGTGTGCTTCCGAGAAGTATGAAAAAGACAGCCCGCGTTATCGACGAGCGTTATGACTGATATCAGTAAATAATACCTTAGCAGTTCTGAGTGAGCCTATTGCTTTCTCAGAGCTGCTTTTTTCATTTCAGCACTTGAATTTGATAATCATTTTTCAAATTAAAAGGTGAAGAGGCAGAACTTCTGAATTGAATGATAATTTATCGTTACAGGACACAAATAATATATTTCATTCAATTCAGAGGTTTATATCCCATGTTTAAGAAAAGAACTACGATGTTCTTGCAGGCGTTATGAAATGAGGTACAGAATGAATAATAAAAAAATACCAGTTATTCTCATCACAGGCTATCTTGGTTCTGGAAAGACTACTCTTATGCAGAATCTTCTGAAACAGGAACAGCGTAAAATAGCACTTATCGTAAACGATATGGGCAGCGTCAATATAGACGCTGCTCTCCTCAATAAAAATCGTGACAGAATATCTTCCGTTGAAATGGTAGAGCTCCAGAACGGCTGCATATGCTGCACTCTGCGTGATGAATTCCTGCGTGAGATATCAATGGAGAACGATACCGAGGAAGGCGACATCATCAATCTTATTATCGACCAGATAGAGTTCTGCAACCTTATTATCCTCAATAAAACAGACCTGCTTAATGCTCAGCAGATAGAAGAAGTAACAAAGGCTATCCGCGATATACAGTCAGAAGCTGAGATAATTCCGCGTATCAACAGCGAAGTCGATACAGAAAAGATCATGCACGGAAAAGAATTCGACTATCACGCGGTACTTGCTTCATCATCGGTACAGCGCGCTCTTAATACCAATGAGCCTACAGATAAAGAAGCCTGCATGGACGAGTACGGTATAACTTCTTTTGATTTGTGAAGAGGGGATAGAAGAGTACGATATATCGCAGTTCGGCGGTATTTCAAATCTTTTTGTTCAATTATGCAATCTCTCTGTGTGCAATACTACTCCATTCTTTATGAAAAGGCACTTATGAATTATCATAAGTGCCTTTTCGTGCTTTACTGATATTTTATTATGATAGCCAGTGTATTCCATTGATATGTCTGTCTATTGAAAAGGCAGAACAGTTTATGATATAATCAAAGTATTATGACCTATGACCTGCTGTAATTTGAGAGAAAGAACGAGTTTTAAAAAAATTCAAAAAAATTTTTGCAAATGTTGAGATATTCTCCTGTTAAATCCTGTCTATATAAGCAGAGGACGAAAGATCCTCATGAAAGGAGGCAAATTATATGGATGATGTATCAATAATTGAATTATTACAAAAACGAGATCAATCCGCAATCAATGAACTGCGTCAGAAGTACGAACGGCTTTGTACATATATCGCAGGCAATGTTCTTTCTCAGCACGAGGACGTTGAAGAATGTGTGAATTCCGCCTGTTATGAGATATGGGACAGTATCCCGCCTGCAAAGCCGAATGATCTGAAAAGCTATTTATGCAGTGTCGTAAGAAATATTGCGATAAATAGGCTTGAGTACAACTCTGCTGCAAAACGTGACAGCCGCTACACAGTATCTCTCGATGAAATATCCGAGTGTGTACCTGCTGATGCTGACGATAATATCACACTGTCCGAACTTGCAGATGCTATCAGCCGTTTTCTGCGCACACAGGACGAACTTCAGCGCAGAGTTTTTGTGCGCCGATATACTTATGGTGATTCGGTGGCAGAGATCGCAAAACGCTTTTCGCTGAACGAGAGTACAGTCAGCACCTATCTTTTCAGGACAAGGAAAAAACTGAAAGTATTTCTGAAGAAGGAGGGATATGACTATGAATAATAATAACTTTATGAAAGCTATGAGCATGATAGACGAAGATCTCATAAAGGAAGCTGATACTCCGTATACAGGCAAGACAGACTCTGAAAATACTAAAGTTTCCTTCAGCGAAGATGATAACTCAGCTGTCGTTTCGGGCGTTGATGTATATCACAGGAATATCTGGAAAAAGTGCCTTGGCATTGCAGCTTCACTGGTCATAGTTTTAGGAGCTGTAGGCGGTGGAATTTATCACTTCAGTAAGACGAAGGATAAGCCTGTTGTAAACGAAGAAATTGAGAACGATTATGCTTCGATATATGAAACGGTAAAGGCAAATAAAGATACATACGATATGAACGAGTATGTATGTAATTATTCAACAGTGGATATTAGCTTTGTAAGAGAAGCAAACGATTACAAGGACAAATTATTTGAATATTTAGACAGCATTGAGGGGGTAAAACAAGTTGAAAAATACCCGAATTCATTCAGAAGTGTCCTTTTTACATTCAGTGATGATAAGAGCGGAAAGAAGTTTGATTTTTCCATACGTGAGAACGGATACGGCATATGGCAGGAAATAGAGGGAGACGAAAATGCAGTATTGACACCTCCAAACGTAGAAACCTACTATTACGGTAAGGATGTATTTGAAAAGCTGTTTAAAGAGGCACTTAACGTTGCAGACAGTGATACTGTGGAAGCTATGAACAAGGTATCTCAAGAAGAAATAGAGAACTTTGTTACCAATCATCTGGAAAAATGCGATGGCAAGGTAGTGTATTATCCGTGGCTGAGTGCAGAGGAATGTGAGATAAAAAAATATAGTCTCACAGATAAAGAAGCTCTCACTAATGCTTTAATGAATTTTGAATGGGTAAAGATAAAAGAAAGTGAATTTGAATATTACGACTGGTATGATATGGGTATCAGAATATCAGAAAATGGATATCTTATGGCAGTAGGTAACGATCCTGATCCTTATGGCTGCTATAAGCTGAAGTACGAAGATGAATGTGAAAAGCTTGCAGCTGAGATCAAATCCGTGCTTGGATATGCTGTGGATAACAGTGATGTATCAAGCGAAGATATAAAAAATGCATTACAGGAATTAACCACCGGTACATTGGCGCAATGGCGCAGCGGACCTGACTATGTACCTCAGGGAAGAGAAAACTATGAGACTACAGCCCGTTATTATACTTTGAATGACGGAGAGAGCTTTATCAATGAGATAGCATCTTTTGAATGGGTGACCTGTGATAGTCTTGAGATAGATGAAAAAGCATATTTTTATGATCATGGCATGATGAACTTAAAAGGAGCTTATAATTTTGGAATTACAGAAAATAGTTTTGGTGGAACAGGCTCCTTTTATCCGTTAGGTTATATAATTAGTACAGCAGGTCGCTTTAAACTGAAAAATGAAAGCGATGCTGAAAAGTTTGCAGCGATATTTGACAAATATCTGATCATGGAGAAAGAATCAGAGATCGCCGAAAAGATATGCAGCGGCATGACAAATTACGATAACCTCAGAGGCCATTTTACGTTTGAAAAAACCTATGGAGATGAAGATCAAATAATTGACGGATATATGAGCTATGACGCTAAGAATGAAAAGCTGTACATGAAAGGTGACGGACATCTTCTCTATCAGGAAAAAGAAAACACAATAGAGCTCGTAATGAACGGTCATGATAACGCTGCTTACAGAACTGTAGAAAAAGATACAGGAAATACAGAACGCATCGGAATATACAGATACAGCAGCGGAAGTTCAACTCCTCCGCCCGATAATTATATTTATCTGTGTAAAAGTTTAGAGAAACTTCTTACACCGAGAGACTTTAATGAATATAATTCTGCTAAACAGAATAATTATCAGATAACAGAAAGTGACGGAAAAATCGAAGTATATTCACATGGAGCAACAGACGGCTTTTACACACGTATTATCCTGACTGAAAGAGGACAGCTTATATCTTATGAAAACATTGGTCCGAGCTATAAAACCATATTCAAGCTTGATGATTATGAGTTCGACTCGCCTGATTTCACTATGGAAGATGTTGGACAGCTATATGAAAGCATAAAAGCAGAAGAGGAAGAACAATATAAAAGACAGACGGAATGATCTGTTGTAATATGGCTTTTTCGCATATAACATGATATTTTCGTTTATCAGTTCAAAACGTAAAAAAACAGCGGCTCACTTTAAGTGAGCCGCTATATTTTGCGATAAACTTTTGCTGTAATAGTTCAGCTTATTAATGATTATATATCTCAGTGCCTCTTGCAGCAGCTCTCTGTCTTTCAATGACAGAAAGGCTTTTGAATTTTCTTCTTTCTGTGACAGCAGGAAGCTCCTCAAGGTGGGATAAAGTCATTTTAAACGGGATAAGTCTTGCTTCTCTGTCCTTTTTTGCATCTTCCGCATTATCCAGCCACTGGATATGAGGACTTGCCTGAATAGTATCATAACAACCTAAATTTTTAAAGTAACTGTAATCACCCGGACAGCGATTTTTTACACTTGCTGCAACTTTGGCAAAGCCTGTTCTGATACCGTTTTTCAAAAAGCCGTTCTGCGGCATGATATCGGAGTTATAAGCAATTGTCATTTTATCGTACAGCTCCTGCATTTTCTCGTTATTATCGATTTCGCAGACATCACTCAGGTAAGAGCAGTTCAAACCGTCGAAGGTCTCGCAGTTGATCTTGAAAGCGGAGATATCTTCTCTGTCAAATTTGTCGTCAAGTATAAAGAAATATGATTTTATTACTTCATCTTCAATTCCCGAACGACCTAAACAAGCGTGTCTTTCAAGGAATGTTTTGTAGCAGTTGCCGAGAGTTGCATAGTGCAGCTCTCCGAAGAATACTATCATATCTGTATTGAGATACAGCTTTTCAAATGTTTTTTCCCAATCATCGTTAAAGACACAGGTCCTGTTGCTGAAACAGCACTGGCAGCCGGTACAGTGACGGATATCCTTTTCTCTTAAAGTAATGACCTCAGTTTCAAAGCCGCTGGCTTCAAATCTCAGTTTTGCAGCTTTTATTGCAGATGCTATCTTAGGTATCTCTTTTTCGCAGGTATCCATTAGAACTACCCTGCCCTTTGTCTTGGCTTTGGGCATAGTTCTGCTTTTATAGTATTCTGCCATAGCCTTTGTATACTTGAACCAGCAAAACAGTTCTTCACGGCCTGTAGGTGAGAGTATCTCCATACTTTCCAGACTCAGACTGTTGATATATTTCAGGTCGTTTCTTTTCGCCCACAGTTCAAATCTGTTATGAGCCATAGTATCGCCCAGCATACCTGAAGTGGACAGAAAGGTAACAGGCTTGTCTTTTATCAGGTCATGGTAATTATCGGACAGCATATCAAGTAATTCTCCCATACTGCTATGTACATCGAAATGGAACACAGCACCTGACATGATGATGAGTTCAGCTTTTCTGACAGCTTCTTCGATATTTTCGGTCACTGTACCGCTGAATGCGGGAATGATCTCAAACTCATCTTCATTGAGCTTTTCCTGATACCATTTTTTTAGGTAAAGAATAGTTTGTAGTGTGATTGATAGATCGTCTTTTGGCGAACAGTTTAGAACACATATCTTCATAATTAATTCCTGCTTTCTTTGCTTAGTTGTAGTATTGTGATGATGCAATAAATATATATCTGTATTATTCATTATACCATAATAAATGGTATACAGCAATAATTGTGCCGAAAAAAGGCCATATAAATATTATTTCGGTAATTTGTTTTTAATATAATGTAAAACGCAGCTGTGTAGATCTGCCGCGAAAAAACAAAAACTTTTCATTGTACATCTTGATTTTTGCTGGACGATGTGATATAATGTAAATACCATAAAGAGTGCGTGAGGGACAAGCCCGTTGACCGCACAGCAACCTGCGATAGTAAGGTGCTAAAGCTTGAACGATGGGATAATACAGCTGATGAGCGATCCTGTCGTGACGATGGGGTCGCTTTTGTACTCTTGTGGAATATTTTTTAAGGAGAGTATGGATATGCGTACTATCAGAGAATTACTGGGAACTGAGGAGAAAGTTTGGTTTTACATCGACAGTGAGGAGATTTGGCAGGACTTCCTTGAACTTGCAAAAGACTTCCGCTTCGGGGACCTGCCTCGTGAAAAGTGGAAATCCGGTTATGTTATCGCTGTACATAGCAACGGGAAAATGGGACACGTACCTGTATTTATATGGTGTATGTCCTTCGGCGATAGGGAAGGAGTACCAGTAAAGTACGATCTGAGAAAGATAATAGACGGAGAAGAGAAGGTCATCTGCAATGCTCCCCATTTCAGAGGAAGAATGATATGCTGATATGAGAAAAGCTCTGCGGTGATACTGCCGCAGAGCTTAATAACTTTTAGTATAATTTTTGTGCTGTTTTGCAGAGCTGCTTTGCCCCTACATTCAATATTATAGCATAATCCACCGGATATTTCAAGTTTAAAGAATAACGAATTTTTTGGTGAAATATTGTGAGAATTAACAGCGTAAAACTATTGATTTTTTATAAAAAATAAAGTATAATAATTAAAAGAAAGAATATAAATAGGCAAATGTAGAACCGAAAAGGGAGATTACCGTGATCCACCCATTCATAGCAGAAATACGGTATTTATTTTATTTGTAAAGGAGTTTTTAATATGGGATTTACAGTAATGGGCGTAACTGCCGGTCGTAAAGACAGTAATTGCGAGATACTTCTTAAAGAAGCACTTATGGTCTGTCAGGAAATGGGTGCTGAGATCACAATGATAAATTTAAAGGATTATAATCTCCTTGACTGTACAGGCTGTACCTCATGTACTATGGGAATGTCTATGGGAAAGAATACAGGCTGTTCACTGAAAAATAAAGATGATAAGGACAAGATAATGCAGGTAATGCTCAATCAGGATGCAGTTATATTTGCTGCACCTACATATGCGCTTATGCCCTCATCATTGTTCCTTAAATTCATGCACAGAAATTTAGCATATGAGTCAGCATTCCTTACACAGATAGGTGCTATCGAGCCCCGTGACCGTGTAGGCGCACTTATAGCTGTAGGCGGTTCTTATCGTTCATGGCAGTCACTTGCACTTGAATGTATGCAGATAACCACAGTTACAAACAGCTTCAAGGTAGTTGATATGTATATGGCTACTGCTGTTCCTGCACCTGCACAGGTACTTCTTCACGAGGAGAAGCTTGCCCGTGCAAGAGAGATAGGACAGAATGTAATGAAGGCACTGAACACTCCTGCTGCTGAAAGAAAGTGGCTGGGCGATCCCAATGCAGGCTGGTGTCCAAACTGTCACAGCAACAGCCTGTGCTTAGGCGATGTTCAGTGGAAGGGATTAAAGTATCCTATCGAGTGTACAGTATGCGGAGCAGGCGGCGATCTTGAAAAGACTCCTGACGGAAAGTGGAAATTCGTTATCGCTCCAAACGGACTTGAGCGTGACAGAACTACCGAAGAGGGTCGTGGAGTACACTGCGACGAGATAGCCGAAGTACAGGGCGGATTTTTCATGGATCCCAATGCCCGTGCAGAGGTCGCTCAAAAGCTTGAAAAATACAAAAAGATAACCTTCAAAGGGATCTGATAAGTGTAAAACCAAGACAAACGGCAGAGCTGTTGCAACTCTGCCGTTTGTCCATTACTATATTATATTCAGAAAAGCTTACTTTTTAAAGAAAGCTCCACTGCCTGCATTATCAACATCGTCCGACCATACATAGCCTGTATCGTCTGCACCTCTTTCGGAGATAGCGATATAGCCTGTTCCGTTGGTATAGACAGTCTCGGTCGAGGAAGTCATTCCGTTCTCATCAAGAGTAACGATGTACTTTGAGCAATTGTTATAGTGAAGAACAGCTCTGCCGTCAAACTGACCTGTGATGTACCAGTTGTCGATCTCTGTGTCGGATACCTTGCGTGTGATGTTGACCTTGTAGCCGTTTCCTATATTGTCTAAGGCCATTGAGAAATTGCTGTTGTTCTCATCGTAGAACAGACCTGCGAAAAGGTCATTCGTGTCTAAATTAACGTGTGAACCTGCTGACTCATAAGCAGCATCAGCTGTTTCGTCAGATGTATCGGCTGATGTTGTAGTCTCTGTGTTTGTGTTTTCTGCGGCAGCAGTTGTGGTCTCGGCAGCTGTATCAGCGGCAGTTGTTGCAGCTTCAGCAGCCTCCTGTGCAGCTGTAGTTGTCTCCTCAGCGGAAGCTGCGGCAGTAGTTGCAGCTGTGGAAGAATGTTTCTGCTTCTGATGAGTTTCTTCCTCACCGCAGCCGCAAAGCAGCATTGTCATTATAAGTACACAGAATAATCTTTTTTTCATAATATTATCTCCTATTTATTGTATTTAGCTATAGGTACGCGAAAAATGTACCGCAGCTTTCATATCATACAATCGACATAAAAAAAGAAAATGTGTCATTATTTTTTTGATTTCAGCGTTTTGTACAACAAAAATCATCTTCTGTTATTTAAAACGAGTATAATTAATGTGATCCTTCATATGCGTTAAATTATTATAACAGTATGCTTTCAATGTATAGATTTATGTCGAAAAATATAAGTGTTACCGCAAATTTCGACTTGCCCACCGCAAAAAATGACTTGTAAAAATAATGCTATATGTTAAAATCAAATTAATGGGCAGAAATAGAAAGCGAGGTAATTTGCCGAATGATTAGAAATATTCTGAAAAAGATATCTTTAGTTGCAGCATTTGCTTGTATCATGAGTACATTCACAGGCTGCAGCCAGAATAATAACGAAGCCAGCGGAAAGACTCAGGTATTCCACGAGAATATTACAGGTACTGCTGACGGATACGATTACGAGCTCTGGAAGGACGAGGGAGATACTACCTTCAATGTAGAGTCGGGCGGCGGTAATTTCTCCTGCGAATGGGAGAATATAAACAATGCACTTTTCCGCCGTGGTAAGAAGTATGACTGCACCAAGACCTATCAGGAACTTGGAAATATGTCCATTGACTACGGCGTGGACTATCAGCCTGTGGGCAATTCTTATATGTGCGTATACGGCTGGACAAGAGAGCCTCTTGTAGAGTATTACATAGTAGAATCATGGGGAAGCTGGAGACCGCCGGGAGCACCTGCTGCACTTGGAACAGTCACAGTTGACGGTGGTACTTATGATATATACAAGACAACAAGATACGAACAGCCTTCCATTGACGGCACTCAGACCTTTGACCAGTACTGGAGCGTAAGACGAAAAAAGCCTGACAGCAGCGGCAATAAGATCGAAGGTACTATATCAATATCAAAGCATTTTGATGCATGGAAGAAGTGCGGACTTGAGCTTGGAAAAATGTATGAGGTCGCACTTACCATAGAGGGGTATCAGTCACAGGGCAAGGCTACTATATATAAGAATGACCTTAAAGTCGGCGGAACATATTCCGAGGCAAATGATATAGATGTAACAGTTGACTATGATGCTATCGCAAAGCTTGAAAGCTCAGTCTCAGAGGGGGATCCCACTGAATCAGGCTTCTTTGATATCAGCTTTGAAAAGGGAGCTGAGGGCTGGATACCACGCGGCGGCTCACTTGTAACTGTTGACAAGGAAAATGCATCTGACGGAAAACAGTCGCTGTTTGTCAGCGGCAGAACGGATAACTGGAACGGTGCAGCCATAATGCTCAGCAGTGACATCTACAAGCCGGGCAAAGCGTATAAATTCTCGGCAAAGGCAATGCAGAAAAGCGGCGAAGATGTAACGATGAAGCTGACCATGCAGTACAACGACGGTACAGAAAAGTACGATGAGGTGGCATTGGTCACAGCCAAGAGCGGAGAATGGGTAACGCTTTCCAATGATGCATATGTTATCCCCGAGGGAGCAGAGATGTTACAGCTCTATGTAGAGTCTCCCGACAGTCTTACTGATTTTTATGTTGACGAGGTATCTGGAGCTGAATAAGCTATAAATACCAATAAATCGCAGATTATGGAGCTGATCCCAGTGGTCGGCTCTTTCTGTTTTGATATCCTGAAAAATTTTTTGTGACGAAATGTTGCATCTTGACGTTTGTATAGAGTGAAAGCTACCATGGAAGCTTTAAGCGGCTGTGATCCGGTACACAGATCATGACTGCAAAACAAAAAAAGGAGGGTACCGCATGACAGGCGGCGAATATCTTGATCTTCTGGAAAAGTCTCAGAAGAAAGCGCATGAGAAACTGTTTGAGGAATATTACAGCTATGTCCGTGCAATAGCGTATAACAGGCTCAGAAGCGTTGGTACGAATGAGGATGTGGAGGAGTGTATCAGTGATATATTTGCACGTATATTCTTTACATTCGGTGAAAAGTATAACAACGGCGACATGAAGCCATTTATAGGAGTAGTGGCTAAGCGGATCAGCATTGACCATTACAGGAGCCTTATGCGTCATACTGATAAAACATTTTCAATAGACGAAGATACGAGCCGTGAACTGAGTTCGGACGAAGACCTTGTAAGCGAAAGCGAAAGGACTGAACTCAGGCGTATACTGATGGATAGTATCAATTCGTTGGGAGAACCAGATTCAACCATAATAATACAGAAGTACTATTATGCTAAACGGTCACAGCAGATCGGAGAATTACTTTCAATGAAACCGTCAACAGTGCGGATGCGATGCAAAAGAGCGGTTGAAAAACTTCGCAGTATACTTGTTAAGAGAGGTATAAAGGAGGAAATGATATGAGAGATCTAAAGCTTGGCATACTTGACAGAGCAGATGATGATATCATTGATAGACTTGTTCCTTTTTCGTCAGATGACAAAAAGACTAAAAAGCGAATACTTGCAATGAGCGAGAAAAAATTAGCAGAATTACAGAGCGGTTCCGAAACAGCATCAAATGAAATAAGCGTTCGCGGTGTTGAACAGTACCGCAGACCAATGTGGTACAAACCTTTGAGCATAGCAGCAGCTCTTGTATTCATGGTTGGCGGAGTAGGTATGTTCACATTTCTGAACAGGACAAAGGGAAATCAGTTTAATGATCCCGATCAAAACAATGCTGCAGTTACAACAGAGGCAGTGACATCTGAAACAACCGAAGCTGATACAACAGAAATGCAGACTACAGAAGCAGTGACAGAAGCAGTGACAGAGGTACAGTCTGCAATAAACAGTCATACATTTGAAGAAATGAAGAGCATTGCAGATGAGCTTTTGCCTTATTGGATCGAAGCGAGAAATCTATATTCTGAAGGATACTTTGAGAAGAACGGAGAACAGCTCAAGATCTGGTCATCGCATTTCAACAAGGAACTTATATACTACAAGTTAAAAGATACTCGTTTTACTTCATATGATGAACTTATCAATTATTATAGTACGTATTTTATTGATCCTGTAAGTAAGTTCTATTGCTATAAAATAGACGGTGATGATACTTCAGTACTTGAATATGACGAGAACATCCATGGTATGATCGAATACAAGGGAGAACTGTATGTACATGAATATCTAACCCCTACCGTACCTGATTATTCAGCCGTAACACCTATTTCAGAAAAGTCATCTCAAGTCAGAGAGGATTCATTCGGCTGGGAGAGAGATACGATTTGCCAGCCCGGCGATGAATATCTTGGCGGCTCAGGCGAAATGGTGGCTATTCTGAAAATGGAATTCATGAAAGACGATGACGGTATATGGAAAATAGCATCATGCCAAGCATCATCTACTGAAAAGGACACATTTTATGCTGAATCTGGCTCTTCGATAGAAGAATAGATATCAGCAAAAACAAATACCGATTATGATACCGTATATGATAAGGTTAAGGAGTATTTGAAAAACGAGTATGATTATTCAGGCATGGTATCATTCGATTTTACTGATCAGCTTTATGATGATACAGATATCGTTAATGATAACTATGTAAACAACAATAACTGGATATCTTGTACTTGCAGTGATCTTCTACATGACGGAGGTTGTCTGATACTTTTCCTTGATGAAAACGGAACAGTTTTCGCACAAAAAATAACACATTAACATCAGCTCTCCTTCGGCTAAGGTCGGGGGAGAGTTTTATTTTGTCATAAACGAATACATTTTTCACTAAAAAACACGTTTTGTGCTGCATAAAACAAGTCTTATATTGTCAGAAAATTGATACAAATTGTCAATTGACGTAAAAAATAATGTTTGTTATAATATATTATGATATTAAGGACATATGTCCGAAGGATATAGAGGTATGAGTTTTATGAAAAAGATGAATTTGAAAATGGCAGCTGTTTTACCGCTTGCGGTTGTACTTGTAGGCTGCGGAAGAGTGACTATCGACCCTAACGACTATCTTGAAGTAGAGTTTGAGGGAATGGATTCCATCGCAACGGCTGATTACAGCATCGACTATGAGAAAATGGTCACTGATAACCTGAAAGCATTCGACATTAAGAGCAAGAAAGACGAAAAGGCTATTGAAAAAGCAGCCAGAAAGCTTGAGAAGTATCTCGGCGGCGAGCTTGACAACACAAGAAAGCTTTCAAACGGCGATACTATAACATTTGAGTGGAACGATGACAAGGTTGAGAGACTTGAGAAGAAGTACAATATCAAGTTAAAGATCAGTGATAAGACTATCGAGGTCAAGGATCTTGAAGTTCCAAAGGAATTTGATCCTTTTGAGTATCTTGATATCGAGTATTCAGGCGTTGGTGATAACAGTGTCATGTCTCTCAAGGTAGACGGTGATCTCCCTGTAAACCTCGGTTTTGATGCTGATAAGAAATACGGCGTAAAGAACGGCGATAAGGTAACAGTTACTTTCGGACCTTCATATTACGATGAAGATGATATAATGGATGCCTGCTTTAAAAAGGGATACAAGCCGACTCAGATAAAGAAGGAGATCAAGGTCGAAGGCGTACCTTCATATGTTGAAAAGATAGATGATATCGAAAAGGCATCTTACGACAGAATGGAGAAGTATGCGCTTGACAGCTTCAATGAGCTTGCTGACAAGTGGACTGACAAGACACTTGTTGATGTAAGCTTTGAGGGCGTTGATATGTATATCCCGAAGGAGACAGGATACTTCACACCTCATAATATAGTATGCTACGTATACAAGGTAACAGCAAAGAATCCTGAGGCAGCTAAGGAAGAGGAAAAGAAGGAAGAAGCAACAGAGGCTGAAAAGACAACTGCTGCTGAGGAAGCTACCACAAGGGCTGAGGAGAAAAAGGAAGAGGCAACTACAACAGCTGCTGACGATAAGAAGAAGGAAGAAGCTGCAACAACTACCAAGTCCGAGGACAAGGAAAAGACTACCGAAGCCAAGAAAGACGACAAAAAGTCAGATAAGAAGGACGATAATACATTCACATATTATTACTACACTCTCTTCGAGAACGTTATAACACCTGATAACGGCAAGGGAAGCGATTTCAGCGGAATTACCATAGAAGTTCCCGACAGCAATGTATTCTTCGGCGATATATACGGCGAAGGCTTCAAGAAGGGGAATGTCATCTTTGACGGATTTGAGACACTTGATAAGCTCAGAGATTACTTCAAGGAAAACTACGAAGGCGCAAAGTTCGAGACAAATATCAAAAAGTGATATATCATGAAAATACCCGATAAATATATCGGGTGTTTTTTTGTCAGTATATTGAGGAAAAATGTCTCAATCTGTCTGTATTATACGATTATAGTATATAGGGGCATAATACTCTGAAAAAACAACAATCCCCTTCAGCACAGTCGGAGAAATTAAAACTGCGCCAAAGGGGAGTGTATCAAGGAATGTGGGATATGATGATAGCTTTATTCATTATACAGAAGTGATATCTGTATTGCGAGAGCGTCATTAAGCGTAACGCCGTCATTATTGCCAGTAACATCGGCATTTATCTTGCCCTGTTCAGTGAGCTCGTATTTGTTTGGATTTGCCAGAGACTGCATTATTATAACAGTATCCGAAAGATCCTTACCGCCGTCGATATTGGCATCGCCTTCAACTGTTGAAACAGGTTCTTCTTCGAGCTCTTCATCAAAATCATACAGCTTTACCTTTAAAGGCTTGAATTCTGAAGTATCAGTAACTTCGTCCTTTTCGGGCTGTCTTACGATAGTGAATTTTCCTGCTTCGTCCTCAGGAGTATGATAGTTTGTTGCGCTGTACCAGCCGAAGTAAGAATCATATTCAAACCAGCCTGATATGTTGATATGAGTGCCTATCTTGAGCTCATCAAGCCCGGGGTTATTTGTCATGAAAGCGAACTTGTATCCGCCCTCAACTGTGAATATATCATCGTATTCTATACCTATTATTTTAACGTCTTCTAACTCAGGGGCATACTGTATCATGTGATCAGCACAAAGTCTTTTATCTATGACCTTGCGCTTGCTAAAATCTTTCTGTATCTCCATTTTAGCATATTGCTCGTAATCTCCGCTTGCGGAAATGAGCTCATAATCACCTGTGAATGCATAGAATTCATCTGTATTTGCGAAGTAGTGGAAAAATCCCGAAACTCTTATAACATCGCCTCTGCCAAGCTCATACGGATCATGTTCGGCCGTGCTAAAGCCCCATCTTGTTCCGTCCTCGGCAACGATGATAAATGAATCTACTTCCTTTACGGTTATCTCCTTATTGAACTTATAGAGAGTATAATCGTAATAATGTACGGGATACTTGCCTTCCGGCTGTTTCTCCTCGAAAATGTATCTCATTTCGGCAGCTGTAGTTGTGGTAGTGGTAGGACAAGTAGTTATATCGTTGACGTTAGTGGTAGTAGTAACGATCTCTGTCTCTTCGACCCAGTTACCATCCTCGTCTTCATAACCGCCGTATCCGTTATAGCCAATCACGTAGTCGCAGAGACCCATATAGCTGTCAACGTTGTAGAACATATCGGTATCCTTATCGTAAGCATATTCCCCCTCAAGGCTTATGCAGTTGTTCTTTTTGAACATATCGGTGTAATTTTGCAGACCGCTGCTTACGTAAATTTTCATACCGTTATCGACAGTGATAGTATCCTTATCTGCCTCGATAACATAGGTTCCGTATGAGCCGAACTCGATATGCGGCATTTCAGCTATCTTTGCTTCGAGCTCCTTGTCCTGCTTTGTTTCACTCTGAACGAGCTTTATATTAGCTGTGCAGTTGAGGTAGAGATCCTGAGCCTCGCTGTATGCAAACTCGCCTGAGATGCTTATCTTGTTGCCCTTCTGGAACATACCTGTATAGAGCTTATTTTCGCCGCTGTTAATATAGAGCTTTTTGCCGTCATCAAGAGTGATGACTTCGTATGACGCGTCAACTACTTCAGCGCAATCGTAATCAAGCTCTACTCTCGGGAGCACGATACCGCTTGACGGTTGTGGTTCAGCGTTCGGATCCGGAGGATCAATACCTATCGCAACTATGATAGAAGGTCCATTCGGAGCGGCGTTTGCTGAAAGAGCAGAAGTATTGAGCTGTGGAGCGACTGCCATTGCGCACGAGAGCACAGCGGCTAAACTTCTTTTGATGTTCATTGTAAATACCTCCTTATGAACGTGGTAGTAATATGCTGACATGATCTGAAAATATCATGCCTGCACGGGGGGAGTGTTTTGAGAGCGTCCTCTCAAAAAATATCTATAGATAAGAAATGCGGTTTTAAAACCTTTACACTTATTAGTCTGAGAAAAATGAAAAAACACTCACCTTTTTTCAAAAAAATTTTTCGGATTTTTTAAAAAGTGTGTAAAACAAGGTATATAGGCATTTAAGGAAAGGTGCCGAACAAAATAAGCCGTTAGCCTTTAGGCATTAGCCGTTAGCCGAAGGTGTTCGCTTACGCTCACATTATTTAAATTATTCGCCGAAGGCGACACATTGGCTAAAAGCTAAGGGCTAACGGCTAAAGGCTAAATTACACAGTAACTTCAATAGTTTAAAATAAAAAATATATTTGAAAGGTGAGTGTATTTTAAAAAAAATGAGACTAATATATAAATGGTATAATGTATAGGAGGCAGTAGCGTGAGTTTATTTATAAAAAACGAGATCGCCTTTCACGGAAAAGATCTGAAAATATACAGCGTCGGTGCTGCCATGTATCGTGATGCTTTTGCTGCTGTACAGGATATATTATTGCAGTCAGGCTGTCTTACAGTCTTTGAACAGCTTTTTGAAGCCACAGCAGTAGACAGGATAAAGAGCGATAAAGGCGCGAACAATTACGACAGATTTATGAAAGGTGACAATGACGGAATGACTGAGCTTATCCGCGAGTACAAGGACGGTCTTTCATTATATATTAACAGCATGGTACGCAATATCTGTGAAGCAGAGGAGCTTATGGAGGAGACGTTTGTCGAGCTTATAATGAAAAAGCCTAAGTATTCGGGAAAAAGCTCCTTCAAGACATGGCTTTATGCTATCGGCAGAAATATTACATATGATTATCTGAAAAAACGTTCAAAGAATTATGATCTTCCCATAGATGAGCTGTATGAAGTTTCAGATGAGGAAAATCTTGAAAAGTCATACATACAGCGCGAGCAGAATATAGCTTTATACAGAGCACTCAGCAAAGTAAACACGGATTACGGACAGGCATTGCATCTTGTATATATCGAGGGGCTTAGCATAAAGGAAGCTGCTCAGGTAATGAAAAAGACCAAAAAACAGGTCGAAAATCTTGTCTGCCGCGGAAAAAAGGCTATGAAAGCGCAGCTTGAGAAGGAGGGCTTTGTCTATGAAGGATTATATTCAGGTAAGTGAAAGCGTCTTTCGCAAAGCTGAGGAGCGCATGGCTGAGAAGAAACGCCGCTCAATGAAAATAAAGCGCAATACATTAGCTGCAACAAGTGCGGCTGCTGTGCTTGTGGTTGTGTGTATGCAGAATGAGAGTATCAGCAATGCAATAAAGTCGATACCTAAGTTCGTAAGCAGTGTATGGACAGGTGAAGAGCCTACAACTACACAGATCACTACGCAGCCTGTTACAACAACTGCTGTACATACCACAACATCGGAAATAACCACCGAGACTACTACAGAAACAGAAACGACAACTACTACCGAGACTGTTACTGCCGAACCTGTTACCGAACCAGCGACAACTACAGTTACAGAGCCTACTGATAATATGAAGAAGGTATACATGGTAGGTTTGGATACGAGGGTAGTTGAAGCAGATTATGATACCGTTACACTCAGCAACGGCTACAAGGTAAGCTTCATATACGGAGAATACGACCTTAGAGGCTTGTTCAAGGTCGATGACATAATATTCTACAGGTGCAGCTTTGCATACGATCAGAGCAGGAATATCTACTATTATCTTGACGGCTATTTTGAAGCCGAGCAGAGAACTATAGAGTCATCTGATGAAAACGGAGAGCCTGTTACCGAGGAGTTCAGAGGAGCTCCTATACCTGCCCCCGAGCCCGAAAACAAAGAAAAAGAGCTGCGTCAGCTGAAATACGATGATTCTGTACCTGCACTTGATTATGCGGATATACTTGCTGATCCGTCAATGCTGACATCAGGCGAAGGATATGATGATATGCCTATCATAAAGATAAAGGTGACAGGACTGAAAATAGCAGAAGCTGACGGTTACAATAAGAGATCAGAGGACGGCAGGAACTGGTACTTGTATTCAAATCTTACAGAAGGCATGGAAAATGAAGATGTATATAATTTGAAAGAAGGCGATGTGATAGACATGGTCGGATTTTTCAGATATTATAAAGATGAGGATACGTTAGATGCCAGTGATATCTATATCCAGAAGGTAAACTGATACTACGGGGCAAGCTATAACAATAAAAGGCAGCTGTTTTCAAGAAGCAGCCGCCTTTTTCATTTTATAACGAAATAAGTTTTATTCCTCGGGCTCTTTTATCTCGCCGACTATCGGAATAGGATCAATGCCCTGACGGGTATAATAATCGGAAAGAGCTGAACGAACAGCCTGTTCTGCAAGGACTGAACAGTGTATCTTTACAGCTGGGAGACCGTCAAGTGCCTCAACAACTGCCTGATTTGTCAGCTTGAGCGCATCGTCTATGGACTTGCCCTTGATAAGCTCTGTTGCCATTGATGAAGTTGCAACAGCTGCACCGCAGCCAAATGTTTTGAACTTGGCATCTGTGATTATATTGTCGTCGATTTTTAGATACATTTTCATGATATCTCCGCACTTGGCATTGCCTATCTCGCCAACACCGTCTGCATCCTCTATTTCACCGACATTTCTCGGATTTGAGAAATGGTCGAGCACTTTTTCACTGTATAACATATTTTTACTCCTTTATGCGTATTTTTGACCTTTCATCATTTTTTCCCATACTGGCGACATTGAACGAAGTCTGTCAACGACCTTGGGAATAACTTCAAGAATATAGTCCACGTCCTCATCTGTTACATTTTCCTCAATGGAAAGTCTCAGCGAACCGTGTGCAACTGCGTGTTCAAGACCTATAGACAACAATACGTGTGACGGATCAAGAGAGCCTGATGTACAAGCTGAACCCGAAGAAGCACATATACCGTTCATATCCAGCAGAAGCAGCAGCGACTCACCCTCGATACCCTCAATTGAGATATTGAGATTTCCCGGCAGACGTTTGTCCCTGTCACCGTTAAGGCGTGTATAGGGGAGCTTCAGTATGCCGTCAATAAGTCTGTTCCTGCGAGGAATTATAACTGCATTTTTACCAGCGATATCGTGGGTAGCAGCTTCGATAGCCACACCGAGACCAACAATTGCAGGAACATTTTCCGTACCTGCACGTTTTCCGCGTTCCTGACCGCCGCCGTGAACAAAATTCGGAAGTGCGATACCCTTGCGGACATAAAGAGCACCGATTCCTTTTTGTGCGTGTATCTTGTGTCCCGAAAGTGAAAGCATATCAATGCCCTGCTTATGCACATCTATATCAATGTGACCCACAGCCTGAACAGCGTCCGTGTGGAACAGTACGCCCTTTTCGTGGCATATGGCTGCTATCTCGTCAATAGGCTGGATAGTACCTATTTCGTTATTGGCATACATTATTGTGACGAGTGCAGTATCCTCGCGTATTGCCTTGCGAATGTCCTCGGGATCTAAAAGTCCCTTGTCGTTTACAGGGATATAAGTCACCTCAAAGCCGTGCTTTTCGAGGTATTCACAGGTGTGCAGAACAGCGTGATGCTCGAAAACGGAAGTTATGACGTGCTTCTTTCCCTTCTTAGCCATAAGCTCAGCAGTACCCTTTATAGCCCAGTTATCGGACTCAGAACCGCAGCTTGTGAAGTATATCTCCCTCGGTTCTGCACCGAGAGCTTTTGCCACCTTTTCACGCGCAGTCTCAACAGCTTTCTGAGCTTCTCTGCCAAGCTTGTAAATGCTTGAAGCATTTCCGTAGCCTTCACGGAAGTGGGGAAGCATAGCTGTGAGAACTTCCTCAGAAACAGCTGTAGTTGCAGCATTATCGGCGTATATGAATCTTTTTTCCATTGTATTCCTCCATATATAGTATATAGATATATCCTATCAACATACTATATTATAGCACAAGGCTTTACAAATGTCAAGCTAAATACTAAAAAAATTGCTGTGCCTAACTGTGGTATTCATACAGAAGCTTATATTTATTTATCGGTGAAAACCTTTCTGAGGAAAGGTTCTTCCCCGAACCCCTTTCCAAAGACTTTTATCTGATTTTTTCCCAGATAGGGCGCGTATGATAATAAAAAAGACCTGTAAGAATACAGGTCGCGCCCTATCTGGAAAAAAATAAAAACAGAAGTTTTCGGGAGAGAGTTTGAGAGAAGCCCCTTTTTCAAAAGGGGTTCTCTCAATAATTAGTATAAAAGTATCTATATCAGTATGACAGTTAAGTACAATTTATTTTTAATAATTCAGTTTTTCAGCGGTATATCCGTCAAGCACGGTCAGCATATCCTTTGCGACTGCCTTTGCTCCGTCAAGGTCATGGAGCAGGTAGTTTCCGCACTCCTTACGCTCAGAGCCGGGTATCTTGCCGCTGAAATCAGCCACAAAGCGGAAACTGTCCTGTACAAGGCGTATTGCCTGCTCAGACGATATATTGTCACGGAGTATCAGATAAAAACCTGTAAGACAGCCCATAGGTCCAACGTATATAACGCTGTCTGAGTATTCGCTGTTACGTGCATAAGTAGCAAATAAATGCTCGAATGTATGAAGTGCGCCGTTTGTGAGGTAATCGCCGCCGTTAGGCTTTTTCATGCGTATGTCATAGGTAACTGCATCACCGTCGATACGGGAGATGTACATCCCCTTTTCCAGCTTGTCGTGGTCAACTGTAAAGCTTGCAATAGTTTTCATATCCTCACTCCCTCGGCATTTTCTTTCTGATATCGTTAAGACGTTCAAGTGCCGCATTGAGTGTTTCATTCTTCTTAGCGTAGTGGAAACGGATATAGCGGTTCTCAGGCTCTTTGAAGAAGCTTGAACCGGGAACAGCTCCCACACCCACGTACTCAGCCAGCTTTTCGCAGAAAACGAGGTCGCTCTTGTAGCCAAATTCTGAAATATCGAGTAAAATATAATAAGCTCCCTGCGGAACTGTATGCTGTATGCCGATATCATCAAGTCCCTTTAAGAACAGGTCTCGTTTCTCGGTATATTTATCCTGCAACCACTTGTAATAATCGTCACCGAAGCGGAGTCCCGTAACTGCGGCTTCCTGCAAAGGTGCGGCAGCTCCGACTGTGAGGAAGTCATGGACTTTTTTCACTGTATCAATTATATTAGGCGGAGCTATAACATAGCCAAGTCTCCAGCCTGTGATAGAATAGGTCTTTGACAGGGAAGAGCAGGAGATAGTTCTCTCCCACATATCGGGAAGTGAAGCAAAATATATGTGCTTGTGCGGAGCATAAACGATATGCTCGTACACCTCGTCTGTGATAACGAATGTATCGTACTTCTTGGCGAGATCAGCGATTATCTGCAATTCTTCAAGTGTGAACACCTTGCCGCACGGATTGGACGGGTTACAGAGAATGAGTGCCTTTGGGTGCTGTTTGAAAGCTTCTTCGAGAACATCTGCATCGAAGCTGAATTCAGGCGGTATAAGCGGAACGTAAATAGGCTCTGCTCCCGAGAGTATGGTATCTGCGCCGTAGTTCTCATAGAAAGGGGAGAACACGATGACCTTATCCCCTGGGTTTGTAACGGACATCATAGCCGCCATCATAGCTTCTGTGCTTCCGCAGGTGACAACTATCTCGCCGTTTGGATCAATATTTCTTCCCATAAGGCGGGACTGCTTTTCGGCAAGGGCTTCACGGAAATTCTGAGCACCCCATGTTATTGAGTACTGGTGGAAGTCCTCTTTTGTTACCTGAGCAAGACGGTCAAGTATCTCCTTTGGCGGCTCGAAATCAGGAAATCCCTGTGATAGATTGATCGCGCCGTATTTATTTGAAATTCTCGTCATACGTCTGATGACGGAATCGGTAAAAGTCGCTGTTCTGTTTGAAAGCTGTGGCATATTTTCCTCCTTAAATAAAATGGGCGGAGAACCGCCCATTCAAATTCATAATTAAGAATTCATAATTCATAATTGCGGTATCGACTGCAGCGATGATATTTAATTATGCATTATGAATTATGCATTTATATATTATATCATCATTAAATGTTGTAGTCAATATTTCTTTCGTCGATAACACGTCTTGACTTGTGCTCTGAACGTGTATTCAGACCGCCGTCAGGGTGAACGACTACTCTTGCAGGCTTAACACCGATACGAGCCTTGAGAGCTGCACTTACCTCTGCTGCAACTGTATCATCGTCCTTGTCAACACCTGTTGCCTTCTCAATCTCAACAGCATACTTGCTTGTGAAGTCCTTCTCGAAGATACGAATGAGGTACTCACCTGTCAGGTCGCTCTGCTCGCGGATAACAGCCTCGATATCGCTTGGGAATACGTTAACAGCTGAAACAATGAACATATCGTCCTTTCTGCCGAGGATATGTATTCTGCCGTGTGTACGTCCGCATTTGCATGGTGTAGTGTCGATACGTCCGATATCGCCTGTCTTGAATCTGATAAGCGGACGAGCGTGTTTGCGGAGAGTTGTGAATACGAGCTCACCTGTCTGACCCGGTTCAAGAACTTCGCCTGTGTGGATATCAACTGTCTCAACGAGGATATGGTTCTCAGCGATGTGAAGTCCGTCGTGGTATTCGCACTGTGCAGCGCAGGCACCGAAAATATCGGACAGACCATAGAAGTCGAATACCTCAGCTCCCCAGATGTCCTCGATAGCCTTTCTTGTAGCGTCGATAGAACCGCCGAGCTCACCTGCAACGATTATCTTCTTGATGCTGAAATCCTTCTTTGGATCATATCCTGCCTTGAGAGCCTTTTCACCAAGCTGCCAAGCGTATGAAGGAGAAGTCCAGATAACTGTAGGCTGATATGTCTTTAAGATGAAGAGAAGTCTCTCGCTTGGGAGAGTACCGCCCCAGATACATAAAGCACCTAAGTTCTGCGCACCGATTACGTCAGGACCGCCAACGTAGAGTGAAAAGTTGAGGGCGTGAACGTAACGGTCATTTGGTCTCATTCCTATCTGCCAGAACCAGCGGCTCTCAGTATCCTGGAACTCATCAAAGTCCTTCTTTGTGAACGGGCTCATTGTAGGAACACCAGTTGAACCAGATGATGTTGATACGAACACTACGTCCTCCTCGGGAACTGCTGCGAGCTCACCTAAGAATGAGCCAACGCCCTGAGTATCACGCTGTGTTTTCTTATTGATGAAAGGAAGCTTCTCGATGTCTTTGAGAGTCTTGATGTCTTCGGGCTTTACGCCTGCCTCATCGAATGAACGCTTGTAGTAAGGAGCATTATCGTATGCGAATTTAACGATCTCCTTTAAGTCCTCAAGCTGTCTCTTCTGAAGTTCCTCACGGGGAAGAGTTTCAAGCTCTTCGTCCCAGAATTTGTTATTAATATCTCTGCTCATTGTTTTTATCCTCCATTATCATATATTTCATATCTGTTTGGTATGATTATATTATACAGCACATTTCTATATTTGTCCAATACCAATGGACTATGATGAGTTATAAACTGATTTTATAACTCGAAGTTCTTTTCAATAAACTCCCACTTCCTGTCACGGGAAGCTGTAATTATCTGTATATCGTCATCTGTAAGGTGCTTGAAGCGTCCCTGCTTTTTCAGATAAGCGGTCACGTCAGTGAACTTCTTTGGCTTGTGATTGAGCTTGAATGAGCCGTTTTCGTATTCGGCAAGATACCAAAGTCCGCAGTCAACGACTTCCTTTGCAATGTCAACTGTTGCATCGGGAGCAACTCCCCAGCCTGTAGGACATGGCGCGATAACGTGGATATACTTCGTACCCTGTATCTGTGAAGCCTTCTGCACCTTTGCAATAAAATCAGGCAGATAACCCACGCTTGCAGTTGCAGCATATGGGATATCGTGTGCTGCAGCGATCTCGAACATATTCTTCTTCGGACGGATATTACCGTGGATATTCGAGCCTGCGGGAGTAGTTGTGGTCTTTGCACCGAATGGAGTAAGTCCACTTTTCTGTATTCCTGTATTCATGTAGGCTTCGTTGTCGTAACAGATGTAGATGATGTTGTCGTTGCGGTCGATAGCTCCCGAAAGAGCCTGTATGCCGATGTCGGCAGTACCGCCGTCACCTGCGAAGCCGACTGCTGTGAAGTCCTTGTAGCCTCTTGCACGGAGACCTGCCTCAACGCCTGTGAGCATGGAAGCTGTACCTGCAAATGTGGAGATTATAGAATTGTTTGAAAAGCAAAGCTGCGGAAAGTTGAAGCCTACCGCTGACATACAGCCGGCAGGCAGTACAGATACCGCATTAGGTCCGAGGACTTTCAGTGCAGCTCTTACTGCAAGACTTCCGCCGCAGCCTGCACAGGCTTTGTGTCCGTAGAAAAATTCTTCCCTTGAAATGCTTTCTGCGACCTTATTTGCCATTATTCTCGCCTCCTATGCCAATAAAATTGACACTTTCCGTGCCCTTTGCAATGCTTGTGTAAATGTTTTCAATATCGCCTGCGGAGATGTTTCTTCCGCCGAGACCGCCGATGAAGTTATATCCCTTAACGTTCACACCTGACTTTTTCAGCGCGGAGTTCACATTAGTAAATACTGTTCCCTCATTGCCGAAGCTTACGTCTTTTTCGAGTACGGCATAAGCCTTGACATTTTTCAGAACATCGGCTATCTCCTTGTTCGGGAAAGGTCTCATGTAGCGTATGCGAACAACGCCAGCCTTTACGCCATGCTCGCGGAGCTTATCCGCAGTTTCACGGCACAGACCTGCGATACTGCCAAGTGTAACGATGATGTATTCAGCATCCTCGGTGCGGTAATTCTCGGTCAGTCCGCTGTATTTTCTTCCGAATATGTCAGCGAATTCCTTTTCGGTCTCTCTGATGACCTCAGCTGCCGCAAGAAGTCCCTTATGCTCTTTATATTTGAATATGTAATTTGTATCAGGACCTGCGGAGAATGCCATATTCTTCGGATTATCGAAGTCTATGCGGTTATCTGTCTCATAAGGCGGCAGAAACTTGTCTGCCTGCTCGTGAGAGGGGATATCCACAGTCTCGTATGTATGAGTGAGGACGAAGCCGTCCAGATTTGCCATATACGGAGTCTGTACACGGTTATCCTCAGCGATCTTATAGCTCATGAGCGCGAGATCCAGAGCTTCCTGTGCATTCTCGGCATAGGACTGTATCCAGCCGCTGTCAAGCTGTGAAAGGCTGTCGCGCTGGTCGCCGTAGATGTTCCACGGGAGAGCAGTGGAGCGGTCTGCGTTCATCATAACTATAGGGAAGCGTCCCCCTGCTGCGTAGTAGAGACATTCTGCCATGTAGAGAAGTCCCTGTGATGATGTGGCTGTGAATGCTCTTGCACCTGCGGCACTTGCTCCGATAGCACATGAGAGCGCGGAGTGTTCTGACTCAACGTGAACGTACTCGGCTTTGAGACTGCCGTCCTCAACCATTTCTGAAAGACGCTCAACGACTATAGTCTGAGGAGTTATTGGGTAGGCTGAAATGACCTGCGGACGTGCAAGGCGTATGCCCTCGGCAAATGCCTCGTTGCCTGATAAAAATTTCTTGCTCATTTGCGCTCCGCCTCCATTTCTATTGCCTTTATTTTACATATCTTAGCACATATTCCGCAGCCCTTACAGAAGTCATAGTCAATGGCTGCCTTGCCGTCTTTTACTGATATAACGCCGTCGGGACAGTAGAGGTAACACTGCTCACAGCCAACGCATTTTGCATTATTGATAACAGGTCTGATGCTTCTCCAGCCGCTGTTGACAGTGGTGAGATAGCCTGCCTCGAATGATGTATTCTCGGGAACTTCCGCAAAGGTGAAGTCCTTTTTCTCTCTGATGTAAGGTCTCATTCTGCCACCTCCTGCACAGCTTTAAGAAGTGCGCTGATGTTGCGCTCCTGTATTTTTGCAGGCATATAGCCCTTGATAGCTTCAACTGCTTCATCTGATGCGACAACTCCCGAAAGTCCGACGAGAAGTCCGAACATGACGGTATTTGCAGTTGGAATTCTGAACTCAGCTGCGATGCTGTCAGCATCGAATGTGAGAGCTCCGTTGATATCGTTCTTGGAGTTAACGATGATTTTGCCTGTGGATTTGAGAAGTCCCTGTAGCTGAGGACTGTAAAGCGTATCGTCGATAATAACGATGTAGTCAGCCTTTTCGGTCTGGCTTCTGTCACCCACGGGCTTTGTATCAAGCTTTGTGAAAGCCCTTACAGGTGCGCCTCGTCTTTCGGGTCCGAATGAGGGGAAAGCGAGTGCGTACTTGTTATCATCATCTATGGTATATGCTGCTCCGAGGAGTTTAGCGGCAGTGAATGCACCCTGTCCGCCGCGTCCTAGCCATAATACTTCTGTCATAACAGTTCTCCTATCATTTTAGTATGAATTAATTATACACCTCTCCGCATATTCTGTCCAATACAGGACTTTTATGCGGAGCTATAGGTTTAGTCTATACCAAGATACGCCTTTATCTCACGGATATAAATTTCCGCCATTTCGCTGAGAATAACGTTTTTTAGCGTGATATAGCCTATTTCCATTACTTCGTCAGACTCGTCCTCGAAAGGCACTGCGATATAATCATCTCCGTTGAGTTCCTCGCAGATAATGCCCGAGCACAGGGTGTATCCGCCCAGACCTATCATAAGATTGAGCATTGTTGCGCGGTCGTTAGCCTTGATAGTGCGCTGATAATCAGCAGTGCTAAGCAGCTCCTCTGCTAAATAGAATGTACTGTTATCGCCCTGCTCAAAGGAAAGACATGGGTAGTCGGCAAGCTGCTCAAAGGTTATTTTTTTCTCCTTAGCGAGTGGGTGACCTTTCCAGAGGTAAACGAAAGGACTGCACTTTGTCAGTGTATGGAATTCAAGACCGTTTGAGTGGAGCAGCTTTGTTATGGACTTGCGGTTGAAGTCGTTGAGGTAGATAATGCCTATCTCGCTCCTCATGGTGGCAACATCGCTGATGACCTCGGCAGTCTTTGTTTCGCGGACTGCAAATTCGTACTCCGCAGTATCAAACTCCTTGACCATTTCCACGAACGCCTTTACAGCAAAGGAGTAGTGCTGAGTTGATACACCGAACTTCTTCTTGACATTGCCCTTGCCGCTGTATTTTTCGGCAAGAACATCGAACTGTCCTACTACCTGACGTGCGTACTGTACGAACTCAACTCCGTCATTAGTCAGAGTAACACCGCGTCCGCTGCGGTTGAATATCTTAATGCCGATCTCCTTTTCAAGCTCCTGTACCGATGAGGTCAGGGAGGGCTGTGATACATAAAGCTGTTCCGCAGCCTTGTTCATTGAGCCTGTTGAAGATATTGCAAGTATGTATTTAAGCTGCTGTAAAGTCATTGTTTACCTCCGTTTTATTCTCATTTGAGGATTTTCGGGACGTCGAGGACTCCCAACAGGAGCCGCGACCCTCTGTCCTTCGTACATCTCCCTACACTGTAGGGAGTCGCCGTCCCTTACAATTTATTTCAATCCGTCCGTGTCAGCTGACACCATAATTATGCATTATGAATTATGCATTACGAATTATTCAAAGAGCCCTGTGCTGAAATAGCGGTCGCCGCGGTCAGGGAATACAGTGACGATATTACCCTTTGCGCCGCTTTCTATGAGTTTGAGCACCGCTGCCATTGCTGCTCCCGAGGAAGAGCCTGCGATGATGCCCTCGGTCTTTGCAAGAAGTCTTGCGGTACTGAATGCTTCTTCGTCGTTCATTTTTATAACATCGTCCACAAGGGACATATCCATAGTATCTGCAATGAAGTCGTTGCCGATACCCTCTATGTTGTAGTCAGAGTGCTCTCCGCCGCCCATAGTCGAGCCCACGGGATCAGCAAGTATGCCCTTGGTTTTGGGATTTCTCTCCTTGATATAGCGGAGTATACCTGTGTAAGTACCGCCGCTTCCTGCACCTGCCACAACGTAGTCGATGTGACCGTCAAGAGCTTCGTATATCTCACGACCTGTAGTCTCGTAGTGTGCGAGGGGATTGCTCTGGTTCTTGAACTGCTCCAGCGAAATGGAGTCGGGTATCTGCGCCTTTATTTCCTCAGCCTTTGCGACTGCACCAAGCATACCAAGCTCACGGGGAGTATTCACGACCTCTGCGCCAAGTGCGCGGAGAAGAGACTGTTTCTCTGCCGAGAATTTTGTAGGAACTACGAATATTATCTTATAGCCGCGGTTAAGTGCCGCAAAAGCTATTCCGAGACCTGTGTTGCCTGCGGTAGCTTCAACGATAGTGCCGCCTTTTTTTAGGAGTCCCTTTTTCTCGGCATCGTTTATCATGTACAGACCTGTGCGGTCTTTCACGCTGCCCGAGGGATTGTAGAGTTCAAGCTTTGCAAAGACGTTCACGCCTTCACTTTTCGTAATATTTCCGAGCCTTACAAGGGGAGTATTACCGATGAGTGCCTGCATTGAATCATAGTATCTCATATCTATTATCTCACTTTCTCTCGGATTTTGCAATAGCCTGTTCGATATCTGCTATAATATCCTCATTATTTTCGATACCCACTGAAAGACGGATAAGTCCGTCTGTGATGCCGACTTTCTTGCGTATATCAGCAGGGATAGAAGCGTGTGTCATTGTTGCAGGGTGGCATACAAGTGACTCCACACCGCCGAGGCTCTCAGCAAGAGATACAAGCTCAAGGCTCTCGAAGAAAGTGTTTATATCGTAGTTCTCATGGAGCTCAAAAGAGATCATCGCGCCGCCGTTCTTAGCCTGCTTTTTGTTGATCTCATAGCCCTTGTCGCTTTTGAGTCCGGGGTAGTAGACGTTCTTCACAGCCTTGTGGTTCAGGAGATACTCCGATACCTTTTCTGCGTTCTCAACGTGTCTGTCCATGCGTACTGCAAGAGTTTTTATACCGCGGATAAGCAGGAATGAATCAAATGGTCCGAGGACTCCTCCTGTTGAATTCTGAATGAATGCGATTTTCTCTGCAAGCTCGGGAGTGCTTACTACTGCAAGACCCGATACAACATCGCTGTGACCGCCGAGGTACTTTGTTGCGCTGTGTACGACTATATCTGCACCAAGTGAAAGAGGCTTCTGCAAATATGGTGTCATGAATGTATTGTCAACGATAACGAGAAGTCCGTGCTTGTGTGATACCTCTGCAATTGCCTTTATATCGGTAATTGTCATAAGCGGATTTGCAGGGCTTTCAATGATGACTGCCTTAACGTCATCTGTTATCTGGCTTTCGTAAACATCAGGGTGCTCGGTGTCTGCAATAGTGTAGGTGAAGTCAAAGTGGTCGAACACCTTGCTCAGCAGGCGGAATGTACCACCGTATACGTTGCTGGAAATGAGCACTCTGTCTCCGCTGTGGAGCAGACTGAGTACTGCTGTGAGGGCAGCCATTCCCGAGCCGAAAGCAAAGCCTGCATAGCCGCCCTCTAAGTCTCTGATGAGAGCTTCGAGAGCTTCACGGGTAGGGTTGCCTGTTCGTGAGTACTCATAGCCGCGCATTTTTCCGAGACCGTCCTGCTTGTATGTGGAAGTCTGATATATCGGCACATTTACTGCGCCTGTACGTTCGTCAATGGAGATACCTCCGTGGATAAGTGCTGTTTCTGTATTTTTAAAATTACTCATAATTATTCTCCTTTTTTAGCCATTAGACCTTAGCCTTTAGCCGTTAGCTTTATCGGAACGCCGGGGGCGGCGTTCCCTACATTTTATTTAGATCCGTCCGCGTCAGCGGGAACAATAATTACGCATTACGCATTACGAATTCAGAATTATTCGTAGTCATAGCCTGCGGTGTATGTTGCCGATATCAGGCTGACGTTTTCAAATGCTTTCAAGTCGTCCTGTCGTCCGTCGAAGTACTCTTTCTGCACCTTCTCGGGCGGCATATATGTGTCTATCTGGAAGCCGAGGGAGTATAGTGCGCGTGAAACTTCACTGTAATCGTAACCGCCGCGCATGACCTCGCCAAGGGCTTCCGTCATAAGTTCGAGCCTTTCGACTCTGCGTGGGAATTCTCCCGTTTTTATAGGATAGTCAAATACTACCGCACTGCCCAGAGCTGAGAGCTCAGCCATTTGTTTCAGCGTATCCGTGAACACATCAAGCGTCAGGTAGTAGGTAACTCCAAGTATGCTGAAAAAAGTCTTTTTTGAGGAGTCAAAGCCCGCTTCAAGCAGCTTGTCACACATTCGCTCCTTTTCGAAATCAACAGGTACATAATGTACATTCGGACGCAGATTCCATTCAAGCTCTTTTATTTTTTCAAGCTTGTAACGCTGAGTATCGGGGTGATCTATCTCGAATATCTCGATATTCTCATTGTCGTTGCGGAATGAAAAAGTATCCGAGCCCGCTCCGCAGATGACGTACTGGACTTTTCCGTTTTCCTTTGCGAAGTCTGCAAGTCTGCTCTCGTTGAAGTGTATTCTTGACAGCGGTATGGGAGCGAAATATTCGCTTATTATCTGCTCGGTGTCCTCACGGGAGAACTGATGCGAGCCGTCAAGTCCGCTGCTGATAAGTTCATAAATGCTGTCATATTCCTCCTTGCCAAGCATATCGTAGGCAAGGTAATCATCGTATATTTTCTGGTGCGAACGGTTTGAGTGCCATGCTCTCACGAACGCACATATTTTAGCTGTAACGCTTTCTCTTTCATTGACCATAGTAACCTCCGTAATATAAAAAAGCGCAGAATGCATAACACATTCCACGCATATCAGCTTAGCCGAACTTACTTAATGACATCAGAAAAAGCGCAACATCGCTGAGCATAAGTAAGCAGAATGCGTGGTGAGATCATATTACACATACAACAACACATGGTATAAGTTTTCATGTTCAGCCGTCCTTTCTGTTAAACCCTGTAATCCTATCGGAACTATATGAATTATAGCATGGTTAGCCTATTTTGTCAATAGGCTAAGACTATATTCGGCGATAGTTATAGAATTATCCTATTAATCTTATAGTCTTTGTAGAATATGTAGGGGCGCTTTTGGCAGTTCGCAGGTGGTTAGTTATTAGTGCATAGTGAGTAGAGAGTAGTAAATAGTGAGTAGAAAGTAGATTGTAGGGCGAGTGACCCTCGCCCGTCAATTACGCATAAACTTCAAATGACAACTGTAGGGGCTGGCGTCCTCGACAGCCCGAGCTTTACGCTGCAAGAGGGAAAGAGTACAACAAATAAAAAAGCCAAAGAACGAATGATCATCGCTCTCCGGCTTTATCATTTTATATTTATTTTTCATTGTAGTACCTTTTTTAGTCCACCGCTTAACAAGCTGTGCCGTAAGCGATGTACAATTATCAATTCTCATAATTGTAAGCGAGCTTGCGAGCGTCAACGTGGCAAGGGGGCGCAGGCTCTGCGCTTATCGTTTCCACCTTAAAAGACGGTTCTGGAGCTTGTTGAACAGGAATGTAACTGCAATTACTACGAAACCGATAACGAGAAGTCCGGTAATAGTGCGAGTATAGTCTCCGAAGTCAGAGTAATACTTCACATAGTAGCCCATTCCGTCTCTTGCACCTATCATCTCGGCAGATGTAAGGAGTATGAATGATACGCTCAGACCCTGATTGCAGCCGAGGAATATCTGCTGTAATGAAGCAGGAAGTATAACTCTGAACAGCATCTCAGGCTTGCTTACGTTGAGTACCTTTGCCGAGTCGATTATCTTCTTGTCAACTCCGAGCACACCGCTCATTGTACCTGCAAATACAGGCCAGAATGTTGCGAGGAAGATAACGAATACGGATACGGACTTGAATGTGGGGAGAAGTGCTATACCGTAAGGTATGTAAACTATAGGCGGTATTGAGCTGAAGAACTTTGTGATGTATGTGGCAGCTCCGCCTATTCTTGCGCTCCAGCCAATGAAAAGTCCGAGAGGAACAGCTACTGCAACTGCAATAAGGAAGCCCTTGATAGTTGTACCCAATGAGCTGATGATATTTACCCATATCTTATCCTTATCCTCAACGAACTGGTGTATAACCTTACCCGGTGCAGGGAAAAGCAGGTCGTTCAGCACATTGTATTTTGCTGTAGCAAGTGACCATACCGAAAGGATAACGAATACAAATCCTGTAATATCAAGCAGAAGAGCAAGTGCTTCTTCTTTTTTTATGAATGGAGATACTGCAAGTACGAGTACTTCAAGTCCGATAGCAAAGGTAACAAGCGAGCTTGTAAATACGTCCTTTGTGGACTTGTTCGGAAGAAGCTGTATCAGCAGCAGTACTATGAAAAGCAGGTGAGTGATACGGAGATAACGCTTTGTAAATGTCATAGTACCACCTCATCTCCGCCGATACGCTCGGCAATATCGCTGTAAAGAAGAGAGAGCAGCTTATTTCTGAACTTGCCGTATTCATCGGTCTTAACTAAGTCATCGCGTCTGCGAGGACGGTCAAAAGGTACGTTTACAACTTCGTTTACTGTACCGGGGTGAGCTGTGAGGACTACTATCTTATCGGAAAGAAGTATAGCCTCGTCAATGTCGTGAGTAACGAATACAACAGTTTTGCGCGGCTCTGAGCCGTCGCCCTCCCAGAGTTTAAGGAGAAGATCCTGTAAAATGACACGGTTCTTAGCGTCGATAGCACTGAATGGTTCGTCCATGAGAAGTATCTGTGTATCCATTGCAAGTGCTCTTGCAATAGCTGCACGCTGCTGCATACCGCCTGAAAGCTGTGAAGGATACTTGCTGCCGAAGCCTGTAAGTCCTACCTTTGTGAGGAATTCGTCAGCTATCTTAGCGCGTTCACTGCGCTTTACATCATGTCTGGACTGCTTTATGCCGAACTCTATATTCTTTCTTGTAGTCATCCACGGGAACAGTGAATAGTGCTGGAATACTACTCCGCGCTCTGTGCCTGTGCCGTGAAGCTCCTTGCCGTCTATCTGTACTGTGCCGCCGGCAGGGGCATAAAGCCCCTCCAGGACACTGAGCAGAGTTGATTTACCGCAACCGCTTGCACCGATAACGCTTACGAACTCGCCGTCAGCAACGCCGAATGAAACGTCGTGGAGAGCGTTGAAGCTGCGCTTGTTTTCTATGTAATTTACGGTAAGGTCTTTTATCTCAATCTTATTCGTAGTCATTGAAATGCTCCTCTAACGATTTATAAATATCATCAGAGTTCTCAGCTAAGATACTGTCAAGTGCATTCTTGTATATATCTGTATTGTAATATGGTTCGATGTCGTAATCGTTTGTATATCCAAGTTCTATGATAGTATCTTTAAGTGTGAGAGTACCCTGCTTGTCAGGATCGGGGCTTGATACACTGTATCCGCCGTAAACCTCTGTGTCTATGAACTCCTCGTCAATGTCGATGTACTTCTTAACGTCCTTGATAGTCTTGTCATGTTCGGACTGAGTGAAGTGATAAGCCTTGATGAATGCTCTTTCAATAGCAGTATATGTATTCGGGCTGCTGCTGAGAGCCGATGTCTTGGCTACCTGACGGCAGCATGGCTGGTTCTTGAGTGCTTCCTCATGTGCGCAGTAGTAAACTACCTTGTAGCCCTGTGATTTTGCAAGTGAAGCGTAAGGCGAGTATACGGAAGCAGCGTCTATGGTATCATTCAGGAGAGCTGCATAAGCGTCCTTCTGGCTGTCGAAGTAAACGATGTTTACCTTGTCCTTGCCTTCGCCTATCTCAATATGTGCATTCTTCAGAAGTATCTGGAGCTCTGCGTCCTGAACGCTGTTCTTTACGGAAGCAACATTTCTGCCCTTTAATACTTCTACGCCAAGTTCGTCCTTGTCAGCGAACTGTGACTTGATAACATAGCCGTGACCGTTTGTCATTGCACCGCCGAATATTGAAACGTCATGTCCCTGACTCTGGAATGTAAGTGTAGGAACTGAACCGATGAATGCAACGTCAAGCTTGTCGGACTCAAGTCCGTTTACCAGCTCAGCAGCACTGGAGAACTGTGTAAGTGTAACTTTAAGTCCCTCTTCCTTGAAGTAGCCCTCCTCCTGTGCAACGAATGCGAGCAGATGAGCTGTAGAGTTGAGGTAGCCGATGTTGATGTCGGTCTTTTCGGGCTTTCCGAGAACTGCCTCTGCACTGTCGCCGCAGCAGTCCTTTGTTTCTTCGGCAGCTGATGCATCAGGCTGAACAGCTGTCTTTGCCTCTGTGTTTGTCTCAGAGCTCTGAGAGTTGTTATTGAATGCACCGCAGCCTGTAAGTAAGGAAAGAGCTGCAAGTGCGGAAACGATCTTAAACTTATTCATATTTATCACCTTTCAAATCTTAAATTCAAATCAAACTTATTTTATACACGAATACATCAGCAACATCGCATTCGCTCCGAATTGGTGATAGTTCTGTAATTTTTCATGTTCTTTTCACTCCTTGTTTTTGTTTGCATACTAATCATATCATACCTATAGGAATTTGTCCAATACAAATGGACTATTGTTTTCTATAGGCAATACCTATAGCCGAACAGCAAAAGGCTCTCAGTAAAAACTGAGAGCCTTGCGTTATACTGGCAGTTCGCACTTATTAATATTTTTGATAGAATTCCTTTGTAAGCTCATCGAGGTATTCAACGTCATCAGTTACGATTTCATTGAACTTTTTGTTCCATTCTTCTTCCGAGCATTTTTCACCGTTGATGGAATAGCTGATATTTTGATCTTCGACAACCATTTTGAATTCGTATAAAAGAGTAATACTGCCGTCATCGTTCAGCTTGTATATCTGATGTTTGTCAAAATCTTCAAGACATTGCGATATGATGATACCGTCCTTATTATTGAAGTGTGTCTGTATAAGCTTTGAACTGATTTCCAGTTTTTGATATTTTCCGTTTTGTAATGAATAAAGTTCGGAAACATTTGGAAATGGAGACTCGGGATCGTCTGTGTGGTACTGTATAAACAGCTCGGGAATATTATCGCCGTTGATGTCGTATTCGCAATAAAAAGCGTCAGTTATGTTGTCATCGGCATTGTCGATGAATTCGTCCATGCACTGACCGATAAGATCTGCGTGAGCATCGCCGTATTTCAAGCCGTCAGCAGTCTCACCGTAAGCGGTATTGCAGTTTGAGAGCTTGTCAGCAAGAGCCTGGGCAGTTTCAGCATCAAAGTTGCCTGTTATCATGAATCTACCGTTAAGTATAGAGCTGTTGACTGTAGGTGCAGAAACACATTCACCGTCTACCCATATGGATATGGGAGTACCTGTGCCTGCAAGTTCGGCGGTGACCTGAGAGAATATATCAGCTCCCTCTTGGTCAAGCTCACCGTTGATCACATATTGTCCGTCACCGTTTGCGTCGGGCATATAACTCATTGAAGCCTTTTTAATACTCTTTCCCGTTAGTACAACAGGACTTTCGGGACTGTCACCCTTGCGGAAGAAAACTTCATGCTGTTCGATGACATCACCTGGCAGAGAAGTCGGTTCTTCGGTAACAGTAGTTGATTCTACATCAGAACCGTTGATACCGCCGTTTCTGTGCAAAAGAGCTGCACCGCCTGCGATACCGCCTACAATAACTGCACAAGCTGCAACGGAAGCAAATATCTTCCACATGGTACGCGGACGATAAGGCTCAGAACCGCTTACGGTATCCTCGTTATGGTCAGTAATGTCATTATTTCTTATATTGAACTTTCTTTTGCTCATTTCCAGTATTTTTTTCTTGTCATCGCTGCTTACAGGAGCGACTTTTTCGGAAAGAGACTCTAATTCGCTGAGTTCGGCATTTTCGATGATACCGAAATCCACTTCTTTGTTGTTGTCTTTCATAATTCTGCCTCCTTCAAAGATATATCGAGTTCAGTCAGCTTATCTTTAAGCCGTCTTATGGCTCTTGAGCATCTTACCCTGACAGCGGCAGGTTCAAGGGAAACAGTTTCTGCGATTTCCTTTGAGTTCAAGCCGTAGTAGTATTTCTGTATAATGATAGTTGAATCGGGTTCTCCAAGCTCATCCACCAACCGCAGGAGAGTCCTGCGAAGCTCCGAACGTTCGGCATTATTGGCAATATCGGTATCATCGCGGACATTATCCGCATCACCCTCTTCCAGCGAGACAGTCCTGCCGCTTTTAGATGTAAGGCTGTGGAACATATTTATGGATTTCCTTATTGCAACTGTGCTTATGAAGCCTTTTATACTTTCGTTCTGTCCTGAGTTTTTAGCGAAGTAAGTGAATATATCCGCGAAAACATCGCTGACACATTCTTCGATATCTTCCTTTGTCGCGCAGCTTCTCAGCTTGTTGAAAACGATAGTATAAACGTAGTTGAAATACTCGTCGAACAGCGTGTTCTGAGCTTCCTGCGGAGATTTTTTGAATAGTTTTTGATAATCCTTATCTGTCATGGCAGATCCCCCTTTATGTGAAAAGTAGTTATGCGCATTTCCGCTTTCATAATATATACTCAAAGTGAACAGATAAAGTGCAACAAAAAATATTCTATCACATAAATAAAAATAAATCAATCCTGTAGAGGTGACCAATTGTCATCTGCATATTTATCTTATGAAAACATAAAAATAACGGCGCACGAATGTGCACCGTTAGTAATGTAATTATTTATCAATAATATGGGTATTCATCAGGATTCTGTTCGACAATTTCCGCATTATGATTTTTTTCAGCATAGAATGTTTCAGCGTTCATTCGATCTCCGGGAAGATCGCCAAGTTTTCCGCTGTTGTATATAGGATTACCGTTGCCAATATACTTATCATATGTGTTTACAAATTCGCCGTATTCATAATAACCCTGATAATTGAATTGTGCAACATTAGTAAACGAATTATCGCTGTCGAATTTTATTTTACGTGTAAAGTTATAACCTGATTTGTCCTCAAGATAAAGGCATTTATCCTCCTGATTGTAAGTCATCCATGCAGCGTCGATATAAAGAAGAGTTTCAGCGTCTGTGACGCATCCTTTTACTGTTGGAGCTATGAAATCATTTCCGTCATAGATAAACATTATTGTTCTTGCTAAGCTTTCGCCTCTCATATCATATGAGATAAAGAGCTCAGGAACTGAATCGCCGTTGATATCGCGCATATCAGCCTTTATATCCCATATAGGAACTAAATTTACCTGTATTTCATCTGCCTTGTATTTAGTACCATAACCGTAGAAGTTCTTCTCATTCATAAACCTATCCATAGCTCTTTCAAAAGCGGCATTGAGCTTTTCCTGAGTGATCTCGGTAGGGTCTATGGAGTCGTATTTTGATATCCATTTCGGGTCAATATCAGTTGCAGATACAGCTGTATTATTTGCAGGAGTTTCGTTATTAATTGCGGCTGTAGTATTTTCGGCAGAAGTAGCATTGGCAGTTGTTGTATCTGTAACAGAAGTCTTTGTAGTTGCTGTGTTTTTAGTTGCAGTAGCTGTACCTGTTGCGGTCGCAGTTGTATTTACAGTAGTTTCTGAAACTATGGTTGTAGTCGCCTTTTCAAGGGGCTCGGGAGTATAAGGTGAGACACCCTTGTTTCTGCCCAGCATATAAATGCTTCCGCAGACGATTGCCAGTACAGCGGCAGAGCTGAGAGCAGTATAGATTATTCTTGAGATGCCCTTGCGGTTGTAGTTTTCAACGCCTGTAACAGCGTCCTCATTTTCTGATATATTTCCAATTATTTGTTCTTTGTAAAGCATTTCTTTTTCCTCTTTGTATTTTTTATTTGTGATCTTCAGCATACGATCTCTTGCAGATTTGTCTATCATCATATTATCCGCACCTATCTTTTCAAGGTCATTGATATCGGAGTTTTCAAGGATATCAAATCCTATTTCTCTGTTATCCTTCATATATTTCCCTCCTTCAGGTCATATCCTTCCGCAGAAAGCAGTTCTTTAAGTTTTTTCAAAGCCCTGCTGCATTTTACTCTTACAACGGAAGGGGACATACTGTGTTTTTGTGCTATTTCGGTAGAATTCATATTGTAATAGTATTTCTGTATCACCATTGTGGACTCAGGCTCACCGAGACTTTTTATGAGCCTCAGCAGGAGACTGCGTGTTTCGGAGCGTTCCGCATTTTCTTCCATGCGTTCACTGTCTGCAAATTCTGTAGTTTCGTCCTCGATATAAACAGTGGAATTGCTTTTGGAAGAAAGCTTTCGGAACATCTGTATAGCCTTTCTGCTTGCAACAGTTCCGATAAAGCCTTTAAGGTCTCCGTTGAATTTTCCTTCTCTGTCATAGCTTATAAATACTGCGGAGAAAGTATCTCCAACACATTCCTCTATATCCTCGCGGGTTCCGCAGCTTCTGAGTTTATTGTAAACTATAGCATATACATATTTGAGATACTCGTCGAACAGAGCAGTCTGAGCTTCCTGCGGCGACCTTTCGTACATAGTACGGTATTCATTATCTGTCATATTACCACCTCTTCTGAGTTATTAGGTTTATTATAAAGCTTCCGATTGGTTTGTTAAGTGCTTTCATAAACCTTACTTGCAAAAAGCTTTTTAAGTGTAACAAAAAATCGAAAAAAATTTTTTTGTATCAAAAAAAGTTCGCTTATCACCTCTTTGGGTTGATTTTTGTTTATATAAAGCGTCCGATCGGGGAAACCTGTTTGTCAGGTTATGTGTGCTTTCATAAACCTTACTTGCAAAAGCTTTCGCAAGTGTAACAAAAAATCAAAAAAAATTTTTTATATCAAAAAAGTCCGCAAAATGCAGACTTTAGATGTAGTTATTCTTCAAGGAATTTCAGAGCTTTTTTATATTTTTCAAGTCTTGCGAAGTCCTTTTCAGTAGGGCAGGGAATACGTGAAATGTCCATATTATGCCTTATATCAGCCATTTTTACATTTCTTGCACATTCATCGAGCTTTATTTTTTCAAGATATTCCTCATATGAGATATCATCGGATTTTGTAAGCAGTTTTATGGAATTTACTATTTTCGGAGTAAATCCCATTTCAAGCAGGTCATCAAATGTAGTGGGAGTATCCTCGCATACATCGTGAAGATATGCAGCTATTTTGTACTCGGTGTTTTCAAGCTGAGCGGCAACTGCCTGAGGGTGAGTAAAATAGGGATTTCCGCCTTTATCGAACTGCCCTTCGTGTTTCACGGCAGCAGTTTTTTCTGCAAGCACTAAAAGTGAGTCGAGCTTTGTGCGCTGTTTATCAAGAAGATCGAGTGCTTCCTGCACTGTAATTTCAGTGCAGCTGTCAGTAATAACAGAAAGAATCCATTTTTCTTCGCCAAAACTGTATCTTAATGTTTCATTATCATCTGTAAGTTTAATGACTTCATCTTCGAGCCTGAAATACTTCATGATCCACTCTCCTATATTAATATAGAAAATTATACCACGATAAAACGGAAAAGTAAAGAACCGCACTGCTGTTAATTTTATCTGCTTGACTGCATTGAGGCTATGCTGTATAATAGTATAAAATAAGTTTAGCAGGAGTGGATAATGTGGAAAAGGTAAGAAAACATCTTATTTTCTACGGATATGTACAGGGAGTTGGATTTCGCTGGAAGGCAAGCCACACAGCTCGCAGATTAGGCATTTCCGGCTGGGTGAGGAATCTCTCTGACGGCTCTGTTGAAATGGAAGCGGAGGGTACGGAAAGGGACATTGCAGACCTTATAGAAGCCCTCGAAAATCATTCATGGGGAAGTATCGAAAGCATAGACGAAAAAAATATCCCTATACACGGGGATTACAGCTTCGATGTTGTATAGGAGTGATGTAAGTGGATAAAGCCAAAACTAAAAAAACAGTCGGAATAATTGTCGATATAGCCATGTATGGGCTGCTTTTAGCACAAATGCTGTACGTATTTACGGGAAATACAGTCCATGAAGTCCTTGGAATAGCCTTTTTTGTGTGTCTTGTAGTGCATATATTTTTCAAGCGAAAATGGTATGCAACTTTGTTCAACGGCACAAAAAAGCCTGTACCTCGCAGAATATTCAATATCTCAACGGTATTGCTCATGCTTTGCTGCATTACTCTCATGATAAGCAGTATGGGCGTTTCAAGGCTTATTTTTCCGTGGTTCAGAGCTTTGGGAAGCAGTGACCTTCACAAATATCTTGCCACAGCTGTACTTGCACTGTCTGTATTTCACGGCGGTATGCGCGGCTATATCAGGGCGAAGAAAAAGAAAAAAGCAGGTATTTTTATCGCTTTGGGAACTATAGCTGCGGCTTCTGTGGGACTTGCCCTTGTGCCTTATCTCAACCGCCATTTCAAATTAGTGGACATAAGTCTGAATGAGACTGTAGACGGCGAAAAAGTACAGCTCAGCGAAAAGCCACTCGTTGTGTACTTCACAAGAGTTGGCAATACGGATTTCGATGAAGATGTGGACGCAGTTTCGGGAGCTTCTCTGCTGCTTGCAGACGGTGAACTTATGGGCAGTAATCAGCTGCTTGCTGAGATGATAAAAAATGCGGCAGGCTGCGAAACTAAGGCAATAACAGTGACAGGAAAGAAGTATCCGTCAAGCTATGGAAGTACGGTTTCCGTATCGCTGAAGGAGCTTCGCAAAGACGCCCGTCCCGAAATAGAGCCTATCGACATAAGCGGCTATAATTCGGTGATACTGGTTTATCCGCTTTGGTGCGGCACTGTTCCCATGCCTGTGGCAACATTCCTTGAAAGCTGTGATCTCAGCGGCAAGAGGCTTTATCTTGTTGCAACTCAGGGCAGCAGCGGCTTCGGAAGCAGTACCAGGGATATACGTAAAATGGCTAAAGGCGCGGATGTTGAAGAGGTCATGAGCATTTACTGCGATGATATCCCGTATTCAATGGAACGTCTTGTAAAATGGCTGAAAGAAGCCTTTAACTAATTGTAAGTGCGTTAATGTTACTTGCTGCTCTTTTCGGGCGAGCGGAACTCGCCCCTACAGTGCGTCCTGAAAACTAAGCACTAATCACTAAAATATAATGAAAAAGCCCCGAACATTGTTCGGGGCTGAATTTGTATATTACATTAAAACGCCGTGCTTTTCGTAGTCTGCAACCTTGATTATCTCATTATTGTCGCCTACAAAAACTACCTTCGGACGATGAGCCTTTATTTCTTCGGGAGTCATTGCTGCGTATGCCATGATGATAACATGGTCGCCTTTCTGTCCTGCACGGGCTGCTGCTCCGTTGAGACAGATAACTCCGCTTCCGCGTTCACCTGCGATGACATAAGTCTCGATACGGCTGCCGCTGTTGACATTAACTACGTGAACGTGCTCGTATTCGTAAAGTCCCGAAGCTTCCATAAGCTCCTCGTCAATAGTTATGCTGCCGACGTAGTTGAGTTCAGCCTGAGTTATGACAGCGCGGTGTATCTTGCTTTTGAGCATTGATATTTCCATTGCTGCCTCCTTATACGTCTTCGGTGAAGAAGTTGTCGATAAGGCGAGTTTTGCCGATATATACAGCAATTGCGCAGAGTGCGGGACGGTCGAGAGTCTTTATCTGCTGCATTGTTGCGCAGTCAACTATCTTTACGTAATCGATGCGTGAAAGAGGTTCAGCTTCGATGTGCTTTTTCATAGCAGCTATGATCGCAGAGCAGTCTTTTTCGCCGCTGTTTACCATATCCATGCCGAGAAATATTGACTGTGAAAGTACAAGGGCTGCCTTTCTTTCAGCTTCATTAAGATATGTATTGCGTGAACTCTTTGCAAGTCCGTCAGATTCGCGGACGATAGGACAGCCGATTATCTCGATGTCCATATTAAGGTCGTCGACCATGTGGCGGATAACTGCAAGCTGCTGAGCGTCCTTTTTGCCGAAATAAGCACGGTCAGGCTTTACTATATTGAAGAGCTTTGATACGACTGTGCATACGCCTCTGAAATGTACAGGGCGGCTGAGTCCGCAGAGCTCCTGTGTGAGAACTGTCATATCTACGAATGAGGAAAAGCCTTCGTGGTACATCTCTGACGGGTCAGGATTGAAGATAAGGTCGCCGCCGTGAGCTCCGACCAGCTTTGCATCGTGTTCGATATCACGAGGATAGCTTTCGAGGTCCTCAGTAGGACCGAACTGCATTGGATTTACGAAATCGGATACGACTGTCCTGTCGTTGTCTCTGTGGGAAGCGTCGATAAGGCTTGCGTGTCCCTCGTGGAGATATCCCATAGTTGGCACAAGACCCACTGTAAGTCCCTGTGCTCTCCATTCCTTTACCTGTGCGCGTACTTCATCTATAGTTTTTACTATCTTCATATCATTAACACTCCTTCATAAGCTCATTGATAACATCATCATCTACAGCGTAGGTATGCTCCTCAGATGGGAATACACCTGATCTTGTTTCGTTTATATAGTCCGAGATGCCCTGACGCATAAGTGCGCCGACTTCTGCGAAACGCTTCACGAATTTTGCTGTATGTCCTGTGTTGAGTCCCAGCATATCCTGATATACCAGCACCTGACCGTCACAGCCATTTCCTGCGCCGATACCGATAGTGGGAATGAACAGCTTCTTTGTGATGATATCTGCAAGCTTTGCAGGTATACCCTCAAGCACTACTGCGCAGGCTCCTGCCTCCTGTATCATCAGTGCATCGTCGATGAGCTTCTTGGCTTTGTCAAGGCTTTTACCCTGTACCTTGAAGCCGCCGAACGCGTTTACTGACTGGGGAGTGAGTCCGAGATGAGCTACAACAGGGATAGACGCATTTACGATAGCTCTTATCTGGTCGCAGACTTCTGCGCCGCCTTCAAGCTTTACCGCATTTGCACCGCCCTCTTTGATGAGCCGTCCTGCATTTACAACAGCTTCCTGTACGCTTACCTGATAGGACATGAACGGCATATCAGCTACGATGAATGCGTTTTCTGCTCCTCTTGAAACTGCGGCGGTATGATGTATCATATCCTCCATAGTTACAGGCAGGGTGTTCTCATAGCCAAGCATCACCATGCCGAGAGAGTCGCCGATAAGTATTGCGTTTACGCCGCACTCGTCGATTATCTTCGCTGTTGTGTAGTCGTAAGCAGTAAGCATCGTGATCTTGTCACCTGATTGCTTCTGCTTCAGAAGGGTCGAAACAGTGTTCTTCATATTCAATTTTCTCCTTAAAAGATGTTACCTTTCCGAGTTCTCGGATAAGATACAAGCATATTATAGCAAGACAATGTGAAAAACGTGTGAATACACGGTATTCCGAGAAAAAATCATTGATAAATACAAACGCCTCTCAAATGAGAGGCGTAAAACTGTATCATATTACTTATTTCAGCTGTGATCGGGTATGATTATTGCTCCGTTGAGACTGAGATTGCGCAGGAATGTAAGTCTTGCCTTTTCGATACATTCGGGCTTTACCATGTAGTAGAGGTAGTGCTCCATAAGGTTGAACATATCAAATGTGCGTCCCTCGATCTTGAACTGGTTGAAGCCCATAGGAACGTATTTGTTCCATATATCATCGGGAGTGATATGCGTACTGAGGTCTTTGATATCAAAAAGACTTCTGTGCTCACATTTACATTCAAATATAGCCTTTGCTTCAGGATGCTCTGCTGCAAATTTATTTGAGTCAAACGGAACGTTTGGATACTTTCTTATGTGATTTGCATATGCTATCTGTTCTATTCCTATGGTCTGATAGTGGAGGGAACGATTTGCACAGCCAGGATTACAACAGGCATTTACAAGTATCTCACACTTTTCCTTGTTCGGTATCTTTTCAAGTATATCGAACTTGTTGTTGAGGTCGTAGTCGATAACGACTATGTGATAATCCTTTTCAACCTCGGCATATAATGTGTCGGGATCAGTTATACGTTTGCAGGTGGAGCTTGTGAGCTTGAAATTAGGGTAGTTCTTTCTTATGTAGTCCTCAAGTATGGGGGACATAACGATACATTCATTTAGTCCGTTGTCGGCGATATGCATTACCATGTTGCAGAATTCATCACTGAGATGCTTCTTTTCAAGCATCGGATTTGTAAATGTAAAGCGCAGCGGTATACCCTTTTTGTTTAAATAATTTGTTACGCCCTTTACGAAGTCTTTATGGCACATACCGTGCATAACTCGTCCGCCGTTCCACATTGACGGTGGAAATACACCGTATATGGAAGCTATCTCGACTCCATCACGGAAAAACTCGGGACTGTTCTCCATCATTGTCAGAAAAACTGAATTGAATTTAAAAAGACGTGCAAAATCAGGCAGATGAAATCTTACTTTCACTGTATTACCTCCTTAGGTCAGCCTTTCGGCTGTCTGTATCTATCAAGTAAATACATTATAACATAATTTTACTGAAAAAGCAACAGACGAGGAGACTTGAGAATTAAAGTGCTGTAAGCGATGTATAAATATCAGTTCTGATAAAAGTGAGCGAGCTTGCGAGCGACAACGTGGCTGCGGTCGAGCTGGCTCAGCTCGAAAAAACACCTCAGGAAATTGATCCTGAGGTGTTCTTTAAATTATTCCGTTTGCTGTACCTTACCGTAAATACAGCATCCAAGAGTAAATGGGGATAGGGGATTGGATAGAAAACCATCTGTCCTATGGGGAATCTATATGATAGAGAGGACAGTTTTATTTAATCAGCAATTATTCGCTGATCTCAGCTTCAGTTACAACCTCAGTTGTTGTCTCAGCAACCTCTGCAGCAGCCTTTTCAGCAGCTTCGCGGAGGTGTGGAGGCATTGGAGGCTCTGGCTTCTCGCCATCCTTAGGTCCTACAGGAGGAGCTGGTGGCTCTGGCTTCTCGCCATCCTCAGGAGCTACAGGAGGTGCCGGTGGCTCTGGCTTCTCGCCATCTTCGAGCTCAGCAGGAGCTACAGGAGGTGCCGGTGGCTCTGGCTTCTCGCCGTCCTCGAGCTCAGCAGGAGCTACAGGCGGTACAGGAGGCTCTGGCTTCTCAGCGTCATCCTTAACAGGCTTGTTGAAGTCAACGTGAACCTTTACCTTTTCGATCTTATCCCAGTTCTCCTTGATAGTATCTGTGATAACGTCATACTTTTCAACGTCGATGAGATCCTTGATGTTGTTGAAGAACTCTGTAACGTCGAGGTCTACAGGACCGAGTGGCTTTTCAGCCTCTACAGGTGCGAGTACTACTTCTTCAGCAACTACTTCAGTTGCCTCTGTCTCTTCATTAACTTCTTCAGCTGCAGCTGTAGTCTCTTCAACAGCAGCTGCTGTTGTCTCTTCTACTACTACTGCCTCTTCAGTTGTCTTTGCTTCCGGTGAAGCTGTTGCTGCAAATACAGTTACGCCTGTTGCTAATGAAAGAACAGAAACAGCTGCGATTGCGGAAAGAACTTTCTTGTTTCTCATTGTGGGTTACTCCTTTACAATTTAATTATTTTTAACTCCGTGCCGGGAGTTTAAAAGCTTTGTTTTGCTTTACATAAACAGTTTACGAAGTGGGATATAAAAAAAAGGGGTATTACGGAAATTTTTTTCAAAAAAATTTCAAAGTTTTGTAATATCTCGGTATATAGCCTTAAAACAGTGGTTAGTTTTTAGCATTTAGTGCTTAGTTGGTAGTTATCATTGTTTGTTTTTTAGTTATAAGTGATCAGTGATGCATGAAATTTTTTTTTGAATGTTATAAAGTATAAGAAAGCCCCCGAAATGATCGGTGGATCAATTCGGGGACGTTCATTTATATATATTCATGTTTTCTTACGGAACTATTGGCGGCTGAGGTGGGAGCTCTGCTTCCGGAGAGGGTGGTTCGGGAGCAGGAGGCTCTGCCATTGGCGGTTCAGCCGCAGCTATAGGTTCTTCTTCCTGTATTGGCTCGGGCAGGAGCATAACAGGATTCATATCACTGAAGCTTATTCGTTGTTCTATATTTATATCAGAGGAAAGCTTCTCATGTTCAAGGTGTGGCAGCTCGCCCTCATTGGGGACAGCTGGTTTTGCAGGCTCAGCAGGAGTATCTGGCTTTGGAGCTTCGTTTTTGCCTGCTTCTGCTTGCTTTTCGGGAGCCTTTGGCGGCTCGGGTTCAGCTGCATTAGCCGGAGGTGCAGGTGGAGCAGGAGGCTCTACCTTGTTATTATTATTAGCGTTAGGCGGCTGTACAGCAGGTGCAGGAGGTTCTGCGGGAGCAGGAGGTGCAACTGCTGACTGAGCAGGCTGCTTTGGTGTGTCAGCCTTGCCTGCATCCGGTTTCTTTTCAGCATCAGGCTTTGGCGGATCAGGCTTCTTGACAGCTTCTGTTGGCTTTGTGTTCTTTTTCAGGCTGTCTATGCCGTGTACCTCTACCTTTATATCTGTGATGCCGTTTTCAAGATCAGATTTTATGCTTCGGTAATCGTCGGAATTATCAGACGAAATATATACATCTATGGTATCTCCGTCTGAGATATAGCCTTTCTCTTTCTCAAGCTCTATTATCTCGTTTGCTACTGTAAGTTTATCCTTGCCTTTGCCGTTGTAGTCTTTAAGTATATCCTTTCCTATCTCGCTGTCGCTGACGATATGTAATACCTTGCCCTTCTTGTTTACCTCCATTCTGATATTTGCATCAGATGAGATAAGTACAGTTGAATGAGGCTTCAGGTTGCGTGAATAGTATATCGAGCCTGCGGAAGCGAAGATGACCAGACAGGCTGCGGCAGCAATAAGCTTTCCTGCGGTGAATGTTATTCTTCTTGCAGTATGTTCTTCATTCATAATGATCGGATCTGTGACGGACTGTCCGACCTCATAGTGCATATTGGCAGCATTTACAAAACGTGATTCTTCGTCCATAAGAACTGCGTAACCTTCATGACATTCCATAACTATATATTTCATACTTTTTCACCACCTTTGAGTACCTGCATGATGTGTCCGCGCATTATCTCATAGCCGTTTGTACATATGAGCAGTACAGCTACAAGATATCTTCTGTGCCTTTCGAGAGATTTCCTTTCCACATCTGCTCCCTCTGCGATCTTGGCAAGGGGAACGCGTTTTGTTCTCAGGAAATCCTCGAGAATATCGGGGTTATTTCTGGCGTATGCAACGGCTTTCTTGCATATTTCAAGAGTACGCCGCTGACGGGGCGAGTTTTCCGCAACATCGGTCATGGATACACCGAAGTCGTTCATCTGTGCAGAAAGCTCTTCTATTTCTTGTTTGGTCGCCTCGCGAATTTCATTTTCTTCATAGTCGTCGTGCTCATCGCGAATTGTATCCTTCAGGTCTGTTTTTTCGTCATCAGAAACGTCAAGCGAGATCTGTCCTTTATTTCGTTTTTCTTTTCGGTAGTTGTCGATCAGGCGGTTCTTTATCTGCAATGCTGCAAATTTAAGGAAAGAGCCGCGAAGCTTTGAATAATTCTTGATAGCTTCATAGAATGCGAACATAGCTATACTTAACTCGTCATCGCTCTGTTCGGGCGGACGATTGAGGAATTTTGCGGTTTCTGATTTTATAAACGGCATATAATCTGAGATAAGTTCGTCTGCCGCGTGGCTGTCTTCTTTTGCCTTGTAGACCCGGGATATGATTTGATGCGCATCAAAATTCATATTTGCCACCCCCAATATTACTTATAGTTTACGCAGTGATGAATTGAAAAACGGGGTATTTGCGAAAAAAGTTTTTAGTTGTTTGTGTATAATGATTAGTGCAGAGTATTACTAACCACTAAGCACTAACAACCAATCACTTTTGGTATTCAGAAACAGCCATAAAGATGCGGATGCTTCTTTATGGCTGAACGGAATGTTATGGTTATTTCTGAGTGTTTTCTTCGTCCTGATGACGTATCTGGGCACGCTTTATCTTGCCGCCGAGAGTCTTTGGAAGCTCCTTAACGTACTCGATAACACGAGGATACTTGTATGGTGCAGTCTCGCGCTTAACGTGATCCTGAAGCTCCTTTGTGAGCTCGGGTGAAGGAGTGTATCCCTCAGCAAGTACGACAGTTGCCTTTACTACCTGTCCTCTGATAGGATCAGGAGCGCCTGTGATAGCTGATTCAACTACAGCAGGGTGGGTAAGAAGTGCGCTCTCTACCTCGAATGGTCCGATACGGTAGCCTGAGCACTTGATAACGTCGTCATTTCTGCCTACGAACCAGTAATAGCCCTTTGAGTCGCGCCATGCTACGTCGCCTGTATCGTAGTTCTTGCCGCCGAGAACAGCTTCTGTGAGCTCGGGGTTCTTGTAGTAGCCGCAGAAGAGTCCTGTAGGACGCTCCTTGTCGATGTCACATACCATGATGCTGCCCTCTTCACCGTCCTCAGCCTCTGTTCCGTCAGCGCGGAGAAGGTGGATATTGTAAAGCGGTGAAGGCTTTCCTGTTGAGCCCGGCTTAGGATCTATCCACGGGAAGTTTGCGATAAGTACAGTACCCTCTGTCTGTCCGAAGCCCTCGCGCATCTTCTTGCCTGTGAGCTCGTAGATACGGTTGAATACCTCAGGATTGAGGGGCTCGCCTGCGTTGCAGAAGTTCTGGATAGATGAAAGGTCGTACTTTGTCATATCCTCCTGAAGCATAAATCTGTACATTGTAGGAGGTGCGCAGAAAGTAGTCAGCTTGTAGTGGCTGATAACTTCAAGGATATCCTTTGCGTTGAATCTGCCTGTGAAGTCATATGCGAACTGGATAGCACCGCATATCCACTGTCCGTATATCTTGCCCCAGCCGAATTTTGCCCAGCCTGAGTCGGAAATAGACATATGGAGCTTGTTCTCCTGTACCTGATGCCAGTATTTAGCGGTAACGATGTGACCGAGGGGATGTGCGAAGTTGTGACATACCATTTTTGGCATACCTGTTGAGCCAGATGTGAAGTATATCAGCATGGTATCGTTTACCTTTGTAGCTTCTTCGCCTGTGGGACGCTCGAATGTATCGGGATACTTTGCGATCTCGTCCTCGAAGTAGTCCCAGCCCTCACGCGGCTCTGCAACTGCGATCTTCTTGCGGAGAGTCTTTATCTCGGGAGCAGCTGCATCTATCTGTCCGCGGATATACTCGTCATCACAGGCGATAATAGCAGATATCTCTGCCATATTTCCGCGGTATGCGATATCATGTGTGGTGAAGAGAAGATTTCCGGGGATAAGGATAACGCCAAGCTTGTGAAGTGCTGTCGCAATTACCCAGTATTCCCAGCGGCGGCGTAGTATAAGAAGAACTACATCGCCTTTTTTGAGTCCGAGACTTTTAAAATAGTGACAAGTCTGATTTGACAGCTTGGATATATCTGTAAATGTGAAGGTACGTTCCTGCTTATCGTGGCTGAGCCAGATGAGAGCCTTCTTTTCAGGCTCCTGCTTAGCCCATTCGTCAACGATATCCCAGCCGAAATTAAAATCTTCGGGAACATTAACGCGGTAATTTTCCTTGAAATCCTCGTAAGAATCAAATTCTATACGGGGAAGGTAGCGGTCTAAAAGCATGATAATAAATACTCCTTTTTATGTAAGCGTGATACAGCCGATTATTCGGCAATAACGGTAAGAAATCTTGCTTTGCTGTCTCCAACGCAACGTTGTCCGTGTGGGTATGTGGGGTTGAAGTATATAGAGTCGCCCTCGTTCAGGATTATCTCCTGATCTTCAAATGTGACGGCTATAGTGCCCTTTAGCACGAGGTTGAATTCCTGACCTGCATGAGTAACGAGCTTTGCAGGTTCATCGGAAGGCTCAAGAGTTACGAGAAGAGGCTGCATTACCTTATCTGCATAGCGGAAGGCAAGATCCTTGAAACGGTATCCCTCGTAACGGCTTATACTTCTGCCCTTGCCGCGGCGGACGACGTGGAATGTGTCAATACGGCTTGGTTCGCCTGTGACCAGTTCATTGAAGTCCACTCCGAACTTGTTTGCAATCTCATAGATGACGCTTATGGGAAAATCACCATTCTCTTCATAGCCTGCATACTGCTCTGTAGTAAGTCCCAGCTCCTTTGCAAGCTTTTCCTGTGTATAGTCACATATCTCACGAAGCTCGCGGATACGTGCGGTGATCTCATTGATAGTTTCCATAGCGTGACCTCCTTTTGGATAATAGTATTTAAACAGCAGAAGCTGATCATCCTGCCTCATAGAAGAAGATTTATGCTTTTCATGCATATTTCTGTTCAATTCAGACAATCAGTTTTTTTATTCTGTGTATGTAACTTTTATTATACCATTTTTTGTAAAGGCTTGTCAAGGTTTTGCACTTAGTAATCAGACGATACTGCAAAAAAATACTTCCGTTTCTGCGGAAGTATTTTTGGTATATATGACCTGTAGTTTATCATTTTCCTCTTTTCAGTGCCATAGATATGAGACTGAAAATGAAGAATACGCAGATATCTGCCGAAACTATGGTAGAGCCTACGGGAGTTCCCACAAGTATGGATACGATTATTCCCGTTGCTGCGCATATGAGCGAGATTATCACGGAGCAGATTATTACGCTTCGGAAGCTCTTGAAAACTCGCATTGCCGAAAGTGCAGGGAAGATTATAAGTGCTGAGATAAGCAGGGAGCCTACGAAATTCATTGCGATAACGATGATGACTGCGATAACTACTGCAATGAGGAGATTGTACATATCCGAACGAACTCCCGTAGCCTTTGCGAAGTTTTCATCGAATGTTACTGCGAATATCTTGTTGTAGAATACAAGGAAAACCGTTACGACAACTATGGACATTGCAACGCATATCCAAACATCTGTCAGCGAAAGAGTCAGTATCGAGGTCGAACCGAAAAGGGTGCTGCATACGTCTGCGGAAACATTGCTGGTCATTCGCTTATTGCCGCTCTGAGCAGCTATATTCATCATCATATAGCCGAGAGCAAGTGCGCCTACAGATATCATGGCTACTGCCGCATCGCCCTTTATCTTGGTATTGCTGCCTGTTCGCAGGAGCAGTACCGCGGAGATTATGGTCACAGGCATGATGATGAGCATATTGTTGGTTATGCCAGTTACTGTAGCTACAGCCATTGCACCGAATGCAACGTGGGAAAGTCCGTCACCGATGAATGAAAAACGCTTCATTACAAGGGTAACGCCGAGGAGCGACGAACAGAGGGCTATGAGAAGTCCTACTATCATGGCATATCTTACGTAGGGGTACTGGAAGTAAAGCTGGAGTTTGTCGATCATCTCACTCATCGTCATCACCTCCCATTACAGCGAGGAAAGCCTGTCCTGTCTTGCTGGTGAGGTAATCCTCTTTAGTGCCGAAAAACAACTGCTTTCTGCCTACATGAAGGATATGGGAAGCATATTTTACAGCGGCGTTCATATCGTGTGATACCATTATTACTGTTATGCCGTCCTTTTTGTTGAGACTGTCGATAAGCTCATACATCTCATTGGTGGCTTTTGGATCGAGACCTGTTACAGGCTCGTCAAGTAGTATCATTTTTCTTGCGGCGCAGAGTGCTCTTGCAAGGAGGACTCTCTGCTGCTGTCCTCCTGAAAGCTCCCTGTAGCAGCGTTTTGCAAGGGGCTCTATCTCAAGTCTGTGCATCATATCGTGGGCGAGCTTCTTTTCTTCCTTATTATAGAAAGGGCGGAAGCCGCATCTGCTCATGCAACCTGACTGCACTATCTCGCGTACAGATGCAGGAAAGTCACGCTGTACCATAGTCTGCTGAGGCAGATATCCGATCTCGTTCTTGCCGACTTCGCCGCATAGGGTGATATTTCCGCTGAGCTGCGGTCTGAGTCCGAGAAGAGCCTTTATGAGCGTACTCTTTCCCGAGCCGTTTTCACCGACGATACAGAGGTAATCGCCGCTGTTTACGGTAAAATTAAGGTTTTTCGTAACAACGTCTCCCTCATAGCCGAGAGAGACGTTTTCGCATTTTAACAATGCTCCCATTTTAATCAAGCACCTTCTTTAAAGTTTCAAGGTCATTCTTCATTAATGATATATATGTAGCTCCCTTTTTGATATCGTCCGAAGTTACGGACTGGAGCGAATTGAGCTTTTCTATCTTTGCTTTTTTATTGTCTGAGCTGCTTATTATGGACTTAGCGATGGCATCACTGGAATTTTCGATAATAAATACGTTGTCGAGTTGCAGCTCGTCAAGCTTTTCCGCAAGCTTTGCGATAGTCTCGAAGCTTGCTTCGGTCTCGGCTGAGCAGCCTTTAAATGCTGCATAGTAATCAAGTCCGTAATCCTCAACAAGATAGCGGAAAGGGAAGCGGTCACCGAAAAGCAGAGTCTTTATCTTTGCATTTTCAGCCATTTCCTTGTATTCGCCATCAAGTTCCCTGAGCTTGTCCGTGTAGGCTGCAAGGTTAGCCTTGTATGTATCTGAGTTTGCGGAGTCGAGCTCGCAGAGTTTATTGCAGATATCATTGCATATCAGCTCGGCATTTCTTACTGAGAGCCATACGTGTTCGTCGTATTCGGGCTCATCATCGTCATGGTAGTGTTCTTCCTCTTCTTCCATGCCTTCCTTGTGCTCTTCGAGCATGATATTGTCATTTACAGCTTCAAAAAGCTTTACTACCTTCATGTTCTTGTTGGTCTTTGTGCTGAGTGCGTCATCTACCCAGCTCTCAGACTCGCCGCCTACATATATGAACATATCGCAGTCTGAGATCGTCATTATATCCTGCGCACTGGGCTGATAATTATGTATATCCATGCCGCTTTCAAGGAGATAGGTGACATTTGCGCTGTCTGTTTCGCCTATTATCTCCCGTGTCCAGTCATATTCCGAAAAATTTGTGCAGACTATGCTCAGCTTTGCGTCCTTGTCAGAGGGCTTTTTAGCTGCGCAGCCTATAAGCATGGCTGAAAGTAATACGGGGACTAATAACGCCGCAGCATTTTTCACTTTATATGTCATTCAATTCTCCTTTAAGCGTATTTTATCCCCACCGTAGGCGGGGATATCATTCTTTATCAGTATATCACTTATGAATATGATAATCATTTTCAAATCATATTATACTTTATTTAATTGCACCTGTCAAGAGCACATTGTTAATTTCACATAACTTTCATATTATGCCGCATGATTTTACAGCGGTATACTTGACAATATATGAGTTTTCGTGTATAATATACACGTAAATTTGATATAGGGGGTGCGGTATTATGCCGAAAACAACAAAAGACAAAGAGCTGGATAAAATGTACAAGGATCTCCTTGAGAGCCGTGACAGTATCCATGCAAGAAAAGATGAGGGCAACCGACTGCTGAAATTCTTTGTGGGACTGCTTATGCTGGGCGGCGGCTTGTTCATGATTTTCCAGAATATAGTCGTAGAGAGCACTTGGGGATATGGCGGCTATTTCTTCAGAATAGGCGGTTTCGGACTTCCCAACGGACTGATAATGCTTCCGATAGTTGCAGGTATCGCAATGCTCTTCCTTATGGACAGGAAGATATTCGGCTGGGTAGTTCTTTCTATCGGAATAGTTATCGTACTTCTCAGCGTAATGCTTACAACTCACCTGAGATGGCGCAGCACTAATGCATATGTCTTTATAGTCATGTTCGGACTTGTGGCAGCAGGCGGCGGCATGGTCCTCAGAGAGCTTTTCAGAAAAGATTAAAAAGTAGACCGGTGAATTTGGTTCACCGGTCTTTTTTTATTTATGCCACTCGGAGTTGAGGAAATCTATTCGGCTTTGCAGCCATTTCAAAAGATAATCTGCTGCATCTTTTTCGTTAAGGCATTTCAGAGCATCTTCTGAAAGCTCGAATGCAAACTGCTGATTCATAATTATATTGTTCCATTTTTTATAGTTTTCCTTGAAGTCTGCCTGATAGTTCGCGCTGTCGTCCTGTATCATCTTGCAGGTCTGCTCGAATATTCCGCTGTCGTAAGCCTTTGTCCATGTATCTTTGATCATATCGCGGTACCAGTCCTCATAGGCGAGGACTGCCAACCACGGATTTATGGAGTCTTTTTCCTTATCGGGGTCGGGGACGATATTCGATGCATAATATCCGTAACCGTCAGTGCAGCGAGGTCTGTTGCCCATAGCGGAGTCGAAGTCCCACGGAGCTTCAAATCTTAGCTTCTTGCTGCCTTTCTGACTGAAATCAGCGTCCATATAGAAGCTGGACCACGCTACATCGGCATCACAAGCGAGTTCGCTTACAATATACATATCCACAAGAGACTGTACATCGGCAACTTTTTCTACAGCTTGCTGCGGTGTGACAGAAGTGGTCTCGGAGATGTTTTTGTAATCCTTGTCGAATACGAAAGCCTTGTCGTTATAGGCGGCTTCGTACATTATTTTATATGTGTTGTTTACGAAATTCTCGATAAAATCGTGCTGCTCCTGAGAATAGATATCGCTTTTTATGGTTACGCCGAGAGGTTTTTTGATCGTTCCGCCTGCACTGAGACACTTTATAGTCCTGCCGCTGCCGTCATTGCCGTCATAAGGCTTGAGCGCGGCGTTATTGTTAAGATCAAGAGGGAACTTCTGAAGCTCCTCTTCGTTCTCGAAATAGCCGTCAAATTCAAGGAAATAGCCTGTATCCGTGCCTTTATAGTCTTTTTTTGGCGGCTTGATATTTACTCTGTTTTTGCTTGCCTGCTGCTGTTCGGTAAGCAGGTAAACTCCCATGTATTCGCCGTTAACTTCAACGTTCACAAGCTGTGAGTCGGCGGCGTAGAGTCCGTCTTCTTTCAAAATCTGACGGGCAGCAAAGAGAGTAGCCTTGTTTCTCAGCATAGAGCCGTCCTTGTATTCGGCGAGGAGCACCCAGTTTTTGAACTCAGCCCCGTCGTTTAGACCGAGAAGATTGATCTTCTGGTCGAATTTTATCCTCAGCGGCTTTTTGGGATAGTTTGTAGTCCAGTTGCCTCTTACCTTAACTTGAGCTGCGTGAGGTTTAAGATAGAAGCTTTCGTCTTTTGTGGACAGCTTAACGTAGCAGCTTTCATAGTAGGGCTCGGGAATATTTGCGTAGCTGGGATCCCATTGGACCATACTTTGCGTAACGTGCTTGGCGATGGGTTTTTTTATGAAGTCCATGACGTTTTCGTCCTGACTGGTGGTCTGTATTGATAACAGAGGGAGAGTTAAGTCCTCTGATATGGTACTTTCAGTAAATTCGGGGATCTTTTCTTCGGCATTTTTTTTCATGGAACAGCCGAAAAGCAATGCGGCTGACAGGCATACCGATAATGCCTTTTTTATTTTATTCATAGCAGAAACTCCTAACAACGATCATAAGATATAATAAGTTGATTGTAGCATATTATTTGAAAAAAATCAATGTTTTTAGTATAACATAGCAAGACTTGTATAACATATAGTTTTAAAATTATTGGAATTTGCGCCTTTAAATTTATATTTATAATGTAATAAAAGCATTGTTTAAATGAAAAGGAGCAGGTGAGGTGCTGTATTTGGTTTAAAGATATCGATAAATAGATTTTGAATTTAAAAACAGTCTTTACGAAATATCAGTATTTTACAAAAAATAGTAATCTCAATACCATATTTAAAAAATCCCACTAAAAGTGGCTTATGACAAAAAATGGTATAGTTAAATGATGAGCACAATTGACACTAAATGCCCATAACGACCAAATAAAGCTAAAAACAGCTCTTTTTCTGCTTTTAAAAATAGGGTCGAAAAATTTGTACTCTTTTATTTTTATTGCTATTTTGACCGCAATATCTGACCGATTTAAGTTTTGAGCGCAATAAATGACTTGTGACTGTTATAGTAATTTAATTATAATTAAGTTAGAAATAAAAACAGCAAAATATACAGAGGGTATTACAAAAATCCGATTCTTTAACTTAAAAGGAGTGATTTAGTTGAAGCTTAATAAGATCAAAAAGATCATCGGTGCAGGTGCGTCCACACTTATGATCGCAGCTGCTATCCCTGCTGTTGCTTCAGCTGCTGACCAGCAGACAAGAGGTAATATCGGCGGATACGACTACGAGATGTGGAACCAGAACGGTCAGGGACAGG
>NZ_JAEEMU010000006.1 GCF_016283395.1 Ruminococcus sp.
GGCGATGATATCCGCGTTACATGGATAGATCAGCGCGGACAGGTGGTTTTCGATACGGAAGAAGCTCCCGAAGCTCTTGAAAATCATTCCGACAGAAAAGAGATATCCGAAGCCTTTGAAAAGGGTGAGGGAAGCTCCTCACGCTATTCAAAGACTATTATGCAAAAGACCATAAACTACGCTGTAAGGCTGAAAGATCACTCTGTAATAAGAGTTTCAAGTGTACATATATCCCTTGAAGCACAGCTGCTGAAAGTATTGAACCCTATGCTGCTCATACTTGCTGTAGTCGTTGTATTTTCCGTACTTGCGGCAACAAGGGTATCACGAAATATCGTTAGACCTATAAACAATATCGACCTTGCTCACCCCGATACGAAAAAGAGCTATAAAGAGCTTGCTCCTCTGCTTGAAAAGCTTCGCAGCCAGAACAGCAAGGTAAGCCGTCAGATGGACGAGATACAGAGCAGCCGTGAGCAGTTCGGACTTATGACAGAGTCTATGGACGAGGGACTTATAATCACCGACCCAAAGCTGAATGTGCTAACCTGCAATACCAGTGCGAAAAAGCTTCTCGGAGCAGGCGCATTTACGGAGGGGCAGAGCGTTTACGCTCTCAATAATTCGGAGGATTTCAGAAGATGTATCATGAATGCTCTGGGCGGCAGGCGTTCGGAGTGCATACTGCGTACAGGCGGCGGTCAGCGTGAAGTCATTGCCAGTCCTGCTAACAGTATAGACATGGTATGCGGACTTGTGGTATTCATCATGGACGTTACGGAGAAGCAGGAGCTTGAAACTATGCGCCGCGAGTTTACGTCAAATGTGTCCCATGAGCTGAAAACTCCTCTCACGACTATATACGGCATCTCCGATATGCTGGCTAACGGTATGGTAAAGCAGGAGGACGTTGCGCAGTTCGGCGGAAATATACGCAGCGAAGCCGAAAGGCTCATCAATCTCATCAACGATATAGTTGCGCTTTCTAAGCTCGATGAGGACTCAGCTCCACGCGAAAATGAAAGTGTTGAGCTGTACAGCCTTGCAGAGGAAGTGCTTGAAAGACTGAAGCTCAGTGCCGAGGAAAAGGGCGTGACTACGGAGCTTACAGGCGAAAAGGTATCACTTATCGGAAGCCGCACCATACTCGGCGAGATACTTTACAATCTCTGCGATAACGCCATAAAGTACAATGTCAGCGGCGGCAGCCTGAGCGTTAAGATATCTCATATACCGCAGAGAGCTATAATTACTGTAAGCGATACGGGTATGGGAATACCGCAGCAGCATATAGGACGTATTTTCGAGCGTTTTTACCGTGTTGACAAGAGCCGCTCACGGAAAATAAAGGGCACAGGTCTCGGACTTTCTATCGTTAAGCACGGTGTTATGTATCATAACGGTACTGTAAGAGTTGACAGCGAGGCAGGAAAGGGCACTGTTTTTACAGTAGAGCTGCCTATAGAGAAAAAACAATGAGGTGTTTCAATGAATAATGGCATTACTGCCGCAGAGCTTGAAAAGCTCGATAATTCGGAATATAAGATAATAGATATACGTGACAGCTCCGCTTTTGAGTACGGTCATATGGACGGAGCTGTGAATATTCCGCAGGAGGAGATACTTTCCGCGGAGCTGCCGAAGGATAAGAAGCTCATAATATGCTGCCGCAGCGGCATCATCAGTGGAGATATCGCTGATAAGCTCTGCGAAAAGGGCTTTGAAGCATACAACCTTGAAGGCGGCTATGTTGACTGGCTCCGCGTAAAAATGGAGAACAGGGAAGTCACGGAGGCTGTGGAGCTGAGTATCAGGAAGAAGTTCAAGAAGTCCATATGGTGCAAGTTCACAAAGGCTATAAACGAATATGAGCTTGTAAAGCCGAATGACAAGATAGCTGTCTGTATCTCGGGCGGCAAGGACTCAATGCTCATGGCAAAGCTCTTTCAGGAACTGAAACGCCACGATAAGTTCCAGTTTGAGTTGGTGTTCCTTGTTATGGACCCCGGCTACAGTCCCGAGAACCGCCGTGTTATTGAGGAAAATGCACGTTCTATGTCCATTCCTGTGCATATATTCGAGTCGGATATATTCGATTCTGTATACAATATTGAGAAGAACCCATGCTACATATGTGCGCGTATGCGCCGAGGTTATCTCTACAGCCACGCAAAGGCTTTGGGCTGTAATAAAATAGCTCTCGGACATCATTTCGATGATGTTATTGAGACTATCCTCATGGGTATGCTCTACGGCGGACAGGTTCAGACTATGATGCCGAAGCTCCACAGTACCAACTTTGAGGGCATGGAGCTTATACGTCCTCTTTATCTCGTAAGAGAAGCCGAGATAAAGCACTGGCGCGACTATAATGACCTGCATTTCATACAGTGTGCCTGCAAATTCACAGATACCTGCACTACCTGTGCTCCCGACAGCCGCTCGGTCTCGAAGCGACTGGAGATAAAAAATCTCATTGCGGAGCTTAAAAAGGTCAATCCGCAGGTTGAGAAGAATATCTTCCGAAGCGTTGAAAATGTCAACGTGAATACAGTCATCGCCTATAAGGACAACGCAGGTGTTCATCGTTTTCTTGATAAGTACGATGATGTAAAGGAATGAATTTGAATATTCATTTATGTTGCTCTTTTGTAAATGGGCTGAAAAATAGCGGAATTCAATGCAAAAACGTTGAATATCAGAAAAATAATTTTTGAATTCAGTGTTTTGTACAAAAGTATGGACTGAGTTTTGTGAAGTATCACAGATATTGAAAAAGGACTGAGATTTTCTCAGTCCTTTTTGCTTATTTCCAGAATATAACTGCGTCTTCAAGAGTATCTATAAGGCTTGGAAAGTGCTTCATAATAGTGCCTTCTCCCCAGTTGAAGAGCTGACCGAAGATGAATACAACTGTCAGTGCCATAGAAATACCCGAGAGAACGTATCTGCTCTTGTGAGCAGAGGGCTTTGAACAGCCGCGGAATATGCCTATCATAGCTGCAAATGTCATAAGAGGCATGATATCGAATAAATAGTGTGTGATAAATCCGCCGAGACAGAAGTCAGCCCATGCAAGGAATACGGACATTGCAAGGCATATAGCTAAGAACCATCTTCTGTAGCGGTCGGTGAGCTCCTTTGTTTTCGGTCCGAAAGCCTGCGGCTGGAGAAGTATACCGAAGAGGATAACAGGGAGTGTGAGTGCTCCGAAGCCCATTACTGCGTAAACATATGAGCCGTAGTTTTCAAGTCCGTTGAAGCCTGTTTCAAAGAATGGGAATGAAGTCTTTGACTTTGGTGCCTGCAGGAAATAGTGGTATATTGCCGACGGCAGATTTGAAAGCCTGAGAGTATTTGCGTGGATATCGCTGACTGTGAGCTGGTATGCTGCACCAAAGTCAAACGGTGAGCCAAATCTTGCGGCGTTGTACTTCATTATAAGTGCTGCACCTGCAATAAGCGGAGCTACAAAGCTTGCTGCAAGTCCGAGACGATAGCCGAGCTTTTCCTTTTTGTCGAGGAGTATTCCGATGAAGAAAGGTACAAGAACTGCGCCGCAGAGTGCAACTGTAGGACGTGAAGCAACTGAAAGTGCAAGAGCTGTACCGCCTATGATGAGCAGGACGGGCTTGAGCTTCTTCTTTGCAGTGGTGCAGGCTGTCATGCCTGTGAATAAGCTTATCATCAGGAAGCAAAGTCCCGAGATAGTTGGCAGAGTATAGCGGTCTATCTCATTTCCAAGCGTCCAGAAGCCCATTGTGGCTGTTGCTGTAGGCAGCATCAGCAGCAGGAGCAGGAGCTTAGGCTTTATTTTGAGAAGCTTTAAGGCTGCAAGTACAGTAAGGCACATGAAGAGTATGCCTATAACTGTGTAGAAGTTGTTTGCCATTGCCAGTGTTGGCAGCTTGCCTGTTAATTTATAATAAGGATAGTAGAATGTGAGCACGGGAGCTACGCCGAAATAGCTGTAGTATTTGCTGTTGTAGTATGCAAGATCCCAGTAGGCGAAAGCCTGTGAATTGCCGCGGAGTCCCGAATCATACACATTTTCAAGTTCATCAAGAGCAGGATCAGCGTCAAGGTCAAGGTATACCTGATCCTTTTCAAAAGCATCGAGAGTCATTGCAAATGGATCGTCGGTGTATTTTTCAGTACCTGTATATGGTCTGCTTTCCTGATTTGGCTGACGGAGACAAAATCCCGAAAGGGTACATAATACTATTACGGAGGCAACAGCGATAACGTGGGAACGCTTCTTTCTGTCGTAGTCCACTGCATAAAAACCGAAAGTCTTTATTGCAAGACAGCCTATAACTATAATATAGAGAAGAATAAATCTCAGGTTCGAGAATGAATAGGGAACAGCACTTAATGCGCGTATTTTGTGGATATTAATGGTTTTTGTAACGCCTGATAATGTAAGTGTGAGGGAGTTGAGCTTTTCGTATGGTTCAAAACAAAGGGAAAGCTCTGAATATCTGCCGCAGGTGCGCTTATGCTGAACTAAGATATCCTGAGTTGAGAAGTTTTTGTCTGTCATGGAGAGCTTTACATCAAATGGTGTTGATGAGCCGCCTTCAGCGTCAAGGCTTACAAGAAGCACTCTTGCATCTTCGGGAATATTGTACATCTTCATGTCAGAGTCGCCTGTAACGGATATATCGTTATCAGCCGAGATCTCAGCATTTGAACCGATGGTGATATCGGAAGTAGATAATACCTGATCTGTCTTTTGTGAAGTGAAGCTTTTTCCGTTGAAAATAAGTACTTCCGCAGCAAGTATCACGCAAGCACATATAGCACTCTTTTTAAGAAAAGCACTTATGCGTGGAGCTTTGTATCGTTTTGAAAGTACAGCTCCGAATACTGCGGCACTTGTAAGGGCAGAGCCTATAAGCGATATTCCGCTGTCTCCGTCTATCATGCCCACTGACGTTACTGCGCTTAGCAGTACC
>NZ_JAEEMU010000007.1 GCF_016283395.1 Ruminococcus sp.
CTGAAATCGAGTAAGATAATGCCTGTTTTACTCTTGATCGTCGGATTTCTCGGTGCGCTTTGTATTGAGAACATTACGGCTTATAATCTGTTGTTTGGCGTATTTATCATTGTATTTGCTTATGTTACTCAGAAAAAAGTATATTTATCAAACGTTGCTTACCTTGCAGGAACTGCTGTCGGAGCGATAATCATGATGGCGGACAGCAATTATAAGCATATTGCTGATGAGGGCGATAGTTTCGCATTCAGAAGCTTTGTCACTTCACCGTCCGATATTTATATGAAGGTTTATCGAGAAATAATACCGAATTTCTCACGTCCATATTTTATCATTCACATTATTATTGCGTGCTGTATTCTGTACCTTTTTGTTAATAAGTACGGTAATTCAGAGAAAAAGCCAAAGTATGGGATAGTATCTGTTGTTATCATAGTTTTTTATGCTGTATTCAGCGTTGTAGTTTCAAATGGTGAGGAAATAGCTGTTCTTTCAAACGCTTATCGCAGCAGAGCAGTAGAAACTGCCCTCACTTTTGCATACATTACAGCTGTTATCTATATGTTGTATAATCTGTTGGAGAACGGTGATCGTGTAAGAGCAATAGTTTATTTATTGAGTACGATCCTTGCCACTGCACCGTTTTTAGTTGTAAATGCGATTACAGGCAGATGTTTCTTTGCTTCATATATATTCTGGTGTTTGTTTGCATTCGAGCTTTGTGTGCCTGTAGTGAATGATATCAAGTGTCTTGAAACGGCTTTAACAAAGACCTGTACGCTAATTATCGTTACATCGGTATTAGGCTTAAATCTGTTTATGGATATTTCCAATAAGGCGGTAGATGTCATTAGAATAAATTATATCCACCAACAGCTTGAAGATGACGAGCGGCAGATCAAACTCATAAAGCTGCCGTATCAGAAGAACTGTTTTGACCCGATAACGCTGTTTTCTGAAGATGATCTTTACCTTGTAAAGAACGGCAGGAAGTACTCATATACTGAATTGTACTGCATAAATAATGGTATTGATGAAAAAATATTTGAAAAGCAGACGTTGTATGTCGACATGATCGATTACAATATGTCAAAGGAAGAATACTGATGACTAAGCCCTCGTATAGATTATACGAGGGCTTTTTTATGGTCTTGAATGATAGATTATGGGGCGGAGCTGTACGCCGTTCAGAGCTGCTTCTATTGCTTGTGGGAGCATTGAAAATTCCGCAACAAGTGACGCAGGCTTGTTTATCCAGTCGTCCTGTATCATGGGAACGAAATAATAATTCTTGCGGTTGAAAAGCACTCCAAGATTTTTGGCTGAGCCCATAAGGGAGTCATTGGAAGCTATTGCAAGTACAACTGGCTTACCGCGGCGGAGATGAGATTTTACAGCCATTGTCACAGCGGTATCGGTAACAGATGAAGCCAGCTTTGCGGCAGTATTTGACGTACACGGTGCGACTACCATTATATCTGTCAGGTCTTTAGGACCTATAGGCTCAGCGTCCTCAATGGACATTATGATATCCTTTCCCGATATTTTTTTCAGCCTTTCCATATTTTCATGAGCAGTTCCGAACCGTGTCGATATAGAGGCTGAATGTTCAGACATTATCGGTATAAGCTCTGCACCGTACTCCGTCAGTATCTCAGCCTGTTCATAGCTCTGCTGAAAGGTGCAGAACGAGCCTGTCATGGCGTAGCCTATCTTTAGTCCTTTTAAGGCATTACTCAACGGCTTCACCTCTTTCCCATATCATAGAGCTAACAGTTTCTGCGATTATCTCTCCCGATGTGACGGGAGCAGTCTTTCCCGGGAGTCCAAGTGCCCATATAGCTCTGATACCGTGTTCGAGAGCGGCATCGAAATCAATTCCGCCCGGTTTTGAGGCAAGGTCGATGAAAAGAGTATCCTTATCAAATCTGCTGAGCATATCGTCATCGAAGATAAGCTTTGGTACTGTATTGAAAACTAGGTCATAGCTGCCTTTCAGGCGGCTTGTGGGGATAGCTTTTATGCCGTGCAGTCTTGCCTTTGCAGTACCGCGGGAGTTGTGTACAGCCGCAGTTATATCTGCACCGAAGCCTTTCAGTATCTCGGCAAGAGCTGTACCTATCCTGTCCATTCCTACGATGAGGACTTTCAGTCCGTTGAGAGTTACGGGAAGCTCTTCAAGGGCGAGTTGAACAGCACCCTCAGCGGTTGGAACTGCGTTTTTCAGACTCATCTCCTCACTCAGCAGGTAATCGTATATCGTATGTTGGGGGAGAGCTTTTATAAGCTTGTTGTCGACTCTTCCTGCGTATATAACAGCATCGGGAGCAAGCAGCTCCTCAACTGCGGCTATGGATATTACAGACGAACTGCACGGTGCAAAGAGGTTTCCCTCACTGTTGAGGGGCGGCACAGGCAGTACGGCGCAGTCGAATGAGCGGATTCCTGCACGGTCGGCAGTATCCAGTTCAAGGTCATCGGGGATACGTTCACGGTCAAATCCGAGAACACTTATTTCAAATTCGCGTGACAGTCTTGCAGCGCAGTAAAGCTGACGCATATCACCGCCTGCGATAAGTATTTCAGGTCTTTTCATATATTTCTCCAATCTGCCGTAAGGCAAAGAAGTGATTATCTCTAATCAACCTATTATATGAAAAAGCAGGCGGAAGTGACAATATATCAATACATAAAAAGGCGTTTCCATTGCGGAAACGCCTTTAACAATACTTTTATTATCAGTCGATAGGAAGGATCCAGTTGAATGTATCCTGTATCTTGCCCCACTGGATACCTGTCATTGTATCATAGAGCATCTGTGAGATCTTACCGATCTTGTTGTCGTTGATCTCCATAACCTTGTCGTTCCACTTGAGGTGGCCAACAGGTGAGATAACAGCAGCAGTACCTGTACCGAATACTTCGTCAAGCTTACCAGCATCGTAAGCATCAGCGATCTCCTGGATAGTGATACGTCTCTCCTCAACCTCGATACCCTTTGACTTGCAAACCTCGATTGCAGACTTTCTTGTGATACCCGGGAGGATAGAGCCCTGAAGCATAGGAGTTACTACCTTACCGTCGATAACAAAGAAGATGTTCATTGCGCCAACTTCTTCGATGTACTTCTGCTCAACACCGTCGAGCCAGAGAACCTGTGAGTAGTTCTGCTTGTGAGCCTCGTCCTGTCCGATAAGAGAAGCAGCGTAGTTACCGCCTGTCTTAGCGAAGCCCATACCGCCTCTTACAGCGCGGACATACTTGCTCTCAACGTAGATGTTTACAGGGTTGAGACCGCTCTCATAGTAAGCGCCTGATGGTGAGAGAATGATGATGAAGAGGTACTGAGCGCCCGGTTTAACGCCGAGGAACGGATCAACTGCGATGATGAACGGACGGATATAGAGTGACTCGCCTTCCTTTGAAGGAACCCAGTCCTTCTCAACCTTGATGAGCTCTGTAAGGCACTTCATGCCAAGCTCAACAGGGAGCTCTGGGATAACCAGTCTCTTGTTTGAGTCGTTAAGTCTCTTGAAGTTCTCCTCTGGACGGAAGAGCTGTACCTTGCCGTCAGCAGTTCTGTAAGCCTTTAAGCCCTCGAATACTTCCTGACCGTAGTGGAGACACATAGCGGCAGGTGAGAGCTCGATAGGAGCATATGGCTTGATCTCAGGATCGTGCCAGCCCTTGCCCTCATCGTAAGGCATAACGAGCATATAGTCTGTAAAGATGTGACCGAAGCCGAGCTTGTCGCCTGGCTGTGGCTTAGCCTTGAGGCTTGCAGCCTTTGTGAATTTGATTTCCATATTATTCAACCTTCTTTTTATAATATTGACCTGTTAATCTGTGACCGAGAAGTAATTCTTCTCGTAAATGCGCTTGCAGACGAAAATCGTCACCGCAGCGGCTGTAATAGCTAAAACCGAGGTAGAAACTGAAGCTGCAAGTATGATCTTACCTTTTTTACTCATAAAAATTACTCCTTATCTCAGATTAGAGAAATCTTTCAATAAATAATTATATCATATTTCAGTATGATTTTCCATAGTTTAACTGCATAAATACTGCACAAATAGAGCTGTTTGTATTTGTGTGATATGGCTAATAGCCTGTTTTCACCATGAGATACGCCAGACCTGCGCAGGCTGAAATGAGCAGAACTATGAAAATAACGGCGTCTATAAGGAATTTTTTTAAGCTGTAGGCGTTCGGCGGCTTAGGGCGCTGATGTGCCTTTTTGTCGGCGAATTCCGCTTTCTGAGCGCACAGATAAGGACGTAAGAAGCCATCTGCGAAGCTTGTGGCGTGGTTTGGGTGCTCAGCGGCGAGATAATTCTCAAACTTCCGTTTCATAGCCTCTTTCTCGTCCTCGCTTAGCTGGGGAAACTGCTTCAGCTCCTCAAAATCGGGCTTAACCGTGTATTCCTCGCCGTATCGGCTCATTCTGTCTGCATAGCTGACTATCGAAAGCTCCACCTCTTTCAGTTTTGGAGCGGCAGGAGAGAAGCTTATGAGCTCCTCGGTCTCAAGGGCTCCGCTGTTGTCGTTATACTCGACAGTAAGGAGATATCGTGGAGTTCCGGGGAACAGGGACAGCTCCTCGCATTTTGTGACTCGTCCTATAACTATCTCGCTGTGCTTTTTCCGCCAATGCCTTATGCACAGGTATCTCAGTCTGGATATACCTAAGAAGGAGCCTGCAAGTACAACGCCAAGTATCAGTCCTACGACTAAGCCTATATCCTTTCCTGATGTACGCAGTGCGATATCAGTCATCGAATTCTCTTACGCGGAGCTTAGCGCCTAACTTTTCGGCAAGAGCACGGGAAGCCTCTATCTGCTCGGGCGGTATAACGTCAACGACGGACATGATGACCTCAGCCTTGCCT
>NZ_JAEEMU010000060.1 GCF_016283395.1 Ruminococcus sp.
AATGTTTCGCCTATCATGCCGATATATGCCGAAGAAGTACAGACAACGGTCTGTGAAGAAACAACAGGCGAAGAAAACAAGTCAACAGAAGAATTTGATCTTACGCATATGAGCATTGAGCTCTATCCTGATGAGCAGAACGAAGAAAAGACTGTTATGCTGGACGGTCTTATGCCTGAGGGTGCGGAAGCACAGGCTGTTGATGTTTCGGAAGAGCACGACGGTATCGCAGCTTATGATATCACCATAACCGCAGGTGAAAACGAATACCAGCCCGGAGAAGAAAATCCTATCCTTGTTGAGATCAGTGATCCTGTTATCCATGACAGTGACTGCATTCAGCTCTGGCACATCAGAGATGACGGCGAAAGAGAGCAGATCAATGATTTCTCGGTGGAGGAAGGCAAGATAAGCTTTTATGCCACTGGATTTTCAATTTATGAGATTGTACAAGATGAAAATGTTATTGCTGTTAATAACCTGAATTTTGGCTGGAAGAAAATAACAGACGTTGCTGAATTGGCTAATTACGGCGAAGGAAGTGACGGCTTGTATATAAGTCATACAGGAGGATTCTTTTTCAAGAATACTATTGATTCTTCTAAAAATAGAAAGGGAATATATAAAACTAAGGGATCAGGCAATACTGGTACAGATATAGATACTGCAATAGAAATGGGTGCAGTAAAATACTATTTTGAACAGGTAGATGCAGAAGATAATACTCAATATTATGTATATTGCTTTAACCCGCAAAATGAAAAGGTATATATTTATAATAATCCTAATGATAGCTTGGATTTATCAAATAATTATAAGACGGCATTTAAGTTTGAGATAGATACATTTAACAAGGTAACAGGTATCAAAGCTCAAAGTCAAACAAATCCTACTAAGTATTGGAATATGCAAGGAGATGCAGGCGGAACCAGATTTTGTGCATATGATTTTAATCAAGGTGGTACTTTTCAATTCTGGTATTATGATCCGATAGAAGAAGACCCATATAAGCTTGACGGCAAGACATACGGTCTTATGCATTATGTAAGTGGTGCAACAGGTGATGTCCTTATGGCAACAGATAATGCACTTAATTCACTTAAAGTAAACACTTCAGTAGTACGTCCTGAGGGAAGTAATACAAGTAAAGTACTTTACGTGGCTCAGGATACTGATATTACAGAGTGGACTTTTGAGTGGGCAGGTGATGACACATATTACATATATGCTCAGTTCGGTGAAACGAAAAAATATCTGAACTTAGGCAAGGTCAATGAGTCTGATGATGAAAATTTAGTATCTGCAATTGAGACCGCTTCGCCGCAAAAGATAAGGGTAAGACCTGACAGTCAGGGCAGGATATTACTGTCAGTAGGAGACAAAAACGTTGATTTCCTTGCAAATAATGCAAATATCAGTGAAAACGGAAGATTTGTAACATCGGCAGAAGGCTCTTATCTTTATTTTGTCAGCCATACTGAGATCGCCGATGATGAAATGGTAACATACAAGGCAAAAGAGGTAAGTGTATCCGAAGTTAAGAACGGCGAACAGGTCGTTATTTATACCCGTATATGGGATGATAACAAAAAACAATACAATTTCTATGCAATCGATCATGATGGAAGTCTTGTTCCTTGTTATGAGCGAGGCAACAGTATCATGTGGCTTTCTAATAAAATAAACACCATGATTTGGGATTTTACGGAATATTACCATGAATATACCGAAGATCCGAATTATTACTATGAACTGTACAATCCCTACTCGGAAAAGTATATCGCACCTAAACGATCAAGCGGCAGTGTACTTAGTGACGAGCCCATAGGCATCAATCTGGAAGGAAGACGTTACGGGGAATATTTTTCAACTATACTCGCCTGGGATCAGCAAAGTTATTCTTATTCCGGCATAAAAGCAGACCTTAACAACGGGGATGAAAGAATTGATGTTTCTTCAAGATCGAAAGCAGATACTTTCTATTTTGCAAAGGTAGTTGATTTTACAAACGACCTGACAGAAGTTGAAACAGTTGATAATACCGAATATGGTATTACAATGAAAATGGTCAAGTATAAGATACCTGACGGTAATGATTTTAAGCCTGATAATGCAACTACCTCAAAAGAACAGTATGCAGTTTTGGGAAACAGTACATATGTAGAAAAGTCGCAGACTCCTGGAATTTTGTCAACCAATCTTACTGACGGTAAGTTCCCAACAGCTACAGCATCACAACTGTCGCTTAGTGAATTATATACTAATCCAGCTAATTTGAAGAGTGCAAATGTAGTAAATCACCTTTTTATTCAAAGTATTTATGATCAGAGTGGTTATTTTGAATATGACAGCTGTCAGAACTTTGCAACTCTAAAAAATATGCATCAATCTGAAAATGAAGACGGACAAAAGATGTATCTTGTTACCGAAAACGGAGAAGAAGTTGTCAAGACGTATGCTGAAGATGAAACAGTGCCAGTGGGAGCTGAACCTATCTATGATTTCTTTGTATCGAAAGAACTTGGTACTCATGATGGTAAAATTTCTAATTCTTTGAAGCATGGTCAGTTTTTTCCATATGATGATATTGATATGGATACATATGCGTCCAAAAATGAGTTGAATAAGTTTAATGCAACCTTGCAGCCATTAGAGGAAACCGATCCACGAAAATATGAAAGACTGCATCTTATAGAATCTGCCGACTATTATTTCGGAATGGAGCTCGATGCAGGATTTACTCAGACACCTAACGGAAAAGACAACTGGGGACATGATATCATTTTCGAGTTCACAGGAGACGATGATTTCTGGCTTTATGTTGACGGCGAGCTTGTCATTGACCTCGGAGGTATCCATTCAGCACTGGGAGCAAAAGTAAACTTCGCAACAGGTGACGTTGAAGTCAATGGTGTGAAAACAAATCTTCGTGATCAATTTGTAAGCAATTACATAACAAGGGGAATAACAGATCCGCAAATAATAATAGAAGAGCTGAAAAAACATTTCGATTATGATAAGTCTATCACTAATCCTCAGATCGAGAATTTTGAAAAAGTATTCAAGGACTATACAAATCACAGCATGAAGATATTATACATGGAGCGTGGTGCAGGTGCGTCAAATCTGCATATGCGTTTCAATCTTAACTATGTCAAAGAGGGCAATGTAACAATGACCAAGGAAGTTACAGGCTCAGATGATGTAGATTTTGATTTCGTTGAATATCCTGTACAGATACTTTATTGTTCCAACATACCCGGTACAGATCTCCCGAATGAAAATGATCCAGTTCTTCTGGATCCGAATAATGAGCACGTTAAAGTGGCTTATCAGAATTCAACACGATCTGTTATATTTAAGGAGTCATATACGCCTCCCGGTACAACCCAGACATATTCAAATGTATTTTTCATCAATGCAGAACAAAAATTAGAGATCCATTTTCCTGATGATGCAACTCATTATAAGATAGTCGAATGTGGTATCAATTCACAGGTATATGACCAAGTATATATTAATGGTGAAGCTGTTTCTTCTATTGGCCTTGGTGAAAATCGAGCTTCATTTTCATCAGAGTGGTCAATGGTTAAAGACAGAACCAACCTGATGCTCAGCAACCATGTTGATCCTGATGGTTTACGCTCACTTGTTTTCCAGAAAAAACTATATGATGCAGATTATACCTCTCAACCTGCTATGACTGAGGCTGAGAAAGAGCTCCATAAGATCACAGCAGAACAGGATCCGACTACATTCTCATTCCGTTTGTATCTTTCAAACGGAGTTACAGATGATCTGGATCTGACAAATATGTGCAATTACCGTGTAAAAGATCCTGAACAGTATTACTGTCAATGGAATATGGATGAACAAAAACTCGAGAGGTTCGTTCCTGATCCTGATGCAGAATATCTGACTGAGGCATTTGAACTGCTGGATGAACTTAAGAGTGATAATACGCTGACAACGGAGGAATACGTAAAATTAAAAGGTTATCTGCTGCGTTCGCATGATACTACATCTTTAAAAGAGGCACTTGATGATATCAAGAATATCAGAAGAAACTCTGGAACTGTTCCTGTTCCGCCAAGTCCTTTGACATCGGAACAGCAGTCTGTACTAAAAGAAGCCCTGTTGTATCCTATAACGTTTGAAACATCTATAAACGGACAGATATCCAATATACCTGCATGGTATACAGTAGAAGTACCAAATCTTCCTGCAGGCACTGTATTCAAGGTCGAGGAAAAAGATTCGGCTTCGGAGCGCCCTCTCGGTTATGATCGTGTAGAGTATGAACGTGCTCTGGGTTCATATTATACAATAACAGGCGAAGGTAATAATGTTGGTATTATAAGAGCTGCTGACTCTCCGTATATGAATGTCATAAATAAGCGCGGATATGAGATACAGGCTAAAAAGGTATGGACTGACAGAGATGCTGCATCAGGACATGATGATATTTATGTTGCACTTTACCTCAAACAATCAGACGGAACTTATGAGCTCGCTGAAAATATTGATCATCCTGTCAGATGTCTTAAATCACCTGATACTGAGGTGCGATTCTTTATGGAATCACTTGGCGGACATTCATTGAGTGATTTTTATATATTTGAGGTAACACTGACAGGAAATCCCACTGTTGATGAAAACGGATATGTTACAGGATATGGTAGTATTACAATAATTCCGAATGGTCAGTTTGACAATATTAAAGCAACGGACAGAATCACGAATTCAAAAGAAGAATATAGTTATGCAGTCACATATAACAGCGGCGAGTCAGTAAATCCATTAAACAGCATACAGGCGAAAAAAACGTGGAGTGCTGGAGAGACAGCGATTTATACGGCACTTTGCGTAAGACAGGCTGACGGAACATATAAACTTGCTGACAGTTCGCTTATACCAGTAAGGAAGCTTACAGCTCCCAATGATACGGTGCGGTATTTTATATCTGAACTTGATGAAGGAAAAGTTGCAGATGACTATAAGATCTTTGAGATCGCACTTACAGGTCAGATTACTTTTAATGAAAGCGGACATGTGAGCGGATACGATGTTTCAGATACCGAAGATATCGTCAATGGCGATTCATCAACTGTTATGAATTCAACTTTTGAAGTTTATACAGCACGAGCAGACAGTATAACTAATACCCGTCAGGGCGGTATCGTTATAGGTCTGTATAAAATGGGTACGCGCCAAATGGCGACTAATATTATAAATGTCAATGAACATGAAACTGCGGGCGAACCGCTTGCAGGCGGTGCTTTCAGACTTGAAAAAGTTGAACCGAATGGAAATGGGAAGAAACGTTCACTGATCGGAAATTATACTTCCGACGCAGACGGCAAGATCACTATAATGTATAGTTTTGAACGCAATTCACAAACAGGCGGCAATTTTGAAGATGATGTATATTATGAGCTTACTCAGATATCATCTCCGACAACTTATATCGGTCTGCCCGAGCCTGTAAAGTTTGCTGTAGGATTAGGCGATGATCCTGATATTATAGTATCGGGAAATGAAACAAAGTGGAACAATTACCATAAGCTTCCCGGCTCTACCGAAGAAGTAGTCGCATTTATCGACGTTTACAATAAGCCTTTTACGCTGAAAGCAATAAAAGTTGACAGTGAAGATAATACCGTACTTGACAGTGTTCATTTTGCATTATATAAGGGTGTTAACAGTGTTGACGGACTTATCCCTGCTGATCAGCCGATAAACGGATACAGTGATCTTGTAACAGATTCAAACGGTGAGATACCCCGCATTATTCAGAGCCTTGAAAAAGGTACATATTTCCTGAAAGAGACCTCACCTAAGTTCGGCTATAAACCATATGACCGATATATAAGATTTGTTATAGGCGAAAATGATATTGAACTTGTAGCTTCTGTCATTACACAGACTACAACGGAAAATAACGTAACTGTAACGACAATCACTTCAAACACAGGTCTGAAGCTGGTAAAGACTGATTCAGATTCGTATTCATGTGTTCTTCAGATACCGAATGAAAAAGATACTCAGAATTTCTTCTTCGATATCGAAAAGATCATTTTCGTTGACAAAAATATCCATGTCAGCGATAAAGAGCAAAAATTTGTATTCAGAGTCGATCGTTTCGATGAAACTGAAACAGCTTTCATTAATACGAATATCAGGGGAACATTCTATGTGACGATCAGCTGTGACGGTGAAATGAAGTATATAACTGATGATAACATTACATTAAATGGAGAAAAGTATAATTATAGCTTCTTCCATGGTGATGATAATGTTTCTGATGCATATTCTAAATTCATTACTGCTGACAGCAGCGTGGAAAAACGGTATACCGAAAGAGGAAAAGCTGATAACGGCAGTGCTGATTATGTTTATCCCGCAGCAATATGGAACGGCAGAAAAACGGTCCGTGTTATGAAAGAGGGAATATACCGTATTTCCGAAATGAAAGCATGGTCACACACTGATTACGATTTCTGGAATGGTTCAAACCGTTATAAAGGTTATGGTGACGGTACTCATGGAGAGGCGGTCATAACCAACGGCTTCCGCGACAGTAAGACAACAGGAAGTATGGCTCTGCCTGCCGCTGACAAGGATTGTGTATACATCAATGTTAAAAATGTCAGAGCAGGTGAGTTCGATACAGTTCCAAAAACACTGGACAGCAAAACAGTCTGGCGTCCGACAGCAAGCTTTACAAACAGCGAGACCGAATATGCATATCTCAGTTCACAGGCGTATGCCGACAACACTATTTCACGATGAAGAAAGGAGGAGCGATCAATGAAAAACAAGAAAAAATATGTTGCTATAATAAGCAGTATCATATCAATAATGCTGATCGCTCCTCTTATCGTATATGCAATACTGTATAAAAGTGACGAACGCAAAAATGAATTCAGAGCTGCCAAAGCAAATGTTCAGGTAAGAGAGAATAACAAATCTGTCGACACATTAAGTGACAGAGAAGAAGCTTCATATACATGGACACAGGATACCGATGATAATGATCAGCCATTAAACACTTACAGTATCACTAAACCTGTTCAGATATATGATGTTCGTGACAATAACGATGAGTATCTGCGTGTAAGATTTGTACCCATGTGGTATGATTCGGACGGCAATATATGCGGCGGTGCAGATGATTTTTCCGATTACAGCAAAACAGAGCTTGAAAACAATGAACTTATATTCAAGAATTCATTAAATGCTGCGCTTCTGACATTAAAACTATGTACAGAGCCTGACTGGAATGATGGCTGGGAATATAATACAACAGATGAATGTTTCTATTATAAAGGAAAGATCAGATCAGGTGACATATCCAAAACACTGCTGTCAGGCGTGCAGATACCTAAGTCTGTCTATGACAGTACAGCAGAATATACTTTGCATATCGAGGTACTTGCAGATGCGGTACAGACCAGCGGAAATGCAGAAGATCGCTGGTAAATAAAAGGCTGCGGATGATACAATGTTTTCATTAGTCTTGCTTTATAACAAAAAGTCAACTTTAGCAGTTGGCTTTTTTTCTGCCTATATCATTTCAAGCCCGTATAAGAATAACAAGTAAAAGCTCCTCTGTTTTATCGACAGGGGAGTTAGTCATTTGTAAATTTTCTGTGATATTCAATGGTTTTACATTGAAAAAAGCTCCTTAACAGTGTATTAGTGAAAGGAGCTGAGACAATGGAACTCACAAAAGAGAATTTCTTAAAATATGAGGAGCAGTACATCTCACAGGTGCTTATGAGTTCTGACCTCCGCAAACGTGCGGAAGGCTTTACGGACATAATGAAAAGAGCAAGGGAATTTGATCTCGAACAGGAAGCGTTTGAGTTAGCGCAGAGTATAGCTGTTGATTTCAACGAGCCTGAGCTTTGGGAGCTTCCCGTGCCCTTTGAGAAAGAGGTGCGGTATCAGCCGTTCCCTGTGGGAAGCCTGCCGAAAACACTTTCAGACTATCTCGGTGCAGTATGTGACTTTGTGCAGGTATCTCCCGATATGGCAGCTCTGCCAATGTTGTCGGTGCTGTCGCTGTGCTTGCAGGGCAAGGCTATAGTTGCTTATCCTGCCAATGCTCATACCGAGAGCATAAACTTATACACTCTTACCGTAGCTCCTCCGGGAGAGAGAAAGTCGGGAGTATTCAAGGCTCTTATCAGACCTGTGGAAGAATATGTGCGGAGATACAATGAGCTGCATTACAAGGCTATTGAGGAATACAAGAGCAAACGGCAGTTCCTTGAACGTCAGAAGCAGGCGGCAATGAACGGCAAAAATGCAAGTCTTGAACGAGTTAAACAGCTTACCGATGAGATATGCGACCTTGAACCTGTTCACGAAATGCGGCTCACCTGTTCCGATACTACACCTGAGGCATTGGCTGCGGAAATGCTGAAACAGGGCGGCTGTATGGCTGTTATGGACGATGAGGGCAGCGTATTTGATGTTATTTCTGGCTTGTACACCAACGGTCAGGGCAATATCAACCTGTTCCTGAAAGCTTATGACGGCTCTCCCCATACCATATTCAGACGGACTTCCGATAATATAACGCTTAATGCTCCTTATCTCACATTCGGCATAATGACTCAGCCTCAGCAGTTCACACAGGCTATGGGCAATCCGCAGTTTATGGGGCGAGGTCTGATGCAGAGGTTCTTGTTTGCTTTCCCCGAGGGCAAGGCAGGCAGTCAGGACTATGTGAGCAGGGATATTCCGCAGGGTGTACGGCAGGCTTATGACGAGCTTATAACGAAACTGCTGCGAATGACGGTCAGCGGCGAACCCGTAAAGCTTGTTCACAACAAAGAGAGCTATAATATCCTGCATGATTACTATGATCTGATACAGGCTAAAATGAGAAGCGGCGGTATGTTCGAGAACATGAAGGATTATGCTTCAAAGCATTTTGGAAAAGTCCTTAAAATAGCAGGACTGCTTCATCTGTGCGAGCATACTGCGGACGAGCCTATCGGCGGAGATACTGCCATGAACGCTGTGAATATCGGTATCTGGACTGAGAATATGGCACTTAAAGCCTTTGACGGTGGAGCAGGTGACGATGAGATCATCAGAAATGCGAAGTATATGTTGAGCCGTATAAGAACGTGGGGAAAAGATACGATGACAAAGCGCGAATTAAAGCACCTTTGCAGGGCTATACACGGTGATACTTTTTTCGATGAAGCTGCTGAGCTTCTTGAAGATATGCACTACATGAGAACTGAACGTATAGACACATCAGGTCGTCCGTCAGTGCAGTTTTACATCAACCCATTTATATGACCTTTTGTACCTTTTGACCCTTTTGCACCATGTACCATACACTGAAAGTATCCTGATACACAGGCATATAACAGCAGATTTAGTTAAATATCTATTTTATCTGCTGGTGATATACTTTTTTTGAGTTATCGGCTCATGGACGGTGGTACAAAAGGTACAAAAGTCGGTACGGGTGACATTAGTGACAAAATGGGTGAGAGCACAGTATTGTTTTGCATATCAGGATTGCATAATTTGTCGTTGTGTGTTATAATATATGAGTTGTTTGATAACACATTGAAAAATTTGCTCATCATTCGGAGATACCATATGAAAAAGGATAAGAAAAAGAAAAACAATCACAATTCATTCAGAGTAATAAGCGTCGGGTTTATTATACTCATACTTACGGGAGCTCTCCTGCTCATGCTCCCCATATCATCACAAAGCCGCAGTGTCACCCATTTTAAGGACACGCTGTTCACGGCAGTTTCTGCTTCATGTGTTACAGGTCTGGTAGTTAAGGATACGGCAACTCACTGGTCTTTATTCGGTCAGGCTGTGATACTTGCACTTATCCAGATAGGCGGCATGGGAGTTATCACCATAGGTCTGATGATAACAAGGCTTTCGGGCAGAAAGATAGGACTTGGCTTTCGCGGTATGATGCAGGACTCTATTTCAGCACCTCAGGTGGGAGGTATCCTCAGTCTTACAAAATTCATACTGAAAATGACTGCACTCTTCGAGCTTACAGGCGCGGTACTGTTATATCCTGTGTTCTGCCGTGATTTCGGAGCTGTAAAAGGCATCTGGTATTCGCTGTTCCATTCGGTATCGGCGTTCTGCAATGCAGGATTTGACCTTATGGGAGTAAGAGAGCCTTTCTCGTCACTGACCTCATACGGGGGCAATATATATGTGAATATAGTCGTCATGCTTCTTATAATAACAGGCGGTATCGGCTTCCTTACATGGGACGATATCATTCAGCACCGCTGTCATTTCAATAAGTACCGTTTACAGACAAAGATAGTACTTGTAACATCGGGACTGCTCATACTTCTGCCAGCTGTATTTTTCTTCTTTGCTGAGTACTCGACTGAGGCGTTCAGAGAGCGTGTGCTCCATTCGTTTTTCCAGTCTGTGACTGCACGAACGGCAGGCTTCAACACAGCCGACTTTTCACAGATGCGTGAACCATGCACCATGCTTATGACCGTACTTATGCTTATAGGAGGCTGTTCGGGTTCAACGGCAGGCGGTATGAAAACCTCTACGATAGCTGTCCTGTTCCTTGCCGCATTAAGCGTATTCAAGCGAAAGAACGATGTTGAGTGCTTTAACAGGCGTGTTCCCGAGGATATAGTACGTACAGCAGGAGCGATATTGTTCATGTATTTGTCACTGTTCCTTTCAACCGGCATTGCGGTAAGTCTTATAGAATCTCTGCCGCTTACGAGCTGCCTGTTTGAAACAGGTTCTGCACTTGGAACTGCGGGGCTTACTCTTGGAATTACAACTTCGCTTTCCTTACCGTCGCATATTATTCTTATGATACTTATGTTTGCAGGAAGAGTCGGCGGTCTGACGCTGATATATGCCGCATTCGCATCAAATAATGAAGTCTCAAGACTTCCACAGGAAAAAGTCACAGTCGGATAATAAATACAAAGGAGAAGAATTATGAAATCAGTTTTGATAATCGGCGCAGGCCAGTTCGGTATACATATAGCTAATCGTATGTCACAGCTCAGGTGTGAGATAATGGCAGTTGACAGCGAAGAAGAGCGTATAAATACAATATTGCCATTCGTTACAAATGCTCAGATAGGCGACAGTACCAACGCGGATTTTATGCGTTCACTTGGTATACCTGATTTTGATGTATGTATCGTCACCATAAGTGACAGCTTTCAGGATTCCCTTGAAACTACCGCTTTGCTGAAAGACCTTGGTGCTCAAAAGGTCATTTCCCGTGCTCAGAATGATGTACAGGAGAAATTCCTGCTTCGCAACGGAGCTGATGAAACGGTATATCCCGAGAAACAGACTGCCATCAGACTTGCAACTAAGGAAGCTTCTGATGATATCCTCGATGTATTCCAGCTTGACCGTGATCTGAATATTTATGAGGTACGCGTACCTAAAGCATGGAACAATAAGACATTAGCCGAACTTGATATACGTAAAAAGCATAATCTGAATGTAATCGCAGTAAGAACTAAAGATCAGCTGATCCTGCCGATGCCTGATATGGTGCTGAGTACAGATGATGCAATGCTTCTTCTCGGCAATATCAAGGATATCCAAAAGGCGTTTTAATAAGTGTTATACTCATATAGAAACTTTACATGGAATTATCGGTGGAAACCTTTCTGAGGAAAGTTTTTCCTCAATAGCTCACATAAAACTTCTGTATAAGCACAGCACTTTTATCACAGCCCTTTTAGTCAGCTTACTCAATTTATCTTCATGCATTTAAGATGATTAATATAATTGCATTTTGAAATGACATACTGAAAGGACAATGCTTATGAAAAACAATGATAAGGCTTCCGAAAGAGGCGGTTTCGGTTCAAGGATCGGATTTATACTTGCTGCGGCAGGTTCGGCAGTCGGACTCGGAAACATCTGGCGTTTCCCGTATCTTGCCGCTAAATACGGCGGCGGAGTATTTCTGCTTGTGTATATCGTATTTGCCATAACATTCGGCTTTGCACTCATGCTCACCGAAATAGCTATCGGCAGAAGAACAGGCAAAAGCGTTATAGGCGCGTACAAGGCTGTGGACAAGCGTTTCTCTCCTCTGGGGATCCTTGCAGCCGTGATACCTGCGCTTATCCTGCCGTATTACTGCGTTATAGGCGGCTGGGTACTGAAATATATGTCTGTATTCGTTACAGGGGGCGGCGAAGAGGCTTCAACAGCCGAATACATTACGGCATCGGGAGAGAGCGTCCCGTTCTTCAGCAACTTTATAAGCCATTTCACACAGCCCACGGTATTCTTCATAGTATTCCTGCTGCTCACATCTGTTGCGGTATTCCTCGGAGTTGAAAAGGGCATCGAAAAGGTAAGCAAGTTCCTCATGCCTGTGCTGCTCCTGCTTATCGTAGGTATGGCGGTTTACACCCTTACCCTTGACGGTGCGTCAGAAGGTCTGAAATACTATCTTCTCCCTAACCTCGATAATTTTTCACCTGCTATGGCATTACAGACTATAGCGGCAGCCTGCGGACAGCTTTTCTACTCAATGTCAATAGCAATGGGTATCATGGTCACATACGGCTCTTATATGCGAAAAGAGGACTCGCTTGAAAACTCTGTGCGTCAGATAGAGATATTCGACACTGTTGTCGCTGTACTTGCAGGTATGATAATCGTTCCTGCGGTGTTTATCTTCTCGGGCGGCGACAGGACTTCACTCAATGCAGGTCCTGGACTTATGTTCAATACACTTCCAAAGGTATTCGCAGCAATGCCTGCGGGACAGTTTATCGGTGCAGCATTTTTCATACTTGTAACTCTTGCCGCACTTACCTCATCCATATCACTTATGGAGACAGTTACGGCAGTTGTTATGGAGAAATTCGGTTTCAGCCGTACAAAGAGCTGTGTTATAGTCATCTTTGTTACATTCATACTCGGTATGCTTTCAGTACTGGGCTACAGCGCATGGTCTGAGATAAAGCTTCTCGGAATGCAGATACTTGATCTCTTCGATTTCATCACAAACAATATAATGATGCCTGTACTTGCTTTCCTTACCTGCATACTCATAGGCTATGTTGTAAAGACCAAATACATAGAAGAAGAGGTAATGACAGGGGAAAAGAGCTTTCGCTCAAAGATGCTCTACAATGCCATGATAAAGTGCGTCTGCCCTATATGTATGCTGATGATACTCATAACACCTTTTGTCACGGATATATAATGACAGGCTCCCTGTTTTTCAGGGAGCTTTTTGCATATAACGGCACTTTTTCCATGCTGTATCCGTGTATATGCAGTTGATATTGCACAGTAATTTTGTAAAATGTTATAAAAGTTATTATATATACCACAAAATACGAAAATATTTTTCAATGTTTGTCCTGATATATAATTATCTGGCGAGAGTTCTCTATGAAAGCGATAAGAAGCTTTCGGAAATACTTTTGATAACAGAAAGGATAATAACTATGAAAAAGAAAATTTCAGCATTCGTCACATCACTCGCTCTGCTCGCTTCTTATGCAGCAGTTATGCCTGCATCAACTGTTACCGCCGCAAATGCTCTTCCTTCAAGTTTTGATCTTAGTGATAATACCACATTATTCCCAAGAGAGCCATTCGATCAGGGTAATGAAGGTTCGTGTGTAGCTTCATCAATAACATACTATCAGTTCACATACCATGCAAGAGAGGCAATCTTAAAAAATGATCCTACAGCAGATGTTTCTTCACTGTATTACTCACCTGCATCTATCTACCCACAGATAAACAGGGGCGTTGACGAAGGTTCATGGGAACACAAGGCATATAAGGTACTCAAGAACAGAGGAGCACTCACTTTAGACGTAGCACCTTATGACAGAATTAACGATATATCAACATATGACAAGGTTACTGGGGAATATTTATCTACACCTACTGCGATCAATTATGTTTATCCCAGATATTATGAGAAAATGCTAAATGAGGACGAAAGAAAGTCATTTGAAGAAGTATACTACAACGGAGCAAAGAGATACAGACGTATAGGCGAGTATATCAGCAGAGAGAAATATGAAAGCCTCCCTGAGGATAATAAGCGTTTCTATGTACCTGTATATGAAAACGGTGATTCTGATACAAGTACAAAGACTCCTGAGCTTTACTGGCACATAGCAATGCCTTACAGAGCTATCCCAAGAGACGAAAATAATCTTTTCAATGCACTGAACGTAAGAATTGACAGCTATGAAGGCTTCGATCTGTATAACAGAAGAATACCTGAAAGCGGCTCACGTTCAAAATGGGGAGTTTCAGACCAGCACGAAAAAGAAGATCTCTTCATCAATAAGCTCAAGGAAGAGCTGTACAATGGTAATGTTGTAAGCACAAGCACATATTTCAATTATGATCTCGGAATGAAAAAAGTATGGCCTGAGGAAGATAATTCGGAATATGCTGTTTACCAGAACTATAAGCAATATGGTTCCTACAGCGGACATCAGTTCACTATCGTTGGTTACGATGACAGCATCGAATGTGATATCAATGGTGACAAGAAGATCGATGAAAAGACCGAAAAGGGCGCATTCAAGGTAGTAAATACATGGGGCAACTGGGCTAATAAGGGCTATGTCTGGGTAATGTACGATGCAGTACGCGAGCACTCGGATAATAAGATCTGCGAAGTAAAGACGATCTATGGCGAAACAAGTGCAGATAACCAGCTTTACCATAGAACACCTGCATTTGGTGAGTGCTATACAATAAAGGTATCACAGAAGGATATAAAGCTTGTTTCCGAAGTTGACGTTTTCACAGACAACTATTACTCTGTATCAGTTGATAACTATTGTGAAGGTTCTGAAACTGTTTCAAACGATATCGAACCTCAGACAAATTCAGTAGTAGTATACAGCGGTCCGATCTTTAGTGATATCACAAAACTCGCTGAAGGCGGTATCAATGATAAGTATTATACAATAAAGACTGTCAATAATCACAGCTATAATGCTGCTACAAGAACCTACAACAAGACATACGCGAAGGTAAAGGCAGTTCGTCTCAAGGACGATAAGGGAAATGTAATCTCTGAAGCTGTACTTACAAACGGAGATGCTTTCACTAACAACTCAGAAAACGGCGAGTCTTATGAATATACTCTCGGCGTTCATATCCAGAAGGGCGACCTTAACTATGACGGCGAATTAGATCAGAATGATCTTGCTAAGATAGATGAGTATTTCAATATCATAAACTACAGAAACAGTGACGAAGCAAAGAATAAAGAGATCAAAGAGAAATTCTCTGCATTCCAGCTCGAGCTTCTTGATGCTGATAACGACGGTGTTATCAATATGGACGACTATAACGAACTCAACGAAATCATCAATTCATAATATCGATTCTCATATCACAAGCAGCCTCCTTCGGGAGGCTGTTTGCATTGTGTCAGACCCTTTTGCGTCTGCCGTGCGTATATACTCGGAACTGTCGATACAGGTATACGACCGTCTGTGAATTGCTGTGTTGACCCGTATATTTGATTTTGTCAATTTTGTCACCTGACACCTGACACTTTTCTCGGAAATAATATTGGCATATTTGTCAAGGAGTGTGTAGTAAGCTGTTTTGAATAATGATTAATATATTTACGCTTATGTTTCATACCCCCGGTGACGGGTGACAATAGTGACAAAATGGCTGAGAGGGATAGTTAATGATGTCGCGGAGATAAAACAACAAGCAATTCCCGCAGGATATGCCAAACAATGTTTTTCTTGAACCCAAAGTCGGACTATGGTATAATTAAAGCAGTACAGATGACTATAAACAGGGAAAACCTGCAATTTGTCGCAGTGCATTCAGCATTGAAAGATACGTATAAAAGAGAAAGCATAAATATCGCAGAAAAAATTTTTGCAAAAAGTGAAATATTATGAGCCGAATGTTGTCTTTATGTACAGAGGACCTCAGGAAAGGAGGCTGACCTTTTGAATGATGCATCAATTGTCGAATTGCTTTTTGAAAGAAACGAAAAAGCTATTGAAGAAATGAAACAAAGCTATGAAAAGCTGTGCTTCTATATTGCGGGCAACATTCTTTCTCAGAAAGAAGACCAGGAAGAATGTGTGAATTCTGCCTATATGGACGTGTGGAGTTCGATACCGCCCAACAAGCCCGATAATCTGAAAGTATACCTTTGCAAACTTGTGAAAAACTGCGCACTGAACCGTAAAAAATACAACAGCGCAGCAAAAAGGAATTCGGATTTTTCAGTATCTCTGGACGAACTTGCGGAATGTATTCCTGACGGTAAGAGCATTGAAAAAACAATAACAGATGAGCAGCTCGGCGGAGCGATAAGCGTATTTCTGAAAAGTCAGCCCGAAAAATACCGGAAGGTATTCGTGAGGCGATACTGGTATTCCGAAACTTTAGAGGATATAGCGGCATTTTATGATATGAACGTAAAGACCGTGGCTACATATCTTTTCAGAGTAAGGAAAAAATTAAAGGCATTTTTGCAGAAAGAAGGTTATATAGATGAGTGATCTTAAATTATACAAGGGCATAAATAATATAGATGCCGACCTCATTGAAGAAGCCGACTGCAAACACAAGCCCGCAATACATCACTGCTATGCTTTGCCTGCAACTGCGGCAGCAATATTTATAGCTCTCGGTGCTACAGGTATTTTCAATACCGTTAGACCTCAAAGAAAACCTGATATATCGGAAAACGCCGTTATAACGAGTGTGCCTGCAACGTCAGCCGCTGCAACATCGCCTGCAATGACCACTGATATCTGCACAGCGATAACAACTTCTTTGACAGTCAACAGCACAGAGGCTTTAGCTCAGACTTCCGTTTCTTATTCAAAAACAAGCATAATATCCCAGAACAGCCAAACACAAACAGCACAGAACACACAAGCACAAACAGCAGCTTCGCCTGCCGTTACCGCTGCGCAGACAACTTGCGCAGGCATGGGAACAGGAACATCAGCTGTAAGCAACGTGACTGCTGTAACTACAGCCGTGCCTGAATATGACTATGAATACGAAGGGAGTATTATTATGAGAAAATATGCCGCAGCTTTAGCTGCAATTCTGATTGCAAGTAATCCTACCACAGTTGCAAATGCTCAGACCTATGAACCTACAGCCACTATTTCTAGTGATGAAGAAGATCTGATGCATTTAAAAGAGCTCGTTGATCATTATGATCTCGACATAGATATCAACTGCGACGGCAATATTGATATCTTTGATGCATATGCATTTTACCGTGCTGCTAATTCACGTAATGGTGAAATATATATCCCTGATTATATAATGGAAAAATACAATACTATCAGAGAAACGCAGCTGCCTGTCGAAAAAGAATACTATGATCCCAAAACAAACGAAAACGTTACGGACACCTATTATTACTCATTTGTATGGTATGATTTTGTACGATACCTGTTCGCTTATTATCCTGTAAGTACGGATTATTACGATCCGAATTACTTTATCGAAAATTGCCCCGATGAATATAAAGATGATCCTATTCCGCTTGAAGTACAAAAGAAAGATATTGATGTGTGGGATATCGTATCATTTAGAAGGAATATGTATTATGTACAGAATGATGACGGAAGTTTCAGACCTGTGTGTGCAGACGATTATAAACTGTCAGACGGAGAAGATAAGCCTGACATTTACGATTCTTTGCCCGATGAATTGAAATATCAATATACTGATGATGAATTTTATGTATACAATTCTTCTGAGGTATATGTGTCACCTATATACGAGTTCATAGATAGCATGAGATATTGGATACACGGAACAGAACGTGATTACAAAATGGTCAAGGATATTATAGAGAACGGATATGTTGATACAGATATCAACTCTGACGGTGTCTTTGATTTTGATGACGTTGTTAAAATTATTTATGTGTCAGATAGACTTTTGTGGATTGATAGATTTGATTCTTTGTATGTATCTCAGTCTGAATATCCTTTCCATTACCATACCTATTATGAGTCTTGTCCTGTAACTGAAGAAGAGTATTATAAGGTCATTGATCTCTGCAAAGTAGCAGCGCATTATTTCTATAATACCCGTTTTGAGTTTATCGGTCAGTATTTTACGATGTATTACCTTACATACAATGAGATAGACGAGAAATACTTTGATCCTTTATATTATGAGGATCAGGGCTATTACACACCAAGCCCTATGTCTTATTCAGATTGTGTTTTTGCAAATCTGAGCTATTATGAACAGTTCTCGATAAAATATGGTCCGAACTCAGCTCAGAACAGCTCTGAAGTATATGAAGCTCCTGCGCGCTACAATTTTACAGCAGCTGAAATAGATTCAGCTTTCCCGACATACTATAAAAATGTCAAATTAGGTATTCTTCCTAATCCTGATATTGATCTTGACGGAAAAATAACTGTAGCTGACTACAACATACTATACAATCTTGATCTGGAATATTTTACTCCATATGATATCAGCTATATCGGCACAATGATAAAGAGATATCCCGAACTCAGTGTTAGTATCGGCGTTTCACAGGAAGTACGCGATAATTTCGATACAAATTTCGACTTCAACAATAACGGTATCAGTGCAGATGAGCTCGAAGTACAGTGCATGATGATGTATATCCTCAACGACCTTGAAAAACTGTATAACGATGAGGATAAGATGAATAAGGAACTTGACAGCTTCTATATGGAACATCTTGAATTACAGTATTATGATATCTTCAACAACAATATGGAGAAATTCAACCGTAAACACCACAGGGGAGATTCAGGCTATGTTTATAATGATGAGGAGATATCAGGTATCTCAAGTTCTATAGACACAGTAAGGTACTATAGCAGCTATGATCAGATAGCCACATTTGATCTCAAAGGAAACGGCGATGCAAACGGTGACGGAACAGTCGATCTTTCCGATGCGGTACTGATAATGCAGTCTCTGGCAAATCCTTCAAAATACGGTGTGAACGGCAGTGATGACAATCATATCACAGAAGAAGGCTGTGTTCGCGCAGACGTTGACGGTGACGGCGTTACTAATATGGACGCTCTCACAATACAGAAATATCTGCTCGGACTATGCAGCATCGACTGATAACGATGGGAGCATATAAAACAACGGCACGGAAATATCCGTGCCGTTATTGCTTTTGTATATAATTTATCTGACTTCGCTTCCGCCCCATTCAACAACTGTAAAGCCCTTTCTTTCAAAGGTATCAAGCTGCTGAGGCTGGATATCAACTGCATCTTCAAGGGGGACATAAGTCATGAATATGCGGAGAAGGCTGTCGGGCTCGGGAGTGATGTTAAGCTTTGCGGAATCGGTATAGGTATCGCCCTGGAAAGCAATGAGATTGTACTTGTTATGCTCCATTAACGGCAGCCAGTATACGATGAACTCGTTCATTTCTTCCTCGGTAAGTCCCATATATGTGAGCTTTTCTCTGAGGAAGCTTTCTGTATCACTTCCTGCAACGCAGAAGCCCTCTGAGAAGCCGAATCTTGTGCGGCAGTTCACAGCGTCCCAGAACAGGTACTTATGATGTGTACCGTCAGCCTTGTTGAGCAGTGAGCCGTCAGGGTAAGCAGTTACGTTCCAGCCGTTGTCATACTTGGGATATGTTGTTGAGAGCTCGGCTTCTGTGAGTTCAAGCTCAACATGAACATCGGTCTCTTCCTCGGGATAAAGGTAAATTACAGGCTTCTTTGCAACTTCTTCGTAAAAGATAGTAGGAGTCCTGCCGTCCTCACTGAACGTTCTTATCCAGCCATACTGTCCGTTATATTCGGTAAACAGCCAGTCATCATTATTTTTCTGATATCCGTGCTCTCTGAGACGGGTGTTCTGAGGGATAGAAGCAACGCTTTCATATCTTTCATCAGGTCCGAGATACAATTTCAGTCCATCTTCCCGAACTAAAAATGAGATCCCGAATTCAAAGTACTCATCAGGGTCAACATAGTCTTTGATGCTTTGTACGATAAGGGCTTTTCTCATCAGTATGAGATCGAATACATCGAGCTCGTCATCATTGTAGAAATCAGCTGCCTGCCAGTCGGCAAGAACGATATCGGGAACACCAAGCAGCCATTTTTGCAGCAATACGATATCCGATACGTTGAACTCACCGTCAGAATTCACATCTCCCGTAGGAGCAGTCTTGAGCTTGAATACAACATTTGCAGAGCCGTTGTCAAACTTCGTAATTGTTACGTAGTCTTCAGGGCTTATCGTGCCGCCGTAATAGCCCATATGATCTGCGCCGTCAGGGAACGAGTAACCCTTCGGCAGCGAACTGCTGTTGAGACTAAAGGAAAAAGAGCCCGAATCAAAGTGTCCGCCAAGGTCGTCAGATACGATAGCAGGATTGGTCTCCATAACCAGAACAGGACCTGTTGACGCTCCACCGCTGCTGATATTTGTTGCTATAGATGGCATTTCACCTTCGCCTAAAATGATCGCTTCATCTGTATTGCAGTCAGCAAGCGTAACTCTTATCTGACCAGAAAGAAGAATTGTCTGCGCATTATCAAGAACAGCACAGTCAGCAGTCAAAGACTGTTTCATTTCATCTTCGGAAAATGGCGTTCTCAGCTCCCATGTAGAATTTGGAGCATACTCCAATTCTATCTTTGCGCAGCCGTCCTTGACAGCTTTATACGCAACTACCTGGTATATTTCACCGCCGTCAACAGGTTCGGCAGTCTCTTCACTGCAAAACAGAAAAGCTGCGCGTTCAAAATTCTCGGAATAGTTCTCTGATTTTTCGCGCCATGATAAAGGAGAGCCAGCATTTGATTCCATACAGAATACAACATAGTTGTCCTTGACCGAAACCTCACCGTGTTTTTGGACATATTCCGTGTATTCTTTTTCACTGTCAGGCAGCCAGCCGTAAATATCCGTTTCGGTAACGCTCAGATTATCTTTGGCTGAGAAGGAATAACGTGAGATCGCACGACCGTATGGCAGATCGGGATCAGGTTCATCAGTCAATACGTCGACAACAGCAATATCAAAGTCACAGGCTTGCTGAGGAGCTAATACAGCTATTTCATAGTAATAAGGGCTGTCTTTTGATGAATAATTTGTATGCCACAGTATTTTTACCGAACTGTCTGTTGACACTGTCTCGTATTGCAGTACACCTTTCGGTCCGCCCTCGGTGTCTGCATCTATGCTTAATTGCGATACAACACAGATGACACCGTTGTCAATATGCACAGTTCCGTAGGTGTTGCGGAACTCGATCGCTGAACTAAAGTTTTTGGGTACCCATTCGGGGATAGATACTGCGTTAACAGTTCCCGCTGCATTAACGCTTGACGGAGCAAACAGACTTGCGGGAGCTGCGGAAAAAGGGATAAGTGCCGTGGAAGCTGCCAGAATAACAGCCGCAAATTTTTTTAACATCTTAAATTCACCTACATTCCTTGATTTTTGCAATATAAAACTGCATTTTAGTGGAAGATGATTCCTTATTTGCATTAACGAATGATGATACGCAGATGTGCGGTTTAAATCGTAAACTTTTTGTGAACAAATAACAGGGGAGTTATGCTGTACGTAAAAACAGCAGCACCTTTGCCTGTCTTAAACAGTTGCATAAAAATGTCGGGAAAAAGCACGGGCTATCAGTCCATACACATAACCTTTTATGACGATCTTTCCCGATGCTATACGGAATTGCGGCTGCGGACTGTTCAAAGGTCGGCAGATCCTGCCTTTCGAGCACTTGTCACGTTTTCAGAACGACCTTATCGATTAACAGCAATTGGCAGATCCTATAATAATTTACAGTTGCCAGAAATAAAAAAACGTGGTAAAATGGTATATGAAAAACAAACTATACAGGCAAAAAAGCTGTGTAAACGGAGGTATTAAAATGTGGGCATATGAAAGTGTATTCTATCAGATCTATCCGCTCGGTTTCTGCGGAGCACCCTTCGAGAATGACGGTATCACCGAACCCAGGATACTGAAGGTGATCGACTGGTCAGACCATATCAGGGAACTGAACTGTGATGCGGTCTATTTTTCACCGATATTCGAGTCTGACTCTCACGGCTATGACACAAGGGACTATGCAAAAATAGACTGCCGTCTTGGCAGCAACGAGGACTTTGCAAAGGTATGCAAGGAGCTTCACAAAAGAGGCATAAAAGTAGTCCTTGACGGCGTATTCAATCACGTTGGCAGAGGTTTCTGGGCGTTTCAGGACGTACTCCGCAATCGTGAAAATTCACGCTATAAGGACTGGTTCCATATAAATTTCGGCGGAAATTCAAACTATAACGATGGTTTCTGGTATGAGGGCTGGGAAGGACATTTTGAACTTGTAAAACTCAATCTCTGGAACAATGAAGTCGTTGAGCATATCTTCTCCTGCATAAAAGGCTGGGTAGATGAGTTTGACATTGACGGCTTGCGACTTGATGTTGCGTACTGTCTTGACAAGGAATTCCTCAAAAGACTCCGCGGATTTACAAACGGGCTAAAACAGGATTTTGTACTTATAGGCGAGCTTTTGCATGGCGATTATTCGCAGTTCGTAAACAATGATATGTTACACTCCGCAACAAATTATCAGTGCTATAAGGGACTGTATTCGAGCTTCAACTGCATGAATATGTTCGAGATATGCCACTCACTCAAAAATCAGTTCGGACCTGAGCAGTGGTGTCAGTACAGAGGTATGCACCTGCTCAGCTTTGTTGACAATCACGATGTTTCAAGAATCGCAACGATACTTACAAACAAAAATCACATTCCGCTTGTGTATGCGATAATGTTCGGAATGCCCGGAATACCGTGTATTTATTACGGAAGCGAATGGGGCGCAGAAGCTGACAAAAAAGACGGTGATCCTGCACTGAGAGTATCCTTCGACAAGCCCATAGATAACGAGCTTTCGGCATATATCTCAAAGCTTGCAAAGATACACCGCGAGAGCAAGGCACTTTGCTATGGTGATATAAGCGTTCCTGTGCTCACTAATAAGCAGTGCATCATTCAGCGCAGATGTGATGATGAGAGGGTACTTATTGCTATAAATGCAGAAGATCAGCCGTTTACAGCGCATTTCGATGCAGGCTGCGGCACAGCTGATGAGCTTATAACAGGTACAAAGCACGATTTCGGCGGTGGAAGTGAATTGCCGCCTTATTCAGCACAGATCTGGAAAATGGAAAGGTGAATTTCTGTATCATTTGACAATTGTTTTTCACTACTTTAAAGCAAAATGTGTGAGATACGCCAAATTTTAAAAAAGCTATTGACAAATCTCTCACGAAGGTCTATAATGGCATTGTAAACAGCAAGGGAGCTGCGGACGACAAAGTCTGCAGCTCTTTTTTGTTATTAGTACTAATTCCATACACAAAGGGGTGTATGATGTGCCGAGGTATCGGTGCGTCGTATACTCCTTTATTTTTTATGCTGTAACTTTTCAAGGAGGTAGTTTTTATGGACTCTCAGACAATTTTACAACAAGCCATGGAAGAGACTAACGGTCTTTTGTTTGGCGTATGGTTCCTTATAGGTGCCGCACTCGTATTCTTTATGCAGGCAGGCTTCGCAATGGTGGAGACAGGCTTCACCCGTGCAAAGAACGCAGGCAATATCATCATGAAAAACTTAATGGACTTCTGTATCGGTACAGTTGTTTTCATTCTCATAGGTTTCGGTCTCCTCTTCGGTGAGGACCTCGTCGGTATAATCGGACAGCCCGGATTTGATATCTTCACTTCCTACGGCAGCTTCGATTGGTCAAACTTCGTATTCAACCTTGTATTCTGTGCTACAACAGCTACTATCGTTTCAGGTGCAATGGCTGAAAGAACCAAGTTCCTTTCATACTGTGTTTACTCAGCTATCATCAGTGCAATCGTTTATCCTATAGAAGCACACTGGGGCTGGGGCGGCGGCTGGCTCAGCCAGTGGGGCTTCCACGATTTCGCAGGTTCAGCTCATATCCACATGGTCGGCGGTATAGCAGCTCTCGTAGGTGCAGCAATCCTGGGACCAAGAATCGGTAAGTTCCACAAGACAAAGGACGGCGAGATAAAGGTAAACGCTATCCCGGGTCATAACCTTACAATAGGTGCTCTCGGCTGCTTTATCCTCTGGTTCGGCTGGTACGGATTTAACGGTGCAGCTTGTACTTCGATCGATCAGCTCGGTTCAGTATTCCTTACAACAACAGTTGCTCCTGCTATCGCAACAGTAACTTGCATGATCTTCACATGGCTCAAATATGGCAAGCCTGATGTTTCAATGTGTCTTAACGCTTCACTTGCAGGTCTTGTAGGTATCACAGCTCCTTGTGATGTAACAGACTGTCTTGGCTCTGCAATAATTGGTATCGTTTCAGGTTTACTCGTTTGCTTCGGCGTATGGTTCCTTGATTACAAACTCCACATCGACGATCCAGTTGGTGCAGTTGCAGTTCACATGATGAACGGTATCTGGGGAACAATTGCAGTTGGTCTCTTTGCAAATCCTGAAGTACCAGGCTACTCACTTGTTGACCAGAACGGCGACCAGCTTTCAGGTCTTTTCTACGGCGGCGGCTTCGGACTCCTCGGCAGACAGATCGGCGGTTTCGCAGCTATCGCAGCATTTACAGCAGTTTCAATGGCTATCGTATTCGTATTAATAAAGAAGACAATCGGTCTCCGTGCTTCCGAGCAGGAGGAGATCATTGGTCTTGATGTTACAGAGCACGGTCTTATTTCCTCTTATGCTGACTTCGCACCTGCAATGGGCGATATCTCCATGAAGGGCTATACTAAGGACGACGCAAAGAGTGTTGAGAAAGTCGAAAAGAAGAAAGGTTCAAAGAAACCTGCAAAGAAGCCTGTTGCTACAGTTGATGAAGCAGTAGAAGTAAAGAATTACTCAACACCTTCACCTGACGGAGCAACAAAGCTCACAAACATTGTAGTCATATTCAAACAGCAGAAATTACAGCAGTTCATCGAAGCTATGGAACA
>NZ_JAEEMU010000049.1 GCF_016283395.1 Ruminococcus sp.
TCTTTTTCATTATTAATATCCTTCCTCGTCATCGTCAAGAAATGACAACTGACGGTTTAAATTACGCCTTTCAGACGTATCGTAATTGCTGATAAACACCTCATGATATTCGGCGCCGTTTTCATACCGCAGTGCAAGATTATTAGGTCTGACAACTTCCTCAAAGTATATACCGGGGATATCCCACAGCTCCCTTATCTCAGGACAGTCATTGTATGATACAAGGAACTTGCCCTCACATTCGAGCAGGGTATTTCTCAGGCGAATGTGATCCTCTCTTTTGAAGTCCACATCGTTATAGAAGCTCTCCGTATCGTAATACGGCGGATCACAGTAGAAGAAGCTGTCAGGCCTGTCATAGAGCTTTATGAGTTCCTCAAAGTCCCTGTTCTCGATAGCCACTGACTGAAGCCTTTCTGCGGCTCTTTCGATAAGCGGGAACTTCTTCCACATAGAAACAGGTTTGCAGCAATATTGGTCAGTTTTGTGACCGTAGCTGTACTGTATGAGATAATAGAATTTCGCGGCTCTATCGTAGTCACGGAATCGTGTAAAAAGACCTCTCCTGCGCTGCTGCACAATGCAGCGAAAATCATCACGTGCATTTATCATAAACATGAGCTTGTATATGAGCTTTCTGGCGTTTCTGCGTACACAGCGATAAAGGTTTACAAGATTACTGTTGGCATCGTTGAAAACCTCAAATTTCTCAGGTGTTTTATGAAAAAGCACCCAGCCTGCACCGCCGAAAACTTCTATATACCGCCCATAGTTAAGCGGAAAACGTATTATTATCTTGTCCCGGAGAGATTTCTTACCTCCCACCCATGACATGAAACTGTTCATACGCCTCCTTTCCGCCGCTTATGCGTCGGAAACAGAAAAAGCCGCCTGCATGGAACATTTCTGCTCCCGACAAGCGGCTTTAAATATTATTCTTCTTTGCCTGTAAACAGGCTGATATCATTCCTTTCTTTGTAGTATAGTCTGCCGCCTCATTGACGGCGAAACACAGCTCGCGGTACTGCTTACAGGAAAGCACCGTTTTTGCTCTTTTCAGCATTGACGGTACAGTTCCATTAAGTGTAACACTTGCTTTTTCGTATCTTTTGCGTGTCTGCATACGACCTCCTTCCCTCAAAGGTTATCAGGACGTATCCATATTTCATTCCTCCTTTATTGCTCCGAGATTGACAGTATTTCTGCCGAGCCGTCGCTGTTTTTGAAATATATATATTAACAGCAGTATTTATAACTGCTGGGATAGGCTTTCGGCATCTTCAGTTTCTGCCTGCAAGTCCTGTTCTCTGCAGGGCTCAATATATTCGCCGATAATACAGAGTGCTTTCAGATAGTCATCCGAAGAAGTAACGCGGTTATACATTTCCTTTGCTTCTTCAGCCATACCGTTTTCTTTTAATGTCCTTGAAGCAATCCCAAGTAAATTGAAAATATTTCCGTTAGCTCCTATTATCGGGCTCATTGGCTTTTTCTTTTCTGACATTTATTACATCTCCATTTCTGCGGACTCTTCTTCATAACAGTCCGTATTTATATATTCATCAAGCTTTACGCTATCGCCGAGATAACTGTAATCATCCTTATCAACAAATTTGCTATGCCAGAACTCATCCAGTTCAATAGGCTCTTTACAGATGATCGTACCCCAGTGATTTACCATTACAGACGGCTTTATCTCACATATTTCGCCTGTACAGTCATCATCGTGTCTGACATCGTATGCATAAAGACCTTCGGGTACTGTGCTTCGGTCAACTCTCATATTTGTGAAAAGCACTGTCTGTCCGAAAAGCTCCATAAGCTCAAAGTCTTCTTCTGCTGCATTTACCTTCATAGCTGCATACCCATGTCATGAGCTTCTGACTGGCTTTCTTCCTGAGATATGACATGAAAGCTGTCAACTCCGGGAACAAGAGAAAGCCCTTGCCCGTTATCCCACCTCACCATAATGCTGCACATATCATCAACGCCTATAACAGTTCCCGTAGTACCGGGTGGTACAGGTCTGGGATCGTCAGACATACAATCACAGCATATCCTTGTTCCTGCAGGATAACGGCTGCGGTAGTATTCTATTTCTCTTTCACTTGGCATTCTCATAATATCAGCTCCTTTGCATGGCAGGAAATATGGGCTCTATAGCCCACCCGTTCATAAACCACAGGTAAATGATTATCCTGCCGAGTTTTCTTGTTTTTATTTGCATTTTACTGAGACTTTCATTCGCCTGTACAACCCTTTTCTCCCACCAGGTGCAAAGCTCATCAAGCTCAGATTCCGCAAGTGTGCTGTAACATTCACAGTTAAGGCAGAGCATGAGTTTGCCGTTCTTTTCCTCAATAGCAGGAACTGCAGAATAAATGCGGTGTTCAAAGCACTGCGGAAGAGAAACAGGGGTAAGTGCATTACAAGAACTTACATATATCTCATTCCTGCATTTTTTCTTCTCACGCTCGATAAGGACGCGGTAATCGTCGCCGCCGTCCCACGGATTTTCGTATGGCGCTTCTCCCTTTACCATTATCGGTGAAAAGAGCTTTAGTTTTACAAATTTCATATTTTACCTCCGATCATAAAGAAAGACCGCCGATCTCTTCAGTATCAGCGATCATATTCTGTGTTTCTTCTGTTGTAACGGTTATTTCGGGCTGCAGTGGAATGTTGAGGTTACTGACTTCAACAGAACTTATCCCGTCAAGCTTCCTGACTTTCTGTGCGATAGCATTAAGCAGCATATCGTGTACATCGTCCAGAGAGCAATCAAGGTCTTTCAGAACATCTTCAATAGTGAAGTCCTTATGACCGAGATGCGCGAATGTTGCTATCCTGTCTGCTGCACTCGATATGGTATCAAGAAGCCTTTTTTCGCTCTCTGTAATGGGAGCTTTGACTGTTTTCAGTCCGCTTTGCTCCAGTTCATGCTGTTCAAGCATAGTTTTTGCATGAGGAACAAATGCTGAATATTTCGGGTAATTACAACCGTCAGCATTAATTATAACTCCATCACCGCTTGTATCATCATAGATAAGGATACAATGATTATTGTTATCTTTATCGTAATACATACACTCCTGATTTTCAGCAATAAAATCATAGCAGCTGTCAGTAATATTGATTAGGGCATCATATTCTTCATGCGGTATAGCTATGGCTTTCTCAACTATGCAGTCAGCAGGCTCATAGAAGTTTGCGTTATAGTTAAGCGTAGTCCTTATGACGAGCTTATCAGTAGTTTCGAGCTCTGGCGGAGTCGTTAATTCGTTATATAGGTCTGAGATCGTTTCAGCATGGCTTTCACATATCCTGTCATACATTTTATCAGCATCTCTGTTTGAAATGTACAGCATAAGGTCATTAAGCAGACCGATATTATCATGCAGAATTATTCTTGAAGCTACCTCCATGTCAATCTGACTCTGAGCATATATCTCAAGCTTATAGCCGATATCATTATGATTTGAAAGGTTTATTTCCTGCAGTGGTACATTCAGTCCGATACCTGCAAGCTGCTTTTCAAGTTTTTCTGTTTCCTTTGGAAGTCCTGTAAACAGTGCTTTCTCATTGTTTTTTATAAGGATTCCTATCAAAAAAATACCTCCTTACATAGAAATGCCGAGGAACTTGTCCTCGGTCTGTTCTTCTGTTTGGTTTTCGGATAATGCCTGAAGCTCCGTGTCTATGGCATCACATATCGTCCTAGCAGTATAATGTATCTCATTAAGGAAGCGATTGAGCTGTTCAAGCTGTTTGCCTTGACTCCATGAGGCAATATATGGGAAACTGTAATCACTTGTGTCTATACCGTACCTCGAAGCCACAATGTACGCCACCGATTCAGCCTGTACTTCCTTATCACTTCGGGAAGTATTCGCCGTTGGGAGCTTTTTATCGGGATCATGCAGCAGGGCATGAGCGCATTCGTGAATAACAGTCTTTACGGCTTGTGCGCCGCTGAGATTCTCCTGTATCACTATTCGCTGTTCGCCGTAGCTGTAATATCCCTTTGCTCCGCTGCTGATATCCTCGAAATCCACAGGAATACCTGTTATATCGTGAACAGCATTAATTACAACTTCAACGTGCTCGTCCTCTAAAGCTTCATTAAGCTCATGGACATATTCGGGAATAGGCTTGCCGCTGGTCTGAGATACATCAAAGACATGTACCTTTTTGAAGCCGATTGAAGTTTGTTCGACCTCAACCTTTTCTTTTTTCTCAGTTCCGTCAGCGTTGTATACCTGATTGCCGCAGCTGTCCGTAACAGGTTGCTCCTTGATTTCTTTACTCTTGAAGGACATAGGAGCAAGTATGGCTATACCTTTCTCTCCCTTGTTGATAGTCCTGCCGAGTTCCTTCCACTTGCCGAATGCTGCTACAAGGCTTGCATCGGGCTTCTGAAGCATAATGAGAATACAATTGCCTGCGGAGTAATTCGTGAATTTACTCATATACCGCAGGCATTCTTTGTAACTATCTGACTCAAAAACAGCCTTAACGCCATCATCGATCTTTTTGAATAAGTTCTGCATTTCCTCACGCTTTTCAGCCTTATATTCAGCTTTCTGCTGCAGCGTGAGCTTTTTCTTCCATGCCAGTATTATCGACCTCCCTTGTCATGAAAATTATGTATATATGCCAAAAAGCCGACTCTGCATAAAACAAAGTCAGCTATATAATCGAATTTCACCTCATAAAAACTACCTTTACCGCCACTCGTATTCATGATTTCATCTGTAAACATGAGTACTTTAGTCTTTGAAAATCATTCATTTTTAAAATAACGTATAAAAATACTGTTTATGGTTTATCCGTGTCATCTAGATAATAAAACGGTTCTTTTTTTAACTGAAAACTATCAAATCCTCTGCTATCATATAATAAAGTCCAAGCCAACTGATCTGGAATAGCACCTGTAGATAGTCCAAAAGTATTGGGAATGTTTTCTTTTCTATTTTTTATATTTTGCATTCCTAATACTTTGGGAGGATTTTCAATGGTTTTATCATCCCATTCTATTTCTGTTCCACAAATGGAAATTTCAAAAGGACAGTCAATACCATAATCAAGATTGCCAAATATAAAATTATAATAATTGCCAGCTGAGTTATAATAAAAAGTCTCTCCATAAAAAGTTCTTAAATTTCCATTTGAAATACCTCCTCCAATAATTGTTGGTGAACCATATATGTCATAATAAGAAAAATCACCAATAGGTTTATTATTTACATAACGTTTATATGTTGAAGGTAAATTTATAACATACTTTTCATTTATGGAAGTTATATAAAATGCCTGACACGAAAGATCTTCTTTTTCAAAGTATACTTTGCAAACAGCTAAATCTGTTACATAAATACAACTCAAAAAATCGTATTGCATTTCCTGAGGTGTCATATCAATTAGCGTAATAGTTCCATCACAAGTATATGTAAATGTTGGAACACCTAATTTATCATCTATCCACTCTTTAGAACAACCTATATAAATATTTTCAAGAGTATCAATTTGCATATTTATTTTTTCTTCTCTTGCCAATTTTAATAGGCTTTTTTCAATCAAATAGTCCGCTAAATAAGCAGTAATAATTGGAGCACAAAACAGCGACAGAACACAGGCAAAAAATTTTTTAAGTTTTGATTTATAATTGTTTCTTGTTTTAGATTTGTGATGGTCTATTTTTGTTATTTTAAAAGAGTGTAATTTGTTGTTTTTTATAATATGAATTTTCATTTTATCCCCTATTTCTATAATATAACGATTTTTTCAAATACGACATTGAATGTGATTATTGAGTTCTATAATATCATGCCGCGTTTATTTTATTATACCTTAAAGTGGAGATATTTTCAATATAAATATGTAAACAATCACAAGGAAATTTCCTATGTGCTACATGGTCTTGCGAAAACATCATAGAATGCATCAATTGTACATGTTCCTTTCTCACTCTATATTTTTTCATTTTATACTTTTACAAAAATATAGCCCCCTGATTCAGATTGAATCAGAGGGCTATGACAGACTGAAGCAGCGCATCATTTGCAGCTTTTTTAATTCTTAATGCGTAATTGCTGTGTCAGCCTGTGCGGACGAAATAATAATTATGACAGCTTTTCTGTCATTGTGTCTATTATGGTAACTCCGTCAGACTCATATACGTTGAATGATCTTGGTACATATGTCCCGTTTTCGACAGCCTCCATATATTTCTCAACTTCTTCAGGAGTCATATCAGGTCCTAAGAAATCTTCCTTGTAAGCATAGCCGATTTTTCCGTTGTCCCCCATTACAGCAACAAGATCGGGATAATCCTCAATATATATAACATCTCCTGTAGTACCATAGGTCTGACCATTGCCATTGACCTCATATTTTTTATGAGAATGTTCTATTATTTGAGTTTTCTCTCTATCGGCATATATGACCTTTTCATTGCTCTTAGAGCTTCCATAAGCAAGTATACCTGTTGTAAGTGAAAAACCTGCCAGTAATGAGGCGGCTATGATAGAACTTCTGAATACTTTTTTCATTATAATCATCTCCTCATGAATAATCATTAAGCAATATAGTTGCATTTGAACTATAATTAATGTAGAAATTTGAGTATTTAATTTTTATATTTCCTTTTGCTTTTAAATATGGTGAACCAGAAAAACCTGATAATGTAACTGAATGACTCATTCCAGAAACATTACTAGTATTATAATACCAATTTCCAGTAACAACAGCAATATCAGAATTATTATATATTACTGGTTGTACTCCCATTTTATTTGCAGGCTGATTATAATAAGTATCAATATCGATATAGCCACGAGCAAACTTATGAGCGTCATTTCCTTCACGACCAGTATACAACGTATTAAATGCAGTAAAATCTTCACTGTCAACTGTCATAGTCGAGGTTGATCCAGTAGTATAAGCATAAGCTTTTGCATAAACTGGAATGGCCATGCAAACAGAACTGAGAGCGACACCGCAGAGGAACGATTGTACTACTTGTTTATATATCATATAAACTAATAATTTTCAATTATATAATTTATTATCTCATTTGCTTTATCCTCACCGATATAGTAACAAGAACCAATTCTTCCAATATTAGTAGAGATATAACCATTTTCTGAAATACCAAATGAACCAGAAATAGCATTTATATATGGTGAAGTATAATAAAAACTAATTTTAGGAACAATTACTATTCCATTTTTACTGCAATATTTACTCTTATTAGGAAGATCTATATTTTCAGTAATCATATTCCAAACTTTATTTATATCGAAACCTTTACATTCTTTATTATCTAAATTTACATATGCTGTATCATTTATTCCATCTGAACTTAACGCAAGATCTTCTATGAGCTTACTTAACGTGTTAGGATAATAACTTTTATCAAAATAAAAGTAATATTTATCATCATCTAAAAAATTTACTGCTACTGCTGATTTGGAGGAAATATCCTTTATGCTATACATTTCTATATCTGTTTCAATTGTTTTTAGTTCATTATCCGCATAATATTCTGTTTGAATATGTTGTTTATCAAATATATTTTCGATTAAATCATCTTCGACCAAAACGTTTGTATAACTATATGTTTTGTAGTTATCTTCACCTATGGCAGACTCCATACCTTTTTTTATTTTTATTTCTATAAATTTATTTTGTAATGATGATTCATGATTATATGGATTTTCTGGTATTGTTGTTGGATTTTCAATTTGAGTTGTTAATGCTACAGTAGTTGTATGAGGTTGAGTTATTTGTGGAATTGTCGAAATCTGTTTAACATTGTCAGGTTTGGCGGTAGTTAAAATAGTATTAGATGCAGGTATAGTTTGAGAACGCATTTCAGTTGTCATAACACCGGAATAACATGTTGTCGAAACTGAATCTATTGCTTTTGTAGTAATAGTTTTATTTGAAGTAGTTGAAGAAAAAGAAGATATAGATTTTGTAGTTATCATATTAGTTACTTTTTCTGTAGATTCAAAATTATTCTCAACATCATCTAAAATATAGTTTTCGTTATAATTATTGTTATTAAGATTATTTGATGATGTAATACGCCATACACCCACACTAACGATAGCAGCAGCACATATTCCTGATACAGTAGCCGATGTTCTTTCTATTTTCTTTATCTGTATTCTTTTTTTCTCAATTAAAGCATCTCCCTTAGAGAAAATACTTTCAATAGTTTCATCATAAGTTTTCATAAACAAATCCCTCCTTTTCAAGCTCTGCTTTCAGAGCTTTTTTAGCGTTATATAAAAGATTTCTTATCTGCCTGTTTGTCTTATTCATTACTTTGGCAGTCTCATCACTTGAAAACTGTTCAAAAAAAACAAGATACAGTACCTGTTCATAATCGGGTTTGAGCCTTTGCATAGCTTTATGAAGAGTAATATTATCTTCACTTTTCACAAATGAATGTTCCATGTTTTCTTCATTAGAAATATCTATAATACTATCATAAGGAATAATTGAAATACGAGTTTTTTTACGTATATAATCAGTTGCAGTATGCTTGCCTATAGAATAAAGCCATGTTTTAAAAGAGCTTTTCTCAGAATATTTCGGTTTTTTTACATATATCTTTACAAAGGTATCTTCCATTATTTCTTCAGCTATATCCATATTTCCGACAATACTAAAAATATACAAAGTAAGACCGTCTCTATGTGTGCGAATTATATCTACGAGACCATCTTTATCGCCCGAAAGGAAACGGCGGTAACTGCTCACACCATTATCCATATGGTTCCTCCTTTCAAAAGTTCCAGGTTAAGAGCAAGTATTATATAAAATCAGCCATAATCCTCTCTATTACTTAGTCGCACAAATACAACTTTTGTCTAAGGAAAATTTTTAAAATATATCATAAACAAATAGAAACATAAAACATCTTTTATTATCTCGTTAAATATCTAAAATATATATTTTTTTGTCATTTAACTTAGACAACAATAAATATAAAACGACTAATAAGTGAAAAAAACAATCACCACCCTTATTTTCAAAATAAAAAGGAGGTCTTCTCATGAAAAAGAACAAACGAATAATTGCTGCATTGATGTCAGCAGTAACAACCATATCATTATCTGCAAATTTAACAGCCAATGCTATGGTCGATGGCAGAACCAGTGAAAGATTTGCAGAATTACTTGAAGGATATGGATATCCATATTCAAGAATTGAAGATGCAAGTGCGCTTGAGATTCAGGAATATGAAATAGAAAGAGGTGCTGTTTACTATATAAATGAAATAGGGCAAGTAATAGCTGTAAAACAGTCCAGCCCTTATGTAGTAATAAAAATGTTAGATGATGCAGATGAAAAAAAACTAAATGAAGCTATTGCAGAAAAAATACCTAACACTAAAGTTGAAAAAGGAGTAGCTTATAACACAGATGGAGTAATAATAAAGGAAATAGAAATTTCTTCCCAAACAGGAGACGAAATATCATTATTACAGGCTAAGGAATTGTTTTCTATAGTTAAAGATGATATTATCGGCTATGATTATATTTCTGCATTATATAGGATCGGTCATCCTCAGTACGAATGGAGAGAAAATACCGATGGAACAAAACGCCAACATTTCACTTCATATTTTAAATGTAATGATAAAAAAGATGAAATACAAGCAGTTATTGATGAAGATAATTTGCCATGCCATATCGAAGAACTTAGTGACAAAATTATAGATGTTGTTTTCGATACGCAAATGAACTATCTGGATGAAATAGCAGCCGCAAGTAAGATAACTAACGCTACAGGTGCTAAATGTATTGCGGTAACCCCTGAAACAGTCGGGGAAAAAATAGAGGGTTCTAAAATAGATATATATAATTCAATAAACGGCGATGCTAACTGTGATAAACAAATGGATATGTCCGATGTGGTTCTTATTATGCAGACTCTTGCAAATCCAAATAAATACCAGCTCTCAACACAAGGCAGCTATAACGCTGACCTTGACGATAACGGTATAACAGTTGGCGATGCTCAGGCGATACAAGAAAAACTCCTCGGAATAAATTGAATATAGATATAGTTTATCAGAGAAGCTCCGCAATGCGGAGCTTTTCTTTCTATATAATTATACTACTATAATTATAACTTATTTATACGATGTTTTCTATATTTTTTCCTAATCTGCAACTAATTTTCCTAATTTGCAAATAATTATCACCATAATATTTCTGTAATAAAACAAAAAACATTTTTCAATATTTAATAACAAAAGACTCTGTATGGTTTCTGTAAAAAGCCAACAAAATCGGCTTTGAAATCGCTTTAAAATTCTATATTATATTTTTTCCTTTTTGTGGTGTATTATTCGTTTTTGACTCCTGATAACATCAAAAGCAGCTCTGAAAAGGTTCCTTAAAAGGGTTCGAATCCAATTTTTATGGCTCGGGATCTACGGCTTCACCTTGAAAATTTTTCTCTCTTAAAACAAAAAAACTCCCGTAAAATCGGGAGTTTTTAGCTTGGGATCTAAATTGATTCACCATTTTGGCGCAGTGGGTGGGATTCGAACCCACGTCCCTCAAGGGGCATCATGATTTCGAGTCATGTCCGTTATGACCACTTCGATACCACTGCATAAAAATTACTATAATATTATATCACACTGCTGTTTGGAAATCAAGAGAATTGTAAAAAAATAATATTATAACAAAAAGAGCAGAGGATTTCCCCTGCTCTGTGTATTATTTAGTCAGCAGGAACATTCTGCCGCTGAACGGCGGGATATCCATATCAAGTCTGCCGTCTTTGCACGAAAATGCTGTTTTTCCATGCGGTGTAGTACCGCTGTAGAGCTGATCGTCGGAGTCAAGAAGCAGTTCTGCACTGTACTCATCGCCTATACGGACGGAATATTTTGACTGAAACCAGTCCGAGAAATTGAACACTGCAAGTATATCGCCTTCCGCGGACTTCCTCCTAATTGCGTAAATGCACCTTTCTATTGCATTGCAGTCCGACCACTCAAAGTTTGTGGGATCATGGTCGTAGTGAAGCGCACTATGATCAAGATATATCTTATTAAGAGCTTTGATAAACTCACGGAAAGAGTCATGCAGCGGATATTTCAGCATATCCCAGTCCTGCTGACGCTTCTCGTCCCATTCCCTGAGCTGAGCGAACTCACTTCCCATAAAGTTCAGCTTCTTGCCGGGGTGAGCTATCATATACATATACAAAGCCCTCGCCTGCGGAAATTTCTCGGGATACTGTCCGTTCATCTTCTGTGCGACTGTAGCCTTTCCGTGGACTACCTCATCATGGGAAAGCGGAAGAATGAACTTCTCATTATAGAAATAAAGCATGGAAAAAGTCAGCTTATGATAGTCCCGTGAGCGGTACATCGGCGCACTCTGAAAATACTCCAGCGTATCATGCATCCAGCCCAAGTCCCATTTATAGTCAAACCCAAGACCGCCTGCAAAAACAGGAGCAGTCACTCTCGGATATGCTGAGGAGTCCTCTGCGGCTATGACAGCAGAAGAATGACGTGCTTTAAGTCCGCAGTTCATAGCTTTTATGAACTCTATTGCAGTACGGTTCTCTCCGCGGTGTTCATCGCCGTTCCAGTATATCATATTGCGAATAGCGTCCATGCGCAGTCCATCGAAATGATACACACTCAGCCAATAATCGGCAGCCGACTGTATAAAAGACCTTATCTCACCTTTCGAGTGATTGAAGTTGCGGCTTCCCCACTCGTTATACCCTGCACTGTCGTCAGGATATTCATAAAGCTTAGTGCCGTCATACTCGGTAAGTCCATAGTGGTCAACTGCAAAATGCACAGGAACAAAGTCAACTATTACGCCTATGCCGTTTTTATGACATTTATCCACAAGCTCCATAAGCTCAGAAGGAGTGCCGTAACGCGAAGTAGGAGCAAATAATCCCGTACTCTGATAGCCCCACGACTCATCGCATGGATGCTCGCTGAGAGGCATGAATTCGATGAAATTATAGCCGTATTCCTTAACGTAAGCGATGAGCTCGTCAGCTATCTCGGCATAGGAATACCAGCCTGTCTCCTCTTCATCTGAACGCCTTTTCCATGAGCCGAGATGCACTTCATATATATTCATGGGCTTGTCATGGCAGTCCGTGCGATTTTTCAGCCATTCATCATCTGTAAAGGAATAGTCATCAATGTCCCTTATAACGGAGCAAGTTCCGGGGCGCACCTCCATGCCAAACCCATAGGGATCACAATGGTCGATGAATTCACCTTTTTTATCGTAAATACGGTACTTATACCGCATACCTTCCTCAGCTTCGGGCAGACATAACTCAAAGAACCTGCCGTCCTCAACAGACTTCATGGGGATATCCTTCCAATCGCTGAAATCGCCTATTACCGATACCTTTGACGCATTCGGCGCATATGTACGAAAAACAGTTCCCTTTTCAGTGATATGAGCACCGAAATATTTATATGCTTCAAATTCCTCTCCCTTGTAAAAACTCATAATGTCCATACTATCAGCTCCCGTCACCGATCTCTCTTTTCTGATTATAACACGATATATCGTCAAAGTCAATGATGTCAAATACGACAAAAAGGAGCAGCTGCACCTATACAAAATCACTATTTACTTTAGCACTTTGTACCTGCAAATCGTTAAATTGCCGTGTTGACATATTTTTGACTCAGTGATATAATTTAATAGTGTTCCGAATATGGATATCGGGGCATAAAACGTTATCAGGGAGATGAAATAATGAAAAACACCTTTGGTTCAAGCGTTTCCGTAACCGTATTCGGTGAGAGTCACGGCGAAGCTATCGGCGCAGTGCTTGACGGAATGGCATCAGGTATCCCCGTAGATGAGGATTTCATAGCACAGCAGATGCAGCTGAGACAGTCTATCGGTGCTCTTTCCACAGCAAGACGCGAAGCAGACAAGGTAAGGATAGTCAGCGGAATCTTTAACGGAAAAACTACAGGAACTCCTATGACGTTTATCATAGAAAATCAGGACACAAGAAGCAAAGATTACGGCGAGCTCGCTTACAAGGCACGTCCCGGACACGCAGACTTTTCCGCACAGATGAAGTATCACGGCTTTCAGGATTTCCGCGGCGGCGGACACTTCTCGGGCAGGATAACAGCAGGAATAGTTGCGGCAGGCGCAGTGGCAATAAGTGCTCTCCGCTCTAAAAATATAAACATAGCAACTCATATCTTATCATGCGGCGGAGTCTATGACCGACCGTTCAATAACATCAAAGACGACATAAAGCAGCTCAATTCTATGGAATTCGCTGTTCTTGACGAAAAGAAAGCCGAAGAAATGAAGACTGCAATAACTGCTGCAAAAAACGCCGGCGACAGCGTAGGCGGCAGGCTTGAAACTATTGTTACGGGACTTCCCGCAGGTGTAGGCGAACCCTGGTTCGACACCCTCGAAAGCGTACTTGCTCATGCACTTTTCGGTATTCCTGCCGTTAAGGGCGTGGAATTCGGCGCAGGCTTTGCCGTTGCCGATATGCTTGGAAGCCAGTGCAATGACTCTTTCCGTTCAGCTGACGGAAAAATCTACAGCGCTACCAACAACAACGGCGGTATCATCGGCGGTATAACCACAGGACTGCCTGTACTTTTCAGGACAGCAATAAAGCCTACTCCTTCTATTTACAAGGAACAGGAAACTATCGACCTCAACACACTTGAAAATACCACATTGCAGATAAAGGGCAGACATGACCCTGCAATCGTTCACCGTGCAAGAGTAGTGGCAGACAGCATCACCGCTCTTGTACTCTGCGACCAGTTGTCGCTCCGTTTCGGAACAGACTGGCTGAAAGCGTAAAACGCTTTTCATTAAGAAAGGAAAAAGTAATATGGCACTTAATATTATCCGCGAGCTGCCTCATCCGTCTGAACTGAAGGCTGCTCATCCGCTCTCACAGGAGCTTATCGACATCAAGGCTAAACGTGACGAAGAAGTAAAGAAGATATTCAGCGGCGAGTCTGACAAGTTCCTCCTCGTTATCGGACCTTGTTCCGCCGACAACGAGGACAGCGTACTGGATTATATAACCCGTCTGCGTGAGCTTCAGGAAAAGGTCAGCGAAAAGATACTTATGATACCGAGAATATATACAGGTAAGCCAAGAACTACAGGTGCAGGCTATAAGGGTATGCTCCACCAGCCAAACCCTGCTGCAATGCCTGACCTTAAAAGCGGCATCATAGCTGTAAGACATCTCCACATGAGAGTCCTCTCGGAAACAGGCTTTTCATCTGCTGATGAGATGCTCTATCCCGAGAATTACAGCTATCTTGACGACCTTCTTTCATATATCGCTATCGGTGCGCGTTCTGTAGAAAATCAGCAGCACCGACTGGTATCAAGCGGAGTTGATATCCCTGTTGGTATGAAGAACCCAACAAGCGGCGATATTTCCGTAATGATGAACTCTATCACAGCTGCACAGCACCACCATGCTTTCATATACAGAGGCTGCGAGGTTAGAAGTGACGGAAATCCTTATGCACACGCTATCCTCCGCGGCTATGTCAACGACAAGGGACAGTCATTCCCGAATTATCACTTCGAGGATCTTTACAACCTTGCACAGACATATGCAGAAAAGGAACTGAAAAATCCTGCTCTTATCGTAGATACCAACCATGCTAACTCAGGCAAGCGCTATGAGGAGCAGATAAGAATATCCAAGGAGATACTCCACAGTATGCGCCACAGCGATGACATCAAGAAGCTGGTCAAGGGACTTATGATAGAGAGCTATATCGAAGACGGAGCACAGAAGATAGGCGAAAACATCTACGGCAAGTCTATCACAGACCCATGTCTCGGCTGGACAAAGACAGAAAAGCTTGTATACGATATCGCAGAACAGCTTTAATAAAAAAGTGCGAATTTAATCTCGGCACTCATATAGAAGTTTATAGTTAATTATCGGGGGAACCCTTTCTGAGGAAAGGTTTTCCCCCGAACCCCTTTCCAAAGACTTTTATCTGATTTTTTTCCAGATAGAGCGCGACCTGCATTTTGACAGGTCTTTTTTATTGCTTGTTCGCGCCCTATCTGGAAAAAAATAAAAACAGAAGTTTTCGGGAGAGAGTTTGAGAGAAGCCCCTTTTTCAAAAGGGGTTCTCTCAATAATCAGCATAAAATTTCCTATATAAGTATTGAAGTTAAGTTCGTACTTTTTATTATGACATTTTCTGTCATATCTACATATAATAAACAGTACCGCATTTCCTGCTGACCTGCGCAATACGCAGCAGTCAGGGGTGATACTATTGACCAACAGTATTCTAGATATGCCCTCATATACCTACGCTGTCAAAGCACAGCGGCTTCTGCGGTCACGGGGCTATCCATGCATGATAAAAAGGCGAGAAAAGAGCTCTGAACGAGGCTGCGGCTACTCAGTCCACATTGCAGGGAGCAGTGAAAGCGCAGTTAAGCTCCTTGAAAGCCGCGGTATACCCTATTCTGTCGTAAATGACGGAGGTGAAAGCGATGACCAACTTTGACAACGCAGCCACCACCTATCCCAAGCCGCTGCCCGTACGCCGTGCCGCTGTGGAAGCCATACGCAATTACGGAGGCAATGCAGGCAGAGGCGGTCACGAGCTTGCCATGCGTACCTCAGAGGCACTTTACTCCGCCCGTGAGACCGTCGCAGGATTTTTCGGAGCAGAAACTGAAAACACCGTCTTTACGCTTAACTGTACACACGCTCTGAATATGGCGATACAGGGAGTGATGAAAGACGGCGGACACCTTATCATAAGCAGTCTCGAGCACAATTCCGCAGCCCGTCCCTCATTCACTCTTGCAGCCGAAAAGCGCGTGACTCTTTCAATAGCCGAGGTCTTTGCTGATACGGAGCAGACTGTGGAAAGCTTCCGCCGCCTTATCCGCAGCGACACAAAAGCAATAGTCTGCACACTTGCAAGCAATGTTACAGGTCAGCTTCTCCCCTACAGGGAAATAGCCGCCCTTTGCCGTGAAAACGGCATATGCTTCATAGCAGACGGCGCACAGATATGCGGCATATATGATATAAAGCTCGAAAGCGGCATAAATATACTATGTACCGCAGGTCATAAGGGACTTTACGGCATCACGGGCACAGGTCTCCTTATAACTGACGGCAGCTTTCCTGTATATCCGATAATACAAGGCGGCACGGGAAGCGATTCCCTGCGTCTTTTCCAGCCTGATATGCTCCCCGACAGTCTTGAAAGCGGAACACCGAATATCATCGGTGCAGTTACCGTGGGTGCAGGCATAAACTATATAAACTCCTACGGCATGGAAAATATACGACGCCACGAAGAAAAGCTTTGCAGAATGTTCATTTCAATGCTTGAAAATACGGATGGCATTACCTTCTACCGTGACAGCAATGCGGAATATGCTCCGATCGTATCCTTCAATATCGACGGCTTTTCATCTGAGGAAGCAGCCAACCTGCTTGCTGAAAAAGGCTACTGTCTCCGCGCAGGATACCACTGTGCAGCACTTGCTCACGCTTCCCTCGGGACTAAAAACGGCACTGTGCGTTTTGCACCGTCAGTATTTAACACAGAAACCGAAGTAAAAAATCTTGTACTTTTTGTTAAGACAATGAAAAATTTACAAAATTCTTAAAAAACTATTGAAATTATCTGAATTTGTGGTACAATAATAATATAGTATTGCGCAGTCAGCTATGAGGACAGCCGTCCTCATACATAAACAGATGACGCAAAATAAATATGTGTAATAATTCCCCGAGGGGGTGTATATAATTGTTCAAAACCAAACTCCAGGATGTGCTGGATGCTTTTCTCAGCGTAATAAGTACGTTCAAAGCTAAAGACGTAATAGACGTTCTTATCCTTACATACGTTATCTATATTCTGCTGAAGCTTATACGTGAGACCCGTGCAGGTCAGCTCGTTAAGGGAATTTTATTCCTTGTTGCCAGCTATTTTATAAGCGTTGCTCTTGAACTCAATGTCGTAAGCTATTTACTGAATAAAGCTCTCAGTATGGGTGTTCTTGCAATGATAGTCCTCTTCCAGCCTGAGCTCAGAAGAGCTCTTGAGAAAGCAGGACGTACCCGTTTCGGAATACATCTTTTCGGTATCGGACAGAACAACGATGAATTACAACAGCGTTGGGGTCCTGCTATCGAAGCCATATGTGATTCATGCGTAGAGCTTTCCGCCACCTGTACAGGCGCACTTATCGTCGTTGAAAGACAGGTGCGTCTGGGCGAACAGATTGAAACAGGCACTATACTTAATGCAACACCCAGCAAGGAAGTGTTCGGAAATATATTCTACCCGAAAACACCTCTCCACGACGGTGCTGTTATAATGAGAGACGGCATAATACTTGCCGCAGCCTGCTTCCTGCCAAAGCCGCAGAATGACGCTATAATCAATAAAAAGCTCGGTTCAAGACACAGAGCTGCAATAGGCATGAGTGAAAACTCAGATGCCGTAGTCGTTGTTGTTTCCGAAGAAACAGGTCAGATCTCCGTAGCAGTAAACGGTACTCTCACAAGAGACTATACTCACGATAAGCTTAAACTACTGCTTGAAGATATGCTCTTCAACGATAAGACAGAAATATCTATAGGCAAGAAGAATATCTTTTCTTCATTCTCCGAAAGGAGGAAGAAAAAATGAGTTTTTTAAATCCCGGAAAGCCGCATAATCCAAAGGACGCGAAAAGCAACGCCATGCTTTTTGTCATTGCTTTGATATGCGCCATAGCCTGTTGGTTCATAATCGCTATGAAGATATTTCCGTCTACTTCAAGACACCTGTACAACATTCCAGTATCCCTTGATGTAAGCGGTACTTCCGCAGCAGAAAACGGATTGCAGGTGCTTTCTCCCGAAAAAGTTACCGTAAATGTCAGCTTTGACTGCAGCCGTACCGATTTCAACAAGCTCACCAATGACAATATCATAGCTTACGTTGACTTTAACAATATAGATACCATAGGTTCAAGAGAGCTTAAAGTCGAAGTAAAAAGCAAGGACGGCTCAGGAATGTCAAACATCAGCTGTAGTCCGTCGACCATAAAGGTATATCTTGATAAGTTTGAGACCAAAACTATCTCGCTCAAGCCAAAGCTCCAGAATTTGAAAACTGTGGAGGGTATGTCTTATTACGATGATGAGATCACCTGCACACCTGACGAGATAAAGATCACAGGTCCTTCTCAGCAGCTTGCAAAGATCGCCGAATGTTATGTGGTATCAAATAAAGATGCTACCCTTGACAGAGAATCTGATATGGCAGGCGAAGCTTTCCAGATACTTGACGAAAACGGAACAGGTCTTGACGATACGGGTATCAAATTCGGCGTTGAAGCACAGAGCGTAAGTATGCATATACCTGTACGTATACAAAAGACTGTAAAGCTTGATGTTGGTCTCGGAGTATGGCCCGATAACTTCAATCCCGACTGTCTCAATTTCACTATAACACCTGAAAGTATCCCGATCGCGGCAATGGATACCGAGTCAAATATCCCTGATACACTGACGATACCTATCCGTCTCAGCGCACTTGATATCGGATACTCATGGGATACAGAGATAGATAAGCTGCTGGCAGACAGCAACCTGAAGAATATATCGGGAATAGACAAGATCAATGTTACTCTCAACAGTGAAGGTCTTTCATCTAAGGAGGTCACTATCAACTGTGAAGATATACCTCTTACCAACAAGCCCAGCGATAATAATGATTATACGATACTTACCGGTCAGGTAAAAGTCAAGATCGTAGGACCTGAGGACATAATCAACGAACTCACAGCAAAGGATCTCAGTGCCCGTGTCAATCTCCTCGGAGCAGACACCTCCAGCGATCAGTTCAAGTATAACGTTACTGTATCGTGTTATACATACGATAATGTATGGGCTGTAGGCGATAAGAAGGTAGAGATAAAAAAGACTCCGAAAGACGGAAAAACCTCTCAGTCTTCCACGACAGCAACTACAAGTGCAAACTGATATCAAAAGCTCCACTGTACTAATGTACAGCGGAGCTTTTTTTGTTCATACAGATACATAGCATTAGCAATTTTTCACAAATTATTCACAACATATTAAAACATTATGCCGAATTTTACCGCTTGTTAACATTTTATTAACATTTCAACGTCATAAGAGTGCTATAATGTGCGTGTACAGTGATGTACGATCTTATTTTATTTAATCTTATCTGAAAGGATGATACACAATGAAAAACCATCTCTCCAACCGAATAACCGCTTCTGTAATGAGCCTTGCAATGGCAGTTACTGCTCTCCCGTTATATGCTATGCCCGCAGTTGCTGCAACTCCGTCGGGAAATATAGCAGCTGTCAGAAACGTAGAGCTGTCTCAGACTATGAAGGTAGACTCTGTATACAAGGGCACTTTCCCTGAGGGCGGTGCTGACTCTGTTACATTCACTCTGAGCACAAGCTACTCGGGACAGAGCTTTTCATACGGCTTCGGCTGCTCGACCGCAGAAGATCCATACTGGCTCGAACTTGACAAGAGCGGCAAGTGGATGGAAGGCGGAAAAAATTCAAAGGTAGAGGGTACTGCCTGCAAGCTTGACAAATCATCGAGCACTATCACTATCGACCTGAAAAAGGCTGGTATAAAGCCGGGCGGCTCATTTGAATTCAGATGCTATTATTCGGCACACTGGGATAACTCCAAGAGCGATATGGTGGACAACTCCGTTACTCTCACAAGTGTGGATTTCAAGGGTGGAAGCAGCTCATCTTCTTCATCTTCAAGCAGCTCATCTACAACATCAAAGAACGCAAAGAGCGGCGCATGGAGCTTCAAGGACAACAAGGACGGTACTGCTACTATTTCATCAACTGTAACAAAACAGCTTGACGACCTTGATTATAAGCTCACAGTAGGCTATGATGAGGACTATTACACTTCAAAGGGAGAAAAGATAACAGACGACTCCCCTATCAACAGCCATAAATTCAAGTACAGCGATTTCGGCATAACCGAGACCGAGGGCATCACCATAGAGTCACTTGATGTTATCGTTGAGACAGATTTCGACGTTGATAAATTCATGTACGGCTGCGGAACCAACGTAGAAAAAGGCTCTCCTGCCGATACAGAATACGCTAAGAGCGGCATAATAGAGGGCAAGGATACTGCCGGATACTGGTACAACGAAATGGGTGAGGATTCACGCAAGGAATTCGAGGACGCAGGCGTTGAATTCGGTATCAAGGATATAGGTGAAGGTACAACTCTCGAAGGCGCAGGCAAATGGATAGAATGTGTCTGGGACGTTCCCGCCGAAGTACAGAAGTATCAGACCACAGCAGGAAACGATTCTATCGGCTTCCAGTTCTGGTACGGCACAAAGGATGCTACAAAGTATACCGAGATAACAGAAAAAGATGATGTTACTATCACAAGTGCTGCACTTACATATACAATAACAAAGACTGTCCCCTATACCAAGTCTGTGAAGAGTACTATAGGCAAGTCGCTTGACTGCACAGCTACATCTGACTCAAAGAAGAACCTTGAAGTAGCTTATTCCGACCTCGGTATAGAGGACAATATGAAGGTCTACGCTATCAGATTTGATGTTTCCGCAAAGAAGGACGTAAAGAAGCTTGTTTACGGCACAGGTACAGGCACAACAAATAAAGCTGATGATTACTGGTATCAGGAGCCTGTAAACTCTGTTATACTCAACGCAGGCAAGTCCGCAGAGATAATGTGGGTACTTCCTGCAACCATCACAGGCGACAAGCCCGAAAAGAACATCGTAAATCCGTCAGGAAACGTTGTATTCGGCTATTACTACGGTGAGTCCGACTCTATCACAGTTGACGATATCGAGGTATACTACGATGTAGTTGAGACTACAACAACTACTACGACTACGACCACTACTACAACTACCACAACAACCACTTCGCCAACACCAAAGGTAACAGTCTGGGGCGATGCTAACTGTGACGGCGACATGGACCTCAGCGATGCTGTAATCATAATGCAGAGCCTTGCAAATCCTAACAAGTACGGTGTAAAGGGTACTGACGATCACCATATCACCGAACAGGGTATCGCAAACGGTGACGTATACCAGAACGGTACAGGACTCACTTCAAACGATGCTGCATCTATACAGAAGAGACTCCTCAACCTCATTACAGAGCTTCCCGAGTCGTATAAATAAGAAGATAATATCGGAGCAAACCGTTTTTTACAAGCTGTTTTTCCGAAAAATGGTAAAATTATACATTATATAAAAAACAAACATTGTTCAAGAGCTGCCGTTATCGGGCAGCTCTTTTTTATGGAAAACACCGAAAATAGCAAAAAAATCCGTATTTTTTCCTATTATATCTTCCATTTTGACTTTAAGAGTGTTATAATGAAATCTGCCGTTTAACATAATCATATAACAATAAGCGGCATTTGTGTTGTAAAAAGCACAAAATGATATACATCGTCACAATTATAGAAGGAGAAAAATATGAATGTCAAAAGATTTTTAGTGTCTGTGCTGTCGTTTGCATTATGTACAGGACAGCTTTCCTCATTCGCTGCCAACGCTGAATATCCTAACAATGTTACTTCATACGGCACAGCTGCGATCGCAGATACAGCAGAAGTAACAGCGCAAGCTAACATTCATTCCGTTAAGGGAACATCACAAGAAGCCGCCATAAACGCTCTCGGTGATATAAATAACGACAAATTCATTGACGCAAACGATGCATCGCTGATCTTGAAGGCATATGCAAAGATATCAAACAATATGTCCTCAGGTCTTACCTTCGAGCAGGCTAATGCAGCTGATGTAAACACAGATCATCATATTGATTCTATCGATGCTTCGTGCATACTTTCATATTACTCCTATGTATCCACAAACGGCACTCTTTCACTTGAGAACTTCCTCAAGGCTGACAAGCTGTCCGCAACAACGACCACTACTACAGCAGCACCTGTTACAACTACAACGACAGCTGTTTCGACAACTGTATCCAAGACCACAACTGCTGTATCCACCTCAAAAACTTCTTCAACATCTAAAGCAACTACAACATCAACCGCTTCTTCAACTACTACCACAAAGGCAGTAACAACAACGAGCACTGCTGTATCAACAACTACAACAGCTGCACCTGTCGTATCTATAGTATCAGCTCCGCCAACGAGTACGACAACGGTCACAAGTTCTTCTACAACAACTACTGCCGTGACCACAACAGCTGTCCCAACATCAACAACTATACTTACCGCTGCTACAACTTCGTATCAGGATCCTTACAAGGTACAGGGAATAAAGCTCAGCAAGACCGAGATGACTCTTACTGTAGGCGACGGCGGCGGAATATCATACGTTACTATGCTCCCACTGACTGTAACAGACTATCGTGATATATGGAGCTGCTCCGACGAGCGCGTAGCAATAGTCGACAATGAAGGCTGGATATTCCCTCTTGCGGAAGGAAACTGCATTGTCACCGTACAGAGCATAAACAATCCTGCCGTCAAGGCTGAGATAAAGGTCACAGTAAAGGACCCTAACAAGGTAACATCAATGAAGCTCAGCAAATACAATATGTCCATACCAATAGGCGGCGGCGATATAGCTTATGTAACGATGCTTCCTTCAAATGCCACAAACAAGAAGGAAACATGGAAAAGCTCTGATACAAGTATCGCAACCGTTGATCCATCAGGCTGGGTAAGCGGTGTCTCCGAAGGAACGTGTACAATAACAGTCACAAGCAAATCAAATCCTGATGTAAAAGCAACTATAAATGTTATAGTGACTAATCCGAAAAAGGTAAGAGAGATAAAGCTCAGCAAATACGAAATGGATCTCGCTGTGGGCGGCAAGGATATCGCATACGTTACAATGCTCCCATTAACGGCAGAGAATACCGAGGAAGTATGGACAAGCTCAAATCCCGCTATCGCCAGCGTTGACGAGTACGGAAATATCAAGGGTATAGCCCCCGGAAAGTGCGTAATATCAGTAATAAGCAAAGCAAACCCGAATATAAAGGCTGATATATCAGTTACAGTACACAGCGGTTCTGTTGTCACTTCTTCCTCAACTACAACATCTTCCACTACCACCACAACAACTACTACGACTCTGACTTCAACTACCACAACATCGACCACTACAACTACTTCAACAACATCAACTGCCACAACTACAGTAACTCAGTCCGAACACCTTGTTCAGACAATAAACGGCGCAACATATATCGACGGTATATTAGTTGTAAACAAGACCTACAGTCTCCCCGAAAACTTCAGTGCGACTGCACTTAATCCCCTTGCACTTGGCAGCTTCAACAAGCTTGCAGAAGATGCTGCAAAGCTGGGATTAAAGATACAGTGTTCATCAGGCTTCCGTTCATACGCTACACAGAAAGCGATATACAATAACTATGTAGCTTCCGACGGACAGGCAGCTGCAGATACATATTCTGCAAGACCGGGACATTCGGAACACCAGACAGGACTCGCCATAGATGTCAATTCCATAAGCAATGATTTCTTAGGTACTCCCGAGTGTGAATGGCTCGCAAAGAACGCTCACAAATACGGCTTTATAATCCGTTACCCAAAGGGCAAGGAAGCCATAACAGGCTATCGCTATGAACCGTGGCATATAAGATATCTCGGAGTAGATACAGCCACAGCAGTTTACAACAGCGGTCTGTGCCTTGAAGAATACCTTGATATCGACTCATACTACAGATAAACAGCAAAGCTGCCGAAGTCTCGGCAGCTTTATTTTATATGAAAGCAGCCTTCCGAAGCTTCGCCGTATGTCGGGAAGCTATTCACGGGAACAAGACTGCTCCACCTCCTGACGACGCGCTCATATTGCCGCTTACATTATATTATGCAGAAAGCGAAAAAAAGTACAAAGAAATTTCTTACAGCACACATAAAACTTTAAATTGAAATTGGAAAGGAAAACATTGTGTAATACAGCCATTAGCCCTTAGCCTTTAGCTAATAGCAAATGTGTCGCCTTCGGCGAATAATTTAAATAATGTGAGCCTAAGCGGACACTTTCGGCTAATGGCTAACAGCTAACGGCTTAAATACTTTCATTATTACTATTGTCATTTTTGTCAGAATTATGTAACCGATGAAATACATTCCGTAAGCAATTGATTTCCAAACTGTATTCAAACCGTGATTGCTCTGTTATTGCAAATCCGCCCCCCATGATATATAATATAGTCATACCAAGGAAAAACACACTCATAAAAAACTTCATTGTTCCCCCCGTGAAGTGTCTAACATACCTCCAGACGCTTCAACTGAGACGGATTCGCACACACCCCGTCTATGAACACACCTTTCAGGAAAAAGAGGAAAAACCGCCGGCGCAATAGTGTCGGCGGTTCTCTTTTTCACATTGCTTTATCTTTTCAAAAACTTTTTTCTGATTTTCTGTCACAAAAGCTTTGAAAAAAGCGTTTATATAAGTGTGGGGACAATCAGTAACACATATAAAGGTGATTTGAATGGCATAAAAGGCCGACCTGCGCACTTGGTCTGTGTATACAGATAACGGCTACAATAATTGTGCAAAGGTCATAGGCACTGTGCTTTTTATGCTTAACAAATCACTTTTATATGAAAAACCGAAAGGAGCCCAGACATGAATAAAAACTCATCACGAATACTTGCATTTGCTTTTTCAGCTTGTATTGCACTGTGTTCCTGTTCCGAAACAAAAAAGAATTCCACCAGCTCTGAAAAGCAGTCATTACAGGAAAACAACTCAGCAGCACAGCATGTTTCAGAGCTTTCCGAAACCTCATACAAGCTGGTAAAATACAAGACTCTTGAAAATGTCAAATATCTTTATAACGTCATAAAGACCACAAACGGCGACTATCTGGCATATAGCGATTACAACGGAAATGAGCCCTGTATATTAAGGATAAACTCTGATTTTTCCGATACGCAGGATTTCATACTTGATCTTCCCGAAGAAGCCAGAAAAGCCGATGAGCATTCTAACTACGTAACTTATAATTCGGACGGCACTGCATCTGTTTATTACACATTCTTCGACAATGGCGGTATGTCTCTTCCCGAAGAAGATTACGAAAACTTCGATTACGATGCCTTTTACGCCAATCAGAAAGAAACTCACGCTATCTGCTTCTACAACAGCGACGGAAGCATAAAACAGTTCATCGACCTCGGTGACATGGGCGAAGAAGAGGATAAAGAGTACAGCGATTATACTTACCCTGCAAACTCAGCAATGCCAGACAGTGATACATTCATTTCAATGTTCAGGTCAGGTGAATTATATATTTTCAAAAGTGACGGAAACCGTGAAAAGTTCGATATCTCGTCAGAATACTCACAATACTGTGAACCTCGTCTGATTACAGGTTCTGATGGTAAAGTTTACATAAGTACCGTTGTTTTTAATAATGATCATTCTTGCACGCAGGTACAAATACATGAGATAGATATCGACGCTAAGGAAATAAAAGAACCTGTTTTCACCGAAGATGGCAATTACGGTATGTCAAGCTATTCAACAGGCTACGGCGACTATCTTTTCATCGGTACAAACGAAGACTATGTTATCGGCGTAAAAGCTGACGGAACAACCGAGACCATACTTAAATGGGTAGATGCAGATACTACCGGCATGGAAATCGTTCCTGCGGAAAATGACGAGTTTTACTGTTATACATTTAATTACAACGACCCGAACTCGTCCGTTGAGGTATACAAGCTCGTACACCGAGAACCGGGTGAGCTTGACAATGTGCAGATAATAACAATAGCTTCTTTAGGCTCTAATCAGCTGAATTACTATATAAGCAAATTCAACCGCGAACAGAACAAGTACAGGATAAAGTCAATAGACTATTCCACTGAGCTCACTCCCAAAGAAATGGAGGACAAATCTCCTCAGACTATCGCGGAACGATACAAGGAAGATTTCAACAAGCTGAAGGTCGATATAGCAGCAGGCAAATGCCCTGACATATTATTGCTTGACAAAAGCACAACAGCTCTTCTCGGCAAGAAAGGCGCACTCCTTGACCTGTATACCCTTATGGATAACGATACAGAGGTGAACCGCGATACTGTAGTACCCAATATACTCAGAGCACTTGAAAGCAGTGACGGCAAGCTTTATTCGATCACACCAAGCTTTACCGTCAACACATTTGCAGCAAAGAAAAAACTTGTTGACCATGAAAACTGGACATTAAAGGAAATGATAGATCTTTTCGACAGCAAGGATACCGCAACTCACCGCTATGACAGAATGACCAAGCAGGAGATATTCGGCATACTCATCAACTCAGACAGCAAGCTTGTAGATGTAGAAAAAGCGGAGTGCCATTTCGATACTCCTGAATTCACAGAGCTTCTCCAATTCTGCAACAGATTTGTTGATGATGTTGATTATGGCGACAAGTCAAATGAGAAGGAATACATGAAATATTGTATTGATCTCGAAAACAGCTACAGAGATGAAAATGAACTTATCTCAAGGGTAAATCTCTGCGGAGGTTACGATCTCGCCTTTGAAAAATATGATTTTGGCGAGGATATATCTCTGGTAGGTTATCCAACATCAAACGGTAAGGGCGGAAAGATCTCACTGGACTATGAATTCTCCATAGGCGCAAAATCTTCTGTTAAGGAAGGTGCATGGGAATTCATCAAGATGCTGCTCACCGAAGCTTCAGATCAAAGCATTGATGACGGCAAGGGCGGTCTTGCAAACGGCTATTCCGTTTTAATGAAAGAATTCGATAAACAGATAGACAAAATGTCAAAGGTATATGTTTACGATGAAAACGGTGATCTTACTGAAACAACCACCTTTACAGCCAGCGGAATACCTATAGAAGTCCTCTCAAAGGACGAACTGAAAGACCTCAGACGTTATATACTCAGCTGTGATACTCTTAATAACTCACTTGACGATGATACTTACGCAATTTGCATGGAAGAATCCGATGCATATTTCAAGGGTGAAAAGTCCGCAGAGGAAGCTGCAAAAATGATGCAGAACCGCGTATCACTTATAGTCAGCGAGAAGAGCTGAGTTTATTAAAGACATCTTCTATTATGCTTTTTTCATAATATTCTCTATATTTCAGGAAAACGGCAGTCATAATAATGGCTGCCGTTTTTCTTTACAAAAAAATTTTCATGATATTCAATGGTTTTCCGTTGAAAAAACCGCTTTTTCAGCCCCCTTATAGAAAGCAAAAAAATCGGCACAGTATAACTATAGTGCTGATATAGAAAACTTATACAGGAATATCGGGGGAAACCTTTCTGAGGAAAGGTTCTCCCCCGTACCCCCTTCCAAAGACTTTTATCTGGTTTTTCCCTCTATAGGGCGCGCACAAAATAAAAAAAGACCTGCAAATATACAGGTCGCGCCCTATAGAGGGAAAAACAAAACCGAAAGTTTTAGGAAAGGAGTTTGAGGAAGAACCCTTTTTCAAAAGGGTTTTCCTCAATAACTCACGTAAAATTTCTAAATAAGCACTGCGGTTAAACCGTGCCGATATTTTTATTTACTTGCCTGCCTTTGGATCAAACTTTCCGAGGAGGTAGAGCTGTATTCTTACAGCATCGTTATTAGTAACGCTGCCGTTATAATTTACAACAGAAGCATTGTTAAGACCAGCCTGTGTGATGTGGTTCTTGTCAGTACCGTTCAAACCGTATTTGTTCGGATTAGCAAGGCTCTGCATGATAAGAACAACGTCTGACATATCAACTTCGCCGTCACCGTTTGAATCTCCCCATACAGTAGGCATTACTTGTGTAACAGGCTGTGTTCCTGGTACTATATCAGTACCCTTAGTAGATGTAGTTGTAGTTGTCGTCGTTGTTGGCTGTTGAGGTCTTGTGCCGATGTAAACGCCGTTATCGTAGCATTCCTGACATACAGGGAAGCCAAGAGGACCATAGATAGCCTCTGATTTTGGTATCTCCTTGCCGCAGTGCTCGCACTTTACAGTCTCTACGGGAGCTGTAGTTGTAACTGTTGTAGTAGTTGTAGTCTGCTTGCTTGTTGTAGAAGTTGTAGTAGTTGTTGTTGTGGTAGTAGTTGTAGTAGTAGCCTGTGAAGTAGTTATTGTTACCTTAGGCTCAACAACTACAGGAGTACCGCCGCCTGACTTACCGCCGTCAAGGTTGCTCTTTGCACCTGATGAATAGAACTGATTAAGTGAAAGACCGTTGTCTCCGAGAGCTGTCTGGTGGTCGAGACCGATATACTTACCTGAATCTGTCTGCCAGAGCGACTTCTCGAACAGGCTGTACTTATTGTTATCCCAGTTCATGAATGTAGAATCAAGAAGTCCGCCTGTATCGCCTGAGTTAGGATTGATACACCAGAATGTGTGGTTGATATGATTGTTTATCATGTAATCACGGAGAAGCTCCATCCACTTCTGGTTAGCACCCTTGTCCATATGACCGCCCCACTCACCGATGAGGAGAGGTGCGATATCTTCCTTATTGATGTATGCCCATGTGTCATACCAATAATCATCAAGAAGAGTATCTGTAGTAAAGTTCTTGTCGAACCATGTCTGTGCATAAACTGACGGACCGTAATCGTGAGGTGAATATACTATCTGTGAAGACTCAGGAAGTACAGGGAGCTCCTTTACACCTCTGAGGTTTCCGCCCCACCATGCGCCGTACCATTTTTCTTCACCTGGCTGTGGATTGAACTTATCTGCATCGTTCCATGTAACGTTCTTGTTAAGCATAGGAGACTGCTCGATACCTTCAACGAGGATAAGAGCGTTCGGATTTACAGCGAGGATAGACTTAGCACACTCTTCTGCTGAGTATCTCCAGTTGTTCTTATCTGTAGAGTCGTCCCACTTAGCCATGTTTGCAGGGCACTCGGTTCCGTTGTAGCCGCGCTTGCCGTGAGGCTCGTTCTTGAGGTCATAAGCAATGATAGTATCATCATTTGCATACTTCTTAGCAAGCCATGTGATAGAGTCCTTCCAGTCGTCCCAGGTTATCTTAGCCTTTGAGAAGTGACCTGTAGCCATACCATCACAGTCCTCTGCTGTTGGCTCATAGTACCAGAGGTTATAGTTATGACCTGAATTGTGTGAAGCAGGGCTGTGAACATCAACGAGAGCCTTGATACCATACTTCTTGCACTTCTGCATGATGATATCAAAAATAGCCATTGAATCCTTGAGAGTCTTACCGTCAGACTCAACGAATTCCTTATTGATATTTCCGTACTTACCTGCCGGAGTAATAGTACCGTCCTCGCCTACTTCGTCCTGAGGAGGATTGTAGCTTGCCTGTACTGAGCTGACAGGAAGCGGTTTACCGTCCATCCAGGAAATCAAAAGCTCTGTGGAAATAGGGAAACGGATAATGTTGATACCGTGATCCGCAACACTCTTGAGGAGGTCGTCAACATCTCTTGCATACAGACCATGAGGAACGTTCTCGGTACAGTTAAGACCGAACCAGTTAGCACCTGTGAGCCATACTTCGTTTCCGTTCATGTCGTAGAGTCGGCTTCCCTTTGCGTGGAGCCAGTCGTCATTGTTGTCATCGGCAGCAATAGCTACACCGATGGTGTCGGGCGCAACTGCCGGTGCATAATAAGCAGCACCTGATACAGTCAGCGCAGCTGCGGCAGCAACAGCTGCCAGTGATTTTAAGATCTTCATAGTTTTTTCCCTCTCTGATTATATATTTTCCGCACCGCCCGTATCAGCAGCGCGATATGAAGCTTATTTTACAGGAAGTGACGTATACTTGCCAAGGAGATAAAGCTGTATAGCCTGTGCATCGTTGGTAGTTATACCGTTTCCGTTGCCCTCAACGTCAGCATTTGCCGAACCTTCTTTTGTGAGGTGGTGTTCATCTGTTCCGCTTGTTCCGTACTTATTAGGATTAGCAAGCGACTGCATTATGAGAACAGCGTCTGCAAGATCGACCTGACCGTCGCAATTAGCGTCTCCGAATAGGCGATTACTGACGTCCACAACAGATGTGGTAGTTGTAGTTGTTGCAGAAGATGAAGTAGTAGTAGTTTTGGAAGTAGTAGTAGTGGTCGTCTTAGCAGGATCAGCATCAACTGTCTTGCCGTCTGACTTCTTTCCGCCGTCAAGGTTGCTTCCCTCTGAAGCAGCATAATTAGCGTAGAAATCGTTCAGTGAGATACCGTCCTTGCCCAGTGCAACCTGATGATCGAGACCGATGAACTTCTTTGAAGTCGAGGTTTTCCATATAGCAGGATAATAGTATGTCTCATACTTTTCCGTATCCCAGTTTATGGTAGTCTTTCCTTCCATTTTACCGTCAGCACCCTGTGTTACGCCGAACTGGATATCCTTCCAGAGTCCGCCCGTATCGCCTGAGTCGTCATTGAGACACCAGAATGTATGACTGATATGATTTTTTATCATGTAATCACGGAGAAGTCCCAGCCATTTCTCGTTATCTCCTCCGTCAAGACGTCCGCCCCATTCTCCGATGAGAAGCGGATACATATCCTTGTCAACAAGGTATGCCCATGTGTCGTACCAGTAATCATCAAGAAGCGTTTTTTCTGTAAAGTTCTTGTTGAACCATGTCTGGTCACTTACTACAGGGCCGTAGTCGTGAGGTGAATATACTATCTGAGACGTTCCCGAAGCAGGCTTTACAGGGTATTTTGCAACGCCGCGGAGATTTCCTCCCCACCATGCGCCGTGTCCCTCAAAGCCTTCTACGCCCTCAATAAAAATGAGTGCATTGGGATTTTTTTCAAGTATAGCATCAGCACAGTCCTGTGCTGCCTTTTTCCAGTTGTTAGGAGCATTGGAGTCGTCCCATATAGCATCAATAGGAGCTCCGCCGTACTTACTGTGCGGCTCGTTCTTCAGATCGAAACCGATAAGGGTATCGTCGCCCTTATAGTGGTCTGCACACCATGCAAGAGTTTCTATCCAGACATCGGTAGTTACTTCAACTTTCTTTCCGTCACGTCCCGTGAAGCTCTTGCCGTACCAGAGTCCGTAGTTGTGTCCCGAGTTATTGGATTCGGGGCTGTGGATATCAATGAAGCACTTTACGCCGTACTTCTTGCACTTAGCGAGGAGCACGTCAAAGGTCTGCTGGCTGTTTGCTACAGAGCCGTCGGGATTGATAAGATCCACATTGATAGGATAGTTGGGATCATCATTAGGATTAACGCTTCCGATAGGATCGGGATCACCAACCATCCAGTTGTAAAGCAGCTCTGTGGAAACAGGAAGTCTGAGCACGTTTACACCGTGATCGGCAATATCCTTTACCATGTGGTCGATGTCGCCGCTCCAGAGATAATGCGGAACGCACTCGGTACAGTTGAAGCCGAACCAGTTTGCACCCGTGAGCCATACCTCATTGCCGTTCATGTCGTAGAGTCGGCTTCCTTTTGCGTGGAGCCAGTCGTCATTGTTTGTGTCGACAGCGCAGGCTGTCATTGTCGTCTGGCTAAGACAAGGTGATGCTCCTGTCATAGCCATTGCTGCAGCAGAAACTAACGCTGCAACAGAGCGTGTTAGTTTTTTCATTATTTAATTTCCCCTCTCATAGCACACTTTTTCCAGTGTACTTATAATTACATATATTGTAGCATTTCAGCACAAAAATGTCAATAGTTTTGGTTACATTGAGTGCAGAATACAGGCAAATAATAATGAATTAACGAAAAGACAGGCGAGTAAAAACATAATGCCGCACTCTATACTTTAATAATCGTAAAAGCGCGGCATAATCGGACATATAATATTGTTTTTTTCAGCTTTCTCTCAGTTCCTGTATCTTATCGCGGAGATATGCAGCGTGTTCAAATTCAAGCAACTTTGCTGCATTCTTCATTTCCACAGTGAGCTTGTCTATGAGATGCTGCTTCTCGGAAGCCGACATCTTCTTCTTTTTTGTCTTTTCCTCCACCTTGTTCTTGGAAGTTATCTCCAGAACATCGCGGACTTCCTTGATGATAGTCTTTGGCACTATGCCGTGCTCCTCGTTGAACGCCATTTGCAGTGAGCGGCGGCGTTCGGTCTCGGTTATGGCTCTCTCCATAGAACCTGTTACGGAGTCGGCATACATTATTACCTGACCCTTGGCATTTCTTGCCGCACGTCCTATGGTCTGGATAAGGGAAGTCTCGCTTCTAAGGAAGCCCTCCTTGTCCGCATCGAGTATGGCAATAAGGCTTACCTCTGGTATGTCCAGTCCCTCACGGAGAAGGTTGATACCTATGAGTACATCAAAAACACCCTCGCGGAGATCCTTGATTATCTCCATACGCTCGATAGTGTCGATATCGTGGTGGAGATAGCGGACTTTTACGCCAAGCTTTTCATAGTAAGAAGTCAAGTCCTCTGCCATTTTCTTGGTGAGAGTAGTAACAAGCACTCTCTCATTAAGGGCGACACGTTCGTTTATCTCGGACAGCAGGTCGTCCACCTGTCCGTGTGTGGGCTTTACGATTATCTCAGGGTCTACAAGTCCCGTAGGACGTATCACCTGCTCCACGATAGTATCTGTCTTTTCACGCTCTATCTGTCCCGGAGTTGCACTGACGTATATAGCCTGATGTATATGATCGTTGAACTCGTCAAAGTTCAGCGGACGGTTGTCCATAGCACTTGGCAGACGGAAACCGTAATCCACAAGAGTAGTCTTTCGTGCGCGGTCACCTGCATACATAGCTCTTACCTGAGGCAAAGTTACATGGCTCTCGTCAACTATCAGGAGAAAATCCTCGGGGAAGTGATCCATAAGTGTGAGAGGAGTACTTCCCGCTGGTCTGCCTGCAAGTACACGGGAGTAGTTCTCGACTCCGCTGCAATAGCCCACTTCTCGCAGCATTTCCATGTCATAATGGGTGCGCTGCTCGATACGCTGAGCCTCTATGAGCTTGTTGTTCTGCTGGAAGTAGTCGATACGCTCCGCAAGCTCACGGTCGATCTCTGTAAGAGCAGCTTCAAGCTTTTCATCACCCACAACATAGTGAGAAGCTGGAAAAATAGCCGCATGGGACACAACTGCCTTGACCTCGCCCGTTATCACGTTTATCTCGGAGATACGGTCTATCTCATCGCCGAAGTACTCAACTCTTACAGCCGTATCCGTGGACATTGCAGGAAATATCTCCAGAACATCGCCGCGGACTCTGAACCTGTTACGCTCAAAAGCTATATCGTTGCGCTCATAGCGTATCTTCACAAGCTCAGCAATAAGCTGATCGCGAGGCTTTTCAGCTCCCTGACGAATGGAAACGCACATGGAGCGGTATTCCTCAGGACTACCGAGAGAATATATGCACGAAACACTGGCAACGATTATAACGTCACTGCGCTCCGCAAGAGCAGTTGTGGCGGAATGGCGGAGCTTGTCTATCTCGTCGTTTATGGAGGAGTCCTTTTCGATGTAGCTGTCGGTGCTTGGCACGTAGGCTTCAGGCTGATAGTAGTCGTAGTAGGAAACGAAGTACTCAACGGCATTTTCGGGGAAGAACTCGCGAAACTCCGAGCAGAGCTGTGCTGCAAGTATCTTGTTATGGGCAAGTACGAGGGTAGGCTTGTTCACACGGGCGATGACGTTCGCCATAGTGAAGGTCTTTCCCGAACCCGTAACACCGAGGAGTATCTGCTCCTTTTTGCCCGACTGTATACCGTTTACAAGTTTGTCGATAGCCTGCGGCTGATCGCCTGCTGGCGCGTAGTTTGAACATAGCTTGAAGTGATCCATAGTTCCCCCTTTGGAAGTTGAGAGTTGTGAATGTAGGGGCGCACACTGTGCGCCCGTGTTTTACATTTAAACAAATATGAAACGAAATGTAGGGGGCGATGCCAACATCGCCCCGTCAATTTAAAGTTATTGTGTAAGGGCTGCCTTTGACAGCCCGAATTTCTTTCAGCGTATCTTGCAGGCGGACAATGTGCGCCCCTACAAGCTAACGGCTAAAGGCTTGCGGAACGCCGCCCTCGGCGTTCCATACTATCGGGCGGATAATATCCGCCACTACTTATATCTTGGTGATATCGACTAATTCAACATCATTGATAGTTCTGCCCGATTCGAGGACTTTTACCAGTGATTTCGCTGTATCTACAGCTGTAAGGCTACAGATAGAACGCTCTATGGACTTTCTTCTCATCTTAACGCTGTCACGCTCAGGGAGTCTGCCCTTTGCGGAAGTGGATATTACATAGTGTATCTTGCCGCTGTCAAGGAGAGTCTCAACATTAGGCTCGCCGTCCGATATCTTGCGGACAAGATTTGCAGCTATCATATTTCTGTGGAGCACGCTCTGTGTACCAGATGTTGCATAAAGCTCAAAGCCCATACGCTCAAACTTATCGGCAATAGGAAGTATCTCCCTCTTATCGCTGTCGCGTACCGAGATAAGAACTCCGCCCTCACGCTTGAGGTCAAAACCTGCTGCGATAAGTCCCTTGAGAAGTGCGTCCTCAAGGTTTCTGCCGATACCGAGACACTCACCTGTAGACTTCATCTCAGGTCCGAGCATAGTATCAACGTCTGTGAGCTTCTCGAATGAGAATACAGGAACTTTAACTGCAACGTAATCGCCAGCAGGATAAAGTCCGCTCTCATAGCCCATATCTTTAAGCTTTGCACCGAACATTATCTTTGTTGCGATATCCACCATAGGTATACCAGTTACCTTGCTGATGTAAGGAACGGTTCTTGATGAACGCGGATTTACCTCGATAACGAATACTTCATGGTTGTACACAACATACTGTATATTTACAAGTCCGATAACATTGAGCTCCTTAGAAAGGAGTCTTGTGTACTCAACGATTATACGCTTGATACGATCTGAAAGATGCTGTGCAGGATATATCGAGATAGAGTCGCCCGAGTGAACGCCTGCACGTTCGATATGCTCCATGATACCCGGGATAAGGAAGTCCTCACCGTCACAGATAGCGTCTACCTCAACCTCAGTACCCATCATGTACTTGTCGATAAGTACAGGATTTTCAATGTTATGGCTCATGATGATGCCCATGTACTCCTTTACATCTGCATCGGAGTGAGCGATTATCATGTTCTGACCGCCGAGAACGTAGGAAGGTCTGAGAAGTACAGGATAGCCAAGGTCATTGGCAGCCACAAGAGCTTCCTCTGTGTTCATTACAGTATGTCCGGCAGGTCTCGGTATACCGCACTTTTCAAGCACTTCGTCGAAACGCTCTCTGTCCTCTGCTGCGTCTATCATATCAGCAGAAGTACCGAGGATACGAACGCCCATATCCGAGAGGTAACGTGTGAGCTTGATAGCTGTCTGTCCGCCGAACTGTACAACTACACCGTAAGGCTGCTCGGTCTCGATAATGGACTGTACGTCCTCCTTTGTGAGCGGATCGAAGTACAGACGGTCGCCTGTATCAAAGTCGGTAGAAACTGTCTCGGGGTTGTTGTTGCATATTACAGCCTCATAGCCAAGCTCTTTAAGAGTCCATACGCAGTGTACAGAGCAGTAGTCGAACTCGATACCCTGTCCGATACGGATAGGACCTGAGCCGAATACGATGACCTTCTTCTTGCCCTTGTCTGTGCGCTCGATGAACTGCTTTGCCTCATTCTCATCGTCAAAGGTGGAGTAGAAGTAAGGAGTCTCAGCCTTGAACTCGCCTGCGCAGGTATCGACCATTTTGTATACGGCACTCTTGTGCTTAGGGCACTTCTGTCCCGAGATGCGCTCGATAGTGCTGTCAAGATAGCCGTACTGCTTTGCGATATCGTACTTTTCCTCTGTGAGCTCGCCCTCTGCAAGCCATTTCTCCAGCTCTACAAGGTTCAGGAGCTTATAAAGGAACCAGTTGTCTATCATGGTTATCTCGTGTATCTCTTCGGGAGTTATTCCGCGCTTGAGAGCTTCAAATACGCAGAATGAACGCTCGTCGTCGATAACGTGGAGCTTCTCGCGTATCTCCTCTGTGGAGAGCTTTGCAAGCTTTTTGAGGTTCATGGTGTCAAGACCAAGCTCGATAGAGCGGACTGCCTTCATCATAGCCTGCTCGAAGCTTGTACCGATAGCCATTACCTCGCCTGTTGCCTTCATCTGTGTGCCGAGGGTACGCTTTGCATATACGAATTTATCAAATGCCCACTTAGGGAACTTGATTACAACATAGTCCAGTGCAGGCTCGAAACAAGCGTAGGTCTTGCCTGTTACCTGATTGATGATCTCATCAAGAGTATAGCCGATAGCGATCTTTGCCGCAGTCTTTGCTATCGGATAGCCTGTAGCCTTTGAAGCAAGTGCGGAAGAACGTGAAACTCTTGGGTTTACCTCGATAACGGCATACTTGAAGCTTGTTGGGTGCAGTGCGAACTGGCAGTTGCAGCCGCCCTCAACTTTGAGCTCCTTGATGATATTGATAGCCGCTGTACGGAGCATCTGATACTCTCTGTCGGTGAGAGTTACAGCAGGTGCGATAACGATACTGTCGCCTGTGTGAACGCCTACAGGGTCGAAGTTCTCCATAGAGCAGACTGTGATAACGTTGCCCTTTGCGTCACGGATAACCTCAAACTCTATTTCCTTCCAGCCGCTGATACACTTCTCAACAAGTATCTGTGTGATAGGTGAAAGACGAAGTCCGTTTGTTGCGATGTCGCGGAGCTCCTCTTCATTCTGAGCTATACCGCCGCCTGTACCGCCGAGTGTGAAAGCAGGACGAACGATAACAGGGTAGTGTATCACCTGTGCGAAGTCAACTGCGTCCTCAACTGTCTCTACGACCTTTGACGGGATACAAGGCTCGCCTATCTTTTCCATAGTGTCCTTGAAAGCCTGTCTGTCCTCAGCCTTGTGGATAGTCTCAGGATCTGCACCGAGGAGCTTTACATTGTGGCTGTCGAGGAAGCCTTCCTCTGCAAGCTGCATGGACAGTGTAAGACCTGTCTGACCGCCGAGTGTGGAAAGAAGGCTGTCGGGCTTTTCTATTTCGATTATTCTCTTTACAACGTCAAGTGTAAGGGGTTCGATATATACCTTGTCTGCCATAGCCTTATCGGTCATAATGGTAGCAGGATTAGAGTTTATGAGGACTACTTCAAGTCCCTCCTGTTTAAGTGCGCGGCAAGCCTGTGTGCCTGCGTAGTCAAATTCGGCAGCCTGTCCGATTACGATAGGACCTGAGCCGATAACGAGTACCTTTTTTATATCACTTCTGAGTGGCATTTCACTTTACCTCCAAATAAGTTATTAGTGATTAGTGGTTAGTGGTTAGTATTTGTAGGGAACGCCGCCCTCGGCGTTCCATTATACATCACTTGTGCGGAACGGCGTGGGCGCCGTTCCCTACTAATTACTTTTTGCACATTGTTTTTACAAATTCGTCAAACAAGTAAGCTGTGTCCAGCGGACCGCCGTGTGCTTCGGGGTGGAACTGGACTGTTCTTGCGTTGACTGAGGTATAATGTATGCCCTCACAAGTTTTGTCGTTGGCATTTATATGTGAAACATGACCTACTGACGGGTCGATGCTGTCTCCTACTACCGCATAGCCGTGATTCTGGCTGGTAACGTAGGTAAGACCGCTTTCAAGGTCGATAACAGGCTGGTTTGCACCTCTGTGACCGTATTTCAGCTTCTCGGTCTTTCCGCCGTTGGCAAGCGCCATGAGCTGATGTCCGAGGCAGATACCGAATATCGGTATGCCAAGCTTCTGTATCTCCTTGATATTCTCTATTATCTCAACATTTTCGGCAGGATCTCCGGGGCCGTTGGAGAACATGATACCGTCGGGAGCAAGCTCCTTTATCTCATCAGCTGTAGTATATGCAGGTACTACCACTACCTCGCAGCCGCGCTTTAAAAGCTCCTGTCTGATATTGCGCTTGTAGCCGAAATCGAACAGCGCAACTTTCAGCTTTTTCTCCTCAGGCTCATATGTAAGAGTTTCGGTATTTGTAACAGTCTTTACAGCGTCCTTTACTGTGAAAGCGCGTATTTTTTCGAGAAGCTCGTCCTTCTTTGCGTAAACGTCCTCGGTAGTGATAACGCCGTTCATAACGCCAACTTCACGGATAATACGTGTAAGACGGCGTGTGTCGATGTTGTTGATACCGACGATGTTGTGCTCCTTCAAAAAGTCGTTGATATTGCCCTCGCAGCGGAAGTTTGAAGGTGCATTGCACCATTCTCTTACGATATATCCCGATACGTAGGACTTTGCGGACTCATTGTCCTCGGAGTTCACACCGTAGTTTCCGATAAGCGGAAATGTCTGTGTGACTATCTGTCCGTAGTAGCTGGGATCTGTGAGAGTTTCCTGATAGCCTGTGACACCTGTTGTGAATACAACTTCACCTATGACAGTGCCCTTTGCTCCAAAGCTCCTGCCCTCGAACACCTGTCCGTCGGCAAGCATAAGGTAAGCTTTTTCGCCCATGTTGAATAATGACATTGTAAATTCCTCCCTTTAGTTTTTAGAGGTCGTATTGTTGATGTTTTTCACCCTGTTCCACGCCATTGTGGAGAGGACGTTTTTTTAATTCGGAATTCGTAATGCGGAATTCGGAATTATTGTGTCCGCTTACGCGGAAATCATTTGTATCCTTGCGGGTGGATGATATCCGCCCTGCTTGGATCATGATTTACAATCCAAGCTCTTCAAAATCCATTATCTCATTTTCGACTGTAACTTTTCCGTCTTTGATAATGTACTTAATTCTTGCAGGTATATCTGCATATATGCTTTCCCACTCATAGTCCGCAGGCTCTGCGCTCTCAATAAACTTTACAAGCTCCTTTGCAGCCTGCTCATAATCAGGAACATTCAGACCGCTTTGCTCTATCGGTATCGAATAGGAAGGTCCACCTGAACCATGGTATATCTCCACAAGATATTTGTTTCCGTTTTCGTCCTCAGCCGTGATCGGATATGAATACATACATTCCCAATCATCGCTCAGTGAATCGTTTTTTCCGAAACATGCCATGACCTTTCCAAGAAAAAGTGCATATTCTTCCTCGCCAGCTGTTCCTGTTTCGTATATCCACTCTCCGCCGTATTGGACTTTTCTCATTTCATTTTCTTCATCTTTTGTTGCATTTCTGAATGTAAACATAGTTTTCTCCTTGCTTGATACTTCGGTTGTAATAGTAGTTTCAGCGATCGAGTCTATGACATTTCCATTTTCAGCATTTATATTTCCACAGCTATTCATGCAGATCAAAGCTATAACAAATACACAAAAACTCTTTTTCATAATGCTTTATCTGTAACGCACAGGCGAGCGGAACTCGCCCTACAGTTTTGTTCGTGTTATTTATCTCGTCGGGAACGGGACGTCGAGGACTCCCAACAGGAGCCGCGACCCTCTGTCAGCTTTGCTGACATCTCCCTGTACTACAGGGAGTCACCGTCCCCTACTTTCTACTTTCTACTCACTACTCACTTGAGATTGATATACTGGCAGATATCGTCTCTCATGCGGATAACTTCTCTTCTTGCTGCCTTTGCGAATTCTCTCTCGTCGCAGCCTTCCTTCTTGTATGCACACATTACTGCGCGTGAGGAGTTTACTATAGCTCCAAGACCGTTCTCGTCAAAGCCGCCCTTTAAGCCTTCTGCTCCGCCGCCCTGTGCGCCGTAGCCTGGAACAAGGAACATAGTGTGAGGGAGTCTCTTTCTAAGCTCTGCAAGCATTTCGGGATATGTAGCACCTACAACTGCACCTACTGCGGAATAACCGTACTTTCCGCGTGTATCCTCGCCCCACTTCTCGCACATATCACCCATGCACTCGTAGATAGTGCGTCCGTCGGCAAGCTTCATATCCTGAAGCTCACCTGATGAGGGGTTGGAAGTCTTAACAAGTACGTATATGCCCTTGTCGCGGTCGCGGCATACTTTAAGGAGAGGCTCGATACCGTCTGTGCCAAGGTAGCCGTTTACTGTGAGAGCATCTGCGCCGAAAGCTTCAAGCTGATTTTCGCCTACAGAAGTTACGCCAAGATGTGCAGTAGCATAAGCTTCCATTGTTGCACCGATATCGTTTCTCTTGCCGTCTGTCATTACGAACATACCGTTGAGCTTTGCATATCGGATAGTCTTTTCAAGAGTTCTGATGCCGTAGTGACCGTACATCTCGTAGTAAGCAGCCTGTGGCTTGATAGCAGGTACTATATCATGTATCTCGTCTATGATAGCCTGATTAAAGTCGAATATTGCCTTTGCAGCAGCCTTTAATGTCCAGCCGTCACTGTCGAGATAACGACGCTGAATGAATTCGGGAACATATTCCAGCTTAGGGTCAAGACCTACCACTGTAGGGTTTTTAAGGTCGATTATCTTTTCGATAAGTCTGTCAAATGACATATGTTTTCCTCCTGTATTTACATTTCATTATATCTTATCTCGCCCTTTGATATAGTAACGAGAGGCTTTCCTGTAAGTTCCATGCCCTTGAATACGGTGTTATGCGATTTTGAATGGAGCTTTTCGGGCACTACTGTCCATTTTTTATTTATGTCCGCGATCACAAGGTCTGCTGTGCTGCCTTCCTTTATGGCAGGCACTTCAAGACCCAGAAGCTTTCGCGGATTTGCACACATGAGCTCCACTACTCTGTTAAGGCTTATCTCGCCTGTATGATAGAGTGCGGTAAGAGTTGCGGCAAGAGATGTTTCAAGTCCCACAACTCCGTTTGGAGCTTTCTCGAAATCAGCTTTTTCCTCGGCTGCATGAGGTGCATGGTCTGTGATTATGCAGTCGATAGTGCCGTCCTTTACGGCTTCTATGATAGCCTTTACGTCCTCGGGAGTTCTGAGAGGCGGATTCATTCTGTAGTCCGCATCACGCTTTTCAAGAAGCTTATCCGTAAGCATGAAGTAATGCGGAGCAGTCTCGCAGGTGACCTTTACTCCCCTTGACTTTGCAAAGCGTATCATCGCCGCACTTCCCTCGGTGGAAACATGGCATATATGGATACGGGCATCAACTGAAGAAGCAAGTATCATCTCACGTGCGGTTATGTAGTCCTCGGAAGCTCTGTCCATACCCTTGACACCAAGCTTTGCGGAAGTCTCGCCCTTGTTCATAATGCCGCCGTTTATAATGCTCAGATCCTCGCAGTGTGAAGCAACAAGAAGCCCGTTCTCTTTTGAAAGCTCAAGTGCTTTTCTCATCATCTCAGCATTTTCAACAGGTCTGCCGTCATCGGATATGCATATGCAGCCTGCGGCTTTCAAAGCTTCGTAGTCGCAGAGACCGTTTCCGCTCATTCCGCCTGTGATGCAGCCTACGGGATATACTTCAACTCCCGTGCCCTCTGCCTTGTCGATTATGTAGCGTATAGTTTCGGGGTTATCGCATGGCGGCTTTGTATTCGGCATCGCAAGTACTCCCGTAACTCCGCCTGCAAGTGCAGCAGAGCAGCCTGTAAGGATATCCTCCTTATGAGTAAGCCCAGGGTCGCGGAAATGAACGTGCATATCAAAGAGTGAGGGCATGAGCACAAGCCCTGTGCCGTCTATTGCCTTGTCTGTTTCTGCTGAGATATTATTCCCCAGCTTTGATATTTTGCCGCCGCTTATCAGCACATCTGTTGTCATATCCGTTTCTGTATCGACTGCACGGATATTTTTGATAAGTATCTGAGACATGATTACCTCGCTTTCGTATTGTGTATATTGGTTCAGTATATGGCAACTCCGTCGCTGCCGTCTATCTCCATTGCGGAGACCTTTACGACTTCACTGTGAGAGGTAGGAAGATTTTTGCCCACATAATCGGGACGTATGGGGAGCTCTCTGTGTCCTCGGTCAACCAGTACCGCAAGCTGTATAGTACGCGGTCTGCCGCGCTTTATAAGTGCATCTATGGCAGCACGGGAGCTTCTTCCCGTAAATATAACGTCATCGACTATGATAACGTTCTTGTCTGTTATATCGAAAGGGATATCGGTCTTTTCAGTTTCTCCTGCCGAACGGCTGTCGTCGCGGTAAGGAGTTATGTCAAGTGCTCCGAAAGGCACATCATTTTTTTCAAGCTCGGAAAGCTTTGCTGCGATACGCCTGCCAAGAGGCACTCCCCTTGAAAAGATACCAACGACACAAAGATCTTCCGTACCCTTGTTCCTCTCGATTATCTCGTATGAGATACGTGCAATGGCTCTGTTGACCGCTTTATCGTCCATGATAATGCGCTTTGTATCCATACAGGCTCTCCTTTCAACAAAAAATGCTCCCCGCTTCGGCAGGGAGCATACTTATAGTTATAGCTATAGTTAGAGATATAGTTATAGTATCAAATAACGCGCCTTGCCGACCTCACGGGATCGGATTTAAAGGGTAGTTTCCAAATAACACATCTATTATAACACATACTCTTTAACTTGTCCAGTCATTTCAGCATTTTTATTATCAATTGACAAAATATCTGCAAAGTGATATAATAACATCAGTATAAAAAGACCGTATCATCAAAAATTATTGTAAAGGAGTGAGCTTATGAATTATGTTGGTATATTACCTTTGATCATTCTGTTTTTCATAGGTCTATTAGGTCTGTGATCACATTTGATGTTCAGTAATTACCGTAATATCAAAAACTTTCCGCAAAGGAGGTATCTTATGTCTTTTTGGTATTTATGGTTTATAATCATCCTTTGCTGCTGCATAATCCCTGCCGCCAACGCAAGAAAAATACGTCAGGTAAAGATGGCAAAACAAAATCGCAATAAAAGAAAACTCGGAGGTCTAACTATGAACGAACTTATAAAAAGCTTTATCGGCAAGAATGTGCTCCTTTACGGTTATTCCACAGGTGTCGAAGGCACTGTTACAAAGGTCGAAGAAAACTGGATCGAAGTGGAGGACAAAAAGGGCAAGAAGCAGCTGGTCAACATCGACTATGTGAGCCGTATACAGGAATATCCGCGAAAGAAGTAATAACACAGAAATCCGAAAGCGTTCATGTGCAGCTGCTTTCGGATTTATTTTTTTACTTCAATTATTGCAATGTTTGATATTTATAGATAAAATATGAAATTATTCTCTCTTAACGTTGATTTATGCGACAATATATGATATAATTATTTTATGAATTCATTTGGAGGTAATTTATGAGAATTCGTCATAAACCATGGGCAAAGCCCGAACTGGAAGCCTGCCCTTTTTATATACATGAACCCCAGAAGCAGATAGGTCACTGGCGTGAGCTTTTCGCAGAGCCTGACAAGCCGCTCTATGTGGAGCTTGGCTGCGGCAAGGGCGGCTTTATATCACAGGCTGCTCCTGCTCACCCTGAGGTCAACTTCATCGCTATGGATATCAAGAACGAGATGCTGGTCCTCGCAAAGCGCAAGCTGGAATCTGCATACGAGGAAAAAGGTGCTTCTCCCGACAATGTACGCATAGCTATACAGAATATCGAGCGTCTTGAACTCGCATGGGACGAAAACGACCGTGCTGACCGTATTTATATCAACTTCTGCAATCCGTGGCCAAAGGCTAAGCACAAGAAACGCCGTCTTACACATACACGCCAGCTTATCAACTATAAGAAATTTCTCAGAGGCGAGCTCTGGTTCAAGACAGACGATGACGAGCTTTTTGAGGAGTCGTTTGAATACTTCGAGGAAGCAGGCTTCAGGATAAAATACAAGACTTTCGACCTCCATGCGGAAAGTCCCTATGAGAATTTCGTAACGGAACACGAGAAAATGTTTACCGATGAGGGCAAGAAGATAAAATTCCTCATTGCAGAGCCTGTCAGGGAGGACTAATATGGAATTTCAGAAGGATCTCGGTATCTTCCATATCGAGGGCGGTTCTATGAAGACCGCAGGCAAGGGCAATCTCGGCGTTACCGAGGAAGTGCCGCAGAATATCAGAACAAAGACTGATGTGAAAAAAGTGGCTAAGACTGCTGCAAAGGCAGCCGCTCTCACAGGTTTATTCCTGATGAAGCAAAAGATCAAGAAGAAAAAGAAATGACGCTCGCATATCGTCTTTTCTTTTATGTGTATATCTGAACTTTTGAGATCAATTTTATATGAAAGGAGTTATTGCAATGGATATTACACAAACCGTAATCTCTCTCTCGGAGTCTGTGGGTGCTTCGGGAAATGAAGAGAATGCCGCAGCCCTCGCACTGAGTATGCTGCGCGAATACTGTCCCGATGCCGAGATCAAAAACGGCAATGTTATCGGACATTTCGGTACTCACCGCGAAGGTCTGCCGTCACTTGTACTTGACGCGCATATCGACCAGGTAGGCTTCATCGTTACCTATATAACCGATGAAGGCTTCGTCAAGGTGGGAAATATCGGCGGCATAGACCGCAGACTTCTCCCTGCACAGCCCGTTATCATTCACGGAAAGCAGGACGTAAAGGGCGTTATCTGCTCCGTTCCGCCTCATCTTTCAAACGGCAGCAGCAAGGTGCTCAGTATCGAAGATGTTGCCATTGACACAGGCATGACCAAAGATGAACTGTATCAGGTCATTGCTCAGGGCGATACCATAACATTCGATGTATCCTGCCGCAAGCTCATCGGCAGCCGCATTACAGGCGGTGCTCTCGATGACAGATGCGGTGTTGCAGCCCTGCTGTACACTCTTAAACTCCTTAGCGGATATGAGACCGCTTACAATGTTACTGTTATATTCTCGACTCAGGAGGAAGTCGGTGAACGCGGCGCAAAGATAGGCGCGTTCTCACTCGCTCCGGATATCGCTATTGCTGTGGACGTGAGCTTCGCTTATGCTATAGGCGAAGAAGAAAGCAAGTGCGGATATCTCGGAAAAGGTCCTATGATCGGACTTTCTCCGTCACTTTCAAGAGAAATAAGCGACAAGCTCATAAATACTGCCGAAAGCGCAGGTATCCCCTATCAGAAGGAAGTTATGTGCGGTCTGACTTCTACAAATGCAGACCGTTATTCCGTAAGCAGAAACGGCGCAAAAACCTGCACTGTTTCCATACCTCTGAGAAATATGCATACGCCTGTTGAGGTCATAGATATGTCAGATGTCGAAATGACCGCTATGCTCTTAGCAGCATTCATCAAGGAGGGCTGAACATGAAAGATCTTCTGAAAGAACTCTGCCTGACTGATGGTATCTCAGGCGATGAAAATGCTGTACGTGACCTCATAATCAGCAAGATAAAGCTGGTCTGCGACTACAGTATAGATAATCTCGGCAACCTTATCTGCTTCAAGAAGGGCAGAAAAAAGCCAAAGAAAAAGCTTATGATATGCGCTCACATGGACGAGGTAGGTCTTATGGTGACTTATATCCGTGCTGACGGTACTCTTTCGTTCAACTGCGTCGGCGGTATAGACCCGTCTGTTATCATCGGCAGACAGGTACGCATAGGAAAGGACCGCATAAGCGGTGTTGTCGGCTCGACTGCTGTACATAATCTCAGCAAGGAGGACAGGGACAAAGCTCCCGAGGTGGACAGCCTTTACATTGACATCGGTGCCGAAAGCAAGGAAGAAGCCGAAAAATACGTATCCCTCGGAGACAGTGTTTTCTTCGACTCTGAATTCACCGAGCTGGGCGGCAGCCGCGTAAAATCAAAGGCTCTTGATGACCGCGCAGGCTGCGCTATGATGATAAAGCTGCTCCATGAAAAGCTTGAATACGATACATATTTCGTTTTCAACGTGCAGGAGGAGATAGGTCTGAGAGGCTCGACTGTCTCGGCTTTCTCGGTAGCTCCCGACTTTGCTATAGTCCTTGAAGCTACTACAGCAGCAGATATCGACGGAGTATCAGGTGCAAAGCGCGTCTGCGTACTCGGTAACGGTCCTGTTGTATCGTTTATGGACAGAAGCACTATCTACGACAAGGAGCTCTATCAGCTGGCATTCGATATCGCTACCTGCCAGACAAAAACCATGATAGCAGGCGGAAACGACTCGGGTGCGATACACATAAGCGGCAGCGGTGTGCGCACTATCGCTATATCCGTTCCTTGCAGATACCTGCACTCCCCTTCGTCAGTCATCGAAATGTCTGACCTTGAAAGCTCATACAAGCTTGTTAAAATTCTCGCCAGAAGGATACCCGAATTATGATAACACTTATCGAACATGAGCACGAGCTCGACCGCGTACTGCTCAACAAGACACTCTCAGGCAAAAAAATGCTTGCATATATGAGAGCCTATGGTCCGAATTATGAATTCTGCCGTTTCTACAAGATAACTGATGAGACGGGTATCGGATTCATGTTCATTATAAATTCCACGCTTATTATATGCGGCGACGGAAAACTCGAACCCAATGAGGAGATAGACCTTTTCGTCAGTATGAACGTGCCTTTCCGTATCGAGGGCGATCAGAAGATACTCGAAGGCATAAAGATACCCGAAAGGTATCAGGTGCTCAACCGCACTATCTTCGAGCTTATCCCCGATGATACTCCACTTGAAGCTATCGAGGAGCACGTTGAGTTCAACCCCAATCTTCCCGATGTATACAAGATACTCAGCGAGGGATTTCCGAATATCGCCGACTTTTCACTGTGGTACACCGATACCTCTCACAGATGCCGCCACGGTATCAGCAGAGTATTCACCTACCGCAACTCTACCACAGCTTCTGCCGTGTTCGATATCGGCAGCACAGTCCTCATCGGTCAGGTAGCTACAAATACAGCTGCCCGCGGAAGAGGCTATGCAAGAGAATTTCTCAAATGGCTTGCCAAATTCTTCAACGGACTGGGAAAACGTGCATACCTGCTGGCTCTTGACGTCCGCGTAAGCTTCTATACCGAAATAGGCTTCCGCATCGCAGGACGCGAGATAGTCCTCGAACGTATCGACATCGAAAAGGACAGCGCAGCTAAGGGACGACTTGAAGAAAGATGAAAACTATATAATAGTAATGCAGGGACGACCGTAAGTCGTCCCTGTTTTTTGCCAACGGGCGGATATTATCCGCCCATACAGTGTGTCATATGGAGTTTATGTGTAATTTACGGGCGAGCGGAACTCGCCCCTACAGTTCGTCCGTGTATCTTCGGACTGCCCAAGGCAGTCGCTACATATAGTTATAGCATACATAACAGTTACGGGTTAAACGGACGACCGATGGTCGTCCCTACAGCGCATAGCCTGTGCCCCCTGCCCACGTTGCGAGCTGAGTCAGCTCGGTTGCCGCTCGTAAACTCGCTCACTCTTATCAACACCCATACTCGTACATCGCTTACGGCACATTAATTACAAATTACGCATTGCAAATTAAAAAGGGCGGATAATATCCGCCCTTACTTATCACTAACAGCTGCTCATATCATATCGTAATCGAGACTGTACTGATCTGCGTAGTGATGAGCTTTTGCCTCATTTATTGCCAGATAGTCTCCGCCGTATTTATAGCAGGCAACGAGCACCTTTGCGGCTTCCTTGTCTCCTGCGGCAGCTGCCTTTGCGAACTGGTCTGCGGCAGATGCAAAATTTTTCGGAGTCCCCGTGCCATTGGCATAGCAGTAACCCAGAGCTTTCTGCGCAGCTGTATGACGCTGGGCAGAGGCTTTCTCAAACATATCCTTAGCAAGGATATGATCCCTCAGACAGCCAAGGCCGTCACGGAGGCACCAGCCGTATGAGAACTGTCCGTCAGGATCGCCTTGTATAGCGGCTTCCTTGAACCATTTAACGGCTTCTCTTGCATCCTTTGTAACTCCAAAGCCGTTGAAGCAGCATTCGCCGTAATTATACTGAGCCTTTGCAAGACCGCTTTCGGCAGCTTTTTTGTAATACCTTGCTGCTGCGGACTGGTCGGTGTGAGTGCCTTCACCGCGCATAAAGCAGCCTGCAAGATTGTTGAGTGCGTCCATGTCTCCGCCGTCAGCAGCCTTTTTGTACAGGTTAACTGCGGTTATACGGTCCCGCTGCACGCCGATACCGTAGTAGTAGCACACGCCTAAGTTGAACTGAGCAGCAGGATAGTTCTGGTCGGCAGCTTTTTTGAACCACGTAACAGCAGTTTCGGGAGATCTTTCCACGCCTGTACCGTGAAGGTACATATTTCCAAGCTTGAACTGCGCAGAGGGTATGCCTGCCATTGCGTTCTGGAGTATATCCTCTGTAGTACCGCGGCTTATGGGGATATTGTATCTTTTTGAGTAGTATTCAGCCTTTTTAGTATCGGCAAGCAGTCCGTTTCCACCGATCATATAGCATTTTATAAGAGCCTTCTGTGAGTCGTAATCGCCCTGCTCGGCAGCCTGCTCGTATCTGTGAGCAGCCTTTGCGATATTTCTTTCAGTACCCTGACCGAGATAATAGCAGTCAGCCAGCTTTTTCTGAGAGCTGCAATCTCCGCGGTCCGAGGACATGATGTACCATTTTACAGCCTTTGCGTAATCCTGTTTTACACCGCGTCCGTAGAAGAAGTGTTCGCCCAGATTGAAGCAGGCATCGTTATCACCGTTCTGAGCGCGCTTGAAAAGATCCTCGATAAGAGAAGCAGAGCTGCCATAGGAGACAGTCTCATCGCTGTTATCCTGAGTTTTTTCTTCGGGCATAGCTGTTTTCCAGCCCAGAGCTGCTGCGATGCTTCTTGCAACGAGCTCAGCCTTTTCGTTGTTGAGATATTCGCTTATATCCCTGATCGCGCGCTGCATAACATCTTCGGGATTTTTATTGCCTGCTGCAACGTCATCGTTCTCGCGTATGAAAATACTTCCGATATTCTCGCTGAGAGCCACAAAGAAAGCCTTGTTCTCCTTGGAGAGCTTTGGTGCGAAATCGGCAAAAGCTGAACAGAAGCGTTTATGGTCATCGAGTATTTCTATGCCAAATCTGTCAACTACCTGCTTGACAGCCTGAGAGGTATCACTGAGAGTTTTGCTATCCATAAATGTTATCCTCCTGATAGGTTTATGAGTCAGACACTGAGCTTTTATCAGAAAAGGGCGGAGTTCCGCCCTTTGTCAGAATATATCTTCTAAATATGTTATAAGCTCGCTGTGCATGATACTGGTATATGAAAGATACCACCTGCCGTCAAGCTCTACAAAAGCGCAGCCGTTGCCGATGAAGTTGTGTTCGTCGTTGCCGTCTTTGTAATATACCATACCGCAGTCCGCAGCACTTGTGAACTTAGTGCCGAGAGTCTTGTTAAAGTCGTTCAGCTCGTTCTCGCCTGTTGCTTTCAGAAGATCCTCGCTTAATGAGGTAGTCCATTTATCGGCAGGAACATCAGACTTCTCAGCCATGATGTCATGTATATTTTTCATGGACTGCTTTATAGCGTTTACAACGTTTGAGCGTTTGAAAACTACCTGAGCGTTCTTGCCCTGCAGCAGGTCTGTAGTGCCGAGGTAAGCGAAATATCCTTCCATTTCCTCTGAGCAGAACATATCATATACTGCATCTGCATTTGATGTGAGGTATGCATTGTAGTAAGCCTTAGCGGCTTCAAAACTGCTGCTATAGCCTTTTTGCGGAGCTTCTTCAGCTTTTTTCTCTGTTTCCTTTGGCTTTTCTGTAGTAGCTGCTGTAGTGGTAGTCTGAGCAGCAGAGGTCTCAGCAGAAGATACAGTAGTCTCTGTTGTTTTATCCGAAGCAGTTGTGGTTTCCTTCTCGGAAGTACTTGTTACATCAGTTGTTGTTTCGGCGGACGAGCTTGTGGTAGTTTCATTTTTATCTGAGCTGTCCGTTTTCTTTTTATCACCGCAGCTCCACATAGAAGCAGATATCGCACAAACAGCGGCAGCAACGATGATTTTTGAAATAGGTGTCATATGTCTCTCCTTAAAACAATATATAAACATTATACCGCCAAAAGGAGAATGAGTCAATAGATAATCTGCAATTTTGTGAGCAGAATTGTTGGGGCGGCGGTTTTAATTCTGAATGCGGAATTCGGAATTAAAAGGCGTTTCACAAGTGAGTAGTGAGTAGTAAGTAGTAAGTAGTGTAGGGACGCGCATTGCGCGTCCGAAAGAAATGCAGTTCCGCACTGTAGGGGCTGGCGTCCTCGACAGCCCATGAGTGAAGTAGTAGAGAACGCCGCCATCGGCGTTCCGCTGACACGAAAAAAGTCCCGAAAGTCTGAACCTTCGGGACTGATATATCAATAGTCTTTTTTCTTGCCGCAGAGTTTGCAGGTCTTTGAGATGAGCTTGAAGTCACCTCCGCAGTAGACGCATTTACCTGCGGTCTTTCTGCTTGCGACAACTGTCTCATAGTAAGCGGGGAAGTTTGAAGCATTGTCCGCAAGATTAGGCCAAGCGATGCTCAGGAGCTTCGGACAGTTATTGAAGCCGCCGCTTATTTTCTTGAGTGAAGCAGGCAGAGTTATCTTTTCAAGGTTGGTACAGCCGCTGAAATCGCCGATAGACGAAACACCGCCCGGAACTGTAAAGGCTCTCAGACCTGTACAGCCGCTGAAACCGTCAACGCTGAGTATTCCGCCGGGAAGCTCGATATCGCGCAGTGATACACAGTTCTGGAATGCAGATGCACCGATAGACTTGATAGTTCTCGGCAGTCCAACAGCAGCCAAAGCAGTGCAGTTGGCGAAAGTACACTCCTCAACAAGAGACACGCCCTCGGGGATATTGACCTTTTCAAGCTTTTCGCAGCCTGAGAAAGCGTATTTTCCGATAGTAGAAACATACTGCGGTATGTTTATTTCTTCGAGATTTTTACAGCCTGAGAAAGCGAATGAACCGATACTGCCGATAGGCTCGGGGAGCTCCACGGAAGTAAGGCTTGAACAGTCTGCAAAGAGGCAGTCTGATATTGCTCTCATATGAGGCGGTACTACAACGCTTTTAAGGCTTGTGCAGCCTCGAAAAGCCCATATATCAATAGAATTTATACTGTCAGGGAGCTTTATCTCCTCCAGTGCGGTACAGCCGCGGAAAGCATATGCACCGATCTCTTCAACTTTATCATGGATAGTGATATTTTTTAGAGTGGTGTTGTTCTCAAAAACGTGCTTGCCTATTTTGCGCACTTCTCCGGGGATAGTGATATCCTCAGAATCTCCTTTATATTCGGTAAGAACGCCATCGGTAACAACAAAATCGGAACTGTGCTTCTTTACAGCTTTTACCTTTTTGGCAACGTCCTTGTGCTGTGCCTTATACTTGTTTACCGCTTTTGAAACAATGAACGGAGTACTGCAATAGGGACATACCCACGCATCTTTTGTGTTGTCTACCTCGACAGTTTTGTTACAGCTTGTACAAATAGCATTTACGTTAGCCATAATAATTATCCCCCCTGTAAAGCTTCTTTTATAAAATAATTGTACCACGTATGGGCAGATATGTCAATAAAACTAAAGCAAATATCACAAAATATACAGAACCGCTTACTGTTGTTTGGTATAATTGCATATACATAAAGTAAAAGAGCCACTTAAAAAATGGCTCTTTTGTAAAACGTATTTTTTATCAAAGCATTGAAGCTCTGAGTTCCTCACCGCTGAGCTTAGAAAGGTATGCAGGAGCAATATCGAATGCAGTCTTGCAGCCTGTTGCGCCCTCAGCCTTGAGTCTTGCAAGTGCTCTTGCATAGCAGATAAGTACGCTTGCTGTGAACTCAGGATTTGACTCGAGCTTGAGTGAATACTCTATCATCTGGTGAGTCTTTTCACCGTCACCTGTGAGACCGCTTCTCATAACGAAGCCGCCGTGAGGCATCTTGTTGTGCTTAGCATCAAATTCCTCTTCGCTGATGAAGTTTACTGTTGTATCGTACTCGTCGAAGTAGTTCTTCATAGTCTTGATATCGTTCTCGATCTGTGCGAGATCAGCACCCTCCTCAGGAACTACCCAGCACTCTCTGAGGTGCTTCTGACGAGTTGTGAGCTCAGGCTGACTTCCGCTGCGGACAGCTTCCATAGCTGATTCTATCGGAACAGTGTACTGGATACCTCTCTTAACGCCTTTTACGCGGCGGATAGCATCTGAGTGACCCTGGCTTACGCCCTTGCCCCAGAATGTATAGCTCTTGCCGTTAGGAAGGATCGACTCAGCATAGAGTCTGTTAAGTGAGAAAAGACCCGGATCCCAGCCGAGAGAGATGAAAGCGAGGTGACCGCTTTCCTTTGCAGCCTTGTCAACGTTAGCGAAATGCTCAGGAATTCTTGCGTGAGTATCGAAGCTGTCGATAACATTGAAGAGCTTAGCCATTTCGGGAGTCTGCTTAGGAAGATCTGTAGCACTTCCGCCGCAGATTATCAATACGTCTATATCTTTTGCCATTTTCTCAGCATCAGCAACATTATATACCTTTGCACCTGCTGTAAGGGGCTTTACTGTATTCGGATCACGACGTGTGAATATGCCTGCAAGCTCCATATCATCATTCTGACGGATAGCAAGCTCAACGCCTCTGCCGAGGTTGCCGTAACCTAAAATACCTATTCTGACTTTTTCCATTTGGAAATACCTCCTTTGATTTGCCGTACTCGCCTTTGAACACAGCCTATGAACATTATAGCACCTTTTTTCATAGTTGTAAAGCATTAAATTTATAAATTTAGAACTTAGTTTAAGTGCATAGTGATTAGTGCATAGTGCATAGTAGGGGACGGCGCACCCCGACGTCCCAAAAGTGAGTAGTGATTAGTGAGTAGAAAGTAGTATGGGCGGCGTTCAGCTCGCAACGCGGGCAGGGGGCGCAGGCTCTGCGCTGTAGGAACGACCATCGGTTGTCCTAAACATATATCAAACACGATACGGACGTGCAATACATAATTTTTTTTCGCCAACTAATACCACCATAGACATAAAGAAAGACTTCCCTTTTCGGGAAGTCTTTCTGCTATATGGAGTTCATAAACTGAGCTTGATTTCTTACCAGTTAAGTTCCTCAATATTCATGTCATCGTCATTCTGCTTGTTGTATCCGCCGTTTTTAATTTCTTTCATTATGTCAGAAGGTGTCTTGAATTCCTCTGCTTCATCATCAAACTTATAATTTGTGGCTTTGAATATTGTGCTCGGAGTTCCATCTTCTTCATGGATCTCATAAGAAAGTGTTATACCTGTTGCCGCATCAATTTCAGCTGTATAATCATAATTAACATATCCTTCTCCGTGTCCGCTTATGCTGACGATAGTTCTTCCGTTTTCTGTTCTCTCGCCTGTTATCTCCCAATCATCACTATTAAGAATGTCAGTAATATTTGTGCCGCATGGTATTGTATTTATAGTTACCTTGGTATCATACCAGCTTCCAAAGCCATAGACAGAAGAAATACCATACTTTTTATCAGGAGCATCCAGGAATATATAACCGGTATTTACCAAATCCATATCCCTTGCTAAATACTCTATGGCATAGAGTTCATTCTTATCCTTTATTGCATAAAGCTCTGATCTTATCAGCTTATCATCGTAATAAACATTTTGCTCTCCGGATGCTGTAAGAGTTGTATTGTCAAGATATATCTTGCCTACCATTGTCTCAGGCTTCGGACGGTATTCATTATGCATAATAGTATAGCTGTATTCAGCTGAGAACTTATCAAAAAATACCTTTTCAGTCAGGACATCAGCTCTTTCTTTAAGCTCTTCCTTAGTTACGCTGAATTTCTTCTCAGACTGCTTTTCTCCGTTTGATGCAGTCTTTTCTGTTGCCTTTTCTGTTACCTTTGCATCACCTGCAACAGTTGTATTTACTGTAGTTACTGATGTTGTAACTGTAGTTTTACCTGTCTTTTCTGTACCTGTGCCTGTTCCTATAACAGTTGTTGATGTGTTTGTAACATCTGTAGTAACCTCATTCAATACAGGCTCAGGAATACCTGGTTCGCTGTTATTTCTGAAAAGATATGCTCCTCCACCGATCGAACCTACTAATAATACTGCTGCTGCAGCTATGCTTGCTATTTTTGTCATACTAATTCTCCTCTCGTACTTTTCAACGCCGCTAACGACGTCTGTGTATTCGTTATGCTCAATATTTGCTCTGCGCTGTGCCTTTGCAAATATCTCATTCTTCTTAGCTTCCTCCGCCATGAGTCTCTCAACGGATGCTTTATCCGCACTGCGAAGGGTATCTATTATTTTCTTTTTATTATTCATATTTACCCTCCTTAAAGAGTTATACCGTCAGCTTCAAGGATCTTTTTCAGCCGCTTCATGGCTCGTCCGCAGCGCATTCTTACTGCCGTCGGATTAAGTCCTACCATTTCGGCTATCTCCTTAGAGCTTTTTTCGTAGTAATACTTCTGAATAATTATTATGGAATCAGGAGGCCCAAGCTCGGACACTTTGCTGAGCAGAAGCTCTGATGTTTCAGACTTGTCGGTATTTTTTTCGATGTCCTCTTCATCTGCTATCTCTGCCATGCTTTCATCGTCTGCGGATACGTTTCTGCCCGTCTTTGCCGCCAGTGAACGTCTCATGCTTATTGCAGCATTTCTTGCCACTGTACCTACATATGACTTCAATGAACATTCATCATCAGGTCTGAGCTTCATCATGACCGAGGCAAATACATCTATAACACATTCCTCCGAATCATCAGTACTGCCAAATCCACTTATTATCCTGTTCACTATTGAATATACATAACTGTAATATTTATCAAAAAGAGCACGTTGTCCCAGCGGCGGTGTTTCACGCATCAGACTCAATATCTCATTATCAGTCATATGCTTTCTCCTTTGTATTTTTTTAAGATCAGATCTGTTCTTCACCTATAGTAACGCATCGCGTTTATCATGTGTAACACATTTTTTTGAAAAATTTTTCGTGTCCGTTTGGACTGTTTTAAGATCAGACCTGTCTTTCAACTATAGTAACGCATCGCGTTTATCATGTGTAACACAATTTTTTGAAAAATTTTTCGTGTCCGTTTGGACTGTTTTAAGATCAGATCTGTCTTTCAACTATAGTAACGCATCGCGTTTATCATGTGTAACACATTTTTTGAAAAATTTTTCAAGTCCGTTGGGACTGTTTTTTTAGATCAGATCTGTTCTTCACTTATAGTAACGCAAGTGATACACAGTGTGTAACACCATTTTAGCATTTTTTATTTTTAAGTGCAAGAATTTATATTATAAACAATAAATTTGATACTTTTCTCCTTGCAAAAGGTTGCTTTTTTAATAAATTTGTGTTATAATGGTTCCAACACTTTAGCGCATTAGACAAAAATAATAAAAAGAGGTGAAAAACTATCAAGATACTACTTATCGGCGGCACAGGCACTATCAGTATGGCTGTAACAAAACTCCTTGCACAGCAGGGACATGAAGTCATTCTCCTTAACCGCGGCTCGCGAAATGAACAGCTCCCCGAGGGAGTAAAAACTATTCAGTGTGATATATCAGACGAGGCTGCAACTGCAAAAACGCTTGAGGGTATGAGCTTCGACTGCGTTGGCGAATTCATAGGCTTCGTACCTGCACAGGTCGAACGTGACTTCCGCCTTTTCAACGGAAAAACAAAGCAGTACATCTATATAAGCTCTGCTTCTGCGTATCAGAAGCCCCTTTCAGACTGCGTTATCACAGAGAGCACTCCCCTTTCCAATCCGCACTGGCAGTATTCAAGGGATAAGATAGCCTGTGAGGAATACCTTATGAAGCAGTACCGCGAAAACGGATTTCCTGTAACTATAGTCCGTCCCAGCCACACCTACGATGAAAGATCGGTACCATTGGGAGTCCACGGCGACAATGGAAGCTGGCAGGTGGTGAAGCGTATAATGGAGGGCAAGCCCGTTATCATTCATGGCGACGGATCTTCACTCTGGACTATCACCCACAATAGCGACTTCGCAAAGGCTTACGTGGGACTTATCGGAAATATCCACGCTATAGGTCAGGCTTTCCATATTACATCTGACGAGAGCGTCACTTGGGATCAGATATACTCTATCATCGCCGATGAGCTTGGTGTGGAGCTGAAAGCCTGTCACGTATCTTCAGACTGGCTCAATGCTGTAGGTCCTTACGACTTTGAGGGAACTCTCCTCGGCGACAAGGCTTGTACAGTTATTTTCGACAACTCAAAGATAAAACGCGCAGTACCAGATTTCAAGGCAACTGTACGTGCAGATCAGGGCATCAGGACTACTGTGAGATACATCCTCGACCACAGGGAATGTCAGATCGATGATCCCGAATTCGATAAATGGTGCGATAAAATAGTCGCTGCTATGGAAAAGGCTAAAAACGATTTTTTAAACTGAGACATATTATACTTATTAAAAGGGAGGAATTACACTATGGAAAATTTTCAGTTTTACAGTCCGACTGAATTCATTTTCGGCAGAGATTCAGAAGTAAAAACAGGAGAAATGGTAAGTAAATACGGCGGAACTAAAGTCCTTATACACTACGGCTCGGGTTCGGCTGTAAGATCGGGACTTATCGACAGAGTAAAGGCTTCGCTGGAAGCAAGCGGCATCGCTTATACAGAGCTCGGCGGCGTTAAGCCAAATCCCCGTGATACTCTTATCTATGAGGGCATCGAATTATGCCGCAAGGAAGGCGTTGACTTTATCCTTTCAGTAGGCGGCGGTTCGTGTATAGACTCTTCTAAGGCTATCGCTCTGGGCGTGCCTTATGACGGCGATTTCTGGGACTTCTACGGCACAGGCAAGACCGTTGAAAAGGCTCTGCCCGTTGGTACTGTCCTCACTATCGCTGCGGCAGGCAGTGAAGGTTCGGGAGCTTCTGTAGTAACAAAGGAGGAGGGCTGCCTTAAACGTGATGTAGGCTCTGACCTGCTCCGTCCGCGCTTCTCTATCCTCAACCCCGAGCTTACTTGCTCTCTCCCTGCTTATCAGACAGCCTGCGGTGCTACTGATATCATGGCTCACGTTTTCGAGCGCTATTTCACCAATACCCGTGAAGTCGAGATAACAGACCGTCTCTGCGAAGCTGTTCTCCTTACTATGATAAAGGAAACTCCCCGTGCTATCGCTCAGCCCGACAACTATGACGCCCGTGCAAATATAATGTGGGCAGGTACTGTTGCTCATAACGATATTGTCGGTGTTGGAAGAAGTCAGGACTGGAACAGCCACGCTATCGAGCATGAACTGTCGGCTCTCTATGACTGCGCTCACGGTGCAGGACTTGCCGTTATCATGCCTGCATGGATGGAATTCGTATACAAGCACGATGTTATGAGATTTGCTCAGATGGCTGTCCGCGTATGGGGCTGTCAGATGAACTTTGAATTCCCCGACGAGACTGCGCTCGAGGGTATCGCCTGCTTCAGAAGCTTCCTGCACAGTATCGGTATGCCTATAAACTTCGAGCAGCTTGGTGCCAAAGAGGACGATATACCTAAGCTTGTCAGAAAGTTCGGCATAGGCGACGGCAAAACAGGAGGTTTCGTTCACCTTTCTGCTCAGGATATTGCATCTATCTATCGTATCGCAGCTAACGCAGGCTTATGATATACGATATATCAAGGGAGATGTTCTCCACTCCCACATTCCCCGGCGACCCTGTTCCCGAAAAATCGGTGCATATGGGCTTCAATAAGCCTGTACCCGATGTATATCAGGTCACAAAGATAAGCATAACAGGTCATACGGGGACTCACGCTGACGCGCCGAGACACTTCATACCAGAGGGCAAGGACGCTGCTGAGGTGGAATTATCCCGATGCATAGGCAGGTGCAGAGTTGCTGAACATAATGGCAGCCTTACACCTGAGGATATACGCCGTATGTCAGAACCTGATGTGAAAAGGCTGCTTATTAAGGGCAATATCATCGTTACCCCCGAAAGTGCAGCGGAAATAGTAAGCTGCGAACTTCTGACATTAGGCGTTGAGGGCATGACTGTGGGCACAGAGGGTACTATCGCTCAGATACACCGAATTCTACTTGGCGCAGAAGTATATATCATCGAAAATCTCGACCTCTCGGCTGTACCCGTGGGAGATTACTTCCTATCGGCACTTCCGCTGAAAATGGCAGGTCTGGACGGCTCTCCCGTCCGCGCCGTGCTTATGGACTTCGAGTGATATCGCCTGTAAACAGCGCTATTGCTGCGGCAAGGAGCGGAAATGCTTCACGTCCGCAATAATATACTGCGGCTGCCGAAAGAACTATCATAAACAGTTTAACGGCAGTGAGGATATGCATGACTGCTCTTTCACGGACAGTCCCCAATGAAAGCAGTGATATTATTGCTCCGCCGTCGAGACTGCGGTAAGGCAGCATATTGTATACGGCAGCGATAAGGTTGAGCTGTGCAAAACTCCCGTGATATCCGCATATACTCAGCAATACATATAAGAGAATATTGGCGGCAGGTCCTGCAAGCAGTACGTATAGTCTGCTTTTGTCTGTGACTCTGCCGCCTTTCTGCGTCCCTATGACTATCCCTGCTCCGCTTACATCAACTGTGGATATACTGCCGCCTGTATGTCTCAAAGCTGTGAGATGACCTGCTTCGTGAAGCAGGCATACAGCGTAAAAGCTCAGGACAAGTCCGCTGCTGCGCATAAGGAATATCAGAGCATTGAACACCAAAAACGAAAAATGCACACGTACAGCTGCTCCACATATTCTAATGCTTATCAATTACTTCCCTCAGCAGGTCAATAGGATTGACTATAACATAGCTGCTGTCTGATGCAAGTCCTTTCAGTCTGGTGAATACAGCTTCTGTTATTTCGGGATAAAAAAACCTGCCGCAGCAGAACATTACTGCCAAAATTATGCATAATACAGCCTGCGTAGCTATAACGTCATCGGTTTTGTTTTTTCGTTTCCTTTCGTATGTATCGAGAAGCTCCTCTGTGGTGTCCTGCTCGGCTTTTTCTTCATTTCCCATAATATCACCTCTGTAAAAAATATGCGAAAAAAATGAAAAAATGCAAAAAAATCCACGTTTTTTTCTGAAAACGAGGTATATAATAGTCTTGCGGAATTATCCGCAACTAAATCAGAGGTACAAAAAATGAAGATAAATATTCCTGCTGCACTGCTTACCGCTGCCGTTATGCCTTGTACAGCCGTTGTGGCTGCTGACAATACCAAAATAGGTTACGGTCAGGGTACGGCTGTCGATGAAAAGAACCGTCCCGTTGACGCAGTACAGTTCAACAGCCGATTCGGCGACCTTGATGCCTTCGCCCTGTCGGAGGACGAGAACAGAATAATCATCACCTTTGATCAGGGCTATGAAAACGGTTATACCGCAAAGATACTCGATACCCTGAAAGAGAAAAACGTTCAGGCTATATTCTTCCTCACAGGCTCTTATGCAAAAACAGAGTCCGCTCTTGTAAAACGTATGATAGACGAGGGGCATATCCTCGGCAATCACGGCATGACTCATGCAAGTCTGCCGACTCTTTGCGATGAAAACGCTAAAGAAGAGATAATGTCGCTCCATGACTATGTATTGAACAACTACGGCTATCAGATGCAGTACTTTCGCTGTCCATGCGGCGAATATTCAGAACACGCTCTCGAAATCATAAAGGAATGCGGCTATAAGTCACTGTTCTGGAGCAGTGCCTACGTGGACTGGAACACAGACGCTCAGCCCAATCCTGCCGAAGGACTGAAAAAGCTCACGGATATGGCTCACGGCGGAGAGATACTCCTGCTCCACTCGGTATCTGCTACCAACGCCGAAATACTCGGCGACCTTATCGACAACTTCCGCGCCAAAGGGTATACTGTATAAAAACGGGGACGTATAGTTGTACTGCTCATATAGAAGTATATATGCAATTATCGGGGAAAACCTTTCTGAGGAAAGGTTCTTCCCCGAACCCCTTTCCAAAGACTTTTTAGCTGTTTTTTTCTCAGATAGGGCACGCCGATAACCAATAAGCCCTGTAATTATACAGAGCGTGCCCTATCTGAGAAAAAATAAAACCAGAAGTTTTAGGGAGGGAGTTTGAGGGAGGACCCTTTTTCAAAAGGGTCTCCCTCAATAGTGTATATAATATCTCTATCTGAACAATAACATTATACCGTTCGCGTTTTTATGCCAGTCTGCCCTTGATAACAAGTGTGCTTACGCCTGCTTGTGTTGTCCACTCGCCTGTCGTTTCGTCCTGCACAAACTGTGCGGCAGGTACTGTCACCTGACCGTCAAGGCTTGTAAACACACCTGTTGCAGTATCGTAAGCATAGTTTGTGCCTGATACCCATGCTGTGCCGTTGAACTCGGCTGTAAGTCCGCTGAGTGCAGGAGTAAAGGTATCGCTGAATACTACATTGTCAGCAGCTTCTGCGGCATTTGTTCCGAAATTCTGTATTACAAAGGTATAGGTCACTTCACCGTTCTCCTCTACAGCCGCAGGACTCAGTGACTTGCTGATAGCAAGGTCTATACCCTCGGTGTAGGAAATAGTCTCTGAAGCTGAAACAGGTTCAAAACCTGCACCACTTACTGTAACTGTGTTTACTATCTCACCGTCTGCACCAAGAGGAGCAAATCCGTTAGTATCTGCTGAATATACCAGCATTGCATTGCCGCCTGCAGGTACATTTATACCTGTAACTGTGAGCGGTGAAAGTGAAACTACGGCAGGGGCTGCCTGCTGTACACCGTTTACATAATAGCAGAGAGTACCCTCATTGTAGGTCAGCGGAACAGCTGTGCCGCCTGTCTCGCCGAAGGTGTACTCGCCTAAATTATCTGTGACTGTAAGTCCGTTATAGCAGCTCGAACCTGTATTAACAATACTTACCATATACACATTCTTGCTGTCCTGTGAATAAATGTCGGGAACTGCATTGACAGATACTGAAAGCACTTCAAGTATCTCGCCTGCTGTTATATTTGAACTTGCAACTGTTCCGTTGTAGGAAAGAGTTGCCTGATTATAGAATGTTGCCATAATAATATCCTCCATATGGCGGCTGACCGCCGTATTAAGGGAGGGAGTCCCCTCCCTCGGTAATATTATATGCAGCTCCATGATTTTGCGTGAAATAGCAAAGCGCACTGATGAACAGTGCGCTTTCTTTATATTGAAACATATTCTTTGTCGGTATTCAGCGGCATAATATGCTCGTCTATACGTTCGCGTGAAATACCGTCGCCAATGACGATAAGCACGGGCTGTCCCTCATCTACAGGGGATATCTCTGTCTTTTCACGGGTAGCGTTGACTTTCAGCCAGCCCCCTTCTATTGGCAGAGACCCCTTTATCCTGAATATACTGCCGCAGCTCTCATCGTTCATTATCCTTTCGATAAGCGGCGATATCTCGTTCCTGTCAATATTTATATGCATGAAATAGTGTACCGAGCTCTGTATATCCTCGGGGCTGAACTTCTTCACATAGCTCGAACCGCGATAGCCTGCATTTTTGAATAGCTTGTAGTCATCATCGTCAAAAGTCTCCCAGTCTTTAGCTATCATATCACGCATAGTCAGTCGGCGGTCACAGCGTATATTTTCAAGAGCATGATTAACGTGAGATAAAATACGCTCAGCAGCCTGCTCAGCCGTTTCGTTCTTTATATTTCCAAGCTTGCTGAGAATAAGCTTTCCGCAGCAGGCTGCCTCTGAGCCGAGGAGATATTCCATTTGCTCAGAAAGCTGCTCTTCCATTTCCGCATCTACAATGGTGAGCACGCTGCCTATCTCGAACCACCTGTCAAGTGGGGACTCATGCAGTATGTCGAAGAATTCGTCCATATCGAATATACCCGAAGGCTCAACAAGTACACGGTCAAAATGCTGCATACCGAGAGATATGAGCTGGGTTTTGAAGCGCCTCCTGTGACAGTCCGCATCGCAGCCCCCTGCTATCATTTCAAGGCGGCAGTTGTCGCATTTAAGCTCCTGCAATATCATCATATCTATATTTACAGCACCGAAATCGTTTTCAAGAATGGCGATATTCTCGCCTTTATCTATGAAATGCCGCGCATATTTCATCAGGAACGTGGTCTTTCCCGAACCGAGTATTCCCGTTATCAGGTCTATTTTTGTCATAAAGAACTGCCTCCTTCATATTTCAGTATAACATATCGGCTCATTCAAGTCAAATGTATATCTGAATATTCAGGAAGCAGTTCATTCATTTTCTGACTGCCTGTGCAAAGGCGTTCATTTTGTCGAAGTCCTTGAAGCCGTCCACCTCAAGGCAGGAGCTTGCGTCCACTGCATAAGGTCGGAACGTTTTCACAGCATCTGCAACATTTGCAGCTGTAAGTCCGCCTGCAAGGAAGTATTCACGTTTTATCTCACCGATGATTGACCAGTCAAAGGTCTCGCCCGAGCCCTGTCCCGAATCAAGCAGCACATAGTCCGCACAGCTGCTTTCAGCGGCTTTTATATCGGCTTCCGAGCGTACTTTATATGCGCGTATGACGCATATCCCGAGCTTTTTTAGTTCCGCTGCGTAATCCTCGCTCTCTTCCCCGTGAAGCTGTACATCTCTTATTGCACCGCTGCGGACTATGTCGATAACGTCCTCTATGGGAGAATTTACGAATACTCCCACAGGTGTTATACTGCTGTCAAGTTTTTTCGTAAGCTCGGCAGCAGTCTCCGGCTGTACATATCTCTTACTGGACTTTGCAAATACATAGCCGATATACTCGGGCTTTATCCTGTTTGCATATTCAATATCGGTTTCTCTGCGCAGTCCGCACATCTTTATCTTTGTCATATTATCCTTTCAGCTCAGCAAGCTTCGCTTTCTTATCGGCTGCGCGCATAAGAGTCTCGCCTATGAGAACTGCGTTGACTCCTGCTTCACGAAGAAGCCTTATATCCTCTGCGGACTGAACTCCGCTCTCGGAGACGAAGCTCACGTTTGCGGGAGCAAGCTCACGCAAACGGCGGCTGTTGCCTGTATCTACAGAAAAATCCTTTAAATTACGGTTGTTGACACCGATTATACGCGCACCTGCGGCAACAGCCGTGCGAAGCTCCGCTTCGTCGTGAGCTTCGACGAGAGCTGATAATCCCAGCTCATCGCATACGCCGATATATTCACTTATCTGCTCCTGAGTAAGTATGGAGCATATGAGCAGAACTGCCTTTGCGCCGAGAAGCTTTGCTTCGTATATCATGTACTCATCGACTGTGAAGTCCTTACGGATACAAGGGATACTTACATTAGACGCTATCTCACGGAGATATTCGTTACTTCCAAGAAACCACTTAGGCTCTGTAAGTACGGAAATGCAGTCAGCTCCTGCTGCCTCGTACTCCTTTGCAATGGCGAGATAAGGGAAGTCCTCTGCTATTATTCCCTTTGACGGAGAAGCCTTCTTGCACTCGCAAATAAAAGCGATATCGTCCTTTTTCAGTGCATTTTCAAACTCGAACTTTCCCATTGGCAGTTCAAGTGCCAGCTTTTTTATATGATCTGCTGAAATATCTTTCTTAGCAGCCTCCACACGCTCACGGGCATAGTCGGCAAGCTTATCAAGTATAGTCATTTTCCACCTCAGTTGTTTGATTCAGCGATAAACTTATCCATTGTAGCAAGTGCCTTGCCGCTGTCGATAAGCTCGGCAGCCTTTGCAACACCGTCTGCCATAGACTCAGCCTTGCCGCCGATATATATAGCAGCACCTGCGTTGAGAAGAACTGCGTTTCTCTTGTGTCCCTTTATCTCGCCTGCAAGGATACCGCGTGTTATGGCTGCATTCTCCTCAGGTGTACCGCCCTTGAGGTCGTCCTTTGTGCAGCGTTCAAAGCCGAACTGCTCCGGAGTTATCTCATAGTTCTTCATCCAGCCGTCCTTGTACTCGCATACAGCTGTAGGCGCACTCAGTGATATCTCATCGAGCTTATCTGTACCGAATACTACCATACCGTTCTTTGAACCGAGTTTCATAAGTACCTCTGCAACAGGCTCAAGGAGAACTCTGTCATATACACCGAGAAGGTGATGATTAGGACAAGCAGGATTAGTCAGCGGCCCGAGTATATTGAATACTGTACGGAAGCCTAACTCCTTGCGGATAGGTCCTACGTACTTCATTGAAGTATGATACTTCTGTGCAAAGAAGAAGCAGAAACCTACACTTTCAAGAAGCTGGCTGCACTTCTCGGGATCAAGGCTGATATTTGCGCCGAGAGCTTCGAGACAATCAGCAGTACCCGAAAGAGAAGATGCAGCACGGTTGCCGTGCTTTGATACCTTTATACCTGCTGCTGCAATAACAAATGCGGAAGTTGTCGAAATATTGAAGCTGTGAGCATTATCTCCGCCTGTTCCGACAATTTCAAGAAGATCCATGTTATGTTCGAACTTTATTGCTGCATCACGCATAGCTGCTGCACAGCCTGTTATTTCATCGATAGTCTCAGCCTTTGTGCTCTTTGTGGAAAGAGCTGACAGAAATGCTGCGTTCTGTGTGGGAGTTGTCTCTCCTGCCATGATCTCGGAAATTACCTTGTATGCCTCATCATATGTCAGATCCTGCTTGTCAACGATCTTTTCGATTGCCTCTTTGATCATAATAAAAACTCCTTTATAAATTATAATTTACGTTTGTAGGGGACGGCGTCCTCGACGTCCCTTGTAGGGGCGGATATTATCCGCCCGTGATACAACAATAATATCTACGGGGCGATGTGGGCATCGCCCTCTACAATATAACTGCGTACCTGCGGGCGGCGGAACGCCGCCCCTACAATGGGCTAATGGCTAATGGCTCAAAGCTGAATTATGCTTTAGCAACTGCTTCTTTCATTTCCTTAACGTATTCACCTACATAAGGTGCTGATTCCTTGCCGTACTTTTCAAGTATCTTGATTATAGCCGAACCTACGATAGCTCCGTCGGATACAGCTGCCATAGACTGTGCCTGCTCTGGCTTTGAGATACCGAAGCCAACTGCACACGGTACATCTGTGTTTTCACGTACTACCTTTACGAGATCACCGATGTTTGTTGTTATCTCGCTTCTCATGCCTGTTACTCCGAGGCTTGAAACGATGTAGATAAAGCCCTCTGCTTCCTTTGCTATCATTGCGATACGGTTCTCAGAAGTAGGTGCGATAAGTGAGATAAGGTCAACTCCGTACTGCTTTGCTACTGCTGAAAACTCATCTTTTTCCTCAAACGGAAGATCGGGAAGTATGATACCGTCAACTCCGCACTCGCAGCATCTTGCCATAAATCTCTCTGCATCGTAGGAGAATACAACGTTTGCATATGTCATGAATACAAACGGTATCTTTACATCCTTGCGGAGCTCCTTTACAAGCTCAAAAACCTTGTCTGTTGTGACTCCGCCTGCAAGTGCGCGGATATTTGCGCCCTGTATAACAGGACCTTCTGCTGTAGGATCGGAAAAAGGTATACCCAGCTCGATAAGGTCTGCACCGTTCTCTGCTGCTGCACGAACTACCTTTGCAGTAGTTTCAAGGTCGGGATCACCGCAGGTTATAAATGGTATGAATGCCTTTCCGTTTTCAAATGCTGATCTGATATTACTCATAGATATCCTCCCCTCTGTAACGTGCGATAGCTGCACAGTCCTTATCGCCGCGTCCTGATACTGTTACGATTATTATTTTGTCCTTGTCCATTGTTGGAGCAAGCTTCATAGCATAAGCTATAGCGTGTGCAGACTCTATTGCAGGGATGATACCCTCTGTACGTGAAAGGTACTCGAAAGCATTTACTGCTTCGTCATCTGTTATCGGAACATACTCTGCTCTGCCGATATCGTGGAGATAAGCGTGTTCAGGACCTACACCAGGATAGTCAAGACCTGCTGAGATGGAATAAACAGGAGCTATCTGACCGTATTCGTCCTGACAGAAATATGACTTCATACCGTGGAAGATACCGATTCTGCCTGTATTAACTGTTGCAGCTGTCTCGAATGTGTCGATACCTCTGCCTGCTGCCTCACAGCCGATGAGACGTACTCCCTCATCGGGGATATAGTGATAGAAGCTTCCGATAGCGTTTGAGCCGCCGCCTACGCAAGCGATAACTGCATCGGGAAGTCTGCCCTCAGCCTCAAGTATCTGAGCTCTTGACTCACGGGAAATAACTGCCTGAAAATCACGTACTATAGTCGGGAACGGGTGTGGTCCCATAACAGAACCGAGGCAGTAATGTGTATCCTCGATACGTGAAGTCCACTCACGCATTGCCTCTGAAACAGCATCTTTAAGTGTAGCTGTACCTGTTTTTACAGGAACAACGTCAGAGCCGAGGAGCTTCATACGATATACGTTAAGAGCCTGACGCTTTGTGTCCTCTTCGCCCATGAACACTACGCACTCCATATCAAGGAGAGCTGCTGCTGTTGCAGTAGCAACACCATGCTGACCTGCACCTGTCTCTGCGATAAGTCTTTTCTTACCCATTTTCTTAGCAAGAAGAGCCTGTCCGAGAACGTTGTTTATCTTGTGTGAGCCTGTGTGGTTAAGGTCCTCACGCTTTAAGTATATCTTAGCACCGCCAAGCTCTCTTGTAAGCTTATCTGCACGGTAAAGAAGTGAAGGTCTGCCTGCATAGTTGTTGAGAAGCTCTGTAAGCTCCCTGTTGAACTCGGGATCGTTCTTATAATGATCGTAAGCCTCTTCAAGCTCTATGATCGCATTCATAAGCGTTTCGGGGATATACTGTCCGCCGTGAACACCAAATCTTCCTTTTGACTGTGACATGATATCTTTCCTTTCAATTTATATTTATTGTTTACGCAGAATATCCAGCGTATGATTTGAAGCACCGATCAAGTCCTGTCTCTCGCATATGGAGAAATGGTACTCCATGAATTTTTCAAATGTAAAGCTGTCCATAGCGTCGATACATTCACTGATGTAGTTCGCCGCTCCGTCGGCAGCTATAAGCTTTATCCTTTCAACTGGCAGCTCAGAGTTAAGTGAGTCTATATCCTCTGTCCGCACCAGTTCAAAGAGCTCTTTTGGTTCGCTCTTGCAGTGCCACTCGGGAGTGAGCATATCGTTATCCAGTACCTTTTGCAGATTGCCGTGGAGAAAAGCGTGCTGTATTACCGCAGCTTCGTTCATGCAGTAGGCAGCAAGGATATATCCGCCTTGTTTTGTAACTCTCACCGCTTCGCTAAGTGCTCTCAGCATATCCTCACGGGTATAGAGGTGATACATGGGACCGAGAACGAGCGTAATATCGAAGCTGTTATCCGAAAATCCTGACAGGTCAAGAGCATTTCCCTGTATGGCTTTGAGCTTCTCAGTACCGTCAAGCTTGGCTCTCAGCTTTTCAAGATTGTGCTCAACAAGCTCAACCGCCGTCATACTATGCCCCTCTTTCGCAAGAGTCACGCTGTAACGTCCAGTACCTGCACCCACTTCAAGTATCTCAGCCTGCTGAGATTTGAGGTATTCGTGAATGTACTTCATGGTGGTGAGGTACTCCACCTGTCCCGACTGTGACAGGAGCCTGCTTTCCTCGTCATAGACTTTGTAAAAATCTTCAAGATAGCTCATGGCTTGTGACCTCCTGAGCTGAACTTATCCATTTCCAGACTTATAAAGCCCTCTATCATATTTTTGTAAACAGTAACCGCAATATTGGGCGGAGCTCCGTAATTTCGAGCCTTTTCACCAACTCTTTCAAGAACAGCCTTTACTCGGTCGGGAGCTTTTACATCGCTCTCGTCCTTTTTGAAAGCAGCCGCCTGTCGGACATATTCAGCACGTTCAGCGATAAGCTTTATTATGCTGTCGTCTATCCTGTCGATATTTGCTCTTACTTCTTCAAGAGATGAACATTTCATCGTATCACCTCCGTATTTTCAGCATTTTATCCGCACCTTTCTGGAACAGATAATCTGTTTTCAGTATCTCCGTCTTATAGTCACGGCTGAAATACTCTATGACTCTTTCCGTAAGCTCTGATGCATTGCTGTCAAGGTCGCAAAGAGGAAATATCCTGACCTCTTTGCACACTCTCAGCATCTCGCTTATAGCAGCAATGTGGAAATCATATCCGAGAGCATCATACATAAGCAGAAAATGCGAGCTCAGTCCGATATCGAAGCTAAGGTCGTCATATGGCAGCCTTTCGGGAAGTTCATGGCAGATATATCTGCCCTCGCGCTTGCCCTGCCCGAAATCTTCAAGGAACATTTCCATAGCCGACATACGTATGCTTTCAAGCTCTTCGACGCTCTTTATCCTGTCCCAGACGTAGTTTTCTGAGTTTTCCCTCATCTGATCTATAATGATATCCCTGACCTCGTTTATACGCTCTCTCAGCTCCTGTGCCGAAAAGCTGTATACAGGATCAAAGGACGTAACGTCCGAGCCTGCTGCTGATGCCTGACGGTTGAAGCTTGCAGGTCCGTCACCGAAGCCTGCTATCCTTTTTTTCATGTCGTCCTCGCTCAGCAGGAACATCTCTCTGTACTCGCTGATATTCCTGCCCCACGGCACGACCTTTTCAAGCTTCATGCCCATAGGCTTACAGGTTTATGAAGTTTTTGAGCATTATCTTTCCATCGGGAGTCATGATCGACTCAGGGTGGAACTGAACGCCATATATCGGGTATTCCTTATGCTGAACTGCCATTACCTCGCCGTCATCGGCTAAGGCTGTTACTTCGAGACAATCGGGAAGCGTACTTGCATCTGCTGCAAGAGAATGATATCTCGCAACGGGAGCTCCCTCGTCTATTCCCTTAAATAACGGGCTGTTGTTCATAAAGCTTATAACGGACTGCTTTCCGTGCATAAGCTCCTTTGCGTAGGTAACTGTTGCACCGTATGCTGCGCATATTGCCTGATGACCGAGGCAAACACCGAGAGTCGGTATCTTCTGACACACTGTTCTTGCAGCCTCGATGATTATTCCTGCGTCCTCGGGACGTCCCGGACCGGGCGAAAGGATTATGCGCTGTGGGTTGAGCTTTTCTATCTCCGCAACAGTCATCTCGTCGTTTCTTATTACCTTTATATCAGGCTCTATAGCTCCTATAAGCTGATACAGATTATAGGAGAAGCTGTCATAATTATCTATGAGAAGTATCATGCGTCTGCCTCCTCTGCAAGTTTAAGGGCGTTGACTACTGCCGCCGCCTTGTTTATGCACTCCTGATATTCCTTTTCGGGAACTGAGTCTGCAACTATTCCTGCACCGCTTCTTACGAATACCTTGCCGTTCTTCTTATATGCGATACGGATAGCGATGCAGGTATCAAGATTTCCTGTGAAGTCGATGTAGCCTATTGCTCCGCCGTAAATTCCGCGCTTATTGTTTTCGAGCTCTGCAATGAGCTGGCAGGCTCTTATCTTCGGAGCACCCGAAAGCGTACCTGCGGGGAGTACGGCACTTACTGCGTCTATACCGTCAAACTCTTCCCTGATCTCTCCGCGTACTGTAGAGCCTATGTGCATTACGTGTGAATATCTCTCTATGCTGTGGAGCTTTTCTACCTCAACGCTTCCGAACTTGCTTATCTTGCCAAGGTCGTTTCTTCCGAGATCGACAAGCATATTATGCTCGGCAAGCTCCTTTTCGTCCCTGAGAAGTCCTTCCTCAAGCTCCTTGTCCTCTTTTTCCGTCTTTCCTCTCGGTCTTGTGCCTGCAAGAGGGAATGTGTGGAGGACTCCGTCCTCAAGCTTTACGAGAGTCTCAGGCGATGCACCTGCTATCTCTACATCTGTTCCCGAAAAATAGAACATATAAGGTGAAGGATTTATAGTTCTCAGCACTCTGTAGGTGTTGAGGAGACTTCCCTCAAACTCAGCACTGAGTCTGTTTGAAAGAACTATCTGGAAGATATCACCCTCGTGGATATGATGCTTTGCCTTTTCCACCATTCCGCAGTACTCTTCCTTGCTGAAAAGTGCTGTAACTTCACTTTTAAGGTGTCCTGCGGGTTCTTTCTTACGGTCGCCGTTTCTGAGCAGGTCAGCCATTTGCTGGAGTTCAAGCTTTGCCTTGTTGTAGCCTGCTTCGCCTTCGGCAAGCTTCATATTTGCTATAAGTATGAGCTTCTGACGGAAGTTGTCGAATGCGATGACCTTATCAAAAAGCATAAGGTCTACATCCTTGAAGTTCTCGTTGTCGTTGGTCTTGATGCGCAGTGTCTTTTCTGTATAGGCAAGGAAATCATACGAGAAGTATCCGACAAATCCGCCTGTAAATGCAGGAAGATAATCAAATTTCGGACTTCTGTACTTTGCAAGTATCTGTCTGATCTGTACAGACGGATCATCTGATGTCATTTTAACATCGCCTATGGTGAGTTCATTTCCACAGGCAGTTATCTGAGTCTTCGGATTAAAACCGAGGAATGTGTATCTGCCCCACTTTTCCTTTTCTGCCACAGATTCAAGCATATAGCAGTGTGTGGAAACATTTTTCAGAGTCATTATAGCCTCGATAGGAGTACAGATATCAGACATTATCTCACAGCTTACGGGAACAATGTCATATTTTCCGCTCTTGGCTATTTCTTGTACTGTACTGAATTCGGGTAAAAATTTCATAAAAGCACCTCCGCTGAACTGTCATGGAAAAATAAAAAAGTCCTTGACAGAACAAAATGATCTGTCAAGGACGAATATATACTTATATCCGCGGTACCACCTTGATTCACGGCTTTGCCGTGCGCTTAACAGGATACTATCATATCCCTGATGCTTAACGCACATCCTAACGTTGCAGAATACTCTGGAATATATACGTTTCTGAGCGAAATCTCAGTTCTGTCATTACCCATTTGACTGCACCCTCGGCGGTCCATTTGCTAATCTGTTTTTCACCTGACTCTCAGCATCGCAGGCTCTCTGTGGAAGCATAATTAACTTTATCTCCGCGTCAACGGTTTACTCATATAATTATTATAGCACTTGGACTTTTTTATGTCAATAGAATTCAGATATTTTTTATATTTAATCAAAGCTCATATGATGATGCCGCTGAAATGGTCTATCTCGTGCTGTATTATCTCTGCCTCAAAATCGCGGAATATTCCGCGGCGGCGTTTGAATTTCTTATCAAGATACTCCACTGTGATTATACTGTGGCGCGTAACGGGACGAACTCCGTCAAGCGAAAGGCAGCCCTCCTCGGTATCATATGTCTCCTTCGACTTATCCACTATGACAGGATTTATCATAGCCACGTACTCATCGCCTATAAGTGCCACAAGTATAGTCTTATGCACTCCTATCATATTGGCAGCCATACCCACGCAGCGTTCCTCGTTTGCCTTTACCGTGTCGAGAAGATCGCGGACAGTCTGCATATCCGCTTTAGTTGCCGCTTCTGATCTTATGCTCAGTATCTCTTTATCTCTGACGATTTCCTTTATCATGCCCTTTGCCCTTTCGTTTTTTGTTTTATCATAACACATCGCTCCACAGCTGTCAAGGACAATGAGAGCTGCACATAATTTTTGATACAAAAATGTTTACATCAAAGATAAAAAGTGATATAATAATATAGACCATAATTTTTTATATTGGAGAATTATATGGAATTCAAGAAAAACACTGAACTGATCGAAAAGCCCGACCATGCTCACTATCCTGTATGCAAAGGAAGGCTTGACGAAATAGAAGATATAAGCCGAAAGACCTTTTTCTACACACTTGCTTCATGCGCTATAATGGCATTTTTTTCTCTGCTTCAGGTACCTATGCACTTAGTAGGCTGGGTACCGCTTATGTTCACTATCCAGGATACTGTCGCATTCAACATGGGCGCAGGCTTCAGCCTTTTTCAGCTGTTCATGTGTCTGGTCATTACAGGAATATCTCTCATTGGCTGCTCGAAACACAAAATAGCCACTGTTATCATGTTCTTTCTGTACGTTCTTACTTTTGTCTGTTCATTGATCGCAAGGGTCTCGGGATTTGATTTCATAACTGTTATTATCGGCATTGGCGGAATGTATGTCAGCTTAGGTTCGCTTAAAGGATATTCGGATTACAAGCAGCTGAGGAACACAGAGGGCTTCCCAATATTCAGCACTGTCCTCGCCGACCATGATGACATGAAGAAAAACAGTCCCAACGGCTATAACAAAAGACATTTTGAAAAGCTTCTGCGCGAAAAAGCTTTGCGCGAACGCAATATAAATCCAAATGCAGCAGGCGGCAGGCAGCCTGTCCCGAACCTTACTAAGCCGCAGTCTGCTAATACGAAAGATATCGGCGGAATGCCTGCACTGAACGTCGCAAGGCAAAACCGCAATTTATCGGTGGGACAGAAATTCATACCCAAAGATCATAAAGAGGTGTTTTTTTCTGACAGTACGCTAAAATTGAAATAAGGGGGACATATTATGTTTGCGAAGGTCTCAAGTCTCGGACTTTTCGGACTCAATGCTTTTCCTGTTGATGTAGAGATAGATATCAGCCGCGGAAATCCGCAGTTTGAAGTAGTCGGACTGCCTGATACCGTTGTAAAGGAGAGCCGCGAAAGAATAAGGGCAGCTCTGCGCTCATGCAGTATAAGCTTCCCTGTAGCCTCGGTAATGATAAATCTTGCGCCTGCCGACACCAAAAAAAGCGGTTCTGTGCATGATATGGCTATATTTATGGCAATTCTCCGCGGTATGCGCATGATAAGCGAAGACCTTGACGGCTGTTCGTTCATCGGCGAGATATCCTTAAACGGCGATATCCGCAGGATAAACGGTGTGCTCCCTATGGTCATGCTTGCCCGTGAACTGGGAATAAAGTCTGTATTCGTTCCTGCTGACAATGCAAAGGAAGCCTCTGTTATCGACGGTGTGGACATATATGCTGTAAATAACGCAGAAGAGCTTATAAGACATTTCCGCAACGAAGAGAAGCTTGCTCCCTGTGAGCACTACGTTCCTTCCGAGGCTGCATATACCGAAACTCTCGATTTTGCTGACGTAAGAGGACAGCAGTCAGCGAAAAAGGCTCTTGAGATAGCTGCGGCAGGCGGACATAACGCACTGCTTATAGGTTCACCCGGAAGCGGAAAGAGTATGCTCGCAAAGCGTATGCCCTCCATACTTCCGCCGCTTACCTTCGAGGAAGCACTTGAAACCACAAAAGTTCATTCGATTTCGGGACTTCTTACTCCCGAAACTCCCATAATAACAAAAAGACCGTTTCGCTCGCCTCATCATACCATATCCTCGGCAGGACTGGCAGGCGGCGGCAGTATCCCTCACCCCGGAGAGGTATCCCTTGCTCATAACGGACTTCTTTTTCTGGACGAGCTTGCGGAATTTGACCGCAAGACACTGGAGATACTCAGACAGCCCCTTGAGGACAGAAAAGTGACTATTGCCCGTGCATCAGGAACTATCACTTACCCCTGCACTATTATGCTCATAGGTGCAATGAACCCATGTCCCTGCGGATATTACGGTCACCCAAAGAGAAAATGCATCTGCCCTAAAAACAAAGTTGCATCATACCTTTCAAAGATATCAGGTCCGCTCCTCGACCGTTTCGACCTTCACATCGAAGTTGCGCCTGTGGAATTCGGCGACCTTTCCTCGAAAGTCAAGGAAGAAAGCTCCGCCGAGATACGTAAGCGTGTTATGGCGGCAAGAGCCGTACAGGAGGAGCGTTTCAAGGGCACAGGCATTACCTGTAACGCTCTGATAACTCCCGATAAATTACAGGAGCTTTGTCCTATGGACGATGCTGCCGAAACACTTATGAAAAATGTATTCGACAGGCTTGGTCTCAGCGCGAGAGCCTACGACCGTATACTGAAAGTATCAAGAACTATCGCAGATATCGACGGTTCTGAAGTAATAAAAAAACAGCACGTTGCGGAAGCCGCTCAGTTCAGGAGCCTTGACCGCAAGTACTGGAACGAATGATTAGCGTGTAGGGACGACCATTGGGCGTCCCTACAGGCACAAACGTAAAAAGAAAGAAAAACTAAGGAGAAACAATGAAATCGGCATTTAAAAAATTACCCTCAGGCAAACACAGCATTGACGGCGGACTGCTTTTTGCAGTTACGCTGTGCGCCGCAATAAGTACCCTGCTGATCTATTCGATCACACAGAACAAGGTGCTTGAGTCAGTTGGTTCAAGCTACTGGAAAACTCAGCTCTTTTCAATGGGCGCAGGTATAGTTGCAGCGATCATAATCTCGTTTATTGATTACCGAAAGCTGGTAAAGCTATGGTTCATATTCGTTCCCGTTGCTCTGGGACTTATGGCACTCACCTTCACCTCTCTCGGCTACAGGCGACAAGGTGCAGACGACCAGGCTTGGCTCAATCTCGGATTTATCCAGTTCCAGCCCTCTGAGGTACTGAAACTGGCATTCATACTCACATTCGGCTATCATCTTTCACGCGATGAGGAGGAAATGAACAAGCCTCTGCATATGCTGCTGATAATCATTCACGGCATGATACCAATAGGTATCGTCGGCTTGCAGGGTGACTACGGAACAGCTATCGTATTCGCTGCTATATTCGCTTTTATGATATGCTCGGCAAAAATATCGTGGAAATACCTTGTGGCAGCTCCTTTCGTTATCGCTGCGGGAGTAGCGGGAATGTGGTTCTTCGCACTCAGTGAGTTCCACAAAAAGCGTATACTCATCCTCTTCCACCCCGGAACCGATCCCGAATATATCGAATATCAGCAGGATCTGGGACTTGCTGCCCTGAAATCCGGCGGCGTATTCGGAAAAGGACTCTTCGGCAAGCCCGAGGACTATATCACAGTTCCCGAAATACACAACGACTTCATCTTCACATACGCAGGACAGGTATTCGGCTTTGTTGGTTCTATGGGAATAATCATAATCCTCGCCTATATATGCCTTAAAATCTTCGGCGACAGCCGTGTATGCCGCGATCATCTCGGCAAATTCATTTGCATGGGAGCTTTCGGACTTATCTTTTCACACTGTATCATGAATATAGGAATGGTACTGAAAGTTGCTCCTGTTATCGGCGTTCCGCTGCCTTTCCTCAGTGCGGGCGGTACGGCTATGATAAGTATGTACGCTATTATCGGACTCGTTCTCAGCACCTACAGTCACCGTGCCGTGAACTATAACGTATTCTACGATGAAGAAAACGAATAAACTTCATACAACGACAAAATGCGGAAGTCTTACGACTTCCGCATTTTTATATATATTGATACCCCTTAACTCAGAAAAGAACGTCCTTGAAACAGACAAGCGGCTTTTTATTGTCAAAGTCCCAGCTGTGGAAAGCATCGCCGTGACAATAGTCCTTGTGGAAGCACTTTGAGCAGGTCTCGTTATCATCTGCAAGATCGCGTCTGAATACCTGGAACTTGTTCTTCCATACCTCACTAAATCTGTCCTTGAGGATATTTCCCTGTACTAATTCAGGTCTGCGCTCAATATCGAGACAGGCAATGATATCACCGTTTGCAGTGATACTTGCGGTATAGAGTCCTGCTGTGCAGAGATAGTACCAGTCACGGACTTCACGCTCGTACTCCATGCCAAGATAATGGCTGCATCCGTATGTAACAGGCTCGCCTGCTATGCGCTTATTTCTGATGAACTCAAAGATAGTCTGATAATCCTCTTTTGTAAGGATAAGCTCGGGGTGCTGCTTAGCACGTCCCATAGGCTCGATATTGATAACACGCCATGAGTCTATATCCATTTCGTTGAATATCTTGTAAAGCTCATCAAGCTGGCCGATGTTCTGATGAGTAACAACGGTAGTTATCTGCACGTTCTCAAATCCTCCCACGCGCAGAAGACTCTCGATACCTTTCATAGCCTTCTTGTAGCCGCCAGGAGTTCTTCTGAAAGCGTCGTGAGTCTCTTCAAGACCGTCTATACTTACGGAAATAGTTCCCATACCGACTTTCTGAAGGTCACGCGCAACACTGTCGTCAATAAGTGTAGCGTTACTTGTCATGCCCCAGCTGAAGCCCAGTTCATGAGCAGCTCCCATAATATCGAAGAATTCCTTCCTGAGAAGCGGCTCGCCGCCTGTGATACAGAGCATTTTTCCGTCAGTTGTCATATCTTCCTTTACCTGTGTAAGGAATGTGCGGTACTGGTCAACTGACAGCTCTTCCGAAGTTACATCGCCGCAGTAGCTTCCGCAGTGGAGACAACGCTCGTTGCAGCGCAGAGTAAGCTCAAGAAATAGATTACGGAGCTTTGGCTCTTTCATAAGTTTGCTTCTGTACTCTCTCATCTGTTCAAGATGCTTACGCTTCATTTCTATACTGAGCATATTATTTCTCCTCGTTTGTTGTATTTATATTGCCGTCTGATGCTGATTGCTCTTCTGCTGTAGTTGCATAGGATTTTATTTCGTATACAGGAGCAGGTCCGTAAACAGGAGCTACTATATCAGTCCTCGGATTATAAGCAGTTGTAACAACAACCTCATCATCGTCTGCCTTCTGTGCGGGATAATTGTCAAGATCCTTTATTTTTCCAAGGAGATACTTGTTAAGGATAACAAGGTCGCCCACACTTATTCTTCCGTCCTTATTGAGATCGCTGAAATGAAGATTTACGGTATCAGCATATTCATCGAAAAGTATAGCCTTTCTCATTGCTATCGAATCGAAGATATCTACAGTATAATCACCGTTCACATCGCCCTTGATAGTCGGAGCAGGTCCGTAAGCAGGCTGAGGCAGCATTGTTGTTGTCAGTTCAACGATATCCTCCTGCTCGGAAGTAGTAACAGTGCTTGTTGATGTAGGACCGTAGACCGTTCTCGGCATTGTAGTTGTCAATGATGTCATAGTTTCCAGCGGTATGGAAGTAGTTGTTCCCCATACCCACTGACCGTCAATCGTTCCGTCTATTATCCAGTCTGTTGGAGGAGGACCATATGCTCCATAAGAATTTGCAAACGCATCTCTCTCGGTTACGTTTGAAAAACCAAAGCCCCTATTCTGATTCTGCTCACTCCCCTCTGCTACGGCTGTCATGGCAGACGCACCTGCTGCGGCAAAGGCTGCGGCAGTAAGAACGGTACGTAAAGTTTTTTTCATTTAATAAACACTCCTTTCAAATTTTTCAGTGCTGTATAATAAATGTCAGAAAAACTCTCAGTTTTTTCCATATATATTCAATTTTGGATATATGCACAAAGTCATTATCTATTCATTGTGCAGTTTTACTCCTCTGGTGGGCCGTATACCAGCTGTACCTTGTCCTTCTCGGGCTTATATTCAGAAGCAGCCTCGGTTTTGTCTGCTTCTGTAACAGGAGGTCCGTAAACGTCCTGTACTTCGTCCTTTGCAGGATCGTACTCAGATGTTATGGTAGTATTTTCAGTGACTGGCGGTCCGTACACAGTCTGAACGCCGCTGTTCCCGTGGTCACAGCCTGTAAGTCCAGCAGCCGCCGCAAACATTGCCGCCATGAGTTTTGTCTTGCTTGACTTTTTCATATACATGCCCCCTTTATAGTAGTTACTTTTATTTTACTCCATATATCTTGATTTGTCAACAGCTTATTCCCTGGATTTCAGACTCAAAATGCTTTTTTATTATAATTAAAAAGCGGAACTTAAAGTTCCGCTTTGGCATCAGTTTTTATCAGGAAGATCATCGAAATCTTTAAGGGTTCCGAGGAGGTATCTGTTCAGTCGAACAAGATCGCCTACGTTTATCTTTCCGTCTTTATTGAGGTCTGCCCAATACCGATCTATTGCTTCGCTGTACTCATCATAGAGAATAGCTTTTCTCAGTGCAACTGCATCAAAGATATCTACAACTCCGTCTGTGTTTACATCACCCATGAATGCCTTAGGCGGTCCGTAAACAGTTGGTGGGAATGTAGTTGTGGTCATTGTAGTAAGATCCTCAAGATAATCCGAAGTCACAGATACCGTAGTCATTGGACCGTAAACACAAACCGTCGTAGTTGTAGTTGAAGTTATCAATGTTGTAACTGTAGCTGTGTTTGTTGTTGTCAGCATTGACGGAGGCGGTCCGTACAAAGGCATAAGTTTTCTCTCGGCTTCTTCAATAGGATTGATCTCCTTTGGCTGTTCATTAACTGCATTTGCTGCTGTAGGCATTGCACACATATTTGCTGCGGCAAAAGCTGCGGCAGTAAGAACAGTACGTAATGTTTTTTTCATTTCAGAAACACTCCTTTCAAGTAATTACAGTGCTATATAATAAATGTCATGAAAAGGCTTATTTTTTTTATTCAGATCTAAAATTCGGATATATGCACAACTCAGACTTGCTCTGATTGTGCAGTTTTACTCTGTTATCATATCCTTGATAGCTCATTCTTTATTTTACTCCATATACCGTGATTTGTCAACCGTACCCATGCTTTATTAATACTATTTTTACAAAAAAGGACGGTCAATGACCGTCCGCCGAATATATTTATTCAAGTCCGAGAAATTCCTTGAAATTAGTAGCAAGTATCTTCTGATTTTCCTCTTCTGTAAATCCTAACTTCAAAAAGCGCATAAGCTCGTCCTCATGGCTCCACATAGGGAAATCAACGCCGAAGAAGCAGTTCTCTATACCATAGTTTCTTATGATACGGGCAGCTTTTTCGGGAGTAAGGAACGCAAGTGAGCTGCTGCAATCAACTTTTACATTTTCAAGTCCAGGAAGGCACTCCACAGCCTCGTCCCATTTCTGATAGCCGCCGAGATGAGCAGCAAGTATCTTTAGCTTAGGGAAATTATCGTGTATATTCTTTATGCGCTGAGGTGCGGAAAAATCATACCTGTTGTCGCCGCAGTGTATAAGCAGAGGAAGTCTGCCTTCCATAAGCTCATATATCTTGAATGCTTCGGGAGAGTCAGCGTTGAACTTCTGGAAATCAGGGTGAAGCTTGACACCGTGAAGTCCGAGACTCAGTATCTGGTCGATGTCCTTTTCAAGATCTTCCGAATCAGCATGAGTTGTACCAAAACCGTAAAAACAGCTGTGCTCGGCACATTCCTTTGCAATAAAAATGTTTATATTCTCTGTCTGGTGAGGTGCAGTAGCCGTTGAACATACCAGGTATTTTGAAACACCTATCTTGCTTCCTGCTTCACGCAGCTTTTTGCTCATTCCGTTGCCGTCCATCGGAATACCATAAAAATGTCCGATATTTTCTGTCGCATTCTCCGCTATTTTTTCGGGGAAAATATGCGCATGAGCATCTATTATCTCATACTTTCCATATACCTCTGAGTTCATTAAAAACATCTCCTAAAAACCAAAAATACAAAGTTATTATACTCCATATTTTCAGCTTTGTCAAATATAAAAAAGGTTGTCGGTATACAAAAATACTATCTCAGGGTATAAAAAACTCCCATAGCTTTCATGCTACAGGAGACTTTTCATTATTTTCTTCTTGTACCGTTTTTTCTGTCGGTGCTTCTTTTAAGGTCGCCGATACGTTCCTCGCTTGACTGCTTGAAGTGCGACATCATGTCCTCGAAGGTCATTTCCGACTGCGGAACAGTCTTTTTAGGCTCCCATACAAGAGGCTTGCTCCTGCGCTCTCTGTTCGGAGCCGGACGCGGCTTTTTCTCCTGAGCCTCGCCCTCGTTTCCGGCGGCTTTCTTTATGGAAAGGCTGACCTTTCCCGCCTCGTTTATGCCGATGACCTTGACCCTGACCTCCTGACCCTCAGTGAGGTGGTCGCGTATCTCATTGACGAAGGTATTGGCTATTTCGGAGATATGTACCATTCCCGAGCCGCCGCCGTCGATATCGACGAAAGCGCCGTACTGAGTGATGCCCTTTACCTTTCCTGTATAAATCTTACCTATCTCAAGCTGCATAGCGATATGATACTCCTTGCTTAATAATTACCTGCATGGGTCAGTCTCTTGACCTGTCGTAGAAGCGGCGGTCGTTCGGATAAGCGTAGTCTCTTTCTTCGAGAGCGATCTTTTCCATATAGGCTGAGAGGTCGTCGCTGTCGAGAGTTCTCTGCATATCCTCATTTTCCATTCTGCAAGCGTCTATCTTTGACTGAATGCGGGAAAGCTCCTTCTCTTTATCGCTGCAATCCTTTTCAGTTGTTACAATAAGAACAGCGCAGCCGGCTATTACAGCCACTGCAGCGAGCTGAAAAAGACCTTTATTGAACAGACCTTTTTTCTTTATTTTTGTTTTTATTCTTTTTGGCAACGATGTTCACGTTCTTTCTCTTTTTATTTTCTGTTTTATTATACAACAAATGGAGCTTGCAATGCAAGTGCATTTTCATCTTTTTAATAAATTTTACTAAACTTTTGGAACTTCCCACAAATTTGGCTCTTGCTTTTCTACATATTAGCACATTAACTCGCCGAAACGGAGCTGTTATCCACTTAAAAACCGTCCCCGCGGCAGTCATTAGCTTCCGAAGAGTTCGCATGACTATGCTCCCGAGCGTGAAAAAATACAGCGAGAAGCCTGCCGCGTTTCCGATGATATAGTAAAAACGGAGCTCTCCGCGAGCGGCGGCTGAGGCGAATGCCGACAAAAAGACCGCATACGCTCCGAGGAATACAGCGTCCTCGGCGGCGGTGAGCCATATCCCGTGCGGGAAAGCGAGCCTCAGCGCCCGCAGAACGTCGTAGCATATTCCGATAACGGCTCCCGCTATGCACGAGAGCGCGAACAGCACAAGTTCCTCATGCACGGAGAAGAAGGTCTCGGGCACATTCATCGGAAAAGCCTTCCCAGTGCCGAAAGCGGACCCTTCCTGTCGCGGTCACCATAGACGACCGCCCATATATCGCCGGTTATGGTCATATCTCCGGTCTCTACGCTCATCGAGTCGATATGCAGCTCGCGACCCTGCACGGTCAGCTCGCCGAGCTGAGTATAAAGGCATATCGCCTTTTCGTCGAAGCTGTCGACGTCGGTGATGCCGGATACGGTCATGCTTTTCCGGTTTTCTATTATAATGTTGTGGTCTTTTTTGATGATGTTTTCCTGCATGATATTCCTCCTTGTCCGCAGACAGATGTGTTAGAACCTGTCTACACAAGATATAATAGCTGATTTTTGGCAAATTTTGCTGATGACTGCGTCAAAAACACTTGCAATACATCAAGTATTGCTGCGTATTTTTTTCTTGTCCTCAACAAAAATATGCTCAAAAATCTTCTTATCCCTCTTGTGAAGACAGGTTCTTATATGATTTTATTCAGCGGAGCGCAGAAATATTCTTTGTACGAAATAGACAAAAAAGCAGTGTAAAATTCTCTCTCATTTTCTTTATATGCACCTTGCAAATGCTTCGGCATTGTGATATAATAGTAAAGCTAATTGAAATATTCGGCTGTATGCCGTTTTATACCAAAATTTACGGAGGTAACATCATGTCAGTGTTAGAAATCGTCGGAGGAGCAGTTCTCCTTCTCATATGCTTATTAACTATCATCATCTGTCTCGCTCAGGAGCAGAAATCACAGGACAGCATGACTGCTGCATTTACAGGTGCAAGCACAGATTCATTCTACGGCAAGAACGAGGGCAGATCGCGTGAGGCGATACTCGCAAAGATAGCAATAGGCTTC
>NZ_JAEEMU010000024.1 GCF_016283395.1 Ruminococcus sp.
GAGAGGAGCTTTTCTCCTCCGCTGACGGTCAGTTCTTCCTGACGAAGATCCTCCGAAAGTTCGCAGATGCCTTTTACCAGCGGTGAAAGCGATACCATGTACGCGCTCACGGCTGCTACCATTTTGTCGAAAACGTCCTCAGACAGTTCGTCTACGGATACACCGCTGAGGTTTTCCTCTATATAATGTGTAAAGAAATCAAGCTGTTCATGGCTGAGGTCGAATTCAAGTCTGCAAGCCTTGTTTTTAATGCTTCCGTTGGACGTTATCAGCAGGATAACGTACAGTCTTTTACCCGTGGGGATGACTTCCACCTTTGATATCACCGAAAATCTCGGTACAGCGTTTGAAACTACTGCGGCACACTGTGTTATCTCGGTAAGAGCAGTTGCGGCATTCTGCACCAGAAGCTCTTCGGGAGTATCCTTATCGCCGAGCATTTCATCGAGCCGCCGCTTTTCCTCATCGGGGAGGTCGTGAGGCGTCATAAGCTCGTCGATATAAAGGCGATAGCCTTTGAAGGTAGGAACTCTGCCTGCCGATGTATGTGGCTGTTCCAGATATCCCATCTGTTCAAGAGCCGCCATATCATTTCTGATAGTAGCGGAGGAAACATTTATATTTTCAAGCTTTGAGATAGATTTCGAGCCGACGGGTTCGCCCGTCCTTACATATTCGTCAACCACAGCAGCAAGTATTTTCAGCTTTCTGTCGTCCACGATACTCACAACCTTTCGATCTCGTTAGCACTCTAACTCTCTGAGTGCTAACTATAATTTATCACTATTATGGACTTTTGTCAAGGGTTTTATACATTTTCGGCTTTTTGACTCATTTTTACCACCTGCTTATGTGTATTTAGAGCAATTTGACAAAGACTCGGAAAGGACGTTTTTTCGTGCCCCGAACTATTGACAAACGGCGATATGCGCTGTATAATGTTAGTGCAGTAAGGTACTGCGATCAATCATTTGAAGAGTAAAAATGCGTTCGTTATACCTAAATGGTATTCCAGTGTTGACCGAACGGGGAGTTGTCGGTCAAACGAAAAGCTCAGGCTTACGGTTCACATTTTGCATCCCGCTTCATAGGACAACTAAAAAAGAAACATAACCTTCTTTTCTTGTCGTATGAGTGAGGAAAAGGAGGTTATTTTTATGGCTGCAAACAACAGAGAAACAGCAGTAAAGTCTGATATCAGACTTTTCGGAAGCACAAAGGTACTGGTAGTGGCTGCACTGCTCATTGCTATCAGTATCGTAGGCAAATCTCTCAGAGTGGATATCTTCAGCGTTATCCGCATAAGTGCAGAGACTCTTCCCGTGCTTATGGCTGCTATTTTCTTCGGACCGTTCATCGGTGCGGCAGTAGGTGCAGGCGCTGACCTTATCGGCTGTCTTGTGACAGGAATGACACCAATGCCTGTTATCACAGTAGGTGCGGCTGCTACAGGATTTTTCGCAGGACTTGTATACCAGTATGTACTCAAGGAAAAGCTTCTTCCGAGAATTGCGCTTTCAGTAGTTATCGGCAGACTTATCGGCTCTGTCATAATCACAACAACAGGTCTGTATTATCTCTTCCCCGGTATGAGACCACAGCTTATCTGGAGACCTGTTACTAACATCATCATGGCAGTTATCGAGGTTTCTATCATCTATATGCTCATGAGCAATAAGGCGTTTACTGCTCAGCTTGAAAAAATAAAGAGAAAATGAACTATACAGAAGCACTTGACTATATGAAAAAGGCTGCCGAGCGCGGCAGTGTTCTGGGATTATCCCGTGTTACAGAGCTTCTCAGTCTCATGGGAGACCCGCAGGACAAGGTGAAAACAGTCCATATTTCGGGCACAAACGGCAAAGGCTCTTTCGGAGCTATGCTCACATCGGTGCTGAAAAACGCAGGCTATAGGGTTGGGGGATTTTCTTCCCCTGCCATAACTAAGGTGACGGGCAGCTTCCGCATTGACGGCGAAGAGATATCGGAGCAGGAATTTGCGGATATCATCGGTGATATCGCTCCTGTATGCGAGAGCAGGGAGGAAAAGCCT
>NZ_JAEEMU010000008.1 GCF_016283395.1 Ruminococcus sp.
ATCGCGCTCAATATGATACATACCACCTTATCACAGAAATGCCGTTTTTTCCTGCATGATCCTATTATCAAAAAATATGGATTTTAAGTATTCGGACAAGTGATGCTGCAATAGAATGTAACGGAGGCGATTTCTATTGTAGAGTTAAGCAGATCAGGTCATTATTCACAGGTTAAAACAGTTATAACGGAAAAGGGGAGCATGGCTGTTGAAAATCTCTTCCCCGATAAAAATAACCGTAAAAAGATAAAAGCTGCGGAAGCGGAGCTGTACGGTATTTTCTCAAAATACGTAAAAAAGGGTGATGAAAAATAAATACAGTGTCTGTGCTGCGGCAAAGCAGTGCAGCGGACAGTTCTGAAAGGAGCTGATATTATCGTAGCTATCTATGCAAGACAATCTGTTGATCGTGCGGACAGCATCTCCATAGAACATCAGATAGAACTATGCAAATATGAAGCAAGAGGTGAGACTTTCAGGACGTATATAGACCGCGGTTACAGCGGCAAGGATACGAACCGTCCCGAGTTCGCACAGATGATGAACGATATAAGGCTCGGTGAGATAAATACGGTCATTGTTTATAAGCTCGACCGCATAAGCCGTTCAATACTTGATTTTTCGGCGATGATGGAAATGTTCGGCAAATACGGTGTGCAGTTCGTTTCTGCAACGGAAAAGTTTGACACTTCCTCGCCAATGGGAAATGCAATGCTGAATATCTGTATCGTATTTGCACAGCTTGAACGCGAAACTATACAGAAGCGAGTTGCTGACGCATATTTTTCACGGAGTCAGAAAAGCTTTTACATGGGAGGAGCTATACCCTACGGGTACAGAAAAGTGCCTGCTGTAATTGACGGGGTGCATACTTCAATGTATGAGCCGATACCCGATGAAGAAAATGTCGTCCGCATGATGTTTGAGATGTACTCTCAGCCGCAGACTTCATACGGTGATATCATTGACAGAATGAATGAGCTTGGGATAAAAAAGCGCGGAAAAGACTGGGTAAGACAGCGGATAAGGGAGCTTATCCTAAATCCCATATACGTAAAGGCTGACTCTGATGTGTATGATTTCTTCAAGGAGCATGGTGCAGTGCTTGTGAATCTGCCCTCGGATTATATCGGAGTCAACGGCTGCTACTGCTACAAAAGCCGTTCAGATAAAAGGAAAAAAATCACAGAAATTGAAGGCAAGCAGATAGTTCTTGCTCCGCACAAGGGGATAGTGGACTCGGCATTATGGCTGAAATGCCGTAAAAAGTGCATGGGGAGAGCGCAGATCATACCTTTGCAGAAGGCGAGAAATTCATGGCTGTGCGGCAAGATAAAGTGCGGAGAGTGCGGCTATGCTCTTACTGCAAAGCAGTTCGACAACGGGCGGCGGCGTTACCTCATCTGCTCAAACAGGCTCGGTACAAAATGCTGTAAAGGGGCAGGTACGCTGTATACTGCTGCGATAGAAAAGCTTGTGTGTGATGAGATAAACGAAAGGCTGACTGAGCTGGGAAAGCTTTCACCGTCGAAAAAAAGTGCTCCCGATAGTGAACTTGCTATGCTGGAGAATGAGCTTGCTGAGACAGACAAGGAGATAAACGGACTTCTCGAAAAAGTCGCCAATGCTGATAACGTGCTTTTTCAGTACATAAACCAGCGTATTTCCGCTCTTGACAGTCGGAAAAACGAAATATATCAGCGCGTGAAGAAGCTCGGTTCGGAAAAGTGTATTCCTGACTGCACGATAGACTATCATTCAGCGATGTGGGACGAGCTGAGCTTTGACGATAAACGTCAGGTGGCAGATATACTTATCCGCATCATATATGCTACAAGTGAAAAAATAATCATTCAGTGGAGAATATGAGTTCTCTTGAACGAAACGGCGAAGCACTTCGCATAGCACAGGATAATCTTGACTCTAAAAACTTCTATGCCTGCAATCCTTCCTTTGATAAAAACTGCGGCAAAAGATGAACGTATAAGGCTTCCGATATTTTCGGAAGCCTTTTTTATGGAAATATTACGGGAATATCCGACAAAAGAAGTCAGCGACAGCAGTCATTTATCACGGGTTAAAATGTGATGTGGATGAAAAGCATCGGGAAATCGGATATTTTGACATGAAAAAGAACTTTCGGCTGTACATTGCAGATGTTATACTGGACATAAAGGAGGGATAGGTATGAAAAAGATCATACTTGCTGCTGCGGCATTTATAATGCTGATATCAGCGGACAAAGGAACTGCTGCGGCAGAAAGCAGCGGCTACGAATACACTATCATAGACGGAGAAGTGACGGTAGTCGGATACAAAGGCGAACCCGAATACATTGAGATACCCGAATATATTGAGGGATGCCCCGTTATTGAGGTGAGGGACAACGCATTCTATAACTGTCATTCGCTGAAAGAGGCTGTACTGCCTGACACAGTGCTGAAAATAGGGCATCACAGCTTTTATGCCTGTTATGAGCTTGAAAGCATAAGGCTCCCTGCGGAGCTTGAAGAGATAGGCATGGGCTGCTTCTGTGGCTGCGGGGCACTAAAGGAGATAGAACTCCCCGAAACCCTTGATATTATCTCCGATTCCTGCTTTCGTGCCTGTACGTCTCTTAGTGAAATAAGTCTGCCGCATGGGACAAAAATAATCGAAAAATTTGCTTTTGCAGGCTGTACTGACCTGTGCAGCGCAGAGCTGGGCGAGAGCCTTTTAGCTGTGGGAGAAATGGCATTTTATATGTGCGGAAAGCTTTCGAGCGCGGTATTGCCCAAAACCTGCTACGATATAGGTGAGCAGGCATTCGGGTATGACTGTGACGGCAATAAGATGACAGTAAAAACAGATATGACGATAGTAGGTGACAGCGAGTCGGCGGTGGAACGATATGCAAAGGAAAACGGTCTCGGATTTGCAGAATTACATGAAACGGCTGATGCTTTTGCACAGGTTGCAGACGCTGAGAAAAGCGTGAAAGCACCCGAATGGGTGAGCTGGCTCGGGCTCGGCATATTTGGAGTGCTTACAGCCATAGTTGTGATAATATCATTTAACGAAGATAGGAGGAAAAAGCTTAAATAATTGCTGTTTCAGAACGGTCTGACCATAAATTGCGCTTTTTGGATAATCGGCTAATATTAGTAATGTTTTATGAAATCCCTTGCAATTTCAGAAAAAATGTGTTATCATATATGTGTATAATTGCGTTAAGCTGATAAATAAGGATAGGCACTTAAATTATAGGCTTAAAGCAAATAATTTAATACACACGATCTGGAGGGATCAAATTGAAAAAAGAAAACATGAAGCGCGCTGCGTGCACTGTTGCAGCTGCGTTCATCGCGTCGGCGGCGATGAGTTTTCCTTCAGCTCTGGCAAAGCCATCGGCAGTTCTTGCTGCCGATGAGGTCCTCAAATACGAATTCGAGGACGGCAAAACAAGCGGAGGAAAGATCCACGCTGATGGAGCTTCCGATGTAAAGATGAGCGATTTCCCGGAAGGCACAGACCTGAGCGGATTCTCGGGCAAGGGATTTGCTTATCTCGATCAGAAGGGCACAACCCTCAGCGTAGACGTAGATGTTCCTGAGGCAGGACTCTACGAGCTTAACATTGGTTACTGTGAACCAAGTGACCCAAACAAGAAAGTCCAGTATCTCAACGTCAACGGAGTAAATCAGGGCGAGCTTACCTGCCCGTACACCAAGACATTTGCAGAGACTTCTGGCGGTGTGGTGAACCTTAAAAAGGGAAAGAACACTATCGAGCTGAAAGCATACTGGGGCTATACCTTCTTCGATTATCTCACATTGAAGGCTGCTCCCGAAAAGCTCACCAATCTTTCGCCTACAAGGGAGCTTTCAAATCCCAAGGCTTCTGATACCACAAAGCGTCTTTACAATTATCTCTGCGACCAGTATGGAAAGCACATCATATCAGGTCAGCAGGAATACTGCGGAGACCACAACTATAACCTCTGGAACAGCCCCGATGTATTCATCAAGGACAATGAAGCCGAGTTTGAATACATAGAGGAAAAGACAGGCAAACAGCCTGCTATACGCGGAATTGATTTCCTTGCGTACAATACCTCTTCCGACTGGCGCGATCATGCTCCCGAGAGAGTTATCGAATGGGTAAACAAGTATCACGGTATCGCAACTGTTTCATGGCACTGGAACGTGCCGTGCGAAAAGGACAGCGATGATATAGCTTTCTATGTAGAGTCAGCTAATCCCAAGTTCACTACTTTCAGCTGTAAAAATGCAGTTACAGAGGGAACATGGGAAAATGAAGTCGTTATGGCTGATATCGAGCTTATCGCAGGCGAGCTGAAAAAGCTCAAGGACGCAGATGTGCCTGTGCTCTGGAGACCTCTCCACGAAGCCGAGGGCGGCTGGTTCTGGTGGGGAGCTGAGGGCGCGGAGCCCTGCAAGAAGCTCTACCGTCTGCTCTACGATCAGCTCACGAATGTTTACGGTCTGGACAACCTTATCTGGATATGGACAGGCTCTACTTCACCTGCGGCTGCCGACTGGTATCCCGGAGACGATGTTGTTGACATAGTGGGATACGATAAGTATAACTG